>CAWIFK010000007.1:0-295394 GCA_963835385.1 uncultured Actinomycetota bacterium
GCCGCAGCTGCTCGGCCACCACGGCCGCCTTCAGGTCCCGCTGCGCCGGCAGCGCCACGTGCTGGAAGTCGCAGCCGCCGCACCGGTCCGGCCCGGCGAACGGGCACGGCCGCGGCACCCGGTCCGGCGACGCGCTCAGGACCTCGACCGCATCGGCGCGCAGGAACCGCGACCCCTCCTCACCCTCGGTCACCCGGGCGCGCACCCGCTCTCCGGGAAGCGTGTGCCGGACGAACAGCACCCGGCCCTCGTGCCGGGCGACGCAGTGACCGCCGTGCGCGACGGCGCCGACCTCGACCTCGTAGGTCTCGCCCACCAGGGACCGGCCGCGGGGCACCCGTTGCCGGACCGGCCGTCGGCTCACCGGGTCCCCGCTGGCGGCTTCGGCTCCGACTTCTGCACCACGCCGCGGCGCAGGTCGCCGGGCTGCGGCTTGGTCAGCTCGCGCTCCGCCCGCTTCTTGGCCACCGCCGAGGAGCGCAGCTGGTAGGGCACGGAGATCACCATCACGCCCGCGCTGAACAGCAGCCGCCCCTTGAGCCGCAGCGCGGTCTGGTTGTGCAGCAGCTGCTCCCACCAGCGGCCCACGACGTACTCGGGGATGTAGACCGCCACCACGCCACGCGGGTTCGCCTCCCGGATGCTGCGGGTGTAGTCGACGATCGGCTTGATGATCTCGCGGTACGGCGAGTACAGCACCTTGAGCGGCACGTCGATGCGCCGTACGTCCCAGTCCTCGAGCACCCGGTTGGTGAGCGACGGGTCGGTGTCGACCATGACCGCCTCGAGCACGTTGGGGCGCGCCGCCTTGGCGTAGGCCAGCGCCCGCATGGTCGGCTTATGCACCTTGGACACCAGCACGATCGCGTGCACCCGGGTGGGCAGGACCTGGTCCTCCTCCTCGGCGAGGAGCTCGCGGCTCACGCTGTCGTAGTGGCTGCGGATGCCCTTCATGACCGCGAAGAAGGTGGCCATAGCCAGGATCGTGATCCAGGCGCCGGCGAGGAACTTGGTGACGAGCACGATCACCAGCACCACGGCCGTCAGCGACAGGCCGGCGGTGTTGATGGTCCGCGAGCGCTGCATGCGCCGGCGGAGGGCCGGGTCGGTCTCGGTCTTCAGGTGCCGGGTCCAGTGCCGGATCATCCCGAGCTGGCTGAGGTTGAACGAGACGAACACCCCGACGATGTAGAGCTGGATCAGCCGCGTGGTCTCCGCGTCGAACACCCAGATCAGCGCCATCGCCATCACCGCGAGGAACACGATGCCGTTGCTGTAGGCGAGCCGGTCCCCGCGGGCGCCCAGCTGGCGGGGCGCCAGACCGTCCTGGGCGAGGATCGAGCCGAGGACGGGGAAGCCGTTGAACGCGGTGTTGGCGGCGAGGACCAGGATGATGCCGGTCATCATGATGACGAAGTAGAACCCGGGCGGGAAGTGGTCGAAGACCGCGTGGGCGATCTGGGCGATCACCACCCGCTGGTCGAAGTCCTCCGGCAGCCGCTCCCCGGTCGCGGTGCGCAGCCGGTCCAGCTCGTGCGGGTCGACGTACTTCAGGCCCATCTGGTAGGCGAGCACGATGACGCTCATCATCATCGTGATCGCGATCATGCCCAGCAGCAGCAGCGTGGTCGCCGCGTTCCGGCTCTTCGGCTTGCGGAACGCAGGGACCCCGTTGGAGATCGCCTCGACGCCGGTCAGCGCCGCACATCCCGAGGAGAACGCGCGTGCCAGCAGCCAGACCAGCGCGACCGTGGTGAGCGGCTCGTCCCACCCGGGTTGGGAGACGATCTGCAGGTCGGCGCTCTCGGCCTGGGGCAGCGTGCCGTTGAGCAGCCGCAGGAAGCCCCACCCGCACATGCCGAGGATCGCGGTCATGAACAGGTAGGTGGGGAAGGCGAAGAACGTGCCGGACTCGCGGACGCCGCGCAGGTTCAGCGCGGCCAGCACCCCGACCATGATCACCGCGAGCGTCGCCTCGTGCTCCTGCAGTGCCGGGATCGCCGCCGAGGCGTACTGCGCCCCCGAGGAGATCGACACCGCCACCGTCAGGATGTAGTCCACGAGCAGGGCGCTCGCCACCGTCATCCCGGCGGTGCGGCCGAGGTTGACCGTCGCCACCTCGTAGTCCCCGCCGCCCGAGGGGTAGGCGTGCACGGTCTGCCGGTACGACGCCACGACGGCGATCATCACCAGCGCCACGCAGAGGCCGATCTTCCACGACCAGGTGTAGGCCGCCACGCCGGTGATGCCGAGCATGATGAAGATCTCGTCGGGGGCGTAGGCCACCGAGGACAGCGCGTCGCTGGCGAAGACCGGCAGCGCGATCTTCTTGGGCAGCAACGTCTCGCCCAGTTGGGTGCTGCGGAGCTTCTGACCCAGCAGGATCCGTTTGGAGACGTCGCGTGCACCCACGAAGAGCAAGGCTAGACCAAGTATCTGGCGCACCGGCGCCGGTGCGCCATGCCACGCGTCACGCCGGTGTAGCGTCTGTCGCGTGCACGTCGTGATCATGGGGTGCGGCCGGGTCGGCTCGGCCCTCGCCCGCAGCCTCGAGGACCGCAACCACACCGTCTCCGTCATCGACAGCAACCCCGACGCCTTCCGGCGGCTGGGCCCGTCGTTCGCCGGGACCAAGGTGACGGGGGTGGGCTTCGACCAGAGCGTGCTCGACCGCGCCGGCATCGACCACGCGGACGCGTTCGCGGCCGTCTCCAGCGGCGACAACTCCAACATCATCGCCGCGCGTGTCGCGCGGGAGACCTTCGGGATCCAGAACGTCGTGGCCCGCATCTACGACCCCGGTCGCGCCGAGGTCTACCAGCGCCTCGGCATCACGACCGTCGCGACGGTGAAGTGGACCAGCGACCAGATCCTGCGCCGGCTGCTGCCGGCCGGCGCCGAGCCGGACTTCCGCGACCCGTCGGGGACCATCCGCGTCGACCAGATCGCCGCGCCGGAGATCTGGGTCGGCCACCGCACCGTCGCCTTCCAGGAGCAGTCGCGCAGCCGCATCGCCTGGATCGACCGGCTCGGCGAAGGCGTGCTCCCGACCCGGGAGAGCGTCATCCAGGAGGGCGACTACCTGCACCTGGTGATGCGCGAGGAGAATGCCGACCACGTCTACAACGTGCTGGCCAAGGCACCGGAGGAGGACTGATGCGGGTCGCCATCGCGGGGGCCGGCGCCGTCGGCCGCTCCGTCGCCCGGGAGCTGATCGCCAACGGCCACCAGGTCCTGCTCATCGACAAGGACCCGGCGTCGCTGCGCCCCGAGCGGGTGCCGGACGCCGAGTGGCTGCTCGCCGACTCCTGCGAGCTCTCCTCGCTGGAGGAGTCGCGGATGGAGAGCTGCGACGTGGTGATCGCCGCGACCGGCGACGACAAGGTCAACCTGGTCACCTCGCTGCTGGCGAAGACCGAGTTCGCGGTGCCGCGCACCGTCGCCCGGGTCAACCACCCCAACAACGAGTGGCTGTTCACCGAGGCGTGGGGCGTCGACGTGAACGTGTCCACGCCGCGCATCATGTCCGCCCTGGTCGAGGAGGCGGTGACCGTCGGCGACCTCGTCCGGCTGTTCACCTTCCGCAAGGGCAACGCCAACCTCGTGGAGCTGACGCTTCCCGACGACTCCCCCTACATCGGCAAGCCGGTCGGGCTGATCCCCTGGCCGGAGAACTGCGCGATCGTGACGATCCTGCGTGACGGGCAGGTCTACGTGCCCGACTCCGAGCAGCCGATCGAGTCCGGCGACGAGCTGCTGTTCGTGGCGGCCGCCGACTCCGAGCCCGAGCTGCAGTCGCTGCTCGCGCCGAGCCAGCACTCCGGCTGACCGCTCCCCCGGCTCAGGCCGGCTGCGTCCCGGCGCTCAGGTCGGGTTCGTCGCCCGGAGCCTCGACCGGCGTCCGGTTGCGCGCCAGCAGCCAGACCATCCCGCCGAGCGCGGCGAGCTGCAGCGGCCAGCCCATCGCGATCTTGCTGAACGCAAGCGCGCCGATGAGCGCCTGCGCGTCCTCGGCCGCCCGGCCGGCGAGGTAGAGCGGTGCCTGCACCGCCACCCGCAGCAGGCACGGCAGCACCAGCATCCAGGTCAGGTTGCGGCACAGCCGGACCACGCGGGGGTCGCGGTGCCAGGCGGTCGGGTCGCCCGCCACGCTTCCCACCATGAACCCCACGAGCGGCCACCGCACCACGATCGAGAGCACCATCACGACGGCGTAGACGCCGTTGTAGACCAGGCCGGGCAGGAAGTAGGCCAGGGCGTTGTCGTCGGCGTCGCCGCCGCCCTGGGCGCTGCGCCACGCGAAGAACGCACCGACCCCGATGCCGAGCAGCGAGTTCACCACGAACTGGATGGTGGAGCGCTGCGCCAAGCGGAGCACGAGCAGCGCCACGGCTGCGGAGACGCTCACCCACAGCGCCGTCCGCAGGCTGTCCAGGCTCAGGAACGTGACGGTGAACGCGACGGTCGGCACCGCGGCCTCGAGCATGCCCCGGCGCCCGCCGAGGGCGCGCGAGAGCTGCTGGCGGACCACCGCCTCCACCGTGCCGGCGTCCACCGGCCGGTGGGCCGGACTCTCCTCGGCCGCGCTCACCCGCGCCCCACGGGCGTGCTCATCGCAGCTCGTAGCGAGGGTTGAACATCACTCGCTGTGACTCCTGGATGCCGACCCGTCCGACCACCTTGATCTGGCGGCCGGGCTCGATGCCGGCGATCCGGCGCCGGCCCAGCCACACGACGGTGACGACGCCGGAGCCGTCGTAGAGCTCGGCCTCGAGGGCCGGCACGCCGCCGCGCGGACGCAGCGTCACGGTCCGCAGGCTCCCCTGGATCTCGACCCGCTCCCGGTCGTGCGCCTGCCCGATCGGGCAGCAGCCGGCCTTCTCGACGTCCCGCTGGAGCTCCTCGGCCTCGGTGTCGCTGCCCTGGGCCCACCGGGTCAGGCTGCGCCTCAGTCGGCCGCCCTTCACCTCTGTCATGACTCCAGCGTAACCAGCCTCGGCGGGGTCGACAGGTGCCGGGGCGGATCCGTCCGCTACGTCCGCTCAGGACCCCGATGCAGGAGGCAGCAGACCGCCCGGAACCGACAGCGGGAGAGCGTCGCCGGGCGCGTGCGGAGCCGTCCCGCGGCGTACGACGACGGACCGCAGCGCGGTCTCGATCGGGCCGTCGTCGTCGGGGTCCAACGCCGGCTTGCCGAACAGCGTGGCCCGCAGCAGCCACCGCGGCCCCGGGATCCCGAAGATGCGCGACGGCTGGGTGCCCGACCGCCCGTCCGGAGCCGTGACGGTCAGGACCACCCGGAGCTCGGGACCCCACGGACCCTCCGCCTCAGTGGCGGTGCCGCCGCGCCGGGTGACCTCGGCCGCGATCTGGTGGCGCACGTCGTCCCAGATGTCGCCGTTGCGGGGCGCCGCGAACGCCCGCAGCTCGACCGCGCCCTCCTCGTGGGCCAGCACGGCGGCGACCACCTCGCCGCTGCGCTCGTCGACCTGGAGCTGGAGGTCGAGTCCCTCCTGCATCCGCAGCAGCAGGCTGCCGAGGTCGACGACGCTGCGGTCCTCCTCGTCGATCTCGACCTCGGAGACGTCCCACGGCCCGGCGGTCCGGGGACCGGTCACGGCGGGGGTGTCGGAGCTGTCGGGGCCGGGGCCCTCGGGGGTGTCGGGCGCCTGCTCGGACCTGTTCCGGCGGAACCTCACTCTAGCTCTCCTCGGTCACGTGGCTGGTCGGGTCACGGCTGCGCGCCGGTCGCGGGCGGATCCTGGAGGAAACCGCCCGTGGAACCGTACCCGCCACCACCGCGCGCAGACGCAGGCAGCCGGTCGACCTCGACGAAGCGGGCCTGCTCGACCCGCTGCACGACCAGCTGGGCGACCCGGTCCCCGCGCTCCAGCACCACGGGCTCGCGCGGGTCGAGATTGACCAGCAGCACCTTGATCTCTCCGCGGTAGCCGGCGTCGACGGTGCCCGGGGCGTTGACGATCGAGACGCCGAAGCGGGCGGCGAGCCCCGATCGCGGGTGCACCAGCGCGACGTACCCCTCGGGCAGCGCGATGCCGATGCCGGTGGGCACGAGCGCCCGCTCCCCCGGCTCCAGCCGGACGTCGACGGTGGTGGTCAGGTCGGCGCCGGCGTCGCCGGGGTGGGCGTACGACGGCACCTGCGCGCCCGGGTCCAGGCGGTGCAGCAGGATCTCGATCGGTTCCGGCACAGCCGCGACCCTACCGAGGCCTCGGCACTCCCGGATGACAGGATGGGAGGTCCCGATCGCCCGAGTCCGAGAGCCCGGCCCCGTGAGCACCAACCGTCCCGCCCCGCCCGCCTACTCCGAGCGCCTGCGCGTCCCGTTGCGCTGGTGGGCCCTGCTCACGATGTTCTGCGCGGCCCTGCTGCTCGCGTTCCTGGTCGCCACCCCCCTGTGGCTCAGCATCACGGTGACCGCCGTGGCCTTCGCGCTGATGGCCACGGTCTTCCTCTCCTACGGCGCCGCGCGGCTCGTCGTGGCCGACGGCGTGCTGCGGGCCGGCCGGGCCCGCATCGAGGTGCGGCACCTCGGGGTGCCGGTGGCGCACGACGCCCCGGCCAGCCGGCGCCTCGCCGGGGTCGACGCCGATGCCCGCGCCTACCTGCTGCTGCGGGCCTACGTCCCGCGGTCGGTGCAGGTGCCGGTCCGCGACCCAGGCGATCCGACGCCCTACTGGCTGCTGTCGACCCGGCACCCCGACCGGCTCGTCGCGGCCCTGCGGTCCAGCCGCGGGTCCCAGCAGGTCGCGGAGCCCTCTGGGGACTGAGCACGACGCCCGGGATGATTGACTGGCGCCCCAGCGGGTAGCAGCCAGGGCGACGGATGCAGGGCTCGAGGAGACGACAGGAGTGGGACGGTGGCTGGTTCGAAGATGTGGTCCGTGATGGGCCTCGCGGCCACGGTGGGGGCCACCGTGGCGGCGCGGAAGGCGCTCACCACCACCTGGAGGGTGGCCACCGGCAAGAAGCCGCCGGTCAACCCGGCCCACCCCGACGTCTCCGTCGGCGAGGCGGTCGCCTGGGCGTCCGCCAGCGGCCTCGCGGTCGGGCTGGCGCGGATGATGGCCTCGCGCTCGGCGGCGGAGTACTACCGCAAGTCCACCGGTCACCTGCCGGCGAACCTCGAGGACGTCAAGGCCTAGGGCAGCGCCCGCAGACCCCGCCGAACGCATCGAAGGCCGGCCCCGGACGGGTCCGGCCTTCCGTGCGTATCCCCCCGGCGCGCCTCCCCCTCAGCGCTTGCCCCGATGCTGCTGTGCCGGCTGCTCAGACGCAGTCGCGGCAGATCATCCGCTTCTCGTCCGCGAGCTGGCTGCGGTGGTGCACGAGGAAGCAGCTCATGCAGGTGAACTCGTCCTCCTGGCGGGGGCGCACCTCGACGGCGAGCTCCTCGTGGGAGAGGTCGGCGCCGGGGAGCTCGAACGACTCGGCGGCCTCCGCCTCGTCCTCGTCCACCTTGCCGGAGTTCTTGTCGTGGCGACGAGCCTTCAGCTCCTCGAGGCTCTCCTCGCCCTGCTCCTCGTCGTTCTTGCGAGGAGCGTCGTAGTCAGTTGCCATTGTGCGTCTCCTGGCCCCCGTGTCCTTGTGTCGTGGATGCGTTTGTCGGTCTCGGCCTCGTGGGCGCGGTGCGTCATGCGGCTGCGTGGCGGATTGTGCACCATCGGTGCCCGGTCCCGCACGGCGGTTCCACATCGTGTGCGTCACAATCCACGTCGGCTCCCCCGGCGCGATGCGGGTCACGTCGACTCGCACGGCGATCAACGGGGACGCCCCCTTGTCTATTCCCCCATCGCCCCCGTCGCGTCCGTTGCGAACCCCAGCCGCGCGACCAGCGCCGCGAACTCCTCGAACCCGCCGGCCGGGGCGCAGACCACCAGGCGCTTGCCGCCGACGCCGGTGCCCTGGTCGAGCCGCGCGCCGGCTTCCTGCGCGACGAGCCCACCGGCCGCCAGGTCCCACTCCTGCAGCCCCTCCTCCACGTAGGCGTCGGCGCGCCCGGCGCCGACGTAGCAGAGGTCCAGCGCGGCGGAGCCGAGCCGGCGCACGTCGCGCACTTCCGCCAGCAGGCGGGCGACGGCCTCTGCCTGACGGAGCCGCACCGCGCGCTCGTAGTTGAAGCCGGTGAAGACCAGCCGCTGCTGCAGGGGTACGACGGCCCGCACGGCGATCGGCCGGCCGTCGAGGAACGCCCCGCCGCCCCGCGTGGCGGTGAACACCTCGCCCTTGACGGCGTCCACGACGACGCCCGCCACCACGTCGTCGCCGACCCGGGCGGCGATGGACACGGCGTACTGCGGGATGCCGTAGAGGAAGTTGACGGTGCCGTCGATGGGGTCGACGACCCAGGTGACGCCGCTGGCGGACCCGGAGGCGTCGCTCTCCTCGCCGACGAACCCGTCGTCGGGGCGGGCCGCCAGCAAGCGGGACCGGATCAGCTCCTCGGAGGCGCGGTCGACCTCGGTGACGACGTCGGTCGGGCTGGTCTTCGTGGCCGCCACCTCGACGCCCCCACGGCGGCTGCGGACGACCTCCGCGGCCGCCTCCAGCGCCACGTCGCGGGCCAGCTCCAGCAGCTCGGAGGCCGATACCACCATCAGTCCTGCCCGCACAGCGCGGGCCGCGGGCCGCGCGCGTTGGCGCAGCAGCCCGCCGGGCAGACGTCCCACGAGGCCGGCTGCGACCCGAGTGCGGGGCGGTGCACGTCCTGGCCCCGTTCGACGGCCGCGCGCTCGAGGAGCAGCTCGCGCACCATCGACACGAAGCGCGGGTCGACCCCGGCGGTGGCGGCGCGGCCGAACTCCAGGCCGAGCTTGTCGGCGGTCGCCGCGGCCTCGGTGTCGAGGTCGTAGATGACCTCCATGTGGTCGGAGACGAACCCGATCGGCACCACCACGACCGCCTCGGCGCCCTCCGTGACGAGCTCCTCCATGCGGTCGTTCACGTCCGGCTCCAGCCACGGGACGTGCGGCGGGCCGGAGCGGGAGCAGAACACCAGCTCCGAGGCGTAGCGGTGCCCGGTCTCCTGCCGGACCCGCTCGACGATCTCCTCCATGACGCTGCGGTGCTGGGCGACGTAGGCTCCGCCGCGACCGCTGCGGTCGTTCATCAGCGTGGGCACCGAGTGGGTGACGAACAGCAGCCGGGCGTCGTGGCGCACGGCGTCGCTGAGGTCAGCCAGCGCGGTCAGCGTCGCGTCGACGTTGGGCTCCACGAAGCCCGGGTGGTTGTAGTAGTGCCGCAGCTTGTCCAGCCGGGGCGCCCCCGGCCCCACCTCGGCTACCGCGTCGGCGAAGTTCTCGCGGTACTGGCGGCACCCCGAGTACGACGAGTAGGCGCTGGTCACCAGGCAGGCCGCGCGGGTCACGCCGTCGGCCTGCATCTGTCGCAGCGTGTCGGTGAGGTAGGGGTCCCAGTTGCGGTTGCCCCAGTAGACCGGCAGGTCCATCCCCGCACTGGTGAAGTCCTCCTCGATCGCCGCCAGCAGCTCCCGGTTCTGGTCGTTGATCGGGCTGCGCCCCCCGAACCGGAAGTAGTGCTCCCCCACCTCCTCGAGCCGCTCGCGGGGGATGCCGCGGCCGCGCGTGACGTTCTCCAGGAACGGCACGACGTCGGCGGGCTTCTCGGGGCCGCCGAAGGAGACGAGGAGGAAGGCGTCGTACGGCGAGTGGTCGGGTGCCATGCCGACATCTTAGGAACGCGACCACAAACCTAGGATTCGCTTCGATGATCTCGTCCTACCGGCGCGCGCTGGGTCTGCCCGGCGCGCTCGCCTTCTCCGTCAGCGGCCTGGTGGCCCGACTGCCCATCTCGATGGTGACGCTGGGCATCGTGCTGCTGGTCAGCACCCGCAGTGGGTCCTACTCGCTGGCCGGGTCGGTGTCGGCGGCGTACCTCGTGGCGAACGCGGTCTTCGCGGTGCCGCTCGCCCGCCTGGTGGACCGGCGCGGGCAGAGCCGGGTGCTGCTCCCCGCGATCCTCCTCTTCGGCACCGGGCTGTCGCTGATGATGACCGCGGTGGAGCTGGGCTGGCCGGTGCCGGTGCCGCACGTCTGCGCGGCGGTCGCCGGGGCGTCGATGCCCCAGATCGGTTCCTGTGTGCGCGCCCGGTGGTCGCGGATCGTGCCGGAGAAGCGGCTGTTGATCACCGCGTTCGCGATCGAGGCGGTGGCCGACGAGACCGTCTTCATCGTCGGCCCGGCGCTCGTCACCCTGCTCTCGACCGTGGTCCACCCCCTGGCGGGGCTGGTGAGCGCGGTGGTGGCCGCGGTCGCCGGGACGGTGGCCCTCGTCGCGCAGCGCTCCACCGAGCCCCCGCCCTCGGGCGCCCGGCGCGGTGACCGCTCCGCGGGCCCGATGCGCTGGGCCGTGATCGGGCCCCTGACCGCCTGCTCGTTCATGCTCGGCATGCTGTTCGGCGGTGCGGAGGTCGCCACGGTGGCGTTCGCGGAGGAGCTGGGCCGCAAGCCCCTGTCCGGGGCGCTGCTGGCCGCCTGGGCGCTGGGCAGCCTGCTGTCGGGACTGATCGTCGGCATGGTGAGCCTGCGCGCGTCCAACCCGACCCGGTTCCGCTGGGGGCTGCTCGGCCTGGCGCTGCTGATGACCCCGCTGCCGTTCGTGGGCAGCCTGGCGGTGATGGCGGTGATGCTGTTCCTGGCGGGGTTCGCGATCTCCCCGACGCTGATCTCCAGCGTCGCCTGGGTGGAGGAGACCGTGCCGCCCGCCCGGATCACCGAGGGCATCGCGGTCACGACGACCGGCCTGGCCGCCGGGGTCGCCCCCGGCGCGGCGGTCGTCGGAGTCGTGGTGGACGCGTACGGCGCCGCGGCGAGCTACTGGGTCCCGGCAGCGGCCGGCCTGGTGGGTGCGGCCATCGCGTTCACGGCGTGGCGGTTCCAGAGGCTGCCCGCAGCGACGGCGGAGGCCCCGGCAGCGCCCACCGGATCCCCCGGGTGACGACCTCGCCGGCCCCCCGGACGACCGTCGCCTCGGTCACCGGGAGGTAGGGCAGCCACAGCTTGCGCCGGGCCCACCACGGCAGCAGCCCGACCGCCGCCGCGGACAGCGCGCCGTAGGGCGCCCGGGCCAGCAGCGGCAGCGGCGGGTTGAGGAGCAGGAACCGGGCGGTCTCCCGCGCGGCGGGGGTGCTCTCGAGCTCCGGCCGGTAGCCGGCGAGCTGCTCGGCCAGCGCGGCCTCGGTGCGTGGCGGGTCCACCGCGCCGAGCGCCTCGGCGACGCGGGCGGTGTCGGCCACGTAGGCGTCGCGGCCGGCCTGGTCGAGCGGCGCGACGCCGTACCGCTGGTGGGCGCGCAGGAAGCTGTCCACCTCGGCGACGTGGACCCACCGGAGCAGGTGCGGGTCGGAGGCGGAGTAGGGGCGGCCGTCGGGCGCGACGCCGCTGACGGTGCCGTGGACGCGCCGGATCGCGGAGATCATCGTCGCGGCGTCGTCGGCGGTGCCGAAGGTGGTGACCGCGAGGAAGTGGCTGGTGCGCTGCAGCCGTCCCCACGGGTCGCCCTTGAAGCCGGAGTGGTCGGCGACGCCGGCCATGGCCAGCGGGTGCAGCGCCTGGAGCAGCAGCGCCCGGATGCCACCGACGAACATGGAGGCGTCCGCGTGCACCCGGCGGACCGCGCTGTCCTCGGCGAACCAGCGATCCCCCTCCGCGCCGTGGATCCGGTCGCGGCGGCGCGGACCCTCCGGCCCCGCGACCCGCTCGAACAGTCGCTCACCGAGGTTCGTGCGCAGCCCTTGGACGAAGTCGCTCACCACCTCGTCGAGAGTAGCCACGCCGTCCCAGGCGGCCTCTAGGCTGCGCGCATGGGAGAGAGCCACAGCTGGCGCAGCTGGTCGGGACTGAGCCAGGCGCACCCGGTCCGGATGCTCGCGCCGCGCGACGCGGGTGAGGTCGTCGACGCGGTGCTCGCCGCCCGGGCCGAGGGCCTGCGGGTGAAGATGGTGGGCTCCGGCCACTCCTTCACCGACATCGCCGTGACCGACGGGCTGCTGCTGCGCCCGGACCGGCTGACCGGGATCCGGTCGGTGGACCGGGACGCGCTGCGCGTCACGGTGGAGGCCGGCACCACGTTGCACGAGCTCAACGCGCGGCTGGCCGCGCTGGGCCTGGCGCTGCACAACCTCGGCGACATCGACCGCCAGACGGCGGCCGGGGCGATCTCGACCGGCACCCACGGGGCGGGTGGCCGGTGGGCGTCGCTGTCGGCCCAGGTGTGCTCCGTCGAGCTGGTGCTGGCCGACGGCACGTTGACCACGGTGTCGGCGGCGCACGACCCGGACCTGTTCGCGGCGGCCCGGCTGGGCCTCGGGGCGGTGGGGGTGCTGACCGCGGTCACGTTCGAGGTCGAGCCGGCGTTCCTCCTGGAGGCGACCGAGTGGTCGATCGGCTGGTCGGAGATCGTCGAGCTGCTCCCCCGCCTCGCCGAGAAGCACCACCACGTCGACCTGCACTGGTTCCCGCACACCGACCGGGCTCTGGCGAAGACCAACGACCGCACGATCGACGACCCGGCCCCGCTGTCGCGGGCCCGGGCGTGGTTCGAGGACGACCTGATGGCCAACGGCGCCTTCGCGGCGATGAACCGGCTCGGCAACGCCGTACCGTCGCTGGTCGCGCCGCTGAACCGGGTGGCGGCCCGCACCATCTCCAGCCGCCGCTACGTGGACGCCTCGCACAAGGTGCTCGTCAGCGAGCGCACGGTCCGGTTCCGGGAGATGGAGTACGCCGTCCCGCGGGAGGCCGCGACGGCGGCGCTCGTCGAGGCCCGGGAGGTCATGGAGCGCGGGGGGTGGCCGGTCAGCTTCCCCGTCGAGATCCGTCCGGTGCCCGCGGACGACCTGTGGCTGTCGACCTCGTCGGACCACGACTCCGTCTACCTGGCCTTCCACGTCAACGCGGCCACCGACCACTCGGCGTACTTCGGCGGGGTGGAGCCGGTGCTCCGGGCGCACGGCGGCCGCCCGCACTGGGGGAAGCTGCACACGCTCTCGGCCGACGACCTGGCCGGTCTCTATCCAAAATGGGCCGACTTCGCGGCAGTCCGGGACCGGGTCGACCCCGAACGTGTCTTCGGGAACGCCTATCTGGAGAGGGTGCTGGGAAGATGACCCGAAGCACGCGTCCGGTCCCGGAGCAGCCGGGGCCGGGGCAGGAGTCGGTATGGGACTACCCGCGGCCGCCGCGGCTGGAGCCGGTGCACGCCCGGGTGGAGGTGATGCTGGGCGGGGTCACCGTCGCGAGCACGACCGCGGCGCTTCGGGTGCTGGAGACCAGCCACCCGCCGACGTTCTACCTGCCGATGGCCGACTTCGTCCCCGACAGCCTGCACCCCACCGGCGGCAGCTCCTTCTGCGAGTGGAAGGGCATGGCCGCCTACCTCGACGTGCTGGGGGGCGAGGCGGTGGCGCCCCGGGCCGCCTGGACCTACCCGGTTCCGTCGGCCGCCTTCGCGGCGCTGCGCGAGCACGTCGCCCTCTACCCGGCGATGATGGACCGCTGCACCGTGGACGGCGAGGTGGTGAGCCCCCAGCCGGGCGGCTTCTACGGCGGCTGGATCACCTCCGGGGTGGTCGGACCGTTCAAGGGCGCGCCCCGCACGTACGGCTGGTGAGGCCCGCCTGGCACCGAACGTGCTGCAGGAACCCGGGCGCGGCAGCACCAGGCGCTCACGTGGCGTCGGCGGTATTGCCCTGATCGTGCTTGCCCCGGTGGTGCCCGAGCAGGCGCTGTGACCCGCCCTCCGTACCGTGCCTGCCGCCGTCGGCCGGTCGGCACGCCCAGGCGTCTCCGGGGTCGGTCTTGGGCCCGTCGGACAGGTACTCCCTGCGGCTAGGGCGCCTCGAATCGGCCCACAAGGGACGAATTAGACGTCTGTCGGGGTCGAGTGCATGTCGGACGGTCGTCGCCGCCCGGGCCCCGTCCGGGCGGGGCGCGTGCGCCTGCCGGAAGCCGACCGCGGCAGCACCAAGCGTTCACCGTGCGCCGGAAGTGCTGCCCGGACCCGACCGCGGCAGCACCAAGCGCTCACCGTGCCCCGAAAGTGCTGCGGGTCAGGTGCTGGCCGCGCCGGAGGACGGACGCGGCGCCTCCCACCCGCGGCGCACGGCCAGCAGCCGCCAGACCAGGCACACCCCGGCCGCGGGCAGCGCGATGACCGCGGTGGCGAGCCCCGCCTCGACGCCGGCGACCGCGATCCCGGCACCGACCAGGGCGGGGATGGCGTAGAGCTCGCCGCGCAGCACGACCGGCACCCGGCCCGCGAGCACGTCGCGCAGCATGCCGCCGCCGATGGCCGTGAGCATGCCCAGCAGCGCCGCGGGCAGCGGGCCCAGCCCGTAGGCGACGGCCTTGAGCGCGCCGGTGACGCAGAACAGCGCGAGCCCGGCCGCGTCGAAGACGGTCACCACGCGCTCCATGCGCCCCAGCGACGGGTGGAACCAGAACGCCAGCAGGCCGGCGAGGACGGGCACCATCAGGTAGCGCCAGTCGTTCAGGGCGGCCGGCGGTACGGCGCCGATCAGCACGTCGCGCAGGAAGCCGCCCCCGAGGCCGGTGGTGCCGGCCAGCACGATCACGCCGAACAGGTCGAGTCCCTTGCGGACCGCCACCAGCCCGCCGGAGATACCGAAGGCGAAGATGCCGAGCAGGTCCAGGGCGATCAGCACCTCGCCCATGCGCTCGGGTGGGACGGCGCTCTCGAGCGCATGGGCGAGCGCAGCGGGCATGGCTGCCAGGCTAGGCCACCGCGCCGACGGTCCCGGCGCGGACACCGGTCCGCGAAACGGCGCGACCGCGGGCCCGGGTGGCGGTGTGGGTGCCGGCGCTGAAGTAGGCTCACCGGAACGACGACGAGGTAGGGAGCACGCGTCCGCGATGAAGGAGCAGGACCTCACGCTCGTGGGGCTGACCGAGGACAAGACCAAGCTGGTCCTCGTCAGCGACTCGGGTGAGGAGTTCACCCTCGCCGCGGACGCCAGGCTCCGGGCCGCCCTCCGCGGTGACCACGCGCAACTAGCCCGACTCGGCCAGCTGGAGACCACCATGGAAAGCGCCCTCCGTCCCCGCGACATCCAAGCCCGCATCCGTGCCGGCGCCTCACCCGAAGAGGTCGCCAGCGCCGCCCAGACCGACCTCGACCGGGTGATGGGCTACGCCACCCCGGTGCTGGCCGAACGGGCCCACATGGCAGGGCGGGCCCAGAGCGCCTCGGTGCGCCGCAAGGCCGGCGAGGGCCCTGCGCGCCCCCTCGGCGAGGCGGTGGCCGCGCGGCTGCGAGCCCTCGACGTGGACCCCGAGTCGGTGGAGTGGGACTCCTGGCGCCGCGAGGACGGCCGGTGGACCGTGGTCGCCGACTTCGCTGCCGGCGGCGCGCCCCGGCACGCCGAGTTCGTCTTCGACGCTCCCGGGCGCTTCGTCGTCGCCGATGACGACGAGGCGAGGGAGCTGGTCGGCGAGCCGGTCGTCGGGCCGGCACGAGGCCGTGCCGACGCCCCCGACCGGCGGCTCTCGGCCGTCCCCGCGGACGACGAGCTGCCGCTGGGCGAGGACGCCATCGACCTGGTCAGCGACGACCCGGCGGCACCGGTGGACCGGCCCGACGACGAGCCGACCACCGACCTCGCCCCGGCCGCCCGCGCCGTGCGCTCGCTGCGTCCGCAGCGCGACGAGCAGCCTGATCCCCGACCGACGACCGAGCCGGGCACCGGTGACGCGGACTGGATCGCCACCCAGGCGAGCGAGCGTCCGGCCTCGCCGCCCCGGGAGGGTGACGACGCCGGGCAAGGCAAGGACGCTGTCGACGGCAAGGACGGCCAGGACGACGCCGAGGGCGGGGCCGCCGCCGCGACGGCGGAGCAGCCTCCTTCCGAGCCCGACGAGCCGCAGCAGGAGGGCACCGACGCCGGCGCCCGGAAGCCTCGCAAGAACCGGCGGGCATCGGTGCCGAGCTGGGACGAGATCATGTTCGGCAGCGGGAAGGGCGAGCAGTAGCCCCCGCTGCTGCGGTGTCGCGGACGGCCGGGTGGCCGCCGGCGGTTCCCGGCGGTTGACCGATCGGCCACAATGTCGTCCACGGGGCCGAGTTCCCCGGCGCGTCGGCGTCGTCGGCGGGCATCGACCTGAACACCAGGGATGGCGCTCATGTCCTACTTCGTCACCGGCGCGACCGGCTTCATCGGCCGGCATCTGGTCCGCGAGCTCCTCGCCAACCGCGAGGGGGAGATCTTCGTGCTCGTGCGCCCCGGCTCCCGCGGCCGCCTCGACCGGCTGCTGCGGTCGTGGGGCGGGCCGTCGCGGGTGAGCGCGGTCGAGGGCGACCTCGCCGAGCCTCGGCTGGGGGTCGCCGACGCGTGGGTGGAGCAGCACGCCGGCAGCATCGAGCACTTCTTCCACGTCGCCGCGCTCTACGACATGACCGCCGACGACGCGCTCAACGAGCAGCTCAACGTGGGCGGCACGCTCTCCGCGCTGGAGCTGGCCGCGGCACTGCGGTCCGGGACCTTCCACCAGGTCTCCTCGGTTGCCGCCGCCGGCGACTACCGCGGCACCTTCGACGAGACGATGTTCGACGTCGGCCAGGCGCTGCCCTCGGCGTACCACCGGACCAAGTTCGAGTCCGAGCGCATCGTCCGGGAGGAGTCCACGGTTCCGTGGCGGATCTATCGGCCGTCCATCGTGGTCGGCAACTCGGAGACCGGCGAGATGGACAAGGTGGACGGGCCCTACTACTTCTTCCCGCTGTTCAAGCGGCTGCGTGACCTGGTCCCCTCCTGGGTGCCGGTGGTCGGCGTGGACCTCGGCGACACCAACGTGGTGCCCGTGGACTACGTCGCGAAGGCCATGGACCACCTGGCGCACCTGCCCGGCCACGACGGCGAGGCCTTCCACCTGGTCGACCCCGATCCGCAGCCGACGGTGGAGGTCGTGAACGCCCTCGCTGCGGCCGCGAAGGCTCCGCAGATCGCCGTCCCCCTCGACCGCCGGGTGACCGGGGCGCTCCCCACCACGATGCTGCCGCCGGCGCTGCGGCCCTCCAGCCTGCTCGGCAACGCGCTGCGCACTCCTCCCGCGCAGGCGGCGCTGCGCCAGACGGTAGGCCGGGTCGGCATCCCGCCGGAGGTCCTCGGTCACGTCTCGTTCCCCGCGACGTTCGGCACCCGGCGTACCCAGCGGGCCCTCGAGGGAACCGGCATCGTCTGCCCGGCCCTGGAGAGCTACGCGCCGCTGCTGTGGGCGTGGTGGGAGGAGCACCTCGACACCGACACGGCCTCCGACCCCCACCTCCGCGAGGCGCTGGGCGGGAAGAGGGTGGTCATCACCGGAGCCTCCAGCGGCATCGGCAAGGCCGCAGCGCTCAAGGTCGCCCAGGCCGGCGGCATCCCGATCCTCGTGGCCCGCGGCAAGGACAAGCTCGAGGAGACCCGCGACCAGATCGAGGCCCGCGGAGGCACCGCACACGTCTACGCCTGCGACCTCTCCGACCTGCCCTCGATCGACGCGCTCTGCCGGCAGATCCTGGACGAGCACGAGGACGTCGACTTCGTGGTCAACAACGCCGGACGGTCGATCCGCCGCTCGCTGGCGCTCAGTCATAGCCGGTTCCACGACTTCGAGCGGACCATGCAGCTCAACTACTTCGGCGCGATCCGGCTGGTCATGGGGCTGCTCCCCCGGATGCGCGAGCAGGGCCGGGGACACGTGGTCAACATCAGCTCGATCGGCGTGCAGACCAGCCCGCCGCGGTTCAGCGCCTACGTCGCCTCCAAGGCGGCGCTCGACGCCTGGAGCAACGTCGTCGCCTCCGAGGTCGTCGGCGACGGCGTCACGTTCACGACGATCCACATGCCGCTGGTCAAGACGCCGATGATCGCGCCCACCAAGCTCTACGACAAGTTCCCGACCATCACGCCGGCGCAGGCGGCCGACATGGTGCTCGACGCGCTCGCCGACCGGCCGCACGAGATCAACACGCTGCTGGGCTCGCTGGGCGCGGTGGCGCACACGGTCGCCCCCAAGGCGGCGTTCCGCGTGCTGCACCTGGCGTTCCAGGTCTTCCCCGACTCCGCCGCGGCTCGCGCGCACGCCGACGAGGCGGCCCCGCCCACCCCGCAGCAGATGCTGCTGGCCCGGCTTCTCAAGGGTGTGCACTGGTAGGTCGCAGGCGGCACCTCAGCCGGACAGCCCGCAGTTCGTCAGGTCACCCCGACGACGCACTCGCTTCTGGGAGGCCGAGGACCTCAGGTTCGGTCAAGTTCGAAGGAGTCTCTTATGCAGTGGGAGACAGTGCTTGCTGTGGTCGCCAGTGGGCTGCTCGGGGCGCTCGTCGCGGCGGTCGTTGCCCTGCGGATCGGCAAGAAGGATCGCGAGGTCACGCCTGCGCAGTTCGGCTTTGCTGTCGAGCGGTGGGAGCACGAGGACAAGAAGCCGGACGCGGAGCGCGAGCAAGCGATCTTCGAGCGATTGCTGACGGTGCTCTCGGAGATGCATGCCTACGCGAACACCGGCATGCAGACCGATGATCCGAGGACCGTCAACGAGGAGGTCAACCGCCTGCTCGAGCAGGCCAACGACGTCGCGACGCACATGCACGCGTCCGACGTCGACGGAACAGTGCGCTACTTCGCGATCGACGCCTTCAGCGGCTTCAAGCGTCTCGGCATCGCGCACTTCGAAGGGGACCCGGCTGCGGAATACTTCCATGAGACCCTCTTCACGAAGTTGCACCGCTGCGTCATCGACATGGTTCGCATAACCGACAGTCGGCGCCGCAATGCTCGGGTCGTTGGACCCTGAGCGGCGCTCGCTCGTGGGCGGGACCATCGCACCGAGAGGTGAGGTGCCATGACTGCCGGTCCACTGCCCCGCGACGCTCGTCACGGCCTGCTTCCGTCGGCTCCCAACCCGCTGGTCCGCTGGTCGGCGGGGCTCGGCGCCGCCGCCGCCGCGGCGGTGGTCGCCGGGGTCGTCCTGTTCGGCATCGCCTACGCCGTCGGTGGCACGGAAGCCACGGAGGACAACTGGGTGGGCCTGCTCTCCGCGACCGGGGTTCTCGGCGGCCTGCTGCTCGCGTTCGTCGCGTTCGTCCTCGCCCTGTCTGCGAGGATCCGGCACGAGCCCTGGCGGCCGCTGTGGCTGCCACTGGCGGTGTTCCCCGGAGTGACCCTGTTCCTGGCGGTGAGCGAGATCTTCTGGTGGGAGTAGGCCGGCCCTGCCGCCGTCACTCCCCCGTCGCGACGGGCCGGGTCTGATCAGTGACCCACTCGCTCCAGGAGCCGGCGTACAACGCCCCCTCGATCCCGAGCAGGTGGAGGGCGAACAGGTCGTGCGTAGCCGTGACGCCCGAGCCGCAGTAGGCCCCGACGCGGGCGCCGTCGCGCACCCCCACCGAGGAGTACGTCGTCCGCAGCTCGTCGAGGGAACGGAACCGGCCGGCCGCCGGAGCGTCCGCCGGCTGCAGGTTCGCAGACGTCGGGACGTTGACCGCACCGGGCACGTGGCCGGCGACCGGGTCGATCGGCTCAGTCTCGCCGCGGAACCGCTCCGCGGCGCGGGCATCGACCAGGAGCCCCTCCTCGGCGAGGCCGGCCGCCCCCGCGGCGTCGAGCACCTCGAGGTGCCCGGGGTCAGCGGGGAAGTCTCCGTCGCCGGCGGGCACCGCCGGACCGGTCTCCACCGGCCGGCCGTCCCGGCCCCACCAGGTCCAGCCGCCGTCGAGCAGCCGAACGTCCGGGTGGGCGTGGTCGCGCAGCAGCCACCAGGCGCGCGCGGCCACCGTGCCGCCGAGCGCGTCGTAGACCACGACGGGGCGGTCCGATCGCACGCCGGCACGGCGCATCGCGGCGGCGAAGCGCTCCGGGTCCGGCAGCGGGTGCCGGCCGCGGCGACCGTCGCCGACCGGGTCGGCCAGCTCGGTGTCCATGTCGACGTACACGGCGCCGGGGACGTGGCCGGCGAGGTAGCGCTCGTAGCCGTCGGTGCGCCCCAGCTGGTAGCGCACGTCGAGCACCGTGACCTCCCCGAGCAGCCCGGCGAGCTCCTCGGGCGACACCAGCGCGGGTGGGCGAGACGCTGCGGCAGCCATGCCCGCGAGTATGCCGGTTCGCCTCGACGCGAGAACGCCCGCGGCACGCCGATTGTATGCTTGCCAACATGGAAAGTGTCGGGATAGGTTTCCAGCATGGAAAGCCAGAGTGAGCACGACTCGGTCCGCCGGCAGCTCCACGAGATCGAGCGCGGCGAGGCGGCCAGCTGGGTGGTCTACCCGCCCACCCCGGCGTGGTGGCCGGTCGCCTACGGGATCTGGGCAGCGGCCTTCGCCCTGGTCGTCGGCCTGCTGGAGGGCGGAGCGAAGTCGCTCAGCCAGCTCGGTCTGATCTGCCTGGTCGGAGTCATGGCGGTGTGGGACCGGCGACGGCGCGGCACCTACCCGACCGGCCGGCCGCCGCGGGCGCTGAACGGGCCGATCCTCCGCATGGTCGCGGGCGCGGTCGCCGTGGCGGTCGCGGCCTGGGTGGCCGGTGAGCTGGTCGGCGTGTGGCCGGCCGCCGCGGTGGCCGGGCTCGGCGCCTGGGCCGTCGTCACGTTCTACGAGCGCGAGTACGCCGCCGTGGCCGCGGACATCCGCGAGGGTCTGGCATGACGTCGCCGCCGACCGCCCTCGACGGCCTCGACCCCTTGCTCAACGGCCCCAAGCGGCTGGCGATCATGGCGGTACTGGCCCGCTCCACCTCCACGGACTTCGCCTTCCTGCGCCAGCACCTGGGCGTCAGCGACTCCGATCTCTCCAAGCAGGCCGCTGCGCTGGAGTCGTCGGGCTACCTCACCATCACCAAGCGCGGCCGCGGTCGAGGCGCGGTCACGGTCTACAAGGCCACGAGAGCCGGTCGCAGCGCCTACGCGCGGCATCGCGCCGCGCTCGAGAGCCTCATGAGCGACTGACCGGGGCAAGACGCCGCCTCAGGCGAACGGCAGCGGCTCCCCGATCATCGACACCGCGCGCGCCCGGCTGGCGGTGAGCCGCCGGCGGTGGTGCTGGCGGCAGAGCACCTCGTAGCCGACCTCGGGCTGCTCGTCCTCGCCGGGGTCGTCGACGTCTCCGACGACGATCACCTCGCCCTGGGTGACCATCGCGCCGTTCTCGGTGCGGGCGTTGTGGGTGGCGCGCTTGCCGCACCAGCACAGCGCCTCGACCTGCAGCACGTTCATTCGGTCGGCGAGCTCGACGAGCCGCGCCGAGCCGGGGAAGAGCTGGCTGCGGAAGTCGGTGAGGATGCCGAAGGCGAAGACGTCGACCTGCAGCTCGTCGACGATGCGGGCGAGCTGCTCGATCTGGGCCGGGGTGTAGAACTGGGCCTCGTCGCAGATCAGGTAGTCGATCCGCGCGCCGTGGGTGAGCGCCCCCACGACATAGGCCCAGAAGTCGAAGTCCGGGGCCACCTCGGTGGCGTCGTGCTGCAGGCCCAGTCGGCTGGACAGCGTCGCGGCGCCGGCCCGGTCGTGGCTGGTGAAGATCCGGCCCTGCCGCCCCCGCGCCGCGTGGTTGTGGTTCGTCTGGAGCGCCAGCGTCGACTTGCCGGAGTCCATGGTGCCGGTGAAGAAGTGCAGTTCAGCCACGGGGCGTCATCCTGCCATGCGGGTGCACCGGCTCACTGCGCCACCATCCTTGTGTTGAGGCTCTCCGATAGGGCCTTGATGCACCCCGGGTGCCGCCAGGTCACTGCCCTGCTCGCTTGACGCCGAGGACGTCCACTCTGAGATCTGCAGGACCTGGTGGTTGCCCGGGACGTGTGGACCGTCGATAGGGCTGTGCGCCAAGGCCGGGACGACTGGCTGCGAGCGCCGATCAGTGAGCGAACCGGCAGACACGTCCCGGCACCAACGACACCTGAAGAAATGGGTGCCTCCCCACTGGGTCTAGCAGCGAGGAGGCTGACGTGAAGTCTGCCAGCAACACCGTGAGTAGTGAACGTCCTCTGGTCCTGCCCGAGGTCGCCCCCAACGACGTGACCGCGGGCATCGACTGGGCCCGCGACGACCACGCTGTATGCATCGTCGACTGCCGCGGCCGCAAGGTCGCCGCCACGATGGTCGAGCACACCACCGCCGGTCTGCGTGATCTGACCGCGTTCCTGGGTCGTCACGGAGTCGCAGAGGTCGCGATCGAGCGCCCCGACGGCCCCGTGATCGACGCGCTGCTCGACGCCGAACTGACCGTGGTGGTGATCTCTCCGAACCAGGTCAAGAACCTGCGCAGCCGCTACGGGTCGGCCGGCAACAAGGACGACCGGTTCGACGCCTACGTCCTGGCCGACACCCTGCGCACCGACCGCGCCCGACTCCGACCGCTGGTCCCTGACACCGAAGCCACCATCGCGCTGCGCCGGTCCTGCCGCGCCCGCAAGGACCTGGTCAAGCACCGCGTCGCCGCGGCCAACCAGCTCCGTGCCCACCTGCGTAACGTCTTCCCCGGCGCCATCGGACTGTTCGCCGACATCGACTCCGAGATCACCCTGGCGTTCCTGACCCGCTTCGACACCCAAGACCGCGCCGACTGGCTCACACCCAAACGCCTGAGCGACTGGCTGGCCAAGCAGGGCTACTCCGGCCGCACCGACCCCGAGGTGCTGCACCAGCGGCTGCTGGACGCACCCCGTGGGGCCACCGGCGTCCACGCCACCAGCCAGGCGGCCATCACCGCCGGCTACGTCGCGCTGCTGCGAACCCTGCTCGAGCAGATCAAGACGCTCTCGGCCCAGATCGACCGCCAGCTCACCGCGCACGCCGACGCCCACATCTTCACCAGCCTTCCCCGATCCGGTCGGGTGCGCGCCGCACGGCTGCTGGCCGAGATCGGCGACTGCCGTGCCCGTTTCCCCACGCCCGAGTCGCTGACCTGTCTGGCCGGCGCCGCGCCCTCGACGCGGCAGTCCGGAAAGCTCCGCGCAGTCGGATTCCGCTGGGCCTGCGACAAGCAGCTGCGCGACGCCGTCACCGACTTCGCCAACGGCAGCCGAGATGCCAACCCCTGGGCCGCCGACCTCTACGACCGGGCACGAGCCCGTGGCCACGACCACGCCCACGCCATCCGCATCCTCGCCCGAGCCTGGCTGCACGTCATCTGGCACTGCTGGCAAGACGACCTCGCTTACGACCCCGAAACCCACCGCGCACTCAAACGCGTCCTCGCCCAGCAGACCGAGGCGGCTTGACATAGGGCTTCTCAGAGGGCCAGCACCGGGATCAGCATCTCCGCGGGGGTCAGGGAACCGTGCAGGCCGACGAGCTGGGCCTCGTAGGGGAAGGTCGCGCTGCTGACCACCGCGAAGTCGTCACGGCAGGCGACCACCACGTCCCCCAGGCGCGGGCGTACGGCGGCGTCCACCGGGCCGAACCAGCCACGCCCCACGGCCTCGTCCCGGGTCAGCACCTCGGCGCTCTTGCCGACCCGCTCGGAGAAGGCCGCCACCACGTCGTCGACGGCGCCGGAGCGGCAGTAGAGATGCCGGAACCGCGCCTCGCCGCCGAGCAGCACCAGCCCCTCGCCGAGGTCGGGGTCCTCGTCGACGTCGAGCCGTCGCCCGGCCGGCGAGTCCACCATGCCGTGGTCGGCCACCACGAGGATCCTCGTCTGCGACGGCAGCGTCTCGCGCAGGTGCTCGGCCGCGGCGTCGATCATCGACAGCTGCTGCTCCCACGCGGCCGAGGCGACGCCGTACCGGTGCCCGGTCCAGTCGAGGTCGCCGTCGTACATGTAGGTCACCGACGGCGCGCTGCTCGACACGGCCTTGACCGCGGCGAGCCGCTCCCCCACCCGGTCCACGCCCACGAAGTCGGCGCCGCGGTGCCCGGCGACGGTGAGCCCGGACCCCTCGAAGCTGCGCTTGTTCACGACTGTCGTGCGCACCCCCGCCGCCGCCAGCCTGGCGAACGCCGTCGTGTGCGGCTGCCACTGCACCGGGTCGACGTCCTTGCTCCACAGCAGCGCGTTGAGCAGCTTGTCGGTGCCCGGGATGCGGCTGCTGAAGCCGACCACCCCGTGCGCGCCCGGCGGCAGCGCCGTCCCGAGCGAGGTGAGGCTGGTCGCGGTCGTCGACGGCACGCCGACCGTGGCCGGCTTCCCGAGGTGCGCGTGCAGGAACGGCGCCTCCTCCGGGTGGTCGCGCAGCAGCTCGTACCCGAGCCCGTCGACCAGGAAGACGACGTACGACGGCGCCGCCGGCAGCTCGAGGCCGTGCTCGCTGATCGGCGGCAGCCCCGCGTCGACGCCGAGCGCCCGGGCGACCGCCGGCAGCACGTCCCCGAGGGACCGGTCGGAGTAGGCAGGCTCGAGAAAGCCGTCGAGACCCGGGGTGGTCACGGTCGTGTCCCCGTCGCCGGACGTCGTCATCGGACGCCGGCACCGCTCCCCGTGCGCGCCGAGAGGGCGTCGGCGAAGCCGAGCAGTCCGGCGACCGCCTCGGGGCCCTCGGCGGCGGCGCTGACCCGCAGCGAGAAGTCGTCGGAGCTGACCACGCCGGTGTAGCCGTGGTCGGCGTCGCACTCGGGGTCGCTGCAGCCCGCGGGCTCGAGGTCGATCCGGCCGATGGCGCCCCAGCCGATGGTGAGGACCGCCTCGTTGGCTCCCGGCGGCGGGATCGGGCCACCGGCGTACGACGCCGGGTTCGCCACCATCCGGTTGACGACGACCGACCGGATCGCCGCGAGCGACACCGCCTCGGTGGAGCTGGAGGTGTAGGGCTCCGGCAGCAGGTCGTCGGGGGCGTGCTCGTCGGTGTGGGCCAGGATCAGCCGCGAGGGGGTCAGCACCAGCACCGTCATGTGCCGGCGCACCTCGTCGCGCTCGTCGATCGTCGGCTCGTGGTGCACCAGGAACGAGGAGACCGGCTCCCCCGCCACCGCAGCGTTCACGGCGTCGGCGACGACGTCGGGGTAGTAGCCCGAGGCCTCGATGGCGGCGCGGAGATCCAACGTCTGGTCGGACGTGCGGTCGGTCATGCGCGTCAGTCTGTCACGCGGGCTCAGGCGGCGAGTGCGAGGTCGTCGGCCGCCACGCCGTCCTGCGCCGGGGTGAGATGACGGTGCAGCCGCAGCAGCAGGACCGCGGCGAGCGCGGTGCCCCCGACCGTGCAGGCCACCCACACGTGGGCCAGGTCGTTGCCGATGAGCAGTCCGGCCAGTGCCGGACCGACGATCATCGCGACCGTCCACGTCATGCCCTGCAGCGCGTTGTAGCGCCCCCGCAGCTCCTCGACCGCCAGGTCGTTGACGAGCGCTGGGGCCAGCGGCGCCCACAGCGTCTCCCCGACGCCGAACAGCCCGAGCCCGGCGACCACCAGCGCCACGGCCGTCCAGCCGTCGACGGCGTCGGAGCAGGCGATCACCGCCCACGACAGGGACCAGATCGCCGCGCAGACGGCGAGCATGCGGCTGCGCCGGCGGCCCCTCACCAGCCGCAGCGTCACCAGCTGGCCGAGGACGATCGCCGCGGTGTTCGCGCCGAACGCCCACCCGAGGTAGTGCGCGGGGATGCCGGCCACGTCCACGGAGTAGGCCGCGAACCCGGCCTCGAACTGGGCGTAGCCGAAGGTGATCGCCAGCACCGAGATGGCCACGACGCGCAGCAGCGTCCGGTCGCGCAGCACCGTCGACCACCCCGGCGGCGGTACGGCGGCGCCGTCGTCCCCGTCACCGGCGGCCGCTGTCTCGTCGCGCGGCGGCAGCGCGCCGGTGCCCCGCGGCAGCGACAGCACCACGCCGATGTAGGCCAGGTAGGACGCGGCGTCGATGAGGTAGAGCCGCTCGAAGGAGCCGGGGTCGGAGGTGCGGACGAGCAGGGCGCTGACCACGCCCCCGATGCCGAGACCGGCGTTCATCAGCATGAACTGGTAGCCGTAGACCTGCTGCCGCTTGGACTCCGGGACCAGCCGGGTCAGCATCGCGGTCGCCGCCGGGTAGAGCCCGACGGTGCCCAGCGTGATGAACGCGGCGACCGCCATCGCGTGGGCGGTGGTCTGCACCAGCGCCAGCGACGCGACGCCGACCGCCTCGGTGGTGAGGCCGATCAGCATCACCGGCCGCGGGCCGTACCGGTCGATCAGCGTGCCGCCCAACGGGGAGCCGATGAAGCCGAGCAGGCCCATGAACGCGAACAGCAGGCCGACCGTGGCGGTGGGGATGCCGCGCACCTCGGCGAGGTAGACGTAGAGGAACGGCATCGTCAGACCGCTGCCGAGCGCCGACAGGGCGATGCCGACGAACAGCCGCTTCACCAGCGGGCTCACCGGCTCGTCGGCGGCGACGACGGTCGGTCGGGGGGCAGTCTCGGTCGGCACCGGACCATCTTCGGGTAAGAGACAGACTGGCAGCGAACGAATTACCTCGCTCCCGGCGTGGCGTGCCTCACCTCACCGGTTCGCCGCCGGCCGCACCGGCCGGACCCGCTCAGCCGGGGAGGGTGTCGCCGGGCAGCGTGCTGAGCCGCCGGGTGAACCAGTCCGACCGGGCGTCGGCGACCGGGGCCACCCGCCCGACGGCGTTGAGGACCGTGGTCCCCTCGGCGCCGACCAGCACCAGGTTGAGCTCCAGCGAGCTGACCTGCGGTAGGTCGTTCTTGAGCTGCGCGACCCGCAGCAGCAGGTCCTCCACGGCGGCGACGTCCACCTCCTCGCTGCCGCGGTAGCCGAACAGCAGCGGGGCGGCCTTGATCTCGCGGACCATCTCGGCCGCCTCGCCGCCGTGCATCGGCGGAATCCGGTAGGCGCGGTCCCCCAGCAGCTCGGTGGCCGCGCCCGAGACCCCGAAGGAGACCACGGGCCCGAACAGCGGGTCCTCGACGCCCCCGATCCCGACCGGGACGCCGGGCGCCGCGACCCGCTGGACGACGAACCCGGCCGCGGCGGGGTCGTCGATGAACCGGTGCATCGTGCGCCACGCGTCGCGCATCTCCGCCGGGGTGTCGATGTTGCGCCACACGTGCGCGAGGTCGGGCCGCTGGCGCAGGTGCTCCGCGGTCGCCTTCAGCACCACGTCCCACCCCAGCCGCACCCCCGCCGCGACCGCGGCCTTCTCGGAGTCGACCTCGACCCGGTCCCACAGGTCGATGCCGTAGGCGCCCAGCAGCGCGCGCAGCTGGTCGAAGTCGAGCTCACGGCCCTCGGGGTCGCTGCGCAGCGCGTCGTGCACGACGGTGCGGGCGCGGGCGAGGTCGACCTCCTCCGGCGGCACCAGGTCGCCCTCCGGCTTGCGGCGCCACTCGGCGTAGTCGACGACGCGGGCCAGGGCGCGAACGGCTGCCTCCACGGCCGGGTAGGAGGGGACCGACCCGCGGCCGGCGGTGCTGCCGGCCACGTCGGGGACGCGCAGCAGCTCGGGGATGCCCTCCACGCCGAGGAACGTGGAGACCAGCGGCTTGTCGGACTGCTCGCCGACCGCGGCCAGGACGAGGGCGACCTCGTTCCCGGTGGTGTTCAGCGGCGGGATGAAGACGGCGACCACCGAGTCGACCTCCGGGTCGTCGATGGCGGCGTCGAGCGCCTCCTCGAAGTCCTCGGCCGTGGCCTCGGAGCCCAGCGAGACCGGCGTCTGCACGTCGAGGCCGACGGCGGCCGCGGCGTCGGCGGCCAGCAGCCCCAGCGCGTCGGAGTTGCCGACCACGGCCACCCGCCGCCCGCGCGGCAGGGGCTGGTGGGCCACCAGCTGGGCGACGTCGAAGAGCTCGTCGAGGGTGTCGACCTGGATCACGCCGGCCTGGCGGAACATCGCGTCGACCGCCGCCTGCGGGGCGACGCTGGAGCGCACGGTGTGCCCCATCGGCACCCCCTGGGTGGTGCGTCCGGACTTGACGGCGATGACCGGCTTGCGGCGCGAGACCCGCCGCGCGATCCGGCTGAACTTGCGCGGGTTGCCGATCGACTCCAGGTAGAGCAGCACCACCTCGGTGCTGTCGTCCTCCTCCCAGTACTGCAGGAGGTCGTTGCCGGAGACGTCGGCGCGGTTGCCGGCGCTGACGAAGGTGGACAGGCCCAGCCCGCGACGGCCGACCTTCTCCAGGATCGCGACGCCCAGGGCCCCCGACTGGCAGAAGAAGCCGGCGCGCCCGCGGGGAGGCATCACCGGCGCGAGGGAGGCGTTGAGGCTGAAGTCGGCGGAGGTGTTGACGATCCCGAGCGCGTTGGGGCCGATCAGCCGCAGGCCGTAGCTGCGGGCCAGGCCGACCAGCCGGCGCTGGCGGGTGCGCCCCTCCTCGCCGGTCTCGGCGAACCCGGAGGACACCACCACCAGGCCGTGCACGCCCTTCGCGGCGCAGTCGAGGACCACGTCGGGCACCGACTCCGACGGGACGGCCACCACCGCGATGTCGACGTGGTCGGGGATGTCGCCCACCGTGGGGTAGGCCGGCATGCCGGCGACCGACTCCGCGGCCGGGTTCACGACGTACACCCGGCCCTGGTAGTCGCCGAGCACCAGGTTGCGCACCAGGGTCTGGCCGATCGTGTCCTGGCGCCGGGACGCCCCGATGACCGCGACCGACCTGGCCGCGAAGAACCGCTCGATGGAGGCCGCCTCCGCGCGGTGCTCCCGGGCCTGCATGACGTTCACGGAGGTGTCGGTGGCGTCGATGGGGAACTCGAACTTCATGACGCCGTCCGCGAAGCCGCCCGCCACCTGGTAGCCGGCCTCGCGGAAGATCTGGCTCATCCGGTGGTTCTCGGGCAGGACCTCGGCCTCGAACCGGTCCACCCCGCGCTCCCGCCCGGCCTGGGCGAGGTGCTCGAGCAGCAGCTGGGCGATGCCGCGGCCCTGGTGGGCGTCCTGGACCAGGAACGCCACCTCGGCCACCACCGGCTCCCCCTCCTTGAGCGGCAGGGTGTCGAAGCGACCGACCGCGATCATCTTCTGCCCGACCGTCAGCACGAAGGCGACCCGCTCGTGGTGGTCCACGTGGGTGAACCGCGCGATGTCCTTCTCCGACAGCCGCGGCATCGGGGCGAAGAAGCGCAGGTACTTCGACTCGGCCGACACCTGCTCGTAGAACTCCACGAGCAGGTCGTGGTCGTCGCCGCTGATCGGGCGCAGGTGGGCCGCCTGGCCGTCGCGCAGGAGCACGTCGGCCTCCCAGTGGCGCGGGTAGGACCCGACGGGCGCCGACTGCCCCGGCTCGGTGGAAACGCTGCTCACAGAAGCCGAATCTAGCGCCTCTCCGTGGCATTCCCCGACGCCGCGGCGTGCCCGTGCCGCTCCGGTGGGTGCTCTCGGTGAGAATGGGCCCTATGGCCCGTGGCAAAGGAAGCAC
Source organism: uncultured Actinomycetota bacterium (assembly GCA_963835385.1). Classification (GTDB taxonomy): domain Bacteria; phylum Actinomycetota; class Actinomycetes; order Propionibacteriales; family Nocardioidaceae; genus Nocardioides_B. The sequence goes on from CAWIFK010000007.1 coordinate 29,329, forward strand.
CCTCCCTCCGGACGACTTCGAGGAGCACATCACCGACATCGACGTCGGGGAGGAGATGCGCGCCAGCTTCCTGGAGTACGCCTACTCGGTCATCTACAGCCGCGCGCTGCCCGACGCCCGCGACGGCCTGAAGCCGGTGCAGCGGCGGATCCTCTACACGATGTCCGACATGGGGCTGCGCCCCGACCGGGGCCACGTGAAGTCCGCGCGCGTGGTCGGCGAGGTGATGGGCCGCCTGCACCCACACGGCGACGGGGCGATCTACGACGCGCTTGTGCGGATGGTGCAGCCGTGGTCGCTGCGGGTGCCGCTCGTCGACGGGCACGGCAACTTCGGCTCGCCCGACAACGGTCCGGCCGCGATGCGCTACACCGAGTGCCGGATGGCCCCGCCGGCGATGGCGATGACCGTCTCCATCGACGAGGAGACCGTCGACTTCAAGCCGAACTACGACAGCCGGGAGCTCGAGCCGACCGTGCTGCCGGCGGCGATCCCGAACCTGATCGTCAACGGCGCCTCCGGCATCGCGGTCGGCATGGCCACCAACATCGCCCCGCACAACCTCGTCGAGGTGGTGCAGGCGCTGCGGCACCTGATCGCCCGTCCCCAGGCCGGTCTGGACGACCTGATGCGGTTCGTCCCCGGCCCCGACCTGCCCACCGGCGGCAAGATCGTCGGGCTCGACGGGATCCGCGACGCCTACGAGACCGGGCGCGGCAGCTTCAAGATGCGCGCGACCGCCCGCGTGGAGAGCGTCACCCCGCGTCGCAAGGGCATCGTCGTCACCGAGCTGCCCTACGGGGTCGGCCCCGAGAAGGTCATCGAGCGGATCAAGAGCCTGGTCCAGGCCAAGAAGCTGCAGGGCATCTCCGACGTCAAGGACCTCACCGACCGGCACAAGGGGCTGCGCCTGGTCATCGAGGTCAAGAACGGCTTCCACCCCGAGGCGCTGCTCGAGCAGCTCTACAAGCTGACCCCCATGGAGGACTCCTTCGGCATCAACGCGGTCGCGCTCGTGGACGGCCAGCCGCGGACGCTGGGCCTGAAGGAGATGCTCGAGGTCTACCTCGGGCACCGGTTCGAGGTCGTCCGCCGCCGCTCGGTCTTCCGCCGCGCCAAGGCGGCCGACCGGCTCCACCTCGTGGAGGGACTGCTGGTCGCGATCCTCGACATCGACGAGGTCATCCAGCTGATCCGCTCCTCCGAGAACGCCGGCGAGGCCAAGGAGCGGCTGATGACGGTGTTCGACCTCTCCGACGCCCAGGCGACCTACATCCTGGACATGCCGCTGCGCCGGCTGACGAAGTTCTCCCGCCTGGAGCTGGAGACCGAGCGCGACGAGCTGCAGCAGACGATCGCCGACCTCGACGAGATCCTCTCCGACGAGGCCCGGCTCCGGAAGGTGGTCTCCGACGAGCTCGCCGAGGTGGCCAAGACCTACGGCACCCCCCGCCGCACGGTCCTGCTCGCCTCCGCCGGCCAGGCGGTCTCGGCCGCCGTGCCGCTCGAGGTGGCCGACGACCCGTGCCTGGTCTACCTGTCGAGCTCCGGCCTGCTGGCGCGGACCGCCGACACCGAGCCGCCCGGAGCCGCCGGCGACCGGACCAAGCACGACGTGATCGTCGCGGCCGTCGCGACGACCGCGCGCGGCCAGGTCGGCGTGCTGACGAACCTGGGCCGGCTGGTCAAGCTCGACGTGCTCGACCTCCCGACCCTGCCCGGCACCGCCAACGCCCCGCACCTGCAGGGCGGGGCGCCGCTCACCGAGTTCCTGCCGCTCGACGCCGAGGAACGCGCACTGTCGATCTGCGGGCTCACCGAGGAGGGGCCGGGCCTGGCGCTGGGCACCCGCGACGGCGTGGTGAAGCGGGTCCACGCCGAGCTGCTGGCCAACCGCGACTCCTGGGAGCTGATCCGCCTCGCCGACGGCGACGAGGTGGTCGGCGCGGTCGCGCTGCGCACCGGCGAGGAGGAGCTCTGCTTCGTCAGCAGCGACGCCCAGCTGCTGCACTTCCCGGCCTCGGGCGTGCGGCCGCAGGGACGCACCGGCGGCGGGATCGCCGGCATCCGGCTCAGCGCGGGCCAGCGGGTGGTCTGGTTCGGTGCCGTCGACCCCGCGGAGGACGGCGTGGTGGTGAGCGCCTCCGGCTCCGGCACCGCGCTGCCCGGCACGGAGCCCGGCGCCGTCAAGGTCACCCCGTTCGCGGAGTACCCCGGCAAGGGCCGGGGCACCGGCGGCGTGCGCTGCCACCGCTTCCTCAAGGGCGAGGACACCCTGGTCCTGGCGTGGTGTGGACGGGGGCCGGCTCGTGCCGCCGCGGCGAGCGGTGCCGCGGTCGACCTGCCCGAGCCGACCGGCCGTCGCGACGGTTCGGGAGTGCCGGCGGCACAGCCGATCGTCGCCGTCTCCGGACCCGTCGGCACGCTGCTGGCCTCGCAGTGAACCGCGGACGGCGCTCGCGCGGCCCGGTCGGTCGCCACCCCCATGAAAGGCTGGTCCCATGACCCTCCCCCTGCGCTCCAGGAACCGCGGCGGCACGGCCGCGGCACCTGGGGCCCGGAGCCGCGCCGGGCTGGCGCTGGTCGCGCTGGTGCTCCCCGGCGTGCTCGCCGCGTGCTCGGGCAGCCAGGCGGAGCAGGCCAGCCCCGAGGATGCCCTGGCAGCGGCCAAGACCGCCCTCGACGAGACGTCGGGGGTGAACATCGACCTGCAGGTCGAGGACCTGCCCCGCGGCGTCACCGGCCTGGTCGGTGCACGGGGCGCCGCCACCCACGACCCCGCCTTCGACGGCACGATCACCGTGGCCGCGGCGGTCACCGCGGACGCCGCGGTCACCGCGGTCGGCGGCAAGGTCTACGCGATGCTGCCGTTCACCCAGAAGTTCGTCGAGATCGACCCGGCCGACTACTCCGCCCCCGACCCGGCCGACCTGATGTCCACCGAGGACGGGCTGTCCTCGCTGCTCACCTCCGCCGAGCAGGTCGAGAAGGGCGAGCAGGTGCGCAAGGGCAAGCAGGTCCTCACCACCTACACCGGCACCCTGCCCGGTGAGGTCGTCGCCGGCATCATCCCGACCGCCTCCTCCCAGGGCGAGTTCGACGTCACCTTCACCCTCGACGACTCCGACCGGGCCACCGAGATCGTGATGACCGGCGCATTCTACCCCGACGCCGCCGACGTGACCTACACCGTCGACCTGACGGACTACGGCATCACCCCGGAGATCACCGCGCCGTGACCGGCCAGGGCGCCGCCTCGCAGCGCCACGACTCCCCCGGGCCGCCGGCGGCCTCAGGCCGCGCCGCCCGCCTCCTGCTCGCGGTCGCGGCCGTCGCGGTCGGCTTCGCCGCCGCCGACACCTACGTCGTGGTGCTGGCGCTGCCCGACATGATGGCCGGTGCCGGCCTCGGCATCGACGAGCTGCAGCGGGCGGCCCCGATCGTCTCCGGCTTCCTGCTCGGCTACGTCGCGGTGCTGCCGTTGATCGGCCGGATCGCCGACCTGCGGGGGCGGCTCCCGGTGCTGGTCGGCTCGCTGGTCGTGTTCGCGCTCGGCTCGCTGGTCACCGCGGCCGCCTACGACCTGCCCAGCATGGTCGCGGGGCGGTTCCTGCAGGGCGTCGGCGGCGGAGGGCTGGTGCCGGCCACGCTCGCGCTGGTCGCCGACCTCTACCCCGCGCACCGGCGCGGGCTGCCGCTCGGCGTCGTGGGGGCGGTGCAGGAGGTGGGCAGCGTCCTCGGCCCGCTGTACGGCGCCGTGGTGCTCGCCGTCGCTCCGTGGCAGGCCATCTTCGCCGTCAACGTGCTCGTCGCCGGGGTGCTGCTGGTGCCGCTGCTGGCGCTGCGCCGGCGCGGCGGCGGGCCGACCGCGGGCGCCGGGGTGGACGTGCTCGGCCTGCTGCTCGCCGGCCCGGCCCTCCTCGCGCTGGTGCTGGTGATGCTCGAACCCGACGCGCTGACCACCGACGTGACCCTCGGCCTGGCGTTCGTGCCGATCGTCGGGGACAGCCGCTGGACGACCCCGGTCGCGGTGGCGCTGGTGGTGCTGCTCGCGGCCCTGCTGGTCCGGTGCCTGGTCGCCGCGCACCCGCTCGTCGACGTACGGCGGTGGCGGAAGGTCGCCGCGCACACCGACGTCCCGGGGGCGACGCTGCTCGCGCTGGCTCTTGCGGGGGTGATCCTCGCGTTCGCGACCGCCGACCCCGAGGTGGCGGTCTTCTCGCCGGCCGGGCCGTGGCTGCTGGCCGGTGCCGCGGTCGCGGCCGCCGGGTTCGTGTGGCGCAACCGCCGGAGCCGGCACCCGCTGGTGCCGCACGGCGCCCTGGGCGCCCGGGCGGCGTGGGGCTCGCTGGTCGTGAGCTTCCTGGTCGGGGCCGCCCTGATCGCGGCGCTGGTCGACGTGCCGCTGTTCGCGCGGGTCACCGTCTACCCCGACTCCCAGCTCGACGCGGCGCTGGTGCTGGTGCGGATGCTGGTGGCGCTGCCGGTCGGGGCGCTGCTCGGCGGTGCGCTGGTCCGGCGGCTCTCCCCCGGCCCGGTCACCGCGGGCGGCATGGCGCTGGCTGCCGGCGCGTTCGTGTGGATGGCCCGGTGGGACCTGACCAGCCTGGGGCAGCTGGTGAGCACCGTGCCGCTGGTGCTGGCCGGGCTCGGCTTCGGCCTGGCGCTCGCGCCGGTCAACGCCGCGCTGCTGGCTGCGACCGCCGACGCGGTGCACGGGGTGACCAGCGCGCTGCTCGTGGTCGCCCGAATGGTCGGGATGCTGGTCGGGATCAGCGCGCTGACCACGATCGGACTGCGCCGCTACTACGCCGTGCAGGCCGACCTGCCGACGCCGCAGGACGTCTGCCGCACCGGCACCCAGTGCGCCGACTACACCCGGCTGCTGAAGGAGGCGGGCCTGGCCCAGCTGCAGACCGTGTTCGTCGGCGCCGCGGTGTGCGCCGCGGTGGCCGCGCTGGTCGCGCTGTGGGCGTTCCGCGGCTCCTGGGCCACGGCGCCGCGGGCCGCCGCCGAGGCGGTGCGCCCGTGAACGCGCCCCGGTGCAGCGACGGCTCGGCCGTGGCCGGCGAGCAGCCGGCCGGGTCGGCCCCCCTGGCCCGCGCCTGGGTGGGGCTGGAGCAGGACGGGCCGTGGGGCGCCAAGGCGTTCACCGCCAGCCACCTCGACGAGGAGCTGGGCGCGCTGATCGAGAAGCGCGCCGCCGCCGAGTCCGTCCGGCCGGTGCTGCTGCGCCGTCCGGGCCGGCACCCCGCCCCTGGGGCGGCGACAGAGCGGCACGTCGTCGTCGCGCACACGGCGCCGGGAGCGAGCTGGCTGCTCACGGGCACCGTCGCCCACCCGGCCGAGCTGGCCGGTCTGGACTGGGCGGCCGCGGCCGCCGGCGACGCCGACCTCGTGGTCGGCTCGCTGCCCGCCCTGGCACCGACGCCGATGCCGCTGCTGCTGGTCTGCACGAACGGCACCCGCGACGTCTGCTGCGCGGTGACCGGGCGCCCGTTGGCCGCCGGGGTGGCCCGCAGTCACCCCGACCAGGTCTGGGAGGTCACGCACACCTCGGGCCACCGCTTCGCGCCCACGGCGGTGCTGCTCCCGGCCGGCACCCTCCACGGCCGTCTCGACGTCGCCGGCGCCGCAGAGCTGCTCGACGCGGCGCTCGCCGGCCACACGGTGCTCGAGGGCCATCGTGGCCGGTCGACGTGGCCACCGGCCGGGCAGGTCGCCGAGCTCGCCGTGCGCGAGGCCCTCGGCGACACCCGCATCGACGCGGTCGCCGTCCACTCGGTCGCCGCGACCGGCGCACACACGTGGACCGTCGAGCTCACCACCACCGCCTCCGAGGTCCGGGAGCGGTCGCGGTGGCGGGTCGTCGTCCACTCGGAGGACGCCGGGGTGGAGCGCCCCGAGTCGTGCGCGAAGTCCCCGGTGCCGATGCGCCGCTGGCGCACGGACCTCCAGGCGGTCTGACCGCCCGGGTGCGCCGGCGTGTCCCGCACGCCGCGCATCCCCGGCGCCTCCCGCGTGGCGCACCGGCAGGCCGCCGGCCGGGGCGGTCCGATACCTTTCGATGCGTGACTGACGCGTTCGAGGACCTGATCGCCGCCAACCGCAGCTTCGCCGAGGAGTTCGCGCTGAGCGGCTTCGACGGAGTGGCCCGCGCCGGGGTGGCCGTCGTGACCTGCATGGACTCCCGCATCGACCCGCTGCGCATGGTCGGGCTCGCCCCGGGCGACGCCAAGATCTTCCGCAACCCGGGCGGACGGGTGACCGACGCCGCGCTCGAGGCCCTGATCCTCGGCGTGCACCTGCTCAACGTGCAGCGGGTCCTGGTGGTGCCGCACACCCGTTGCGCGATGGCCTCGTCCAGTCTCGACGAGCTGCGCGAGCGGGTCGGCGAGTCCGCCGGCCAGGACGCCTCCTGGCAGCACTTCGGCGTCGTGGAGGACCAGCGGGCCGCGCTGGAGGACGACGTCGCCCGGGTGCGCAGCCACCCGCTGATCCCGGAGAACGTCGCGGTGGGCGGCTTCCTCTACGACGTGGACACCGGCATGCTCGAGCGCCTGGTCTGACCTCCCGGCGGCCGGCGCCGCGGCTCAGAAGTCCAGGTCGTCGTCGCTGAGGTGGCCGCCGTTGGCGACGATGAACTCCTTGCGGGGAGCGACCTCCGAGCCCATCAACAGCTCGAACACCTGCGACGCGGCCTCCGCGTCGTCGGCGGTGATCCGTCGCAGGGACCGCTGGCGGGGGTCCATGGTGGTCTCCGCGAGCTGGTCGGCGTCCATCTCACCGAGGCCCTTGTAGCGCTGGATCGGGTCCTTCCAGCGCACCCCCTTCTTCGTCAGCTCGGCGAGCCTGCGTTGGAGCTCGGCGTCGGAGTAGGTGTAGAGGTACTTGGCCATCCCCTTCTTGGGGTTGGACAGCTCGATCCGGTGCAGCGGCGGCACCGCGCTGTAGACCCGACCCTCCTCGATCAGGCCGGGCATGTACTTGAAGAAGAGCGTCGCGAGCAGGCAGCGGATGTGGGCGCCGTCGGAGTCCGCGTCGGCCATGAAGATGATCCGGCCGTAGCGCCGCGCCTCGAGGTCGAAGGTGCGGCCGGAGCCGGCGCCGACCACCTGGATGATCGAGGCGCACTCGGCGTTCTTCAGCATGTCGGCGACCGACGCCTTCTGCACGTTGAGGATCTTGCCGCGGATCGGCAGCAGCGCTTGGTACTCCGAGTCGCGGGCCAGCTTCGCCGTACCGAGGGCCGAGTCGCCCTCGACGATGAACAGCTCGCTGCGGTCCATGTCGTTGGAGCGGCAGTCGGCCAGCTTCGAGGGCAGTGCGCTGGACTCGAGCGCGTTCTTGCGGCGTTGGGTCTCGCGGTGCTGCCGGGCGGCGATCCGCGCCCGGGACGCGTTGGCGACCTTCTCCAGGACCACCTTCGCCTGGGCCTTCTCGGCCCGCTTGGTCGAGGTGAGCAACGACTTCAGCTCGGCGGCGACCACCTTGCCCACGATGCTGCGCGCCGCCGGCGTGCCGAGCACCTCCTTGGTCTGGCCCTCGAACTGGGGCTCGGCCAGCCGCACCGTCACCACGGCGGTGAGCCCCTCGAGGACGTCCTCCTTGATGACCGCCGGCTCGGCAGCCTTGAGGATCTTCGCGGACTTCAGCACGTCGTTGAAGGTCTTGGTGACCGCCTGCTCGAACCCGGTGACGTGGGTGCCGCCCTTGGGCGTGGCGATCACGTTGACGAAGGAGCGCATCTCGGTCTCGTAACCGGTGCCCCAGCGCAGGGCGACGTCCACCCCGAGCTCTCGCTCGACGTCCTGCGGGGTCATGTGCCCCTGGTCGTCGAGCATCGGCACGGTCTCGGAGAAGGTCTGGCTGCCGGTCAGCCGGTGCACCTCGGTGACGGGCTCGTCGGTGGCCAGGAAGTCGCAGAACTCGGTGATGCCGCCGTCGTGGCGGAAGCTCTCCTCGACCGGCTCGGGACCGCGCAGGTCGCGGATCACCAGCTCGAGCCCCGGCACGATGAAGGAGGTCTGCCGGGCACGGGTCACCAGCTCGTCGAAGGTGAAGGTCGCGTCCCGCGTGAAGATCTGCCGGTCCGGCCAGAACCGGATGCGGGTGCCGGTGACGCCCTTCTTGACGCGGCCGCCCTTGTGCAGGCCGGACTGGGGGGTGAAGGCCGACGCCGGGTCGCCGGGAGCGGCGAACACGCCGGGGACACCACGCTGGAAGGACATGCCCTGGGTGGCCGGCGAGCGGTCGACCTCGACGTCGAGGCGGGCGGACAGCGCGTTGACCACCGACGAGCCGACGCCGTGCAGCCCGCCGGTCGCGTTGTAGGACCCGCCGCCGAACTTGCCGCCGGCGTGCAGCTTGGTGAAGACCACCTCGACGCCGGAGAGCCCGGTCTTCGGCTCCTTGTCGACCGGGATGCCGCGTCCGTTGTCGTGCACCTCCGCGGACCCGTCCGGGTGCAAGGTGACGTCGATCCGGTTGCAGAAGCCACCGAGGGCCTCGTCCACGGCGTTGTCGATGATCTCCCATGCGCAGTGCATGAGGCCGCGGGTGTCGGTGGAGCCGATGTACATGCCCGGCCGCTTGCGCACGGCCTCCAGCCCCTCGAGGACGAGGAGGTGGTGGGCGTTGTACGTGTTGTCGATGGCGGACCCTCCGGCGGTGCGGGCTGGCACGGGACTCCTGTCGGGCTGACGGTCGGACGCGGGGTCCCCGGCTGAGACCCTGACCTGGGGACCAATCTAGTGGGCGACACGCCGGGTGCCGGACGCGCCACGCCTACCGGGGATCCGGCCTCCGGCAGGTCACGATGTCGCAACAGTGCCGATCCCCGGAGTCGCGCAGGTTTCACTATTCGGGGAATGGCAACCTAGAAGGTCCAAGCCGCGTCAGACTGGGATGCGAACCAACGGTGAAGGACCCGATGTGGGAGAGGTCACCGGCCCCGGCCGGCACAGATCTGCTCCGACGGGAAGTGTCAGGCGTGATCGGATGTTGTCCCCGTGAGACGGGACGCGGAGAGACTGGCTCCCCGCGCTACGTTGAGCAGGACACAAGGAAGGAAATGAGGGCTCAAGTGAACACTGCAATTGCCCCGAGTACGCCGCTCACGGCTGTCGACCGCTGCGACCGCTGCGGCGCGCAGGCCTACCTGCGTGTCGAGCTCGCCGGAGGCGGAGAGCTGCTGTTCTGCGCGCACCACGCCCGCGAACACGGCGACAAGCTCCGCGAGATCGCGGTCAGCGTCCACGACGAGACCGGCAAGCTCGTGAACACCCCGACCACGCCCGACGACGAGAGCTGATCCCCTCAGCCGCCCTACGTCACGAGAGCCCCGGCTGGTGCCGGGGCTCTCGTCGTTCCCGCCCCTCGTCGTGACAAGGTGACCTCCGTGGACGTGACCGAGTTCCTCGTCGCGGTGGCGATCGCGGTCGGCATCGTCGGCATCGTCGTCCCGGTGCTGCCCGGGTCGCTGCTGGTGCTCGGGGCGATCCTGTTCTGGGCCGTGGAGGCGGGTACCGCGACCGGGTGGACCGTGTTCGCCGTCGCGACGTCCCTGCTGGTGGCCGGGGCCGTGGTGAAGTACGCCGTCCCCGGCCGCCGGCTGCAGGCCGTCGGCGTCCCCAACCGCACGCTGTGGGTCGGCGCCGCCCTCGGCGTCGTCGGGTTCTTCGTGATCCCCGTCGTGGGGCTCTTCGTCGGCTTCGTGGCCGGCGTCTACGCCTCCGAGCACCAGCGGCTCGGCGCCGGCCGCGCCTGGCCCTCGACCGTGCACGCGCTGAAGGCGGTCGGCCTCTCGATGCTCATCGAGATCGTCGCTGCCGTGCTGGCGGCGCTGGTGTGGCTCGTGGGCGCGCTGGCGGTCTGAGTCCCATGGCGGTCCTGCTCGCGCTGGGGTCGGCGCTCGCCTACGGCCTCTCCGACTTCGTCGGGGGCCTGGTCTCGCGTCGCGCCTCGGCCTGGGCCGTCGCCGTCGTCGGCGCCGGCTCGGCCACCGTCTGCACCGCGCTGATCGCCGCGGTCGTGCCGGGCTCCCCCGACCTCCCCCACTTCGCATGGGCACTGCTCGCGGGTCTCGGCAGCGGGGTCGGCACCGGCTTCCTCTACCGCGGGTTCTCCGCCGGCCGGATGAGCGTGGTCGCGCCCGTGTCGGCGGTGGGCGCTGCCGTCGTACCGGTGCTGGCGGGCACGGCCGCCGGGGAGCGGCCCGGCGGCTGGGTGTGGCTGGGCATCGCCCTGGCCTTCCCCGGGATCTGGCTGGTCGCCCAGGTCTCCGGGAGTGGGCCCGAGCCCGGACCACCGGGCACGCCGGCGGGTCGGCGACCGCTCGCGGACGGGCTGCTCGACGGGATCCTCGCCGGGCTGGGCTTCGGCGTGCTGTTCGCGGCACTCGCCCAGATCCCGGACTCCGCGGGGCTCTGGCCGCTCACGGCCGCCCAGGCCGTGTCGGTGCCGGCCGTGGTGCTCCTCGCCACCGCCCTGCGGGCCCCCTGGGTGCCGCGCGGGCGACCGGTGCGCTGGGCGGTGCTGGCCGGCCCGCTGGGCGCCGCCGCCACGGGCTGCTTCCTGCTCGCCACCCAGCGCGGCTACCTCACCGTCGCCGGGGTGCTCGCCTCGCTGTACCCGGCCACGACCGTGCTGCTCGCGGCGGTCCTGCTCCGCGAGCGGATCCACAGAGCCCAAGGCCTGGGCCTCGGGCTCTGTGGTGTCGCCGTCACGCTGGTCGTGGTGGGCTGAGCCGGCTCAGCCGCGCGCGACCCAGTCGGTGAAGTGGCGGCGCTCGCCCAGCCAGTCGCGCACGATGTCGCCGTCGGCCTGCTCCCCGCCGGTGACGACCGCGACCCGGACCTTGCCCGGCGCTCCGAGCGCCGCGCGGCTGATCCGGATGTGCGCGACGTCGCCGGCGTAGTCGAGCCGCAGCTCGTAGCGACCGTGCACCGGCCGAGCCGCCCTCCAGCCGTCGGCGTGCGAGAGCTGGTAGTCGGTCCCCGCGTGGAAGCCTCCGGAGAAGACGTACTCGGGGCCCTTGCGGGACCGGTCGGTGTCGAGGAAGACGCTGCCGCTGCTGCCGCTGCGGAACGAGCGGACGAGGTCGTCGTGGGTCAGGTCGACGCGGAGCATCCGCTTGTTCGTCAGCCGGACCCGCCACAGGTCGGCTCCGTGGGCCATGTCGCCGTGGGCGTCGCGGAAGACCGCGGTCCCGGTCGGCATCGCCGCGGTGGCGCCGGCCGTGGTCGTGCCGGTCGCGGGCGCCGCGACCGTCGAGGTGGCGCCCAGACCGACGGCGGCGACGGCTGCGGCGAGGGTGGTGGTGGCGGCGAGGGCCGCGCGGCTGCTGGTCATCTTCGTGCTCCATCTGGTCTGCGCTGCTGCGCCGAACGCCTCCCTGCGAGCCGTTCCGAGACCAAGACGCCGACGAGCACCGCAGGGTTGCATCTACGCCGTACCCGCACCCGGACAGGCGGTGAGTCCGACCTGCCTGACCTGAGCCGCAGCGCTCAGGGCGCAGCGTCTTCCTCGCCTGCCCGATGAGCGCGTGCGGGCGTAGCGTGGGCGGATGGGACGCAACCAGCTGGATGATCTCTCTGACCGGGAGCACGAGGCCCAGGGCGACGATGACCGTGCCGCCGAGCGCGATGGCGTGGCTACCCAGGCTGACCGCGCAGCGGAGCAGCGAGACGAGGCAGCCGACCGGGCTGCGGCCTCTGCGCCGGCCCTTGGATCCGCCGATGTCACCTCCGTGCGTAGACGCGCAGCCGACGATCGCTCCCGTGCCGCCAGCGACCGCAGGCGCGCCCGTAGCGACCGGGAGGCTGCTCAGCATGACCGGTGGCGGGCGAGCGACGACAGGGGTGCGGCCCACGACGCTGTGAACCACCTCAAGGGGCTGCTGTACGAGGCCGAGGACGACGACGAGGTCATGCTCCTGCTCGGCCAGGCGCAGGGCATGATCATGGTCGCCCGCAATTCGACGCCACTGCAGGCACTGCTGGAGCTCAGCACCCGCGCAGCCGCGGACGGCACCGACCTCGGCACGGCCGCCCATGCCATAGTGCACGACGCCGGCGAGGGCCGTGGAGGCGAGGTGAACCCGTGAGGCTCAGCCGAACGCGACCCTCCGGTCGCCCGACAGCAGCCTCTGACGAGCGGAGGTTCCGGTGAACAGCCTCGCGGCTCAGTCCAGGTAGTCGCGCAGTAGGGCCGACATAGCGCTATGCGGCTGAGCGCACGCCCGCGCGCCACTCCAAGCGCTGTGCCAGGCAATATGTTGGACTCTCGAACGGAGAGCACCCGGCGTTTTGTCCGTTCCTTGTGCCACCCTGTGCTGAAGGCAACAGGAGGACAAAGCATGCCGAGCTGGGAAGACCGCTACGCAGAACACGGGCTGTGGGAGAGCGTTGAATCTCTGGGCAAACTCGTCCAGGAGATAGAGGCGCCAGAGGACGAGAACGCACAAGACACGCTGCAGTACGCCACGGCCATGTGGGGCCTGTTGGGGCAGCGGAGGATGGCGACTTCTGCTCTTCACGTCTCGCAGAGCATGCTGGACTCGACGGCCACTGCCGTGGATAACTTGCGGGCCTACCTCGAAGGGTGGAGCCAGGGAACCCACACCGACGTGCAGGTTGATGCGCAGACCGAAGCTGTCGCCGTGGCGCTGTCCTCGTGGCCCGCTCTGTCCTCCTCGGAGCTGGCGGCAGCGCAGAGGGACGCCAGTGAGCGCATCTCTGCGGCGGTCACCGAGGCGCTGGAAGTGGTCTCGCACAAGCGGAAGGAAGTGACCGAGGCGCTCGCACAACTGGCAACGAAGCAGACGGAGCTGGATGCCAACATCACTCAACAGACGGCGACGATCGCGGGTGCGGTAGCGAGCTTCCAAGCGGACGCGAAGGACGAGCTGGCACAGGTGAACTCGTCCTGGGATGAGGAGCGTGAGACGCAGAAGCAACGCGCTGAGGGCAACCTGGAGGTCTTGCGTGACCTGGAGCAGCAGGCGCGAGACCTTGTACACGCCGCGACGGGCTCCGTCGTGGCTACCGACTATGGTGAGTACGCCCGCAAGGAAAGTAGAGCCGGGTGGATCTGCGACGTTGCGGCGGCTCTCGTCGGGAGTATCGGTGTCGCTGCGATTTTGTATCACCTGTTCCAGGCTGAACCCACTGCTGACGGCTCGGTCGGGCTGTCCCTCACCCGCCTTGCGGCCTCAATAGGCGCTCTCGGTGTTGCGGCCCTCGTAGGGAAACGAGGAAATCAACACCACAGAGAAGCCAGAGCCGCCAAGCGGACCGACCTTGCGATTAGGCAGGTGGGGCCATTCGTGTCGAATCTCAGTAAGGACGAGCGGGAGTTGGTGGTCAAGGAGGTCACCGACCGCATCTTCATCAAGGGCGAACTGGATCGTGCGGCACCGCGTGAAGACCTAGTCGACAAGATCAGTCGGCTTCGGCAGTCCTCCGCAGAAGTCCAGTAGGAGGACCCAGCGCCCGCTCGGGTGCTGCCACTCTGCCCCGCCGGGCGAGGCCCGGCGGGGCTAGTGGCGCTCACTCCCCGGATGGTGGGAGGAGCGACCAGCGCGAGCGCCTGCAGCCCAGGGCACAGGGGGAACCCGTGCCGCAGACGCCCGCGCAGCTTCTATGCCGTCAGGAGTCGGAAGGCGTCGTCGACCACGCGAGCGCCGCCGGTCCGCCAGTACGCGAACCAGCCCCTCTGCCCTGTCGGACGCCTGTTCGCGCCGAACAGGTGAGGGATGTACTCCACGTCAAACCGATCCGGTCAACGATGAGGTACTGACGGAAGTCGCCGACCAGCAGCACCGAATCGTTGCCAGCGGTCGCCGTCGCACCGGGTGAGTCGAGCGCCGAGTGCTCGAACAGAGGCTTGCGCAGCAGCCGGTCGTTGCCGACCTCGGGGTACCGCAGCGCCCCTCCGGCTGTCTCGAACGCGGCAATGGCCGTCAGGGTGCCCAGGTTGCCCATCGCTGAGGCGTTGCCCTGCCAGCGAGGCGGCAGCGCCGTGAACGGCTTGGTCACGTCCGAGACCGCGAGCGTGTCCGGCGCCGCAGTAGCCACCTTCGACCCAGCGGGGAGGCCGGCCACCACACCCGTCGGCTGACCGGCTCCAGTGCCCTTGACGAAGCTCGCGGCTTCGAGTTGGACCTTGGCGTCGGCCAGCAGCGGCGCTACCTGCCGCCCGATGTTGGCGTCCATGCTGACCTCGATGGAGGCGGCGACGAACGCCCGGGCCATGAACGTCGGCACCGCTGGTCCAGCGAGCGTCGGCGAGTCGTCGCTGACCTCGCTGGCTTCGGCGTCCCAGCTCGCAGTCACTCCGGCGCTGGTCACGCCGTTCCACACGTCGGTAGCGATGGTCTCGATCCGGGCGACCCTCCGCATCGGATCGACGCTGCCAGCGTTCGTGACGGTGATCGTCGGGTCCAAGTGCATCGGGACCAGGAAGCCGCCGGTCGGGTCGCCCAAGCTCATCGCGCGCTGCACCAGCTTGGTCTGCTGGTAGGCAGCCAGCTCATCGCTGGTGAACTCCCGGTGGCCGTTCTCCGGGTCCCGGAACAGCTTGGCCGTAGCGCGGGCGTAGGCCGGGGCAGACGTCGCGAGGAGCCAGCGCGAGAGCAGGTCGAGCTCGCGGCCACCGTCCGGGGCAGCCTCGACCCGTTCAAACATGCGGGTCAGCCGCTCCCGGCCATCGTCAGGAACGGAACGCAGCGAGTCCAGGGACCGCCGGGCCTGATCCCGCACGCCGGAGTGAGGCCCAAGCTCCGGATAGGTGTCGCTACGCGGCGGCGTACCGGCCTCGATGGCGAACTCCCCCAACTGACCGGAAGCCAGAGCGCTCACTGCTCGCAGCTTCACCCTGTTCACGTCCAGCTCGTCGAACTCCTCGACAAGCTCCTCGCGCCGGGCCTCCTGTGCCCGGGTGAGCCGTTCATGCCTGGCGAGCTTCTCCATCTCCGCCGCGACCACGCCCATGCGCTCGATCGTCGCGTCGAGAGTTGTCGGTAATGCCTTCATCGGTTCCTCCAGAGGGAAGCATGCGTGCAACGGGAAGGCGCGTATCGAGCGCCACATCGTCGCCACGGCCAGTCCAGGCTGAACGGCGGCCCCTCTGGGCATCCTCGTGGCTGTCTGCCTGACCCCGCTGGGCCAGGCGCTTTCCAATCTAGGCGACCACCAGGCCACCTGCTGCGCGGCGGCGCCGACAACTCCAAGACGCCACCGCCACTCCGAAGCAGACACGCCTCTGAGAGCGAAGAAGCGCGCCTCTGCCACGGTCCGTCGATAAGGTGCAGACTCGTTACCTTCTATGCCGTTATCGGGGGAATGTGCATGCCTGAGGAGACCTGGCACCAGGCCCGGCTAATCCCGACCTCTGGGATCTCTGGTGCCGAGGAGCAGGAGCGTCGCGCGACTTCCGCGCTTCTCGCCGTGATGAGCGCAGTGAAGGAGTTCAGCAGGAGCCTCTTGACGCCCTTAGGCGCTCCTTCCGGCGCCGTGGAGACCTTCATCGAGGTCCCGTTCATGGCCGGTGAGAAGAAGTGCTTCCCCGATGGGCTCATCCGAGTCACTCGCGGCAGCCGGTCGTGGGTCGCTCTTGTCGAGGTCAAGACGGGTCGCAACGAGCTGCAGACAGAGCAGCTAGAGACCTACCTGGATGTGGCGCGCGATCAGGGCTACAACGCGCTCATCACCATCAGCAACGAGATACCTGCCGTCGCAGGCCAGCACCCCACGCGCGTCGACAAGCGGAAAGTGAAGAAGGTCGACCTGCATCACTGGTCATGGATGTACCTGCTCTCCACCGCTGTGATGCAGAAGGAGCATCGCGGCGTATCCGATCCGGAGCAGGCATGGATCTTGGGCGAGCTCATTCGGTATCTGGAGCACCCCCGTTCGGGCGCGATGGAACTGGAGGACATGGGCGCCAATTGGGTGCCAGTACGCCAGGCGGTCACTGCGGGCACGCTTCGACCAGCCGACAAGACGGCTCCTGAGGTGGTCGCTCGGTTCGACGCCCTCCTGCGCTACACGTCACTGCGGCTGGGGAGGCAGTTGGGCACAGACGTGGTGCATGTGCTCAGCCGTAGGGAGCTTGCAGAGCCTTCATTGCGTGCCCAATCGCTGCTCGACTCTCTCGTCGCACAAGGCGAGCTTGCGGGCGCCATTCGGATTCCCAACACGGTCGCACCGATTCACGTCACGGCCGACCTGCGCGCGGGCCGCTTGACCTGTCACGTCGATATCGATGCGCCGAAGGAGGGAAGGCCGACGACGCGTGTGAATTGGCTGCTAAGGCAATTGAAGTCGGCTCCGGACAGCCTTCGCGTCGAATCCTTCATGACCAACTCGCGAGGGCCCGGCGCAGCGGAGCTGCTTAGCACGGTCAGGGAGAACCCGGCGGCGCTCACGGATTCCAAGAAGGACATTCGGACGTTTCGTGTCGCCCTAAGTTGCCCTATGGGCAGCAAGCGCGGGCGAGGTCGCGGTTCCTTCATCGATTCCGTCCTCGACCTGGTGGACGCTTTCTACGCCGACGTTGTGCAGCACTTGAAGGCATGGTCGGCGGCTCCACCACGAATGCGTGAGTCCGACGTCGACACCCTCCGACCGCCCGTGATGGCGTCAACGGCAATCTCGTCCCAGGACGGCGCCGAGCCTGCGCCCGAAGCACCGGTGTCGTCTGTGAACAGCGACAGCTAGGGGGCCAGACGCGGCTGCAACGGCCGCTGGCATCACTGACAAGCGGCCACGAACGCCCACCAGTCCCTGCCTGGAGCCTCGCCGTACCGGGCGTCCAGGTCGTATCCATGCGCCTGGGCCCACTCCTCCCGCGCCCGTCGCCAACGCCTGTGCGGGTCCATCATCGGGTCGGTGTCCTCCGGGCTCCCCCACTCCTCGATGGAGAACCGGCACAGGACCGCCGGAACCTCGTCCAGCTCGCCCGGGCGCCGCCCAGCAGCCCTAGCCCGTCGCCTCTCGCTCACGACCCCTCCCCAGCGAACTGCAACACCGTCGCCGTCTCCCCCGGCTCCGCGATCCGCCAGCCAAGCGCCGACAACGCCGCCGGAGACAGCCCCAGCTTGTCCGCCAAGTGTCGAGCCTCCTGCGCCCGCCACGCAGCCGGAGACGCCCCCAGCACCGCACACGCATGGCTGACGTACAACGCCACCACGGTCGCCATGCTCTCGTCCCACATCACCGCCTGCGGCGCCCGCCACAACTCCCTCCACAGCGCCCGCTCCGCCGCGCCCCAGCGCCGCCCCTCCACACGCGGCAACGACGGCACAGGCAGCTCACAGCCCTCAGCAGGCAGCACCACAACCTGCTGCCGCCGCCTCTTGCTGTACGGCGCAGCCGGATTAGCCGGAACAGGCATCAGAACCACTCCTCACGCAGGTTGAGCCCCGAGCGGGCACCGGGATGCGAGAGAGGTAAGGCAGGGGTCTGTGCGTGACTCGCGCTGTGCGCGGTGGGCCCTCCCCCCCTCGTCCTGCTGTTCTCTGCGTCGTCGCGGCCCAGCTTTCGGCGGAGTGCTGCTCCGCCCTGGAGGTGTCCGTCCGGGGATGACCCCGTATCGCCTGGTGGCCGGTCGCTGAGGCCACTGATAGCGTGGGGGTTAGTCGATCTGGCACGCGTTTCCCCCGTCGCGTGCCGGGTCGGCTCTCTAAGTTGGGCGGTCATGCTCCGGCCTCCGGGTCCTCTGCGTCCGGCTCCTCGGCGTCGTCCTCCAGCATGGCGTCGAGCATGGCGGCAGCCTCGGTCTGCCAGCTCGGCAGAGCTCCGACGCCCCGGGTCAAGGCCGACCACTCGGCGGCGCGGACGTGCTGCTCCATGCGCAGGTCGGCAGCGAGACCCCTCGTCCGCATCCAGAGCCGCTGGTTGTCGGCGGAGATGGGCAGCCGCCGGTGCATCGCCTCTACCTCGGCGCGGAGCCACTCGAGTTCCGCCTCGGTCAGGTCCTGCACCTTGATCTTCACGACCCCGGGCTCAGGCGGCTGGAGACGTGCCCACGCCAGGGCGTCGGCGCGGCGGGCCAGCTCCTCGTCGTAGTCGTCGCGGTCAAGCTCCGGACTGTCGGCGGTGTCGCTCATGTCTGCTGCTCCTCGCTGTTGTTGGGACGGTGATCGCAGCCGACGCAGCATGCGCGACCGCTCAAGTGACGTTTGACCCGGCAGACCGAGCGCTCAGCCCCGCAGCCGATGCAGGGTGCACGGAGGTAGGCGGCGACCTCAGGGCTGGTGGCTGTCATGCGCTGCCCTCCTGACGATCGGGCTCCCCCAGAGCCGCCGCGAGCCGCCGTTCGGGGCACACGATGCACCGCCAGCTCGACCGAGGCTCAGGAGTGAGCACCACGTCCACGAGCAGCCCCGGGGCGCCGCACTCGGGACAGCGCTCACGCTCGATGGGGTCGTCGGCGAACGGGTGGGAGATCACTGTTCGACCCTCGCTTTCTCGTCGTGCGGTGCCTCTGAGGAAACCCAGGTGTGAGCCACCTCGACGCGGGGACTCTGGTACGGCGCGCCGAGCAGCCTCGCCACGACGAGGAGGCGGAGCAGTTCACCGGTCCCTCCGGCCTCTCCGCCTGCCGGAGGTCTCCCATAGGGCTGTGCCGGTGTCCCAGGCGCTTCCTTGGCCGATGTCCCATAGGCCTCCGCCGCATCTCCCATAGGCCGGGTATCCCGGCACATATAGGGGCGTAGAGCCTCCTCGGTCGGGAGGACGTACAGAGCTGCTCGTCTCTTGCCGCTTTCCTCGCCGCCGCTCCGCCCACGGGACTCGCGGTAGAGCAGGCCCCTTTCGCGTAGCTGTGCGAGCGTTCGTTTGGTGGCGTACTCGCTCAGGTTGGTGGCGTCCCTGACGTCTCGCCATGGAAGGGCGACGCGCAGCATGCCTCGCCGCTGTGTCTCTTGTGCCGCGTACTGGAGGACGGCGCGCTCCTGGTTGTTCAGGTCCGCGTCGGCGTCGGCGATGAGGAGGAGTGTGGCTTGTGCCCGCTCGCTGGCCTTGTCGCGTACCTGGTCCTTGGTCCAGGGCTGCGGTTGCTCGGTGCGCCACTCCCAGGCCGCTTCCCAGGCGTCGGCGAGCAGCTTGTTGATCGCGTCCGAAGATCGTTCGCGGTTCCTGTCGCGGAGGCGGAGCTGGAAGCCGAGCTTGCTCTTGGGTTCAAGGACGAGGTACTCCCATTCCATCCGGTCCCAGCCCCTCGCCTGAGCAGAGGACGCCGTTCGTAGGAGGGCTCGCCATGTGGCGCGGCTTCCTCTGGCTGCGAGGTCGGCGGCTGGTACGCCGTCGCGGATCAGATCAATGGCCCAGTCGGGGAGGGCGCGGTCCATCAGACCTCACCCTCGTAAACGTCACCGCCAAGGTCGCCGAGTTCCGCCTCAGCAACCTCCGCCGCCGCAGTCAACTCCCGTGCCTTGCGGCGAGCCACCGCGGACTTCAGTGCCAGTCGCTTGAAATACGCTGAGCGGAGGTGAGCAGCCCGTACAGGATCGCCCTCTGCCGCATCCATGAAGCGCTGATCGAAGGCGCGACGCCCGGGGGCCGTGGCAGCGGTCCGGTCGGTTTCTCGCCCCCATCGCTCATGGGCTGCGATGCTTGCGACCAGGGACCTGTCGTTTGCGTTGTCGGCTGGCATGCCGCGATCACCCTCTCGGGTGATCCGGTGGCCCACACCGAATCGAGTTTCGGGCGCTACCGCCCTGGCCTCGATGCTGCGCTTACTGCGGTAAGCATACCGCTCACCGCGGTTGGGGTAGCCCCCGCCGCAGGATGCCCGACCTCTGCCGCGCGGCCTCCTCAGCCCATGCCTCGATCTCAGCTTCGGAGAGCTCGGTGTACCCGTGGTGGGCACAGGTGACGAACAGCGACGAGGACGGGACGACGGGCAGCTCAGTCTGGTGAGAGGCTCCGGTGCCTATGCGGTCCCGCCGCCGTGCCGTGGAGTCGTGCCACGTCGTGGTCAGGACGAGCCCGCCGCTAGCCACGTCAATCTGGCGGTCCTGCAACCCCTCAGCGGTCAAGACGTGCTCGGTGCGGCAGTAGCCGCCGCTACCGATTCGCCACACCTTGCCGATGGGTCCGCCGCTGCCGCAGCCCCGGCAGTAAAGCTCGACGACGACTCGGCTGCCCCTCACAGCTCCCCCAGATTCAGGCGACGAGCTTCCTCAGCGGCGCGGGAGGATGCCTGCGCCCGCGTGTACCGAAGCAGCATGTCCGGGCGCGTCCAGCCCGCGACGGCCATGAGGCCGCCCTCAGAACCGCCAGCGGCCAGCCAGCGGTGCGCCGCCGTATGCCGCAGCTTGTGAGGGTGAAAGCCTTGGATTCCCGCGACGTCGGCCCGGTACCGCAGCGACCTGTGGAGCCCGTCGTAGTTGAAGGGCTTGCCCCTGTCGCCCAGCCACAGCGCCGGGGAGCTGTCGGCTAGCGAGTGAGCGCGCCGGAGCCGCAGGTAGCGGTCTAGCGCCAGAGCTGTCTGCGGCCCGAATGGCACCCGGCGGCCCTTGCCGCCCTTGCCACGTCGGACGATGGCGACGCCCTCGCGCAGGTCTACATCGGCCAGCAGCAGCGCGGCGGCCTCCCCCGCCCGGGTACCGGTCTCGACCATGAGCCTGATCAATGCCTCGTCGCGGCGCGCCCGGAGGTCCTTGCCAGCGCAGGCCTTGATGAGCGCCTTGATCTCCTCGTCGCTCAACGGCTCGACCACCTGGGTATCGAGCTTGACCGACTTGAGCCCGAACAGGCCGTCTGAGTCCAGCTCCCCCTCCTCCGCCAGCCAGGCGGAGAAGCGGCGGAGAGCAAGCTGGCGGGAGGCCGCCGTGGCGGGCGCGGCGCCGCCCTCTAGCAGGGAGGCGACGAAAGCGTTGACCGTCGGGCGATCGAGGACTGCTGCGCAGCCGTGCTGTTCGCACCAGGCGAGGAAGCGCCGAACACCATCGCCATAGCTCTTGACCGTCTGGGGGGACTTGCGTTCCGCGCGCAGCGCCAACTCCCACGAGCCGAGCAAGGTCCCCAAGTCAGCCGCCGGTGGCTTGCGGAGCGCGCGTACGCGCTGAGGTTCTGCCATACGCCGAAGGTAGCCGAATATCTGGCCTAGCAGCGCTATGCGACAGAAACCCCTCCACTCAGGGACTCAAAAGGCGCCTCTGACCAGCACTTATACCGAGAAGATGGCGTCCGGGCTCAGTCCAGATAGTCGCGCAGGACCTGCGAGCGCGACGGGTGCCGCAGCTTCGACATCGTCTTCGACTCGATCTGGCGGATCCGCTCGCGGGTCACGCCGTAGACCTTGCCGATCTCGTCGAGCGTCTTCGGCTGTCCGTCCGTCAGGCCGAACCGCATCGACACCACGCCGGCCTCGCGCTCGGAGAGCGTGTCGAGCACCGCGTGCAACTGCTCCTGCAGCAGCGTGAACGACACCGCGTCGGCAGGGACGATGGCCTCGGAGTCCTCGATGAGGTCGCCGAACTCGGAGTCCCCGTCCTCGCCGAGGGGGGTGTGCAGCGAGATCGGCTCGCGACCGTACTTCTGGACCTCGATGACCTTCTCGGGGGTCATGTCGAGCTCCTTGGCGAGCTCCTCCGGGGTGGGCTCGCGCCCGAGGTCCTGCAGCATCTGGCGCTGCACACGGGCCAGCTTGTTGATGACCTCGACCATGTGCACGGGGATCCGGATGGTGCGGGCCTGGTCGGCCATGGCGCGGGTGATCGCCTGCCGGATCCACCACGTCGCGTAGGTGGAGAACTTGTAGCCCTTGGTGTAGTCGAACTTCTCGACCGCGCGGATCAGGCCCAGGTTGCCCTCCTGGATCAGGTCCAGGAACAGCATGCCGCGCCCGGTGTAGCGCTTGGCCAGCGACACGACGAGCCGCAGGTTCGCCTCGAGGAGGTGGTTCTTGGCGCGGCGGCCGTCCTCGGCGATCCACTCGAGCTCCTCGAGGGTCTTGGCGCTCAGCTTGCCGCCCTTGGCCAGCTTCTCGTCGGAGAACAGGCCGGCCTCGATCCGCTTGGCCAGCTCGACCTCCATCTCGGCGTTGAGGAGCGGGACCTTGCCGATCTGCTTGAGGTAGTCCTTGACCGGGTCGGCGGTGGCGCCGGCGACCATGACCTGCTGCTCGGGCTCGTCGGACTCGTCGGCGCTGGAGACGACGAAGCCGGCCTTCTCGGCCTCCTTCTCCTCCTGCTTGAGCGTCGGGTCGGCGGCCAGGTCCTGCTCGAACTGCTCGTCGGGGACATCAGGGAGGATCTTCTTGCCGTCCGGACCGACCACGGCCGGAGGGCTCACCTCGACCTCGTCGACGGTCGCCGCTGCGGCCTTCTTGGCCGGCGCCTTCTTGGCGGTCCGCTTCGCGACCGGCTCCTCGTCGGGCGCCGCGGCGGCCTTCTTCGCCGACGTCTTGGCCGACGTGGTGGCGGCCTTCACCGTCGTCCGGCTGCTCGAGGCGGCCGCCACGCGCTTGCGGGCCTTGCTGTCCTCTGCTGAGACCACGACCGAGATGCCCTCCTCGCTGAGATGGCGCACCAACGCCTTCAGGTGCGCCGGGGTGTGAACAGCCGAATCCGTCGCAGAGCGAAGCGCATCCGCCGTGACCTGTCCGGAGGCTCGTCCTTCGTCGACCAACGCGGCGATGTCGGGATGTGCGAGAACATCGGCGGGGAGCTTGCGGGACGCGCTCGTCGACACGAACTACCTCTCGTACAGCGATTGTCGGGCGCGGCAAATCCCGGTGTCGTCAAGAGCCGCTCACTCATTGTGACACGTCCGCGGGGCATTCCAAGGTCGACCCAGCACTGGGAACCGTCTCGGTCCACGACGACGCAGGTCAGCCACGTGCAGCGGCTTTCTTCTGCTTCTTGAACGAGCGGACCTTCTCCAGCGACCCGGCGTCGACGACGTCCGCGACCGACCGGTGCGACCCCTGCTCGGAGTAGTCACCGGCCGCCTCCTCCCAGCCCTCGGGAGCGACGCCGAGCTGCTTGCCGAGCAGCGCCACGAAGATCTGCGCCTTCTGCCTGCCGAACCCGGGAAGGGCCTGCAGCCGCCGCAGCAGCTCCCGGCCGGTCTCGGCCTCGGTCCACACCCGCTGCGCCTGCCCGTCGTACCGCTCCACGACGATCGCAGCCAGCTCCTGCAGGCGAGCGGCCATCGCGCCGGGGAACCGGTGCACCGCCGGAGGCGTCGCGCAGAGGGCGGCGAACTCCTCGGGGTCGGCCGCGGCCAGGTCCGCGGGGTCCAGCGAGCCGAACCGCTCCAGCACCTTGGCCGGGCCCGCGAAGGCCCGCTCCATCGGGAACTGCTGGTCGAGCATCATGCCCGCGAGCAGCGCGAAGGGGCTCTCCGAGAGAACCTTGTCCGCAGCCGCGTCCTGCGCGATCCGGAGCTCCGCCATGGACCCATCCTGCCGCACGGGCCGGCTCAGTCCTCGGCGGCCTCGGTGGCCTTGACGGCGAGCACGGGGCACGGGGCGTCGAGCAGCACCCGCTGGGCGTTGCTGCCCAGGATCAGCTTGCCGACCGGTGAGCGCCGGCGCAGCCCGATGACGATGATGTCCGCATTCACCTCGTTGGCCACGTTGACGAGGTCGTCGGCCGGGTCGAGGCCGCGCACGAGCTGGCGGACCTCGTGCTCGACGCCGGTCCCCTCGAGCAGCGAGCGGACCTCCTCGAGCTGGCTCTCGGACTCGATCGCGTCGTCGCGGTCGAACTCGCGGCCACCTCGGTGGGAGTTGACCACCACCAGCCGCATCTCCCGCAGCCGCGCCTCCTCGGCGGCCCTGCGGAGGGCGGCTCGTCCCTCGGCCTTCGGAACGTACCCGACGACGATGGTCCCCATTGAGCGATCCTCCCGGTCTTCACCTGCTGTCTCGCAGGTGCGTGCGGCGACGTTATCCACACTGACGCGTGCGGCGCCACCTGTGGACGACGGTGGGCGCCGACGGCGAGGGCTTGGCAGGCTGACGCCATGCCCGTTCCCGACCTGACGCGCACCCTGCTGCGTCGTGCTGTGGGCGAGCTGCGCCGCCGCGAGACCCGCCGGGTGTTCGACGCGAGCGTGCACGTCGGCCGGCTCGACGCCGACCACGAGAGCTTCGTCGTCCGAGCACGGGACCTGCCGGTGCTCGACGCCGCGCTGCGGGTCGAGGTGGTCTCCCGGCTGGTGGCCGATGCGGAGCCGGCGCCCAGTCTCGCGTGGCTGGTGCGCGCCGGTGACCCGGAGCCCTTCGACGTCGATGCCGACTGGTGCGCGGCGGCGACGACGGCGTTCGACATGCACGGGCTGACCCTGGCGGGCTTCTACGCCGTCACCCGCTACGGCTGGCGCGACGTCCGCGATGGCGACGTTCAGACGTGGCGACGGCTGCGCCTGTGAGTGTCGGCGAGCCGTGCCATCGTGGACCCGAGTCGATGAAGTCGTCCCGAGGAGTGGCCATGGCGGAGTACCCGCGGCTGTTGCACACCGTCCTCGACTCCACCCGACCGCGTGAGCTGGCCGAGTTCTACCGCGAGCTGCTCGGCCTGGCCTACCGCCCCGGAGACGAGCCGCCGACCGACGGCTCGGCCGACGACGCCGACTGGCTGGTGCTCGTCGACTCCGCCGGCCGGCGACAGCTGGCCTTCCAGGAGGTGGACCGGCTGACGCCGACCACGTGGCCCCGCCACGACGTCCCGATGCAGCTGCATCTCGACTTCACCGTCCCGGACCTCGCCGCGCTGGAACGGCAGCGGCAGCGGGCGGAGGACCTGGGTGCCCGGGTCCTGCTGGACCGGACCGACGAGCCCGAGGAGCCGCTCTACGTCCTCGCCGACCTGTCGGGGCACCCGTTCTGCATCTTCGTCGGGTAGCGGCCGCACCGGCCGCGGACGCGGCGCAGCGACCTCACTCCCACTCGTGGACCGGGATGTTCTCACCCATCAGCGCGCGGTAGTCGTTGAGCGTCGAGCGCAGCGCGGCCAGCCGGTCGGAGTCCCCGGAGCCGGCCCGCTCGTGGAAGTGGCGCACGAACCAGGAGGCGCCGTTCTGCCCGGTCAGGCAGCGCTGCTCGATGATGCCGAGCAGCCGGTCGGACTCGGCGCCGCTGACGTTCCAGGAGTCCAGCCCGGCGCGGGCCATCGGCAGCAGCCGGCGCAGCACCAGCTCGGTGGCCGGCACCTGGCCCAGGCCGGGCCAGTAGACCGTGCTCTCGATGCCGTCGCGGGCGGCGACGTGGAAGTTCTCCTCCGCGGCGCTGAACGACATCTGCGACCACAACGGGCGCTCGTGCTCGGCGAGCGAGCGCACCAGGCCGTAGTAGAAGGCCGCGCTGGCCATCGTGTCCACCACGGTCGGCCCCGCCGGCAGCACCCGGTTCTCCACCCGCAGGTGCGGGGTGTCCTCGACGACGTCGTAGACCGGCCGGTTCCAGCGGTAGATGGTCCCGTTGTGCAGCCGTAGCTCGGCGAGGCTGGGCGTGCGCCCGGACTCCAGCGCCTCGAGCGGGTCCTCGTCGTCGAGGATCGGCAGCAGCGACGGGAAGTAGCGAACGTTCTCCTCGAACAGGTCGAAGATCGAGGTGATCCAGCGCTCGCCGAACCACACCCGGGGCCGGACCCCCTGGGCCTTGAGCTCCTCGCTGCGGGTGTCGGTGGCCTGCTCGAACAGCGGGATCCGGGTCTCGCGCCACAGCTCACGTCCCAGCAGGAACGGCGAGTTGGCGCCGAGCGCCAGCTGGACCCCGGCGATCGCCTGGGAGGCGTTCCAGTACGGCGCGAAGTCCTCGGGGCTGACCTGCAGGTGCAGCTGGGTGCTGGTGCAGGCGGCCTCGGGCACGATCGAGTCCGAGGTGGTGCGCAGCCGCTCCGGGCCGCTGATGTCGATGATGATGTCCTCGCCACGCGCGGCGAGGATCTGGTCGCTCAGCAGCTGGTAGCGGGGGTTGGAGCTCAACGAGTCGGGGCTCATGTGGCCGGCCGACAGCGTCGGCAGGATCCCGATCATCACCATGTGCGCGCCGAGCCGGGCGGCCTTGTCCTCGGCGTCGTTGAGGCTGGCGCGCACGTCCTCCTCGAACTCGGCGAAGCCCCGGTCCTTCAGCTGCTTGGGCGGGACGTTGATCTCGAGGTTGAACTGTCCGAGCTCGGTCTGGAAGTCCGGATCGGCGATGGCCTCGAGGACCTCGTGGTTCTTCAGCGCAGGGTCGCCGGCCTCGTTGACGAGGTTCAGCTCGATCTCGAGCCCGGTCATCGGATAGTCGGCGTCGAAGCGCGACTCCTTCAGCATCCGGGCGAAGACGTCCAGGCAGCGCCGGACCTTCTCGCGGTAGCGCGTGCGGTCCTCGCGGGAGAACTCCTGCTGGCCGACCTCTTCACCCATGGCGGCAGCCTAACCGGGCGTGTCCTCGTTTGACGGCTGCGGCGGGCACCCGGTTCCCCGTCCCTGGCGTTGCAAGGGCGTTCCCCTTCTGGTGAGCGATGCGCCGGCGGCCATCGCTGCGTCGGCCGCACGACCACCCAGGCGTCGAGGTGTCTGTCGTCTGGCTCGATCGGAGCTGACCGGTTCGACGAGTGCGGCCGGCCCCACGCCGGCGGCTCAGGCAATGACGCAGAACAGGTTGCCCTCGGGGTCGGCCAGCACGACGAAGTCGGCACCGTCGGGGTAGTCCCAGTCGACTCTTCGCGCGCCGAGGGAGAGCAGCCGCTCGACCTCGGCGAGCTGGTCGGCCTCGCCGTCAGCCCACAGGTCGAGATGCGTCCTGTCGTCCTCGTCGAGGTGCAGCCGCGTGCCTGTCGCGCCCTCGGGCAGCAGGAAGGCCGGGTTGTCCGGCTGCCGCTCGTAGCCGAGTGCAGCGGACCAGAACGCGCCGGCCCGGTCGACGTCCGACACATGCAGCACAACCGCTCCCAGCCGCAACATGGCCGTCACGATTCCATGCAGGTCCCGGACCGGCAACGCCCCGCCGATGCCGCGGGCCCACCCGGCCTGCGCAGTCAAGAGGGTGGCGGTTGCAGGGGACGGTCACCGGCCCTGGCGCGAGCGTGCCGGCCGTGTGGGGATCACTGGGCGAACAGCGTGAGCGTCGACTCCTCGAACGGGTGCCAGGCCCGGGGCGGTACCCCGTTCACCAGCGCCTGCGTGACCAGCCCGGCCATGCTGTAGCCGGGATCGGCCTCGTGGCAGCGGTCCAGGGCGCACCAGGCGAGCGCGCCGTCACCGGCGATCCACGCCGAGAAGGCGAGCAGCGCCGCCGGTGCCGCGAGCAGGTCACGGGGGGCGTGGCGGACGACGTCGCGCCAGAGGTCGACGTGGACGAGCGCCGAGTCGTGGTCGATCTGGGCCCAGGCGACGTCACGGACCTCGATCGAGAGCAGCGCCACCAGCAGGCGTCCCGTGTCGGCGGCGCTCATCCGGCGACGGTCGCCCAGGAAGCCCCGGATCCGCTGCTGCACCCAGCGGCCCTCGGCGACCAGGTGCGCGCGCGCCTGCTCGGCCTCCCGGGCGTCGCCCGGGTGCCGCACCGACCCCAGCAGCCGGTCGGCGTAGGTCTCCGCCTCCCGCTCGACCTCGGCGACCACGGCCTGGTTCGCGGCGGTCACCGAGGCGCGGAGGGCCTCCCGGTCCCGGTGCACCACGCGGCCCTCGAGGGTGGCCTGCACCGTCAGCGGATGGATGCTGAGCTCGTAGGGCGTCCCCGGCCCGGGAGCCACGGAGCCGTCGAGGCGGTGCAGCCACCACTGCTGCCCGTCGGCGCGCATGACCAGCCGCAGGTCCACCCCCGCGTCGGCCAGGCAGAAGGCCATCGCCCGCCCCGCCGCGTCGGCGAGCGCCGCGTCGCCCGTGTAGAGCACCACGGCCACCGCGCTCACCCCGTTGCGCCGGGCGACGTCGGCGAGCTCCTCGGCGATCGCGGCCAGGGCCGCGTCGATGTCATCGGAGCTGGTCTCGCCGGGCTCGGGCGCGCACACATCGGGGTCACCCGGCAGGTCGACGCGTGCGTGCACCGGCACCCGGGCCGGTCCGCTGGTGATCATCACGACGGACCGGTCGGGATGGAAGCCCAGCAGGGTGGGCACGCAGGCGAGCAGGTCGGTGGGGCTCTCGGCCCGCAGGAGCTTGGTCTCGGTCATGGCCGACAGCGTCCGCCAGGAGTGCCCCTGTGGGGCTCGCGTCGCGGACGGGCTGGGGAGGGCGGGCCGAGGCTCGTCGTTGTGGACGAGAACCGGCTCGCCGGCGGGTGGAGGGTCCGGCGGCGGGGGGGCGCCACGGCATGATGGGCGTGTGCGTGCCGAAGCGACGATCCTCCACGTCGACCTCGACGCGTTCTTCGCCGCGGTCGAGCAGCGCGACAAGCCGTCGCTGCGCGGCAAGCCGGTCGTCGTCGGCGGTGTCGGCGGTCGCGGGGTGGTGGCCACCGCGTCGTACGAGGCCCGCGCGTTCGGCGTGCGCTCGGCGATGTCGACGGCGGAGGCCCGCTCTCGCTGCCCGAACGCGGCGTTCCTCACCGGTCGCTTCGACGCCTACCGCGCGTCGAGCGCCCAGGTGATGCGGCTGCTGCGCCAGATCTCCCCGTTGGTCGAGCCGCTGTCGCTCGACGAGGCGTACGTCGACCTCGCCGCCGCCGGGCTCGACGACCGATCGGTGGCGAGCGTCACCCGGGTCGCCGAGCAGCTGAAGGCGGACATCACCGAGGTCACCGGCGGCCTGTGCGGGTCGGTCGGCATCGGCACCTCGAAGCTGGTGGCGAAGATCGCCAGCGACCTGGACAAGCCCGACGGGCTCGTGGTGGTGGCGCCGGGCACCGAGCAGGAGCTGCTCCGGCCGATGAAGGTCGGGGTGATCCCCGGTGTGGGTCCGGCGACCGTCGAGCGGCTGCGCCGGGTGGGCGTGCACACCGTCGCCGAGCTCGAGCGGCTCTCCGCCGAGGAGCTGGTGCGCCTGGTCGGCCAGGCCCACGGCACTTCGCTGTTCCACCTGGCCCGGGCCCAGGACGACCGCGCCGTGGTGGCGGAGCGGGAGGCCAAGTCGGTCAGTGCCGAGGACACCTACGACACCGACCTGGTGGACAAGCGGCTGCTCGAGGGTCTCCTGGACCGGCAGGCCACGAAGGTGACCGACCGGCTGCGCGCGTCCCGGCTGTCCGGGCGCACCGTGACCGTCAAGATCCGCCTGCACGACTTCACCACCCACACCCGGTCCGCCACCCTTGCGGCGCCGACCGACTCGGCGAGGGTCGTGGGCCGGCTGGCCCGCGGCCTGCTCGCGGAGGTGGACACCTCCGGCGGAGTTCGGCTCCTCGGCGTCGGCGTCTCCGGCCTGGCCGACTGGATCCAGGACGACCTGTTCGAGACAGAGGACCCCCCGGCCGAGGTCGAGCCGTTGCCCGCGGTCGAGGTCGAGCGGGTCACCCGGCGACGCCAGTGGGCGCCGGGCATGGACGTCGAGCACTCCAGGCACGGCCGCGGCTGGGTGTGGGGCTCGGGGATCGGCCGGGTCACCGTGCGCTTCGAGACCGCCGAGACCGGCCCGGGCCCCGTGCGGACGTTCCGCGCGGACGACCCGGACCTGCGGCCGGTGCCGAGTGCGCCGGCCGAGCAGGAGCCCACCGCCGGCACCGTCGAGGACCCGGCAGCGCAGGCACCGGCTCGCCCGTGAGTGCCCCGGTCCGGGCGTCGTCCCCGGACCGGCCCCGGCAGCCACGGCCGGGACCATGTGGTCCGCGGGGATGCGCCCTCTCGGTGCCCGATCAGCCGCCCGGTAGTTTCTGCGCATGCCCGACCCGACGCCCGACCCGACGCCCGACCCGACGCCCGACCCGACGCTCGACGGCCCGCCGGTCGCCCGCACCGTCGCCACCACCCGCACCATGCACGGCGACACCGTCGTCGACGAGTACGAGTGGCTGCGCGACAAGGACGCCCCGGAGGTGCGCGCGCACCTCGACGCCGAGAACGCCTGGACCGAGGCCCGCACCGCCCACCTCGCCGGGCTGCGCGAGCAGCTGTTCGAGGAGATCAAGAACCGCACCCAGGAGACCGACCTGTCGGTGCCGTCGCGGATCGGCCGCTACTGGTACTACAGCCGCACGGAGGAGGGCCAGCAGTACGGGCTGAGCTGCCGGTGCCCGGCAGAGGGCGAGGACGACTGGACTCCCCCGCGGCTGACCGCGGGCGTCGACGTGCCCGGCGAGGAGGTGCTGCTCGACCTCAACGAGCTCGCCGACGGCCACGACTTCTTCTCCCTCGGCACGGCCTCGGTCAGCCCCGACGGCAGCCTGCTCGCCTACTCCACCGACACCGTCGGCGACGAGCGCTTCCTGCTCCAGGTGAAGGACCTGCGCACCGGCCGGCAGCTGGCCGACCAGGTGCCCAACACCCTCGGGCCGGCCGTGTGGGACCACCACGGGACCACGCTCTTCTACACCACCGTCGACGACGCGTGGCGCCCCGACAAGGTGTGGCGCCACGTGCTGGGAACCGGCGCCGAGGAGGACGTGCTGGTCCACCACGAGACCGACGAGCGGTTCTGGACCTCGGTGGGCCGCAGCCGCAGCGACCGGCTCCTGGTGATCGGCTCCGGCTCGCGCACCACCACGGAGTACCGCGTGCTCGACGCCGACGACCCCACCGGCGAGTTCCGGGTGGTCGCACCGCGGCGCCCCGGCGTCGAGTACGGCGTCGTGCACGCCGTGATCGCCGGCGAGGACTGCCTGCTCGTGCTCCACAACGACGGCGCCCTCGACTGGGAGCTGGCCAAGGCACCGTGGGACGCGACCTCGCACGAGCAGTGGGAGCCGCTGGTCGCGCACGACCCCGCGGTGCGGCTCGAGGACGTCGACGCGTTCGCGACGCACCTCGTGGTCACCCAGCGCAGCGCCGGGCTCACCCAGCTGCGGATCATCGAGCTCACCGAGGACGGGCTGGGCGAGGACTACCTGGTCCCGCTCGACGAGCCGGTCTACACTGTGGGCGCCGGCGGCAACCCCGAGTTCCACCAGCCCACCGTCCGGTTCGGCTACACGACGATGGCCACCCCGGCGTCGGTCTACGACTACGACGTCGCCACCCGCGAGATGCGGCTGCTCAAGCAGACCCCGGTGCTCGGCGACTTCGACCCCGGCCGCTACGAGCAGCACCGGATCTGGGCGACCGCCGAGGACGGCGAACAGGTGCCGATCTCGCTGGTCTGCCCCAAGGACGCCCCCCGTGACGGGTCGATGCCGCTGCTGCTCTACGGCTACGGCTCCTACGAGGACTCGATCGACCCCTTCTTCGCGATCAGCCGGCTCAGCCTGCTCGACCGCGGCGCCGGCTTCGCGATCGCGCACGTGCGCGGCGGGGGCGAGATGGGCCGCCGGTGGTACGACGAGGGCAAGCTGCTGCGCAAGCGCAACACCTTCACCGACTTCGTGGCGTGCGCCCGGACGCTCGCGGCCGAGGGCTGGACCTCGCCGGACCGGCTGGTCGCCGAGGGCGCGAGCGCCGGCGGCCTGCTGATGGGCGCCGTGGCCAACCTCGCACCGGACGCGTTCGCCGGCATCGTCGCCGACGTCGCGTTCGTGGACCCGCTCACCACCATCCTGGACCCGACGCTGCCGCTGACGGTGATCGAGTGGGACGAGTGGGGCAACCCGCTCGAGGACCCGGAGGTCTACGCCTACATGAAGGGCTACAGCCCCTACGAGAACGTCGAGGCGAAGCGCTACCCGCCGATCCTTGCCGAGACCTCCCTGCACGACACCCGGGTCCTCTACGTCGAGCCCGCCAAGTGGGTGGCCCGGCTCCGGGCCCGGGCGACCAACCCCGACGACGTACTGCTGAAGGTGGAGACGTCGGCCGGCCACGGCGGGGTCAGCGGTCGCTACAACGCCTGGCGCGACCGGGCGTTCAGCCTCGCCTGGATCCTCGACCGGATGGGACTCGCCTGAGCCGGCGGCGGGGCTCGACTCCTCGCCGTCGTGGCCAATCCCTCGGGCCGTCACGCCCGAATCACTCCCGGAGGCTGAGAAGTCCCTGAGATCGTGCTCGACCGGCAACTTGTGGGCGTCGCCGGACGTCCTACACCACGAAGGCTCACGAGCAACCGAGTCTTCGGGAATCCCGGCTCGCTCACCGTCGTTGGAACGAGTACCGGGGCTTACCGGTGGGTACACCCCCGGGCAACGAGAAGGGAGCGCACGTGGCAACGAGTCGCACGCACACACGCGAGATCGAGGGGCGCGACAGCGTCGGTCTGTACCTCGACGAGATCGCGCGTACTCCGCTGCTGGATGCCGTCACCGAGGTCGAGCTGAGCAAGGCCATCGAGGCCGGGATGCTCGCCCAGCACCTGCTCGACGAGGGTCGGGTCGGACGCAAGAAGGGCGGCGCGCCGAAGTACGCCACCCAGGAAGAGCTGGAGTGGCTGGTCGAGCAGGGCGAGCAGGCCATCCAGCAGTTCATCGAGGCGAACCTGCGGCTGGTCGTCTCGATCGCCCGCAAGTACGGCCGTAGCCAGATGCCGATGCTCGACCTGGTCCAGGAGGGCAACACCGGCCTGATCCGTGCGGTCGAGAAGTTCGACTACCGCAAGGGCTTCAAGTTCTCCACCTACGCCACGTGGTGGGTCCGCCAGGCGATCACCCGCGGCATCGCCCAGCAGGCCCGTGTGGTGCGGCTCCCGGTGCACGTGGTCGAGGAGCTGAACCAGGTCGGCGCGGCCCGTCGTACGCTCGAGCGCCAGCTCGGCCGCGAGCCGGAGCCCGAGGAGATCGCCGGCGAGCTCGGCATGGACATCGACCGGGTGCTGGACCTGATGAGCTGGGGTCGCGAGCACGTGAGCCTGGACACGCCGGTGGACGAGAACGGCGACACCTCGCTGGGTGACCTGATCGCCCAGGAGACCGCGCCGGGGCCCGACAGCACCTTCCTCGACGTCGAGTCGCGCGACCGGCTCAGCACGCTGGTGGAGCTGCTCGACGACCGTGCTGCCGACATCATCCGGTCGCGCTACGGCCTGGTCGACGGCCGCCAGCACAAGCTCGCCGACATCGGCGCCAAGCACGGCATCTCCGCCGAGCGGGTGCGCCAGCTCGAGCGGGAGGCGCTGCAGAAGCTGCGCACGCTGGCCGACCCCGACCTCGCCGCCTGAGCCGCCTGAGCCGCCTGTGCTCCGTGCCGACTCCCTGGTGACCGGCTGAGCCTCCCGGCTCAGCCGGCCCGGCGCACCATCTCGTCGAAGACCTCCGTGACCCGGTCGCGGAGGTCTTCGCGCGTCCCGGTGTTGTCGATGACGTACGTCGCCACCGCCAGCCGCTGCTCGCGGGAGGCCTGCGCGGCCACCCGGGCGCGGGCGTCCTCGGCGGTCATCCCCCGGTCGGCCACCATCCGCTGCACCTGCAGCTCCTCGGGCACGTCGACGACGAGCACCGCCTCGAAGGAGCCGGCCTGGCCGGTCTCGGCGAGCAGCGGGATGTCGTGGACCACGACGGCCCCCGCCGGCGCCTGCGCCTCGATCTCGGCGCCCCGGGCCCGCACCAGCGGGTGGATGATCGCCTCCAGCCGGCGCCGGGCGTCGGGGTCGGCGAAGACCAGCCGGCCGGTCGCCGGCCGGTCCAGCGCTCCCTCGGGGGTGAGCAGCTCCTCGCCGAGCTCGTCGACCACGCGGCGCAGCCCCTCGCTGCCGGGCGCCACCACCTCGCGCGCCAGCAGGTCGGCGTCGATGACCACCGCACCGAGCTCGGCCAGCATCGCCGAGACCGTGCTCTTGCCCGAGGCCACTCCCCCGGTCAGTCCCACTCTCACGCGCGCCAGTCTCCCAGAACCCCGATTCGTCCGCGGTTGCGAGCCTGTCTCCCGCGGGGCAGGAGCGGACGAATCGGGGTTCAGAGGGTGCGGGTGACCTTGGTCAGCTCGCCGGGACGGTCCACGTCGACGCCGCGGAGCTCGGCGACCCGCCGGGCGAGCTGCTGGCCGGCGACCACGGCCGTCAGCGGCGTCAGCCAGCCCGGGAGCGCGGCCTCGGCCGGCAGCTCCACGAGCAGCGCCGCGCTCTCATCCTCGCCCTCGCCCACGCCCTCGCCGGGCCGCCGGCCGGAGCTCTCCAGCGCGGCCCGTGCCGAGGCGTCGCCGAGCACCACCACCGGCGCTCCGCGACGGCGCAGCTCGGGCAGCAGCTCGCGCACGCTGGCGCTCGCCGGCTCGTCGGGGGCGACCAGCACGACGGGTACGTCGGGGCCGACCGCCGCGACCGGGCCGTGCAGCAGGTCGGCCGGCGAGAACGGCATCACCAGCGTCCCGGTCAGCTCGGTGACCTTCAGCGCGACCTCGTGCGCGGTCGCCAGGTTGACCCCGCGGCCGACGCACACCGCCCGGTCGTACGTCGACAGCAGGCGGGCCGCCGCCTCCACGCCGCTCGTCCCCTCGACGGCGGCCCGCAGCGCGGCCGGCACCCGCTGCAGCTGCGCCAGACCGGCCGGGTCGGGGCCGGCGAGGGCGTGCGAGACCAACGCGACCGCGAGCAGCGAGGTGGTGTAGGTCTTGGTGGCCGCGACCGACCGCTCCGGGCCGGCCGCGAGCGGCAGCACGTGACCGGCCGCCTCGGCCAGGGCCGAGCCCGCGTCGTTGGTGAGCGCGAGCGTGGGCCGGCCGTCGGCGACGGCGCGCGCGACGAAGCTGACCACGTCCGGCGACGACCCGGACTGCGAGACCGCCACCACCGAGTGCCGCTGCAGGTCCAGGTGGCCGCCGTAGACGCTGACCAGGCTGGGCGTGGCCAGCGCCACCGGGAGGCCGTGCCGCAGGCCCCACAGGTACTGCGCGTATCGCGCGGCGTTGTCGGAGGTGCCGCGGGCGACCACCACCACCCCGGCGGTGCCGGGTCCGCGCACCACCGCCGCCAGCTCCTCCAGCCGGGGCGACGCCTGCTCCAGCAGCCGCCCGACCGCGTCGGGCTGCTCGCGGATCTCCTGCTCGAGGTGGCTCATCCGGCCGTCCCGACCAGGTCCGCGTCGACCGGCGTACCGCCGACCAGGGTCTGCGCCACCGACAGGTGCTCGTCGAGCACGACGACGTCGGCGCGTGCACCGGGCCGCAGCCGCCCGATGTCGTCGCGGCGCAGGAGCCGGGCGGGGGCCTCGGTGACCGCGACCAGCGCCTCGGCGAGGCCGGCGCCTCCGTCACAGACGTTGCGCACCGCGGCGTCCAGCGTGAGCGCGGACCCGGCCAGCGCGCCCTGGCCGTTGCGGACCGCGCCGTCGCGGACCTCGACGGGCAGCCCGGCCAGGGCGTAGGTGCCGTCGTCGAGCGCGGCCGCCGCGGTGGCGTCGGTCACCATGACGACCCGGCCGCGTGCGGCCGCCCAGGCGACCCGGACGGCGTCGTCGGCGAGGTGGTGGCCGTCGATGACGAGCTGCACCACCACGTCGGTCCGGGCCAGCGCGGCACCGGGCAGCCCCGGCTCGCGGTGGTGCAGCGGGCTCATCGCGTTGAACAGGTGGGTGACGGTGCGGGCGCCGGCGTCGAAGGCGGCGTGGGCCTCGGCGGCCGTCGCGTCCGAGTGGCCGAGGGAGACCAGCACGCCGTCACCGCTGAGGGCGCGCACCAGCTCCAGCGCGCCGGGCAGCTCCGGTGCGAGCGTCACCGCGACGACCGGGGCGCGGTCGCGCCAGCCGCGCAGCAGCGCCGGGTCCGGGTCGCGTCGATGCTCGGCGGGGTGGGTGCCCAGCCGCCGCGGGGACAGGAACGGCCCCTCCAGGTGCACGCCGAGCGGCCGCGACCCGGCCGGCTGCGCGGGCCGGGCGAGGACCGCCGCCAGCACGTCGAGGGCGCGCTCGGTCTCCTCGCGGGAGGCGGTGATCAGGGTCGGCAGCCAGGAGGTCACCCCGTGCGCGGCGAGCCGGCGCGCGAGGTGGTCGACGCCGTCCACGTCGGCGGCCATCACGTCGACCCCGGCGAAGCCGTTGACCTGCAGGTCGACGAAGCCGGGGGCGGCGACCCGGCCGCCCGCCGCCGGCGGCAGCCCGACGCGGGTCACCTGGTCGTCGGCGACCTCCACGTCGCCGGCCAGCAGCCTGCCGTCGACGAGCGCCGCGGACACCCCCAGCCTCCTGGTCGTCATGAGCACACCTTCCTCGTCGAGACCCGCAGGCCGCGTGGTCCTCGTTGCGCCGGCTCGGGCAGTCGCAGCGGTGCGTCGCCCGGGCTGATCCGGCCGAGCACGCGGGACGTCGGGGCACCGGTGGCTGGGGACGCCCCCGGGACGCCGTACCAGGTCAGGAAGCCGAGCACCGCCCACATCACGCCTTCCTTGGCGTCGGCGGGCAGGCCGAGGTCGTCGCTGGGACGCACCCGCACGGGCCCGAGATGCCGTACGAGTGCGTCCCAGAGCGCGGGGTTGCGGACCCCGCCACCAGACGCGACCACCTCGGTGAGCGCGAACGGCTCCAGGGCCGCCGCGACAGTGCGGGCGGTGAGCTCGGTGAGGGTGGCCAGTACGTCGTCGGAGGGCACCGGCCCGGTCGCGGTGAGGACCGAGTCGAGCCACGTGGCGGAGAACGTCTCGCGTCCGGTGGACGCCGGCGGGGTCGCGGCGAAGTGCGGGTGCGCCAGCAGCCGCTCCAGCAGCGGCGTGCAGACCCGCCCGCGGCGGGCCATCGCCCCGTCCAGGTCGCAGCGCAGCGCGCCGTCGCTGGCCCGGGCGGCGGCCACGTCGATCAGGCAGTTCGCCGGGCCGGTGTCCCAGGCCAGCAGCGGGCGTTCCGGGGCGACGACGCTGACGTTGGCGATGCCACCGAGGTTGAGCGCGGCCACGGGACCGTGCTGCGCGGCGAGGTCGGCCAGCCACAGCTGGTCGAAGCGCCCGACCAGCGGTGCGCCGTGCCCGCCCGCGGTGACGTCGCGGGCGCGCAGGTCGGAGACCACCGGCAGACCGGTCGCCTCCACGACCCAGGCCGGCTGGCCGACCTGCAAGGTGCCCAGGCACGCACCGTCGCGCACCTCGTGGTGGACGGTCTGCCCCGGCGAGACGACGAGGTCCGGGCGGCGGCCGGTGCCGGCCTCGACCCGCGCCGCGGCCGCGGCGGCGGCGGCGCCGGCCGCGCGCCCGACCTCGTTGTCGAGCGCGCACAGCTCGGCCGCAGTGGTGCGGGCCGGCGGCAGCACGGCGAGCAGCCGGTCGGCGAGGCCCTCGGGCCAGTCGGCGGTGCCCGTGTCGACCAGCTCGACCTCGAGGTCGTCGCCGGCCCACCGGGCGTCCACAGCTGCGAGGTCGAGGCCGTCGGCGGAGGTGCCGGAGGCGACGGACAGCACGATCACGCGGGGTCACCTCCACCGGCAGCCGCCAGCGCGGCGCGGGTCCGGCCGCCGGCCGCCTCGAGCAGCTGCTCGGCCCGGTCCACCTCGACCCCGGCGAGGATCGCGACCAGCGCGGTCTTGGCGCGCCAGCCGGACCGCTCGAGCACGTCGGCGGCGTCCTCGTCGCCCACCCCGGTGGCCTCGCGCAGGATCCGCCGTGCCCGCCGCCGCAGCTTCTCGTTCGAGGCCGTCACGTCGACCATCCAGGCGCCGTAGGTCTTGCCGTGGCCCACCATCGCCCCCGTGGAGAGCACGTTCAGGGCGACCTTCTGGGCGGTGCCGGACTTGAGCCGGGTCGACCCCGAGAGCACCTCCGGGCCGGTGAGCAGCTCGACGGGGACGTCGGCTGCCGCGGCCGCCGGACTGCCCGGGTTGTTGACGATCGCGACGGTGCGGCAGCCCGCGGCGGAGGCGGT
The DNA here is from genome assembly GCA_963835385.1 of uncultured Actinomycetota bacterium. GTDB lineage: Bacteria > Actinomycetota > Actinomycetes > Propionibacteriales > Nocardioidaceae > Nocardioides_B. The sequence goes on from CAWIFK010000007.1 coordinate 67,066, forward strand.
GGCCAGCGCCGCCAGGACGTACGGCGTGCGCCCGGAGGCGCTGATCCCGACCACGAGGTCGTGCGAGGCGAGGCCCAGGGCGCCGACGTCCCGGGCCCCCGCGTCGGCGTCGTCCTCGGCGCCCTCCACCGCGCGCGCCGACGCCGCTCCCCCACCCGCGAGCACGGCGACGACCTGGTCCGGCGAGGTGCCGAAGGTCGGCGGGCACTCTGCGGCGTCCAGGGCGGCGAGGCGGCCGGGGGTGCCGGCGCCGACGTAGACGATCCGGCCGCCCGCGTCGAGGGCCGCGGTCGCGAGGGTGACCGCCTCGGCGAGCCGGTCGGCGGCGGCGGCCACCGCGCCCGGCACGCTCGCCTCGGCGGCGAGGAGCTCGGCGACCACCGCTCCGGGGGGCCGCTGGTCGAGGTCGTCGAGGTCGCGGCGGACCTGCTCGGTGGCGAGCAGGTCGACGTCCACGTCCGGGGGCGCGGCTGCCCCGGTCCGTGCGCCGCCGGCGTCCGGACCGCCCGCCCGGGCGCCCGCGGGTGCGAGCCGCAGCACCCGGGACTCGTGCGGCAGGTCGTGGCGCCCGGCGAGCAGCAGCGCCCCGTCGAGCGCCGTGCCCCGGGCCGGGACGACGGCGCAGTGCGGGGGCAGCAGCGCGCGCCACCGGTCGACGAGCAGGGTGGAGCCGGCGAGGCCGCCGACGACGCACACCTGGGTGCGGTCCCCTGCTCGCCGGGAGGCGGGCTCCGATGCGGCGAGGACCAGGTCGGCCCACGCGGCCGCTGCCTCCTCGACGATGGCGAGCGCCACCGCGTCGCCGGCGTCGGCGGCGTCGAGGACCTCCGGGGCGAACGAGGCGAAGGTGCGGGCGAGGGCGCCGCCCGCGGTCACGGCCTGCGGCAGCAGCCGCAGGTCGCCGAACCGCTCGCCGGCAGCGTCGGCCAGCACGGTGGCAGGGCCGCGGCCGTCGAGCCGGCGCAGGGCCGACCGCAGCCCCGCCCGGCCGATCCACGCGCCGCTGCCCTCGTCCCCCAGCCACGGACCCCACCCGTCGACCTGGCGCAGGGCGCCGCCGGCAGCCAGGCCCAGGGCGACGGAGCCGGTGCCGACGGCGAGCACGGTGCCGGGCTCCCCGCCCAGCGCGCCGGCGTGCGCGGTCACCGAGTCGGAGGTGAGTGCCACACCGGCGTGCGGCAGCAGCCGGGACAGCCGCCCGACGAGCTCGGCGCTCGCCTTCGGGGCCGCCTCGGCACCGGCGGCACCGACGGCGACGGCGGTGAGGGCGCCCAGCGCGGCCGGGTCGGGCAGGGCGCGGCGCAGGACGCCCGCCACCGCCGAGTACGCCGCGTCGACCCCGCCGGGGTCGGCGAGCCCGGGCGCGCCGGGCCTCTCGACGGGCGGCCGCGGTGCCGCGGCCTCCTGGACGACGACGCGGCAGCCGGTCTTGCCGAGGTCCACACCGGCCAGGGGGTTCATCGGGTCTCCTCCAGGATCAGGTCGACGGCAGCCCGGGCGGTGGCCCGGCCGCCGCCGTGGGTGTGGACGGTGTGCTCGCCGGGGTCGGCCGCTCCCGTGGGACCGCCGTACACCACGACGCTGTCGGGGCGCTGCGCGAGCACCGCACGGACGGCGGCCGCCGCGTCCTCGTCGAGCCGGCCGTCGACGACCACCAGGACCCGGCGCTCCGCCTCGGCCACGGTGCGTGCCTGCTCCGCGGTGGCCTCGACCACCACCGGCCAGGACGGTCGCCGGGCGGCGAGCTCGGTGACCAGCGCGGACTCGCGGCGACCGGCGGCGAAGCCCACCGCGGTGCGCGGCACGAGCACGACGGCGTTGCCGTGGACGCCGACCTGGCCGCGCACCCGCAGCGCGCGGCGGGCAGCCGACGCGCCGAGGTCACCGCCGACGGGCTCGGCGACCGGGCGCGCGGCCTGCGCCTGCGTCCACGCGCCGAGGTCGCGCACCCGTCGCGAGGCCGCCTCCAGGCGCTCGCGTGTCAGCCGGCCGCCGCGCACGGCGGCGACCACGGCGGCGACGAGCTCCTCGACCGCCGCCTCGTCGTCGTAGGGGTCGGGGAACACCGGGTTGCCGACGCACAGCAGGTCCACACCCGCCACAAGGGCGCGGACGGCGCCCTCGGCCCGCCCGACGCGGTGGGAGATCGCGCGCATGTCCAGGGCGTCACTGACGATCACGCCGTCGTAGCCGAGCTCCTCGCGCAGCAGCCGCAGCACCGGCGCGCTCATCGTGGCCGGCTCGCTGTCGAGCGCGGTGAGGACGACGTGGGCGGTCATCATGCAGCGGCTGCCGGCGCCGGCCGCGGCCTCGAACGGGGGCAGGTCGCGGTCGCGCCAGGTGGCCTCGTCGACGTCGAGGACCGGTAGCGCCACGTGGGAGTCGGTGCGGGTCGCGCCGTGCCCGGGGAAGTGCTTGGCGCACGCGGCGACGCCCGCCGCCTGCAGGCCCGTCACGAACGCCGCTCCGTGCCGGGCGACCAGGGACGGCTCGGCACCGAAGGAGCGCACCCCGATCACCGGGTTGTCGGGCTCGGAGCCCACGTCGACCACGGGCGCCGCGACCAGGTCGATGCCGGCGGCGCGGGCGGCCGCACCGATCCCGGCCGCCACGTCGTGGGTCGTCCGTGGGTCGTCGAGCGCGCCGAGCGTGGCGTGGCCGGGCCAGGAGGAGCCGGTCGACGCCTCCAGCCGGGTGACGGTGCCGCCCTCCTCGTCGGAGGCGACCAGCACGCCGGGGCGCCGGGCGTGGAGCTCGTCGGTCAGCGCCCGCACCTGCGGCGCGTCGACGACGTTCTGGCCGAACAGGCAGACGCCGGCCAGGCCCCGGTCGAGCCACTCCAGCAGCCAGCGGGGCGCGGACGTGGCGGAGAAGCCGGGCAGCAGGACGGAGGCCGCCAGGCGTTCCAGCGAGGTCATCCCTTCACCGCCCCCGCGACGAGGCCGGAGCTCAGCCGGCGCTGCACGAGGATGAAGAAGATCATCACCGGCAGCGTGATCAGCGTCGAGCCGGCCATCACCGCGCCCCAGTCGGTGCCGTACTGGGTGAAGAACCGCCGCAGGCCGGCGGCGACGGTGTAGGAGTCCTGGTCGTTCATGAACGTGATCGCGAAGACGAACTCGTTCCAGGCGGTGATGAACGAGAACACGCTGGTGGCGACCAGGCCGGGGGCGCACAGCGGGAACAGCACCGACCAGAACATCCGGGGCCAGGACGCACCGTCGACGTACGCCGCCTCCTCGACCTCCTTGGGCACCGCCGCCGCGAAGCCTCGCATCATCCAGATCGCGAACGGCAGCGAGAACGCCACGTAGACGATCACCAGGCCCAGCAGGTGGTTGAGCATGCCGAAGTTCTTGGCCTGGATGAACAGCGGGATGACCAGGGCCTCGAGCGGCACCATCTGCACCGCGAGCACCATCACGAGCAGCGCGGTGCGGAACCGGAAGGTGAACCGCGCCACCGCCACCGCCGCCAGCAGCGCCAGGACGCTGCTGACCACCACCGTGGACAGCGCGACGAACAGCGAGTTCAGCAGGTAGGTCGTGAAGCGGCCCTCGTCGAGGACGAACCGGAAGTTGTCAAGGGTCAGGTCGGAGGGCAGTAGGGACGTGGAGCCGTCGTTGGCGCGGGCGTCGACGGCGGTCGTCAGCATCACCACGACCGGGAACAGGCTGAACGCCAGCACGCCTGCGCAGCCGAGCGCGACCAGCAGCCGGGATCCGCCGCGCGAGTGCCGTCCGCGTGCCCGGACCGGGCGGCGCGCGGGAGCCTGCACCCCGGCAGTGCGTGTCTGCGTCACAGCTCCTCCTGGCGGAACAGGGTGCGCAGGTAGACCGCGGTCACCACGAGGAGCAGCAGGGTCAGGAGCACCGCGATCGCGGCGCCGAGGCCGTACCGGTTCTGGGAGATGGCGGTCAGGTAGGACCAGGTGCCGAGGTTGAGCACGTCGCGGTTGGTCCCGGACCCGCCGGGCATCAGGTAGATCTGGGTGAAGACCTTGAAGTCCCAGATCGTCGACAGGATCGTGACGACGGCGAAGACCGGCTTGAGCAGCGGCACGGTGACCGACCAGAAGCGCCGCCAGGCACCGGCCCCGTCGAGCTCCGCGGCCTCCATCAGCTCCTGCGGCAGGGTCATCAGCGCCGCGAGCACCGTGACCGCGACGAACGGGAAGCCGTGGTGCACGACGTTGAGGGTGGCGATGGCGTAGAACGGCAGCCGCTCGGTGAACCAGTTGGCGGTCTCGGGGTCGACGAGGCCGAGGGCGCCGGCCGCCCGCATCGCCAGGCCGCTGCGGGCGTCGAACAGGAGCACCCACACGTACGTCCCGGTCACCGCGGGCATCGCCCACGCGACCATGATCGCGCTGGTGAGCACGCCCCGCGTCCACACGCCGACCCGCGCCAGCAGCAGCGCGACGAGGGTGCCGAGGGCGACGGTGAGGACCACGTTGACGGCCGCGAACACGGCCGTGTTCGGCAGCGCCACCTTCCACAGCAGCGGATCGCTCAGCACCTCGCGGAAGTTGGCGAGGCCGACCCACTGTGACTCGCCGGTGACCAGCTGGCGCAGCCCGAACTCCTGCAGCGACAGCGTCGCGACCCGGTAGAGCGGGTAGAGCAGCAACCCGCCGAGGACTGCGAGCGCCGGCGCCAGCAGCAGCCACGGTAGCCACCGCGGGGTGAGGGAGCCGCCCCGACGGGGCCCGCGGCCCGCCGGCCGACGGGCGCCGGTGCCCGGGCGCCTCTCGTCGGCCGGCGGGACGGACCCGATCGTGGACGTCGCCATCGGTCCGGCTCAGCTCCCGGCCGCGAAGATGTCGTCCATCTCCTGGGCGGCCTGCTCGGTCGCCTCCTGGACCGAGGCGTCCTTGGACAGGATCGACTGGAGCATCGCGGCGACCGTCTTCTTGCCCTGCACCTGGCCGTAGAGCGGCGTGACCGGCAGGCTGGCGCCGCCGTCGACCATCTGCTCGGCGAAGGGGGCCACCACGGGGTCGTTCTCCGACTGCACCTGCTCGAGCAGGTCGGTGGTGCCCGGGAAGAAGCCGGACTGCCGGCCCCACTCGGCGGCGAGGTCGCCGGTGCCCATCATCTCGACCAGCGCGTAGGCGAGGTCGGGGTGCTCGGTGCCGGCGAAGACGCCGAGGTGCGAGCCGCCGAGGAAGGACGGGGAGATGCCACCGTCCTGGCCGGGGATCGGGAACGCGCCGATCTTGCCCTTCAGGTCGGGGTTGGCCTCGACGAGGGCGCCGGGCGTCCAGCTGCCTGAGATCATCATCGCGACGTCGCCGCGCGAGAACGCGTCGCTGAGGTCCGCCTCGTCCCAGGTGGTGGCCGCCGGCGTCGAGAAGCCGTGCTCGAGGGCCAGGTCGGTGTAGAACTCGATCCCCTCCTGCGCCTCCGGGGAGTCGATGGTGCTGGTCCAGGTGTCGCCGTCCTTCTCGGCGATCTGACCGCCGGCGCCCCAGACGAACGGGTAGACGCCGTACTCGCTGTCTCCGGGCACGGGGAAGGTGACCATGTCGGGCTCGGCCTTCTTGAGCTTCTCCCCGGCCGCGACCAGCTCGTCCCAGCTGGTGGGCGGCTGCACGCCGGCCTTCTCGAACACGTCGGTGCGGTAGACGACCGAGCGGACGCCGGCGTACCACGGCATGCCGTAGAGGCCGCCGTCGATGGTGCCGGCCTCGACCAGGCCCGGCACGAGCTGGTCCTTGATCCCGGCCTTCTCGACCGGCCCGCTGAGGTCCATCAGGGCCCCGGCGTCGGCGAACTCCGGGGTCCAGGTGGTGCCGACCTCGGCGACGTCGGGCGTGGTGTCGCCGGCGATCGCGTTCACGAACTTGTCGTGCGCCTCCGCCCACGGCACGAACTGGACGTCGAGCGTGGCGCCGGTCTCCTTCTCGAAGGCGGCCTTCAGGTCCTCGACGTAGGGCTGGGCGTCGGGGTTGGTGCCCTCCATGATCCAGACGCTCAGCTCCTCGCCGTCGCCCTGCACCTCACCGCTGCCGGCCTGGTCGAAGCCCGAGCCGCCGGACGAACCGTCGGCGTCGCTCCCGCAGGCGGAGAGCGGCGCCATCACGGCGAGGGCGGCCAGGCCGACCGCCACGCGATTCCACTTCATTGCTGTCCTTCCCTGATGCTCGTCGACGTGGGACCGCCGAACCGGCGCCCACGGAGACCATCGGCCTAGACCTTTGGTCTGGCATTCTCCCCACATCGGCCCCGTCTGCGTCAAGGGACACGCGCGCGGCGGGTCAGGATCGCGGCGGCCCCGGCGGGAAGATGTCGGCGACGATCCGGTAGCGGTCGCCGCGGTAGAGCGAGCGCACGAACTCGGCGACGTCGCCGGTGGCGACTCGCGAGGTGCGCTCGAAGAGGAAGACCGGCGAGCCCGCCTCGACGCCGAGCAGGTCGGCGTCCTCCGCCCCCACCAGGGCCGGCTCGGCGGTCTGGGTGCCGGAGACGACGGGGTTGTCGTAGCGGGTGGCGAGCAGGTCGTAGAACGAGGTGCCCTCGAGGTCCTCGCCGGTCAGTCCCGGGGCGACGGTGCTCGGCACGTGCAGGTCCTCCACCGCCATCGGCAGCCCGTCGGCGAGCCGGAGCCGGCGGATGTGCAGCACCTCGGTGCGCGGGGGTACGTCGAGCAGCGAGGACAGCATCATGCCGGCCGCGAACCGGCGGGTGGACAGCGTCCTGCTGCCCGGCTCCATGCCGCGGGCGCGCATGTCGGCCGAGAACGAGGTCGCCGCGAGCCGCTGGGTCACCTTGCCGGCCGAGACGAACGTCCCCGAACCCTGGCGGCGGATCAGCCGGGACTCCTCCACCAGCGCGTCCACGGCGCGGCGCAGGGTCATCCGGGCGACCCCGAGGTCGCGGGCCAGCTCACGCTCGACGGGGAGCGGGTCGCCCGGGGCCAGGGCGGCGATCAGCTGCTCCAGGCGCGCCCGCACCTGCTGCTGCTTCGCCGTCCCGGCCCCGGCCGCGGTGTTGGTCATGGACCATTGGTACAGCACCGACGCCCGCTCCGACAACCGCACTCGCCGGGCCGCGGGCGCACCCGTCCCGGCGTCAGCGGACCGCCACCCGGTGCGGCACGCTCTCGCGGTAGGCCCGGTCCAGCGCGGTGACGTAGTAGGTCACCGCACCGGTCGGCGCCGTCTCGTCGAGGTACTCCTGCCCTCCCCCGACGGCGCGGAAGGAGCCGAGCAGGTGCGTGGCGTCCGCGGTGTCGCACAGGTCGGCGCTGCGGCCCTCGACCCGGTAGACCGCGAAGCCGGCCGCCTCGGGCCGGCCGCCCCCGGCCCCGGTCCAGGCGAGGCGGACCCCCTCGTCGGTGCGCTCGGCGGTGACCGCCCCGACCGGCTGCGGCGCGTGGCCCGGCACGCCCTCGGTGACCGGCAGCAGGGCCGGGTGGGCGTAGTGGTCGGCCTGGACGAGGTCCATGTGGCCGAGCCGGTTCGCCCGCACGTCCTTGGCGGAGAAGTAGATGTCGCCGTCCACCTCGGGATAGTCGCGGTTGAGGAACAGGTGCCGGGTCATCTCCTCGGGGTCCGACCATTCCGGTGACTGCGTCGACGTACCGACCTTGTAGGTCGCCTGCCCGATGTAGAGCTGCACGTCGGTGCCCGCGACCTGCTCGGACCACCACGGCACGAGCTGGGCGTAGTCGGCCGGGGCGAAGCCGATGCTCCAGTAGACCTGGGGCGCGACGTAGTCCAGCCACTCCTCGCGCACCCAGCGACGGGTGTCGGCGTAGAGGTCGTCGTAGGTCTGCGCGCCGGCGGTGGTCTGCGAGCCCTCGGGGTCGGTGCCGACGTTGCGCCAGACCGCGAACGGGCTGACCCCGAGCTTGACCCACGGCTTCGCCGCATGGATGCGCTGGTCGAGCTCGGAGACCAGCAGGTCGGTGTTGTGCCGGCGCCAGTCGCCGACGTCCTCGAAGCCCTGGCCGTAGCGGGCATAGGTGCCGGCGTCGGGGAAGTCCGCGCCCCCGGCCGGGTAGGGGTAGAAGTAGTCGTCGAAGTGGACCGCGTCGACGTCGTAGTGGCTGGTGGCCTCGAGGATCACGTCCTCGACGTGCGCGCGGACCGCCGGGATGCCCGGGTCGTAGTAGAGCTTGCCGCCGTAGGCGACCACCCAGTCCGGGTGCTGCCGCGCCGGATGGTCGGGGGCGAGCGCCTCCCGGTCGGTGTTCATCGACACGCGGTAGGGGTTGAACCAGGCGTGGAACTCCAGGTTCCGGGCGTGCGCCTGCTCCACGGCGAACGCCATCGGGTCGTAGCCGGGGTCGCCGCCCGGGGCGCCGGTGAGGTAGCGCGACCAGGGTTCGAGCTCGGAGGGCCAGAAGGTGTCGGCGGTCGGCCGGACCTGCACGACCACCGCGTTGAGCCCGCGGGCGGCCGCCTCGTCGTACCAGCCCTCCAGCTCGGCCTTCTGCTGGGCGACGCTGAGCCCGGGTCGCGAGGGCCAGTCGATGTTGACGACGCTGGCGATCCAGTCGGCGCGCAGCTGCCGCTTGGGCGCGTCGGGCGAGACCGGGCAGTCGCGGCCCTGCGCGCCGGGGGTCGAGGCCGGCGCCGTCCCGCCGAGGGGGTCGGCTGGGGCAGGCGCAGCCATGAGCCCTCCCAGGCCCAGGGCCGAGCAGGCCAGGAGGGCCGCCGTTCGTGTCGTTCCACGCATGGATGTGCTCCCGAGATCTCGTGGGTTGAGGTTGTACCAATGGACTAGACCAACCAACAGAACCGTTCCGCCGCTGTCAACCCCGATTCGTCCGCGTTTGCGAGCCGATCCCCCGCAGAGCAGGAGCGGACGAATCGGGGTGGGAGGATGACCGGCGTGCCGCACGTGGAGATCAGCGCCGGGGACCGCGTCGCGCTGCTGGTGCCGGGCTCGCCGGAGTACGTCGACCTGGTGCTCGGGCTGCTCGCGGCCGGCGTGTTCCCGGTGCCGCTCGACCCGCGGCTGACCCCGGCCGAGCGCGCCGCCATCCTGGAGGACGTCGCTCCCCGGCTGGTCCTCGACAGCCCGGGGCTGGTCGCGTCCATGCTCGAGCACACGCCCGCGCGGTTCCGGCGCGCCCTCCCCCTCGGCCGCCCCATGCACGTCACCAGCGGCACCACCGGCCGACCCAAGGGGGTGTGGTCGGGACCGCTGGACGAGGCCGCGGCACTGGCGCTGGTCGAGGAGGAGCGGGACCTGTGGGGCTTCCGCGACGACGACGTGCATCTGGTGCTCTCCCCGCTGCACCACTCGGCGCCGCTGCGGTTCGCGATGAGCACCCTGCTGGCGGGCGGCCGGATCGTGGTGCCCGGCGGGTTCGACCCGGAGACCGTGACCGCCGCGATCGAGGCGGAGCGGCCGACCACGATGTTCTGCGTGCCCACCCACCTGCAGCGGCTCTTCGCGCACTGGGACGCGGTGGGCACGCCGGACCTGACCTGCTTCCGGCTGGTGGCGCACGCCGGCGCCCCCTGCCCTCCGGAGGTGAAGCGCCGTCTGCTCGAGTCGTTCCCCGAGCAGACGACCTGGGAGTTCTACGGCTCCACCGAGGGCCAGTTCACCGCCTGCCGCAGCGAGGAGTGGCGCGAGCGCCCCGGCACGGTGGGGCGGGCCCGCCCCGGGCGACGGCTCGCGGTGGACGACGACGGCACGATCTGGTGCCAGGTGCCCGAGCATGCACGGTTCAGCTACTGGAACGCACCGGAGAAGACCGCGAGCGCCTGGCGCGGTGACGCCTTCACCGTCGGCGACCTCGGCCGGCTCGACGCCGACGGGTACCTCTACCTCGACGGGCGGCGCGAGGACCTGGTGATCTCGGGGGGCGTGAACGTCTATCCCGTCGAGGTCGAGCACGTGCTGCACGAGCACCCGAAGGTGCGCGAGGTCGCCGTCTTCGGGGTCCCGGACCCGGACTGGGGCCAGCGGGTGTGCGCCGCCGTGGTCGGAGCGGCGACACCCGCGGAGCTGCGGGCGCTGGCCGCCGAGCGGCTCTCGCCGGCCAAGCGCCCGAAGGACTACTACGTCCTCGACGAGCTGCCGCTCACCGCCTCGGGCAAGGTACGCCGTCTGGAGCTGCCCGGCGTCGTCGCGACGGGCCTCAGCCCGCCCGCTCGCAGCTGAAGGTACGACGGTACTGCTGCGGGCTCACGCCGCGGGCCCGGGTGAAGTGGTGGCGCAGCGTGGCGGCGTTGCCGAACCCGACCTCGTCGGCGATCCGGTCGACCGAGCGGCTGGTGGTCTCGAGGAGCTCCTCGGCCCGCAGCACCCGGCGGCTGGTGATCCAGGCGTGCGGCGTGGTGCCGGTCTCCGCGCGGAACCGGCGGGCGAACGTGCGTGCGGACATCGCGGCCTGGCCGGCGAGCCCGTCGACGGTGTGGCTCTCGCCGAGGTGCTCGTCGAGCCAGACCAGCAGCGGGCCGAGCGTCTCCACGTCGTCGCAGACCGGCACAGGGGTCCGGATGAACTGCGCCTGGCCCCCCTCCCGCTGCGGCGGGACGACCATCCGGCGCGCGACCTGGCCGGCCACCGCGGCACCGAACTCCTTGCGCCACAGGTGCAGGCACGCGTCGAGCCCGGCCGCCGTACCGGCGCTGGTGATGACCGGGTCGTCGTCGACGTAGAGCACCTCCGGCACGACCCGCGCCTTGGGGAACCGCTCGGTCAGCTCCTCGGTGTACATCCAGTGCGTGGTGCACTCCCGGCCGTCGAGCAGGCCCGCCTCGCCGAGGACGAAGGCGCCCGAGCACACCGACAGCAGCCGCGCCCCGCGGTCGGCGGCCGCCTGCAGCGCCTCGACCAGCTCGCCCGGCACCGGGTCGTGGCGCGGCAGCGCCGGGATGCCCACCAGGTCGGCGTCCGCAACGCGGGACAGGTCGTGGTCGACGGTGATCCCGAAGCCCACGCTGGTCGGCACCGTGCCGACGGCGGGGCCGGCGACGGCGAAGTCGAAGACCGGCAGCCCCTGGGCGGAGCGGTCGATCCCCCAGGCCTCGGCGAGCACCCCCAGCTCGAAGGGAGCGACCCCGGCGTAGGCGATGGCGACCACGTTCTTCAGCATCCGGCCAGTGTGCCACGAACGTGGCAGGAAATCGACGGCACGTGACTTCTCTGCCACTCGTGGCAGGATCTCCACAGGAGCATGATTACTGCCATGACCGAACTCATCATCTTCTGGACCGCCGTCCTCGTCGTTGCCCTGATCCTGTCCACCCTGCGGGAGGTGCTCTCCGACGGCTACGGCCACACCGCCCGGCCGCGGGAGCTCCGCGACAGCGACCCGTTCCTCTCCCACCCGACCGGGCGTCGCCTCACCTGAGCGTGCGGTCCCGTCCCCTCCCCCTCCATCCCCGACATCCGCCGCCGGCAGGAAAGCACGAAGGGCGCCCACCGAGATCACGGTGGGCGCCCTCGTGCGTGTGCTCGGACCGGTTCAGCCGGTCCGGCCGGCAGTGGTCACTGGCCGCCGGTCAGCTTCTCCCGCAGCGCCTGCAGCGCCTCGTCCGAGGCGAGCGAGCCGCCGGTCTCGGCCTCGGGGGCCGCGGGGGCCGCCGAGGAGTACGACGTGGCCTCGCCGGCCTCGACCTCGGCCTTGGCGGCCTCGGCCTGCTGCTTGACGTGGGCCTCCCAGCGGGCGTGCGCCTTGGCGTACTGCTCCTCCCAGGTCGCGCGCTGCTCGTCGAAGCCCTCGAGCCACTCGCCGGTCTCCGGGTCGAAGCCCTCGGGGTAGATGTAGTTGCCCTGGTCGTCGTACGACGCGGTCATGCCGTAGAGCGTCGGGTCGAACTCCTCGGCCTCCGAGGCGGTGGCGGTCTCGTTGGCCTGCTTCAGCGACAGCGAGATCCGGCGACGCTCGAGGTCGATGTCGATGATCTTGACCATGACGTCGTCGTTGACCTGGACGATCTGCTCGGGGATCTCGACGTGACGCTCGGCGAGCTCGGAGATGTGCACCAGACCCTCGATGCCCTCCTCGACCCGGACGAACGAGCCGAACGGCACCAGCTTGGTGACCTTGCCCGGCACGATCTGACCGATCTGGTGGGTGCGGGCGAAGTGCTGCCACGGGTCCTCCTGCGTCGCCTTCAGCGACAGGGAGACACGCTCGCGGTCCATGTCCACGTCGAGGACCTCGACGGTGACCTCGTCGCCCACGGCGACGACCTCGCTCGGGTGGTCGATGTGCTTCCAGGACAGCTCGGAGACGTGGACGAGGCCGTCGACGCCGCCGAGGTCCACGAACGCACCGAAGTTCACGATCGAGGAGACGACGCCCTTGCGGATCTGACCCTTCTGCAGCTGGGTCAGGAAGCCCTGGCGGACCTCGGACTGGGTCTGCTCGAGCCACGCACGCCGCGAGAGCACGACGTTGTTGCGGTTCTTGTCGAGCTCGATGATCTTGGCCTCGAGCTCCTTGCCGACGTACGGCTGGAGGTCGCGCACGCGACGCATCTCGACCAGCGAGGCCGGCAGGAAGCCGCGCAGCCCGATGTCGAGGATCAGACCACCCTTGACCACCTCGATGACGGTGCCGGTGACGACGCCGTCCTCCTCCTTGACCTGCTCGATCGTGCCCCAGGCGCGCTCGTACTGGGCGCGCTTCTTGGACAGGATGAGGCGGCCTTCCTTGTCCTCCTTCTGGAGGACGAGGGCCTCGACCTTGTCGCCGACCTCGACCACCTCGGAGGGGTCGACGTCGTGCTTGATCGAGAGCTCGCGCGAGGGGATCACACCCTCGGTCTTGTAGCCGATGTCGAGGAGGACCTCGTCGCGGTCGACCTTGACGATCGTTCCGTCGACGATGTCGCCGTCGTTGAAGTACTTGATGGTCTCGTCGATGGCGGCGAGGAAGTCCTCTTCGGACCCGATGTCGTTGACCGCGATCTGCGGTGCGTCCGAGAGGGAGGGGGTGATCGTCATAAGGGAGATGGTTCCTTGGATGGATGTAGTCGTGCGGACGCGCCAGAGCCCTCTTTCACTACCTGTTTGTCCGATTGCGGCGATAGCGAGCGAGAACCTGCTCCGTCTGAGACCCCTGCAGGCTCCTGCGCACCCGTCAGGATACGCGGCCGGGCACAGCAGAGTCCAACCCGGGCCGATCGGTCCCGGACCCCGGGGAAGCAGCGCCTGCGGGCCGTTGGGCCCTGACCGCCCGGCGCCGTCGGGGCCATCGTAGAGGTGGAGTAGAGGTGGAGTGGTAGGGCGGCGCGCGCGGTCCGTCCCGGCGATGCACCGTGCGCGCCGCGGCGACGGAGGTGCGTGATGGACAGGAAGGGCGTGTACGAGCCGTACGAGCCCGAGGACCGCTACGAGCAGGGGCTCGCCGAGGAGCACCACACCGACATCCGGGTCGTCGAGGAGCGCCACGCCGAGATCCGGACCGCCGCCGGGCGGCGACACCAAGCCACGCTCGCGCGCTGCGGGTCGGCGACCGTCGGCCTGGTCACCCGGCTGAGGGCCCGGGCGGCGCGCCGGCGCGGACTCAGGAGGCACCGCCGGCCTCCGGTCCCTCCGGCTGCCTGACCCACCCCCACCCTGCGCAGGAGCGTTCAGGCAGCGACGGCACGAGGCTTGCGAACGGTGACCCCGTCGAGGGCGACGACCCCGCTTACATGACCCCCGCCCCAAGAGGTGGTACTGCCGCATCAGGTGACGTCGGAGGCATCCTTCCCAGCGGGCGACACTGCGGCTCCGGCGGGTTCGCGACGACGGGGACATGCAGGCCCAGCGGGTCTTCCTGAGGTGAGCCGAGCGCCGGCTACCTCGGCAGACTCGGGGCTGGCCTTGTCGAGCAGAACGGGGCCGCTACAGCGGGTCACAGCTTGTGCGGGGTGTGTCGCTGATCCTTCCTGCCCAGACGACACCACCCCGCTCGCACGGCACCACCTCGAACGCCATGCCCGCACGCTCCGCCCGCAGGTGGTGGCCGTCATCGTCGACCACACGCCACCCCGTGTCCGGCAGCACCGCCCGGTAGTGGCTGCAGCACGTCGATGTCTTCGGTCAGCACGAACGACCGGTCGCAGCCACCGACTCCGCTGGAGCCGCCACCACCGAAGTAGCCGATGTGCTCGACGGACTCGAACGCACGCTGGGACTCGCGTTCTCCCCGTGCACCGGGGCCGGAACCGAGGTCTTCACCAGAGACGCACTGCGGGATGGCGTCGTACTGCACCTCGATCTTCTGCCGCAACGCGGCCGGGGTCACAGCCAGCATGCCGGCCACCATGAGGACCGGGATTGCCGCCGCCGTCCCCCGCATCCACCGCCGCGGCGACACCATCACTGCCGCCAGGGCGGCGATCCCGACGAGGACCAGAGCCAGTCCACCGGTGCCGGCTGAGAACCCCCACCCCAACCCTTCGAGGGGCGAGTCCGTGATGTCGCCGTACTCGGCGGTGAAGCCGTGGTGAACGAGAACGCCGAGCACCGCCAGTCCTGCCTCGACGACGAGCATGCTTGCCGTGGCGACCGCGCGGGGCATCCTCATGATTTCAGTCTGGTCTCGATCCGCGACCGTGTCGTGAGCATGCGTACTCGATCCGAGCCGGACTACCAGAGCACCTGCTGCCGTCTAGCCTGAACGGAGCTCAGCGCCGCTCTCGATCGGATGCGCGGACGATCGCGGTCACGAGGTCGTGCGCCTGCTCGGTGACCGGGTTCTCCCCGCGCCGCGACGCGAGGTCGACCAGCGCGACCAGGTCCGCGGCGCGGGCCAGCTCGAGCAGGGCGGCCCGGTCGAGGCCGTCCAGCCCGTCGGTTGCCTCCAGGTAGGCGGCGACCACCCCGTCGACCAGGGTCTCGTCGCGGTCGAACCGGAGCAGGTTGCCGAGGTCGGCGCCGGGCGAGCCGGCGTGCGCGAACTCCCAGTCCACGATGCCGGTGAGCTCCCCCGTTGCCGGGTCGACCAGGAGGTTCTTCGGGTTGAAGTCACTGTGCACCAGGCACGTGCGGTCCACCCGGTCGAGCACGTCCTGCGCCCGCTCGGCGACCTCCAGCAGGGCGGCGTACTCCCGCTCGGGCCAGGTCGCCAGCGCCGAGCCGTCGCGCAGGCCGGCCACGAACCCGGGCACGTCCGCACCCTCGGCCCAGGGCTCGATGCGCAGGTCGCCGTCGACGAACGTACCGGGCTCCAGCAGCGGCATCTGCGCCAGACGGGCCAGTGCCCGCCCCAGCTGCCTCGCCGTCTCCCGGCGCACGGCGTCGGGCATCGCCGGCCAGGCCAGGTCGAGCCGCTCCCCCGGCAGGTACGACGTCATCAGCAGCGCCGGGGTGCCGGCCGCCGGGTCGGGGCGGCGCAGCTCGAGCACCCGCGGGACCGGCAGCAGGCCCCGCACCAGCCGCAGCACCGCCGCGTCCACCTCCACCGCGCGGGGACCGCGCCGGGCACCGCGACCGGCGTAGATCCGCATGACACACGGCTCCCCCGCCGACGTGGCCAGGAACGTCTCGCCGCTCCAGCCGCCCTCGAGCACCGTCATCCCGTAGTCGTCCACGCGCCGCATGCTGCCACGCGCGGCGGACACCACCGCCGCGACGACCGCCCGGGATAGGCTCAGCCGCATGCCGCTGCTCGATCTGGTGACGCTGCCGCTGCGCCTCACCGTCGCTGCCGTCGACACCGCCTCCGCGCGCCGCAGTACCGTGATCGAGGTCCGATGAGCATGCCTGCCGGGATCGAACCGGTGCGCAGACCGGTGTCGGAGGCCGACAGCCGGCGCGCCAACCGGCGCGACTGGGACGCCTACGCCGACGAGTACCAAGCCACCCACGGCGCGTTCCTGCGCGACATCGGCTTCGTCTGGGGGCCCGAGGGCACCGACGAGGCAGCGGTCCACGTGCTCGGCGACGTGGCCGGCGCCGACGTGCTGGAGCTCGGCTGCGGCGCCGCGCAGTGCGCGCGGTGGCTGGCCTCCCGCGGCGCGCGCAGTGTCGGGCTCGACCTCGCCCACCGCCAGCTGCAGCACTCGCGCCGCATCGATGCCGAGCACGGCACGCACGTGCCGCTCGTGGAGGCGACCGCCACCGCCCTGCCGTTCGCCGAGGACTCCTTCGACGTGGTGTTCTGTGCCTTCGGCGCCCTGCAGTTCGTCGAGGACGGCCCGCGGCTGCTCGCCGAGGTGGCGAGGGTGACGCGTCCCGGTGGCCGGTTCGCCTTCTCCGTCACGCATCCGATCCGGTGGGCCATGCCCGACGACCCGGGCGAGGACGGGCTGCGGGTGACCCAGTCCTACTGGGACCGGACGCCGTACGTCGAGCAGGACGAGGCCGGCGACCCGACGTACGTCGAGCACCACCGCACCATGGGTGACTGGGTACGGCTGCTGGCCGGCGCCGGCTTCGCGCTCACCGACCTGGTGGAGCCTGAGTGGCCGGAGGGCCACGACCGGATCTGGGGCGGCTGGGGCCCGGTGCGCGGCGCGCTGATCCCCGGCACCGCGATCTTCAGCGCGGTCCTCGCCTCGCGCTGAGGCCGACTGAGGCTGGTCGCCAGTGGATCCCGACGCTGCACACGAACCATTGCTGCGCGGCCGCGGGCTCTTGCTGATCCGCGACTTCTCTCGGGTGACGGGCCTGGACCTGGCGACCGCCGAAGGCCTGGTGCGGGACGCGAAGGTGGAGGGCACCTTCCACCCTGACGGCTGGGTCGCCGGACTGTTCGACGACGCGGAGCGTCTCGGCGCGGCGGTGTACGGGATCGGTCGATGAGCGAAGACGACACTGTGCGCCGGTACTGTCTCGTCCCATGTCGCTGCCGTTGGCCGGGAGAACCGCAGTCGTCACAGGTGTCAGTCGGAGGCGTGGGATCGGCTTCGCCATCGCATCACGGCTCGCCGCGATGGGCGCCTCGTTGGCGGTGCATCACCACCTTCCGTATGACGCGGATGAGTACGGAACCACTGACGATCTCGTCCACCTGCTCGGAGAGCTCCGCGCCAGCCTCCGCGGAGAGGCACAGCTGGTGGACTTGCCGGGCGACCTCAACGACGCTGCGACGGCCGAGGCTCTCATTCCTCGAGTTCGCGACACCGTGGGTCACGTGGACGTCCTGGTCTGCAACCACGCGCACGGCGGTGACGCTCTCAGCCTCGACGATCTGACGGCGGCCTCCTTGGATCGCCACTGGGCGGTGAACACGCGGGCAACCCTGCTGCTCACCAAAGCCTTCGCCGCCCAGCACGACGGGCGCAAGGGCGGTCGGGTGATCTGGATGACCTCCGGACAGGCGCTCGGGCCGATGAGCGACAACCTTGCCTACGCCGTCTCGAAGGGCGCCCTGGCCGCAGCCACCTGGTCTGTCGCCGACCAGCTCATCGGGCAAGGGATCCTGCTCAACACGATCAACCCCGGCCCTGTCAACCCCGGCCCTGTCAACACCGGCTACCTCGACAACGCGCCCGCAGCCGTCCTCGAACACTTCCCGCAACACAGGCTCGGCGAGCCCGACGATCCGGCGCGGTTGATCGCTTGGCTCCTCAGTGACGACGGCGAGTGGATGGCAGGGCAGGTGCTCAACTCCGAGGGCGGCTTCCGGCGCTGACCCGACCACCGGAGCTACCGCGGTGAGGTGAGTCTGGCGCCTCATCCGGCGGCAGCCGGATTTCGTCCACAATCCGCGAGGGCCCGGCTGCCTCCACAGGGTCGACGATCTGCCCGGCCGCCGGGGGGGTGGTCTTCCCTAGCGTGGAGCCATGACCAACACCCAGCTTCCGCCGTCGACCGGCGCCCGCCCCGCGGGTGCTGGGCCCGGTGCTGCGTCGGGCTGGTGCGCGCCGGGTGCCGGGGCCTCCGGTGCCGGTTCGTCGGGGGTCGGCTCTGCGGGCGGCTCGGCGTCGCCGATCGCCGGGTTCACGGTGGGACTGCACCGGGCCTTGGACCGGTTGGCTCCGGTGCCGGGTTGGGGCATGGGCCCGGCCGAGCAGCGGGAGGTGCTGCTGGGGCTGCAGAAGGCGCAGGCCCGGCTCGAGGAGCTGAAGTTCCGGGTGCTGGCGAGCGCCGACAGCAACTCCATCGGCGACGACGAGGCCTACACCAGTACGGCGGCGTGGCTGGCCGACCAGGCGCGCCTGGAGCGGCCCAAGGCCCATGCCGAGGTGCGGTTGGCGAAGCTGCTCGACGGCCACGAGATCACCCGCAGGGCCTTCGCCGCCGGCCGGATCAACACCGGCCAAGCGGCCGCCATCGTCGCCGTGATCGCCGACCTGCCCAAAGACGTGTCCGACAGCGACAGGCGCCGCGGCGAGGCCCACCTGGTGGCCAAGGCCCGCGACTTCGACGCCAAGGCGCTGCGGCGCTGCGGCCGGCACCTGCTGGAAGTCCTCGCTCCCGACGAGGCCGACCGGCGGCTCGGGGAGCAGCTGGAGGCCGAGGAGCGGGAGGCGAAGCGGAAGGCGACGCTCACATTCCGCCCCGAGGGCGACGGCACGGTGCGCGGCTCGTTCCGGTTGCCGGTGCTGCACGCCCAGATGCTGCAGAAGGCACTGCAGGCACTCACGGCACCCGCGCGGGTCGGCCCTCACGCGCTGGTCGGTCCCGACGGGCGCCGGCTGCTGACCCGCGAGCTGCTCGGCCACGGGCTGATGGAGCTCATCGAGACCTATCCGGTCACCAAGCTGCCCAAGGCCGGCGGCGTCAACGCCACCATCGTGGTCACGATGACGCGGGAGCAGCTGCTCGGCGACGTCGGCGTCGCCGGCCTCGACACCGGAGAGGAGATCTCAGCCGCCGAAGCCTGCCGCCTCGCCGCGGCCGGCGCCGGGATCATCCCGATGGTCCTCGGCGGCGGCTCCGTCCCCCTCGACGTCGGCCGGAAACGCAGGTTCCACGACGACTACCAACGCATCGCCATGGCCTACCGCGACAAGACCTGCACCGTCCATGGCTGCGACCGGCCGGCGTCCTGGTGTCACGCCCACCACGACAAGGCCTGGGCCGACGGCGGCGAGACCTCGGTCGCCAACGGCCGGCTGCTGTGCGGGTTCCACCACCGCCGCATCCACGACAAGGGCTACCGCGCCATCGACCTCGGCAACGGCAAGATCCGCCTCATCCGCCAATAGGTCTGGCTCCGTCGGCGCAGTCCCGACAGAGTGGCGAGCCGCCACCTCCTCCTTCGGTACTGCGTGGATCAGATGAACCGGCGCCGCAGGGCGAACACGCCCGCTCCTGCACCGAGCACCGCCAGCCCGCCCATCCCGCGGGCGAGGTTGCACGCCCAGCCAGCAACGGGCACCGCGACGCCCAGCCCCGAACCTAGGCTTCGGTGAGGTGACGCGGCCGCGCCCCGCCGGGCTCCGCGGGCGGGGCCTCGGAGCGAGCGCGCGCGATCAGCGCCGCGCCGATGATCAGCAGCACCAGCCCGAGGATCAGGCCGCCCAGCGGGATCCAGTCCCGGACCAGCTTCAGCGAGGTCGCCAGCGGCCCGTACTCGTCCACGTTGTCCTTCACGGTCTCGTCGGTGTAGGTCACGGTCGCGTCGGTCAGCGTGGCGACCGGCTCACCCTGGTAGTCCGCGGTGACGAACTGGTCCTCCTGACCGCGGATGATCACCCCGGTCTCCGGCTCCACCCAGATCGTGCGGGTGTTGCTGTAGATGCGGTCGACCGTCACGTTCCCCTGCTTGTCGATCCCGAAGAAGGAGGCCGGCGCGGTGATGTTCGCGACGTCGGTCGGCTCGATGACCTGCTGGTACCGGTAGACGACCAGGCCGTCGATCTTCTCGGTCGCCTGGTACTTCATGTCCGTCGAGTCCTTGATCGTGTTGTCCCAGAACTGGTACGTGACCTTCTCGCTGCCGAACGGAAGCTTGAAGAACTGCCCCGTGATGGCCGTCTCGGTGTCCCGGATCTCCCTGCCGGTGTCGGTGTCCGCGCTCGATGAGAGGTAGTGACCACAGCAGTCGATGGCCGCACCGGTGTGCCGGTCGAAGACGACACGGTCGTGGTTGGCCGACAGCGGGGGGTTCTCCTCGTCGACGGTGACCCCCGGCGGTGCGGTGAAGAGGAGGTTCTCCCAGATGGCGATGTCCCGGCCCTGCTGGTCGCTGGCCTCCTCGGCGGCGGAGACGTCGCCGGTCACGTCACGGGTCGACACCAGGTCGGTGGTGATCTCCTGCTGGCTGGCGATGTCGAAGACGGTAGCGCCGGTCGCCTCGGAGATGGACGTGGTGTCCTGGTCGAGAGGCACGACGGCCAGCCGGTCGTAGGCGTAGAAACGCGACAGCAGGGCGGCCACGAGAACGAAGGCGCCCAGCCCCATCAGAACAATCCCGACTTTTCGTCCCACAGTAATGTCCCTCCGACCGCTCCACCCTGGCCGCGGCAGGCTACCAACGAGTAGGGCCAGAGGTACCGGGTTTGCAAACTCTGCGGCAGGACCGGGCTTTCCCTGTGCAATAGTCCCGTGGTGACGACGACGACGCCCTCGCCGGCGCCGAGCAGTGCCCGGGCTGAGTCCGGCCGTGCCGTCACGATCGTCGCGCTGCTCCTGGTCGCCCTGCAGGTGGCCTGGCGCGGGACAGCGGTGCTCGCGGGGTGGTTCTACGCCGACGACTACGAGTTCCTCTACGACGCCGACAACGGGCACCTCTCCCTGGATTACCTGCTCACGCCCCACGACAGCCAGCTGATGCCCGGCGGCGTCCTCCTCAGCTGGCTGGTCGGTCAGTCACACGCCTTCAACTGGACGTTCGCCGCGCTGACGACGATCGGTCTCCAGGCACTGGCCAGTCTCGCCTGCTGGTGGATGCTCCGGACCCTCTTCGGCGACCGGCCGGGAATCCTGTTCCCACTCGCGTTCTACCTGTTCTCGCCGATGACGATCACGGCCTTCTTCTGGTGGGCGTCGGCGCTCAACCAGCTTCCGTTGCAGGCAGCCATGTTCGCCGTGGTCGGCTTCCACGTGCGCTATCTCCGCTCGCGTCGCCGACGCGAGGTAGTGGGAGCCGCGGCGGTGCTGGTGCTCGGCCTGCTGTTCTACGTGAAGGTCGTGCTCGCAGTCGTGCCACTGGTCTTCGTGACGCTCGCCTTCTTCGGAGGGAACGGCCTGCGCACGACGCTGCGGGACACCGTCGTCCGCGCGCTGTTGCCGTGGGTCGCCTATGCCGTGGTCGTCGGGGGCTACCTGGGCTACTACCTGAGTCATGCCCCCTCTCCGCTCGGCGGCGGGGACCCGATCGACTACTCCGGGCTGCTGGACACGATGATCCGCACCTCGTTCGGGGTCACCATGGTGGGTGGACCGTGGCGCTGGAGCCTGGACAACCCGCCGCTGGGGCAGGTCGACAGCCCGGAGTGGGCGGTGATGCTGAGCTGGCTCGCCATCGTCGGTTGGGTGGCCCACGGCCTGCGGCGTGGAGTCGGTCGCTGGTCCCCCCTGTCGCTCGTGGCGGTCTACCTGACCCTCGCCTTCCTCCTGGTGGCAACCGGGAGGGCGAACCTCGTCGGTGCCGGCGCCGGCCTGGAGCTGCGGTACCTCGCCGACACGGCGGTGGTGGTCACCATCGCGATCGCCCTGTTCCATATGCGCATGATCGGCGAGAGCCCGGCCGAGCCCCGCGCCGTGCATGCGTCGCCGCAGACGGACGCCGTCACCGGGCTGCTGGTGACCGGCACCGTCGTCGTCGCGGTGGGCGCGGTGTGGTCCAACCTGACCTACGCACGGTTCTGGGCCGATGACTTCCCCGCGAAGCTGTTCGCGAAGAACGCGATCGCCGCCACCGCACAGGAGCCGCTGGTGGTCGCCGACGCCGAGGTACCCGAGCTGGTCATGAGCGTGACCAGCTATCCGTCCAACCTGCCCTCGCACATGCTGGCGCCGCTGGACAACCGCTTGCGCGCCGTGGACGTCGGCACGGACATCCTGGCGTTCAACGAGTCCGGGGTGCCGTACCCGGCGGCGGTGGGCCCGGAGGCGGCGTCGCTACCCGGGCCCGAGGAGGGCTGTGGCTACCGAGTCGAGGAGCGGGCCATCCCCGTGGAGATGTCGGGGAGCCCCGACGACTACTTCTGGTGGGCCAGCATCGGCTATTTGTCCAGCGCCGACGGCACGCTCGTGTTCGAGCATGGTCGCGAGCGGACCACCCTCCCGGTCGAGCAGGGCCTGCACCGGGTGATCTTCCGCGGGCAGGGCGCCGTCGCACCGCTGCGACTGGTCACCAAGACCGACGGCCTCACCGTCTGCGTCGACAAGGTCACCGCCGGACCGGTCGTCGCACTGGAGCCACTGCAATGACCGTCCCCGAGCGGTCCGCCGGTCGCACGTTCCCCGCACTCGACAGCCTTCGTGCTGTCGGAGCCTTCGCGGTGCTGGCGACGCACACCTCGTTCCAGGCCGGACTCTACGACGAGTCGCTCTCCGGCACCGCCCTGTCGCGGCTCGACGTCGGAGTGGCCATCTTCTTCGTCCTGTCGGGCTTCCTGCTGTCGCGGCCATACCTGAGAGGTCGCGCCTCCTCTTGGTCGCGCGCCGGCCTGGCGCGCTACGCGACTCGACGGGCGGCACGGATCCTGCCGGTGTACGTGGTGACCGTGGTCATGGCCCTCGTGCTCCTCCCTCAGAACTCGGGCGCCGGCGCAGGCACCTGGCTGCGTAACCTCACGCTGACCGACCTCTACGCCTCCGACCACCTGCCGCAAGGGCTCACGCAGATGTGGAGCCTCACCACGGAGGTCGCGTTCTACGCGGTGCTTCCTCTGCTGATGCTCGTCGTCGCCGGTACCCGGCCCACTCCGGCTCGCACGCTCGCCGGAGTCACCGCCATGGTCGTGATCACGATCGTGTGGATCAGTGATGCCGGAAGCATCGTCTCCGACGTGACCGGGAGCGCCACAGTGTTCCAATGGCTTCCCGCTTACCTGAGCTGGTTCGCGGTCGGCCTTCTGCTTGCCGTCGCCGAGACCCGACGGGAGAGCACCTCCGAGGAAGAGCGTCCGACGTGGGTGCGGGTGCTGGCGGACGTGGGACGCTCACCCGGTGCGTGCTGGACCACAGCGCTGGCCCTGTTCGCAGTGGCGTGCACGCCGATCGGTGGTCCCGCCCTCCTGCTCACCCCCACCACCGGTCAGACGCTGACCAAGAACCTCCTCTATGCCGTCATTGCCGGCTTCATCGTGCTGGCCGGCATCCACGTCGATCCACAGCGCGGGACCGGGCGGTTGATGGCCTGGCAGCCGTTCCGGCACCTCGGGCACATCTCCTTCAGCGTCTTCTGCTGCCACTTGCTCGTCATCGAGTGGGTCATGCGGTGGCGCGACATCCCGCTGTTCTCGGGTCGGGGCTGGGAGCTGTTCACGCTCACACTGCTGGGCAGCGTGCTCATGGCGGAGGTCCTCTACCGGCTGGTCGAGCGCCCGGTTCTCGCGGTCGCCCACCGTCGCGGTCCCGGTGCGGAGCCCCCCAGCAGGAGCAGAGCCACACTCAGGACGACCAGCACCTGAGGCGCGGCGAGGGTGGCTGCCCAGCCGTCGGCGCTGCCGTACGGGCGCCAGGCATGAACAAGCCCCGCCGCGCCGGTGGGTGCCGCGACGAGCCAGGGCCAGAGCTCGTCGGCCACCCGCGTGCGGTAGCTGACGGTGAGGATCCAGGCGACGACGGCCACGGCTGCCCCGACCCAGCCCAGGAGCACTCCGCCCACGAGCACGCTCCCCACGGCCGTGGCCGCTGCAGACGGGGTGCGGGCGACCGTCGGCGGCAGCCCGTGCGGCCGAGGACGGCGTCGCGCCAGCACGAACGCGAGGCCGATCACGACAGCCGCGGCGATGACGCCTCCGGCTGCCAACCCCCGCTGGTACCACCCGTCCGGCGCGTACCGCAGCACGACGGTTGAAGCACCCCCGGCAGGCACACGGAATCCTTGCTGCCATCCGTCGACGGTGACGGGTGCCAGGCTCTGTCCCGCCCGGGTGGCCCGCCAGCCGGGACTGGCGTTCCGGTGCATCACGAGGGTCCGCGAGGAACCGCTGCCCTCGATCGGCACGCGTGCCCGCGTGGGAGTCAGGTCGGTGGCATCGAGGCCCTCCGGCGGCAGCGGGGCTACGAAGGAGGGCCGCGTGAGGACCAGCTGCGCAGGTTCGGTCGGCCCACCCTCAGCGCTGATCCGGTGCCGCCCCTCACCCAGCCAGAGCTGGGAACCGCCACACAGACGGGCCTGCACCTCGTCCGCACCCATCAGCTGGACCGCCGACGCGATGACCGCGCTGCGGTGCGGCTGACCGTCCACGGTCACCATCGGACCGGTCCCGCAGGGCCACCTGCGCGGGTCGGCGGAGAGTCGCAAGGGCAGGAAGGGCAGTCCGCTCAGCGACAGCTCGCTGACGCCGACCGGCAGCCGCTGCAGCGAGGTGTCGTAGCCGACGCTGGCGGCTCGGCCCCAGGTGTCGAGGCGCACGCGCAGCTGATCGGTCCGCACCGGCTCCAGCGATGCGCTGCCCCGGTCGTCCAGGGTCACGGTCTGCTGCCCGGTGGGCGAGATCACTGTCACCGTCTCAGGGGAAGCGGCCGCAGCGTCGTCGTCGAGCGCGAGCCGGATAGCACGGATCGTCTCCCGACCGAGCCAGCGCACCTCCAGCTCGGGTTGCTCGTCGTCCGTTGCCGCGATCCAGGTGGTGCCCCGGTTGCCGTCGATGGCCGCGACCGCCGAGCCGGCCACCGCATCGACCAGTGTGGAGCTGGCGCCGACGCGGACGGGCTGCCCCTGCTGCACCAGATCGGCGGCCTCTGCACCGGGTCGCGCCCGTAGATCGGTCGAGTACAGCCCTCCGGCGGGCAGCCGGAGCGAGCGGTCCAGCCGTCCGTTCTCCTCCCCCCTGCTGGCGCGGCCCGCGGCGCAACGCACGTCTCCCGCCACGCTGACGCATCCGGACCTCATCCCCGTGGCCGTCGCGGAGATCACGTCCGGCGCAGCCCAGCCGGACGGCAGACGCGGGTACTGCAGGGTGCGACGTACCGTCACGCCGGCGACGTCCACCTCGGCAAGCGCCAGCCCGGCCGACGGGCCCGGACCGACGTCGCGCACGGTGACGCGCGTGGTGTCGCCTGGTGGGACGGTCAGCGTGGCGGTCCGGCCCGGCAGCATCCGGACGGACGGTCCCGCGCCCGCATCGGTCACGGCCCGCAGCAACCGAGCCGTGCCGGTGCCGGCGGTCCCGAGCGTGACCCGGATGTTCGCCACCGGATGAGCACGGTCCAGCCGCAGCCGCCACCACGGCCGGCCCTCGGACTGCGCCGAGACCCACTCCGAGCGCGGGTCGTCGTCAACCGCCGCGTAGGGCAGGTGCTCGGGCTCGGCCCCCCCGGGGCTGTGCGCGTCGGAGACTGACGCCGACGCGATCACCGCACGGGCGCCGATGAGTCGGGCCGTGGTCTCCCAGCGTCGCTCAGCGGGAAGCAGGTAGTCCCGAGCGACCGCCGGGCCCCGGCCGGCGTCTGATCGCCCCAGGGTCGGCGAGTAGGCCTGGTGAACCCGGCCGAAGGTGCGTTCCCGCCTGCGCAGCGAATCGGTGAGAAGCAGCTGCTGCCCGACGGCGCGCTCGCCACCGGAGTCCGCGGCCAACAGCGTCGGCTGATCCGTGAGCACGTCGGCATCTGCCAGCTCCAACAGTCCTTCCGGGCCGCCGACCACCAGCGGAAGCTGTTGCGCGAGACCGGCTGCGGAGGCGCCCCGGACTGCGAAGACCTCGACGGCCGGATACTCGGCCTGCCACGACTGGTTCGCGACCAGACGGGGCCCGGAGCCGTCGTCCAGGCGCGGATCCGCGCCGACGCTCGGCCCGAAGGCGGCTACCGGGAGCAAGCCCGGGGACCCGGCCAGCGCCTGATGGACCAGTACGGGGTCAGGAACGTCGCCCGACTGCGCCAGGTCGTTGCGGACCACGAGATGTCCGATCCCCGCCCTGCGGAGGAACGGAGCCAGCCCCGGGGACCCGCGGCCCTCGGCCAACCGGGTCTCCACGGCGTCGAGCATGCGGATGTTCCCGGCCGGTGCCAGGGGGACGGCGTTGCGCACCGCCCAGCGGGAGCCGGCCAGGGGCTGCAGCGGCTCGTCACGCGGTTCTCCCCAGACGTAGTCGCCGAAGGCGGAGCCGGGCACCAGCAGCGCAGTCGTGCCGTCATCGTTCGCGGAGAGCCACTGCGCGGCCTGCTCCCAGTAGTCGGGCACCTCTGCGAAGGAGCCGGCGGGAGCCAGTCGACCGGCCACCGCGGGACCCGCTGCCCCGGTGACCGCCACCAACGCGAGCATCACGCCACCGAGGGCCGGCCACCGGTGCGCCAGCGGGCTCCGGCGACGGAGCCGGTCCACCAGTGCCTGGACAGCGAAGGCGAGCCCGAGCACGAGCGGCAACCGCACGACCGGGTCGAACTTGTGCAGGTTGCGCAGCGGGGCCAGCGGGCCGTCGAGGACCGATCGCAGCGCATCACCGAACCACCCTTCGAGCCCTGCTCCGTGCGCGGCACTGACGAGCACGAGACCGGTCGCGGCACCGACCGCCAGGAAACGACGGTGCGGGTTGTCGCGTCGGGCGACGCCCGCGACGCCCAGGACCAGCACCACCGTGCTGTTCAGCACCAGGAACGAAGCCGTGACCAGGTCATGCCCGGCGACCCAGTCGGGATCGACGTACGGGATCCATTGCGCGGTCCCCCGCAAGGCGTCGAAGGGCGTCGTGGTCGCCGTGGTGACCGCGGCGGACTCGATCCAGTCGAGAAACGGCGGGCTGTAGCCCCCGAGCAGGAAGAGCGGGACCAGCCACCACAGGGTGAGGAGCACGGTGAAGGACGGCCACCAGAGGAGAAGGGCCCGGCGACGGCGGCCGGGGGCTCGCGTCAGCAGCCAGACGACGCCCAGCGGGATGACTGCGAAGGTGGCAGCAGCGTTGACCCCCCCGACGGCCGCGACCGCCAACGCCGACAGACCGGCGGCGACCCGTGGTGAACCCCGTCGGCTCCCGAGCACCAGCGGCAGCAGCACCCAGGGCGCCAGCGCACTCGGCCACGCCTCGATCGAGATGGGTCCCGCCGTGGTGAGCATGCGCGGGGACAGGGCGTAGGCGAAGCCGCCGAGCAGCACCGCCGTCTGTGACCGCACGCCGAGTGCGCGGCTCAGGAGGACCAGGCCCAGGAACGCGGTGACCAGGACCAGGGCGAGCCAGAGCCTCTGTACAACCCAGCCGGGGAGGGTCAGCTGCTCCCCCGCCCAGAAGAACGGGCCCATCGGGAACAGGTAGCCGTAGGCCTGGTTCTGCAGCTGCCCGAAGGCACCGGCGGGATCCCACATGTGCAGTGCCCGGGCGAGGAACCCACCGGGGTCGATCGCGAGGTCCAGCTTGGTGTCGGCCACGAGGCGTCCCGGGGCCTGGATGAAGCTGAGAGCGACCAGCACCGAGCAGCAGGCGCCGACCCGCGCCCACCAGGTCGTCCGAGCGGTGGAGGAGGCGTCACTCGTCACCGTGGGGGCGTCATCCTCACCCGACGGCGCCACGGCAGGTGCGGTCATCGTCGCCTCAGGACGAGCGCGAGGTTCCAGGTGCCGACCTCGCGCACGCCGGGGACCCGCAGGAGCCACCACGCCCAACGGGGGTGGTACCGCGGCATCACCGCCAGCACGTCGGCTGCCGACTGCCGCCGTGCCCACCGGAGCCCGTCGGCGACCGTGACTGCGAACAGCGACTCGCCGAACCGGTTCTTCGGCTCCCGGCCGTGCCGGGCCCCGTAGCGCCGGCGGGCGTAGCGGCCGCCGAGGAAGTGCCAGGGTGCGGTCTCGTGGCCACCCCAGGGGCCGTACCAGACGGTGTAGGACAGGAAGCAGATGCCGCCGGGACGGGTCACCCGCAGCATCTCCTCGGCCATGGTCCACGGCTCCGGGACGTGCTCGAGCACGTTGGAGGAGTAGCAGACGTCGATGCTGGCGTCGCGGAACGGGAGCGCCATCCCGCTGCCCAGGACGGTTCGGGAACGGGGGCGGCCGAGACCGGAGAGCTCCCCGACGTCGGCGTCCAGGGCGACGTAGTCGGCCCCGGCGGCCGTGAACGCATCCTCGAAGTAGCCGGGGCCACCACCGACGTCCAGGACGGTCCGGCCCGCCAGGGAGACGTACTGCGAGACCTGCGCGACGGAGTCGGCGGCGAGCGCCCGGTAGAACCGTGGCGGATCCGGCTGCTCGTACCGAAACGCCCGGAACAGGGCCACTGACCTGCGGAGACTGGCTCGCCAGCTCTCGTCCCGTGTTCGTCCCAGGCCCAGCACAGCGGGGACCCTACCTGAATTGCCAACTCCGCCCGGCCGTTGTAACTGGTTGGTAACATCGCGCCATGCAGGGAGGGGGGCTCCCGCCCGACGACTCCCTCCGGGGGCGGCACATCGTGTTCTTCAACTGGCGCGACACGGCCAACCCGGAGGGCGGCGGCTCGGAGCGGTACGTCGAGACCATGGCCCGTGGGGTGGTGGCTCAGGGCGCGCGCGCCACCGTGTTCTGCGCCGCCCACGACCAGGCCCCGCCGGACGAGTGGCGCGACGGGATCAGGTTCGTCCGGCGCGGCTCGAAGCTGGGTGTCTACGTGCAGGGGCTGCGTCACCTGCTCACCCGCAGGTTCGGCCGGATGGATGCCGTGGTCGACGTCCAGAACGGCCTGCCCTTCTTCACCCGGCTGGCCACCCGCCGCCCGGTCGTGGTGCTGGTCCACCACGTCCACCGCGAGCAGTGGCCGGTGGTCTACCCCGGCGCGGTCGGGCGCATCGGTTGGCTGATCGAGAGCCGGATCGCGCCTCGGCTCTACCGGGGCTGCCAGTACGTCGCCGTGTCGCGCGCCACGAGGGCCGAGCTCTGCGCTCTGGGCGTCCGCCGTGACCACGTCGCGGTCGTCCACAACGGCACCGACCTGCCGGAGGTCAGCGGCGTCGACCGGGCCCCCGTCCCCACGGTCTGCGTCGTCGGCCGCCTCGTCCCGCACAAGCAGGTCGAGCACGCCATCCGGGCCGTCGCCGGGCTGCGGGCCCGCATCCCCGGCATCCAGCTGCGGGTCGTCGGGGGCGGCTGGTGGGAGGGCGAGCTGCAGAAGCACGCCGCCGACCAGGGCGTCGCCGACATCGTCTCCTTCCACGGCCACGTCACCGAGCCGGTCAAGAACCGCCTGGTGGCCGAGTCGTGGGTGCAGCTACTGCCCTCGCTCAAGGAAGGCTGGGGGCTCGTGATCGGCGAGGCCGGCATGCATGGCGTCCCGACCGTGGCGTACCGGCATGCGGGAGGCACCCGCGAGTCGATCCGCGACGGCGTGTCCGGGGTGCTGGTCGACGAGCCGGAGGAGCTGCAGTCCGCGCTGCAGGTGCTCCTGGAGGACCCCGACTCGCTACGGCGACTGGGTCAGGGAGCGCGACGCCAGGCCGGCGCCTTCAGCTGGGAACACGCACAGGTGTCGTTCGGCCGCGTCGTGGGCGACGCGCTCGCCGGACGGCGGACCGGGACGGAGGACCCGGAAGACCCTGGGGACCCGGGGGAACAGAGCTGAGGCTCAGCCGTCAGCGTTGGTGCCGTAGTCGACGACTTGCGAAGCGGGAGCACCCTCGGAGGAGTCGCCGGACTGCAGCTGCACGACTCCGATCACGGATGCCGCCGCCAGTCCGGCCCCCACGACCAGCGCCACGAAACCACCGATGAAACTACCCACGTCGAGTCCCTCCCTCTTCGTCAGTCAATGTAACAGCCGACCTACTCGGCAGTAGAGGCTTTCGTCCGACGCCGCCGCGTCAGTGTGACGAGACTCACGCCGGCGACGAGGGGGCACGTCCACGCCAGGGCGAGAGCGACCACGGTGGTACGCCGGGGCGTACGGACGGCGACCGGGCCATCGAGCTGCTCGACGGTGATCGACGAGGAGACGACGAGGGGCCGCCCGACTCCGCCCGCCGTCAGCTCGGGGACGTCGGCGCCGGCTGCCGCGCGGTCGGTGACCACAAACCGGACCCCCAGCCGGCGCAGGGCGTCGGCGAGGCTTCCGGCCGGCGGGTTGCGGAGCAGCTCCTGGACCTGCGCCGCCCGGGGATCCTCCCCCTGCACCGTCCGGGCGGACACGCGCAGGTCGTCGTCGGCCAGGTAGTTCCGGGGCTGGTAGCGGGGCAACGGGTCCAGCACCTTGCGCCCGTCGTTCCACGCCGGGGCCCGATAGGCCGCGAAGGGCAGCACCAGGACCTCCCCGTCGGCGCGGGCGTCGGTCAGGACGGCGGCGGCGCGCGCGTAGTCGGCCGGGAAGCCGACCGGCTCCAGCCGCCCGGCCACGCCTGCGGCGAGGTCCGGCAGCAGCGCCACCGGCGCCAGCACCGCCCCCGCGGCAAGCGCCACCCGCCCGGTGCGGTCGGGCAGCGCTGCGGCGGCTCGCGCCGCTCCCATACCGAAGAGGACTGCCAGGAGCAGGCACAGCGGAGGCAGGAAGCGACTGCCGTCGCGCAGCAGGCCGGCGCCGGGCAGCGCCTCGACGACGTGGCCGAGCGCACCGGGCAGCAGGGCTCCGACGACCCCCAGCAGCAGCGCCCCCGCGCCCGTGACGGCAGCGACCAGGACGTCGCGTCGCCGGCAGCCGGCAACCAGCGGTCGCAGGCCCAGCGCCGCCACCGCGAGCAGGGCCAGTGACGCCCAGGCCAGGACGCCGGTCCGGGTCACCGGCACCACCTCGGCGTTCCAGATCCCGCCCATCGTCAGCAAGGTCGCCAGCACCGGCAGACCTGCCTCGGAGCGGGCGGCGAACAGCACCGCCCCGTTCGCGTCGGTGCCGGCGTCGGCGGCGTGCACAGCGCCTGCCACGATCCAGGGCGCGTTCATGGCGAGCACCAGCAGCACCAGCCCGGCCGTCCGCAGCCGACCTCCCGGCCGCAGGGTGGCCCCGAACGCCACCGCCGCCACGCCGCCGATGACGCCGCCGGCCGCGCTCAGCGACGACAGGGCCAACCAGCCGGCCAGCGACGCACCCGCGCCGACCTCTCGCCATCGCAACGCAGCCCGCACGATCCAGGGCAGCGCCGCGTAGGCCAACAGCAACGGCCAGTGCCCGATGACCAGCCGCTCGGCGACGAACGGGTTCCAGACGTAGAGCGACGCCGAGGCCAGCGCGGCCACCGGCGAGTGCTGCGGCAGCAGCCGCTGCACTCCGGTCCCGGCCAGGCCGAGTGAGGCCAGCAGGATCAGCTTCTGCAGGACGTCCCCGCGGACCGCCTCGTCGAGCACCGCGACGACCGCGTCCGAGGGCACGGCACGGGGCAGCGCCGAGCCGACGCCGAAGAAGTCCGACCGCAGCGCCAGGTCCGGCACGAACACCATGTCGTAGCTGAGCACGTAGCCGGGGGCAAGGACCGGGTACAGGACGACCACGGCGAGCAGCCATGGCCAGGCCGCCAGCGCCAGCCTCCAGCGTGAGGACACAAGGATTCCTAACCAGCGGACCGAGATCGTGAGCAGAACCTATCCCCCGTCCGCACCGCACCCGACCGGCCCTGGCGGGAGGGCGGCCGCCGCCGGGTCCGGCCGACCGGCACGGCGCATCGGCTCCGCCTCTGCGTCGAGGCGCCCTCGGGTGCCCCTGCGCTGAACATTAGGCTTCCCGGGTGAGCACGCGCACCCAGAACCGACAGCTGCTGAGCAGCGGCCTTGTCATCGCGGTCGCCATGGGTGTCATGAACGTGACCAACTACGCGTTCACGATCATGGCCGCGCGGCTGCTCGGACCGGTGGAGTACGGCGCGCTGGCCGCCGTCATGGGCCTGCTGCTGGTGCTCAACGTGCTGTCCCTGGGCCTGCAGGCGACCGGAGCGCGCCGGGTCGTCGCGGTGCCCGGCGACCTCGCGCAGATCGAGCACGACGTCCTGCGCACGACGTACCTGTGCGCCGGCGTGCTGGGCACGGCCACCCTGCTCGCCAGCCCGCTGATCGCCTCGCTGCTCAACCTGGACTCGTGGCTGACCGCCGCTCTGATCGCGGTCACGGCCGTGCCGCTGTCGATCATGGGCGGCCAGGCCGGCGTCCTGCAGGGCGAGCGCCGGTGGGTGCCGCTCGCGATCATCTACACCTCGCTCGGCGTCGCCCGGATCAGCTTCGGCCTGGTCGCCATGCTCATCGAGCCCGACACGCTCGGTGCGATGATCGGCGTCGCCCTCGGCGCCTTCGTGCCGATGCTGGTCGGGTGGTGGGCGTTGCGGCACCCCAGCCGCACCGGTGCCCGGCAGAGCCGGCACCCGCCGCGGCGGACGCCGTACCTCACCGAGGGCGGCGTCCTGCGCGAGACCATGCACAACTCCCACGCCCTGCTCGCGTTCTTCGCGCTGTCCAACCTCGACGTGCTGGTCGCCCGCAGCGTCCTCGACGAGCACCATGCCGGTCTCTACGCGGCCGGGCTGATCCTGGCCAAGGCGGTGCTGTTCCTGCCGCAGTTCGTGGTCGTCATCGTGTTCCCGGCGATGTCGAGCTCGGAGTCGGCGCGACGGATGAACCTGCTCGCCCTCGCGCTGGTGCTGACCATGGGCCTCGCCGTGGTCGGCGGGGTGGCGCTGCTCTCCCGGCTGGCGGTCACGTTCGTCGGCGGCGCCGAGTACGCCGAGATCCAGGACCAGCTGTGGCTCTTCGCGCTGCTCGGGACCATCCTGGCGATGCTGCAGGTGATGGTCTACAACGTCGTGGCCCGGCAGCGGCAGCGGTCGGTGCTGTTCATCTGGGCCGCGCTGGTGACGCTGCTGGTGGTGGCGCCCTTCATCGGCTCGGTGGCCACGCTGCTCACCGCGGTGCTCGCGATCGACTCGCTGCTGTTCGTGGTGCTGCTGGTGCAGGCCGGCGTGCAGGGCCGCACCGCCCGGCGGAGGCCGGGCGCCGTCCCCATCGGCTGACGGGGTGCCGGGGCAGGCCTAGTGCGCGGCGGCGTGCCAGCTGGCGCCGGTGCCGACCGACACGTCGAGCGGCACGGTCAGGTCGGCCGCCGCGGCCATCTCGCGACGCAGCACCTCCTCGAGCGCGGCCGCCTCGCCGGGTGCCACCTCGAGCACGAGCTCGTCGTGCACCTGCAGCAGCATCCGTGACGACAGCCCGGACTCGTGCAGCGCCCGGTCCACCCGCAGCATCGCCACCTTGATGATGTCGGCGGCCGAGCCCTGGATCGGCGCGTTGAGCGCCATCCGCTCGGCCATCTCGCGCCGCTGGCGGTTGTCGCTGGTCAGGTCGGGCAGGTAGCGGCGCCGGCCCAGGATCGTCTCGGTGAACCCACAGCGCCGGGCCTCGTCGACCACGCCGGAGAGGTAGTCGCGGATGCCGCCGAAGGTCTCGAAGTAGTCGTCCATGAGCAGCCGCGCCTCGGACGGCTCGATGCCGAGCTGCTGGCCGAGGCCGTAGGCCGACAGCCCGTAGGCGAGGCCGTAGTTCATCGCCTTGATCTTCGCCCGCATCTCGATCGTCACCTCGCCGGGCTCCACGTCGAAGACGCGGGAGGCGGTGACGTTGTGGAAGTCGCGGCCGGAGCGGAACGCCTCGGTCAGGAGCGCGTCCTCGGACAGGTGCGCCATGATCCGCATCTCGATCTGGCTGTAGTCGGCGGTCATCAGCGACTCGTAGCCGGAGCCGACCACGAACGCCTCCCGGATCCGGCGGCCCTCCTCGGTGCGGACCGGGATGTTCTGCAGGTTGGGGTCGGTCGAGGACAGCCGGCCGGTGGCCGCGATCAGCTGGTTGAACGTGGTGTGGATCCGCCCGTCCGAGGCGACCGTCTTCAGCAGCCCCTCGACGGTCTGCCGCAGCCGCGCCACGTCGCGGTGCCGCAGCAGGTGCAGCAGGAACGGGTGCTCGGTCTTGACGTAGAGCGCCTGCACGGCGTCGGCGTCGGTGGTGTAGCCGGTCTTGGTGCGCTTGGTCTTCGGCATGTTGAGCTCGTCGAACAGCACCACCTGCAGCTGCTTGGGCGAGCCGAGGTTGATCTCCTTGCCGATCACCTCGAACGCCTCGTCGGCGGCCTTCTTCACCTCGTCGGCGAAGTGCGACTCCAGCGCCTCGAGCTGCTCGACGTCGACGGCCACGCCGACCTGCTCGAGCTCGGTCAGGACGTGCACCAGCGGCAGCTCGACGTCGGCGAGCAGACGGGTGCCGCCACGCTCCTCCAGCTCCTCGTCGAGGGCCTTCGCCAGCTCCAGCACCGTCCAGGCGTGCATCATCGCGGTGTCGCCGGCGGCGTCCTCGCCGACGCTGTCGAAGCTCAGCTGGCCCTGGTCGTCGTTGTCGACCTTGAGCTCGCGCTTGAGGTAGCGCACGGTCAGGTCGGCCAGGTCGTAGGACCTCTGGTCGGGGCGGGCCAGGTACGCCGACAGCGCGGTGTCGCGCTCCAGGCCCGCCAGCGTCCACCCGCGCGCCGCCATCGCCAGCATCGGGCCCTTGGCGTCGTGCAGGACCTTCGGGTACGACGGGTCGGCCAGCCAGCCGGCCAGCACCTGGTCGTCCTCGGGCCCGATCTGCTCGACGTCGAGCCACGCCGCCTGCTCATCGCCGGTCGCCAGCGCGACGGCGTAGACCTCGCCCGACCCGGCCCGCCACGAGCCCTGCACCTGGAGCCCGATGCGCTCGTGCGGCTTGGAGTGCGTCTGCAGCCACCCGGCCAGCTCCCCGGCGCCGAGCCGCGACATGGTGAGGTCGAACTCGATCTCCTCGATCTCCTCCTCCGACTCGAGGGTCGCGAAGAGCCGGTCGCGCAGCACCCGGAACTCGAGGCCGTCGAAGAGCTGGTGCACCTGCTGGCGGTCCCACGGCTGCTTGGCCATGTCCGTGGGCGTCGCGGCCAGCTGCAGGTCGCAGACCAGCGCGTTGAGCCGGCGGTTGCGGATCACGTCGCCGAGGTGCTCGCGCAGGTTGTCCCCCGCCTTGCCCTTGATCTGGTCGGCGTGCGCGATGACGTTGTCCAGGCCGTCGTAGGTGCTGATCCACTTGGCTGCCGTCTTCGGCCCGACCCCCGGCACTCCGGGCAGGTTGTCGGATTCCTCCCCGACCAGGGCGGCCAGCTCGGGGTAGCGATCGGGCGGGACGCCGTACCGCTCCTGGACCGCCTCGGGCGTCATCCGGGCCAGGTCGGAGACCCCGCGCATCGGGTAGAGCACCGTGGAGTGCTCGCTCACCAGCTGCAGCGAGTCGCGGTCGCCGGTGAGCAGCAGCACCTCGAACCCGGCCGCGAGCGCCTGGGTGGTCAGCGTCGCGATGATGTCGTCGGCCTCGTAGCCCTCGACCTCGAGGTGCCGGATCCGCAGCGCGTCCAGCACCTCCTGGATCAACGGCAGCTGGCTCTTGAACTCGTCGGGGGTCTTGTTGCGCTTGGCCTTGTAGTCGGAGTACTCCGCGAGCCGGAACGTCTGCCGCGACTTGTCGAAGGCGACACCCACGTGCGTGGGCTGCTCGTCGCGCAGCACGTTGATCAGCATCGAGGTGAAGCCGTAGACCGCGTTGGTCGGCTGGCCCGTGGTGGTGGAGAAGTTCTCCACCGGCAGCGCGAAGAAGGCCCGGTAGGCCAGCGAGTGGCCGTCGAGCAGGAGCAGTCGGGGACGGTCGTCAGGCTGTGGCACGCAGACCACCCTAGTCGTGGCCGCCGACAAGCTCCCCGGCCCGCTCGCACCGGCGTGCCGGGGGGCCGACCCGGCTCAGCGGGCGGGGTCGGGCGTACGGCCCTGCGCGCGCCGCTGCGAGCGGCGCTGGGCCAGCACCTGGGCGACGCCGCGGTGGCTGCGGCTACCCACGCGTGCGGCGGCCGGGGTCTCGACCGGGAGCTTGGCGCGCAGGGACTGCACGGTCGCGGCGCGGATGATCGCCACCTGGCCCAGCCCGAGCCGGGCCATGAAGCGGTTCATCTCGCGCGAGGTCGACGAGGCGGCGGCGAGCACGTGCGTGGTGCCCTTCTCCTCCGCCCAGGTGAGCGTGGCCTCCATCAGCGCCCGGCCGACTCCGTGGCGCTGCCGGTCCTCGCGGACGTGCAGGTGCGCCACGTGCAGGGCGCTGTCGGAGTGCAGCGGCGAGAGCGGCGCGCGGATCAGCTGCACCGTGCCGATGACCTCGTCGTCGGCGACCGCCACCAGCAGCCGCTGGTCGGGGTCGGCGGTGACCCGCGCGACGGCCGCCTCCCCCTCGTGGGGACGGGTGTCCTCGAGCCCCTTGGCCTGGCTGCCGCTCAGCAGCGACCGCAACGCCGGCACGTCGGCCAGCTCGGCGTCACGCACGACCAGTGGATACCGGGACACGGCACACCCCTCCTCAGCCGGCGCGGCCGGCACACGTGGACAGCTCGCCCCCGGCCGGTCGTGACGCCCCCCGGCACCGGCCTGGGCCGATCGAGGTGAGAGATTACGCCCACCCGGGGCACAAAAGGTAGTCAAAGACTTGAGCAGGCTGCCGAACGGTGGACGGCGGCGGCCGAGCGGTCGCCGGCCGGCACCGGCCCGGCCGAGGCGGGACCCCGGTCCACAGGAAGGCGGCGCGCATGTTTCCCGGTGTAGGAACGCTGGTGAACGTCGTCGCCGTCCTCGTCGGCACGGTCCTCGGGGTGCTGGTCGGTCACCGTCTCCCGCACCGCACCCGGGAGGTGGTCACCGACGCGCTGGGCCTGGTCACGCTGCTGATCGCCGGCAGCGCCGCCGCGGCGGTGGGCGACGCGGTCCTCGTCGACGCCGTCGGGTCCAGTGCGCCGATGCTGATCGTCCTCGGCTCGCTGCTGCTCGGAGGCATCGCCGGCTCGCTGCTCGGCATCGAGAACGGCCTCGAGCGGTTCGGCGGCTGGCTGCAATCACGACTGCGGCGCCGGCTGTCCGGCGAGGGACGTCGCCCGACGGACCGGCAACGGTTCATCGAGGGCTTCGTCACCGCCTCCCTGGTCTTCTGCGTCGGGCCGCTGACCGTGCTCGGGTCGATCAACGACGGACTCGGCAACGGTGCGGACCAGCTGTTCTTGAAGTCCGCGCTCGACGGTTTCGCCGCCATCGCCTTCGCCGCCTCCCTCGGCTGGGGGGTCGGCGCCAGCGTGCTCGCGATCATCGCGGTGCAGGGGTCGCTGACCGTGCTCGGCGCCGCGCTGGGTGACGTGCTGCCGCAGGCACACGTCGCTGCGCTCACGGCCACCGGCGGGCTGATGCTGGTCGGCGTGGCGCTGCGGCTGCTGCGCGTCAAGCAGCTGCCGGTGGGCGACCTGCTGCCCGGCCTGGTGGTGGCGCCGCTGCTCACCGCCCTGGTGATCTCCCTGCGGTGACCCGCGCCGCACCAGGCCGGACTTCCCGGGCTTGTGACCGTTTTGTTGCGTGGTTGTCTGCCATGACCCGCGAGTAACAACTACTGTGAGCCGCGGTGCGGGGGCCCGGTCGGCACAGGACGTGGTCCTGGCGTCGTGTCGCGGTCGCACTCCCCGCGGAATCGGATGACAGGAGTTCCATGCCTCCCTGCCGCACACGCGTCGCTGGCCTGCTCGCGCTGGTGATCGCCACGTTCCTGATGGTGGGGGGACCGGCCCACGCTGCTGCACCGCCCGCCGGCGGAGCGGGCGGCGCCGCGTGCGCCCTGCCCGAGGCCGCCGACGACGACACCATCTCCATCGTCGGGCGGATCTGTGACCGGCGTGAGCAGCCGCAGACCCCGGTGGAGGGCGTCGACATCTCCGTCGAGGACTCCGGGGGCAACCCGGTCGGCGAGGCGACGTCGGCTGCCGACGGCACCTTCGTCATCGACCTGCCCGGTACGGCGATCGACAACCTCGGCAAGGTCTACACCGTCAGCGTGGACAAGGACTCGCTGCCGGAGGACACCGAGCTGAAGGACCTGTCCCGCGAGGTGCCGATCAACCTCGACAGCGACCAGGCGATCACCTTCCTCGTCGGGGACGCGCCCGGGCAGTCGACCGGGACCTTCACCCAGGGCCTGCAGCTCTTCGTCGGCGGTCTCGTCTTCTCCGTGCTGCTGGCGATGGCAGCCCTGGGACTCTCCATGATCTTCGGCACCACCGGGCTGACGAACTTCTCCCACGGCGAGCTGATCACCTTCGGTGCGATCGTCGCCTACGGGGTGGACGCGCTGCCCGGAGCGATCCGGATCGGCGGGGTCAACCTGACCGTGGTGGTCGCCGTCTTCGTCGCGTTCATCGCCTCGGGGGCCTTCGGCTGGCTCAACGACGCGGCCCTGTGGCACCCGCTGCGGCGACGCGGCACCGGCCTGATCGCCATGATGATCGTGAGCATCGGCCTCTCCATCTTCCTGCGGAACGTCTACCAGTTCGTCGCCGGTGCCCAGGCACGCAACTACTCCCAGTACTCCGCGGTCAAGCCGTGGGAGGTGGGCCCGCTCCTGATCACCCCCAAGGAGGTGATCGTCGTCCTGATCGGCGCGGTGATGCTCATCGGCGTCTCCCTGCTGCTCCAGTTCACCCGGCTCGGCAAGGCGACGCGTGCGGTCGCGGACAACCCCGCGCTGGCCGCCTCGTCGGGCATCAACGTCGAGCGCGTGATCAGTGTCGTGTGGATCGGCGGGACAGCGCTGGCAGGCCTCTCCGGAGCGCTCCTCGGCCTCACCCAGGGCTTCGACTACCAGATCGGCTTCAAGCTGCTGCTGCTGGTGTTCGCCGCCGTCGTCCTCGGCGGTCTGGGCACCATCTGGGGCGCGATGCTGGGGGCGTTCATCATCGGCACCTTCATCGAGGTCTCCACGCTGATCGTGCCGGCGGAGCTGAAGTTCGTCGGCGCGCTCGTCGTGCTCATCGTCGTGCTGCTGATCCGCCCGCAGGGCTTGCTCGGCAAGTCCGAACGGGTCGGCTGAGGAAAGGACTGACACATGGACTGGCAGAGCATCCTCAGCCTCTCGATCGAGCAGGCGGTCGGCCCCACGGCGGTGATCTACTGCCTCGCCGCGATCGGCCTCAACGTGCACTTCGGTTACGCCGGACTGCTCAACTTCGGCCAGGCAGGCTTCATGGCGGTGGCCGGCTACGCCATGGCCTCGCTGGCCAGCACCTGGGGTTTCTCCCTGTGGGTCGGGATCGCCGTCGGCCTGTTGCTGACCGTGCTCCTCGCCCTGTTGCTCGGCGTGCCGACGCTGAGGCTGCGAGCCGACTACCTGGCGATCGTCACGATCGCCGCGGCCGAGATCATCCGGCAGACCGTGGGCTCGGCGACGCTCGTGGACTACTTCGGCGGCCAGGACGGCTTGACCGGCTTCATCCGGGAGTTCCGCGCCCTGAACCCGTTCTCGAGCACCATCAGCATCGGCGGCTTCGTCAGCTGGCGCGCCTACGACTTCTTCGTCATGTTCGTCGGCTGGATCCTCGTGGCGCTCTGCTGCCTCATCGTGTGGCTGCTGATGCGCAGTCCCTGGGGACGGGTGCTGAAGTCGATCCGGGAGGACGAGGACGCCGTCCGGTCGCTGGGCAAGAACGTCTACTCCTACAAGATGCAGGCCCTCATCATCGGCGGTATCTTCGGCGCCTTCGCCGGCTTCTTCACCGGCTTCCGGTCCGCAGCGATCGGGCCGTCGTTCTTCGCCACCGACATCACCTTCTTCGCCTACACGGTGCTGCTCATCGGCGGCGCCGCCCGGGTGCTGGGCCCCGTGGCCGGGGCGGTGATCTTCTGGTTCCTGCTCACCGTGCTCGGCGCGTTCTTCGACCAGGCCACCCGCGGCGCGGACCCACTGATCCCCGATTGGATCATGACGTCGACGCAGGCGAGCCTGATCCGCTTCATCTTCCTGGGTCTAGGCCTCATGCTGTTGATGATCTTCCGACCACAAGGGATCTTCGGAGACCGGAGGGAGCTGGCGCTCGATGCCCGCTGAGACAACCCGCACCTACATGGGCAGGACGGTCGACCCGGCCGCTGCCATCGCAGCGCTCGACGGGGTTGCGCACCAGCCGGGGGCGAAGAAGCCGGACGCGATCGTGGTCGCCGACCACATCGTGCGCACCTTCGGCGGCCTGACCGCCGTCGACGTGGAGCACGTCGAGATCCAGCGCGGGGTGATCACGGCCCTGATCGGTCCCAACGGCGCCGGGAAGACGACGTTCTTCAACCTGCTCACCGGCTTCGACCGGCCCGACACGGGCAAGTGGTCCTTCAACGGTCGGCGCCTGAACCGGGTGCCGGCGTACAAGGTGGCCAGGATGGGGATGGTCCGCACCTTCCAGCTGACCAAGGTCCTGTCCAAGCTCACCGTCATCGAGAACATGCGCGTGGGCGCCACCGACCAGAGGGGCGAGAGCCTGCTCACGGCCATGCTGAAGCCGCTCTGGAAGGAGCAGGAGGACGCCAACACCGAGCGGGCCGACGCCCTGCTGGAGCGGTTCCTGCTGATCAAGAAGCGCGAGGACTTCGCCGGGTCGCTCTCCGGCGGGCAGCGCAAGCTGCTGGAGATGGCCCGGGCGCTGATGGCCGACCCCGAGCTGGTCATGCTCGACGAGCCGATGGCGGGGGTGAACCCCGCCTTGAAGCAGTCGCTGCTCGGGCACGTGAAGTCGCTGCGCGACGAGGGGCGGACCGTGCTCTTCGTCGAGCACGACATGGACATGGTCCGCGACATCTCCGACTGGGTGATCGTCATGGCTCAGGGACAGGTCGTGGCGGAGGGTCCCCCCGACACGGTCATGAGCGACCCGCGGGTCATCGACGCCTACCTGGGCGCCCACCACGACTCGGCGCTCAGCTTCGAGGAGGAGGAGCAGCAGCTCCACGAGGCCGAGGCCCAGATCGAGCACGACCGCAAGGAGCACAAGTGAGCGAGTCCGGCAACGGCCCCGGCCAGCAGCCCGAGCACGACCCGGTGCTGTCCCCCGAGAGCCAGCAGTCCCCCACCGACGACGTCGTCGCGGACGACGCGCTCGCGTCCAGCGACGTGCCGGGCCGGGACGTCCACCTCAAGGCCGCCGAGGGCGCGGTCCTGCGCGCC
Source organism: uncultured Actinomycetota bacterium (assembly GCA_963835385.1). Taxonomy (GTDB): domain Bacteria; phylum Actinomycetota; class Actinomycetes; order Propionibacteriales; family Nocardioidaceae; genus Nocardioides_B. Next base: position 107,971 of record CAWIFK010000007.1, read on the forward strand.
GACGACCTGGTCGCCGGCTACCTGCCGGGGGTGAACATCCTCAACGGCGCGGACCTCTACTGCCAGGAGAACGAGCTGGTCGGGATCATCGGCCCCAACGGAGCCGGCAAGTCCACGCTGCTCAAGGCGCTCTTCGGCCTCGTGAAGGTCCACTCCGGCACGGTCACGCTGAGCGGCGACGACGTCACCAACGAGCGCGCGGACACGCTGGTGAGCAAGGGCATCGGCTTCGTCCCGCAGTCCAACAACGTCTTCCCGTCGCTGACCATCCAGGAGAACCTCGAGATGGGCGCGTACCAGCGTCCGTCCTCGTTCAAGAAGCGGTTCGAGTTCGTCGGCGACCTCTTCCCCGCCCTCATCGACCGGCGCAACCAGCGCGCCGGCTCGCTCTCCGGCGGCGAGCGGCAGATGGTCGCCATGGGCCGCGCGCTGATGATGGAGCCCTCCGTGCTGCTGCTCGACGAGCCGTCGGCGGGGCTCTCCCCCGTCCTGCAGGACGAGGTGTTCGTGCAGACCCGGCGGATCAACCGGGCCGGCGTCTCGGTGATCATGGTGGAGCAGAACGCGCGCCGCTGCCTGCAGATCTGCGACCGGGGCTACGTCCTCGACCAGGGCCGCAACGCCTACACCGGCACCGGCGCCGAGCTCGGCAAGGACCCCAAGGTGATCGAGCTCTACCTCGGCACGCTGGCCAAGGCCTGACCACCCCGATTCGTCCGCGTTTCCGAGCCGGGTTGCCGCCTGGCCGGAGCGGACGAATCGGGGTTTCGCGTCCCCACCCCGATTAGTCCGCGGTTGCGAGGCAAGCTGCCCCGTGACCGGAGCGGACGAAACGGGGTCTTGAACGTGCCGAGGGCCCGGCCGTGACGGCCGGGCCCTCGGGTAAGGCTGGTGACGCTGGTCGGGCGATGCCCTGACGTCAGTTGATGACGCCGGAGACCGAGTCGACCTGCTTGTAGGTGTTGCCCTTCTGGTACTGCTGGATGCCGATGGTGCCGGAGGCCGGGCTACCGGTGTCGTTCATGTCGGTCGGACCGCTCGCGCCCTGGTAGTCGATGTCCTCGCCCTCGTCGATGAGCTTGGCGCACTCCTCGAACGACGAGCACTGGGTGCCCTCACGGGTGACGTCGATGATGTTGTTCCCGATCGCCTCACCGGAGTCGTTGCCGGCCTGAAGGGCGGCGAGCGCGACGATCACCACCGCGTCGTACGACTGCGCACCGTAGAGGTAGGAGTCGAGGTTGGGGTTGATCTCGTCCAGCCGCTTCTTGAACTGCGGGTCCTCCCCCGGGGGCACGGGCACGGTGCCCTTGACGCCGGTGAGGTCGAACTTCTCCTTCGAGTAGTCGGCCAGGTTGCCGTCGACGAAGTAGATCTGGATGTCCTGCGGACCGATGCCCTTGGCGATCAGCTGGGGGATGATCTTCGTGGCCTCCTCGAAGGAGATCAGCACGAGAGCGTCCGGCTTGGCAGCCGCCACCTTGTTCACCTCGGCGGTGAAGTTCTGCGCGTCGGCGGAGTACAGGATGTACTCGGCGACGTTGGCGCCCTTCTCCTTCAGCGTGGTCCTGACCTGCTCGGCCAGGCCCTCGCCGTAGAAGTCCTGCCGGGCCATGATGGCGACGTTCTGGAAGCCGTCCTCCACCGCGAGGTTGCCGAGCACCTGGCCCTGCAGCCGGTCGGAGGGAGCGGTGCGGAAGTAGAGGCCGTTGTCCTCGTAGGTGTCGAAGCCCGCTGCGGTGTTGGCCGGGGAGAAGTGCACGACTCCTGCACCGGTGATCTTGTCCAGCACGCTCAGCGAGACACTCGAGGCGGCGGCGCCGATGATCGCGTCGACCTTCTGGTTGAAGAGCTTGTCCACCTCGGCGGAGGCGATGTCGGGCGTGCCGTCGCCGGAGTCGGCGTTGAACTCCTCGACCGGCTTGCCGAGCACGCCACCGGCGTCGTTGATCTCCTGGACCGCGAGGTCCACGCCGGCGAACTCCGGCGGGCCGAGGAAGGCCAGGTCACCGGTCTGCGGCAGCAGGGAGCCGATGCGGAGGACGCCGTCGCCCTTGGCCGCAGAGGCGGAGCTGCTGTCGCCGGCGCTCGGGGAGTCGCTTGCCGTGCCGGTGGCACTGTCGGTCTCGCTGTCGCTGCCGCAGGCGGTGAGGACCAGCGAGGCGGTCGCCAGCACCGCGGCCGCGCGCCATGCACGTGTGGGGCGAATCAATGGAGCCTCCGTCATAGGGAGAGGGTGCGTTCCTCACGACGTCGGAAGGAACACTCTTTCGAGCCTGAACCTAGCGTCATCGGCGTGTGATTTTGTCCGCGTCGAACCAAATTGATCGCGCGTCGTTGTGAATTCGTGACCTGTGGCGATTCCGGAGTGCCACCGGCTGCGCGAGCGCCTCGACCGCCCTCAGCCGGCGATCGAGGGGCCGTGGGCGATCACCCCGTCGGCGACCTGCCGCATCGACAGCCGCAGGTCCATGGCGGTCTTCTGGATCCACCGGAACGCCTCGGGCTCGCTGAGCTCGAGCTGGTGCTGGAGCACGCTCTTGGCCCGGTCCACCGCCTTGCGCGTCTCCAGGCGCTCGTGCAGGTCGGCGACCTCGGCCTCGAGCATCTGGACCTCGGCGAACCGGCTCAGCGCCATCTCGATCGCCGGCACGAGGTCGCCGCTGGTGAACGGCTTCACGACGTAGGCCATGGCGCCGGCGTCGCGGGCTCGCTCCACCACGTCGCGCTGGCTGAAGGCGGTCAGGATCACGACCGGCGCGATGCGCCGCTCGGCAATCCGCTGCGCGGCGGAGATGCCGTCGAGCCTCGGCATCTTGACGTCGAGCACGACCAGGTCGGGCCGGTGCTCCTCGGCGAGCTCGACGGCGCGCTCGCCGTCGGCGGCCTGGCCCACCACGTCGTACCCCTCCTCGGTGAGCATCTCGGCGAGGTCGAGGCGGATCAGCGCCTCGTCCTCGGCGATGACGACCCTGCGCGCCGGCTGTCCCTGAGTGCTCACGGCGCACAGGCTATCGGTGGACCGGCAGCGCGCGACGCATGCTCCCGCCCTCCCCGGGTCCCAGCCACCGGCAAGTCCGGATCGGGTACGTTTGGGCCGTCGCCCGGCCGGGTTGGCGAAATGGCAAACGCAATGGTCTCAAACACCATCGCCCGAAAGGGCTTGTGGGTTCGACTCCCACACCCGGCACCACTTGACGCCGAGATGTGTCGGCGGCGTCCGGCACCCTGTCAGCGATGGGCCACATCCGAGACGCCATGATCGTGGAGTCGGCGTTGCGCGACTCATCGGCCGGCATGCCCGACCGAGTCAACGCCGACAAGCACGGCGTGTCCATCACGACCATTCGGCGCTGGCGTCGTCTCTATCAGCGGCAGGGTCGTCCGCGTGGTCAGCCGCACACGAACGTCCCGTGTCCGCGCTGTCAGGACGTCCAGCTGGACGAGAGCGCGTACGCGAGCTCTTCGGCCGGTACCTCGGCGATGGCCACTTGATCGAGGGGCGGCGCGGCGTCTTCGAGCTGAGTGTCTTCAACGACGAGCGGTACACCGACGTGAACGCGCACATCGCAGAGATCATGCGGCGCGTAAAGCCCGCGGGACGGCCACACGTCCGCCATCTTCCCGGTTCCATCGCCACCTCGATCAGCTGGAAGCATTGGCCGTGCCTGTTCCCGCAGCACGGGCCCCGGCCACAAGCACGCGCGGAAGCTGGGGATGACCGGCTGGCAGTGGCAGATCGTCGAGCGCCATCCTGCCGACTTCCTGCGCGGGCTGTTCCACTCCGACGGCTGCCGGGTGCGCAACTGGGCCACCCGTGAGGTGGCCGGTCAGCAGAAGCGCTACGACTATCCGAGATGGCAGTTCGTCAACCACTCGGCGGAGATCCGTGGCTGGTGCACCGACGCGCTCGACCCGGTCGACGTACCGTGGCGGCGCTCGAGCTGGAAGACGATCTCGGTGTCCCGCCGGGAGGCCGTCGCCCGCCTGGACGAGCTGATCGGCCTCAAGTCGTGAGGCCGCTCACCGGAGTCAGCGCGGGGGACGGTAGGCCGGCGCGATCTCGTTGATTGCGTCCCCCATCCGGTGGATCCGCAGCGCGTTCGTGGAGCCGGGGAGACCGGGCGGGGAGCCGGCGATGATGACGACGAGGTCGCCCTCCTTGACCCGGTTGATCCGCAGCAGGTGCTCGTCGACCTGGCGCACCATCTCGTCGGTGTGCTCGACCGCGGGCGCCTTGAAGGTCTCCACACCCCACGAGAGCGCGAGCTGGGAGCGCACCACGTCGACCGGAGTGAACGCCAGCATCGGGATCTCGCCGCGGTAGCGCGAGAGCCGGCGGGCGGAGTCACCGCTCTGGGTGAACGCCACGAGGTACTTCGCCCCGACCCGGGTCGCGACCTCGGCGGCCGCCTTGGCGATCACACCACCGCGGGTGCGCGGCTGCCAGTCGATCGCGGTCATCCGGGCCAGCCCGTGGTCCTCGGTGGACTCGATGATCCGCGCCATGGTGCGCACGGTCCCGATGGGGAACTCCCCCACGCTGGTCTCGCCGGAGAGCATCACGGCGTCGGCGCCGTCGAGCACGGCGTTGGCGACGTCGGAGGCCTCCGCGCGGGTCGGCCGCGGCGAGGAGATCATCGACTCCAGCATCTGGGTCGCCACGATCACCGGCTTCGCGTGCCGCCGCGCGACGTCGATGACCTGCTTCTGCAGGAACGGCACGTCCTCGAGCGGGCACTCCACGCCGAGGTCGCCGCGGGCGACCATGAAGCCGTCGAAGGCGTCGACGATCTCCTCGATGTTGGTGATCGCCTGCGGCTTCTCGATCTTGGCGATGATCGGCAGGAAGATGCCCTCCTCGCGCATGATCGCCCGCACGTCCTCGGCGTCGGCTGCGGAGCGGACGAACGAGAGCGCGATGAAGTCGACGGTGAGGTGGAGGGCCCAGCGCAGGTCTTCCTTGTCCTTCTCCGACAGCGCGGGCACCGACACCGCGACACCGGGCAGGTTGATGCCCTTGTTGTTGCTGATCGGCCCGGCCACGACCACGCGGGTCTCGACGTCGGTGTCCCCGACGGCCGTCACCTCGAGGCGGACCTTGCCGTCGTCGATGAGCACCGGGTCCCCCACCGAGACGTCGCCCGGCAGGCCGGCGTACGTCGTCGAGCAGATCGTCGCGTCGCCGGGGACGGCACGGGTGGTGATCGTGAACGACTCCCCCTCGACGAGGTCGAGCGGCCCGTCCACGACCTTGCCCAGCCGGATCTTGGGGCCCTGCAGGTCCGCGAAGATACCGATGGCGTGACCGGTGTCGTCCGAGGCCTGCCGGACCATCTGGTAGACCTTCTCGTGGTCCTCGTAGGCCCCGTGACTCAGGTTCATCCGGGCGACGTCCATGCCGGCCTCGACCAGCGCCCGGATGCTGTCCGGGGTCGAGGTGGCGGGGCCCAGGGTGCAGACGATCTTGGCTCTACGCACGTGACGACCCTAGCGGGCTACCGGTGAGTCACCCGCACCGGCACTTGATCGTTCCAAGATGTGGTCCCGGTGCGGGTCGGCTCACACGACCAGGGGCCGGTCGGTCGGCGCGATCGGGGTCGGCAGCGTGGTCGCCCCGGTGAGCCAGGAGTCCACGGCGGCGGCTGCGGCACGCCCCTCGGCGATCGCCCAGACGATCAGCGACTGGCCGCGACCGGCGTCCCCGGCCACGAACACGCCGGGGACCGAGGACATGTAGGCCTTGTCCCGGGCGACGTTGCCGCGGCCGTCGAGCTCGACGCCGAGCTGCTCGACCAGGCCCTCCTGCTGCGGCCCGGTGAAGCCCATGGCGAACAGCACGAGCTCGGCGGGGATCTCCCGCTCCGTGCCCTCGATCTCGGCGAACCTGCCGTCCCTCATCTCCACGTCGACCAGGCGCAGCGCCCGCACGTTGCCGTGCTCGTCGGCGAGGAACTCCTGGGTCGAGACGGAGTAGACCCGCTCGCCGCCCTCCTCGTGGGCCGAGGAGACCTTGTAGGTCATGGGGTACGTCGGCCAGGGCTGGCCGGTCGGTCGCTGCTCCCCCGGCTGCGGCATGATCTCCAGCTGCGTCACCGAGGCGGCGCCCTGCCGGTGCGAGGTGCCGAGGCAGTCGGCCCCGGTGTCGCCGCCGCCGATGATCACCACGTGCTTGCCGGCCGCGGTGACCTGCCCCTCGACCGGCTCGCCGAGCGCGGTCCGGTTCGCCTGCGGCAGGAAGTCCATGGCCTGGTAGATGCCGCCGAGCTCGCGGCCGGTGATCGGCAGGTCCCGGGCCACGGTGGCACCGACGGCCAGGACGACCGCGTCGAACCGCTCGACCAGCTCGGGACCGGTGAGGTCGCCGCCCACGTCGACGCCGGCGCGGAAGACGGTGCCCTCGCGGCGCATCTGCTCCAGGCGCCGGTCGAGGTACTTCTTCTCCATCTTGAACTCGGGGATGCCGTAGCGCATCAGCCCGCCGATCCGGTCGGCCCGCTCGTAGACGGCGACCGTGTGACCGGCGCGGGTCAGCTGCTGGGCGACCGCGAGACCGGCCGGGCCGGAGCCCACCACGGCCACCGTCCGGCCGCTGAGCCACTCCGGCGGCTGGGGCCGGACGTAGCCGGACTCCCAGGCCTTGTCGGCGATCGCCACCTCGACGTTCTTGATCGTGACCGGGTCCTGGTTGATGCCGAGCACGCAGGCGGTCTCGCACGGCGCCGGGCACAGCCGCCCGGTGAACTCCGGGAAGTTGTTGGTCGCGTGCAGCCGCTCGATCGCGGCCTCCCAGTCGTCGCGCCACACCAGGTCGTTCCACTCGGGGATGATGTTGCCCAGCGGGCAGCCCTGGTGGCAGAACGGGATGCCGCAGTCCATGCAGCGCCCCGCCTGGGTCGTGATGATCGGCAGCAGGGCGCGCCCGGCGCTGCCGGGGTAGACCTCGTTCCAGTCGTGCACCCGCTCGTCGACGGGGCGGCGGTCGGCGACCTGGCGGCCGGCCTTCAAGAACCCGCGGGGGTCAGCCATGGAGGGCCTCCATCATCTTGGCAGCGGTCTGGTCCTCGTCGAGGCCCTCCTGCTCGGCCTCGTTCTTCGCGGCGAGCACCCGCTTGTAGTCGGTGGGCATGACCTCGGTGAACCGCCGTACGGCGTCGTCCCACTGCGCCAGCAACCGCTCGGCGACGGGGGAACCGGTCTCCTCCAGGTGCCGTCGGACCAGCTCGCAGAGCTCGACGGCGGCGTCCCCGTCGACCGGGGCGAGCTCGACAAGCTCGCGGTTGACCCGGCCCTCGTCGAGGTCGAGGACGAACGCCACGCCTCCGGACATGCCGGCCGCGAAGTTGCGTCCGGTGGGACCGAGGACGGCGACGCGGCCGCCGGTCATGTACTCGCAGCCGTGGTCGCCCACGCCCTCCACGACCGCGCTGGCCCCGGAGTTGCGCACGCAGAACCGTTCGCCGACCTGGCCGCGGAGGAACAGCTCGCCGGCGGTCGCGCCGTAGCCGATCACGTTGCCGGCGATGATCTGCTGCTCCGCCTCGAAGCCGGCCGACCGGTCGGGCCGCACCACGATCCGGCCGCCGGAGAGGCCCTTGCCGACGTAGTCGTTGGCGTCGCCCTCGAGCCGCAGGGTGACCCCGCGAGGCAGGAACGCGCCGAAGGACTGGCCCGCCGAGCCGGTGAAGGTGAGGTCGATCGTGCCGTCGGGCAGTCCCTCGCCGCGGTGGCGCTTGGTGACCTCGTGGCCCAGGATCGTGCCGACGGTCCGGTTCACGTTGCGGATCGGCAGCTGCGCCCGGACCGGCTCCCCGCGCTCCAGCGCGGGGGCGGCCAGCTCGACGAGCCGGTTGTCCAGCGCCTTGTCGAGGGCGTGGTCCTGCGCCTTGGTGTGGTGCCGCGCGGCGCCGTCGGGAAGCGCGGGCACGTGCAGCACCGGGGTCAGGTCCAGGCCGGACGCCTTCCAGTGGTCCACGGCCCGGGCGACGTCGAGCAGCTCGGCGTGGCCGACCGCCTCCTCCAGCGTCCGGAAGCCCAGCTCGGCGAGGAGCTCGCGGACCTCCTCGGCGACGAACTCGAAGAAGTTCACGACGTGCTCGGCCTGGCCGGTGTAGCGCTCCCGCAGCGTCGGGTTCTGCGTCGCGACGCCCACCGGGCAGGTGTCGAGGTGGCACACGCGCATCATGATGCAGCCCGAGACCACCAGCGGAGCGGTGGCGAAGCCGAACTCCTCCGCGCCGAGCAGCGCGGCCACGACCACGTCGCGGCCGGTCTTCAGCTGCCCGTCGCACTGCACGACGATGCGCTCGCGCAGGTCGTTGAGCAGCAGCGTCTGCTGGGTCTCGGCCAGGCCCAGCTCCCAGGGACCGCCCGCGTGCTTGAGGGAGGTGAGCGGGGAGGCGCCGGTGCCGCCGTCGTGCCCGGAGATCAGCACCACGTCGGCGTGCGCCTTCGACACCCCGGCCGCCACCGTGCCGACCCCGACCTCGGCGACGAGCTTGACGTGCACGCGCGCCGCCGGGTTGGCGTTCTTCAGGTCGTGGATCAGCTGGGCGAGGTCCTCGATCGAGTAGATGTCGTGGTGCGGCGGCGGGGAGATCAGCCCGACGCCCGGCGTGCTGTGCCGGGTCCTGGCCACCCACGGGTAGACCTTGTGCCCGGGCAGCTGGCCGCCCTCGCCGGGCTTGGCGCCCTGCGCCATCTTGATCTGGATGTCGTCGGAGTTGGTGAGGTACTCCGCGGTCACGCCGAACCGCCCGGAGGCGACCTGCTTGATCGCACTGCGGCGCTCCGGGTCGTGCAGGCGCTCGGGGTCCTCGCCGCCCTCGCCGGTGTTGGACTTGCCGCCCAGCCGGTTCATGGCGATCGCGAGGGTCTCGTGGGCCTCCTGGCTGATCGAGCCGTAGGACATGGCGCCGGTCGAGAAGCGCTTGACGACCTCGGAGACCGGCTCCACCTCGTCGATCGGGATCGGGGTGCGCCCGAGCGCCTCCGCGCCGCGCAGCCGGAACAGGCCGCGCAGGGTCATCAGCCGCTCGGACTGCTCGTTGACGCGGGAGGTGTACTGCTTGAAGACGTCGTAGCGTCCGGTCCGCGTCGAGTGCTGCAGGCGGAACACCGTCTCGGGGTCGAACAGGTGCGGCTCGCCCTCACGGCGCCACTGGTACTCCCCGCCGATCTCCAGCGAGCGGTGCGCCGGCGGCAGGCCGTCGACCGGGTAGGCCTTGCGGTGCCGGCAGGCGACCTCCTCGGCGACCGTGCCGAGGTCGATGCCGCCGAGCTTGCTGACCGTCCCGGTGAAGTACCGGTCGACCAGGCTCTGCGAGAGCCCGACGGCCTCGAAGATCTGGGCGCCGGTGTAGGAGGCGACCGTGGAGACGCCCATCTTGCTCATCACCTTGAGGACGCCCTTGCCGAGCGACTTCACGAGGTTGCCGACCGCGACGTCGGGCTCCTGGTCCAGGTAGTGGCCGTCGCGGGCGAGGTCCTCCACCGTCTCCATCGCGAGGTACGGGTTGACCGCGGCGGCGCCGTAGCCGATGAGCAGCGCGACGTGGTGCACCTCGCGCACGTCTCCGGCCTCGATCACCAGGCCGACCTGGGTGCGGGTCTTCTCCCGGACCAGGTGGTGGTGCACCGCCCCGGTGAGCAGCAGCGACGGGATCGGGGCCAGCTCCGCGGTGGAGTGCCGGTCCGAGAGCACGATGATCCGGGCCCCGTCGGCGATCGCCGCGGAGACCTCACCGCAGATCTCCTCGATCCGCTCGGCGAGCGCCTCGCCGCCGCCCTCGACCGGGTACAGCCCGCGGGAGACGTGGGTGATGAACCCCGGCATGTCGCCGTCGCGGTTGATGTGGCGCAGCTTGGCGAGCTCGTCGTTGTCGATGACCGGGAACGGCAGCACGACCTGCCGGCACGACGCCGGGGTCGGGTGCAGCAGGTTCGCCTCCGGGCCGATGGTGCCCGACAGCGACGTGACGAGCTCCTCGCGGATCGCGTCCAGCGGCGGGTTCGTCACCTGCGCGAACAGCTGGGTGAAGTAGTCGAACAGCAGCCGGGGACGGTCCGAGAGCGCCGCGATCGGGGTGTCGGTGCCCATCGACCCGATCGGCTCCGCCCCGGCGCGCGCCATCGGCGAGAGCAGGACCCGCTTCTCCTCCTCGGTGTAGCCGAAGATCTGCTGGCGCCGCGTCACCGAGGCGTGGGTGTGCACGACGTGCTCGCGCTCGGGGAGCTGCTCGAGGCGGATGATCCCGGCGTGCAGCCACTCGTCGTAGGGGTGCTCGGAGGCGAGCTCGCTCTTGATCTCCTCGTCCTCGATGATGCGGTGCTCGGCGGTGTCGACCAAGAACATTCGGCCCGGCTGGAGGCGGCCCTTGCGGACCACGGTGGCGGGGTCGATGTCGAGCACGCCGACCTCGGAGGCCAGCACGACCAGCCCGTCGTCGGTGACCCAGTAGCGCGAGGGCCGCAGGCCGTTGCGGTCGAGGACCGCGCCGACCTGGGTGCCGTCGGTGAAGACCACGCAGGCGGGGCCGTCCCACGGCTCCATCATCGAGGCGTGGAACTCGTAGAAGGCGCGGCGCTTCTGCTCCATCTCGGCGTGGTTCTCCCACGCCTCGGGGATCATCATCAGCACCGAGTGCGGCAGCGTCCGGCCGCCCATGTGCAGCAGCTCGAGGACCTCGTCGAACGAGGCCGAGTCCGAGGCGCCGGGGCTGCAGATCGGGAACAGCCGCTCCAGGTCGCCGCCGAAGAGGTCGCTGGACAGCAGCGCCTCCCGGGCCCGCATCCAGTTGCGGTTGCCCATGACGGTGTTGATCTCGCCGTTGTGGGCGATGAACCGGAACGGGTGCGACAGCGGCCAGCTCGGGAAGGTGTTCGTGGAGAACCGCGAGTGCACGACGGCGACCGCGGAGGCCACCCGCTCGTCGGTGAGCTCGGGGTAGAACCGGTCGAGCTGGTCGGTGGTCAGCATGCCCTTGTAGGCGATGGTGCGCGAGGACAGCGAGGGGAAGTAGACGTCCGTCTCGTCCTCGGCGCGCTTGCGCAGGCAGAACGCCAGCCGCTCCAGCGCCATCCCGACCAGGCGCCCGCCGGTGGCGGTGACGAACAGCTGGCTGAACGTCGGCATCACGCCCTTGGCGGTGGTGCCGAGCAGCGTCGGGTCGGTGGGCACGTCGCGCCAGCCGAGGACCGCGAGGCCCTCCTCGCGGGCGATCTCCTCGATGCGCTGGCGGGTCTTGGCCACCTGCTCGGCGTCGCCGGGGAGGAAGGCGGTGCCCACGGCGTAGGTGCGCGGCGCGGGGAGCTCGAAGCCGAGATCCCGCGTGACCGCGCGGAAGAAGGCGTCGGGGACGCCGAGGAGGATGCCGGCTCCGTCACCGGTGTCCGGCTCGGCGCCGGTCGCACCGCGGTGCTCGAGGTTGCGCAGGGCCGTGATCGCCTTGGCAACGATGTCGTGGCTGGCTTCGCCTGTCAGGGTGGCGACGAACGCGACGCCACAGGCGTCGTGCTCGTGGCGGCCGTCGTACAGCCCCTGGGGCGGCGGGAATGCTTGCATGCGGCACTCTCCCGTCGTCGTCGTGGCGCCGGCTCCCCTGCGGCGGGAAGTCCGGAGCCGTCGAGCAGGTGGTGTGCGCGGGACGACATTGGCCCATGCGGAGACTCGACCCTACCGCACTGCGGCGAACTGGTGCGTCCCCGGCGAGACGCCCATGTCACATCGCGGACACGCCGCCGACACGCCTCGCGCCCGGTACGGCGCCGCGGCTGCTCAGCCGAGACCGGTGCCGACCAGCGCGCCGAAGCCGTAGGTCAGCGCGGCCGCCGTGCCGCCGAGGAGCGTCTGGCGCAGGCCGCCGTACCACCAGGCGCGGGAGGTCAGCTGGGTGACCACGGCCCCGCCGGCGAACAGCGCGAGCATCGTGGCGGCCAGCCCCGGCAGCAGCGAGGTCGCGCCGAGCAGGTAGGGCAGCACCGGCACCAGGGCGCCGAGCGCGAAGGCGATGAACGAGGAGATCGCCGCCAGCATCGGCGAGGCCAGGTCACCCGGGTCGACGCCGAGCTCCTCGCGGGCATGCACCGTCACCGCCTTGTCGACGTCGCGGTGGATCTGCCGGGACACCTCCAGCGCCAGGTCCTGGTCGACCCCCTTGGCGACGTACATCGCCGCCAGCTCGCGGGTCTCGCCCTCGGGGTTGGCGACGATCTCCGCCCGCTCCTTGTGGATCTCGAGCTCGGCGGCCTCGCTCTGGCTGGCCACGGAGGTGTACTCCCCCGCGGCCATCGAGAACGCCCCGGCGGCCAGGCCGGCCAGGCCGGCGAGCACCACCGCGGTCGAGTCGCCCGAGCTGCGCGTGCCGCCCGCGACGCCGGCGATCAGCGCCAGGTTGGAGACCAGCCCGTCCATCGCGCCGAAGACGGCGGGGCGCAGCCACCCACCGGTGACGTCGGGGTGCTCGTGCTCGATGTCGGGAACGTTCGAGGAGTCGGCGGCCATGCCCGGAAAACTACCTGTCCCCGGCGTCGGATTCACCGAAGGGAAGCCTCACCTCACCGGCCGCCGGCTCGTCGTCGGCGGGCTCCGCACCGGCCGCCGGGTCGTCGTCGGCGGGCGGCTCGTGGCCGTCGACGTACACCGACTCCTCGCGGCCCGGATGCTTCCACGCCGACCAGAGGAACAGCGCCAGGCCGAGGAGGAAGACCACGATCGAGGTCCACACGTTGAGCCGCAGCCCGAGGACATCGTCCTCCTGCACCTGGTCGATGCGGAGGTACTCGATCCAGCCACGGCCCGCGGTGTAGCCCATGACGTAGAGCGCGAACACCCGGCCGTGCCCGAGGCGGAACCTGCGGTCGGCCCAGATCAGCAGCCCGGCGACGCCGAGGTTCCACAGGCACTCGTAGAGGAACGTGGGGTGGAAGGTGGCGTACTGCTCGTAGCCGCTCACCCGGTGCGACTCGTCGATCTCCAGGCCCCAGGGCAGGTCGGTCGGGCGGCCGTAGAGCTCCTGGTTGAACCAGTTGCCCCACCGCCCGATCGCCTGGGCGATGATGATGCCCGGGGCGATGGCGTCGCCGAAGGTGAGGTAGCGCACCTTCTCCCGGCGGCAGCCGATCCAGGCGCCGACCGCGCCAAGCGCCACCGCTCCCCAGATGCCCAGGCCGCCCTGCCAGACGTACAGCGCGGTGACCGGGTCCTTGCCGTCGCCGAAGTAGAGCCGCCAGTCCGTGGCCACGTGGTAGAGCCGGCCGCCGACGAGCCCGAACGGCACCGCCCAGACCGCGATGTCGCTGACCTGTCCGGCGCGGCCGCCGCGGGCCACCCAGCGCTTCTCGCCGAGCCACACCGCCACGACGACGCCGAGGATGATGCACAGCGCGTAGGCGCGGACCGGGAACGGGCCGAGGTGCCAGACGCCCTGGCCGGGGCTGGGGATGCTCGCCGGCACGACGCTGAGGGTCACGGCGTCCCTCCGGACTGCTCGGGCGGGGTCGGCACGCCGGAGGCGAGGATCGTGCGCAGGTCCTCCGCGATCTTCGCGGGAGCGGTGCCCTGCGTCCACACCACCGGGGCGGTGCCGTCCGGGGTGACCCCGACGACGGTGGTGCCGTGCTCGACCTCGTAGCCGCCCGACGGCAGCCGGGTGCCCTTCTCGATCGGCACGCCCATCGCGGTGCCGAGCTCGACGATGTCGCGCAGCGGCCCGGTGAGGCCGCCGAACGCCGGGTCGAACCGGTCCAGGTAGGCGCGCAGCGTCGCCCGGTCGTCGCGGGCGGGGTCGGTCGTCACGAACTGCATCCCGACCTGCTCGCGCTCGGCGGGCTCCAGCCGGGTCAGCGCGGAGGCCAGGTCGGCCATCACGATGTGGCAGATGTCGGGGCAGTGCGTGTAGCCGAAGAAGACCAGCGTCAGCGGCTGCTCGGCGTCGCTCGCCAGGGTGTACGCCGAACCGTCGGTGCTGGTCAGGCTGACCGGAGGCAGCTCGTAGGCCTGGGGCAGCACGACGCCGTTCAGGCCGTCGTCGTCCTTGACCGACACGCCCGCGACGGGGGCGGAGACGTCCTGCGGGTCCCCGGCGCAGCCGGACAGGGCCAGGACGCCCCCGACGAGCAGCGACGCGGCCAGGCGCAGTCTCGCTCTAGGCACGGACGCCCTCGGCGAGGTCGAGGGTGAGCTCGCGCAGCGCCGCCAGGCCCGCCTCGCGGTCCGAGCCGGCGTCGAGCAGGCGGCGCACGAACGCGGAGCCGACGATCACACCGTCGGCGTGCCGGGCGACCTCGGCGGCCTGCCGGCCGTCAGAGACCCCGAGCCCGACGCCGACGGGCAGGTCGGTGACCGCCTTGGTCCGCGCGACCAGCGGCGCGGCCAGGTCGCTGCTGGCCTCCCGCGCGCCGGTCACGCCCATCACCGCGGTCGCGTAGACGAACCCGCGGCATGCCTGCGTGGTGGTCCGCAGCCGGGCCTCGGTCGAGGAGGGCGCGACCAGGAAGACCTTGTCCAGGTCGTGGGCGTCGGCCGCGGCGATCCAGTGCTCGGCCTCGTCGGGCACGAGGTCGGGGGTGATCAGGCCGGCCCCGCCGGCGCCGGCCAGGCTGGCGGCGAACCGCTCGACGCCGTACCGCTCGACGGGGTTCCAGTACGTCATCACCAGCACCGGTACGCCGGTCTGCGCGACCTCCTCGACGGTGCGGAGCACGTCGGCGATCCGGACGCCGCCCTCGAGCGCCTGCTGCGCGGCGGCCTGGATCGTCGGCCCGTCCATGACCGGGTCGCTGTAGGGCAGGCCGACCTCGATCACGTCGCACCCGGCCGCGACCATCGCCTTCAGCGCCTCGACGGCCCCGGGGACGTCGGGGAAGCCGGCCGGCAGGTAGCCGACCAGTGCGGAGCGGTTCTCGGCGCGGGCGCGCGCGAAGGCACCGGCCGTGCCGGGGAGCGTGGTGCTCACGCGTCGGCCTTGCCCAGTCCGAACCACTCGATGGCGGTCCCCATGTCCTTGTCCCCGCGGCCGCTGAGGTTGACCAGCAGCGTCGAGCCGGGCATCTCCTCGGCCAGCGCGAGGGTGCCGGCGATCGCGTGCGCGGACTCGATGGCCGGGATGATCCCCTCGGTGCGGGAGAGCAGCGCGAACGCGTCCATCGCCTCCGCGTCGGTGATCGGGCGGTACGTCGCCCGGCCGGACTCGGCCAGGTACGCGTGCTCCGGACCGACCCCGGGGTAGTCCAGACCCGCGGAGATGGAGTGCGACTCGACGGTCTGGCCGTCCTCGTCCTGCAGCACGAACGTCCGGGCACCGTGCAGCACCCCGAAGTCGCCGCCGGAGATGGTGGCGGCGTGCCGTCCGGTCTCCACGCCGTCGCCGCCGGCCTCGAAGCCGAACAGCCGCACCTGCGGGTCGTCGACGAAGCCGGCGAAGATGCCGATCGCGTTGGAGCCGCCGCCGACGCAGGCGGTGACCGCGTCGGGAAGCGCACCGGTGAGCTCCAGGCACTGGGCCCGGGCCTCGTCGCCGATGCCGCGGCAGAAGCTGCGCACCAGGGACGGGAACGGGTGCGGACCCGCCGCGGTGCCGAACAGGTAGGCGGTGTGGTCGACGGTCGAGACCCAGTCCCGGATCGCCTCGTTGATGGCGTCCTTCAGGGTTCGGGAGCCGGAGCCGACCGCGACCACCTCGGCGCCGAGCAGCTGCATCCGGGCGACGTTGAGCGCCTGCCGCTCGGTGTCGACCTCGCCCATGTAGACGACGCAGTCCAGGCCGAGGTAGGCGCAGGCCGTCGCGGTCGCCACGCCGTGCTGGCCGGCGCCGGTCTCCGCGATCACCCGGGTCTTGCCCATCCGCTTGGTCAGCAGCGCCTGGCCGAGCACGTTGCGGATCTTGTGGGCACCGGTGTGGTTGAGGTCCTCGCGCTTGAGGAGGATCCGCGCCCCGGCGACCTCCGAGAGCTTCGTGGCGTCGTAGAGCAGGCTCGGGGTGCCGGCGTACTCGCGCAGCATCCGCTCGAACTCCGTCATGAACGCCGGGTCGGCGAGCGCGTCCTGCCAGGCGACCGTCAGCTCGTCGAGGGCGGCCATCAGCGCCTCGGGCATCATCCGGCCGCCGAAGCGACCGAAGCGCCCGTCGGCGCCGAGCGCGGAGACCCGGTCCTGCTCGGCGTCCGGCTGGGTGCCGGTGGCGCCGCTGACGGCCTGGTGGGTGGTCATCTGCTCAGACGCCCTTCTGCTGTCCGTGCGGGTGGCTCTCGCGGTGGACCGAGGGATGCGCGCCGGCCGCGACGAGGTCGGCGACCGCCGCGCGCGGGTCGGCACCCCGCACCAGGGTCTCCCCGACGAGCACCACGTCGGCGCCCTCCTTGGCGTAGTCGAAGACGTCATGGGGACCGCGCACCCCGGACTCGGCCACCCGCACCACGTCGTCGGGGATCCGGGGGGCCAGGCGGGTGAAGGTGTTCCGGTCGACCTGCAGCGTCCTGAGGTTGCGGGCGTTGACGCCGACGAGCGTGGCGCCCGCGTCGAGGGCGCGCTCGACCTCCTCCTCGTCGTGGACCTCCACCAGCGGCGTCAGCCCGATCGACATCGCACGCTCGAGCAGGCTGACGAGCTGCGGCTGGTCGAGGGCGGCCACGATGAGCAGCACCAGGTCCGCCCCGGCGGCGCGCGACTCCCACAGCTGGTAGGAGGTCACCACGAAGTCCTTGCGCAGCACCGGCACGTCCACGGCCGCGCGGACGGCCCGCAGGTCCTCGAGGCTGCCGCCGAAGCGGCGACCCTCGGTGAGGACGCTGATCGTCGCGGCGCCTCCGGCGGCGTAGTCCGCGGCCAGCGAGGCGGGGTCGGCGATGTCGGCCAGCGCCCCCTTGCTGGGGCTGGACCGCTTCACCTCGGCGATGACGCTCACGCCGCCGGCCCGGAACCGGGGCATCGGGTCGAGGGCGTCCGGCGCCTGGCGGGCCGCGAGCTTGAGCTCCTCGATCGACGTGCGGCGCTGGCGCTCCGCGAGGTCCTCGCGTACGCCGTCGATGATCTCGTCGAGCACGGATATGCTCACGGCGGTGGACCTCTCTGGTGGGGCTGGGCGGACTCGGACGTCTGCTGGTCGGGGCGGCGGCTGCTGTGACATCGTCACGACCCTCAGCGGTGCGGGGCCGCGATCTCTAGACTCTCATGCGCCCGGTAGCCGGCTGATCGCGAGGTCGGACCCGGCACGGCGGTCCGCGCCCGCAGCACCGCCCCGGCACGTCCGCATCCCACAGGAGCCCCCGGCATGAGCCAGCCCCCCGGTCCGCCCCCACCCGACTACGGCTACCCATCCGGCGGGTACCCGGGCTATCCGCCGCCGGCGCCCACCAACGGCAAGGCGACCGCCGCGCTGATCACCGGCATCAGCACGCTGGCGCTGTCGTGGTGCTGCGGGGCCGGCGTGCTCGGCATCGTCGCGATCGTGCTCGGGGTCAGGGGACGCGCGGAGATCCGTCGCTCCGGCGGCGCCCAGGGCGGCGAGGGCGTCGCGATGGCCGGCATCATCACCGGCGCGGTCGCGGTGGTGATCGGGGTGGTCGTCGTGATCGCGATCATCGCGCTGGTCATCAGCGGCAACGCGGCGTTCCAGGAGTACGGCGACACCGGAACCTCCATGTTCTGACCGGCGTTGCGACCGGCGTTGCGACCGGCGGCACCCGGCGGCACCCGGACCTCCGGGGCCGGCCGGTGCGCCGCCGCTCGGCAACGGCACGCCGCCGTAGTCGTCGGGATCAGGCGTGGTGCGCCGGGTCCCGGCCCGTGAGGCACTAGGTTCGACGCGCACCCCCGCGGACGCAGGCGTCCGACCCAGCAGACCACCTCACGAGGAGGACACCATGAGCTACACCCCGCCACCGCCGCCGCCCGAGCAGGGCGGCCCCGGCGACGGACCCGGTGACCAGCCTCCGGGGTACCGCGGCGAGCAGCCGCCCGGCTACGGCACCCCGCCTCCCCCGCCGGGCTACGACCAGACCGGCCAGGGCTACGGACCGCGGAAGAACAACACGAAGGCCGTCATCGCGCTGGTCCTCGGCATCGCCTCGCCGGTGCTGGGGCTCTGCTGCTTCCTGTTCGGCCTGGCCGGCATCGCCGCGATCCTCCTGGCCCGTCAGGCGCAGTCGGAGATCGCCGGCAGCGGCGGCACGCAGGCCGGCGAGGGCATGGCCAAGGCCGGCTTCGTGCTCGGCATCATCGGCACGGTGATCGGCGTGCTCGGCCTGGCGTGGACCATCTACGTGATCACCAGCGGCAACGGCGACTTCGGGCTCAACACGACGCCCTGACCGAGGCCGTCCCGCCTCCCTGACCGGCGCAGCGTGCGGCCGGTCAGGGAGTCAGCCAGCTCGCGAACGGCAGGTTGCGCACCACCCAGAACACCGCGGCGGCGCCCAGCAGCGTCGCCGTCAGCAGGTAGGCCCGGCGGTCGCTCAGCGGCCGACGCACCCCCCGCCAGCCGTCGCGCATCCGACGCAGCCACCACACGCCGGCGACCGGCAGCGCGGCGACCAGCAGCAGGTTGCTCGACACCGCGCCCGCCAGGTCGCCGCGGCCCAGGTCGTTGACCGCGCGCAGGCCGCCGCAGCCGGGGCAGTAGGTGCCGGTGAGGGCCAGCCAGGGGCAGAACCCCCAGCTGCCCTGCTGGTGCGGGTCGCGCACGTGCAGCGCCACCGAGGCGGCGAGCACACCGGCGGCGAGCAGGGTCGGTCCTTGCACCCGTGCCCAGCGGCTGCGGGTGTCGGGGAGAGCCGGCGGGCTCGCGGTCGGTGCGGTCATCGCCCTTCCCGGGGGCTCAGTGGGAGGTGGGTTCGGCTCCCATGCCCATCATCGACATGACCTTGCCGACGATAACCCCGAGCGGCAGCATCGCGATCCCGACCCAGAACATCGGCCAGCTCTCGATCACCATGCCGATCCCGCCGACGACGAAACCGACCAGGATGATCGTGACACCGGTCCAGGCAGCCGGGGTGTTGCCGTGGTGAGCCATGCGGGGGAACTCCTCGATGAGCGGGGCGGCGGGGTGCCCTCATGATAGGGCGCCGCGACCGGCCCGCCGGCGCACGGGTCGGCGTGGCGGCCGTCGGCGGGCGGGTCGGCGGGTCGCGCCCCCCGGCCGCTGTCGCGGCCCTCGGCCCCCCGCCGCTCAGACTGTCGGGTCGTGGCCCTCGTCGAGCGCCTTCCAGAGCTCCCGGTCGTCGGGCTGGGCGGTCGCCCCCGCCCCGTCGGCACTCGCCGCCGTTCCTCCGGCGGCCGTGCGGCGCGGCGCGGCGGTCCCGGCCGACGCCCCGGGTGCGTCGTACCGCGAGCCCATGGCCGGCCAGGTCCGCGCCTTGGCGACCGCGACCACGAGGGCGGCGAGGGTGAGCGCGGCCCCGACCGCCGTGGCGTAGTACCACGCCGACAGGGAGCTGGTGAAGGTGTCGCCGGTGGCGCCCGCGGCCTGGGCGGCCTCGACGGCGGCGTCCTGCGTGGTGGCGCGGGCGGCGACGAGCGCGACGAGCGCTCCGGCCGCGGCCAGCGCACCGACCAGCGCCCCCACCTGGCGAGAACGGCCCCGCAGCACCAGCACGACACCCCAGGCAGCGAGCGCCACCAGCGACAGGGCGAGCACCAGCGGGGCGGCATCCGAGCCGGTGACGGACCCGCTCACCGCGACGCCGGCCGCGTCGCCGGCCGACGAAGCCCACTCGCGCGACGCTCCGACCGCGGCCAGCGCGCCGCCCAGGAGCCCGACCGAGACGGTGCCGGCGAAGCCGCGCCGCTCGCTCACGGGGACGCCACGGGCAGCTTGCGGGCGTCGAAGCAGGTGCGGTCGCCGGTGTGGCAGGCCGCGCCCTCCTGGTCGACGGCGACGAGCAGCGTGTCGCCGTCGCAGTCGAGGCGGACCCCCCTGACCCACTGGCGGTGGCCGGAGGTCTCGCCCTTGACCCAGTACTCGCCTCGCGAGCGGCTCCAGTACGTCGCCCGGCCGGTCGTCAGCGTCCGGTGCAGCGCCTCGTCGTCCATCCAGCCGACCATCAGCACCTCGCCGGTGTCGTGCTGCTGCACGACCGCGGCCACCAGGCCGGCGGCGTCGCGCTTGAGCAGGCCGGCGATCTCGGGATCCAGGGCAGACACGGGGGAGCTCACGCCGGCCAGTCTCCCACCCCGCCGGTCAACCCCGATTCGTCCGCTCCTGCTCCGCGGCGGGAGGGCTCGCAACCGCGGACGAATCGGGGTTGTGCTGGGCCACCCAGGAGCGGTGCAGCCGCCCGTAGACGCCGCCCTCCTCGACCAGCCGATCGTGCGGGCCGCGCTGCACGATCCGGCCGCGGTCGACCACCACCACCTCGTCGGCGTTCTCGGCCGTCGACATCCGGTGCGCGATGGTGACCGAGGTGCGGCCGCGGGTCAGCCGCTCCAGCGCTCGGTTGATCCGCATCTCCAGCGCCGGGTCGACCGCGCTGGTGGCCTCGTCGAGCACCAGCAGGTCCGGGTCGGCCAGGTGTGCGCGCAACAGCGCGACCAGCTGGCGCTCCCCCGCCGACAGCGACTCGCCGCGCTGGCCGACCGGGGTGTCGAGGCCACGCGGCAGCCCGTCGAGCCAGTCGGCCAGGCCGAGCTGCTCGGCCGCTGCGTGGATCTGCTCGTCGGTGGCGTCCAGGCGGCCGTAGAGGGCGTTGGCGCGGACGGTGGAGTCGAACAGGAACCCCTCCTGGGGCACCATCACGACGCGCTCGCGCAGCGAGGCGAACGGCACCCGCCGCAGGTCGATGCCGTCGAGCCGGACGGTGCCGGTGCTCGGGTCCATCAGCCGGGTCAGCAGCTTGGCCAGCGTCGTCTTGCCCGACCCGGTCTCCCCCACGACGGCGACCCGGGTGTTCGGTGCGATCCGGAGGTCCACCTCCCGCAGCACGGGCGGCCCGCCCGGGTAGGCGAAGCCGACGTCCTCGAAGGCGATCGACACCGCGCCGCGCGGCAGCCGCTCACCCTCGGCGCCCGGGTCGACCACGTCGGCCGGGGTGTCGAGGATGCCGATCACCCGGCGCCAACCGGCGATGGCGTTCTGGGCGTCGGTGAGCACCTGGGTGCCCATCTGCACCGGCCCGACGAAGAGCGTGACCAGGAACGCGAACGCCAGCACCTCGCCGACCGTGATCTGGTCGTCGACGCCGAGCAGCACCCCCACGATGAGCACCCCGGCGTTGGCCAGGCCCGCCGAGACGCCGCCCAGCGAGAACGAGAACGCGGTCAGCCCCTGCGCCTTCGTGCTGGCCTGCTTGTGGCGCTCCACGGCGTCGTCGATGCGGGCCTGGGTGCGGGCCTCGATCGCGTAGGAGCGCACGACGCTCGCGCCGACCACCGGCTCCGAGACCGCGCTCAGCATGGCCCCGACCTGGCGCCGCACGACGCCGTACGCCTCGGAGAGCTTGCGCTGGAAGAAGCGCAGCGAGAGGAACAGCGGCAGGAAGCAGATCCAGACCACCAGGGTCAGCTGCCAGGAGTAGACCAGCATCACCACGGTGGCCACCAGGATCTGCCCGACGCTGACCACCGCGATCATGCCGCCGAAGACCAGGAACTGGGAGACCTGGTCGACGTCGCTGGTGACCCGGGCGACCAGCGAGCCGCGCCGCTCGGTGTTCTGGGTCAGCAGCGGCAGGTCGTGCACGTGCCGGAAGGCCTTGACCCGCAGGGTGGCCAGGCCGCGCTCGGCGGAGGCGAAGAGCCGTGAGGTCATGAGGTACGACGCCACTCCGGTCACCACGATCGCGAGCGCGGCGATGCTCGCCATCCACCCCATGAAGGCGAGATCGGGACCGCCGCCCTCGGCGCCGAGGCCGCGGTCGAGCGTCTGCTGCACCGCGATCGGCACGACGACCCGGCCGAGCGTCGCGGCCACGGCGAAGACCAGGGTGCCGCCGATGCCGTCCTTCAGCTCCGGCGAGAGCGCGATGCCGCGCCGGATCGTCGCCCGTGCGGTGATCGACTCGCCGGTGTCCATGCTGGTCCCGCCGCGCGGGCCCGTCACCGTGCTCATCGGCTCACCACCTCCGCGCCGGCCGGACCGGCCTCACCGGACGGCGGCTCGCTCTCGTAGGCGTTGACGAGGTGGGCGTAGCCGGGGCTGCGGACCAGCAGCTCGGCGTGCGTGCCCTGGTCGACGACCCGGCCGTCCACCAGGTGCACCACCTCGTCGGCGAGCGCGATGGTCGCCTTGCGGTAGGCCACCACCAGCACCGTCGCGCCTCCACCGGCCGAGCCGGCGCTTCGCAGCGCGGCCAGGATCCGCGCCTCGACCTCCGGGTCGACCGCCGACGTCGCGTCGTCCATCACCAGCAGCCGGGGCCGGCGCACCAGCGCCCGGGCCAGCGAGAGCCGCTGCCGCTGGCCGCCGGAGAGGCTGGTGCCGCGCTCCCCCAGCCGCGTGTCCAGGCCGTCGGGCAGCGCGGCGACGAACCCGTCGGCCTGCGCGGTGCGCAACGCCGACCACACCTCGTCGTCGCCCACGTCGAGTCCGAGCGTGACGTTGCCGCGGACGGTGTCGTCGAAGAGGAACGCCTGCTGCGGGACCAGCGCGACGTGCTCGGCGAGCACGCCGTGCGCCAGGTCGCGCAGGTCCACGCCGTCGAGGCAGATCCGGCCCTCGTCGGGGTCGACGAGCCGGACCACGAGGGAGGTCAGGGTGCTCTTGCCCGAGGCCGTCTCCCCGACGACCGCGACGGTGCGGCCGGGAGCGACCGAGAACGTGAGGTCGCTCAGCAGCGGCGTGTCCGGTGCGTAGCGGTAGGCCAGCGCCTCCACGTCGAGGGCCGCTCCGCTGCCGCCCGGCGCGATCCGCGCGCCGCCGTACGGCATCTCGCCGGTGGCGGCCAGCACCGCCGACACCCTCCGGAACCCGACGACGCTGCGCGGGAACTCCCCGAGCAGCCAGCCCAGGGAGCGGATCGGGAACGCGACGATCGTGAGCAGGTAGCCGATGGTCACCACGTCACCGGGGACCGCGTTGCCGGCCAGCACCTGGTTGACGCCGACCGCGAGCACACCGAGCACACCGAGGCTGGGCAGCGCCTCGAGGACGGGGTCGAACACCGCCCTGACCCGGCCGGCGCTGACGTTGGTGTCGCGCAGCAGGTGCGCCTTGCGGGCGAAGCGCTCGGTCTCCTCGGTCTCGCGACCCAGCGTCTTGACCACCAGCGCGCCGTCGAAGGACTCGTGCGCGACCTCGCTCACCTCGGCCCGCAGCGCCTGGGCGCGCGTCATCAGCGGCGACTGCAGCCGCTGGAAGACCAGGTTCGCGACGACCACCGCGGGGAACACCAGCAGCCCGACGGCGGCCATCACCAGGTCGGTCAGCAGCATCTGCACGACCGCGATCACCATCATCGCCAGCGTGCCGACCGCCATCGGCAGCGGCGCGATCGGCGCCCAGGCCGCCTCGACGTCGGAGTTGGCGTTGGACAGCAGCTGGCCGGTCGGGTGCCGCTGGTGCCACTCCATCGGCAGCTCGAGGTACTGCCGGGTGACGGCGCGGCGGTGGTGGGCCTGCATGCGGTACTGCATGACGCCCGCGCCGAGGCGGCGCGCGACGATGCCGACCGCGCGCAGGATCGCCACGCCGACGAACAGGGCCAGGATCGCCACCAGCCCGGACCAGTCCACCTGCCCGGTCTCGAAGGCCGGGAGCACGACGTGGTCGGTGGACCAGCCGAGCACCCAGGCGTCGGCGACGGTGAGGGCACCGAACAGCAGGCTGCCCAGCGTGGACAGCGTGAACACCCACGGCTCGCGCCTGATCGCGACTCCGAGGACCGCGAAGCCCGCTCCCAGGGTGCCCGACCTCGCCGACCGTGACCGGTCCGGGGCTGGCGTCGTGCTGGCCACCGCTCTCCTGTTCTGGTCCGTCCTCCACGTGACGGCGCCGACCCGGGAACCCCTGCACGGGGGACGCCGGATGGGCGCGCAGGGCACCAGCCTACGATCGGGGACATGACGTCGATGGCGAGGACCGAGCGGACCGCCCTGTGCGACACCGCCCTGCACGTGGGGCCGGACCGGCCGACGCTGTGCGGGGAGTGGACGGTCAAGGAGCTCGTCGTGCACCTCCTGGTGCGCGAGCGCAGCCTTGCCGCGGTCGGGATCGTGCTGCAGCCGGCGGCCCGGCTCACGGAGTGGAAGATGCACCGGGTCGCCGCCGAGCCGTTCCCCGAGCTCGTCGAGCGGCTTCGCGGCGGGCCGCCCCGCTGGTCGCCGTACTCCGTCGACAAGGTCGACCGGCTCGCGAACACGCTCGAGTTCTTCGTCCACCACGAGGACATCCGCCGCGCGCAGGACGGCTGGGAGCCGCGGCCGCTCGGCGACGAGGAGCAGCGGACGCTGTGGTCGACGGTGCGCAAGGGCGCGAAGGGGCTGGTGCGCGGGGCCCCCGCGCCGCTGGTCATCGAGAACGCGACCACCGGGTCCCGGACGGTGCTCAAGGACGGCCCCGAGCCGGTCGTGGTCAGCGGCCCGCCGAGCGAGATCGCGATGTTCGTCTTCGGCCGGCAGGAGCACGCGCGGGTGTCGCTGTCGGGGCCCGACGACTCGGTCTCGGCGATGCAGGGCGCCTCCTTCGGCGTCTGAACCCCGATTCGTCCGCGAAAGCGAGCCAGGTTCTCGCGGGCCGACCGCGGACGAATCGGGGTGGAGCGCGGCCCCTAGGCTGGTGCGCATGAGCGCGTACCTCGAGCTGCTGCCCGCCGTCGACATCGCCGGAGGCCAGGCCGTCCAGCTGGTCCAGGGCGTGGCCGGCTCGGAGAAGCACTTCGGCGACCCGGTCGAGGCGGCCCTGGACTGGCAGCGCCGGGGCTCGGAGTGGATCCACCTCGTCGACCTCGACGCCGCCTTCGGCCGCGGTGAGAACCGCGAGCTGGTGGCCCGGATCATCGGCACCCTCGACATCGACGTCGAGGTCAGCGGCGGCATCCGCGACGACGAGTCGCTGGAGGCCGCGATGGCCGCCGGCTGCCGGAGGGTGAACATCGGCACCGCCGCCCTCGAGCAGCCGCAGTGGTGCGCGCAGGCGATCGCCGAGCACGGCGACCGGGTGGCGGTGGGCCTCGACGTGCGCGGCCGCACGCTCGCCGCCCGCGGCTGGACGCGCGACGGCGGGGACCTGTACGACGTGCTGTCCCGCCTGGACTCGGAGGGCTGCGCCCGGTACGTCGTCACCGACGTCAACAAGGACGGCATGCTCCAGGGTCCCAACCTCGAGCTGCTGCGGGAGGTGTGCGCCGCCACCGACCGGCCGGTCGTCGCCTCCGGCGGGATCACCGCGCTGGCCGACCTCGAGGCGCTGCAGGGCCTCGTGGCCGACGGCGTCGAGGGCGCGATCATCGGCACGGCGCTCTACGAGGGCCGGTTCACCCTCGAGGACGCGCTGGCGCTGACCCGGCCCGGAGCGCAGGCATGACCCTCGCCGTCCGGGTGATCCCCTGCCTCGACGTCGACGCCGGCCGCGTCGTGAAGGGGGTCAACTTCGAGAACCTCCGCGACGCCGGAGACCCGGTCGAGCTGGCCCGGATCTACGACGCCGAGGGCGCCGACGAGCTCACGTTCCTCGACATCTCGGCCTCCCACGAGGGCCGGGCCACGACGATGGAGATCGTCTCGGCGACCGCCGAGCAGGTCTTCATCCCGCTGACCGTCGGCGGCGGCGTCGGCAGCGTCGAGCACGTCGACGCGCTGCTGCGCGCCGGCGCCGACAAGGTGGCGGTCAACACCGCGGCGATCCGGCGCCCCGAGCTGATCGCCGAGATCGCCGACCGGTTCGGCAACCAGGTGCTCGTGCTCTCCGTCGACGCCCGTCGCGCCGGCGACAGCAGCACCGACAGCGGCTTCGAGGTGACCACCCACGGCGGGCGCCGCAGCGCGGGCCTGGACGCGGTCGAGTGGGCCCACCGCGCGGCCGTGCTCGGCGCCGGGGAGATCCTGCTCAACGCGATGGACGCCGACGGCACCGGCGACGGCTTCGACCTCGACCTGATCCGCCGGGTGCGCAAGCAGGTGTCGATCCCGGTGATCGCCTCGGGGGGCGCCGGCAAGGCGGAGCACTTCCCCCCGGCCGTCGAGGCCGGCGCGGACGCCGTGCTCGCCGCGACCGTGTTCCACTTCGGGCACCTGCGGGTCGGCGAGGTCAAGACCGCGCTGCGGGAGGCCGGCCACCCCGTCCGCTGAGCGCCGCGGCCCGCGCACGGCTCGGCGCTAGCGACGCGGCTGGGTCAGCGTGACGAGCACCGGGAACGCGAGCAGGGTGACCACCAGCGCCGCCAGCCGCGCCTCCCAGTCCGGCCGCACGAACCAGACCAGCACGTTGAGCGCCACGAGCAGGGCGACGACCAGCCCGCGCCGGACGCGGCGCCGGCGGGCGAGCGCGCCGGTGTCGCGGCCGACCGCACGCCCCCCGGGCAGGCGGCCCGCCGCCCGGCGCAGCGCGCGGCGGCGCGCCTCCCGGCGTTCGCGGCGCTCCGCCTCGGCCGCCCGGGCAGCCGCCCGCAGCGAGGTCTCGTGCTCGCGCACGGCGCGGCGCCGCGCTCGCTCCTTGCTCATCGCCGGCTCACCGGGTCGGCAGCGTCGCGACCCAGTTGCGCAGCAGCGCAGCGCCCGCGTCGCCGGACTTCTCCGGGTGGAACTGCGTCGCGCAGAGCGGGCCGTTCTCCACCGCGGCCACGAACCGGTCGCCCCCGTGCGTGGCCCAGGTGACCCGCGGCGGCCGGGTGCGTCCCTTGGTCCGCAGCGTCCAGTCGTGGACGCCGTACGAGTGCACGAAGTAGAACCGCTCGTCCTCGATCCCGGCGAACAGCCGGGTGCCCTCGGGCGCCTCGACGGTGTTCCAGCCCATGTGGGGTACGACGTCGGCCTGCAGCCGCTCGACGACGCCGGGCCACTCGTCGAGCCCCTCGGTGTCGACGCCGTGCTCGACGCCGTGGCTGAACAGGATCTGCATGCCGACGCAGATGCCCAGCACCGGCCGGCCGCCGGCGAGCCGACGCCCGATGAGCTCGTGCCCCTTCGCGGCGCGCAGACCCTCGACACAGGCCCGGAACGCACCCACGCCGGGGACCACCAGCCCGTCGCAGTCCATCGCCGCGGCCCGGTCGGCGGTCAGCCTCACGTCGGCACCGGCGCGCTCGAGCGCTCGCACGACCGAGCGGGTGTTGCCCGAGCCGTAGTCGAAGACGACGACCCCGGGTGCGGGCCGGACCTCGGCCCGAGGGCCCGGGTCCGGGTCCGCGTGCGTCTCGGCGACCCCGGACGCCCCGGCCCCGTCGGGACTCGTCACAGGCTGCCCTTCGTCGACGGCACACCCGTCTCGCGCGGGTCGATCGCGACGGCGTCACGCAGGGCGCGGGCGAAGGCCTTGAACTGCGCCTCCACGAGGTGGTGCGGGTCGCGGTGCGAGAGGACCCGCACGTGCAGGGCGATCCGGGCGTGGAAGGCGAGCGTCTCGAAGACGTGCTTGGTCAGCGAGCCGACGTACGGCGCACCGCCGGCTCCGCCGATGTTCACGAACGCCTGCGCGTCGGGCTCGCCGACGTGCACGCAGTACGGCCGCCCGGAGACGTCGACGGCGCACTGGACCAGCGCCTCGTCGAGCGGGACCAGCGCGTCGCCGAAGCGGCGGATGCCCCGCTTGTCGCCGAGCGCCTCGCGCAGGGCGTCGCCGAGCACGATCGCGGTGTCCTCCACGGTGTGGTGGGCGTCGATGTGGGTGTCGCCGTCGGTGTGCACCGTCAGGTCGACCAGCGAGTGCCGCGCGAACGCGTCGAGCATGTGGTCGTAGAACCCGACGCCGGTGGCGACGTCCGCGCGACCGCTGCCGTCGAGGTCGACCTCGACGAGCACCTTCGACTCCTTGGTCTCGCGCTCGATCCGTGCGCGCCGGGTCATCACAACACCTCCACTAGGGCCGCCTTGAAGGCGGTCATCTCCGCGGGCGTGCCGATCGACACCCGCAGCCAGCCGTCGGGCCCGGTCTCCCGGATCAGCACTCCCCGGTCGAGCAGGCCCTGCCACACAGCATGCCGGTCCGGGAACGTCCCGAACAACGCGAAGTTGGCGTCCGAGTCGGCCACCGTCAGGCCCTGGTCGCGCAACCAGTCGACCGTCCGGTCCCGTTCGGCGCGCAGGTCCTCGACCCGGCCGAGCAGCTCGTCGCGGTGCCGCAGCGCCACCAGCGCGACGGCCTGCGTGAGCGCGGACAGGTGGTAGGGCAGCCGGACGACGCGCAGCGCGTCGCAGATCTCGGCGGACGCGGCGAGGTACCCCAACCGGGCACCGGCCAGCGCGAACGCCTTGCTCATGGTGCGCGAGACCACCAGGTTGGGGGTCTGCGGCAGCAGCTCGAGCGCGCTCGGGGTGCCGGTGCGGCGGAACTCGCCGTAGGCCTCGTCGATCACGACGACACCGCCGACCTCGGCCGCCGCGGCGCAGACGTGGGCCACGGTGTCGGGCTCCAGCGCGGTCCCGGTGGGGTTGTTCGGCGAGGGCAGCAGCACCACCGAGGGCTGGTGCTCCTTGATCACCGCGAGGGCGTGGTCGGGGTCGAGCGAGAAGTCCTCGGCCCGGTGGCCGACCACCCAGCCGGTCATCGCGTCGCGGGCGTACTCGGGATACATGGAGTACGTCGGGGCGAAGGAGACCGCCGTGCGTCCGGGCCCGCCGAAGGCCTGCAGGATCTGCAGCATGACCTCGTTGGACCCGTTGGCCGCCCAGACCTGCGCGGGACGGACGCCGTGGCCGAGGTAGTCGGCGAGGGCGCGCCGGAGCTCGGAGAACTCCCGGTCGGGGTAGCGGTTCAACGACCGGGTGGCGTCGGCGACGGCAGCCGCCACGTCGGCGACCACCGCCTCGCTCGGCGGGTAGGGGTTCTCGTTGACGTTGAGGGCGACCGGGACGTCGAGCTGCGGGGCGCCGTACGGCGCGATCCCCCGCAGCTCGTCCCGCAGCGGGAGCCCCATCACTCGGCCCGGCGCTCGAGGCGCACGCGCACGGCCGCACCGTGACCGGGCAGGTCCTCGGCGTCGGCGAGGTGCACGACGTGCTCGGCGACGCCGCGCAGGGCGCTCTCGTCGTAGCTGATCACGTGCACCGCCTTGCGGAAGTCGCGCACCGACAGGCCCCCGGAGTGGCAGGCGCAGCCGGCGGTCGGCAGCACGTGGTTGGACCCGGCGGCGTAGTCGCCCAGCGACACGGGCGCGAAGGCGCCGACGAAGACCGCCCCGGCGTTGACCACCCGGGCCGCCCACGCGGCGGAGTCCTCGGTCTGGATCTCCAGGTGCTCGGCGGCGTAGGCGTTGACGACCGCCAGCCCCTGCTCGAGGTCGTCGACCAGGACGATGCCCGACTGCCGGCCGCCGAGGGCGGTCCGGACCCGGTCGACGTGCCGGGTGAGCGAGACCTGCTTGTCGAGCTCGGCCTCGACGTCGGCGGCGAGCGCCTCCGACGGCGTCACCAGCACCGAGGCGGCCAGCGGGTCGTGCTCGGCCTGGCTGATCAGGTCGGCGGCGACGAACGCCGGGTCGGCGCTCGCGTCGGCGAGGATCGCGATCTCGGTGGGGCCGGCCTCGGAGTCGATGCCGACGACTCCCTTGAGCAGCCGCTTGGCGGAGACGGTGTAGATGTTTCCCGGCCCGGTCACCAGGTCGACCTTGCGGCACGGTCCGGCGCCGTAGGCGAACATCGCGATCGCCTGTGCGCCGCCGACGGCGTACACCTCCTCGACGCCGAGCAGCTCGCAGGCGGCCAGGATCGTGGGGTGCGGCAGCCCACCGTGCTCGGCCTGCGGGGAGGACGTGAGCGCGATCGAGCCGACACCGGCCACCTGCGCCGGCACGACGTTCATGACCACGCTGGAGACCAGCGGCGCGATGCCGCCGGGCACGTAGAGGCCGACCCGCTCGATCGGGATCATCCGCTGGGTGACGGTGCCGCCGGGCACGACCTCGGTGACGGTGTCCTGCTCGAGCTCGGCCTCGCAGGTGGCGCGCAACCGGCGGACGGACTCCTCGAGACCGGCGCGCACGCCGGGGTCGAGCTCGGCCAGCGCGCGGGTCAGCGCCGCCCGCGGGACCGCGATGTCGCTCTGCTCCACGCGGTCGAACCGGGCGGAGTACTCGGCGATCGCCTCGACGCCGCGATGACGGACCTCGTCGCAGATCGGACGCACGACGTCGAGGGCGGCCTCGACGTCGAACTCTGCACGCGGCACCACGGTGCGGTAGTCAGCGGCCTGCCGGCCCCTGAGGTCGATTCGGCGGATCATGTGCCCAAGTCTAGGTGTGCGGTGCCACGGCACTCCCGCGGCCGTCCGCGTGGTGTCAGCGGCTGCCGCGCCGCGGAAAGTGGGTAGGTTGGGGCCGTGCGCGAGCAGCTGCCGATCTTCCCGTTGAACACCGTCGTGTTCCCGGGAGTGAACCTCTCGCTCCACGTCTTCGAGGATCGCTACCGGGCCCTGGTCCACCACCTCCTCACGATCCCGGACAAGCCTCAGCGACTGTTCGGGACCGTTGCCATCCGGGAGGGCTACGAGGTGGGCACCCACGGCGCGCAGTCGGTGCACCGGGTCGGGTGCGTGGTGCAGATGACCTCGGTCGAGCCGTTGCCCGACGGCCGGTTCGAGATCGAGGTGGTCGGGCGGCACCGGCTCCGGCTCGACGGCCTGGACACCTCGGGGACGTACCTCGTCGGCGACGTCGAGACGCTGCCGCAGGCCGCGGTGCGCTCGGCCACGGCGGCGGAGGAGGCCGCGCGGGCGACCGCGGTGTTCGAGGAGTACCGGCGGCGGCTCTCGGAGCTGCGCGGCGGGGCCGTCCTGGACGGCCCGCTTCCCCGCGACCCCGAGCTGCTCTCCTACAGCCTCGCCGCCACCTGCCTGCTCACGCTGTCCGAGCGGCAGGCCCTGCTCGAGGCGGCCTCACCCGTGGACCGGCTGGTGATGCTGCGCCTGCAGCTGCGCGAGGAGATGCGCGCGATGCGGGCCATCCCGTCGCTGCCCGCCACCGAGGTCGCCCGGACCTCGTGGTCGCCGAACTGAGGCCGGCGTGGCGAGGAAGAAGGCGACCTCCGGCGGCACCCCCGCCACCGTGGCCCTGACCCGGGCCGGCGTGCGGTTCACCGCCCACGGCTACGACCACGACCCCGCGTCCGGGTCCTACGGCCAGGAGGCGGCCGACGCGCTCGGCCTGGAGCCGGCCCGGGTCTTCAAGACCCTGCTGGTCTCCGTGGACGGCCGGCTCGTGGTCGGCATCGTGCCGGTCTCCGGGCAGCTGGATCTGAAGGCGGTCGCGGCGGCCGTGGGCGGCAAGAAGGCCGCGATGGCCGACCCCGCTGCGGCCGAGCGCGCCACCGGGTACGTCGTCGGGGGGATCTCTCCGCTGGGCCAGAAGCGGCCGCACCCGACCGTGCTGGACAACAGCGCGCTCACGCACCCGACGATCTTCGTCTCCGGCGGTCGGCGCGGGCTCGACCTGGAGGTCTCCCCCGGCGACCTGGTGAGGCTCACCGCGGCGCTGGTCGCCCCCATCGGCCGGTAGCCCGGTCCGACGGGGGCGCGAGGCGGTCAGTCGGTCGTGAGCTTGAGGAGCAGGTGGCTGGTGGTGTCGTCATCGTCGTCGTACCACACGCTGGCGCCCACGGCGTCCAGCGGCGCGACGTTGCCGACCACGTCCCGGTCGCCGGAGGAGACGTCGTCGGCGAGCCGCTCCGCCCACCCGTTCCCGGCGTCGAAGTCGAGGTAGCCCAGCAGCGAGGCGCGGTCCGCCTCGGGCAGCACCCTCGTGAACGTCTCGGAGTCGCCGAGCCCGCCGGCCTCGGTCAGGGAGGCCACGTAGCGCCGGTCGAGACCGACCACCACGAAGCCGTCGCCCTCGGTCACCGAGACGCGGTCGCGCAGCGGTCCGAGCAGGTCGCGCAGCTGGTCGACGACGCGGCGGATCTCCTTCCCGTCGCCGTCGACGCGCACCGCCACCGGCGCAGTCTCGACGCTCCCGTCCTCGAGGCCGGCGGGGTCGATCGAGGAGTCCACCGACAGCGTGATCGAGTCGCCGAGGAGGGTCTCGAGGTCCTCGGGCAGCTGCAGACCGGTCTGGCCCTCGAGCTCCCTCCAGAGGTCCTCCGCGCTCGTGTCCGCACCCGCGAGCGAGGCCGTCCCGGTCGTCCAGGCGTCGGCGATCCCGGCCGGCACACCGAAGCTGAGGAAGGCCGCCGTGCTCCGCGGCAGCGCCTCCACGGGCAGGTCGACACCCCGCACCGGGGACACGTCGGGGTTCTCGGAGCCGGACGCCATCTCGAGCTCGACGCCGCCGTTGCGGAAGCGGACGACACCGGCGAGGCCCTGGAAGCCGGCGTAGCCCTCGCGGAGCTGCTTGCGCAGCTTCGGCGGCAGGGCGACACCGTCGTCGAGCACGAGGTCCAGCATCGTCCGGGGCGCGTCCGCGGAGGCGTACATCGTCACGATCCCGGCGTCGCCGGCGGCGGAGGTCCACCTCTGGAAGTCGGCGTCGTCGGAGAGGGAGGCGGCCTCGGCGTCGCGGGCCGCCTGGTCGGCCTCGGCCTGGTGCTCGGCGAAGATGACGTAGTCGCCGGCGAAGGCCTTGCCGAACCCGTCCAGGTCACCACTGTCGTCACAGGCGGCGAGCTTCTTGAGCCCGGCGCGCGCGGCGGCCTCGTCGGTGCTCTGCAGCACGACCAGGGGTACGACGGCGGCACCGTCGCCGGGGACGGCGGCGAAGGCGACGCGGTTGCCCAGCCAGGAGGCGACGTCGCGCTCGTAGTCGAGCCCCGCGCACTCGCCGTCCTCCTGGATCTCGTCGAAGAGCCAGCGACGGATGTCCTCGCGCGAGCCGAGGTCGAGGTCCGCGGCCAGGCCGGGGAACTTCTTGATGGTCCGCAGCGCGTCGATCTTCTGGCCGGCGGACGGGTCGAGGTCGACGCTGACGTAGGTGATCGCCCCCGCCGGCACCGCCGTCGCCGCCGCTGCGCCGCTCGACATCAGCTGGAGGACGCCCCAGCCGCCGACGCCCGCGGCCCCCACGACGGCGGCTGCGGCGACGCCCACGACCGCGGCACGGCGCCCCGAGCGCCCGCGCTTCTCGACGGGGCCGAGGTACTCCGGCTCGGTGGTGCTGACGGGGTCGGACATCGGCGCTCCTGTGATCGGCTGTGTCGGGGCGTGCGGGACCGATGGCCCGGCACGCCCGTGCCGGTGCGGCGCGCTCGTGCGCCGGCCCCCGCTGGACGCAGGCTAGGCCAGGATCCGCCGCCGCGTTGCCCGAACAGGGCGAAATGTCACCGTGGCGCCGTCGGGCCGTCCGCCGCCTCGGCGTCGTCGTGCCGCGCCGCGGGCACGGGCGCCGGCGACCAGAGCACCAGCAGGGCCCCGACCAGGGCCGTGATCGGCCAGACGAGGTAGCTGACGAAGCCGGTCACCTCCAGGGGCACCGGCACGGCGGCGTCGGCTCCGGCCGCCACCGAGGCCGGCGCGTCGGGTCCCAGCCAACCGCCCACCACGCTCATGACCAGCACGCCGAGCGCCGAGCCCGGGAGCAGCAGCACGGCGGTCAGCAGCGGGTCCCGCGAGCGCCACCAGGTCAGCCCGGCACCGGCGAACAGCCCGGTCACGGCGCCGATCACCACGAACCAGCCGTCGTCGTTGAAGCGCTTGCCGAGCTCGACCTCGTTCATGCCGAGGCCTCCGCCGGGCGCCGCCGTGAACGTCGCGGGGTCCACCAGCAGCCACCACAGCACGGCGCCGAGCAGACCGAGGACCGCCGGGACGCCGAGGACCGCCGCCGCGTCGCGCAGGGCGGGGTGGCTGCCAGGCAGGCGTTCTCGGGCGCCCACCGCGGTGGCGCCGGACGGCTCGTGGGTCATCCGCGGGGACCGGCCGCGGGCGCGGCACCGGCGGGGACCGGGGCGCTCACGCGCCCACCAGGCAGTGCGGGCCCAGCAGCGCCTTCAGGTCGGCGAAGAGCTCGGGACTGGGGGCGACCCGCAGCCGGTCGTCGAGCCGCAGCACGGTGGTGGCGGTCTTGGTCATCAGCCGCAACCGTACTTCGGTGACTCCGGGGTGGGTGCCGAGCACGTCCTTGAGCTGCTCGACCACCGGCGGCGTGCACCGGGTGGAGGGCATCGAGATCATCACCGGACCGGTGGGGCCCTCCGCCAGGTCCGGCAGGCTGACCTCCTGGCCGTGCAGCTCGGGCTGGTCCTTGGAGCGCGAGAGCCGGCCCTTGACGGTGACGATCGCGTCCTCGTTGAGCAGGGTGCTGGCCAGCTGGTAGGCGCTCGGGAACAGCAGCACGTCGATCGCCCCTTCGAGGTCCTCGACGGTCACCATCGCCCAGGCGTCGCCGCGCTTGGTGATCTTGCGCTGCACCGAGGTGAGCAGGCCCGAGACGGTCACGGTGGAGCCGTCGGGCCGGTCCTCGTCGACGAGCAGCTGCCCGATGGTGCAGTCCGTGCCGACGGAGAGGATGTGCTCGAGCCCGAGCAGCGGATGGTCGGAGACGTAGAGGCCGAGCATGTCGCGCTCGTGTCCCAGCAGCGTCTGCTTGTCCCAGTCGTCGATCTCCGGGACCGTGATGGTGACCCCGAAGCCGGCACCCGCGCCGGAGCCGGAGTCGTCGAGGCCGGCGAAGAGCGAGTCCTGCCCGATGGCCTCGTTGCGCTTGATGTCGACGTACTGGTCCACCGCCGTCTCGTGGATGGTGACCAGCGCGCGGCGGCGGTGCCCCAGCGAGTCGAAGGCACCGGCCTTGATCAGCGACTCCACCACCCGCTTGTTGCACACCAGCGGCGGCACCTTGTCCATGAAGTCGGCGAAGTCGCCGAAGCGACCCTGCTCGCGGCGGGCGGCGACGACGGCGTCCACGACGTTGATGCCGACGTTGCGGATCGCCGACAGCCCGAAGCGGATGTCCTCCCCCACCGGGGTGAAGGTGGCCTCGGACTCGTTGACGTCCGGGGGCAGCACCTTGATCCTCATCCGCCGGCACTCGTTGAGGTAGATCGCCATCTTGTCCTTGTCGTCCTTGACCGACGTCAGGACCGCGGCCATGTACTCCGCCGGGTAGTTCGCCTTGAGGTAGGCGGTCCAGTAGGACACGAGCCCGTAGGCGGCGGAGTGCGCCTTGTTGAAGGCGTAGTCGGAGAACGGCAGCAGGATGTCCCACAGCGTCTTGACGGCCTCGGCGGAGTAGCCGCGCTCGCGCATGCCCGCCTCGAAGGCGACGTACTGCTTGTCGAGCTCCTCCTTCTTCTTCTTGCCCATGGCCCGGCGCAGCAGGTCCGCCTGTCCCAGGGAGTAGCCGGCGAGCTTCTGCGCGATCGCCATGACCTGCTCCTGGTAGACGATCAGGCCGTAGGTCTCGCCCAGGATGTCGGCGAGCGGCTCGGCCAGCTCCGGGTGGATCGGCACGACCTCCTCGCGACCGTTCTTGCGCCGGGCGTACTTGTTGTGGGAGTCGGCGCCCATCGGTCCGGGGCGGTAGAGCGCACCGACCGCGGAGATGTCCTCGAAGGTGTCGGGGCGCATGCTGCGCAGCAGCGCCCGCATCGGCCCGCCGTCGAGCTGGAAGACGCCGAGGGTGTCGCCCTTGCCCAGCAGCTGGTAGGTCGTCGGGTCGGTGAGCTCGAGGTCCTCGAGCACCACCTTCTCGCCGCGGTTGTTCTCGATGTTGATCAGCGCGTCGTCGAGGATCGTGAGGTTGCGCAGCCCCAGGAAGTCCATCTTGATCAGGCCGAGGCGCTCGCAGGTCGGGTAGTCGAACTGCGTGATGATCGCGCCGTCCTGCTCGCGGCGCAGGACCGGGATCACCTCCTGCAGCGGCTCGCTGGACATGATCACGCCCGCGGCGTGCACGCCCCACTGCCGCTTGAGGCCCTCGATCCCGATCGCGGTGTCGACGACCTTCTTCACGTCCTGGTCGGCGTCGTAGAGGCTGCGGAACTCGCCGCCCTCGCCGAACCGCTTGTGCTGGGCGTCGAAGATGTCCTTGAGCGGGACGTCCTTGCCCATCACCGCGGCCGGCATCGCCTTGGTGATCCGGTCGCCCATCGCGAACGGGTAGCCGAGGATCCGCGAGGAGTCCTTGACCGCCTGCTTGGCCTTGATCGTGCCGTAGGTGACGATCATCGAGACCCGGTCGTCGCCGTACTTCTCGGTGACGTAGCGGATCACCTCGCTGCGCCGGCGCTCGTCGAAGTCGATGTCGAAGTCGGGCATCGAGACGCGGTCGGGGTTGAGGAAGCGCTCGAAGATCAGGCCGTGCTCGATCGGATCGAGGTCGGTGATGCGCATGGCGTACGCCGCCATGGAGCCGGCGCCCGAGCCGCGGCCCGGGCCGACCCGGATGCCGTGGTCCTTGGCCCAGTTGATGAAGTCCGCGACGACCAGGAAGTAGCCGGGGAACCCCATCTGGGTGATGACGCCGATCTCGAAGTCGGCGCGCCGGCGGACCTCGTCGGGGATGCCGCCGGGGTAGCGGTAGCGCAGCCCCTTCTCGACCTCCTTGACGAACCAGGAGTTCTCGGTCTCCCCGTCCGGGACGGGGAAGCGGGGCATGTAGTTGGCCGACTCGTCGAACTCGACGTTGCACCGCTCGGCGATCAGCAGCGTGTTGTCGCAGGCCTCGGGCAGCCCGTTGCGCTCGGCCCACAGCTCGCGCATCTCCGCCGGGGACTTGATGTAGTAGGAGTCCCCGTTGAACCGGAACCGCTTCGGGTCGGCCATCGTGGAGCCCGAGGAGACGCAGAGCAGGTGCTCGTGGGCGGAGGCGTCCTCGGCGTTGGTGTAGTGGGAGTCGTTGGTGGCCACCGGCGGGATGCCGAGGTCCTTCGAGAGCCGCAGCAGGCCGTCGCGGACCCGCGTCTCGATGTCGAGCCCGTGGTCCATCAGCTCGAGGAAGAAGCTGTCGCGGCCCAGGATGTCCTGGAACTCCCCCGCCGCCTGGCGCGCCTTCTCGTAGTCGCCGATGCGCAGCCAGGTCTGGATCTCCCCGGACGGGCAGCCGGTGGTCCCGATCAGCCCCTCGGCGTGCTGGGCGAGCAGCTCGCGGTCCGCGCGCGGCTTGTAGAAGAAGCCCTCGATGTAGGAGCGCGAGGACAGCTTGAACAGGTTGTGCATGCCGGGGGTGTTCTCGGCGAGCAGCGTCATGTGGGTGTAGGCGCCCGAGCCGCTGACGTCGTCGTCCCCGCCGTTGTTCCACCGCACGCGCTTGCGCTCGAAGCGGGAGGTGTTGGGCGTGAGGTAGGCCTCCATGCCGATGATCGGCTTGACCCCGGCCGCCTTCGCCTTGGCGTAGAAGTCGTAGGCACCGAACACGTTGCCGTGGTCGGTCATCGCGATCGCGTCCATGCCGAGCTCGGCGGTGCGCGCGAACATCTCCCCCAGCCGCGCCGCCCCGTCCAGCATGGAGTACTCGGTGTGCACGTGGAGGTGGACGAACCCCTCCGCCGACCCGCTGACCCCGGACGCTGCTGGCATCGGTGCGATCTGCCCCTTCCGTGGGAGGACGCATGCGGACAACGACCTGCGCCGGTGGCGCGGCCGCACTTCGTGGGGAAGAGCAGTCAGCCTACGGCACGGCCCCCTCCGCCGTGGGCAGGCTCTCCGTTTCTCGCCCGTGCGGAGATCAGATCAGGGAGCACCGACAGTTCCGGGCCAGGCCATCTCCAGGTCGGGGGCCCGCTCCTCGTTGTCGGAGCCGTCGGTCCGGCGTACGACGTGCAGGCCGTGGCGCCGGTAGAACCGCTGCGCCGCGACGTTGGTCTCGAACACCCACAGGCCGAACCCGCCGGGACGCACGGCCTTGACCAGGTCGAGCAGCACGCCGCCGATGCCCCCGCCGGTCAGGTCGGGACGCACGTAGAGCGAGTCCAGCCACTCCGGGTCGAGCACGGCGTAGCCGACGATCTCGCCGTCCCGTTCGGCCACCCAGGTCTCGCGTGCCTCGGGCATCGGCAGGGAGCGCGGCCGCTCGCCGAGGACCTCGCCGAACCACGAGCGCACCTCGTGGGGCGGGTGGATGCCGCGCGGCATCGCCGGGTAGGCGGCGTCCCGGGCCGCCAGGAACAGGTCCGTGAGCACCTCGGCGTCCCCGACCGCGGCCGGGCGCAGCAGCAGGTCCGGCGCGCCCTCCGCCGGCTCCTCCGGCGGCCGCTCGAGACCGTCAGTGCGCATCACGGATCACGTCGAGCGCGTGCTGCAGGTCGGCGGGGTAGGCGGAGCGGTACTCGACGTACTCGCCGGACTCGGGGTGCTCGAAGCCCAGACCGACCGCGTGCAGCCACTGCCGCTCCAGTCCGACCCGGCGGCCCAGCACCGGGTCCGCGCCGTAGGTCAGGTCCCCCACGCACGGGTGCTTCAGCGCCGACATGTGCACGCGGATCTGGTGCGTGCGCCCGGTCTCGAGGTGGATCTCCAGCAGGCTGGCGAAACGGTGCGCCTCGAGCGTCTCGTAGTGGGTGACGCTGTGCTTCCCGTCGCCCATCACCGCGAACTTGTAGTCGTGCTTCGGGTGCCGTCCGATCGGGGCGTCGACCGTCCCCCGCAGCGGGTCCGGGTAGCCCTGCACGAGGGCGTGGTAGGTCTTGTCGACGGTCCGGTGCCGGAACGCGTTCTTGAGCACCGAGTAGGCGCGCTCGGACTTCGCGATCACCATCACGCCCGAGGTGCCGACGTCGAGCCGCTGGACGATGCCCTGCCGCTCGCTCGCCCCGCTGGTGGAGATCCGGAAGCCCGCCGCGACCAGGTGGCCGACGACGGTGGGCCCGGACCAGCCGGGACTGGGGTGGACCGCGACGCCGACCGGCTTGTCGATCACGATCAGGGCGTCGTCGTCGTGGACGATCTTGATCCCCTCGACCATCTCGGGGACCACGGCGACCGGGTCCACCGGGGCCGGGATCTCGACGTGCAGCAGCGACCCCGGCTCCGCCCGGTCGGACTTGGCCGTGGTGCGCCCGTCGACGGTGACCAGCCCCGAGGTGATCAGCTCCGCGGCCCGCGAGCGGGAGAAGCCGAACATGCGCGCGAGGGCCGCGTCGAGCCGTTCCCCGGCCAGGCCGTCGGGCACCGAGACGGTACGGCGGTCCACGCCCCCCGAGCCGACCGTGCCGCCAGTGCTCTCCGGGTCGACCGCGCCGTCGTCCAGGCTCACGAGCCGGACGCTCGGCCGGTGGGAGGGCCCGCGTCGCGCGGGTCACGGGTGCCGTCGACCCGGACGCCGCGCAGCGCCTGCAGGATGATGAGGCCGGCAGCGATGTTGATCCAGACGTCCGCGACGTTGAAGATCGGGAAGTTCGGGAAGCGCAGGAAGTCGATCACGTGGCCCCGGAACGCCTCCGGCTCGCGGAAGACCCGGTCGGTCAGGTTTCCCAGGATGCCGGCCAGCAGGAACCCCAGGCCCAGGGCCCAGCCGGTGCTGGCCAGCCGGCGTACCGCCACCGTGACCGTGACCACGGCGGCGACCACCGCGACACAGGTCAGCACCAGCGTGTAGGAGGTGCCCAGGCTGAAGGCGGCGCCGCTGTTGGAGGTCAGCAGCAAGCCGAACCAGTCGCCGACGAGCGGCACGAGGTCGCCCGGGTCGAGGCGGCTCAGCGCCAGCTGCTTGGTCGCCAGGTCGGCGACGTAGCCGAGCGCGGCGACCCCGGCGAAGACCAGGAGCTGGCGTCTGCGGGGGCCTCGGCGGTTCGGGCGGACTGTGAGGTCGCTGTGACTCAGCGACGTTCCTCGCGCTGCTTGCATGACAGGCACAGTGTGGCACGCGGGAACGCCATCAACCGCATCTTGCCGATCGGCTCCCCACAGCTCTCGCACACGCCGTAGCTGCCGTCCTCGATGCGCCCGAGCGCCCGCTCGGTCTGGGCGAGCATGTCGCGGGCGTTCTTGGCCAGGCTCATCTCGTGGTCGCGCTCGAAGGTGGTGGAGCCGACGTCCGCCTGGTCGTTGCCGGCACCGTCGCCGGCGTCGCGCATGAGGTCGTGCAGCTCGTGCTCGGCGAGGTTCAGCTCCGAGCGGAGCCGTTCGCGGTCCTCGTGCAGGCCGTCACGGACCTCGTCGATCTCGGCCTTGGTCCACGGCTTCTCGTCCGCCTTGACGGCGAGCTTCGCTCGGGAGGTCTTGGTCGCCTGGGCTGACTTGTTCACTGGCGTCGCCTTCTTCGTGGGAGCGGTCTTGGAGGCCGGGCCTGCCTTCGTCGCAGCCGCCGTGGCCGCCGCCGGCTTCTTGTGGGCCGTCTTCTTGGCACTCGACCTCTTCGCCGGGGGCCCGCCCGACGAGGCCTTCCTGGTCGACGTGGTGGCCCGGCCCCCCGTGGTCGGGGTCTTCTTCGCGGCGGTCCTCGCGACCGGGGTCGCCTCCGCCTCCGCCGCGGTCTTCGCCGCCGCCCTCTTCGCCGGCGCCTTCTTCGCGGCCGCCTGCTTGGCCGCGGCAGCGGTCTTCGTGGCGATCGTCCGTGCAGTCGCTCGTGCCATGCGGTGGACCCCCTCGCAAGCCACTCGGCATCCCGGCCGGATACGCGAGCGCGCGCGGCTCGTCGCCGACGCGTGCCGCGAGGATAGACCTGGCGTGGGACCCTCACAACCGAACTGGCAAGGTCTTTGGCAGATCTTCACAATGCCGTCGCGGAAACCGGGATGAGTCCGGTGGAGCGCGTCTGGCAGACTGGAGGCACCGCAAGGCGTGGACGGGACGAGTAGCTCCGAGCACAGCCGGCAGCGACCTGGGGACGGTGAGAGCCCAGGGGTGTTGTCCGGAGCGAAGATCACCCCCGAGCCGCCGGAAGAGCGTCGCCGACCCGGTCGGCGACGGGTAGAACCGGCCGCGGTGGCCTTTGTGAGAGGGCGCGCGTCCAGGACCGCGGGACGCTCGTCAAGGAGGGTGGTACCGCGGGACCGGCCGACCGGTGGCCGTGTCTCGTCCCTTCACCGAGACGACGCCGGCCGGTGACCCCGGTGGGCGCAGCAGGTGGAGGACGAGCAGTGAGCGAGTACACCCCGGTCCCGCCGCAGGTGGACCTGCCGGCCCTCGAGCACGACGTGCTCGCGTTCTGGGCGGCGGACAGGACCTTCGAGAAGTCGCTGGACCACACCGGCGAGCGGCCCCGGTGGACCTTCTA
This sequence comes from uncultured Actinomycetota bacterium, assembly GCA_963835385.1. Lineage (GTDB taxonomy): Bacteria > Actinomycetota > Actinomycetes > Propionibacteriales > Nocardioidaceae > Nocardioides_B. Next base: position 149,134 of record CAWIFK010000007.1, read on the forward strand.
CGAGGGCCCGCCGACCGCGAACGGCCGGCCGGGCACCCACCACGTCGAGGCCCGCGTCTTCAAGGACGTCTTCCCCCGCTTCAAGACCATGCAGGGCTACTTCGTCGAGCGCAAGGCCGGCTGGGACTGCCACGGCCTGCCCGTCGAGCTCGCCGTGGAGAAGGAGCTCGGCTTCGCCGGCAAGGGGGACATCGAGGCCTACGGCGTCGCGGAGTTCAACGCCCGCTGCCGCGAGTCGGTGCTGCGCCACGTGGACGCGTTCGAGGAGATGTCGGACCGGATGGGGTTCTGGGTCGACACCGAGGACCCCTACGTGACGATGCGCCCGGAGTACGTCGAGTCCGTGTGGTGGGCGTTGCAGCAGATCCACGCCAAGGGCCTGCTCGTCGAGGACTACCGGGTGGCGCCGTACTGTCCGCGCTGCGGCACCGGCCTGTCCGACCACGAGCTCGCCCAGGGCTACGAGACGGTGACCGACCCGTCGGTCTACGTGCGGTTCCCGCTCACCTCCGGCCCGTACGCCGGCCGGGCCGCCCTGCTGGTGTGGACCACGACCCCGTGGACGCTGGTGTCGAACACCGCCGTCGCGGTCCACCCGGGCGTCGACTACGTGCTGGCCACCCGCGACGGGGAGGCGCTCGTCGTGGCGCAGCCGCTGTTCGAGGCGGTCCTCGGCGACGGCTGGACGGTCGAGGAGACGTTCGCCGGCAGCGACATGGAGCGCTGGACCTACGACCGGCCGTTCGACCTGGTCGCGTTCCCCGAGGACGTCGAGGCCCACTTCGTGGTCCTGGCCGACTACGTGACCACCGAGGACGGCACCGGCCTGGTGCACCAGTCCCCCGCGTTCGGCGAGGACGACATGGCGGTGGGGCGCGCCTACGGCCTGCCGGTGGTGAACCCGGTCCGGCCCGACGGGCACTTCGGCGACGACGTACCGCTGGTCGGCGGGCAGTTCTTCAAGCACGCCGACACCGACCTCGTCGCCGACCTGGAGAAGCGGGGCGCGCTGTTCCGGCACGTCGCCTACGAGCACTCCTACCCGCACTGCTGGCGCTGCCACACGGCGCTGCTCTACTACGCCCAGCCGTCCTGGTACGTCCGCACCACCGCGGTCAAGGACGCGCTGCTGCGCGAGAACGAGAAGACGACCTGGCACCCCGACACGATCAAGTGGGGGCGCTACGGCGACTGGCTGCACAACAACATCGACTGGGCCCTCTCCCGCAGCCGCTACTGGGGCACGCCGCTGCCGATCTGGCGGTGCGCCGAGGGGCACCAGACGTGCGTCGGGTCGCTGGCGGAGCTCTCCGAGCTGACCGGCACCGACCAGTCCGGCCTGGACCCGCACCGGCCCTTCGTCGACGACGTGGTCTTCGACTGCCCGGAGTGCTTGGGCGAGGCACGGCGGGTGCCCGAGGTGATCGACGCGTGGTTCGACAGCGGCTCCATGCCGTTCGCGCAGTGGGGCTACCCGCACCAGCCCGGCTCGGCGGAGAGGTTCGAGCGCTCCTACCCCGCCGACTTCATCTGCGAGGCGATCGACCAGACCCGCGGCTGGTTCTACACGCTCATGGCGATCGGCACGATCGTGTTCGACGAGTCGTCCTACCGCAACGTGCTGTGCCTGGGTCACATCCTCGCCGAGGACGGCCGCAAGATGTCGAAGCACCTGGGCAACATCCTCGAGCCGATCCCCCTGATGGAGCAGCACGGCGCGGACGCGGTGCGCTGGTTCATGGCCGCCTCCGGGTCGCCGTGGGCGGCTCGCCGGGTGGGACACACCTCGATCCAGGAGACGGTGCGCAAGGTCCTGCTGACGTACTGGAACACCGTGTCCTTCCAGGTGCTCTACGCCCGCTCGGCCGGCTGGTCGCCCGAGGCCGGCGCACCCCCGGTCGGCGAGCGACCGGTGCTGGACCGCTGGCTGCACGCGGAGACCGCCCGCCTGGTGCGGGAGGTCACCGCTGCGCTGGAGGACTTCGACACCCAGCGCGCGGGCGGCCTGCTGGCCCAGTTCGTCGACGACCTGTCGAACTGGTACGTCCGCCGCTCGCGGCGGCGCTTCTGGAGCGGTGACCCGGCGGCGCTCACCACGCTGCACGACACGCTGCGGACGGTGACGCAGCTGATGGCGCCGCTCACCCCGTTCATCACCGAGCGGGTGTGGCAGGACGTGGTCCGGCCGGTGGACGCCTCCGCGGCGGAGTCGGTGCACCTCTCGTCCTGGCCGGTGCTCGACGAGGGCGCCGTGGACGAGGAGCTCTCGGCCGCGGTGGCCCTGGCCCGCCGGCTCGTCGAGCTCGGCCGGGCGGCCCGCGCCGACGCGAAGGTGCGCACCCGGCAGCCGCTGCGGCGGGCGCTGGTCGCCTCGGGCGCGTGGGCGCGGCTGCACGAGGAGCTGCGGGCCGAGGTCGCCGAGGAGCTGAACGTCGGTGCCCTCGAGCCGCTCTCCTCGGCCGGCGAGGGGCTGGTCGACTTCAGCGCGAAGGGCAACTTCCGCGCGCTGGGCAAGCGGTTCGCCAAGCAGACGCCGCAGGTGGCGGCCGCGATCGCCGGGGCCGACGCCGCGGCGCTGGCGCAGGCGCTGGAGCGGGACGGTCGGGCGAGCGTCGAGGTGGACGGCGAACCGGTCGAGGTGCTCCCCGACGAGGTGATCGTCTCCGAGCGGCCCCGCGAGGGGTGGTCGGTGGTCAACGAGCAGGGCGAGACCGTCGCGCTGGACCTGGAGCTGACCCCGCAGCTGCTCCGCGCCGGGGTGGCGCGGGAGGTGGTGCGGCTGGTGCAGGAGGCCCGCAAGAGCAGTGGCTTCGACGTCAGCGACCGGATCGAGCTCACCTGGGCCGCCGAGGGCGACACCGCCGAGGCGTTGCGCGAGCACAGCGCGCTGGTCGCCGACGAGGTGCTGGCCGTGCGGATGTCGCAGGTGCCCGCTTCCGAGCTCGCCGGACCCGACCCCGTCCGCGACGACGACCTGGCGCTCGCGTTCACCGTCACGCGCGCCTGAGCGCACCCGGCCCGCGACGCGACGAGGCCGGCGCTCCCACGGGAGCGCCGGCCTCGGGCGGTCGGGTGTGCCGGCTCGGCGTCAGCCGTTGTGCTCGGCTTCCTCGGCGAGCAGCGAGCGCAGCCGCGTGGGTGCCTGGTCGTTGGCGCCTCCGGCCCCGTCCTCGACAGTGCCGTCGAGGGCGGCGAGCTGCTGCTGGAAGTAGCTCTTGAGGCGGCTGCGGTACTCGCGCTCGAAGGCGCGCAGGTTCTCGACCTCGTGGTTGAGCGTGTCCTTCTCCTTGTCCAGGTCGCCGAAGAGCTGCTGGCGACGCTCGGCGGTCTCGGAGTCGAGCATCTGCGAGCGGGTGCGGGCGTCGGCCTCGAGACGGTCCGCCTTGACCTTGGACTCCGACTCCAAGCGCTCGGCCTTGGTGCGGGCCTCCCCGACGATCTTGTCCGCCTGGTCCTTCGCCTCGCCGACGAGCTGGTCGGCGTTGTTGGTCGCGATCTCCAGCAGCCGGGCGGCGGCGCTGGAGGCGTCGGCGACGGTGGTCACCCGGATCGTCTCGGTGGGGGCCGCCGCGCCCGACGCCGGCCCGACGGGCTCGGACCCGGCGGCCTTCGAGGCCTGCTTGGCGGAGGCGGGGACCGGTCCGCCCTGCTGGGCGGCGGTGAGCTTGCCGCGGAGGTCGTCGTTCTCGCTGGTGAGCCGGGCGAGCTCGGACTCGACCTCGTCGAGGAACTGGTCGACCTCCCCCATGTCGTAGCCCTCGCGCAGGCGCACCGGAGTAAAACGCTTGTTGCTCACGTCCTCAGGCGTCAGCGGCATGACCTCACCCTTTGTTCGTAGTCGTCGTGTTCGTCGTCGTGGTCGCGGCGGTGTCGCCACCGCGCCGCGCCCACCGTACCCCCGCCGCGCACCGGCGGGTGCGCGCGGGCGCCGGGGACATCCTGGCTGCGCAGCCTACCCGCGCCGAACCTCGTCAGTCACAGGCGCAACGTGGCGCCGCGCCTGCAGGTACGGCGCCGACGTGCCGGGGATCGGCGTCAGCCGAACACCGCGGCGACGACCGACTGCAGCACGTAGACGAGGATCAGCACGATCAGGAAGCTGGTGTCGATCGCCACGCTGCCCAGCCGCAACGGCGGCACGAACCGCCGCACGAACATGATCGGCGGGTCGGTGATGGAGTACACCACCTCGAGCACGACCAGCAGCGGACCCCGCGGCCTCCACGAGCGCGCGAACACCTGCACCCAGTCGAAGACCAGACGGATGAGCATGAGCCACAGGAAGACCTGCAGCACCAGGAGGAGGATCGCGCCGACGACTGCCACGCTGCCGGAGTCTATCCGTGCCCCACCAACGAACCGGTGACGGCGTGCCGGGGATCAGCTCTGGTTGAAGAAGCTGTTGTCCGCGATGCGCTGCTTGTCCTCCGCAGCCACCGACACGTTGGGCGGCGAGAGCAGGAACACCTTGTTGGTGACGCGCTCGATGCTGCCGCGCACCGCGAAGACCAAGCCCGCGGAGAAGTCGACGAGCCGCTTGGCGTCGGCGTCGTCCATCTCCGAGAGGTTCATGATCACCGGCACCCCCTCGCGGAAGTTCTCCCCGATGGTGCGCGCCTCGTTGTAGGTGCGCGGGTGCAGGGTGGTGATCCGGGAGAGCTCGGCGACGGTGTCGACGGCGGCCACCGCAGCGGCGGCCGCCGGGCGACGCCGCTCGTCGATGCGCGCCACCGGCGCCGGTCGGCCCTGCTCGCGCTCGAGGCGCTCGTCGCGTCGCGGTGCGTCGTCGTACTCGTCGTCGTACTCGTCGTAGCGCTCGGTGTCCTCGAGCAGGCCGAGGTAGACGCCCATCTTGCGCATCGCGCTGCCCATGACTGTTGCCCTTCCGGTGGTTCGGCGCCCCTCGGTTGGGGCGCTGCTCCGTGCCTGACCCTACCCGAGCGGAGGTCGCGGCCCGAGGACCGCTGAGCCAATCCGCACGTGTGTCGCACCTGTCGTCACGGCGACCTCCAGGTCGCCGCTCATCCCTGCCGAGACCCACGTCGCAGCAGGGTCCACCCGGCGCACCTCGTCGGCGAGCCGGGCGAGCTTCTCGAACGCCGGCCGGGGATCCTCCCCGGGCGGCGCCACTGCCATCACTCCTCGCAGGTGCAGGCCGTCCGTGGCCGCGACCCGCTCGGCGAGCGGCACCACGTCACCGGGCGCGGCCCCCGCGCGCCCCGACCCCGCCCCCGCGTCCGGATCGAGACTGACCTGCACGAGGCAGTCGAGGACCCGCCCGCGTTCCTGCGCTCCCCGGCTGAGCCCCTTGAGGAGCTTCGGCCGGTCGACCGACTCCACCACGTCGGCGTAGGAGGCGACCGCCGCGGCCTTGTTGCTCTGCAGACCGCCGATGAAGTGCCAGCGCAGCGCGAGGTCCGCACACTCGGCTGCCTTCTCATGCGCCTCCTGGTGCCGGTTCTCCCCGACGTCGGTGACGCCGAGGCCGGCGAGCAGGCGTACGTCGGAGGCCGGGAAGAACTTCGTCACCACGGTCACGGTGACCTCGTCGGCGTCCCGACCCGCTCCGGCGCAGGCGGAGGCGACCCGCGCCCGGACCGTGGCGAGGTTGCGGGCGATCTCGTCGAGGCGAGCGGCGAGCCCCTCGCCGGTCACGGGCGCACCCACACGAGCCCGCCGAGCCGGCCCGACCCGGGCCCCTGGCGGCGGTAGGAGAAGAGGTCGTCGTCCTCGATCGTGCAGTGGCCGGTGCTCACGACGTCCTCGACCTCCGCGTCGCGCAGCTGCGCCCGGACCCCGGCCCCGATGTCGAGGGCGGGCGTGCCCCACGAGGTGCGGGCCGACGACTCGGGGACGAGCGCCGCGACGTCCGCGCGCATCTCCTCGGGCACCTCGTAGCAGGCTCCGCACACGTGCGGACCGACCCACGCGGCGATGCGCTCCGCCCCCCGGGCGCGCATCGCCTCGACGGCCGCCGGCACGACGCCGGCCACCAGACCGGGACGCCCGGCGTGGACGGCGGCCACCACCCGGCGCTCCACGTCGGCGAGCAGCAGCGGCACGCAGTCCGCCACGCGGACCAGCAGCACGATCCCCTCCAGGGCGGTGACCATCGCGTCGGCCTGCGGCCGGGCGGCATCCGCCGCGGCCGGGTCGTCGACGACGTGCACCTGGGCGCCGTGGACCTGGTGCATCCGCGCCAGCGCAGGGACCACGGCGCTCGGCGACGGGACCGGCGCGGGGCCGGCTGCGCGGTCGCCAGCCCGGTCCGGAGCCGGAGCGGCCAGGGCCGAGACGACCCGGCGAAGGTTCTCCTCGACCTCCGTGGCGTCGCCCCGGCGCGCGGCGAGGTTGAGGGACGCGTACGGACCGCCACTGACTCCTCCGTGGCGGTCCGTGAACGCGACCTCGACCGGGCCGCGCGTGGCGCGGTAGGCGAACACGTGCGGACCGGGCTACTTCAGGAAGTCCGGGACGTCGAGGTCGTCGTCGAACTGCAGCTGGCGCGGCTGCCGGGGCGGCTGCTGCTGGCCCGGCTGCGGCTGCTGCTGACCCTGCTGGCCCTGCTGCTGGGGACGCTCCGGGGAACGACCCTGCTGGCCCTGCTGGCCCTGCTGAGCCGGCTGGCCCTGCTGACCGGGCTGGCCCTGCTGAGCCGGCTGGCCCTGCTGACCGGGCTGGCCCTGCTGAGCCGGCTGGCCCTGCTGACCGGAGTACGCCGGCTGCGCGGGCTGCTGGCTCCGGCTCGGCTGCGGACGGCCCTGCCCGACCGGCGCGGCGCTGGCGCCGGACGGCTCCGAGGCCCGCACCGGAGGCTGGCCCTGGCTCTGCTGGCTCTGCTGGCCCTGCGGCTCGCGGCGCAGGATCGTGCCGTTGTCACGCCGCTTGGGCATCCCGCCGTCGAAGCCGGCGGCGATGACCGTGACCCGCACCTCGTCGCCGAGGGCGTCGTCGATGACCGCACCGAAGATGATGTTGGCCTCGGCGTGCGCAGCCTGGGAGACCAGCGCCGCCGCCTCGTTGATCTCGAAGAGTCCGAGGTCGGAGCCGCCGGCGATCGAGAGCAGCACGCCGTGGGCGCCGTCGATCGAGGCCTCGAGCAGCGGGCTGGAGACGGCCATCTCCGCGGCGGCCACCGCGCGGTCCTCGCCGCGGGCGGAGCCGATGCCCATGAGTGCCGAGCCGGCGTTGGCCATCACCGACTTCACGTCGGCGAAGTCGAGGTTGATCAGGCCGGGGGTGGTGATCAGGTCGGTGATGCCCGAGACACCCTGCAGCAGCACCTGGTCGGCCTGCTTGAACGCGTCGAGGATCGACACGTTGCGGTCGCTGATCGAGAGCAGCCGGTCGTTGGGGATCACGATCAGCGTGTCGACCTCCTCGCGGAGGCTGGAGATGCCGTCCTCGGCCGAGTTGGCGCGCCGGCGACCCTCGAAGGCGAACGGGCGGGTGACCACACCGATCGTCAGCGCCCCCAGCGACCGCGCGATGCGGGCCACCACCGGCGCACCGCCGGTGCCGGTGCCACCACCCTCGCCGGCGGTCACGAAGACCATGTCGGCGCCCTTGAGCACCTCCTCGATCTCCTCGGCGTGGTCCTCGGCGGCCTTGCCCCCGACCTCGGGGTTCGCCCCCGCGCCGAGGCCACGGGTCAGCTCACGGCCGATGTCGAGCTTGACGTCGGCGTCGCTCATGAGGAGGGCCTGGGCGTCGGTGTTGATCGCGATGAACTCGACGCCCTTGAGGCCGACCTCGATCATGCGGTTGACGGCGTTGACGCCACCTCCACCGATACCAACGACCTTGATCACGGCCAGGTAGTTCTGCGGTGCTGCCACGGCAGGTGCCTCTCGCTGCTTGGGTTGCCCGGGCCGGCCTCGGCCGGTCGGGCAGACGGGTGTCTGTCGGTGGGGAAGTCGCTCTCGGTGTGTCATGAACTCTCACCCTCAAGTAGAGGGTTATAGTTATGTCAACCTCGGGCGTGATGACGAAGTTAGGCGCTGGCCGGGGGTCGGCGTCGCAGACACGCCGCGCGCGCCGCCCGATTTCTCGATTCGTCTGCGCCGCGCCCCGCCGGCCGGGGACCGCCCGGCCGCGCACCGGCCGGGTCAGGGGCGCAGGACCGGCTGGCCCGGCACGCTGACGTCGTACGCCGCGGCCTTGCGCCGCAGCAGCACGTCGAGCACGCGTGCCTTGTCGGCGGACTCCTGTGCGCTCCCCCACAGCACGGTGCGCCCGTCGCGCAGCTGCAGCCGGATCGTGTCCACGCTCTGCACCGAGACGAAGTCGACGCGTTCGGAGAGGTCACCAGGCAGCGCCGCGACGACCGTCGCCGCCTCCGCCACGGCGACCCGCGGCGTGCCGGCGCCGACCTCGAGCAACGGCAGGCTCGGCGGACGCGACGGGTAGCGCCGGAACAGCACCCCCTCGTCGTCCACCCCCTGCAGCATCCCGTCGCGCTTCACCACGGCGAGGGCGACCCGCTCGGTCACGTCGATGCGGACCCGGTCCGGCCACGCCCGCGAGACGTCCACGGACTGCACCGGCTGCAGGCGCCGGACTCGCTTCGCGACGGCGTCGAGGTCGACGGTGGCCAGCGGCGCGCCCGTGGGGACGGCCGCGGCCCGCCGCACGTCGCGGGGGTCGAGCACGCCGGCGCCCTCGACGCGCACGCCGGAGACGGCCAGTGCCGAGGAGAAGAACACCAGCCAGATCGCCCCGGCCGCCAGCGCGAGGACCGTGACGACGGCCAGCACCACCCGCCAGGCGAGCCAGCGCCGCGCCCACTGGCGGCGGGCGAAGCGGCGCCGCGCCCGCTGCAGGCTGCGGTCGTCGCGGCTCCCGGGCCCGGCGCCGGCCGGGGACTCAGTCCGCGCCCGCATCGCCGTCCCCCGCTCCGGTCGCGCGCTGCTCGAGCAGCACCAGGACCTCCGGCCCGACGAGCGTCACGTCGCCGGCACCCAGCGTCAGCACCAGGTCGCCGGGCCGTGCCCGGCCGGCGAGGGCCGCGGGGACCGCCGGCCAGGACGGCTCGAAGTGCACCTGCGACGCGGGCAGCGGGACGTGGGAGGCGACCATCGCGCCGTCCACCCCGGCCTCCGGGTCCTCCCGGGCGACGTAGACGTCCATGACCACGACCTCGTCGGCCGCGCCCAGCGCCGCCCCCATCGCCGCGCCGAAGATCTTGGTGCGCGAGACCAGGTGCGGCTGGAAGGCCACCACGACCCGTCCCTCCCCCGCCAGCGAGCGTGCGGCCTGCAGGTCTCCGGCGATCTCGTTGGGGTGGTGGGCGTAGCTGTCGTAGACCCGGACGCCGCCGGCCTCGCCCTTGAGCTCCATGCGCCGCCGGGTGCCGCTGAAGGCCTCCAGCCCGCGGCGCAGGTCGGCGAAGTCGAAGCCGAGGCGCAGGCCCGCCGCCAGCGCGCCCAGCGCGTCGAGGACGTAGTGCCGTCCGGGGATCTGCAGCGTGACCTCGCCGAGGCGGCGGCCCCGGTCGAGGACGGTGAAGGTGGACGTGGACCCGGCGAACCGGAGGTCCTCCGCGCGCAGGTCGGCGGCCGGGGACTCCCCCACGCCGGTGGTGGCGAGCCCGCGCGCCCGGGCCTGCTCGGCGAGGTCGGCGGCGCCCGGGTCGTCCACGCAGGCGACGAGGAAGCCGGCTGGGTCGATCCGGTCGAGGAAGCTCGTGAAGGCCACGTGGTAGGCCTTCTCGGTGCCCCAGTTGTCGAGGTGGTCGGCCTCCACGTTGGTGACCAGCCCCGCGAACGGCGAGTACACCAGGAACGCCCCGTCGCTCTCGTCGGCCTCGGCGACGAAGACCTCGCCACCGCCGTCGTGGGCGTTGGAGCCGGACTCGGTGAGCTCGCCGCCGATCGCGAAGGACGGGTCCGCGCCGCAGTGCTGCAGCGCGACTGTGAGCAGCGAGGTGGTCGTGGTCTTGCCGTGCGTGCCGGCCACCGCCACGACCCTGCGGCCCTGCATGACGGACTCGAGCGCGGCCGAGCGCGGCAGCAGCCGCAGTCCCCGGGCGCGCGCCTCGAGCACCTCGGGGTTGTCCTCGCGGACGGCCGTGGAGACCACCACGGTGTCCACGCCGTGCACATGGCCGGCCGCGTGGCCGACGTGGCACCGGGCCCCGAGCGCGCGCAGCGACTCCAGCGTCTGCGACTCCTGGGCGTCACTGCCGCTGACCGCGATGCCGCGGGCCAGCATGATCCGGGCGATGCCCGAAAGCCCCGCCCCGCCGATGCCGACGAAGTGCACCGCGCCCAGCTCGTCGGCCGGCAGCAGCTCGTCGGGCACCGGGACCCTCATGGCCGTCCTCCTCGGGCCGCGGCGAGCACCATGCGGGCCAGCTTCTCGTCGGCGTCGCGCGGGATCAGCCCCGCTGCGGCGCGCGACATCGCCGAGAGCCGGTCGGCGTCGGTGGCGAGCACGGGGACCGTCGCACGCACCCACTCGGGCGTGAAGGCCGCGTCCTGCACCAGCAGGCCGCCGCCGGCGTCGACGACGGGCCGCGCGTTGAGCGCCTGCTCGCCGTTGCCGTGCGGCAGCGGGACGAAGACGGCCGCCAGCCCGGTGGCCGCGACCTCGGTGACCGTGTTCGCGCCGGCACGGCACACCACCAGGTCGGCGGCGGCGTAGGCGAGGTCCATCCGGTCGACGTACGGCACCACGACGTACGGCGGTGCGCCGTCCACGCGCTCGACGTCCGCGGCGCCCTGGGCGCCGGTCACGTGCAGCACCTGGACGCCGGCCGCGGCGAGCTCGGGGGCCGCTGCGGCGACGGACTGGTTGAGGCGGCGCGCGCCCTGCGAGCCGCCGGTGACCAGCAGCGTCGGACGGTCCGGCTCCAGCCCGAACGCGGCCCGTGCCTGCGCGCGCGCCGCCGGCCGGTCGAGGGTGGAGATCATCCGGCGGATCGGCAGCCCGAGGTAGGTCCCGTGCCGCAGCGCGGTGTCGGGGAAGCTGGTGGCGACGTGCGAGGTGAACCGGGCACCCAGCTTGTTGGCGATGCCGGGCAGCGCGTTGCCCTCGTGGACCACCAGCGGCAGCCCGCGGCGGCGGGCGGCCAGGTAGGCCGGCACCGAGACGTAGCCGCCGAAGCCGACCACGACGTCGGGCGACACGCGGTCGAGCACCTCCAGGGTCGCCCGCAGCGCCCCGCGCAGCCGGCCGGGGAGCCGGACGAGGTCGGCGTTGGGACGGCGCGGCAGCGGCACCGGCGGCACCAGCTCGAGCGGGTAGCCCGCCTCGGGGACGACCCGGGTCTCCAGGCCCCGCGGGGTGCCGAGGGCGGTGACCTCGGTGTCGGGCTCGAGCCGGCGCAGCGCGTCCGCGGTGGCCAGCAACGGGGACGTGTGTCCCGCGGTGCCGCCACCGGCGAGGAGAACCTTCATGCCACCTGTCCTGGTCGGGGATCGCTGACGAGCGGAGAGCGTGCCCCCATCATCGCGTGCGCCTCGGCAGACCGCCCCCGGCGGTCACCCCGGCCGGGGTACGGCGCCGCCGGCGGGCCCGCAGCGCCGCCTGCGCTCCCGGCTCGGAGCGGGCGAAGGAGACCAGCAGGCCGAGCGCCACCATGGACGGCAGCAGCGAGGAGCCGCCGTAGGAGACCAGCGGCATCGGGATGCCGATCACCGGCAGCAGGGCCAGCACCATGCCGACGTTGATCATCATCTGCACCATCAGCCAGATGGTGATCCCGGCCGACATGTAGCGCACGAACGGGTCCGTGGTCCGCTGGGCGATCCGGAACCCGGCGTAGGCGAGGGTGAGGAACAGCGCCAGCACCAGCAGGGTGCCGACGAGCCCGAGCTCCTCGCCGAGCACCGCGAAGATGAAGTCGGTGTGGGCGGCGGGCAGGTTGCCCCACTTCTGCTGGCTGGCCGAGATGCCCTTGCCGAAGATGCCGCCGGTAGACATCGCGAACAGGCCGTGCGCCGGCTGCCAGCCCGCGCCCTGGTAGTCCTTGAACGGGTCGGCGAAGTTGGTCAGCCGCTCCAGCCGCTCGTGGCTGGTGGTGGCCAGCCACAGCGCGAGCACGCCGACCGTGGTCAGGCCCATCACGAACAGCCGGGCCGGGGCGCCGACCACCCACAGCATGCCGAGGACGATCGCGAACATCACCAGGGCGGTGCCGAGGTCGCGCTGGGCGAGCACCAGCCCGACCACCAGGCCCGTGACCGGCAGCATCGGCACCAGCACGTGCCGCCAGTCCCCCAGCAGCCGCTCCTTGCGGGCGTAGAGGTCCGCGCACCACAGGATCACCGCGAGCTTGGCCAGCTCCGAGGGCTGGATGCGCACCGGGCCCAGCGCCAGCCAGTTCGTGTTGCCCCCCACCTCGACGCCCAGGCCGGGGACCTGGGTCAGCGCCAGCGCGGCCAGGGCCACCGCGATCGCCGGCCAGGCCAGCACCCGGAGGAACCGGTGCGGCAGCCGGGAGAGCACGAAGGCGATCGGCAGGGCCAGCAGCATCCAGGTGAGCTGCCGCTTGAACACGGCGTAGCTGTCGCCGAAGGTGTCGTAGGCATAGACGCTCGAGGCGCTCAGCACCATCATCAGGCCGATGGTGAGCAGCAGCGCGGACGCTCCGAGCAGCAGGTAGTAGGAGGTCAGCGGCCGGTCGAGCGCCTCCCGCATGGAAGCGGTCCACCCCGTGAGCGGCCGGGTCCGCACGAGCCGTCCGCGCGGTTCACCTGCGGTGGTGGTCACGCTCCTTGCCTGCCCTCCCGCCACGTCGGGGAGCTAGCGATCGCGAAGTCGGAGCACCGCTTCGGCGAAGGCATCCCCGCGAGCGCCGTAGTTCGCGAACATGTCCATGGACGCGCACCCCGGCGCGAGCAGCACGGTGTCGCCTGGCCGGGCCAGGTCCGTCGCCGCACCGACGACGCGGTCCATGACCTCAGTGTCGCCGCCGTCGACCTCGATCACCCGGACATCGGGCGCGTGTCGCGCCAACGCGTCGGCGATCACACGCCGGTCGCGTCCGAGCAGCACCACGCCCCGCAGCCGGCCGTGCACCGCCCGGACCAGGTCGTCGAAGCTCGCGCCCTTGGCGAGGCCGCCGGCGACCCACACGACCGGCTCGTAGGCCTGCAACGAGGACCGGGCGGCGTGCGGGTTGGTGGCCTTGGAGTCGTCGACCCACCGCACGCCGCCGACCTGCGCGACCTCGGCGATCCGGTGGCCGTCGGGGGCGAAGGCGCGCAGGCCGTCGCGGACCGCTGCGGCAGGGACGCCGTACGACCGGGCGAGCGCGGCGGCCGCCAGGGCGTTGGCGACGAAGTGCGGCGCCTCGGAGGCCAGGTCCGCGAGCGTGCCCAGCTCGGCGGCCGAGGTCTCACGCTCCTCGACGAAGGCGCGGTCGGCCAGCACGTCGTCGACGACGCCGACCATGCCGACGCCCGGGGTGCCGAGGGTGAAGCCGATCGCGCGGGCTCCCTCCTGCACCTCGGCGTCGCGGACCAGCTGCTCGGTCGCCGGGTCGGCCACGTTGTAGACGCAGGCGGTCCGGACGCGCTCGTAGATGCGCCCCTTGTCCGCGGCGTAGTCGGCCATGCCGGAGGGGCCGGAGTACCAGTCGAGGTGGTCCTCGGCGAGGTTGAGGACCGCCGCGGAGTCGGCCGCCATCGTGTGCGTGTAGTGCAGCTGGAAGCTGGAGAGCTCGACGGCGTAGACGTCGTAGGGGGTCGGGTCCATCACCGCCTCCACGATCGGCAGCCCCACGTTGCCGCACGCGACGCTGGCCACGCCGGCTGCCTGCAGGATCGACTGGAGCATCTGCACGGTGGTGGTCTTGCCGTTGGTGCCGGTGACGCACAGCCAGGTGCCGGGGTGCTCGGGGTCGCGCAGCCGCCAGGCGAGCTCCACCTCGCCCCAGACCGGGACGCCGCGGTCCGCGGCGGCGACGAGCACCGGAGCGGTGGGCGGCACCCCCGGCGAGGTCACCACCAGGTGTACGTCGTCGGGCAGCACGTGCGAGGCACCGGGGCCGATGCGGAGCGTGGCGCCGAGCACCTCCAGCAGGTCGGCCCGCTCCTGCTGCTCGCCGGTCGCGCCCTCGGCCAGGATCGTCACCTCGGCGCCGACGTGCAGCAGGTTGTCGGCCGCGGCGAGCCCCGAGACGCCGCAGCCGACGACCGCGGCGCGCACGCCCGTCCACGGCCGGGAGCGGTCCAGGCCGTCCACGTCGACACTGTCGCCGCTCATGTGCCGGCCACCCACTCGGCGTAGAACACTCCGAGGCCGGTGGCGACGCACAGGCCGGTGATGATCCAGAACCGGATGACGATCGTGATCTCGGCCCAGCCCTTCAGCTCGAAGTGGTGCTGCAGCGGCGCCATCCGGAAGATGCGTTTGCCGCCGCTGATCTTGAAGTAGCCGACCTGCACGATCACCGACATCGTGATCATCACGAACAGGCCACCGAGGATGGCGAGGAGGAACTCGGTGCGGGTCAGGATCGCCAGGCCGGCCAGCGCGCCGCCCAGCGACAGGGAGCCGGTGTCGCCCATGAAGATCTTCGCCGGGGACGCGTTCCACCACAGGAAGCCGAAGCAGGCGCCGGTGAGCGCCGAGGCGATCACCGCGAGGTCGAGCGGGTCGCGCACCTCGTAGCACTGGCCGCCCGGGTTGAGGCCGCAGGACTGGTTGTTCTGCCAGATGTTCACCAGCGTGTAGGCGCCGAACACCATGGTGGAGGCGCCGGTCGCCAGCCCGTCGAGCCCGTCGGTGAGGTTCACCGCGTTGCTCGACCCGGCGATCATCACCAGGATCAGGATCACGACCATGAACGCCGGCAGCGTCCACTGCTCCATGTCCCGGGTGAAGGAGATCGCCGTGGAGGCGGGGGTGCTGCCGCGCTCGTCGGGCCGGGTCAGGGCGAGGGTGCCGAAGAGCAGCGCGACGACCGTCTGGCCGGCCATCTTGGCCTTGCTGCGCAGGCCCAGGCTGCGCTGCTTGGCGATCTTGATGTAGTCGTCGAGGAACCCGACGGTGCCGAGGCCGACGAGCAGGAACAGCAGCAGCAGGCCGGACCAGGTCGGCAGGTCCCGGGTGAGCAGCTTGGCCAGCGCGTAGGCGAGCACCACGGAGATGATGATGACCAGCCCGCCCATCGTCGGCGTGCCGCGCTTGGTGTGGTGGGTGGTGGGGCCGTCGTCGCGGATCAGCTGCCCGTAGCCCTTGCTGACCAGCACCCGGATCGCGATCCGGGTGCCGAGCAGCGTGAGCAGCAGCGAGAGTCCTCCCGCGAGCAGGATCGCTCTCATCGGCTGTTCTCCTCCTGACCGGCCCCGTCGGCGCCGTCGGCCCCGTCGGCCCCGCTACTCGCGTTCTCGAGCAGCGCCGCCGCCACCCGTTCGAGCGCGGCGGCACGGGAGGCCTTGACCAGCACGATGTCGCCGGGGCGCAGCTGCTCGCGCAGCCAGTCCAGGGCCGCCTCGTGGTCGGGCACGAACACCGACTCCCCGCCCCACGAGCCTTCGAGGGTGGCCCCGAGGTGGATCGGCTTGGCGGGCTCGCCGACCACGACCAGCTGGGTGATGTCGAGGCGCACCGCCAGCCGACCGACGGCGTCGTGCTCCTCGGTCGCGGAGTCGCCGAGCTCGCGCATCTCGCCGAGCACGGCGACGGTGCGGGCGTCGCGTCCGCGCCCCATCGCCGCCAGCGCCTTCAGCGCGGCGCGCATCGAGTCGGGGTTGGCGTTGTAGGCGTCGTTGACGACGGTCACGCCGTCGCTGCGCTCGGTGACCTCCATCCGCCAGCGCGAGGGCGCTGCGGCGGCCAGTCCCCGGGCGGCGTCCTCGAGGCTCATGCCCAGCGCGATCGCCGCGGCCGCGGCCGCGGCGGCGTTGGCCGCGTGGTGCTCGCCGACCAGGGCGAGCTGCACGTGTGCAGTCGCACCGTCGTGGGCGAGCTCGAAGGCCGGCCGGCCCGCCGCGTCCAGGGTCACCTCGCCCAGGCGTACGGCGGCGCGGCCGGACTCGCCGAAGCCGAGCACGCTCGCCTGCGTCCGGTCGGCCATGGCGGACACCAACGGGTCGTCGGCGTTGAGCACCGCCACGCCGTCGGCCGGCAGTGCCTCGACGAGCTCGCCCTTGGCCTGGGCGATCGCCCCCTGGGAGCCGAACTCGCCGAGATGGGCCTTGCCCACGTTGAGCACCAGCGCGACCTGCGGGCGCGCGACCGCGCACAGCTCGCGGATGTGGCCGATGCCGCGGGCCCCCATCTCGAGCACGAGGTAGCGGGTTCCCGGCTCCGCGCGCAGCACGGTCAGGGGCAGGCCGAGCTCGTTGTTGAACGAGCCCCGGGTGGCCACGGTCTCGCCGTGCGCCGAGAGCACGCCGGCGAGCAGGTCCTTGGTGCTGGTCTTGCCCTGGGACCCGGTCAGCGCCACCACGGTGACCTGGGGCAGCCGGGTCAGCACGTGGCGGGCCAGGTCGGCCAGCGCCACGGCCGGGTCCTCCACCACCACGGCGGGCGCGCCGACCGGTCGCTGGCCGAGCACCGCGACGGCGCCCGCGGCGATCGCGTCGTCGACGTACTCGTGGCCGTCGACCCGCTCGCCCTTCAGCGCCACGAACAGCCCGCCCTCCTCCGCCACGCGGCTGTCGAGAAAGGCGGCACCCGTCACGGTGACGCCGGGGTCGTCGTGGACGGCCCCGCCGACGACGTCGGCGATCTCGGCCAGGGTCATCGCGATCATGAGGCCACTCCTCGGCGCAGCTCCTCGCGCAGCACGGCGCGGTCGTCGAAGGGGTGCACGACGCCGCGCACCTCTTGGCCGGTCTCGTGGCCCTTGCCCGCCACCACGACCACGTCGCCGGCCGCGGCGCGGGAGACCGCGAGCCGGATCGCCGCGCGCCGGTCCCCCACCTCGTGGACCTCCGCCCGCTCGGCGGCCGGGACCTGCCCGGCCCCGGCCAGCACGGCCGCGCGGATCGCGGCGGGGTCCTCGCCGCGCGGGTTGTCGTCGGTGACGACCAGGACGTCGGCCAGCCGCGCGGCGGTCTCGCCCATGAGCGGCCGCTTGCCGGTGTCGCGCTCGCCGCCAGCGCCCAGCACGACGACGAGGCGTCCGGTGGCCTGCGGGCGCAGCGCCGCGAGGGCTGCCTGCACCGCGTCGGGCTTGTGGGCGTAGTCGACGACGGCCAGGAACGGCTGTCCGGCGTCGACGCGCTCCAGCCGGCCGGGGACCCCGGCGGAGGCGGCCATCCCGGTCGCCACCCGGCGGGGGTCGAACCTGACCTCGGCCAGCGCGGCGATCGCGCACAGCGCGTTGGAGACGTTGTAGTCGCCGGTGAGCGGCACCGAGGCGGGGAAGGAGTCCCCGCCGGGGGTGTGCACCGTGAAGGTGGACCCCTCCGGGCGCACCTCGATGTTGTCGGCCCACCAGTCCGCGGCCGACCCGGTGACCGAGAAGGTGCGCACCGGGATCGGCGCCTCGCCGACGAGGCGGCGGCCGTGCTCGTCGTCGATGTTGACCAGCCCGAGGCGGGCCCGCGCCGGCGTGAACAGCGACGCCTTGGCCGCGTAGTACTCCTCCTCGTCGGCGTGGAAGTCGAGGTGGTCGCGGCCCAGGTTGGTGAAGCAGGCCACGTCGAAGACGACGCCGTCGACGCGGCCCATCACCAGCGCGTGGCTGGAGACCTCCATGGCGCAGGCGGCGACGTGCTGCTCGACCATCACCGCGAACAGCGCGTGCAGGTCGGGGGCCTCCGGCGTGGTCAGGGAGCTGGCGACGTCCACCCCGTTGACCCGGGTGCCGACGGTGCCGACCACCGCGGCGGGTACGCCGGCGGCGTCCAGGGCGCCCTCGGCGAGCCGGGTGGTGGTGGTCTTGCCCTGTGTCCCGGTCACCGCGACGAGGCGCAGCCGGGTGGCCGGCTCGCCGTAGACGCGGGCGGCGAGGGCGCCGAGCACCGCGCGGGGCCGCTCGACGACGAGGACCGGAACAGGCAGCCCGCGGCAGATCTCGGCCCCGGCGAGGTCGGTGAGGACCGCCACCGCACCGGCGGCCACGGCCTCGGCGGCGAACTGCGCCCCGTGGACCCGGGCACCGGCGGGAGCGACGTAGAGGTCGCCGGGCCGGACCTGGCGGGTGCTGATCGCCAGGCCCCGGATCCTGGTCGCGCCGTCCGCTGCGTGCACCTCGAGGAGCGCGTCCCCCAGCCACTCGGAGATCCTCCGCAGCGGCGTCGCGTCCAGGCGGCGGGGTCGTGTCGGGATCTCGTCGGGCACGGCGGAGAGGCTACCGGCGCTCACCACTCGACGCGTGGTGTGGGTGCCACCGAGCCGGTCGGCGGCACGGCGTACTTCTGCAGCACGTGCGTCATGATCTTGCGGAACACCGGGCCGCCGATGCTGCCGCCTCCGCCGCCGTTCTTGGGGTCCTGGACGACGACGTACACGAGGAACCGGGGGTCGTCCGCGGGGGCGAAGCCGGCGAAGGACACGGTGAACGTGTTCCCGTAGCACTTGCAGCTGGGGTCCACCCGCTGTGCGGTGCCGGTCTTGCCGGCGACGCGGTAGCCGGGGATCGCGGCTCCAGGAGCGGTGCCCTCCTCGGGGTCGGTGACCGCCTCCATCATCCCGGTGACCTGGCGTGCGGTCCGCCGGCTGATCACCCGGCGGGTCTCGGAGGTCGCGGAGCCGACCTGCTCCCCGGCACTGGTGGTGGCGACGCCCTTGACCAGGCTGGGCTGGACGTAGACCCCGCCGTTCGCGATCGTGTTGACCGCCGCGGCCATCTGCAGGGCGCTCACCGCGACGCCCTGCCCGAAGCTGATCGTGTCCTTGTTGATCGGCAGCCAGTCGTGGTAGTCGGGCAGCACGCCGGCGGACTCGCCCTCGACCCCGACCCCGGTCTTCCGTCCCAGGCCGAAGCCGCGCAGGTAGTCGTAGTAGTCCTCGTCGTCGATGAGGTCCGCGGCCTTGACGGTGCCGATGTTCGAGGACTTCGCGATGACGCCGGTGAGCGTCAGGTGCAGCCGGCCGTGGGTGAAGTAGTCGTGGATCACGCGGTCCGAGCGCGGCAGCACCGGCGGCACGACGACCTCGGTCTGCGGCGTGACCAGACCCTTGTCGATGAGCGCGCTCATCGTGAGCACCTTCTGCACCGACCCGGGCTCGTAGGCGTCGCGGATCGCGCGCGAGCCCAGGGTCCCCTCGGTGGCCGAGGAGGGGTCGTTGGGGTCGAACGTGGGGTAGTCGGCGAGCGCGAGAGCCTCGCCGGTCCGGGTGTCGAGCACGACCGCCGAGCCGGACTCGCCGGAGGAGTTCTGCACCGCGGCGCGCAGCACGCGCTGGGTGTACCACTGCACGTCGCGGTCGATGGTCAGCTCGAGGTCCTTGCCGCTGCGGGGCTGGACCACCTCGTTGTCGCCCAGCGGGATCCGGTTGCCGCCGCCGGTCTCGTAGGTCGCCGAGCCGTCCTTGCCGGACAGGGTCGGGTCGAACAGCAGCTCGGCGCCCTCGGCCGCGTCGCCCATGTCGTTCATGAAGCCGACGAGGTTGGCGGCGACGTCACGGGCCGGGTAGTCGCGCACCGGGTCGCGCCGCGTGTCGACGCCGCTGAGCCCGCGCGCCGCCAGCTCGTCGACGACCTCGGTGGCCAGCGTGGAGGGCACCCGCCGCGCGAGGTACTGGAACCGGGTGTCGGGCTTGCGCAGCCGCTCGAGCAGCTCGAAGTAGTCGACCGAGAGCCGGCGCGCGATGATCGTGGCGATCTCGCTGGCGTTCGCCTTGGTCATGGTGGGGTCGGCCACGAGCATCAGCCCGTCGACGCTCTCGGCGAGCGGCACGCCGTTGCGGTCGGTGATCGAGCCCCGGGTGGCCGGCAGCGCGACGGTCACGACCCCCTCGGCCTTCGAGCGGGCGACGTACGCCTGGGCGTCGAGGCCCTGGATCTGGAAGAGCCGGACGGCGAACACCGAGACCACCATCGCGACGAGCAGGAAGCTCACCCTCAGCCGGAGCATCGAGGCGCCCCGGCGGGCGCGGACCTGCCGGCGGGAGCGGCGGACCGGTGCCGGCTGCGGGGCGGGCCTGCGGGAGGCACCCTCCCCCGGTGCCGGGCGCGCCGGGCGGGCCGACCCGCGGCTGCGGCGCGCCGGGCCGCGCTCACGTGGCGGGTGCGGTCCCCTGCCCTGGGTCACGGCTCACTCCCTCTAGTCCGATGCCTGGCCCGGTGCCTGGTCCGATGCCTACTGAGACGGCTGGCCGCCGCGCTGCTTCTTTGTACCTGCTGGAGACCCCTGCTCCGCGGCTGCCGCGCCGTCCGCGGTGCCGGTGCTGCGCTCCGCGGCGGGCGCCTCCTCGGTCGGGGCCGGCACGATGACCGTGCGGGGCCGCAGGTTCCCCGGCAGCTGCGCGGGCAGGTCGTTGATCCGGACGGCGTCCGCGGCGAGCGCCGGGGCCGGCTCGCCGAGCACCTTCCCGTCGGAGAGGCGCAGGAAGGCCGGGCTGCCGGGCGGCACCATGCCGATCCTCTTGGCCTCCATCGCCACCCGCTGGGGGTCGCGCAGCCGCTCGAGGTCCATCTTCAGCGACTGCTCGCGTGCCGCCAGCGCGTCCGCGCGCTGCTCGAGGGCGGTCGCGGCGAACGACGCCTGCTGCATCGAGGTGTTGAAGGTGAGCAGTCCCGCGACGCCCCCGACGAGCAGCAGCGAGACCAGCATCACGAACGGCACCCGCGCCGCGCGGACCCGGCGGCGCGGGACGACGGTCAGCCGCGCCCGGTCGACGGCCGCCTCCGCGATGCGTGGCGCTCGTTGCCTGGCCTGGTTCATCAGCGCGCTCATGCCTGTCCCCCTCGGGTCGGTGCGACGTGGTTCATGCGACTGCTCCGGTGCGGACGCGCTCGACGGCACGCAGCCGCACCGACGCCGCTCGCGGGTTCTGCTCGATCTCCTGCGGCGTCGCCTTCTCCGCCCCCCGGGTGACCAGCCGCAGCGCCGGCTCGCTCCCCTCGGGCACGAACGGCAGGTCCGGCGGCACCTCGCTGCGCGTCGCCTCGGCGAACGCCTGCTTGGTCAGCCGGTCCTCCAGCGAGTGGTAGGACATGACGACCACCCGGCCGCCGACGCCGATCGCCTCGATCGCCGCCGGCAGTGCCCGGCGCAGCACCGACAGCTCGTCGTTGACCTCGATGCGCAGGGCCTGGAAGGTGCGCTTCGCGGGGTGCCCGCCGGTGCGCCGCGCCGGCGCCGGGATCGACTCGCGGAGCAGCTCGACCAGCCGAGCCGACCGGGTGAACGGCTCGCGGGCCCGCTCGCGGACGATCGCCTCGGCGATGCGGCGGGCGAACCTCTCCTCGCCGTAGGTCCGCAGGATCCGGGCGAGCTCCTCGGCGGGGTAGGTGTTGAGGACCTCCGCGGCGGTGGGCCCGCCGGTGTCGTTCATGCGCATGTCGAGCGGCGCGTCCTCGGCGTAGGCGAACCCGCGCTCGCGGACGTCGAGCTGCATCGAGGACACGCCCAGGTCGAACAGGACGCCGTCCACGTGCGCAAGGCCGAGGTCGGCGAGGACGTCGGCGATCTCGTCGTAGACGGCGTGCACGAAGGTGACCCGCTCCCCGAACGCGGCCAGCCGCTCGCGGCTGTGGTCGAGGGCGTGGACGTCGCGGTCGATGCCCACCACGCAGGCCTCGGGACAGCGGGTGAGCACCGCCTCGGTGTGGCCGCCGAGGCCGAGCGTGGCGTCGACGAGCACCGACCCGGGGTGGGTCAGGGCAGGGGCCACGAGGGCGACGACCCGGTCGAGCAGCACCGGGACGTGGCGCGGAGAGGTCATGCCGGCTAGCCCGCCAGCCGGACGAGCAGCAGCATGCCGAGCGCGAGGACCGTCGACGACACGGCCGAGAAGGCCATCACCGTCATGCCGTCGCGGACGTCGTGACGGACCCGGCGGACGGGACGACCGGAGCTTGCTCCGGGACAGGTGACGCTCATCGGTTCGACCCCTCGTGACGCGTGCAGGAATGGAGAAAGGGCCCCGACGGCTTCGCCGAACCAGGTCCAGCGTCCGCCCGCCTCTGGGAAACGGCTTCTGGCACCGGGGAAGGTGTGCCAGACGCCGAGAGAGGAGCGGACGCAAGACCTCGTCCTGCGACTGCTGCCGTGACCCGTTGTGAAGTTGTCGGTGTGGTGCTGCTGCCTCAGAGGCCCGGGAAGACGTCCTCCGACAGGTCGGCGAACGCCTGCTCCTGCGACTCGGAGTAGGTCTGCCACGACGCGCTGTCCCAGATCTCCACCCGGTTCATCGCGCCGATCACGATGCAGTCCTTCGCCAGCGACGCGTAGTCCCGCAGCATCGGCGGGATCGTGATGCGTCCCTGCTTGTCCGGCGTCTCGTCGGAGGCGCCGGCGAAGAACATGCGCACGTAGTCCCGTGCGGCCTTGTTGGTGACGGGCACCTCACGCAGCCGCTCGGTGAGCTTGGCGAACTCGTCCATGGACCACACGTAGAGGCAGCGCTCCTGCCCTCGAGTGACCACGAGACCCTCCGCCAGCTCGTCCCGGAACTTCGCCGGGAGGAACAGCCGCCCCTTGTCGTCGAGCCGGGGTGTGTAGGTGCCGAAGAACATCTCCGACCCTCCCCGGTCCGACGCTGTGAGGCTGCCTCTCCTCCACTGCGCCCCACTCTACTCCACAACACTCCACCGTCAACCATTTCGCCCGGTTCCGCGGCGGCGTTTCCTCGCGTGACCTGCGGTTTCCGGTCGGCGGGCGTCGAGACGGCGACCGCGGCCACGGGCGCCGGTCCTTGCGGGCAGCTCGCCCCGCGCCGCCTCCGATCGCCGCGCCGGTCCCCGCGGTGGGGGAAGGTGGAGCGCGGCCACCGGTGCCGGCCAGCTCGCGGAAGCGGCACGCTTCTGGGAGCGGTGCGTCACACTCGGGGTGAGGGTCGTCGTCTGCTGGGCCGGTGACGGCAGGAGGGCAGCCCTCGACGTGGCGATGACAGCGCCCCTGGCATGAGGTTGACTACATCCACCGACCAGGTGGCGGGCCCACCACCGTGGGCTGAGGGAGAGAGAGGCCGACGGCGTGACCTCAGTGGAGTCCGAGACGCACGAGCGCGCGGGGTCGGGCGGCCGTTCCGCCGACCTGGACACGCTGGCGCAGGTCGCCACCCGCGTGCGCGGCAGCATCGAGAAGGTGATCGAGGGCAAGCCCGACGTCGCCCGCCTGGCCCTCGTGGTGCTGCTCGCCGAGGGCCACCTGCTGATCGAGGACGTGCCCGGCGTCGGCAAGACCATGCTCAGCAAAGCCCTGGCCCGGACCATCGACTGCACCGTGCGCCGGATCCAGTTCACCCCCGACCTGCTGCCCTCAGACGTCACGGGGGTCTCGATCTTCAACCAGGACACCCGGGAGTTCGAGTTCCGGCCCGGCGGCGTCTTCGCCAACATCGTGGTCGGCGACGAGATCAACCGGGCCTCCCCCAAGACCCAGTCGGCCCTGCTGGAGTGCATGGAGGAACGGCAGGTGAGCATCGACGGGTCGACGTACCACCTGGAGTCGCCGTTCATGGTGATCGCCACCCAGAACCCGATCGAGATGGAAGGCACCTACGCCCTCCCCGAGGCACAGCGGGACCGGTTCATGGCCCGGGTGTCGATGGGCTACCCGGTGGAGTCGGCCGAGATCGCGATGCTGAACACCCACACCGGCACCAGCCCGCTGCTGGACCTGGAGCCGGTCACGGACGCCGCCGAGATCCGCCGGCTGGTCGCGGTGGTCAACGACGTCTACGTCGCCGAGCCGGTGCAGCGCTACGCGGTCGCCATCACGACCGCGACCCGCCGCTCCCCCGAGCTGCTGCTCGGTGCCTCACCGCGGGCCACCCTGCACCTGGTCCGCGCCGCCAAGGCGGCCGCCGCGCTCGCCGGTCGCGACTACGTCATCCCCGACGACGTCCAAGGGCTCGCCGTGCAGGTGCTGGCCCACCGGTTGCTGCCCACCGTCGAGGCGTCGATGAGCGGCCGTACGCCGGAGGCCGCGCTGCGCCAGATCGTCGCCGGCGTGCCGATGCCCGCGTCCCGCCGGACCTCCTAGGCACCCGAGGAGGCCTGAGCATGCGCGAGGCGCTGTCCGCGCTGACGACCCGGGGCCGGGCCTTCCTGGCCGCCGGCGGCACCGCCCTGGTGTGCGCGGTCCTGCTCGGCTACGACGAGCTGGTGCGCGTCGGAGCGCTCCTGGTGGCCGTGCCCCTGGTGACGGCGTGG
The DNA here is from genome assembly GCA_963835385.1 of uncultured Actinomycetota bacterium. GTDB lineage: Bacteria > Actinomycetota > Actinomycetes > Propionibacteriales > Nocardioidaceae > Nocardioides_B. The sequence continues at coordinate 173,363 of CAWIFK010000007.1, forward strand.
TTCCTGGGCCGCAGCCGCTACCGCCTCGGACTGGTCCGGTCCCTGTCCCCCAAGCAGGTCGTCGCGGGACAGCAGACCCGGGTCACCCTCGACCTCACCAACGACGGCCGCATGCCGACCGGCCTGCTCCTGCTCGAGGACCAGATCCCGTACGTGCTCGGCACCCGCCCCCGCTTCGTCATCGACCGGATGGGCCCGCGCTGGAAGCGCAGCGTGAGCTACCTCGCCCGCTCGGAGGTCCGCGGCAAGTTCACCATCGGCCCGATGCGGGTGCGGCTCAGCGATCCGTTCGGCATGGTCGAGCTGGACCGCACCTTCCAGTCCACCGCGGCCCTGGTGGTGACGCCCCGGGTGACGCCGCTCCCGGCGATCCCGCTAGCGGGGGCCTGGACCGGCTCGGGCGACAACCGGCCGCGGGCGTTCGCCTCCGGCAGCGCCGAGGACGTGACCGTGCGGGAGTACCGCCGCGGCGACGACCTGCGGCGCGTGCACTGGCGCAGCAGCGCGCACGCCGGGGAGCTGATGGTGCGCCGCGAGGAGCAGCCGTGGCAGTCGCGCGCCACCTTGTTCCTCGACAACCGGAAGATCTCCCACCGGGGCACCGGCGCCGGTTCCTCGTTGGAGCACGCCGTCGCCCTGGCCGCCTCGATCGCGGTGCACCTGGTCCAGCGCGGTTTCAGCGTGCGGCTGGTGACCGCCGCCGGTGACGACGGGGCACCGTGGCACCAGCACGGCGCCCTGAACGCCGAGACCGGCCCGCTGCTGGAGTCGCTGGCGGTGGTGACCGAGCTGGGCAAGCCCGGCATCGACACCGGCTGGCTCCAGGACAGCGGCCACTCCGGCCTGCTCGTGGGCGTCTTCGGTACGGTCGGCGACCACGACCGTGCGACGCTGACCCGGATGCGGCACTCGGCCGCCAACGCGATGGCGGTCTCCCTCGACGTGGCCGCGTGGACCCGTGGCCCCAGCATGCCGGTCGACGCCGTACCGTGGCTGACCGCCCACGGTTGGCGCGCCGTGTCGGCCGGTCCCAAGGACCCCCTCCCGACGGTGTGGCAGGACCTCGGCCTGGTCGCGAGGACCGGCGTCAGCCGTCGGGGTGTCGCTGAGGAGCCGGTCTCATGACCAGGTACGAGCTGCGGCTGCCGGCCACCGCCCTGGTGTCGTACGTCGCGGCCGCCACCACCTGGGTGACGCTGCTCGCGTGGACGCCGTTCGCGGAGAAGCCGAGCGACTACATGGTGCCGCTGCTCGGCGCCTGCCTGCTGGTGGCGACCACCGGAGCGGTGCTGCGCTCCACGCGGACGCCGGTCCTGCTCGTGCCGCTCGTCGAGCTGGTCGTCGTGTCCGTGTGGCTGCACCACCGGTGGGCCGGCGACCAGGCGCTGGGCGGCTGGCTGCCCACCCCTGAGTCCATCGCGCAGGTGCGCACCCTGATCGCGGCCAGTGCCGACGCCGCGCAGTCCTACGCCTCACCGGTCCCGCAGTCGGTGCCGGAGTTCGCGGTGCTGATGATCCTCGCCGGCACCGTCACGGCGGTGGCGGTCGACCTGCTCGCCTGCGGGCTACGCCGGGCACCGCTCGCGGGACTGCCCCTGCTGGCCGCCTACACCGCACCGGTCAGCATCGTGGCCGACGGCGTCTCGTGGTTGACGTTCGCGGCGGCCGCGCTGCTGTTCCTGGCGCTGATCGCCTGCCAGGAGGCCGTGCGCCTGACCCACTGGGGCCAGCAGGTGTCCTCGCGGGGCGGCGTCCCCGACCCCGCCGTCACGGGACAGGCGGTGTGGTCCTCCGCCCGCAAGATCGGCGTGAGCGCCACCGGGCTGGCGGTCGTCGTCCCGCTCCTGGTGCCCACCCTGTCCCTGAGCCTGTTCGGCGGCGGTGACGGCAACGGCGGCAACGGCAACCCGGTGACGCTGTCCAACCCGATCGCGGACCTGAAGCGCGACCTCGTGCAGGGCGAGGACGTCGATATGGTCCGCGTCCGGACCGCCGGCGACCCGGCGTACCTGCGGTACAGCGTCCTGGACACCTTCGACGGCGAGACCTGGCGCCCGTCGGGCCGTGAGATCCCCGTCGACCAACGCGCCTCCGGGCTGATCCCGCGCCCGCCCGGCCTCGACGCCGCGGTGGACCGGCGCACCGTCCCGTGGAGCGTCGACCTCAGCAACGACTACAAGTTCACCTGGCTGCCGGCCCCCTACCCGGTGTACTCCCTCAACGCCCCCGGCGACTGGCGCTACGACCGCCGCACGCTCGACTTCGTCAGCGCCAGTGACGACCAGTCCAGCGCCGGAATCAGCTACGACCTGGAGGCGGTCGAGGTCGAGCCCACCGCCGAGCAGCTGGCGGACGCCGGACCGGCACCCGCCACGGTCTACGGCCCCGGCACCGACCTGCCCGACAACCTCCCCGAGATGGTACGCGAGCTCGCCCTGCAGGTGACGTCGGGAACGCAGAGCAAGTACGACGCCGCCAAGGCGCTGCAGCAGTGGTTCCGCGTCGACGGCGGCTTCCGGTACTCCACGGACCGCGCGCAGGGCAACGGAGTCAGCGACCTGGAGGCGTTCCTGACCGACGGCGACGGCGGCCGGGTCGGCTACTGCGAGCAGTTCGCGGCGTCGATGGCGCTGATGGGGCGCTCGCTGGGCATCCCCTCCCGCGTCGCGATCGGGTTCCTGAGACCGGAGCCGGCCGGCAAGGACACCTACGTCTTCAGCGCGCACGACCTGCACGCCTGGCCCGAGATGTACTTCGAGGGCACCGGCTGGGTCCGCTTCGAGCCGACCCCCGGCGTCCGGACCGGAGCGGCGCCGGGCTACACCCGCCAGCAGGGGCCGACAGCACAGGGCCGGGAGGAATCGTCCTCGGCTGCGGCGCCCCGCCAGAACCTGAACCGCTTCGACCAGCCGTCGGCCTCGACCGCCACGGGCGCCGCGGCAGGCGGTCAGGGCGGCGGCCGGAACGGCACCTGGGCCTTGGTCGGTGCCGGCGCCCTCCTGCTCGCGCTCGCCCTGCTGCTCACCCCCCGACTGCTGCGCGCCGCCTCCGGCCGGCGCCGCTGGGCGGCGGCGACCACCCCGGGCGACCTCGCCGAGACGGCGTGGGCGGAGCTCCGGGCGACCGCGGTGGACCTGGGCATCGCCTGGAACGACCGGGTCACCCTGCGCACGCGCGCTCGCGACCTGGTCGGCTCCTTCGGCCGCCCCGGTGCGGAGCAGGACGCCCACACCCGTGCACCGGCCCGCGGCGCCGACGCCAACCCGGAGGCCGCCCGGGCGCTGGAACGGCTGGTGCGCCTGCTCGAGGAGGCGCGCTACGCGCGCTCGATGAGCGTCTCGGCCGCCGAGCACGGCCGCGTGCGCGACGACCTCGACCTCTGCGTCGAGGCGATGTACGCCGCCGCCAGCCGCCGGCAGCGCACCCGAGCCACGTGGCTGCCGGTGTCATTGCTGCGCAGGGGGGCGGCGCCACGAGGCAGCCGGGTTCCGCGCGGGGTCTCCCTGCTCGACGACCCCGGCGTCGACCACGCCGTGTGAGCGCCGCCCGGTCGGCCGGAGGTCGGCCCGCGCCCCGCCGTGTCCGGCAGGTGTTCCGCCGGGTGGTCGGCAGGTGTTCCGCCGGGTGGTCGGCAGGTGTTCCGCCGGGTGGCCTGCCGACGGCCGGGCGCGGCAACGCCCCGCTCCCAGGAGCGGGGCGTCGGAGTGGCTGGACGGGCCGCGGCGGTCGGGCGGAAAGGTGCGGTCACATGCCGTTCTGGTCGCGGCGCCGGCGCCAGCGCTCCTCGAACCGCTCCATGAAGGAGCCGCCCGAGGACGACGACCGGGAGGCGCGCGACCCGCGCTTGCGGGTCTTGCCCCGGCGCCCGCCCTCGATCAGGGAGAACGGAGCGTTCGGGTCCGGGGTCTCCGGCGCCTCCGGTGCGGCGGTCTGGTGGTGCCAGGAGCTGAGGGCGACGTAGGCCGACCCGAGCATCAGCACGAAGCCCACGATGCCCACGACGGTCTGGCTCATCACGGCCCCGGTCATCAGGACCACGACGCCGACCAGGAAGGCCCCGGCGGCGATGTAGGCACGTCGTCGGGCATGACGCCGTAGCCTGGTGCCCCGCATGGTCGAGGCCAGCTTGGGGTCCTCTTCGACCAGCGCGCGTTCCATCTGCTCGAGCAGACGAAGCTCTTCTTCCGACAGCGGCACTGTTTCCTCCCCGCCAGGGTTCGTGCATTCAGTCTAGGCAGGCATCTCGGGAGGCGGTAGCGGAGCCGACGAATTTCCTCGGCCCGGCTCCTGAGGTGGCAACCTTCCTCTGTGGTGTTCCCCTCGCCGCGGCTGATATTCGCTGCTGCGGCGAGGGAGTTCAGACCGATTCCAGCGCCAGCAGCTTGGCCCGCAGCGTCGCGGTGGCCCGGCTGTGCACCTGGCTCACCCGCGACTCGGTCACGCCCAGGACGCGGCCGATCTCGGCCAGCGTCAGCCCCTCGTAGTAGTAGAGGGCGATGATCACCTGGTCGCGCTCGGACAGCTCGTCGACGACGCGCATCAACGAGGCGCTGTCGTCGCCGGTCTCGACCCTGCTCTCCCCGGCCGAGGCGAGCTCGTCGGCGAGGTCGAAGTCGTCGAGGTTGGCGTGGTTGCCCGACGCCTGCTTGACCAGGTCGCGCACCTGGTGCAGCGGGAGGCCGGTCTCACGGGCGACCTCCTCGTCGTCGGGCGGCCGGCCCAGGCGCGCCTCGAGCGCGACCTGCGCCGCGGAGATGGCCCGGAGCTTGTCGCGCACGGAGCGGGGCACGAAGTCCATCGCGCGCATGCCGTCGATGATGGCCCCCCGGATCCGCGGGACCGCGAACGTCTGGAACGTCAGGCCCCGCGCAGGGTCGAACCTCTCGATGGCGTCCATGAGCCCAAGCACCCCGTCGGAGACCAGGTCGTCCTGGTCGACGGACTCGGGCAGCCGGGTCCGCATCCGGCCGGCGACGTACTTGACCAACGGCGCGTACTGCATCACCAGCCGGTTGCGCAGCGCGGCGTCGCGGGTCTGCTGGAACTCCTTCCACACCAGCAGCACGGAGTCGTCGCGGTCCGGCGCGGTCATGCCGCACCGCCCGAGCGGACGTGCGGGCGACGGAAGGCGACCAGCGCGGCAGCCGGGTCCACGCGGTAGCGCTCGATCAGCTCGCCGGTGGCTTGGTCGAGGCGCGTGTGCAGGGCGCGCCGGTAGTCGGTGAGCTGACGCTCGGCCTGACGGAGCCGACGCAGCGCCTCGGCGACCGCCTGAGGGTCCTGCGGGTCGAGCTCGGTCACCCACATCTCCTCGAGCACCGGCAGGTCCGGCAGGGGCTCGGAGGCATGGACGCCGACCAGGGCGGTGCGGCCCCGTCCGGCGCCGGTGTCGCCGAGCACGCGGATGAGCTCCTCGACCGTCAGCGGACGCTCGTGGTGTGCCTCGGCCTCGAGGACATCGATGCGGGCGTGCACCAGGCGGCGCCAGTAGGAGACCTTCTCCTCCTCGTCGGCCAACGTGCGCCGGTAGGTCCGCAGGCCGTCGAGGGAGAGCTCCGACCAGTGCCGCGGAAGGTCGTCGACCGTGGGCAGCGCGGCCCGCGCGTCGATCGATCCGTGCCTGCTCATGGTCTCTCCCGTCACCGTGCTCCCGCGCCGGCGGGGGCGGCTGGCTCTTCGTCGAGGGCGCTCACGCTCGTCCAGCATGACCGAACATGTCGAACCTTTCCAGCATTTGGGGTCGACCGGGACCGAACAGACAGGATGCCGTCGGGCGGGCGCGAAAATAGTTCGTCCGAACTATCAAGACCACCCGGGCGGGCGTCGATGATCGGGGTGACTGATCGTTGCGTTGACCTGGGAGGACTTCGCGGCGACCCAGTACCCACCCCGCGGGAGGCAACCCCCCCTGCCGAACGCGGAGCTGGCGCATCTGCCCCCCGATGCCCGGCACCCGTGCGGCCCCCGTCCGATCTCGAGAGGACCGGGGCCGCACGCATGTCCGGACCCGGGCGGACGCCGGCCATGGGGCGGTGACGGGGACGTGCACGTGCGGGCAACCCGGCATGCGAGCTGGACTGCGTCGAGCGGGCCGACGAGTACTGTGCCTTGGCATGTCGTACCCGAGTGAGGTGACAGATGAGTAGTGGGCGCTGTTGGAGCCGGTGTGCAGCCCTCCCGGCACCGCAGGGACCGCAGGGAGGTCGTCAGCGTGATGCTCTACATCTCCCACACTGGTGATGTCCGACGACGAAGGAGTGCGGCATGACGATTGCCCTCGGGATACTGGCCGGCCTCGGCGTCCTCATCGCCGTCGGGGCCACCTCGGAGTGGTTCGCCGGACGACGCCGCCGACGCGGGTTGCCGCCAAGGCGACCGGACCAGGATCGGTCGAAGCAGAAGCCGGACCACGGCAACTGGCCGAGTGCGTGGTGACGAGAGCGCACTGACGCGGACGCCCTCGGCAGACACGGTATTCGTGTCCTCCCACGGAGGGCGTCAACAGGGACACCCCGTTACTGGGCGTGTCCCATTGCGGCCGAGACTGACCCCGGGCTGTGTTTACCGGACATGCCGGGATGAGTGCGGCAAGCCGGGCGCTGGTACACGGGCTCGTCGGGTCGGACGGCTTCCCGCTCGTACGGCGTACCCCTTCCCTGCCCGCCGGTGTTGGGGTGGGTGATCGGGATCACCGTGCGGGATGGTCGAACGGCTCTCGCGGCGACGGTGCCCGGCGGTGACGCTGGAGGTGGCGAGAAAGGAGAGACCGTCATGCAGACACCAACGACCATCAAGGTGGCGGTGGGCACCGTCAGTGTCCTCGCCTTGGCGCTGTTCAGCGCGCCAGTCATCACATCGGCGGCCGCATCCCACGACCACCTCGGCAACGACAGCGTGCGGCTCCACGCCGCCAGCGGGTTCCCGCATGCCGGCGGTCGAGTGGAGTGGCACGCCAACCGGGACACCCGGCACGCAGACCCCGACCAGGAGTTCCACATGGTCCTCCGCGGAGTGCCCAAGCTCGACGGGAAACGACTGCGGGTACGCGTCAACGGGCACCTTGTCGGCCGGGACCAGGTCAACGACGCCGGCCGCGCCCGTCTCCACCGCCACGACGGCATGCACACCATGCACGACGGCTGGCGGATCCTAGTGCGCACCCCCTCGGGTGCGATGGTTGCCAGTACGCGGTTCCATCACGACGACCACCATGGCGGCGACGGCCACCACCACTGAACCACTGAGCGCGCCCGCCACCGCGTCACTACCGGACGCAGATCCCAGAGAGGGAAGCCAACTGGTTCTGCCGTTCGGCTCAGCGGCTCGACCGTGCTGCGTTGAGGATCGGCCCGGGCGCCAGCGACTTGACGATTGCCCGCCAACCCCCACTACCATCGTCGCATGGCGATGATGGGTGAAGCTGCGGTTGCTCCGGTCCCACGTGCGACCGATGGTCTGAGCGCGGCTGCTTGTCTGTTCCACGGGTTCTCCGACCCGTCCCGGATCGCCATCTTGCGCCACCTGGCGATGGGTGAGCATCGGGTCGTGGACCTGACCGCCCACCTGGGGCTGGCCCAGTCGACGGTCTCCAAGCACTTGGCGTGTCTGCGGGACTGCGGCCTCGTGACTGCCCGCCCGGTGGGGCGCGCCACGGTGTACTCGCTGAACCACGAAGAGGCCCTCATGGACCTGTGGAGGGCCGCCGAACGGCTCCTGGACGCCACCGGGGACGCCGTCACGTTGTGTCCGAACCACGGCAGTCACGCCGTGAAGGGCGCCTGATGACCAGCCACACTCACACGCCGGAGCACACCGCCACGGAGCTCGCGGCCGGAGAGCGGGCCAGGCTGGGCCGCCGGGCCCAACTGCTCGCCGGAGTCTCCGTTGGCTACAACGCCCTCGAAGCCGTCATCGCCATCACCGCCGGCGTCGTCGCCGGGTCGGTGGCGCTGGTGGGGTTCGGTCTCGACTCCGTGGTTGAGGTGTCGTCGGGGCTCATCATCTTGTGGCAGTTCCGTCACCGGCTGCCTGAGTCGCGGGAGAAGCAGGCGCTCCGGCTCATGGCCCTGTCGTTCTTCGCCCTGGCCGCCTACGTCACCTTCGAGTCGGTGCGGGCGCTGTTCACCGCTGCTGAGCCGGACGCCTCACCGGTGGGCATCGGGTTGGCGGTCGCGTCGTTGATGATCATGCCGTTCCTGTCCTGGGCGCAACGCCGTACCGGCCGAGCCCTGGGATCCAACGCCGTCGTCGCCGACTCCACCCAGACGCTTCTGTGCACCTACCTGTCAGCAGTCCTGCTGGTTGGTCTGGTGCTGAACGCCACGTTGGGTTGGTCGTGGGCCGACCCCGTCGCCGGGCTCGTCATCGCCGTTGTCGCTGTCCGTGAAGGGCTCGAAGCGTGGCGCGGTGAGACCTGCGGCTGCGGACCTGCCGCCGACACCACGGATTCGGACGGATGTGCGTGCACTGACGACCCCGCCGACTGCACAGACGGGTGTTGCACAACGAGCGCCCAGAGCGGTCCGCAGACCGTCGCCATCGAGCACCGGGGAACGCCGTGACCGTCACCGCACTGACCTTGTTCGTCGTCTACTTGGTCGTCGGGTTCGTTGTCCGCACCGTCATCCAGCTACGCCGGACCGGCGACTCCGGCTGGCGGGGAATCTCCGGGCGCCCCGGTACCCCGGAATGGTGGGCTGGGGTCGGGTTCGTCGCTGCACTGGTCGCGGGTGTGCTCGGTCCGGTCACCGCGATGGCTCGGCCTGGGCCCGGTCGACGTGCTCACCATCCCGCCCGTCCAGGCGTTGGCGACAGTGGTGGCCGTGGTCGGTATCGCCGGCACGTTCCTGACCCAGGTTGCGATGGGGACCAACTGGCGCATCGGCGTCGACGAGACCGGGACGACCGACCTGGTCACCGACGGTCCGTTCGCGGTCGTGCGCAACCCCATCTACACCGCCATGGCAGTCACCGGAGCCGGGCTCGCGTTCATGGTTCCCAACGTCGTGGCGCTGACCGGGCTGGCCCTGCTGCTGGTGGCGCTGCAACTGCAGGTGCGGGTGGTCGAGGAACCGTACTTGCGACGAACGCGTGGTGCGGCCTACGCCCAGGACCCGGCGGCGGTCGGACGGTTCCTACCCCGGCTGGGGCGGCAACGACAGTCGATGGAGGCAGGTGTCTGAGATGACCAGCGAGGCGACGACTGTTCGCCGGCTACCGCTGCTGTCGCAGATGGCAGACGACATGGACCGCCACGGGTCGCTGCACTCCTCGACAGCGGCCGCCATGTGGACCGCCTACACCGCCCACACCGCACTGACCGGAGCGGCCTTGGCCCAGAGGTCCCTGCCGCTTCCCATCCCACCAGTAGTGGCCCGCGTTGTCGGTAGTGCCCTGGTCGCGGCCGGCGCCGCTTTGTGCGTGGCCGGGATGGGCCGGTTCACCGGCGTACAAGAACTCACCGGCACCCGGAACCAGCCGCTGCTGACCACCGGCATCTACCAGGACTCCCGCAATCCTCAGTACCTCGGCTACCTGGTAGCCCTGGCGGGTGCAGGGGTGGCCCGACGCAGCGGTGCAGCCCTGGCCTCGACCGCTGCCCTCGCCGCCGTGTACAGGGCGTGGATTCCGGTCGAGGAAGCCCACCTCGCCGAGCTGTACGGGCAGTCCTACACCGACTACGCCCGCCGAACCCGCCGCTGGTTGGGCCGACGTAGCTGACCCTTCGACCGGGCACCTGCAATCAAGCTGAAAGGGGAACCTCCGGTGTTGGAGGGATTCGCGCTCGTCCTTGCCCTGGCAGCCCTGCCTGCCGCCGGGAACTTCCTCGGCGGTCTGGCTGCAGATGTTGGACGTGTCCGAACGGGCACTCAGCCTCGCCCTCCATCTCGCTGCAGGCATCGTCCTGGCCGTCGTCGGCCTGGAGCTGATGCCCGAAGCCCTCACCGCCGACCCCCCATGGGTGCCGATCGCCGCGTTCGTCGCCGGCGGCGCCGCGTTCATCGGTCTCGAGCGCACCATCGGATACGTCCAGACCCGCACCGGGGCAAGCGAAGAATCCAGAGGTCCGCTCGCCATCTACTCCGGGGTCGCCATCGACCTGTTCAGCGACGGGGTCATGATCGGCACCGGGACCGTCATCAACCCCGCCCTCGGGTTGCTCCTCGCACTCGGACAAGTGCCAGCCGACGTTCCGGAGGGATTCGCCTCGGTCGCCACGCTGCGTCGCACTGACATGACCCGCCGCACCCGCATCCTCATGTCCCTGTCCTTCGCCATCCCCATCATCGTCGGCGCAACCCTGGGCTACTTCGCGCTACGCGACGCACCCGAGCTCCTCACTCTGTCCGTCCTCGCCGTCACGGGGGGCGCACTCACCAGCGTCGTCGTCGAAGAAATGCTGACCGAAGCCCACGAAGGCGACACCAGCCGCCTCGGTCCCATCGCACTCACCGCCGGGTTCGCCATCTTCGCGCTCATCTCCGTGTACGTCGGCTAGAGCGCCCATACGTCCGCACATAGCGTGCGCTGCGGCCGTCCGCACATGCCGCTTGCCGCGCACGAGAATGCCGCAGATCGCGTGCGTGGCGGCCGTACTACTTTGCCTGCGTAGTGGGCGGCTCCCCTGGCCCGCGGACCTAGGGCCGTACGAGCCCGTCGTGCCGAGCCTGTGGCCATGCCTGGCAGGTCGTGGATCGTCGCACTCGCTGTGGTCGCGCTGATGGGGGCCGGGTGCGGCGGATGGGTGCGTTGGTCGGGCCGTATAGATCAGCTCGGTCGTCCCGTTCTCGTGGGTCGAGGCCGGCACCACCAGCGCACCCACCGGCAGTCCGGTGACGTCGACCGCCACCACGCGCTTGGCGCCCTTGGTGCGGCCGTAGGGGCCGCCGCGGTCGTGGAAGGTGAACCCGCCATTGGACGCACCGCGGGCCAGGTGCGTGTCGATGACCACCATCGACGGGGCCGCGTCGGCTCGGCCGTCCGCCTCCCGTAGTGCCGCATGCAGCACCGTCAGCGCCCACCGCCCAGGTGCCGTTGCGCGACCAGCGACGGAACTGTGACCACACGCGGGTCCAGGGCCCGAACGCCTCGGGCAGGAACCGCCACTGGCAGCCGGTGTGGGAAACGTAGAGCATCGCGTCCACCACGCGCCGCAGGCCCGGTGCGTGCTTGGGCCCGCGCTTGCCGGGCACGTTGAACGCCGGTTCCAGCAGCGCCCACTGCTCGTCTGTCAGGTCACTTGTGTACGCCATGCCGCCTACGGTGCCGTCCAGGCCGGCCACCGCAGTCCCAACCAAATGGGACACACCCAGTTAGGGACGACCGCCACCGAGCAACGAGGCCGGCCGCACCGCGTGAGCGCCGAAGCGGGAGGCGGCCCGGTCGACCGCACGGTCGGCCTCGGACCAGCCGTGCTCGCGCTCCCCGAGCAGCAGCTGGCGCTGCACGCGGGCCCGCGGGAGGAGGCCTTCGACGCGGACGCCGACGAGCCGCACGCGGGCCCGCTGCAGCCCCAGCGCCACGAACAGGTCGGCCGCGGTCCGGTAGATCTCGCGGGTCACGTCGGTGGCCTCCGGAGTGGTGCGGCTCCGGGTGATCGTGGTGAAGTCGGCGAACCGGACCTTCAGCGTCACCGTGCGCCCGGCCACCTCGGCGGCCCGCATCCGGCCGGCCACCTTGGCCGAGAGCCGGAGCAGCTCGCGCAGCACGACCTCCCGGTCGTCGGTGTCGCGTCCGAACGTCTCGTCGGCACCGATGCTCTTGTCGGGCTCGTCGGCACCGCGGCGCGGGGTGAGGGTCCGCCGGTCCTGTCCCCAGGCCAGCCGGTGGAGCTGGGCGCCCATCGCCGGGCCCACCGCCCGCTGCAAGGTGGGCAACGGGGTGTGCGCGACGTCGCCGACGCTCACCAGACCGAGCCGGTGCAGCATCTCGGCGGTCTTCTCCCCCACCCCCCACAGCTCCCCGACGTCGAGGGGGTGCAGGAACGTCGTCACCGCGTCCGGAGGGACGACGAGGACCCCGTCGGGCTTGGCTCGCCGTGAGGCGACCTTGGCCGTCGCCACCGTGGCCGCCACCCCCACCGAGCAGGTGATCCGCTGCTCGTCGTGCACGCGGGCCCGCAGGTGCTCGGCGATGGAGTACGGCGAGCCGAGCCGGCGCAGCGCTCCGGACACGTCGAGGAACGCCTCGTCGAGGGAGACCACCTCCACCACGGGGGTGACCTGACGGAAGGTCTCCATCACCGAGGCCGACACCGCGCTGAAGGTGTCGTAGTCGGGCTGGACGACCACCGCTCGCGGGCACAGCCGGCGAGCCCGGGTCATCGACATCGCCGAGCGCACCCCGTGCCCGCGAGCGAGGTAGTTGGCCGAGAGCACCACGCCGCGATGTCCGCCTCCGACGATGACCGGGACGTCGTGGAGGTCGGGCCGGTCGCGGACCATCACCGAGGCGTAGAAGGCGTCCATGTCGACGTGCAGGATCGGACAGTCCCGGGAGTCGTGGGCCCACGACCGGTCGATCGCGCGCAGCGCCGCGGCACTCACCGTGGGGCTCCGCCCCAGCGGGAGCCCGAACCGGTGCCGGCGCCCGGGTCAGCGGCGGCGGGCGAGGGCGTGCACCTGGGTGCCGAGCGGAAGGTACTCCGGCCGGTCGGCGACCGCCTGCTCGAGCTCGACCAGGCGCTCGGCAGCGCCGGGCTCGAGGTCGACCAGAGAGCTCGGGACCAGGTCGACGAAGACCCGGACGGCATGCAGGGCCACGGTGTCGAACCCGGCCCCGTCGAGGACGGTCGTGAGCTCGTCGGCGGTGAACCGGCGTGGGGCGCGCCCAGGGCCGCCGTCGCCCGCCGCACCCGACGTCTCCTCCAGCAGCGCCCGGGCCTGACCGAAGTGGCCGGCCATCGCGCGCGCCACCACCGCGGCGTGCCGCTGGCTGACCAGCAGGCTGAGCGAGCCGCCGGGACGCAGGACCCGGGCGATCGCCTGCAGCGCAGCGGCCGGGTCCTCGACGATCTCGAGCACGCCGTGACACAGGACGACGTCGGCACCTCCGGCGGGCACCAGGTCGGCCAGCGTGCCCAGGTCGCCCTGCCGTCCGGTGACCCGGTCCGCGACCCCGCTCTCCTCGGCCCGGCGGGCCAGGATCGCCAGCGCGTCGGGACTGGGGTCGACGACCGTGACGTGGTGACCCAGTCCGGCCACCGGGACCGCGAACCCGCCGGTGCCGCCCCCGATGTCGACCACGCGGACCGACCCGTCCTGCCCGGCCGGTCCACCAGGACCGAGCAGCTCCTGCAGGGCGTCCCAGACGACGGCCGTGCGCGCAGCACTGCGCCGGTGCTGAAGGGACTGCAGGCGGCTGGACTGCTGGTCTCCCGACATGGCGCCCACCCTAGGGCACCGTCGCCGGCACCCCCGGGCCCCGCCGCGGGGCCGGTCCCGGGACGGGTCCGGGTGCGCGTCGCCGGACTAGCCACCGGAGCTCCCCGGTGAGGAGTGCCACAGCTTGCGCGGGGCCTCCGACAAGGAGCGGCGAGCGGCCTGCTTGGTGTCCTCCCCGGCTGGCTTGATGTCGGCGTAGGGCGACATCGTGAACCCGCTGGAGTGCACCAGCACCCGGCGCTGCCCCATCCCGCCGGCGCTCCCCGGCGACCCGCCGCCCGGGTCGGGCCTGGCCATCACCGGTCGGGTCGACCGGCTCTCGGCCGCCCCGCGGACCGCCTCCTCGGTGCCGCCGTCGAGCGCGCCGAAGCCGGCGGGCACCTGGGCGAGGAACTCCCGCACCGCGGCCACTCCCTGCCCCGGCGCGGCCTGCTGCCACAGGTCGTGGAGCACCGGGAGCTCCCACGCCCCCGTCGCCCGGAGCGAGACGCCGTGCCGCCCGGTCCGGCGCAGCACCCCCCGGACGACGAGCAGCCAGGAGTGGAACACCGTGGCGGCGTACGGTCCCTGGGCGTCCTCGAAGAAGGTCGCGTCCACCGGGCCGGTGCCGTCGTCGAGCGTCAGGAACACCACCCGGCGTCCCGACCGGATCGGCGGGGTCTGGGTGGCCACCTTCACCCCCGCCACCAGCAGCTCGGACTGGCTGCGCCGGTGCAGCAGGTCCCCCGCCCGGGTCACGCCCAGCTCGTCGAGGAACCCGGCGTAGAAGTCGACCACATGGCTGCTCACGTCGAGCCCGAGCACCTCCAGCTCGGCCCGGACCCGCTCGGAGGCGTTCATCTCCGGCAGCCCGCTGACCTCCCCGTCGACCGGGGTGTCCCCCAGGTCGAGAGCCAGCTGCACCGAGGTGACCGGGGCCGGCACCTTCGTCGCCCGCGACTGCCGGGCCGCCTGGCCCCACACCCCGTCCCGCGGACCGGGTGCACCCTCGCGCACCTCCCCCAGACGTGCACTGTCGCGCAGCTCCGCCAGACGTGCACTGTCGCGCACAAGTGGGTCGCTGCTGTTGCGGGCGGCCGCCGCCGCGGCCCGGGCAGCGGCCGCGCTGCCGCCCTCACCGGCGGCACCGGCGGCACCGGCACCGCGCGCACCGGACAGGCCCCGGCTCCGGCCCTTGCCGGCCCGGTCGACCGCACGGGAGTGCCGGTCGAGGTCGGCGACCTGGAGCAGCAGGTCGCGGCGGGTGACCGTGTTGCGCCGGTGCACGCCGAGCGCCTGCAGCGGGCTGCCGATGCCGTAGACCGAGTCGAAGCCGCCGGCGAGCACCAGCCGCTCCACCACCGGCCGGGACACCCGGGCGCGGTGCCAGAAGTCGGTGAGCGACTGGTAGGGCCGCGCCGCCGTGACCCGGTCCACCTCCGCCTCGGAGATCCCCTTGACCTCGGACAGCGCCAGCCGGATCCCGTAGGCGCACCCCTCGGCTGGTTCCTCGCCCTCTCCGGGCAACCGCTCCACGACGTAGGTCTTCTCGCTGGCGTTGACGTCGAGCCCGAGCACGGTGATGCCGAGGTGGCGCGCGTCGTCGAGGATCAGGCGCTTGGGGTACATCCCCGGGTCGTGGGTGAGGACGCCGGCCAGGAAGTGCGCCGGGTAGTGCGCCTTGAGCCAGGCCGACTGGTAGGTGGGCAACGCGAACGCCGCCGCATGGGCCTTGCAGAAGCCGAAGGAGGCGAAGGCCTCCAGCACCTTCCAGATCTCCTCCACCAGCCGGCGGGGGTAGCCGCGCCCCATCGCCCGCGGGAAGAACCACAGCTTCGTCTCGGCCATCCCCTCGACGTCGCCGAGCGCCCGTCGCGCCTCGTCGGCCTCGGCGAGGGTGCAGCCGGTGAACAGCGCGATCATCTCGATCACCTGCTCGTGGAAGACGACCACCCCGTGGGTCTGTCCGAGGATCGGGCGCAGGTCGTCGTGGAGGTACAGCGGCATCCCCCAGCCCTGCTTGGCGTGGAGGTACGGCGTGATCATGTCGCTCTTCACCGGGCCGGGCCGGAACAGCGAGATGTCGGTGATGATCTCCTGGAACGTCTCGATGCCGGACTTGCCGACCAGCTCGCGCTGGCCCGGCGACTCGATCTGGAAGCAGCCCAGGGTCCGGCCGGTCGAGATCATCTCGAAGGTCGGCGTGTCGTCGAAGGGCACCTGGGTCTCGTCGTCGAGGTCGAGCTCGACGCCGTCGACCCGCTGGATCTCGGCCACGGCGTGCGCCATCGAGGACTGCATGCGGATGCCGAGCACGTCGAGCTTGAGCAGGCCGAGGTCCTCGACGTCGTCCTTGTCGAACTGGCTCATCGGGAAACCGGCGTAGGAGGCTTCCACCGGGGTCCGGTCCAGCAGCGTCGCATCGGAGAGCAGCACTCCGCACGGATGCACCGCGATGTGCCGCGGCAGCCCGTCGAGCCGCTCCACCAGCCGGAACATCAGATCGAGGCGCTCCTCGGCCAGCCCGGAGGCACGCAGCTCCGGCAGATCCTGCAGCGCCAGCCGGGCATCGCGGGCACGGATGTGCGGGAAGGCCTTGGCGATCGCGTCCACCTCGCCGGCCGGCATCCCGAGGGCCGCGCCGACGTCGCGTACGGCGTGCCGGACCCGGTAGGTGTCCATCATCGAGACACAGACGCACCGCTCCCCGCCGTAGCGGTCCAGGATCGCCTCGTAGACCTCGAGGCGGCGCGCCGACTCCACGTCGACGTCGACGTCGGGCAGGGCCTGCCGCAGCGGGGAGAGGAACCGCTCCATCAGCAGCCCGTGGCGCAGCGGGTCCACCCCGGAGATCCCGATCAGGTAGTTGACCAGGCTGCCGGCACCCGAACCGCGGGCGGCGCAACGCACCCCCATCTGCTTGATCAGGTCGGTGACGTCGCCGACGGTGAGGAAGTACGACGCGTAGCCGAGCCCGCCGATCACCTGCAGCTCGTCGTCGAGCCGCTTCCAGATCCGTTGGCGCGGCGCGTTGCCGTAGCGACGGCCGATCCCCGCCTCGCAGCGGGCCCGGAGGAGCGCGTCGGCACGGCCGTCGTCGCCGCCGGTCCCGGGCTGCCCCGTCGCGGACCCGACGGCGAGCTCGGGGAAGTGCACCTCTCCCAGCCCGAGGTCGGCCCGGGGGTCGACGGCGCACCGGTCGGCCACCACCCGGGTCCGGGAGACCAGCTCGCGCGCGGCCCGCTCCCCGCTGCCCTCGAGCCCGGCGAAGCGGCAGACCTCCTCGGCGACCGCTGCCATCTCCTTGCCGGACTTCAAGAACCCCTCGGCGTTGCGCCGGTCGACGTGACGCAGGTCCAGCGGCACCAGCCGGCGGGCGGCGTCGAGCACGTCGACGGTGGGGGCGTCGGTGCGGTCGGCGTAGCGCACCGCGTTGGTGAGCACCGCCCCCAGTCGCTGCTCGTGGGCCATCCCCAGCATCCGGGCGGCGTGCGGGGAGGACCCGGGGCCGGACCCGGGGAGCCGGTGGGAGACCGCCTCGACCAGCAGGTCGGCGGGGTCGACCACCGATCGCCACTGGTGCAGCACCGCCCGGGCGAGGTCGGCCCGCCGCAGGGTCGCGGCCCGGCCGAGCTCCGAGGCCGGACCGAGCAGCACCACGACGTCGGCCGCCGACCCGGCGTGCAGGTGCTCGGCCACCAGCTCCAGGGTGGTCACCGGGGTGCCGCGCTCACCTGCGAGATGGGTGGCCGAGACCAGCCGGCACAGCGTGGCCCAGCCTTGCCGGCTCGCGGCGAGGAAGGTGACCCGGGACAGCCGGGCGTCGCGGAACTCCCCGCCCCGCACCGGTGTCCGCGGCGGTCGGCCCCCGCGCCCCGGACCACCCGCGCCCCCCGGAGACCCGGTCGACCCGGGCGACCCGGGCGGCCCCGCCGGCAGCAGGCCGGAGGGGGCGATCGCCAGGTCCACCCCGAGGACCGGCCGGACGCCCCCCTCGAGGCAGGCCCTGGCGAACTTGACCGCTCCGTAGGTGCCGTCGCGGTCGGTGAGCGCCAAGGTGTCCATCTCGTGCTCGACGGCCCGCTCGACGAGCGTGCGCGGATGCGAGGCGCCGTACTGCAGGGAGTAGCCCGACGCCACGTGCAGGTGGACGAACGGATCAGGCAACGCGATCGCGCTCCCCCGGGGACCGGCGACCGACCCGCCGGGCAGGTCCGCCCCTGACGTCTCCCTCACCCGGCACGGCTTCGCCGCGCGGACCCACGGGACACGGCAGGTGCTCGGGGACCGGCGCGTGCCGGGTCAGACCGAGCGACTCCTCCACCAGTGCCAGGAACCGGTCGGCGTCACGGACCAGGTCGTCGGCCTCGCGCTCGGTGACCGCCCGGACCGAGCCGGCCTCGGCGGCCGCGCGCTTCGCCGCACCCGCGGAGAAGAAACCGGCCCACTCGGCGAACTCGGGCGCCACCTCCGCCAGCAGCACCCAGGCGTTGCGCTGGGCCGGTCGGCCGCGTGCCGGCCGGCGCGCGGGCGTCGCCCGGGCCGCCAGCAGCGCCGCCGTCGCCCGCAACGCCGCCACATGGGCGTGGGCGTAGCGCAGCGGGATCTCGGTGGTGGTGATCGCCTCGCGCAGCGAGGCCGCCGACCGGCTGAGGTAGGCGTGGCTCGCGGCCGGCACGTCGAAGGACCGGAGACCGGGGCCGGGTGCCGGGGCACCGGGGGCGGCCGGGCGGGTGCTCGACGGCGCCGGAGGCCCCGGGGCCGGCCGGGTGGACGGCTGGGCGTGGGACCGGCTCGGGGCCTGGGGCTGGGGCTGTGGCTGGCTCGGGGCCTGGGGCTGGGGCTGGATCGAGGTCGGCAGGGAGGTCATCGCGCTCGTCCCCCTCAATCCGCGCACCGGGTCAGCAGCCAGCTGCCCGAGGCCCAGTCGAAGGTCAGGTCGAAGACGCCGCGGCCGGCCCCGGCGACCGAGGTGAGACCCCGGGCCGCCTCGACCCGCCAGATCTCCCGCTCGGCGCCGAGGTCGCGCGCCGCGAGGTCGAGGCCGGACCCCTCGCCGGAGCCCCTGCCGGTGCGCCCGGTGTCTGCCGTGTCGCTCCCGAGGACAGCCCGGACTCCACCGGACTGCCACCACGGCCCGGTCTCCACCCAGTGCGCCTCGACCGCGCACACCTTCCACAGCCGGCCCTTCCAGAGGAACTGCTCGGGTCCCTCCTGCCGGCCGCCCGGACCGGCCACCATCCCGCGGCGTACCTCCACGGGGTCGTCGTAACGTCGCATCGCCCACCCTCCGCTCGTCCTCGACTCGACCCCTCGACCCCGGTTCGTCCGCCCGCCCCGGCCGGGGCGGCTCCGGTGGAGGTGGGGGTCGAGGTCACCCCCACCGGAGCGGTGTTCGAACACTTGTTCGAACACCGCTCACGCTACACCGCCCCTCCGACAGGACGTCAACCGCTTCGGCCGAACTCGTGGACGACCGAGCGCGGCCCGGCTCGCTAGAGTCCGGCCATGTCCCCGGAGCCCGACGCGACCCGCAAGCCCGACCTGAACGACCCGGCCGACCGAGCCGTCCCGGCCGACACGAGCACCGAGCACCCCTCGATCTCCCGGTTCCGCACCGAGCTGACCCGGCGCGGCGGCACCGGCCGGATCGTGGTCCTCCCCGACTCGGTGCACACCGCCGCCCTGGCCGCCGAGGCCCTCGGCTGCGAGGTCGGGGCGATCGCGAACAGTCTGCTCTTCGACGCCGACAGCTCCCCGGTGCTGATCCTCACCTCGGGCGCGCACCGGGTGGACACCACGGCCGTGGCCGGGCGGATCGGCACCGGACCGCTGCACCGGGCCAAGCCCGACTTCGTCCGTCGGCACACCGGCCAGGTCATCGGCGGCGTCTCCCCGATCGGGCACCCGGCCCCGGTGCCGACCTACGTCGACCCGTGGCTTCGCCGCCACGACGAGGTCTGGGCCGCGGCGGGGCACCCGGCCGCCGTGTTCAGCACGACCTTCGAGGAGCTGGTCGCGATGACCGGCGCGGTCGAGGTCGAGGTCGAGTAGCCGCTGCCGCTCAGCGCTGCGGGTGCTTCAGGCCGTACATCTGCAGGTCCGACACGTGCAGCAGCCGGGCGAAGTCCTCACCGTCGGCCGGATAGGTGCTGATCCCGATGCTCGCGGTCACGGTGACCTCCTCGCCCCTCAGCCGGACCGGTGCGGCGACCGCGTCGGCCAGGTGGGCGGCGATCTCGTGAGCCTGCTCCGGCGCCAGGTCCGGGTCCAGGCCGGTCACCGCGACCAGGAACTCGTCGCCCCCGAGGCGCGCGAGCAGGTCGGTACGCCGGACGTGGTCGCCGAGCCGCTGCGCGACCACCTGCAGCAGCTCGTCGCCGGCGCCGTGGCCCAGCCGGTCGTTGACCGCCTTGAAGCCGTCGAGGTCCATGAACAGCAGCGCCAGGCCGCTGTCACCGGCCTGCGCCTCCCACAGCGCCGCCTCCACCCGCTCCTCGAGGCGGCGCCGGTTCATCAGGCCGGTGAGCGGGTCGGTCCAGGCGAGCTCCTCGATCCGGGCCAGGTAGGACTGGGCCCGGTCCCGTTCGCGCCGCAGATCCTGCTCGGCGGCGACCCGCTCGGTCACGTCGCTCTGCACGCCGATGTACTGCACGATCCGGCCGAAGCGGTCCGTGACCGGAGCCAGGTGGATCTCGTTCCACCACGGCTCCCGGTCCGGGCCGCGGTAGTTGAGCAGCGTCTCGCGCACCTCCCGACCGGCTGCGATGCCGGCGCGGATCCGGCCGACCACCTCGGGGTCCGTGCCGTCGCCCTGGAGGAACCGGCAGTTGCGCAGCAGCAGCTCCTCGCGCGCGAACCCCGCCAGCGCGACGAACGCGTCATTGACGTAGACCAGCGGGGTGTCGGGGTGGGTGTGGTCGGCGATCGTGACCCCGCTCGTGGCCGCTGCCAGCGCCCGGTCGATCAGCGGGTCCTCGATCCGCACCAGCCCGAGCTGCGCGTCACCGGCGGACCCGGCGGCCCGCGGCGTGACCCGGGCGAGCAGGTGGTGCGCTGCCTCGACGGCGACGTCGCGGTCGTAGGTGAGGGCGTACTCGAACCTGCGCTCCATCTCCGGCCCGGTGTCGCCGAGGTCGCGGGCCAGCAGCGCGGTGGTGAAGTGCGGGCTGACCACGACCACGTCCCACTCTCCCCGCACCGGGTCGTCGGCCGCGAGCGGGCCGACCCGCAGCCCGGGCAGCAGCGCGTCGGGCAGGTCCTCCCCCAGCACGCAGACGAACCCGGCGCGCCGGACCAGCTCGCGGTAGCGGTCCGCGGTGCGGTCGGTGAAGTGCTGCCGGTGCTGGAAGGTCGCGGCCAGCACCGCTGTCTCGCCCAGGCGCATCGCCTCGCGCTCGAGCTGCTTGCTCAGCTCCACCAGCAGCCGCTTCGGCGCGGTGCGCAGCCGGGTGCCGGCAGGCAGGCAGGCGAACGGAGAGCGCGACCCCGGCCGGTACGGCGTCGTGGCCGCCGCGCCGGCCAGCCGCAGCGGCCGGGTCACGGCCTGCGGGTCGGGCGTCGCGGTGGGCCGGCCGAAGAGCCAGCCCTGGCCGAGCGTGGCGCCGAGCGCCCGCGCCATCTCCAGGTGGTGGCCGGTCTCGATGCCCTCCGCGAGCACCACCGCACCGGCCCGCTCGGCGTAGGCGTTGACGGCGTTCATGATCTCCGCGACGGCGGCGCTCGGACGCTGCTGCACGAGGCTGAGGTCGAGCTTGAC
Source organism: uncultured Actinomycetota bacterium (assembly GCA_963835385.1). GTDB lineage: Bacteria > Actinomycetota > Actinomycetes > Propionibacteriales > Nocardioidaceae > Nocardioides_B. The sequence continues at coordinate 194,483 of CAWIFK010000007.1, forward strand.
CACGTCCGGGCGCAGCAGCGACATGAACGTCAGCGACGCGGTCTCGGCGCCCACGTCGTCGAGCGCCACTCCCCAGCCCAGCCGGCGCACCCGCTCCACGGTGCGCAGCAGCTCGGCCGGGCGCGCGGCCAGCGCCCGCTCGGTGATCTCGAGGACCACCCGGAGCGTGCCCGGGGCGTCCGCGGCAAGCGCCAGCAGGTCCTCGGGCGGCGCGCTGTCGAGCACCTCCGGCTCGACGTTGACGAACACCGTGACCGGGTCCACCAGCCCGAGGTCGCAGGCGCCCCGGAAGGCGGCGGCCCGGCAGGCCGCGTCGAGCCGGGCCAGGGTGCCGGTCGCCCGGGCGGCGCCGAACAGCGCGGCCGGCGAGGCCAGCGGCCCCTCCGGCCCCCGGGCCAGCGCCTCGTAGGCGACCACCGCCTCGGTGTCCAGCTCGACGATGGGCTGGAACACGCTGCGGACGCCACCTCGCTCACCGGCGTCGAGGACGGCGGCCAGCTGCTCGGCGAGGACCGCCGGCACGCTGGACGCGGACCGGTCGGTGCCGGTGCCGGTGCCGGTGCCGGCAGCTGGCGGCGTGGCCAGGACGGCGGGCGCGACGGCGGGCGCGACCGTGAACGCGACGGCGGCCGGACCGGCAGGGTTCATGGTGGGGATCTCCTCGGCGTCCGGTCCGCCACCCGAGGCCCCCGGTCTCGGTCACCAGCCTAGAGCGGTTTCGTCCGTTCTGACCGGTTTTCCGCCCAGCCGACGGCGGGCCGCCAGGGTGCCCCCCGACGGCCCGCCTCGACGACGCTCGCGGCCGCTTCAGCGCCGCCCGAGGGGCAGGACCTCGACGTCGTCGGCCTGGACGTACCCGATCCGGTGGCCGAACCAGATCTGGTAGTACTTCAGCTCGCCCCGCACGACCGTGTGGTCGCCGGGCAGCGAGTCGTCGAAGGTCTTGGCGTAGTAGTAGTCCGTCGACACGCTGCGGTCACCCAGGGCGTAGGCCTGCCCCGGCTTGAGGGAGTACTGCAGGGGCGCGATCGCCTGGTAGGGGATCTGCTCGGGGTACGCCGACTTCTCCGGGTAGGCGCGCCCGTAGACCGGCACCGGCTGGTCACCCTTCGCCACCACCGTCTTGCCCCGGGTGGGCACCACGACGGGGTCGTTCGCCGGGTTGTGCAGCCACGCCTTCTCGCCGAGCCACCACACCTGCAGCCAGTCGCGCTCGCGGTCGGCGACCTCGAAGACATGGCCGGCCGCCGCACGTGCCCCGATGTCGGAGACCTGCGTGGTGGAGTAGGCGCCGTCCGGACGCAGCCCGACGTCCTTGACCAGCGGGGAGTCCTCGCTCGGCTCGGTGTGCAGGTAGACGAAGTTGGTGCCCTGCGGGTCACAGGTGCCGTCGCTCTCGCAGCCGGTCACCAGCTGCTGGTTGTCCTCGAAGCCCGGCGCGACCGTGACCAGGTTGGTGCGGCCCGGGTCGGCGTCGATCGGCTTGCGCACCAGCTCCATGTAGTGCTCCCAGTCCCAGAACGGGCCGGTGTCCCAGTGCATGCCCCGCACGTAGGCGGGGGCGACGCCGGGGACCTGGTCGTGGCCGATGACGTGCGCGCGGTCCAGCGGCACGTCGTACTTCTCGCCGAGGTAGCGCACCAGCCGCGCGGACGTGCGGTACATCGACTCGGTGAACCAGGTGGCGCCTTGGGCGGCGACGCCCTCGTGCTCGAGCCCGATCGAGTGCATGTTGACGTACCAGTTGCCGGCGTGCCAGGCGACGTTCTTGTTGTCGACGTGCTGGGCGATGTGGCCGTCGGAGGAGCGCAGCGTGTACTGCCACGACACGTAGGTCGGGTCGGTCACCAGGTCCAGGGCGGTCCGGTAGGTGCCCTCGGTGTTGTGGATGACGATGTAGTCGATCGACAGGTCGTCGGGCCGGTCGGCGAGGTCGTGGTTGCCGTAGGCGCCGGGGTTCGGCTTGCCGTACCACTCGTAGGGCGCCGGGACCGCCTCGCAGCCCAGGTCCGCCGGACAGTCGACCTCGTCGAGCCCCGGCTCGAGCAGCCCCGCCTGCTGCACCGCGTTCGTGTCGACGCGGGCCTCCGGGTGCGCGGGCAGCACGACCCGGTCACCGGTGGTGGTGGTGCGCCGCTCGCCGCTGCGCAGCACGTCGAACACGTCGCGCGCGAACCGCATCGCGGCGGGGCGCTCCGCGGTGCCGGCGTACAGCGCCACCGCCTTGGTCCAGGCGGCAGGTGCGCCCCCCTCGATCCGGGGCTGGTACGACGCCAGCACGGCCGCTCCGCCGCAGATGTTGGCCGCCGCGTCGGAGCGCAGCCGGTCCTCGGAGAGGCCGGTGAGCTCGGCCGCGCGCACCAGCGTGCCGACGGCCCGGTCCGGCGCGGCGCCGGCCTCGCCCTTGCCGCTCGCCCGGTTGCCGCCCGGCGCCTGCAGGTCGGCCCGGGTCAGGTGCATCGGCCCGTAGCCGCCCGAGGCGCTCATCTCCCCGTCGTGGTCCTCCCACCGCGACTCCAGGTAGGACACGGCCAGGAGCACGTCCTCGGGCACGCCGCTGACCTCGGCGGCTCGCGCGAAGACCGCCTGGCGGTCCGTCGGTCCTTGCGTGCAGCGGCTCCAGTCCGTGCTGGCGGCGGCCTGCGGGACGGCGGCGAGGCCCACCCCCACCAGTGCCAGCGGCAGGAACGCCGCCCCTGCTCCGATTCGTCGTGCGCGCGCCATGCGGCGGTCCCTTCCCGAGAACGATCCCGGCGGGCTCACCGGGCGAGACCACCCAACCCGGACAAAGCCCGTCTGTAAAGACCGACGCGCCGATGCGCTGCCGGCGCGGCTAGGCTCCCGGCCCATGGCGCGGGTGGTGGTGGTCGGCGGCGGGTTCGCCGGTACGGCGGCGGCCGCCCGGCTCGCCAAGCTGGGCCACCGTGTCCGGCTCGTCGAGCGCCGCGACCGGCTCGGCGGCGCCGTGGGCCTCGTCGAGCTCGACGGCTTCGGCTGGGACACCGGGCCGAGCGCCACCGCGCTCCCGGCGGTCCTGCGCGACCTGTTCCGCAAGTCCGGGCGCCCCCTCGAGCGCGAGCTCGACCTCGTGCCGGTGCAGCCGATGCGCCGGCACCGCTTCCACGACGGCACGGTGCTGGACCTGCCCTCAGGCAGCCGTGCCGCCCAGCTCGACGCTGTGGAGCTGGCGCTGGGCGGCGGCGCGGGGCGGGCCTGGGTGGACTACGTGCACGCGTTCGCGGAGCCGTGGGACGCGCTGCGCCGCGGCTACCTCGAGCAGCCCTGGTCCGCCGAGCACGCCGGCCGCGCGGTCCGCGACGTGCTCCGCAGCCGCACCAGGCTGCACCGGGTCGCGCGCAAGGCGTTCGCCGACGACCGGCTGCGCACGCTCGCGCTCTCCCACGCCGTGCTGGACGGGCACGATCCACGCAAGGTCCCGGGCTGGCTGGGCATCGTCGACTACGTGGAGCAGAACTTCGGGACCTGGACGGTGCCCGGCGGGATGGGGCGGCTGGCCGAGACGATGACCCGACGGCTCGCGGAGCGCCGCGTCCAGGTGCTCCTCGGTACGGCGGCGCGCGACATCGTGCTGCGCGGCGGCCGGGCGGTCGCGGTGTCCACGACGGCCGGGGACCTCGACGCCGACGTGGTGGTCTGCGCGGTCGACCCGCGGGGCCTGCCGGTGCTGGCCGGCCACGTCCGCCGCACCGCACCGGCGCTGCCGCCGACGGTGTCCCACCTCGGCCTGGCCGGAGACGTGCCGGACCTGCCGCACGAGGTGGTGCTGCACGGTGAGCCGACGCTGGTGGTCCGCACCGGCGGGACCGCTCCCGCGGGCGGCGCGGCCTGGACGGTCCTCGCTCGCGGGCGGACCCACGAGGACGTGCTGCTCACGCTGGCCCGCCGCGGGGTCGACGTGCGGGACCGGGTGGTGACGCGGCTGGACCGGTCACCGCACGAGCTGGTGCACGAGTGGGGCGGCTCGCCGTACGGCGTGCTGTGGCAAGGACGCGCGACGGTCACCGATCGGCTCGGCACGCAGACGCCGGTGCCCGGCGTCCACGCGGTCGGCGCGCACATCGCGGCCACCACCGGACTGCCGTTCGTCGGGCTCACCGCCGCGGTGGTCGCCGAGCAGGTCGGGAGGGCCTGACCGCAAGTGCTCAGGTGGTGACGGTGTGGTGCAGACCGGCGTAGATCTCCCGCGTCGCCCGGGACCGGTTGAGGGTGTAGAAGTGCAGGCCCGGTGCCCCGCCGTCGAGCAGCGTGTCGCACATGCGGGTGGCCAGCTCGATCCCGGCGGCCCGGACCGCCGCGGGGTCGCCGTCGAACCGGGCGACGGCGTCGACCACCTCGCTGGGCAGCGCCGCGCCGGACAGGTCGGCCATCCGCCGGATCTGGGCCAGGTTCGTGATCGGCATGATGCCCGGGATGATCGGGATGTCGACGCCGAGAGCGCCGACCCGCTCCACGAGCGCGAAGTAGTCCTGGGGGCGGAAGAACAGCTGGGTGATCGCGAAGTCGGCGCCGGCACGGGCCTTGGCCGCGAGCACCCGGGCGTCGGCGTCCAGCGACTCGGCGGAGGGGTGCGCCTCGGGGAAGGCGGCCACGCCGACGCAGAAGTCGCCGAGGGAGGTGAGCATCTCGACCAGCTCGACGGCGTAGCGCAGCCCCTCGGGGTGCATCTCGTACGGCGTGCTCGGACCCCCCGGCGGGTCACCGCGCAGCGCGAGCACGTTGCGCACACCCGCGCCGGCGTAGGCGCCGATCACCGAGCGCAGCGTCTCGCGCGAGTGCCCGACGCAGGTCAGGTGCGCCAGCGGGGTCATCGACGTGTCGTGCGCGATCCGCTCCGTGATCGCGACGGTGCGGTCGCGGGTGGAGCCGCCAGCGCCGTAGGTGACCGAGACGAACCTGGGACCGAGCACCTCCAGCTCGCGCAGCGCGCGCCACAGCTGCCGCTCCCCCTCGGCGTCCTTCGGCGGGAAGAACTCGAACGAGAACGACCGCTCGCCGGCGGCGATCAGGTCCCGGACGGTCTGCGCGCCGCCGGGCATCCGCGAGGGAAGTCCCAGAGCCATGGCTTCAGGATAGGCGCGAGTCCCTCGCCGCCCCGGGCACCGTCCACCGCGCCGCCCGTCGATAGGCTCGCCGCGTGATGTGGGACCCCGCGGACTTCGGAGCAGCCGTCGGCAAGACGCTCGACACCTTCGTCGACGAGCAGGCGGCCAGGCTGGCGCCGCTCGGTGGCGACGCGGCCCGGCTGGTCGACGCCGCGCGCTCCGCCGGCCGCGGAGGCAAGCGGTTCCGGGCCTCCTTCTGCTACTGGGGCTACCGGGCCGTGCGCGAGCCGGCCGACGAGGCGGCGCTGGTCCGCGCGGCCGCCGCGCTGGAGCTGCTGCACGCGAGCGCGCTGGTCCACGACGACCTCATGGACGCCTCCGACACGAGGCGCGGGCGGCCGGCGACGCACAAGGCCTTCGAGGCCGAGCACGTCGCCGCAGGCTGGTCCGGGCGTCCGGAGCAGTACGGCGCCGCCGCCGCGATCCTGCTGGGCGACCTGCTCCTGTCCTGGGCCGACCAGCTGCTGCGGACCTGCGGGCTGCCGCACGGCCTGGTGCGCGACGCGCTCACGTGGTTCGACACCACCCGCACGGAGGTCATCGCCGGGCAGTTCCTCGACGTGTCGGTGCAGGCCCGCGCGAGCTGCGACGTGGACACCGCGATGCTGGTGCTGCGCTACAAGTCGGCGAAGTACTCCGTCGAGCGGCCGCTGCACGTCGGCGCCGCTCTCGCCGGGGCGGAGCCGGAGCTGCTGGCCGCGCTCTCGGACGTCGGGCTGCCTCTCGGCGAGGCCTTCCAGCTGCGAGACGACCTGCTCGGCGTCTACGGCGATCCCGAGGTGACCGGCAAGCCCGCCGGCGACGACCTGTCCGAGGGCAAGCGCACGGTGCTGGTCGCCCTCGCGCTGCAGGCCGCACCGACCGCCGCGGCCCGCCGCCTCGACGCCGGGCTCGGCCGGGACCTGACGGTGACCGAGGTCGACGAGCTGCGCTCGATCATCACCGACTCCGGGGCGCAGGCCGAGGTGGAGCGGCGGATCCGGGCGCTCACCGACCGGGCGCAGCGGGCCCTGGCCGCAGCGCCGGTGCGGGAGCAGGCTCGAGCTGTGCTGCGCGAGCTGGCCGAGGCGGCCACGCAGAGGCTGGTCTGACCCGCGCCGGCCGGGCCGGCCCCGCCGCGCCGCTCAGTGCTTGACGGGGAGCTCGGGAAGGTCCAGGTGCGGACCGTCACCGCGCAGGATCACCGCGAAACGGCACCCGCGGTCGGCGTGGCTGCGGCCGCCGAGCACGCTCAGCGCGACGTGGAAGGCCTGCTCGTCGCGGCGGCACAGGGGGCTCCAGCCGTCCCACAGCAGCACCACCCCCTCACGGTCCGGCGCCTCCACGTCCCCGAGCCGGTCGGAGAGGTCGTCGAAGCTCGTGCACCGGCCGTCGTCGAGGGACAGCGCCACCGCCGCGGCCTTGAGGAAGGTGTCCTTGTCCTCGATGGTCCAGCCGTCGAGGTGCGCGAACGCCCATCCCGCATGCTCGACGGCGTGCTGGACGTCGGGGACCGACGCCGCGCTGTGCCACTGGTAGAGGTCCGGCGGGTTGTGACCCGCCAGGAGTGCTGCGAGACCGCTCATCTGGTTCCTCCTGCGTGCAGGCGCCATGACCGGTTCCGACCCTAGCCTCGCCGCGGCGGACGCGACAGGGGTCAGAAGGCCATGGCCTGCGCGCGCCGCTTCACCTCGGCGCCGCGGTTCTCGCGCAGCGCGTCGATCGGGCGGCCCGGCAGGGACTCGTCGGGAGTGAACAGCCAGGTGAGCGCCTCGCGGTCCTCGTAGCCGCCGTCGCGCAGCACGGTCAGCACGCCGGGGACGCCCTTGACGATCTCGCCGTCGGCGACCAGAGCGGCGGGGACCTGCTGGCCGGCGCCGGGGCGAGGCACCACCGCCGCGAGCTGGTGCTCGCGGATCAGCTGGCGCACCTTGCTGACGCTCACCCCCAGCCGGTCGGCGGTCGCCGCCCAGTCCAGCCAGTCACCGACGAGTTCTCCGAGGTCAGCGGCGGCCGGCTCGGTCTGGAACTCGGACATGTCGCTCATGCTCTCCACGGGTTCACTGTGCCACGCGGGCCGGGACCGCCGTCCACGGGCACCGTCCGTAGCATGGGACCCTCTCGGGGCCGTGGCTGCGTGCCTCGTACGCCCGGTCCCGCCCAGGAGTAGTTCCTCATGTCCCGCCGCCCGGCCCTGCTCGCCGCTGCCCTGCTGACCGCGGCCCTGCCGGCGCTCACGGCGCCGGGCGCCCCGGTGCGGGCCGCGTCACCGGTCGCGACCGGCGGGCACCTCGGCGCCGCGCCCGCCGGACCGGGCGCCGCGACCGCTCGCGGCCTCGCGGTGGGTGCGGCCCCGGTCGCAGGGACCGGCCCCGGCGTACCGGTTCCGGCCCCGCCCGCGGAGGCCGCGACGCCACGTGGCGACAGCTCCGGGTCGGTCACGCTGGAGCCGGTGGTGGGAGAGGACGACGCGCCGAACCTGGTCGTGCTGATGACCGACGACATGCGCGACGACGACCTGCGGTTCATGCCGAACGTGCAGCGGCTGTTCGGAGGGCAGGGCGTCCGGTTCACGAACTCGTTCTCGCCGCTGCCGCTGTGCTGCCCGGCCCGCGCCTCGTTCCTCTCCGGGCAGTACGCGCACAACCACGGGGTGTGGTCGCACCTGCCGCCCTACGGCTTCGCCGCCTTCGACGACCGCAGCACGCTGCCGGTGTGGCTCCAGCGGTTGGGTTACCACACGACGTTCCTCGGCAAGTACCTCAACGGCTACGGCCGGCAGCCGCAACCGGACGGCGGCTCCTCCCTGCGCTACGTGCCTCCCGGCTGGAACGACTGGCGCGGGGCCGTCGACGGCGCGGCGATCGAGGCACCCGAGCTCGACGGCGGCACATACCGCTACTTCGACACCACCCTGAACGACAACGGCCGACTGCAGCCGCACCAGGGGCGCTACCAGACGCTGCTGCTCAGCCGCGGCACCCAGCAGTCGATCCGCGCCGGGGCACGGTCCCCGGCCCCCTTCTTCGTCTGGACCTCGTTCGTGGCCCCGCACGTCGGCCGGCCCCACGAGAGTGACGACCCCCGGGACGTGCTGCGGCCCGACGGCAGCCGGGACGGGTTCCCCACGGCGGGCCGGCCGAAGTACGTGCGCGGCATGTTCGACGAGCAGATCACCCGGATCCCCGGTCGCACCGACGAGGACGTGCGCGGCAAGCCGTTCTTCGTCCGTCACAGCGCTCCGATGACCGCCGAGGAGCAGCAGGCCGTCCTCACCGCGTTCCGCCAACGGGTGGAGGCGCTGCGCGTCGTCGACGACGAGGTGGCGAAGATCGTCGCGACGCTGGACGAGACAGGAGAGCTGGACAACACCTACGTGGTGTTCACCTCCGACAACGGCTTCTTCCTCGGTGAGCACCGCAGGCGCAGCGGCAAGATCCTGCCCTACGAGCCCTCGCTGCGGGTCCCGCTGTTCCTGCGCGGGCCCGGCATCCCGGCCGGCGAGACCCGCGAGGACCCGTTCCTGACCATCGACCTGGGCGCCACGCTCGTGCAGGCGGCCGGCGGCGCGGTCCCCGACCAGGTGGACGGCGTCGGCATGCTCGACGTCGCGCGCGACGGCGACCGGGGGTGGGACCGGCCGGTGCTCACCGACACCGGGCCGCGCCGCCTCCTGCTCGACGGCAGCGGCGGCGCCCCGGACAGCAGCCAGATCCTGCACCGTCCGCTCGGCCCCTCCCTGCAGCGGTTCAGCCAAGGGGTGCGCACCGGCGACTACCTGTACGTCGAGCACGCCAGCCGGGAACGCGAGCTCTACGACCTGCACACCGACCCGCAGCAGCTGCACAACGTGGTCGGCGACCCCGGGCTGCGCGCCGTGGTGGCGCGGCTGGCCGCGACCCTGCAGCGGCTGCGCGACTGCGCGGGGCGCGAGTGCTCCGAGCCGCTGCGCCGGCCGCTGCGCACCGACCGGCCGGCGCCGGCCTACGTCGTACCGGCGAGCTGACGCCGGGCGCTCGACCCGCCGGGCCGGCCCCGCGGTGCGCCTCCACCCTTGACGCGGCCACGTCCCATAAGTCACATTCGACCCTCTGACCCCATCCACCCCATCCGCCCCATCCGCCCCACTGGCCCATCCGCAACAGCCGCCCCGTCGGTGGCTCGAAGGGACTGACCCGCGTGGCCCCCGCCCTGCCCCGACGCCTGAAGGCCCTCTCACCGCCGCGCGGCGCCCTGCCGGTGGTGCGCCGCTGGCTGCGCCGGGTGACGACCGGCACCACCACGACCGCGCTCGTGCTGGTCCTGGCACCGCTCGCGCTGAGCGCCGGAGAACCGGGCCGACCAGCACCGCCGCCGGCCTCGCCCACGGCCCGACCGGTGGTCGGGACCGCGAGCGACCTCGTGCCGGTCGGGCACCGGACCCGGCACCCGAACCGGATCATCAAGCGCTACCGGGTCCGCCCCGGCGACACCCCGACGTCGATCGCGGTGCGCTACCACGCCTGGACCGCCCAGCTCATCAGCATGAACCACGGACCGAGGCTCTACGTCGGCGAGGTGATCAGGGTCCCGGTCGTGCCGGGCGCGCAGCGCGACTGCACCCGCCACCGCCATCACCGCACCAACGTGGGCGGCCACGGCCCCAGGAAGCACCGGCCGGCGAAGGCGCACCACAAGCCCAAGAAGCAGAAGAAGCACAAGAAGCCGACGTCGCGGCCGTGGCGAACGCACCGCGGTGTGCACGTGCGCGGCTGGCACCACGAGACCGCCAGCCGGTCGCACGTGCGCCGGGTGGTGGCCGGCAACGCCCGGCACTTCGACGTCAACCCCGACCTCGCGCTGGCGATCGCCTGGCAGGAGTCGGGCTGGCAGCAGCGGCGGGTCTCCTCGGCCGGCGCGCTCGGCGCGATGCAGGTCCTGCCCGGCACCGCCGCGTGGATGTCGGACCTCGTCGGCTACCGGCTCAATCCGCGCGACCTGCGCCACAACGCCACCGCCGGGGTCCGGCTGATCCGCTGGCTCCGCGACAACGCCGGCCTCAGGAGGTCCATCGCCGGCTACTACCAGGGGCTGGGCGGCGTCCGGAAGCACGGCATGTACCCCTCGACGCGGCGGTACGTCGCCGACGTCCTCGCCCTGCGCCGGAGCATCGCGCGGGGCGGTGACCCGCACTGAGCCGGTCTGCTCCCGCGGCGCCGCCACGCCGACCGTCCCCTCCGGACCGACCGCTCAGCGCTCCGACGCCCTAAAATCGACGTGGCGGCCCGGTCTTCCCCCTCAGCCGGTCGCCCGTCTGGAGGAGCTCGTCGTGCACAGGACCGTCGCGGACCCGTTGATCGGGCGTGTGCTCGACGGCCGGTACCGCATCGGTCCGCGCATCGCGCGCGGCGGCATGGCGACGGTCTACGAGGCGCTCGACGAGCGCCTGGACCGGCCGTGTGCGGTGAAGGTCATGCACGCCGGGCTGGGCGAGGACGAGGACTTCGTCGCCCGGTTCGTCCGGGAGGCCCGGTCGGCCGCGCGCCTGTCCCACCCGAACGTCGTGGGCGTGTTCGACCAGGGCGACGACGACGGCACCCTGTTCCTGGCCATGGAGCACGTCGCCGGGCACACGCTGCGCGACGTGATCCGCACGGAGGCGCCGCTCTCGCCGGCGCGGGCGCTCGCGCTGCTCGAGCCGGTGCTCTCCGCGCTGGCCGCCGCGCACGCCGCCGGGCTGATCCATCGCGACGTCAAGCCGGAGAACGTCCTGATCGCCGACGACGGCCGGGTCAAGGTGGCCGACTTCGGCCTGGCCCGCGCGGTCAGCGCCGAGACCCAGCACACCGCCACCGGAGGCGTGCTGATCGGCACCGTGTCCTACCTGGCACCCGAGCTGGTCGTCGAGAACCGGTCCGACGCGCGCTCGGACGTCTACGCCGCCGGCGTGCTGCTCTACGAGCTGCTCACCGGCCGCAAGCCGCACGAGGGCGACTCCCCCATCCAGGTCGCCTACAAGCACGTCCACCAGGACGTGCCGCCGCCCTCCGCCGCCGTCACCGGCATCCCGCCGTACGTCGACGCGCTGGTCGCCCGCGCCACCGCCCGCGACGCGCAGCTGCGGCCCGCCGACGCGCGCGTGCTGCTGCACCAGGTGCGACGGGTGCGCGACGCGCTGGCCCACGACGTCGCCGACGACCCGGAGCTGACCTCGGACCTGACCCCTACCACGGCGGTCCCCCGCGACCTCTTCGACGACATCGACTACGTGAACGAGGAGCCGCCGAAGATCCTCACCGCCGCCCAGGCCGCCCAGGTCGGCCCCCAGCCCGACGAGGGCGCGCAGCAGACCAGCGTCATCGCCACCGGCCGCCCCGGCCGCACCGGCGGCGACCGGCCGGGCGGGCGCAGCGGGGACCCGGGCGCGCCCGCCGGCACGGCACGGTCGCGATCGCGCAAGGGCCCGCTGCTGCTGGCCCTGGTGCTGCTGCTGGCCGTCGGCGCCGTCGTGGGCGGCTGGTGGTTCGGCTCCGGCCGCTACACGACCGTCCCCGGCGTCATCGACCTTCCCGCAGCGGACGCCCGCGCGGAGCTCCGCTACGCCGGTCTCACCTACCGGGAGGGTCGCGCGAGGTACTCCGAGACCGTCGACCGCGGCGACGTCGTGGCCACCGACCCGTCCGGCGGGGACCGCGTGCTCGATGACGGCGTCGTGACGGTGCACCTGTCGCTGGGGCCCGAGCGCTACGAGGTGCCGGTGCTGCAAGGTCTCACCGAGGCCCGGGCGCGACAGGCGCTGACCGGGCAGAACCTCTCGGTGGGCGGCACGAAGGGGCGCTTCGACGAGCGCGTCGCCGCGGGCGTCGTGCTCCGCTCCGACCCGGAGGCCGGCAAGCAGCTCAAGCCGGGCGCCGCCGTCGACCTGGTGGTCAGCAAGGGCCCCGAGCCGATCAAGCTGCCCGACTTCACCGGCAAGGACTCCGAGGCCGCCGCCAAGCGCCTCGACCGCCTCGGCCTCGAGGTGCGCACCGACGAGGCGTTCTCCGACACGGTGCCCGAGGGTCGCGTCGTCACCCAGTCGCCCAGCAGCGGCACCCTCTACCGCGGTGACACCGTCGCGCTCACCGTCTCCAAGGGTCCCGAGCTGGTCGAGGTCCCCAACCTGCGCGCGGTCGGTGTCGCGCAGGCGACCGAGACCCTGGAGGGCCTCGGGTTCCAGGTGAAGACGGCAGAGAGCCGGGCCTACCTCGGGCTGGGCTTCGTCTCCTCCGCCGATCCGGACTTCGGGTCGATGGCGCCCAAGGGCAGCACCATCACGCTCTACCTCGTGTAGCCGTCCCGGCGGCGTCGGGCGGCTCGCGCGCCCGTAGGCTCTGCGGCATGCCCGCCGCCACCAGCCGCCGCCACGCGCCGCCCGCGGCCGGTCTGCGCAACCCGGTCGGCACCCACGTCCAGGTCGGCAAAGGACTGGTGAGCGGCGCGCTGGCGAACGCCGACGCGGTCGGCTGCGAGACCCTCCAGGTGTTCCTCGGCAACCCCCGCGGCTGGGCACACTCCGCCGGCGACCCCGCGGTCGACGAGGCGTTCCGCGCCGCCTGCACCGACCGTGGCCTGCGGGCCTTCGTGCACTCCCCCTATCTGGTCAACCTGGGCTCGCCGACCGCGTCGACGTACGAGCGCTCGGTGGCCGCCGTCGCCCACAACCTGCGCCGGGCGGCGCAGGTGGGGGCCGAGGGGGTGGTGGTGCACACCGGCTCGTGCGTCGACGAGGGCGGCTACGAGACCGCGATGCGCCAGGTCCGCGAGGGCCTGCTCCCGGTGCTCGACGCGTTGGACGAGGACGGTCCGTGGCTGCTGCTGGAGCCGACCGCCGGCCAGGGCCGGTCGCTGTGTGCCGGCGTCGAGGACCTCGAGCCGTACCTCGAGGCCCTGGACCGCCATCCGCGGGCCGGGATCTGCCTGGACACCTGTCACGTGTTCGCGGCCGGCGCCCCGCTCGACGAGCCCGGCGGCCCCACCGCCACGGTGGACCGGATCGTCGAGATCGCCGGCCCGGAACGGCTCCGGCTCGTGCACGCCAACGACTCCCGCGACGTCCGCGGCGCCTTCAAGGACCGGCACGAGAAGATCGGCGAGGGTCACATCGGCGCCGCCGCCTTCGAGGAGCTGCTCGCCCACCCCGATCTGGCCGGCGTCCCGTTCATCCTGGAGACGCCCGGCTCGCGCGACGTCGGCGACCCGCAGATCCCGTTGCTCAAGACGCTCCGTCCCGCATGAGCGGGCGCCGTACCTCCCTGCTCGCCACCCTCGCCCTGCTCGGCGTCACCGCCGCGTGGGGGTCGACGTTCTTCTTGACCAAGGACCTCGTGCAGCGGGTGCCGGTGCTGGACTACCTCGCGGTGCGGTTCTCGATCGCGGCGGTCGCGGTGCTGCTGCTGGCTCCCCGCTCGGTGCGACGGCTCTCCTCCTCCACGCGGCGCAGCGCGGTGATCCTCGGCGTCCTGTACGGCGTCGCGCAGATCCTGCAGACCGCCGGGCTGGCCCACACCGCCGCGAGCGTCTCGGGCTTCATCACCGGCCTGTACGTCGTCGCCACGCCCGTCCTCGCCGCGCTCCTGCTGCGCCAGCGCATCGGCGCGACCACGTGGGGCGCGGTCGCCCTGGCGCTGGCCGGTCTCGCGGTGCTCACGCTCAGCGGCCTCAGCGTCGGGTACGGCGAGGCGCTGACGTTCGTCTCGGCGCTGCTCTACGCGCTGCACATCGTCGGGCTGAGCAGATGGAGCACCTCCCGCGACGCCGTCGGCATGACGATCATCCAGCTGGCCGCGATCGCGGTCCTGTGCTGGGTGGCGACGCTGCCCGACGGGGTGCGGCTCCCGCAGACCCGCGCGGACTGGGCCGCGGTGCTCTACATGGCCCTGGTCGCCGGTGCCCTGGCGATGATGGCGCAGACCTGGGCGCAGGCCCACCTGCCGCCGACCCGCGCCGCGATCATCATGAGCATGGAGCCGGTGTTCGCCGCCTTCTTCGCGGTGCTCCTCGGCGGCGAGAGCCTCACCGCCCGGATGCTGCTCGGCGGCGCCATGGTCCTGACCGCGATGCTCGTCGTGGAGCTGGCGCCGCGCCGCCGGATCGAGGCCGAGGTCCAGCACATCGCGGTCTAGAACGGCTGAGGACCGGGACGGCGGCCGGGACCTGGACCGGTGCGTCCGGCCGCCGCACGACCGAAATCCGCTGTCCCTCACGGCGGCCGATGCCTCACGATGGCGCTCATGCGCGCAGAGATCCGGGAGTTCGTCGAGGCCGACATCGACGAGGCGGGCCGGCTGCTGGCCGACCGGCACCGGCGGCACCGCGACCAGCGGCCGCTGCTGTCCCCTCGCTTCGAGGACCCCGGGCTCGCGGTCGAGGAGCTCCGTGCCGCCTGGGCTGCCGACGGCTCCTCCGGCGCGGTCGCCGTGCAGGAGGGCCGGATGACGGCGTATCTCCTGGGCGCCCCCAAGCAGGCCGGCACCTGGGGCCCGAACGTCTGGGTCGAGTCCGCGGGCCAGGCCGTCGCCGCCGACGTGGCGGCGGAGGCGATCCGCGACCTGTACGCCGTCGCGGCGACCCGGTGGGTCGCGGAGGGCCGCACCGCCCAGTACGTCGTCGTGCCGTCGTCGGACGCGGACCTGGTCGCCGCCTGGTTCCGGCTCTGCTTCGGCCACCAGCAGACGCACGCCCTCCGGCGGCCGCTCGAGTCCACCCCGCCGTCGCCGCCGGGAGTGACGGTCCGGCCGGCCGAGCGAGACGACATCCCGGTCCTCGCGCAGCTCGACCTCGCCCTCCCGCAGCACCAAGGACTCGCGCCGTGCTTCTCCTCCGGCCACCTCTTCAGCTACGAGGAGTCAGTCCAGGAGTGGGAGAGCGAGTGGGGCAACCCGGACTTCCCCACCTTCGTCGCCGAGCTCGACGGCCGGGTGGCGGGCTACACGGTGGTCTGCTCGGTCACGCAGTCCAGCGGCAACAGCGGCCTGATCCGGCCTGACAACGCCGGCTACTTCGCACTCGCGGCGGTGCTCCCCGAGGCGCGGGGCCGCGGAGTCGGCCGCGCCGTCGCGGAGGCCGCGCTGGCGTGGGCCGCGAAGCAGGGCTTCGACGTGGTGGCCACCGACTGGCGCCAGACCAACCTGCTGTCCTCGCGCGCCTGGCCCGCCCTGGGCTACCAGGACACCTTCTGGCGGCTGCACCGCACCGTGGGCCACTGATCGTTCCGGGGCCGGCCGCACGCCGACCGCGGACCGCGCCTCGGCCCTCCGACGAGTGGACCGGACCGGTCGCAGGGGGACGGTCCGGATCCTGGTCGACACCCCGACGGACCGGACAGCAACCGTTACTGTTCCTCGCATGCGGCGGACCTGTTCGTTCGAGCACCTGGCCGGGGCACCGGAGCCGGCGGCCTGACCAGGTCCTGCCCGCACGACGTCCAACGCCCCTGGCCCGCGCAGGGGCGTTTGTGATGTTCGGCCCGGGACCCGGTCGACCGGGGGCGCCGGGCACCGCGAAGGGACGCAACACGAGAGGGACACCATGGTCGTCGTCATGACACCGGAGGCCACCGACGAGGACATCGCTCGCGTCGTCGAGAAGGTGGAGGGCGTCGGCGGCGAGGCCTTCGTCAGCAAGGGCGTGGTCCGCACCATCATCGGCCTGGTCGGCGACATCGACTCCTTCCACGGGCTGAACCTGCGCAGCCTGCCGGGCGTGGCCGCGGTGCAGCGGATCTCCGACCCCTACAAGCTCGTCAGCCGTCAGCACCATCCCGACCGCAGCACGGTCTGGGTCCGCGGCGTGCCGATCGGCCCGGACACGTTCACCTTCGTCGCCGGCCCGTGCGCGGTGGAGTCGGCGGCCCAGACGCTCGAGGCCGCCGAGATGGCCAAGGCCGCAGGCGCCACGCTGCTGCGCGGCGGCGCCTACAAGCCCCGCACGTCGCCGTACGCCTTCCAGGGCCTCGGCCTCGAGGGTCTGGAGATCCTGTCCTCGGTGCGCGAGGCGACCGGTCTGCCCGTCGTCACCGAGGTGGTCGACGCCCGTGACGTCCCGGTGGTCGCCGAGCACGCCGACATGCTGCAGATCGGCACCCGCAACATGGCCAACTTCGGTCTGCTCCAGGCCGTCGGCCGGGCGGGCAAGCCGGTGCTCCTCAAGCGCGGGATGACCGCCACCATCGAGGAGTGGCTGATGGCGGCGGAGTACATCGCCCAGCGCGGCAACCTCGACGTCGTGCTCTGCGAGCGCGGCATCCGCACGTTCGAGCCGAGCACCCGCAACACCCTCGACATCTCGGCCGTCCCGGTGGTGCAGGCCACCAGCCACCTGCCCATCATCGTCGACCCGTCGCACGCCGCCGGCCGCAAGGACCTGGTGGTCCCGCTCTCCCGGGCCGCGATCGCCGTCGGCGCCGACGGCGTCATCGTCGACGTGCACCCGGACCCGGAGTCGGCGCTGTGCGACGGCCCCCAGGCCCTCCTGGGCAACGACCTGCGGGCGCTGGCACAGGCGGTGCGTCAGCTGCCGCCCGTGGTGGGTCGCGCGGACGCCGCGTCGCGCGACCGCGGTTCGGCGTCCGTCTGAGCCGCAGCGCTGCTCCCACCGCCCCTCGACAGCACAAACCGCTCACCATGCGCGATCCGCGCTGCTCCCACCGCCCCTTGACAGCACAAACCGCTCACCGTGCGCGCTCCGCGCTGCTTCCACCGCCCCTCGACAGCACAAACCGCTCACCATGCGCGATCCGCGCTGCTCGCACCGCCGGTCAGGCCGACACGGCCGCCTTCAGCACCCGGGCGGCGGTCTCGGCCTGCGCCCGGCTGACGTCGAGGTGGGTCACCAACCGGACGGTGCGCGGGCCGAGCGAGGAGACCAGGACGCCCTTCTCGGCCGCGGCGCGCACCACCGCCCCGGCGTCCGGTACGTCGACCACCACGATGTTGGTCTCCACGCCGGCCGGATCCGCTCCACACGCCTCGGCGAGGAGCCGGGCGTGGTCGTGGTCCTCGGCCAGCCGCTCGACGTGATGCTCGAGGGCGTACAGGCCGGCCGCGGCCAGCACCCCTACCTGCCGCATCCCGCCGCCGAGCCGCTTGCGCCACACGACGGCCTCCTCGACCATCTCGCGCGTCCCCAGCACGAGCGATCCGACCGGGGCGCCGAGCCCCTTGCTCAGGCAGACGGCGAGCACGTCCGCGCGGCGACCGTACTCGGTCAGCGGCACCCCGGACGCGACGTGGGCGTTCCAGATCCGGGCGCCGTCGACGTGCAGCCCCAGCTGGGGGTGCGCGTCGAGGAGGGGCCGCAGAGCGTCGAGGACCCGCAGCGGCTGGATGGTGCCGCCGCCGAAGTTGTGGGTGTTCTCCACCGAGATGGCCCTGGTGGCCACAAAGAACGGCGACACGTCCGGGGCGAACATGGCGGCGATCGCGTCCGCGTCGACCAGGCCGCGGGCGCCGCTCCAGGTGCGCATCGTGACGCCGAAGAACGCGCCGTGCGCCCCGAGCTCGGCCCGCGCGATGTGGGCCGAGGACTCGCACAGCACCTCCTGCCCGGGTGCGACCAGCGAGCGCACGGCCAGCAGGTTGGCCATGGACCCGGTCGGCGTGAAAAGCGCGGCCTCCATGCCGAACAGCCCGGCGACCGTCTCCTCGAGCCGCCGCACGGTCGGGTCCTCGCCGTACACGTCGTCGCCGACCTCGGCGCGCGCCATCGCGGCGCGCATCCCCTCGGTCGGCCGGGTGACGGTGTCGCTGCGCAGGTCGATGGGCAGGCCACGGGAGAGGTCGGTCGCACTCACCGGACGATGCTATGTCGCCGCTCGCCCGACCCGGGCATGCGCTCCCCTGCGGCCCGCGGGCGGCAGCCCCGACCCCGTCGCCCCAGGGCTGCGGTCAGGTCAGGCGGTGGTGTGTGCGCTGCTCAGCATCTCGGCGACCAGGAACGCCAGCTCGAGCGACTGGACCCGGTTGAGCCGGGGGTCGCACGCCGACTCGTAGCGGTTGTGCAGGTCCGCCTCGAGCAGCGCCTCCCCGCCGCCCACGCACTCGGTCACGTCGTCGCCGGTCAGCTCGACGTGCACACCGCCGGGCCAGGTGCCGAGGGCGCGGTGGACGTCGAAGAAGCCCTGGACCTCGGCGATGACGTCGTCGAAGCGGCGGGTCTTGTAGCCCGAGGACGCCTCGAAGGTGTTGCCGTGCATCGGGTCGCACACCCAGGCGACCGAGACGCCGGCGGCGGTGACCTTCTCGACGAGGTTCGGCAGCGCGTCGCGGATCTTGCCCGCGCCCATGCGGGTGATGAACGTGAGCCGGCCCGGCTCGTTCTCCGGGTTCAGCTTGGCGGCCAGCGCGAGCGCGTCGTCGGGTGAGGTGGTCGGCCCGAGCTTGACGCCGATCGGGTTGCGGATGCGCGAGAGCAGCTCGACGTGGGCGCCGTCGAGCTGCCGGGTCCGCTCCCCGATCCAGAGGAAGTGGCTGGAGACGTCGTACGGCTGCTGGGTGCGGGAGTCGATCCGGGTCAGCGCGTGCTCGTACTCGAGGATCAGCGCCTCGTGGCTGGAGTGGAAGTCGACCCGGTGGAACTCGTCGGGGTCGGCACCGATGGCCTGCATGAACGTGAGCGCGCGGTCGATCTCGCCGGCGAGCTTCTCGTAGCGACGGCCCACCGGGGAGGTGCGCACGAAGTCGGTGTTCCAGGTGTGCACCTGGCGCAGGTCGGCGTAGCCGCCGGTCACGAAGGCCCGGACGAGGTTCAAGGTGGCGGCCGAGGAGTGGTAGACCTCGACGAGCCGCTGCGGGTCCGGCAGCCGGGCGGCTTCGGTGAAGTCGAACCCGTTGACCGCGTCGCCGCGGTAGGCCGGCAGCGTGACGCCCTCGCGGGTCTCGGAGTCCGACGAGCGGGGCTTGGCGTACTGCCCGGCGAGGCGGCCGAGCTTGACCACCGGCACGGAGGCGGCGTAGGTGAGCACCACCGCCATCTGCAGCAGCACCCGCAGCTTGTTGCGGACGTTGTCGGCGGTCACGCCGTCGAAGGTCTCGGCGCAGTCGCCGCCCTGGAGCAGGAACGCCTCCCCGCGGGCCACCGCGGCCAGCTTGGTCTTGAGGTCGTCGCACTCCCCGGCGAAGACCAGGGGCGGCACTCCGCGCAGCTTCGTGACCGCCCGGTCCAGAGCCTCGCCGTCGGGCCAGGTGGGCTGCTGGGCGGCGCCTAGCGCGCGCAGGGCCGCCAGGTCCGGCACGGTGGCGGAAGGGCCATCGAGGGGGTGCGGGTGCTCGCTCACCGTCCCAGGGTACGCCGGGCCTCCCGGGCAGCCGCGGGGCGACCGTGCTCGCGAGACGGCTGCCGACGACGCGGCCATCGCCACCGGCGTCGATGCGGCCGGGCGTTCACCCGGACAGGGAGTCCATGTCGCGGAAGCCGGTCTTCTTGGCCCGGAGGCCGCGGTTGGTGAACCAGGTCAACGCCCACAGCACGACCCCCAGCAGGAGCAGGCCGGCGGCGATCTCGTACTGCACGTAGTCCTCGGGGTCCCGGGCCCAGGGACCGACGAGGAACGCGCAGGCCACCGCTCCCAGGACCGGCACCACCGTCGGCGCCCGGAAGGACGGCTCCACCGAACGGTCGCGACGCACGACCAGGCAGGCCACGTTGACCACCGAGAAGACGACGAGCAGCAGCAGCCCGGTCGTGCCCGCGAGCGCCTCCACGATCGAGCTGCTTGCCCGCACCGTGACCAGGGTGATCAGCCCGAGGGCGATGACCGTCGTGAAGGCGATGCCGGCCCAGGGGGTGCGCCGCCCGGGCAGCACCTTGCCCAGCGAGCGGGGCAGCACGTCCTGGCGCGCCATCCCGTAGATGAGCCGGCTGGCCATCAGCATGTTGATCAGCGCGGTGTTCGCGACCGCGAAGACGGTGAGGAACGGGAAGACGGTGTCCACGGGGAACCCGGGAGCGCCCTGGCGGACCACCTCGATCAGGATGCCGGTCTCGCCCTCGAAGCCCTGGATCGCGCCCAGGGGCAGCACCATCACCACCGAGACCGCGACGAGCATGTAGATGACGACCGCGATGCCGAGCCCGGTGAGCATCGTCCTGGGGAAGATCCGCTCGGGCTCCCGGGTCTCCTCGACCATGTTGACCGAGTCCTCGAAGCCCACCATCGAGAAGAAGGCGATGGCGGTCGCCACGGTGACCGCGGCGAACACCCCCCGGTCGCCGGTGTTCTCGAAGACGACGACCTGGCCCACGTCGACGCCCTGGCTGACCATCACGTAGAAGCCGATGCCGATCACGATGGCGAGCGCGGTGACCTCCACGAGCGTCAGCACGACGTTGAACTTCACGCTCTCCCCCACGCCGCGCAGGTTGATCGCGGCGAGCACCACCATGAAGCCCAGCGCGACAAGCAGCACGGCCGTCGTCGACTGTCGGCACCCCGCCGACGGTGGCGTCGAGCCCGGCGAGGAGGTTCGCGGCGAGCAGGTTGGAGGAGGTCGAGGCGCTGGTGATGCCGGAGCACACGACGGTGAAGGCCACCAGGAACGTGACGAAGTGCAAGCCGAACGCCTTGTGGGCGTAGAGCGCGGCACCGGCGGCCTGAGGGTACTTCGTGACCAGCTCGAGGTAGGAGAAGGCGGTCAACGTGGCCACCGTGAAGGCGACCAGGAACGGCAGCCAGGCCACGCCGCCGACCTCACCTGCGATGTCGCCGGTAACCGCGTAGACGCCCGCGCCGAGGATGTCCCCGACGATGAACAACAGCAGCAGCCGGGGCCCGAGGACCCGCTTGAGGCCGGGCTCGCCGCCGGGCTCGCCGCCGTCTACGGAGCCGTCCCCGGGGCCGTCCCCGGGTCCGTCCCCGGAGCCGTCCCCGGGGCCGACACGTGCTGATGTGCTCATCGAAGCCGCCTCTCGGTGGCGCTCGCCGGTCGGGTCACCGTCGGTCGGCGAGGCCCCCGCGCCTGCATGGTGCCCCGCGGCACCGCGCGGCAGTCGCGCGCCGTCACGGACGGCGGTGCAGCAGCAGCGGGAGCACCGCACTCGCCCCGCTCCGGCGCAGTGCCGCGGCAGCCACGGTGACCGGCCACAGGGACGAGGTGGCGTCGACCACGAGCAGCACCGACCGCCCCGCCACGTCGCCGGGGACGGTCTCCGGGGACACGGTGTCGCGCCAGAAGGCCGCCTCGTCGGCGGAGCTGAGCTCGCGCAGGTCGGGCAGCCGGTCGGGCACCGGCAGCGACGCCCGCTCCAGGCGGCCCACCTGCGCCACGTGGTCGGCCACCGACGCGGTGAGCAGGCGCTGCCCGGCCGCAGGCAGGTCGACCACGACCTCCGGCCGCTGCGACCACGAGCCGCGCCACCCCGCCAGCAGCCGCACCGCGGCCTCCCGCACGTCGTCGGGGGCGGGCGCGTCCGCGCCGAACATGGCGGTCACGCTCTCGCGCCACTCGGGGGCGTCGGCGAAGATCAGCGTGCGCCCGACCTCGTGCGCCTCGGCGGCCGGGATCCGACCGCGCGCCCCGAACGCGCCGCCGGGCCACATCTTGCGGGGCTCGAGCAGGTGCACCTGGCCGCGCAGCAGCCGGGTGACCGCCCCGACCGTCTCGGGAGTCGGCGCGGCGGCGAGGTCCTCCGACAGGCCGCCGCGGCACACCGAGCAGCGGCCGCAGGGCTCGGCGTGCGGGTCGTCGAGGGAGAGCTGCAGCAGCTGCATGAGGCACCCTTCGCCGCTGGTGTAGGCCCGCATGATGTCGGCCTCGCGCCGCCGGACGGCGACCACGCCGTCGTAGTGCTCGGCGTCGTAGGTCCACGGGCTCCCGGTGGCCACCCAGCCGCCCTCCACCCGCTCGACCACCCCGTCGACGGCGAGCTGCTTGAGCATCAGCTCGACCCGGCCGCGACGTACCCCGGTCTGCGCCTCGAGCGCCGCCACCGACAGCGGCTCGGCCCCCGGCGGCGGCAGCACCCCCAGCACCCGCTCGACCTGCTCGGGCCGCGGGATCGTCGCGGTGGCGAAGTAGTCCCACACTCCCGTGTCGGCGTCCGAGGGCAGCAGCACCGCGTGGGCGTGCTCGATGGCGCGCCCGGCGCGGCCCACCTGCTGGTAGTAGGACACCGGCGACGGCGGTGCGCCGACGTGGACCACGAAGCCGAGGTCCGGCTTGTCGTAGCCCATGCCCAGCGCCGAGGTGGCCACCAGCGCCTTGAGCCGGTTGTCGCGGAGC
Source organism: uncultured Actinomycetota bacterium (assembly GCA_963835385.1). Classification (GTDB taxonomy): domain Bacteria; phylum Actinomycetota; class Actinomycetes; order Propionibacteriales; family Nocardioidaceae; genus Nocardioides_B. Next base: position 216,822 of record CAWIFK010000007.1, read on the forward strand.
GCGTCCTCGAGCTCCTCGCGACGCGCCGGCTCGAGCTGGCCGGTGTAGGCCGCCACCGGCACCGCCGGCCCGTGCACCTCGGCCACCGCAGCGGCCAGCCGCTCGGCGTCGGCGACGGTGAGGCAGTAGACGATGCCGGACCCCGGCAGCCGCGGCAGGTGGTCGACCACCCAGGCGTAGCGCTCCAGCGGGGAGAGCCGGTCGACCACGGAGAGCTCCAGGCTCGCCCGGGCCAGCTGCCCGCGCAGCACCAGCGTCGTGTCGCCCTCGCTGAGGCCGCCGAGCTGCCGGGCGACGTCGTCGGTGACCCGCTCGTTGGCCGTCGCCGTGGTCGCCAGCACCGGCGTCTGCGGGTTGAGCCGCTGCAGCACGTCGGAGACCCGGCGGTAGTCCGGACGGAAGTCGTGGCCCCAGTCGGAGACGGCGTGCGCCTCGTCGATCACCACCAGCCCCAGCCGGCCGGCGAGCCCGTCGAGCACGCGGCGGCCGAAGCCGGGGTTGGCCAGCCGCTCCGGCGAGACCAGCAGCACGTCCAGGCCGCCGCCGCGCAGCGCCTCCTCGACCGCCGACCACTCGTCCACGTTGGAGGAGTTCAGCGTGGCCGCGCGCAGCCCGGCACGGGCCGCCGCGGCCACCTGGTCGCGCATCAGCGACAGCAGCGGGGAGACCACCAGGGTCGGACCGGCCCCTTCGGCGCGGCGGATCGCGGTGGCCGCCCAGTAGACCGCCGACTTGCCCCAGCCCGTCGCCTGCACCACCAGCACCCTGGCGCCGGGCTCGCAGAGCCCGGCCACGGCGGTGACCTGGTCCTCGCGCAGCCGCGCCCCCGGCCCTGCCATGGCCGTGATCACCCGGGAGGCGATCTCGTCGCGGTCGGCGGTCAGCGTCGTCGTGGTCATGCAGACACGGTAGGGACCGGGTCCGACAGGCGACTCGGCACCTCGGCTACGACGACCCAGCCACCGTGCCCGAGATCTCAGGCGGCCACACGACCCGGAACCGCTCGAAGCAGACCTCGAGGTCCCCGGAGACTCGTCGGCTCAGAAGAGCCGCAGGCGCCGGGCGAGGAACAAGAAGGCCGCGGCGAAGTCGTTGCCCTCGGTCCTCGTGGCCACGTCGCCCCAGTCGACCTGCTCGCGCAGCGCGCGCGCCACCGTGAGCAGCGCGGCGAAGTCGCAGTAGTGCTCGTCGAGTACGCGGAGCTTGTGGGCCATCGTGGTGGTCGCCGACAGCACCGGCATCTGCACCGAGAGCACCTCCAGCTCGTCCGCGGAGGCGACGTCGTCGGGGGTGGCCCACTCGCCGCCGGCGCGGAAGATCACATCGACGGTGACGTCGTCGACCTGCACTTTGAACAGCCAGTCCTCGGGCGGCTCACGGACGTCGAGGCCCTGTTCGGCCAGCGCCTTGCGGGCCCGGTCGGCGTCCTCCTCGGCGACGAGGAAGTCGACGTCGTGGCTGGGCTCGGGCGCGCCGCGGGCGTACGCCGCGTAGCCGCCCATCAGCGCGAACGGCAGGTCGCCCTGCTTGAGCGCCCCCGCCACCGTCTTGAGGGCCGCCCGCAGCGACTCCTGGGAGGGGTCGGTGGTGTCCTGCCGGCTCATGACCGAGGCGTACCCGACGGGGCCGCGGGAAAGTCATGCGGGTGTCGCCCCGGCCGGTTCGGGGCACGAGGACCCGGTGCGTGTCGCCACCTTCAACATCCTCAACGGCCGGTCCCCCGCCGACGACCGGGTGGACGTGGACCGCTTCGCCGACGCCGTACGCCGCCTGGACGCGGACGTGCTGGCGCTGCAGGAGGTGGACCGCAACCAGCTCCGCTCCGACCAGGTGGACCTGACCGCGGTCGCGGCCGAGGCGATGGGAGCCGCCCAGCACCGCTTCGTCGCGGCGCTGGCGGGCTCCCCCGGCTCGACGTGGGTCGCGGCCACCGGCGAGGAGCAGCCGGACGCGGCGGCGTACGGCGTCGCGCTGCTCAGCCGGCTCCCGGTTGCCCGCTGGGGCACCGTGCGACTGCCGCCGCTGCCGACCCCGGTGCCGATGTGGTTCGGGCGCGGCCGGCCGGTGTGGGTGCGCGACGAGCCGCGGGTGGCGGTGCTCGCCTGCGTGGACTCGCCCGCCGGCCAGGTGACGGTGGTGAACACGCACCTGTCGTTCATCCCGTGGTGGAACGGTCGGCAGCTGCGCCAGGTCGTCGGCTCCCTCGAGGACGTCGCGCCGCCGCACCTGCTGCTCGGCGACCTGAACATGGGTCCGGCGCGGGCCCGGCGACTCTCCGGCTTCCGGTCCCTGGCCGACGCCCCGACCTTCCCCCAGGACCGGCCGCGCGAGCAGATCGACCACGTGCTGGCGCGCGGCGACCTGCGTGCCCACGACGTCGAGGCGGTGCAGCTGCCGCTCTCGGACCACCGGGCGCTCGTGGCCGAGGTTGCCTGAGACGTTGCGGCGCCGGTCACTGAAAGGTCTTCTCCAAGGACTGCCGAGGCGTCACGACGCGGAGCCCGGACGGGTCATCCGGGCCATCCCGGCCGCCGCCGCGGCGTCGGGCATCGCGCCGGCGCCGGCGGCCTGCACCTTGTTCCTGGCGGACCCGGCGACCACGTGGTCCTTGCCGGCCATGAGCGCCTCGTAGCCGTCGCGGGCGACGTCGTCGGGTTCGTCGTCGGCCGCTGCGGCGACCTTGGTGTCGGTCATGTCCGCACGGTCGAAGAACCCGGTGTCGGTGGGGCCGGGCATCAGCGACGTGACCGTGACGCCGGTGTCCTTGAGCTCGTGGCGGATCCCCTCCGCGAAGGAGTGCACGAACGCCTTGGAGGCGGCGTAGGTGGCATGGAAGGGACCCGGCGCGACCGCCGCGATCGACGCGGTGACCAGCACCCGGCCCTCGCCCCGGGCCACCATGCCGGGCAGCAGCAGGCCGGCCAGGTGCACCGTCGAGCGGCAGTTGAGGTCGACGAGCCGCAGGTGGTCGGCGAGGTCGGTCTCGGTGAAGGCTCCGCCGACCCCGACCCCGGCGTTCAGCGCGAGCGCGGCGACCGGTCGCCCGGTCGCCCGCACCGCCTCGGCGGTCGACTCCACGCCCTCGGCGGTGGCGAGGTCCGCCTGGTGCGGCACCGCCTGGACGCCGGTGGTCTGCAGCCCCGCCGCGGCCGGGTGCACGGCGGCGTCCTCGGCGACGAGCAGCACGTCGAACCCGTGCTCGGCGAACTGCCGCGCCAGGGAGCGGCCGATTCCGCTGGAGGCGCCGGTGACCACCGCCAGCGGGGCCAGCGGCGCGGTCCCGGTCGGGCCGGGCTGCGAGGGGACGGACATGGTGCGCGCTCCTTCCGGTTCGTGTCCGGAGCGGGTACCCCGCCGGCGCGCGCCGCACTCACCCGCCGGCAGCGCCGCCCCGGCAGCGCCGCCGTGGCAGCGCCGCAGCGCCGGGTGTCAGCCGAAGAAGACCTCGGCCTCGGCGTACTGCTCGGGCTTGACCAGCTTCAGCTCGCCGGTGCCCTCGATCAGCGGCACCCGGACGATGTCGGTGCCGCGCAGCGCGACCATCGTGCCGTAGTCCTTGTCGTGCACGGCGGTGATCGCCTGCAGCCCGAACCGCGTGGCCAGCCACCGGTCGAACGCGGTGGGCGTGCCGCCGCGCTGGGTGTGGCCGAGGACGACCGCACGGGCCTCCTTGCCGGTGCGGCTCTCGATCTCGCTGGCGAGCCGCTCGCCGATGCCGCCGAGCCGGACGTGGCCGAACGCGTCGACCTCGCCGCTCTGCAGGGTCATGTCGCCGCCCTCGACGGGGACAGCGCCCTCGGAGACCACCAGGATCGGCGAGTAGTTGGTCTCGAACCGCTTCTCGACGTACTCGCACACCTTGCCGATGTCGAAGGGCATCTCCGGGATGAGGATGGTGTTGGCGCCGCCGGCGAGCCCGGCGTGCAGCGCGATCCAGCCGGCGTGGCGGCCCATCACCTCGACGACGAGCACCCGGTGGTGCGACTCGGCCGTCGTGTGCAGCCGGTCGATCGCCTCCATGGCGATGTTCACGGCCGTGTCGAAGCCGAAGGTGAAGTCGGTGCCCGACAGGTCGTTGTCGATGGTCTTCGGCACGCCGACGACGTTGACGCCGAGGTCGGCGAGCTTGGTCGCGACGCCGAGGGTGTCCTCGCCGCCGATGGCGATCAGCGCGTCGACGTTGTTGGCGGCGAGGTTCTCCTTGATCTTCTCGACACCGCCCTCGATCTTGAACGGGTTGGTCCGCGAGGACCCGAGGATGGTGCCGCCCCGGGGCAGGATGCCGCGGACCTCGTCGACGCCGAGCGGCCGCGTGACGTTCTCCAGCGGACCGCGCCACCCGTCGCGGAAGCCGACGAACTCGTAGCCGTACTCGCCCACGCCCTTGCGCACGACAGCCCGGATCACGGCGTTCAGTCCGGGACAGTCACCGCCTCCGGTCAGCACTCCAACGCGCATGTCACCCTCCTGTGTCGCCGCGTCCGTCCGGGACGCCCGCTGGTCGAGTCGACCCTAGCGAGAGCGTTTTGAGCGATCCAGGCCCCGGCCGGTCGTCTCGCGATGCGACGATGCCGCCATGTCGGTTCTGCAGGTGTACGTCGCCGCGACGCACGTGAGCGTCCGCGCCGACGTCGACGCGCCGCAGGTCCGGCGAGAGCTGCCGGTCGACGGGTCGCGGCCCGGCCGGCAGGAGCTCGCGCCCGACGCCGCGTGGCAGGCGACGCGGTCCGCCCTCCGGGAGGTGCTGGCCTCGGCGGCGACGCCCGACGCGGTGCGGCTGGCCGGCGAGCCGTCGTCGCTCGTGGTGTGGGACCAGGAGACTTCGGGCTGTCCGCTGCCCGCGATCGGCCCGGCCGACCGCCGTACCGACGAGCTGGCGGCGACGCTCGCCGCCACCGCGCTCGGGCGTCGCGTCCGCGAGGTGACCGGGCGATCGGTGCACCCCGAGACGGGTGCGGTGCGGCTGGCCCGGCTGCGCGAGCAGGAGCCGAACACCTGGGCCCTCGTCGAGGCCGGGCGGTACGTCGTCGGCCCGCTGGCGTCCTACCTCGTGAGCCGGATGACCCGCGGGGTGTGGCACCTGGTGGACCGGCCGGCAGCCGAGGCGACCGCCCTGCTCGACCCCCGCTCCGGCACCTGGAGCGAGGAGCTGTGCGCGGGCTTCGGGGTGCCGGTGCTCGCGCTGCCGGACGTCGTGGGGACAGCATCGCCGGCGCGGACCGACCCCACGGTGTGCGCCGGCCTGGACGTGCCGCTGCTGGTCGGCTGAGACGGTGTCAGTCGCCGAGCTCCTCGAGCCGGACCCGTGCCTGCGACACCGCCGACTCCGCGAGCGCGACCGCCTCGGCGGCCTCGTCGCGCTCCTCCCGCGCGGTCTCGGCCCGGTCGTCCAGCCGTTCGAGGCGGTCCTCGAGCTCGTCGATGCGCCGCCGCAGCTCGTCGATCTCGCCGTTGACCTGCAGCGTGCGGGCCTGCAGGTCAGCCACCTTCTCCTCGCGGGAGGCGAGGTCGTCGTGCGCCTCGGCCAGGTCGCCCTCGGCCTCCCGGAGCGCGCGACGAGCCTGTTCGCGGGCGCGCCGGCGCTCCTCGCGCCGCCGCTCCTCCGGGTCCGGCTCGGGCACGGACCGCAGGCCGCCCTTGGTCGACGGCGCGCCTTTCGTCGAGGACCGGGGCACCCCCCGGGGACTCCCGCCGGCCAGCGCCGTGTGCTCCGCCACGGCGGCGGCTGCGCTCACCGAGCCCACCGCGGCCGCCTCCAGCGCGTCGACCAGCAGACCGGTGCGCACCGCGGCTGCCGCGTCGGTGTCGATCATCGCCGCGTGCAGGGTGTCCTCGACCTGCCGCATGACCGCCTCGCTGACCTTCTGCCCGAGGTCGCGAGCCATCGTCCCGCCCTTGCCGGCCACGGCCGTGATCAGCCGGCGCCGCTGCCGGTTCAGCTCGCGCAGTGCGTCGCCGTCGAGGTCGGCCTGCGCCTGGCGCAGGGACTCGCCCAGGTCGAGCACGCCGGTCATCTCGTCCGCGTCGTGCCGCACGAGCATGTTCACCACCCACGCCGCCGTCGAGGGCTTCCGGAGCCCTTTGACCCGCTCCGAGAGCTCGCGGTCCTCTGCCTTCAGCCGCTTGGCCAGGTCGTTGCGGGCGGTGGTGAACTCCGCCGGGGTCAGGGAGTACAGCTCCTCGGCGGCCTCCTCGAGGTCCATCACCGGCTCCGCGGCGGCAGCCGGTGCAGCACCAGGTCGTCGAGGCGCCCCTCGGCGACGCGGCAGGTCAGGTAGGTGCAGTGCGGCTGCCGTCTCCGGTCGGTCGGCGAGCCCGGGTTGAGCAGCCGCAGCCCGGTGCCGGCGGTCGTGTCCCAGGGGATGTGGCTGTGCCCGAACACGAGCACGTCGGCCCCGTCGTACGCCGCCGCGCAGCGCGCCTCGCGCCCCTGTGCCGGCCCGGTCTCGTGCACGACCGCGAACCGGACCCCGCCCAGCGTCGCGGTCGCCACCTCCGGCAGCCGCTCGCGCAGCGCGCCGTGGTCGTTGTTGCCGTGGACCGCGACCAGCCGGGCGGCCCGGGCCTCGAGCTCGTCGAGCAGCGCCACGTCGACCCAGTCACCGGCGTGCACGACGACGTCGGCGGCCTCCACCTGCTGCCAGACCTCGGCCGGCAGGTCCCGTGCCCGCTTGGGCACGTGCGTGTCGGCGATGATCAGCAGCCGCTCCGAGGTCCCCACGGCCCGAGCCTAGGCGCACCGCCGTACCGGTGCCTGCCCTGACCGCGCTCGGCAACCGCCGTCGGCCTCGCTGCCACGGCGGCCATCCTGGGCACGCCGTACCTCCTCTTCGGCTATCACAACCCCTCGCTGCACCTCGTGCTCGACTCGGTCGACGGCTGCGTGGCGTTCCTGGTGGCCTACCTGCTGTGGGGTCGCTTCACGCGGAGCCGGAGGTGGCAGGACCTGCTGCTGGCCCAGGGGCTGTTCCTGCTGGGCCTGGCCGGGGTCGGCGTCACGCTGCTGGTCAGCCACCTGGCACTGCGCCCGGGGCCTGGGCGAGCTGGACCTGCTTGGCGTCGCGGTCGGCGACCGCCTTGTCCGCGGTCGCCTGGAGCGCGGCACGCTCGGCCTCCGCGGCCTCCAGCGCCGCCTGCTGCTGAGCGAGCTCTGCGCTGACCTCGTCGGCCTGGGCCGCGAGGTCGTCCATCTTCGCCTGTGCCGCGGCGAGCTCCTGCTGCAGCGGGGTCAGCTCGGTCTGCGCGGCGGCCTTCTCGGCCACCAGCGCCTCGAGCTGGCGCTGGGTCGACGCCACGTTGGCGGCGGCCGTCTGCTGCTCGCCGGCGAGGCGGTCGAGCTCGGCCTCAGCGGCCTCCTCCTGCGAGGTGAGCGACGCCTCGAGCTCCGCCAACCGGGCGAGCTCGGTGTTCGCTGCGGCGATCTGCGTCTGCAGGTCGGCCGCCTGGGTGACGAGCGCCGCCTTGCCGGCGGTCAGCTGGGCGATCTTGTCGGCGTTCTTCTTCGCCGCGGCCTTGAGCAGGTTCTGCTGCACCATGCCCCGGTGCGCCAGCTGGTTCACCACGCCGTTGCAGATGGCGCTGCCGTTGCCGGTAGCGGCCTCCGCCGGGCTCACGGAGAGCACGCCGGCGATGACGGGCACGATGAACGCCGCGGCGGCAGCGCGGCCGATGCTGCGCCGGGTCGTCGCGGTCGAGAGGGTGGTCTTCTTGCTTCCGAGCATGAGTGTTGCTGCCTTCCGGCCCTTCGGCTTCCCCCTGGTGAGTCAGCCCCCACGTCGAAGGTAGGCGGGCGAATACGGCAGCGGCAGACACTCCGGCGTTCAAAGGACCAAACGCGCGTTCAAACCTCTAAACGCCCGAAACCGCCGCCCGAGCCGCCCCGCCGCCCACCGCGGCCGCGCCCCCTCTGTCGTGGCATATGAACAGGCAGACCTGCCGCGAACGGCGGCGATCAAGCGCGACGCGCGGTCGAGCACCGCCGATGTGCCTGTTGACATGCCAAGTGGAGCCGACGACATGAACCAGTGCGCCGGGTCCAGCCGGTGCTCAGCCCTGACCGAGCTCCTCATCCAGTCCTTGCTCGATGGCGTAGCGCACCAGCTGCACCCGGTTGTGCAGCTGCAGCTTGCGCAGCGTGTTCTGCACGTGGTTCTGCACGGTGCGGTGCGAGAGGTACAACCGCTCGGCGATCTGCTTGTAGGACAGCCCCTTGGCGACCAGGCGCAGCACCTCGGTCTCCCGCTCGGTGAGGCGCGGGGCGTCGGGGTCGGTCGAGGCGGCGGCGGGGGTGTCGGAGAGCCGGCGGTACTCCCCCAGCACGAGACCGGCCAGCCCGGGGGTGAACACGGTGTCGCCCGCCGCGACGCGACGTACGGCGTCGAGCAGCTCCGCCCGGGAGGCGGACTTGACCAGGTAGCCGGTCGCGCCGGCCTTCACGGCCTCGAGCACGTCGTCCTGCTCGCCGGAGGCGGACAGGATCAGCACGCGCACCGACGGCTCGTCCCGAACCAGGCGCGCGGTGACCTCGACGCCGTCGGGGGCCGGGATCTGCAGGTCCAGCACGACGACGTCCGGGCGGGTGGCCGCGGCGCGGGTGAGGGCCTCGGTGCCGTTCGACGCGGTGGCCACCACCTCGAGGCCGGCCTCGGTGAGGTCGCGGGCCACGCCCTCGCGCCACATCGGGTGGTCGTCGACCACCATCACCGTGAGCGCCATCGCGACCTCCCCTCGCCCGCGCCGGCGGCGGGACCCGGCTCAGGGTACGGCGTCAGGCCGGCCGCACGTACCGTCCGCGCCGGTGCACCAGCGGCCGCCCCTCCTCGCCGATCACGACCTCCTCGAGCACCCCGTCGAGGAGCAGCGACCAACCCACCTCGGCAGGCTCGCCGGCCAGCGCGAACCCGGCCCACGCCGACGCCCCGGACAGCACCGGTCCCCATGCGGTCTGCTCCCAGCGCGCCATCCGGAACGGCCCGCCCGGTGCCGGGGCGACGCCTGCGAACGCGTCGGCGAGGTCGCGGTGCTCCCACGAGAGCAGCTGTACGACGCCGCGCCCGGTGCGCCGCACGGCGTCGGCGAGGTCGGAGTCCGGATCGACGAGGGCCAGCAGGTGCGCCGGGTCGCCGTGCGCGACCATCAGCGAGGAGACCGTCAGCCCCGCCCGGCCGCCCCCGCCGTCGGGGCCGCCGGCGGTCACGAGCGCCACCACGCCACCGAGCCTGGCCCGCAGCCGGCGGGCCGGGTCGCGGTCGCCCTCCGGCTCGAGGAACGGGTGGTCGGCGTGGATGGTCATGACAGCACCTTAGGTTCGCCCTCAAGCAGCGATGCCGTCGTGCCGATGCTGTGGACAGGGGGTTTGTCGGCATGATAGTTCCAGGGCGGTTCGCACACCTTCGTCCGGCCACGGCCGCCGACGACGCGTTCCTCTACGAGGTCTTCACGTCGCTGTGGACCGAAGAGGTGTCGCTGATGCCCAACCCGCAGCTGGTGCAGCACTTCCTGCGCATCCAGTACACCGCCCAGCAGCAGAGGTTCGACGCCCGGCACCCGCACATGCAGCGCTTCGTCGTGATGTGCGAGGGAGAGCCCGCGGGACGCCTGTTCCTCGACCGCACCCCGTCGCTGGTGCACGTCGTCGAGCTCACCCTGCTGCCGCGCTTCCGCGCCCGCGGCCTCTGCTCGACGCTGATCCGCGACGTGGTCGCCGAGGCCCACCAGAACGGTCAGACGGTGAGCATCCGCGCCGACCGGCGCAGCGCCACGGGAGCCGCGATCTGCGAACGGCTCGGCTTCCGCATGGTGGTGGTCGACGACCAGGACCGCTACTTCGAGTGGTCGCCGGCGGACCGTCTCGAGGCGGAGGTGCCGGCCGACCGCGCCGCCCCCGGCGCCGGCCGCATCGGCGCCTGAGCGCGGCCGCTCAGCGCGGGACGGTCAGCGCGCAACGGTCAGCGCGGGACGGTCAGCTCCCACTCGGTGCCCTGGCCCGGCCCGGTCACCAGCACGGCGTTGCCGCCGAGGTCGGCGATCCGTCCGCGGACGGACTGGCTGACCCCGAGCCGGCCCTCGGCGCCGGCGTGGTCCAGCCGGTCGGCGGGGATGCCCGGCCCCTCGTCGCGCACGGTGACCACGACCTTGGCACCGAGGTCCTCGACCAGGACCCAGGCGGGCGCCTGCTCGCCGACGTGGCGCCGCACGTTGTCCAGGCAGGCGCCGACCGCGGCGACCAGCTCCGCGGCCACCTGCGCGCGCAGCGGTACGGCGTCGCCCGGACCGGACACGGTGACGGCCCGCGAGCCGAAGCGGGACAGGGCCGCGACCAGGTCGGTCTCCCCCGAGGAGGCCGCGTCGGCGGCGCGCGCGACGTCGGAGGACTGCACGAACGCGCGCAGCGCCACCTCCTGCTCCCCCGCGAGCCGGCCCAGCTCGGCGGCGTCCCCGCCGAGCTCGGCGCCGCGACGCTGCACCAGGGCCAGCACCTGCAGCACCCCGTCGTGCACGATCCGGGCCAGCCGGGCCCGCTCCTGCATCGCCGCGGCCACCCGCTCCGCCTGGGCGCGGGTCTCGGCCGCCTGCTGCACGAGCGCGGTGGCGTAGCCGACCATGCCGGCGGCCAGCAGCAGCAGGAAGATGTTGCCCCACGTGGTGCCGGTGACCTCGGCGCGGATCGACAGGTCGCACGCCGACACGACGGCGGCTGCGAGCACGCCGCCGACCCAGCCGCGGGCGACCGCCCACGCGAGCACGGCGGCCATCACCCAGAACGACGGCAGCGTCGCGGCGTGCCGGGCCGTCATCGCCGCGCTGTGCACCAGCGGCGTCGCCAGCAGCGCCAGGCACGTCACCGCGAGGTCGGCGACCAGCAGCGGCATCCGCCGCCGGGCGGGCTCGTCGTACGCCCACGTCACGAACCCCGACCAGGCCACCATCAGCACCACGACCGACCACGCCAGGACGGGCCGGGAGAACTCCGAGGCCCGGGCGAGGTTGAGCCCCACCGCGTAGACGAGGACCACGAGACGGACGACCGCGAGCGTGCGGAACAGGGACGTCTGCACCTGCGCGCCGGACGTCGCGCCGCCGGCCGGCGGCGTCAGGGCCCTCACCTCAGGAGGCTTTGAGCTCGGGGCCCCCTGGACCCTCGGCGCCGCCGTCGGCCTTCTTGGCCTCCTTGTCGAGGGCCTTGGCCTGGGTGGCGTAGATGTCGACGTACTCCTGGCCGGAGAGCCGCATGATCTCGTACATGATCTCGTCGGTGATCGAGCGGAGGATGAACCGGTCGTTCTCCAGTCCCTCGTAGCGGGAGAAGTCCAGCGGCTTGCCGAACCGCACCAGCGGGCGCGTGACCGAGCCGAACTTCTTGCCCGGCGGCGCCACCACGTCGGTGCCGAGCACGGCCACCGGGATCACCGGCGCATGGGTCTCGAGGGCGAGCCGGGCGATGCCGGTCTTGCCGCGGTAGAGCTTGCCGTCGTGGGAGCGGGTGCCCTCGGGGTAGATCCCGAACAGCTCGCCGTTGCCCAGGATCTTCTTCGCCGACGCCAGCGCGCCCTCGGCGGCGTTGGCGCCGGAACGGTCGATCGGCACCTGCCCGGCGCCGGAGAAGAACTTCTTCTGGAACCAGCCCTTGATGCCCGGCGTGGTGAAGTACTCCGCCTTCGCCACGAACGTCACCCGCCGCGGCAGCGTCAGCGGCATGAACAGCCAGTCGGCATAGGAGAGGTGGTTGCTGGCCAGGATCGCCGGACCCTCCACCGGCACGTGGTCGGCGCCCTCGGTGCGGGGGCGGAACACGAGCCTCAGCAGCGGTCCCACCAGGACCCACTTGAGCAACCAGTAGAACACCCGCGACCTCCTCCGTCGGGGCAAACCCTAGCCCCCTGGTTCCCCGCGTGCGACGATTCAGGCCTGCGTCCCAGACCGGCTGCCGGACCGCAGTCGTCCCCGCCAGGAGTCACCGTGCCGCTCTCGCCGCTCGTGGAACCGTTCTTCGCCGAGCCGCGCCCGCGCGAGAGCGACGGCATGCGGATCGGCGTGCTGCTGCTCCACGGCTTCACCGGCTCGCCGGCGTCGATGGTGCCCTGGGGCCACCACCTCGCCGCGCTCGGGTACGGCGTCGCCGTCCCCCGGCTGCCGGGCCACGGCACGTCGTGGCAGGAGTGCAACCGGACCGGCTGGGCCGACTGGTACGCCGAGGCCGAGCGCGCCTTCGACAAGCTGCGCGCCGGCAGCGACCGGGTCGTCGTGGGCGGCCTGTCCATGGGCGGTGCGCTGGCCCTGCGGCTGGCCGAGCTGCGCGGCCGCGACGTCGCCGGGGTCGTCCTGGTCAACCCGGGGCTGACCCATCCGAGCCGGCTGCAGGGCCTGCGCCACGTCGTCAAGCACGTCGTGCCGTCGCTGCCGGCGATCAAGAACGACACGAAGAAGCCCGGCGTCGACGAGGTCGGCTACGACCGCACCCCGACGAAGGCGGCGGCGTCGCTGTTCGACGCGTGGAAGGTGGTCATCGAGGACCTGCCCCGGGTGACGCAGCCGGTGCTGATGTTCCGGTCCGCGGAGGACCACGTCGTACCCCCGTCCTCGGGCCGCCTGGTGACCAGCCGGGTGTCCTCGCGCGAGGTCGAGGAGCGCATTCTTGAGAACAGCTACCACGTGGCTACGCTCGACAACGACGCCGGGACCGTCTTCGAGGAGTCGGCGCAGTTCGCGGAACGAGTGACGCAGCCATGACCCACCAGCCGGACGACCGCACGCCCGAGGAGCCCACCGGCGCCTCGGGCGCGGAGCCCGCGCTCGACGAGGAGGCCGCCTGGCGGCTGATCGTCGCGAACTACGGCGACCGCGCCGAGCTGCCCGACGAGCCGTCGACCGCCGCGCCGCGCCGCAACGTGTTCGACCGCAGCTACGTCGACGCGCAGCCGGAGCCCGCTGCAGGCGAGCTCAACAGCTCCGCCGGCTGGGACGACGAGGGCCACTTCGTGCCGCCGCCACCGCCGCCGCTGCCGGTCGTGGCGCCCCGTCGCCGCCTGGCCTGGGCCGGCCTGTTCGGTGCGCCGCTGCTCATGCTGGTCGGGGTCGTGCTCGGCTTCTCCTACCCGTCGTGGATCAGCGGGCTGCTGGTGGTCGGGTTCATCGGCGGCTTCGTCTACCTCGTCGCCACGATGAGCCGCAAGCGTCGCGACGACTGGTCCGGCGACGACGGAGCGGTTGTGTAACGATCTCCTTCGAGGCCGCGCAGCCGCACGGCCGGCCCATGCGGGTCTTGCGTCGAGAAGGAGCATTCGTGGCGGTCACCGAGAGCGTCGAGATCACCGGCCACCTGATGGACACCGGGATCCTCTCCCGCGTCCTGGACGACATCCGCGAGTACGGCGGTGACTGGGTCATCCCGCGCATCGACGTCGGCCGCGAGTCCGGCGACCTCTCGCACGCGGTGATCGAGGTCTCGGCCGAGGACGACGACGCGCTGCAGCGGCTGCTGATGCGGCTGCAGACCCGCGGCGTCAACATGGTGGACCCCGGCGAGGCGGTCGTCGAGGTCACCGACATGGACGGCGTCTTCCCCGACGGCTTCTACTCCACCACCAACCTCGAGACCCGGGTGCGGCTCGACGGCCGCTGGGCGCAGGTCGAGAACCCGGAGATGGACTGCGGGCTCATCGTCGACGACTCCGGTGAGTCGCTGCGCGTCTACACGCTGCCGATGGCCGACGTGAAGGCCGGCATGAAGGTGGTCTGCAGCGCCTCGGGCGTGCGCGTGACCACCCCGATGAACGAGAAGATCGAGGGCGGGTTCGGCTTCATGGAGTCGGAGGTGTCCAGCGAGAAGCCGCAGGCGGTCCTGGTGCGCCAGGTCGCCGACGGCATGCGCGAGGCCAAGGCCGGGGGCAAGAAGGTGCTGTGGGTCGGCGGTCCCGGCGTGGTGCACACCGGCGCCGCTCCGGCCATGATGGCCCTGGTCCACGCCGGGTTCGTCGACGTGCTCTTCGCCGGCAACGCGCTCGCCACCCACGACATCGAGTCCGCCCTCTACGGCACCTCGCTGGGCGTCGACCTGGCCCAGGGCCGCGGCGTCGAGCACGGTCACGAGCACCACATCCGGGCGCTGAACACGATCCGGAAGGCGGGCTCGATCCGGCACGCCGTCGAGCAGGGCGTGCTGACCGGCGGCATCATGCACGCGCTGGTCACCCACGACAAGGAGTTCGTCCTGGTCGGGTCGGTGCGCGACGACGGCCCGCTGCCGGACGTCCACACCGACGTCATCGAGGGCCAGCGGGCGATGCGCGCCAAGCTGAAGGACGTCGGCTTCTGCGTGATGGTGGCGACCATGCTGCACTCGGTGGCGACCGGCAACATCCTGCCGGCGTCGATCCCGCTGGTCTGCGTCGACATCAACCCGGCCACGGTGACCAAGCTCGCCGACCGCGGCTCCTCGCAGGCCAAGGGCATCGTCACCGACGTCGGCCTGTTCCTCGAGCAGCTCGCCCTCGAGCTGGTGCCGGAGTACCGCACCCGCCGCGACTGATCGGGCCGCAGGGGCCGCACCGCCGACCGCGGCTACTTCGACAGGTGCAGCTGGTCCGGCGGCACGTAGACGTTCGCGTTGAGCGTGTAGTCGGACTTGAGGCAGGCCGGGTTGCCGTTGAACTCGAGCGTCTTGACGATGATCAGGGACTGGCTGGTCTTGGCGCAGCCGTTGCCGTCGTAGCGCATCTTGGCGGAGTAGGCGTACACGGTGCCGCTGTAGGCGGAGCTGCCCCCGCCGCTGATCTCCAGGTTGCTGGTGTTGAGCCGGTCGTAGGCGATCGCCAGCCCCTTGGTCGGGCCGCTCGTCGGGGCGGTGATCTTGATGTTGCCGTTGCCGCCGGCGTCCAACCAGCCGCCGGTCTGCCCCGGTGACGCGCACGGCGTCGGGGTCGAGGTGGTGCCGCAGGTGAAGAACAGCGTGACGCCTGAGGTCGCGTTCAGCGCCGAGTTGCCGCCGAGGTCCCACTGCCCGGTGATCACGTAGAGGCCGGGCTGCAGCGTGCAGGTGGAGTTCGGGAAGTTGTGGCCGCCGTAGATGCCGGGCCCGTCCACGCACGGGTTGGTCTTGACCGTGAGGCCTCCGAACGGCGAGGCGGGCATGGGGTAGTCGGCCAGCGGGTCCGGCACCGGCTGCTGGTCGACGAGCGGGTCGGGGTCGTAGCCGTCGAGCGGCCCCGACGCCGTACCTTCCACGCTGATCACGCCGTCGGTGGCCACCAGGCCGTTGTTCTGGATGTTGACGTTGCCGTTGATGGCGACGTCGCCGCCGGAGACGTAGGCGTCGCCGTTTTGGAAGTCGTGGTAGCCGTGGCCGATCACGCACAGGCCGCAGTCGGCCAGACCGCCGAGCCGCAGCGTCGACTCGGCGACGGCGGAGATGCCGATCTCGTCGGTGCCGAGCAGGGAGCCGAAGCCCATCCTCAGGCTCTTGACCGGCGCGAGCACCCGCACGCTCGACGGCTCGGTGGCGCTGTTCCACGAGATGCAGGTCGTGGCGACGTCGGTGAGGGCGAGGTGCGCCGGGTCGGAGCAGGCGGCCCAGTCGGTGTCGGTGATGCCGTAGTTCTTCAGGGCGTAGCGCTTGGCCGCCGCCACCGCGCCGGGGACGTCGGCGGTCGGCGTACCGGCGAGGTAGAGGGCGTTCGCGGCAGCGAGCGCGGAGGAGTCGGAGGCCGCCTGGGCCTCGCGCTTGAGGACGCGCGCCTGACCGAGGTCGACCACGAGGGCCGCGATCCCGAAGAGCAGCACCGTCATCGCGGCGACGAGCAGCACCACCGCGCCGCGCTCGTCGCGCCGCCGGCTCCGCCACTTCGTCACGGCGTGCACCACGCCCAGGAGCCGCCGGGCGGAGCAGCCTCCTCGCCACCGGTCTCGACCTGCCCGGGGGCGACCTTCTCGATCGACATCCGCGACGAGAACTTGATCAGGCGGTCGTTGGGCAGGGGGACGAGGCCCGGCAGCCGCTTGGTGTCGATCATGCCGCAGACGATCAGCTCCTTGCCGCGGACCCATCCGTCGGGCAGGAGCACCTTGACGTAGGTCTTGCCGGTGTACGCCGACACTCGCCCCTTCGTCGTGCACACCAGCATGCCGATGTTGGCCGACGGCGCCGTCGCGTACGACGCGCCGCAGGAGGAGCCGGTGCCGTAGTTCGCCACCACGCCCTGGCGCGACGCCTCCCGGAGGCCCGAGCGCAGGCTCAGCGAGTCGTTGAGCCACAGGCCGTAGGTGATCGTCCCGAACAGCACGGCGAACACCAGCGGCGAGACCAGCCCGAACTCGAGTGCCGCAGCGCCCGCGCTCCCGCCGCCGCCTCGTCCAGCGCACCGCAACCTCCCGAATTCGGACAAAACACTTCCAATAGGAGTAACGGCATCCCGGCGGGTCACCTGAACGGCCGACGGCCGATACCACCCGTGCGAGGCACGCTCAGTGACCCGGTCGGGCCAGGGCCTCAGAGCTCGAGAGTCATCGCGACGGGCCGGTGGTCGCTGGCCGCCCGCAGGAGCCGCTCCGCCACGTCGGGCGCGCCGTGGCGCGCCACGCGGACGCTCCCCCGCACCAGCAGGGCGTCGATCCGCTTCACCGGGGCGTCCACCGGGAACGTCGCCCAGCTGCCGTCGCCGGGGTCGACGAACCCCGCGTCCACGAGCCGGCGCCAGCTCGGTCCCGTCGGCGGCTCGTTGAGGTCCCCACCGACCACGACCGGCCCCCGCAGCCGCCGCGCCACCTCGACGACCCGCTCCACCTCGTCGAGGCGACGCTCGCGGTGCAGGCTGAGGTGACAGCTGACGACGCCGAGCAGGCGCCCGCCCACCCGGAGCTGGGCCCAGGCGATCCCGCGACGCGGCTGGAAGAGCGGCTGGCGCAGCCGCTCCGACCCGACCTTGACCACGGTGACGCCGTCCCCGACCAGGATGAGGTTCGACCCGGCCGGCCGCCCGCCGGTCACGAGCCGCAGCCTCCAGCGGTGCGCAGAGGCGTCGCAGCGCCGCTTCCACAGCACCGGGGTCTTCGGCGACTCGTTGACCAGCAGCACGTCCGCTCCCAGAGCTCGGACCGCCGCGTCGAGCGCAGCGCCGCGACGCCCACCTCTCCAGATGTTGTACGTCGCCACCCGGAAGGGGCACATCCCGACATCCCACCTGAACTAGTCATTTCGGGCCAGGCTCCCTGTCCGCACGTGCAGAACCTGACGGACGTTCGGTCCGAAGACAGCAAGGTAAAGGACTCCCAGGTCCGAATCCGGGACGATGCACGCGTGACGACTCCGCGCCTGACACCTCGCAAGCGTACGGACCGAGGCGCGGCGGTGGTGGAGTTCGCCCTGGTCTCGAGCCTGCTCTTCACCGTCCTGATCGGGATGCTCCAGTACGGGCTGTACTTCAACGACGCCCTGGGCACGCGGCAGGGCGTTCGCGAGGCCGTCCGGCAAGGTGTCGTGCAGCGCTTCGACGGCGTCAACGAGCACGGCGCCGCGTGCACGGGCTTGGACCTCCCGAGGCTCGCCTGCGCGACCAAGGGGCAGGTCGATCCGCTGACCGGCGACATCTATGTGAAGGTGGTCAAGCCGGCCACGTGGAAGCGCAGCGAACCGCTGGTGGTCTGCGCCATGGTCAGCTCGGACGGGGCGATCGGTCTGCTGCCGATGCCGAACGGCGGCTGGATCCGCTCTCGAACGATGATGTCGATCGAGAACGACGACTCGACCCCCACGGGGGCCACGACCACTGATGCCCTCCCGGCCGGTGTGAACTGGTCGTGGTGTGCATGACCGGGCGTGCGCGCCGTCGTGACGAGGGCGGTGCCGTCGCCGTCCTCGTGGCCGTACTCGCCGTCGTGCTGTTCGTCGTGGCAGCGATGGTCGTCGACCTCGGCCTGGCTCGCGACGTGCGACGGCAGTCGCAGATCGCGGCCGACGCCTCCGCGCTTGCAGCCGCCAACGTGCTGTACCCCGACAGCGGAACGTGCGACGAGCTGAACCCGTGGGGTGACCTGAAGGCTCCTTGCTTCATCGACGCGGTCGACGAGGCAAAGGCGTACGCGGCCACCAACTTCGGCGTCGCCCCCGCGGACTGGGCGGCCTGCCCCGCGGGTGTGCGCCCCCCGGGCTACTCCTCGCTCGCAGGCGACACAGCCTGCATATCGTTCGACACGTCGATTCTCGGGACCGCCGAACCGAAGCAGGTGTCCGTGGTCATCCCGACCCGGCAGGTGAAGACCGGCCTGGGTGCCGTCACCGGGGTGTCGAGGATCCCGGTCGGCTCGCGGGCGCGAGCCCGGGTGAAAGCCGGCTCCCCGACGAAGTGCTCCCTGTGCTTCCTCGGGCCCATCGACGCCAAGAACGCCGACTTCACGGTCGACGGCGGATCCATCCATGTCAACGGGAACATCGACGTCGGCCCCAACTCCTACTGGAAGGCCACCGGCGGCGCCATCACGGTGACCGGCACCGTGCAGGCCAATTCTGACAAGTTCTCGCCGGCTCCGAAGACCGCGGCCCCGATTCCCGACCCCTACGCTAGCCTCGCCCTGCCGCCCACGCTCACCGGTCTGACCCCACGCACCGATCCGTGCAAGGGAGTAGCGCACGGCGGCGGACCCGGCTACTACGGCGACTTCGACCTGCCGAAGTCCGACTGCAACCTGCAGCCCGGCATCTACGTGATCGACGGCACCTGGGACATGAAGAACAACACCCACCTGAAGGGCAGCGGCGTCACGTTGTACGTGCGCACGACCGGATATCTCGACTTCAAGAATGGTTACGTGACGCTGTCCGCCAGCTCGACCGGGCCGCTCGCCGGCTTCGCGATCGTCTACGACCGGACGAACGTCCACTCGGTGTCCCTCCAGGGCAACGGCAACACCTCCATCACCGGCGTCGTCTACGCCCCGTCGTCCCTCCTGGACTTCAACGGCAACTCGGATTTCGGATTCAAGGGCGGACCGATCGTGGCCAAGGGCGTCGACAAGGCGAACGGCAACAAGTCGCGCGTCGTCGTCGACGACGCCACCGACGTGGCGCTTCCGGGACCGCCCGCTGACGTCAGCCTGGACCAGTAGCCCGGTCCGGCCCGGGAAACCGTCGGATTGACCACACAAGTTCGGACTCCATGGTTCGAAGGGGTGATTTCAGCCCTGTTTGGTGTCAAAGCGGACACCGTGTAGTCAAGGGCCCCTACCGTCTCAATCGGACATCTGTCGGGCGGGGAGCGGGACGAGGGGCATGGGACCACTGATGACGAAGCGACGCGCGCGCGTTGGGGAACGAGGCGTCGTCGCAGTCGAGTTCGCGCTCGTACTGCCGCTCATCGCCATGCTGCTCCTCGGCGTTCTCACTGCGGGCATTGGGTTCGGACAAGCTGTCGGGCTCGCCAATGCTGTTCGTGAAGGAGGGCGGTTCGGAGCCACGAGCATCCCGTCGACTGCGACGCCCCCGCCGTACTCGTCTGCGCAGTGGACCACATGGGCGACCGACGTCAACAACAGGACTCGACAGCTGTTGATGGATGCGGAAACGACGCAGGCGACGGTCTGCACGCAGATCTGGCGAAACAGCGCAACCACCGTGGCAGCTCCGACAGTGGTGCTGGCTTCCCCCGTGTGCAGCGTCGGAAGCCAGGGACTGACGGATCTGAGCCTCGCGACGCCTCCCACCATCGATCCGAACACGTGTGTCGTCATGGTGTGGGCCTTCAGGCAGATCGGGATCAACGCCATCTTGGTCAACTTCAATCCGATCGTGCGACGCGACTCCATCGCCCGGTACGAGAGGACGTGCTGATGTCTCATCCACGTCATCGACTCGCCGCTCGGGACGAGGGCGGCACCATCGCCATTCTCGTCGCTGTCTGTTTGACCATGCTGCTGATCGCGACCGCCATGGTGCTGGACTTCGGGCTTGCACGGGTGGACAGGCAGACGAACAAGGCACAGGCTGACTCGGCGGCGGTCGCCGGTGCGCGTGCGATGGGCGCCGACTTCACGTCTCCCAAGCCGTGGGTCGGGGTGTGTACCGCTGTGCGGTACCTGAAGGCTCAGTACGGCGCCTACACCATTTCGGATGCCTGGAGCGACGGCGTCAACGCGCCCGTCTCTCCGACGCCCTGTAACGACAGCACACGGTTGGCGACGGCCTGTTCGCCCAGCTCGCAAGCGACCTGGGCGAAGTACCGGGGGACGGTTGGCGACCCTGCCAGCCCCCGCCTGCTGATCGAAGTGCGGGCCGGCTATGACGTGAATGATCCCGCCTTCCCCGAGGAGTCGTCCTTCTCAACCCTGGTTAACGACCGTGGCCGCGCAAGCGCTGGAGGGTGCGACAACTTGGCGGTCATCGTCACCCAGAAGCGGAAGCCCGGTTTGGGGAGCCTCGCCACCAGTGGCGACGTCACCACGAGGATCCGGTCGGTCGGCCGCGTCGACATCGGACAGAATGGCAAGGCGCCCGTTGGCTTGTTGATCCTCGAGCAGACCGACTGCTCCGCCATCAGCACTGACGGCAGCGGTGTGACTCTCTTCGTCAAGGGCGCCGGTGAGCGACCGGGATTGATTCACTCCGACAGCCTCGGAACCACCCCTGGCAACGCGGGACGCTGTAACAGCAGTCAAATCGTCGGTGGGGGCGGAAAGATCAAGGCTTTCAAAGCCGAAACTGGCGGGGCGCCCGGCGTGATCGGGATCCGAGCGCTGTTGGCCGGGGCGGGCGGTCTCCCGGCAAAGGCCTTCGACCCGCCGCCATACGTGGAGGCCGAGGGAGCGCCGGGAAGCCTTCCGGAAGGCCGGCCGTTGGTCACCAGGGCCCCAGTCGACGAACGGTACCTAAGCGCCGTCACCAACAAGGTCTCAGCCGTATGGCCGAAGTTCTCCTGGACCCAGGCCATGGCGGAGGCTCTCGGTTATCAATGGATCTCGCCCAGCAACTGTGGCGGAAGCGGTATCCAGCCGACCTACACCAAGCCGCTCGTGTACATCAACTGCCCTGGAGGAGCGACGTTCGCCACCAGCACCTTCAACGGCACCTCGATGATCGTCAACGGGTCGCTGTCGGTGAAGAACAATGAGACGCTCCGCATGCCGAACGCCACGGAGTTGTACGTGAAGGGACCGGGTGCGGGGGTTAACGCCATCGGCGTCGACATAGGAGGCACGTTGGCCCTCCACGACGGTAATCAGTCATCCTGTGCGCTTGCTGACTCGGCGACCTCCGGTCGCGCGGAACTGGTCGTCGGAAGTGGCTTCGTCAAGCAGGGTGTCAACGATTCCGTGCTCCGACTGTGTCACACCACGGTCCTCACCCTCGGCAACGATCCCTCCATGCCCCCGTACCAGAACCCTGCACCGGCGCCCAGCGACAACGCGAGGAACGGCAATCTCTCGATCAACGGCGGCCTTCAGGACTGGAGCGCACCCAACTCCAAGCCAGGACTTCCCTCGACCCAGGCTGACTGGGACAACTTCGAGGACCTGGCGATGTGGACTGAGACCTCTGCGGCCAGCGAAGTCGGGGGAAACGGCGACATGACGCTCAAGGGAGTCTTTATGTTGCCCAACTCGAATCCCTTCAAGATAGGTGGAAACGGGCACCAGG
The DNA here is from genome assembly GCA_963835385.1 of uncultured Actinomycetota bacterium. GTDB lineage: Bacteria > Actinomycetota > Actinomycetes > Propionibacteriales > Nocardioidaceae > Nocardioides_B. The sequence continues at coordinate 238,441 of CAWIFK010000007.1, forward strand.
TCGTCACCAACTCGCAGTACGTCGTCCGGAAGCTGCTTGCGGCGGGCACATCAGGACTGCTCATGGCACCTGATCCCAACGACGCCATTCAGGTCGACTATTTCGGCGACTTCGTCCTCGTCCGTTGAGCCTCAGGGCTTCCTGGCCAGGTCGGCTGCCCCGATCATGCCGGCGCGGTTGCCCAGCTGTGCCGGCCTGATCTCGAGGGCGGGGCGGTACGTGCGCCCGGTGAGGTTCGACCGGAACGCCGCCCGGATCGGGTCGAGCAGCAGGTCCCCCGCCTCCGACACCCCTCCGCCGATGACCACGACGGCGGGGTCGAGCACGGCGGTGAGGGACGCGATGCCCTCCCCCAGCCACTGACCCACGGTGACCAGCCGCTCGATGGCGAACTCGTCGCCGTCCTTGGCGGCCTCGGTGATCAGCGGGCCGGTGATGTCGTCGATGTTGCCGCCGGCGCGGTCCAGGAGCCCGCGGGCCATCAGCGATCCCTCCCGCGCCTGCTCCTTGGCGTCCCGCACGAGCGCAGAGCCGCTGGCGTACTGCTCCCAGCAGCCGCGGTTGCCGCAGCCGCACACCCGCCCGCCGGGCACGACCCGGAAGTGCCCGATCTCGGCGGCCACCCCGAAGGCACCGCGGTGCAGGCGACCGTCGAGGACGATCCCGCCGCCGACGCCGGTGCCCACCGTGACCAGCAGCAGGTCGTCGACGTCGGCTCCCGCACCGAAGGCGAACTCGCCCCAGGCTGCCGCGTTGGCGTCGTTCTCGATGACCACCGGCAACCCCATGCGCGCTTCGAGGTCTGCCTTGAGCGGCTCGTCGCGCCACGCCAGGTTCGGCGCGAACAGGACCGTGGACCGGGCGACGTCCACGAAGCCCGCGGCGCCGACGCCGACTGCCTCGATCTCGTGCTCGAGCCGAAGCTCGGCCACCAGGCCCGCGACGGACTCCTCGATGGCGTCGCTGTCGGTCGCCGGGGACTCACGGCGTGCCCGGGCCAGGATGGTGCCCGCGTCGTCGACGACCCCGGCCGCGATCTTCGTCCCGCCGACGTCGACGCCCACGGTCAGGCCCATCAGTCGTCCTCCCAGTCGTCGCCCTCGTCGAGGTCGATCTTCTCCACCGACTCTTCCCGCCGGCGGGCGTGCTCCTGGTGCGCTCCCGCGGCGGCGAACACCGCCGTCGCTGCTTGCAGCAACGAGGAGGCCGCCGTCGTGAGGTGCGTCCTGACCTCGGGACTGAGGTCTCGCACCGCTCCGATCGCCCGGCACACGGGACAGTAGAGGCACTCGGCGCTCCCGGTGGCCACATGCTCGTCGAGGCCGTGCCAGAACTCCTCGGACCCCGGTCGCGGGGACCCGCCCTCCGCGTCGTTCATCCAGCCGCCGAGCGCTCCGAGCAGCTTGGCCGCCTCGTCGGCCACGCTGCCGACCGGCTCCTGGTGCTTCTCCTCGTCCGCCATCACTCCCCCTGCCCCTGGAAGCGGAGCTGCAGCGCCCCGGCCTCGACCCGGGCGGCTGCGAGGGTGTGCCGCTGGAGTGCGGTCGGCAGGGCCAGGACCCTGCGATAGGCACCTACGGTCACCACGAGCTCATCTCCATGTCGGGCCAGGTCGATGTCGGACTTGGCGACAAACGGTAGTGCGAGGCTCAGCACCACCCCGGTCCGGGTCCGGCGGATGGTCATCGGCCCGTCGCCCTCGGGCCGCGCGAGCGGGTCCGCCCCGTCGTACGCCGCCCGGGCGAACTCCCGCAGGGCGTCGACACCGACCGGCTCGCCCGGGTGGTAGGCCGAGCGCCACAGGGGCAGCCCGGCGAAGGACTGCTCGACCTCCCGCAGCACGTGCGACTGGGCCGCGACCCACTCCGACCGCCAGGCGTCGGCGCCGTCGGCGGGGAAGACCCGGTTCGCCACGACGCCGTCCACCCGGTAGCCGAACAGGGACAGCGTCGTGAACGAGCGCCTGGCCTCCGCGACGACGACGGCCTCAGGCGTCAGCACGACGCGCACGCTGGAGTCCGGACCGCTGAGCATCTCCTGGACCTCGCAGAGGTCGGCATGGAGTCGCTCGATCGCGTCGAAGACGCTGTCGCGCGGCATCGGCACCCCGGCCGCGCGGCTGAGCACCGGTCGGAACGCCTTCACGATGCGCCGCTCGGCGGGCAGGACCCGGTCCATGTACCACCCGAGCGCCTCGGGAAGCGCCAGCAGCCGCAGCGTCTCGGCCGTCGGTGCACAGTCGACGACCACCACGTCCCAGGCACCGGAGCGCACCTGCGCCCGCAGCTCCAGCAGCGCCAGGACCTCCTCCGCGCCGGGGACCACCGTGAGCTCCTCGGCCGTGATCGGGTCGACCCCCGCCGCGTCGAGCACGGACAGCAGGTAGCGCTGGATGTCGCTCCAGGAGCGCTCGAAGCGGGCCTGCGCATCGACCTGCTGCACGAACAGCCGGTCCTCGAGGCGCGTGGGCTCGGATCCGATCGGCGTGGCGAACGCGTCGGCCAGTGAGTGCGCCGCATCGGTCGACAGCACGAGCGTGCGCAGGCCCTGCTCGGCCGCCAGCGCCGCGGTGCCGGCCGCCGTGGTGGTCTTGCCGACGCCGCCCTTGCCGGTGAACAGGAGGACGCGCAAGGTCAGCCGAGCGACTCGACGCGCTTCTTGAGCCCCCGCAGCGCCGTGTCGATGATGACCTTCTCCGCCTTGCGCTTGAGCATCCCGATCATGGGGATCGAGATGTCGACGGCCAGCCGGTAGGTGACCTCGGTGGACCCGTCGCCGCGGTCGGTCAGCTCGTAGGCGCCGTCCATCGCCTTCAGCATCTTGCCCTCGACCAGCCACCAGCGCACCCGCTCGTCGCCGTGCCACTCGTACTCCAGCGTGTAGGAGTCCTTGATCGGGCTGGCGTCGAGCTCGAAGTGCACCTTGTCGGCGCGGCCGGTGCCCTGCTCGACGACCTCCGCCTCCTTGACCCCCTGCGCCCACTGCGGGTAGGCGTCGAAGTCGCTGATGACCGCCATCACCCGGGCACGGTCGGCCGCGACGGTGATGCTCGAGGTGGTCTGCTCAGCCATGGGGTTCCGCCTCATCTTCCTGCGCTTGAACGCCGAGCGTAACGGACCGCCCACCGGGCCCACCGGCGGCTGCGACGTGCCGGTCGCCCCGGAGTTCGGCACGGTACCGTCCCTTCCGACGGCAGTCGGTCCAGACGGTCGGTCCAGACGAGGGAGGTGCGGTGCGCGAGTACTCCACGCCACCCCTGGACGACGCCGAGGCCACCTTCGGCGCCGGCAACCTGACCGACCCGGTCGTGCGGCACGCGCGCGAGCAGCCGGACCGGGTGGCCTTCCGGGTCCGTCGCAGCGGCGCCTGGGTCGACGTCAGCTCCAGGGGAGTTCCACGACCAGGTACGCCGCGTGGCGGCGGGCCTGTCCGTGCAGGGCATCGGCGCGGGCGACCGGGTGGCGCTGGTGTCCGGCACCCGCTACGAGTGGACGGTCTTCGACTACGCGCTCTGGTGGCTGGGGGCCGTGTCCGTGCCGGTCTACTCCAACGCCTCCGTGGAGCAGGTCCGCGCGGTCCTCGGCGACGCCCGGGTCGTCGCAGCCATCGTGGAGGGCGGCCACCACTCGGCCGTGCTCGACGGGCTGCGCGACCACCTCCCCGACCTGCGCCAGGTCTGGCGGATCGACCACGACCTCGAGCGTCTCGAGACCGCGGGGGTCGCGGTCTCCGACGCCGACCTGGAGTCGAGCCGTCGCGCCGTGTCGCCCACGTCGCTCGCCTCCCTCGTCTACACCTCCGGTACGACGGGGCGCCAGCGCGGCTGCATGCTGACCCACGGGAACTTCCTCGCAGAGGCCGCCGGAGCGCGAGCGGTGCTCCGCCCCCTGTTCGAGGAGCAGGCCGCGACCCTCCTGTTCCTCCCGCTGCCCCACATCTTCGCCCGGGTCGTGCAGGTGGCCGGGGTCTGCGCGGGCGTCACCCTCGGCCACAGCGGCGCCGTCCGCCTGCTCGTCGACGACCTCGTCGACTTCGCGCCGACGTTCCTCCTCGCGGTCCCCCGGGTCTACGAGCAGCTCTACACCGCCGCTGCGCAGCATGCTGCCGCGGACGGCTGGGGCAGGCGCTTCTCCCACGCCTCGGAGGTGGCGATCGCCTACAGCCGGGCGCGTGAGGAGGGTCGGGTGAGTCCCCTGCTGCGCGCGCGCCATCGCCTCTTCGAACGCACCGTCTACCCGCGTCTCCGCGCCTCCTTCGGCACGGCCTGCCGGTTCGGCGTGAGCGGCGGCGCTCCCCTCGGTGACCGGTTGAGCCACCTCTACCGCGGCATGGGCATGCCGCTCCTCGAGGGGTACGGCCTCAGCGAGACCACCGGAGCCGCGATGCTCAGCGCACCCGGGAGCTTCAAGATCGGCTTCGTCGGCCAGCCCCTGCCGGGCACGACCGTCCGGGTGGCGTCCGACGGCGAGCTGCTCGTCAAGGGCCCCGCGGTGATGTCGGGCTACTGGGACGACCCCGCCGGCACCGACCTCGCGCTCACCGCGGACGGGTGGCTCCGCACCGGGGACGTCGGGGAGATCGACGACGAGGGCTTCGTGCGCGTGACCGGCCGCAAGCAGGAGATCCTGGTGACCGCGGGCGGGAAGGTGGTCTCGCCGGAGCCGCTGGAGGACCGCCTCCGGGCTCACCCCCTGGTGAGCCAGGCGATGGTGGTCGGCGACGGGAGGCCCTTCCTCGCCGCCGTCGTCACGCTCGATCGCCACGCCGCCCGCGCATGGGCCCAGGAGCACGGTCTCGAAGGCCGCGCGATCGAGGACGACGTCCGCCTCCGCGCCGAGATCCAGGGCGCCGTCGACGCCGCCAACGAGAGCGTCTCCCCTGCCGAGTGGATCCGTGGCTTCCTCGTCAGCGACCACGAGTGGACCGAGGCGGGCGGGGAGCTGACGGCAAGCCTCAAGCTCCGCCGCGACGTCATCCGCCGGCGCCTTCGCCGCGAGATCGACGACTTGTACGAGTAGCGAGCCATCGGCCGCTTGTGGCGTACCTGTCGCCACCTGGGCGATTTCCCCGATTCCGAGGACGCAGGGGCCGGTTTGTAGAACCCTTTACCACGGGCCGGACACATGGCCCCCGCTCGAACGGCCGGCGACCCGAGGCAGGGTGCCGGCACGGGGTGGCCCGAGTAGACAGGTCAGCGAATGGGACGCAGAACAATTCTCCTCATCGTGGCGGCACTGATCGCCGCGTTGGGCAGCACGATGGTCTTCCTCTACGTCCGCGGGGTCGACACCCGAGCGGCAGCCGACCAGGCGCCGGTCCAGGTCCTGCAGGCGGTCGAACAGATCGAGCCGGGCGAGACGCTCGAGGCCGCCCAGGCCGCCGGGAAGCTGCAGATGGGTGCAGTCCCCAGCAAGGACGTCCTGCCCGGCGCGGTGAACACCATCGACGGCCTCACCGGGCAGGTCGCGCTGTCTCCGATCTATCCCAAGGAGCAGATCATCAGCGCGAAGTTCGGGGCCCCCGGCTCCCAGGAGCTGCTGACCCTGCCGGACGGCATGATCGCCATCTCGGTGACGCTGTCCGACACGGGCCGGGTCGCCGGCTTCGTCTCCCCCGGGGACAAGGTCGCGATCTTCATGAACGGCGAGATCGGCGGCGCCCAGCAGGGGACGCGGCTCCTGCTTCCCTCGGTCGAGGTCGCCGCGGTGGGCGCGACCACCGTCATCTCCACGACCACGACGAACCCGCAGGGCGCCCAGACCACCGAGCAGCTGCCCAAGACGCTGTTCACCCTCGCGGTCGAGCAGGCCGACGCGGAGAAGATCATGCTCGCCGCCACGCACCGGCGAGCTCAGCTTCGGCTACCTGAACGACAAGTCCAAGGTCAAGCCCGGTCCGGGCACCACCGCTACCAACCTCTTCCGGTGATCGCCGATGCCCATCATCGTTGAGAGCAACCCCGGCAACGCCGAGCTGTTCACGTCCGTCACCGGCGCGTCGTCGCTGGTGGTGCCGAACCTGGACGAGCTGAAGAAGACCCTGGGTGCGGCGACGGACGAGTTCGCGATCGTGCTCGGTCCGGGCGTCGACCTGGAGGCAGCCGCTGCCCTGGCCGACATGCTCCGGGTCACCCGTCCCACGCTCAGCGTCATCCTGATCCGGCGACGCGTGGACACCAGCGTGCTCGCCGAGGCGCTGCGCTCGGGCATGCGTGAGGTCGTCGAGGAGCGCGACCTCACCGGTCTCGGCTCGGCCGTGGGCCGCGCCCGGCAGGTCTGGCAGGCGCTCTCCGGCCCCCAGGACCGCGCCACCGGCGGCCCGGCCGGCCAGGTCGTCACGGTCTTCTCGCCCAAGGGCGGGGTCGGCAAGACGACTCTGGCGGTGAACCTCGGGATCGCCCTGGCCGAGAAGGGCACCAAGCGGGTGTGCGTCGTCGACCTCGACCTGAGCTTCGGCGACGTCGCGATCACCCTCCAGCTGATCCCGACGAGGACGATGGCCGACGCCGTCCACTTCGAGAGCGGCCTCGACATGGGCGTCCTCGAGCCGCTGCTGACGCCGCACGGGACCGGCATCACCGCGCTGGTCGCACCGGTCCAGCCCGATGCCAAGGACTCGATCCCGCCGGCCCTGGTCGGTCGGATCCTCGCGATCCTGAAGGCCAGCTTCGACTACGTGATCGTCGACACCGCGCCGACGTTCGACGAGTTCGTGCTGCAGGCGTTCGACGAGACCGACACCTTGTTGCTGGTGACCACGCTCGACGTACCCACGTTGAAGAACGTCAAGATCGCCGTCGAGACCCTCGACCTGCTCAACTTCCCCAAGGCCCGTCGCCGGCTGGTGCTCAACCGCGCGGACGACAAGGTGGGCCTCTCCCCCGAGGAGGTGGAGAGCACGCTCGCGATGAAGATCGAGGCCGCCATCCCCACCTCCGCCCAGGTGGCCAACGCCACCAACTCCGGGGAGCCGATCACCAGCACCCTCCCGAAGCACCCGGTGAGTGTCGCCGTCACGACCCTGGCGCGCTCGCTCGCCCGTCCCGTCGACGTCGCGAGCGAGACGCCGGCGCTCACGTCCCGCGCTACGGCGCCTCGCCGCGGACTCCTCCGAAGGAGCAGGTAACCCATGAGCAGCCTCGCCGACCGCCTCGCGGCCGCCTCGCGCGACCGCGTGAGCTCCACGGGAACCACCGTCGACGCCATCCCGACCAAGGGCGGCGATCGGCCCGTGAGCAAGCCCGCGGGACCCGACGACGACTACCGCGCGCTCAAGTCCGCGGTGCACAACCGGCTGCTCCAGCAGCTCGGCCCGAAGCTGTACGACGCCGACCTGACCCAGTCCGAGCTCGAGCGGATGGTGCGCAGCACGCTGCAGGAGGCCATGCAGGACGAGGAGGTCCTGCTCTCCCCGGCCGACCGGACCCGCATCACGCAGGAGATCGCCGACGACATCCTCGGCTACGGCCCCATCGAGCCGTTCCTGCGCGACCCCGACCTCACCGAGGTCATGGTCAACGGGCCCGACAGCATCTGGATCGAGCGCTCCGGCAAGCTGCAGAAGGTCGAGGGCGGCTTCAACGACGAGGCGCACCTGCGCCGCACGATCGACAAGATCGTCTCCCGCATCGGACGTCGCGTCGACGAGTCGAGCCCGATGGTCGACGCCCGGCTCCCCGACGGCAGCCGCGTCAACGCGGTCATCCCGCCGCTGGCGATCGACGGCTCGCTGCTGACGATCCGGAAGTTCTCCGCCGACCCCTACACCTCCGACGACCTCGTGGCCTTCGGGACCTTCTCCCAGCGCACCGCCGACCTGCTCGCCGCCTGCGTGAAGGGCCGCCTCAACATCATCGTCTCGGGCAGCACCGGCGCCGGGAAGACGACGACGCTCAACGTGCTGTCGTCGTTCATCCCCGCCGACGAGCGGATCGTGACCATCGAGGACGCCGCCGAGCTGCAGCTGCACCAGGACCACGTGCTGCGCCTGGAGTCGCGCCCCGCCAACATCGAGGGCAAGGGCGCCATCGAGATCCGCGACCTGGTGAAGAACTCGCTGCGCATGCGCCCGGACCGCATCGTCGTCGGCGAGGTCCGTGACTCCGCGGCCCTCGACATGCTGCAGGCCATGAACACCGGCCACGACGGGTCCATCTGCAGCCTCCACTCCAACGGCCCGCGCGACACGCTCTCCCGCATCGAGACCATGGTGCTGATGGCCGGCATGGACCTGCCGATCCGCGCCATCCGCGAGCAGGTCGCCTCGGCGGTCGACGTGATCGTGCACCAGAGCCGCCTGCGGGACGGGTCCCGGCGGATCACCCACGTCACCGAGGTCGAGCGGATGGAGGGCGACGTGATCACCCTCCAGGACATCTTCGTCTACGACCACTCGATGGGCTTCGACGAGAACGGCAAGAGCCTCGGACGGCTCCGCGCGACCGGGCTGCGCCCGAAGTTCCTCGACAAGCTGGCGCACGAGAACGTCAAGGTCGACCCGATGCTCTTCGCGATGGACGGGATCTGACCCGTGTCCCGTCACCTGCTCCGGTCCGTGCGCGCGCGACGCCTCGCCGCGGTCACCGTCGCCGCCGGTGCCCTCACTGCGGGGCTGGCCGCGCCGGCGCTCGCCGCAGAGGGAAGCATCGACCACGTGGAGCCCGGCGACGGCACGTTCCAGGTGCTCTACTCGCTGCCCGGGTCCGGCGCCGACGCGTCGCCCGACCTCGACTCGCTCGAGGTGTCCGTCGACGGCACCTCCCTGCCGGCCGAGGCCGAGCTCGCCGCCTACGCGGACACCGCGGTGCGCCGGACGGCGGTCCTCGCCATCGACGTCAGCCTGAGCATGCGCCGCGAACGGCAAGTTCGACGCGGCCAAGAAGGCCGCCGAGGTCTTCCTCGACACGGCTCCGGCGGATCTCTACGTCGGTGTGGTCACGTTCGCCGACGGGGTGACGGTGGCCCAGGAGCCGTCGCTGGACCGGGCGGCGTCCCGGCAGGTCGTGGAGGGACTGCAGCTCTCGCGGCAGACGCGCCTCTACGACGGAGTCATCGGCGCTGTGTCGGCCGCCGGGAAGGACGGGTCGCGCAGCATCCTCGTGCTCTCCGACGGCAGGGACACCTCCTCGACCTCCATCGAGGACGTGACCGGGGCGATCGAGCGCGCAGGGGTCAAGGTCGACGTGGTGGCGCTGGCCCAGTCCGCCTCCGCGAGCGGCCTGCTGAGCCGGCTCTCGGACGCCGGCAACGGCAGCGTCATCAGCGCCGACGACCCGAAGGCACTCGCCGGCGTCTTCGCCAGCGAGGCCAAGTCCCTGGCCAAGCAGATGCTGATCACGGTGACACCTGCCGCCGGTACGTCGACCGAGGGCACGCTCGAGGTCTCCGTCGACGCCGGCGGGGAGACCTACACCGACAGCGCGTTCGTCGCGGTCGCGGCCTCGACTCCCACCGAGCCGGAACAGGTGCTGCCGACCAAGCTCGTCCCCGTCGCTCCCGACCGGTTCGTCATCTCCCCGACCGTCATGCTGGCCGGTCTGGGCGCGGCCACCCTGGCCGGGCTGGTGCTCGTGCTGGCCGCACTGGGACTGTTCCGCAGCAAGTCGACCGAGACCGTCGAGGAGCGGATCGCGGCGTACACCCAGCGGGGAGCCGGCCGGCGCAAGAAGGCCGCGGCGCCCGCTCCGCAGGGCATGACGGCGCAGGCGGTCGGCGTCGCGGAGAAGGCGCTCGGCTCCAGCAAGGGCCTGGAGGAGAAGCTCGGCCTGAAGCTGGAGGCCGCCGGGATGGCGCTCAAGCCCGCCGAGTGGCTGCTGGCGCACTTCAGCGTCGCCTTCGTCGCCGGCCTGGTCGGGCTGTTGCTGGGCTCGGGCAGCATCCTGCTCATGCTCGCGGGGCTCTTCTTCGGCCTCGTGGCGCCGTGGGGCTTCCTGTCGTTCAAGACCGGTCGGAGGACCAAGCGCTTCAAGGCCCAGCTCGCGGACACGCTGCAGCTGATGTCGGGCAGCCTCTCCGCAGGCCTGTCGCTCGCCCAGTCGGTCGACACCGTCGTGCGCGAGGGGTCGGACCCGATCTCGGGTGAGTTCCGTCGCGCCATCGTCGAGTCCCGGCTCGGGGTCGAGATCGAGGACGCCCTGGAGGGCATCGCGGAGCGGATGGAGAGCCGGGACTTCGAGTGGGTGGTCATGGCGATCCGGATCCAGCGCGAGGTGGGCGGCAACCTGTCGGAGCTGCTCAACAACGTCGCAGCGACCATCAGGGAGCGGGAGTACCTCGAGCGGCAGGTGCTCGCCCTGTCGGCCGAGGGCAGGCTGTCGGTGTGGATCCTGGGAGGGCTCCCTCCCGGCTTCATGTCCTACCTGCTGATCGCGAACCCTGCGTACCTCGAGCCGCTCACGAGCACCATGATCGGCTACGTCCTGCTCGGCGTCATGGCGGTGCTGCTGACCTCCGGCATCTTGTGGATGAAGAAGCTAGTGAAGGTGGACGTCTGACATGACCCCCGCAGCGATCCTCCTGGCCGTCGGCATCGTCGGCATCTTCGCCGCCATCATGCTGTCGCTGACCGCGGTCGGGGTCTTCGACAACGAGGCGCGAGGAGTGAGCCGGTCACTCGCCGTGCTCCAGGCGTTCTCGGCGGCCCCACCGGAGATGCGCAAGGAGCTCGAGCCGTCGTTCAACGACCGCGTGCTCTCCCCGCTGCTCGACCGGACCCTGGCCCTCGGCAAGAAGCTGACCCCCGCGGACCACGGAGAGCGGGTCCGCATCAAGCTCGAGGTCGCCGGCAACCCGCCGGGCTGGACCGTCGACCGGGTGATCTCGATGAAGTTCCTCGGGTTCGCGGTGTTCCTCGTGGTCGCCCTGCTCGTCTCGGCGCTGTTCGGCTTCGGCTTCGCGGTCATGCTCGTCTTCTGCGTCGTCGCAGCGGTGCTGGGCTACCTGGCGCCGAACCTGTACCTGTACCAGAAGGGCTACGACCGCACGAAGAGCATGCAGAAGGCGATGCCCGACGCCCTGGACCTGCTGACGATCTCGGTGGAGTCCGGACTGGGCTTCGACGCCGCCCTGTCGCAGGTCGCCCGCAACACCGACGGTCCGCTGGCCGACGAGTTCGCCCGCGTCCTGCAGGAGATGCAGATCGGTCTGGGCCGCGGTGCGGCCCTGCGGGCTCTCGGGGACCGGTCGCACGTGCCCGAGCTCAAGGGGTTCGTCTCCGCGATGGTGCAGGCCGACGCGCTCGGCATCCCGGTGGCGCAGGTGCTCCGGGTGCAGGCGAAGGAGATCCGGACGAAGCGCCGCCAGCGCGCCGAGGAGCAGGCGCAGAAGGTGGCCGTCAAGATCCTGATCCCGCTGGTCTTCTGCATCCTCCCCTGCCTGTTCATCGCTGTCCTGGGGCCGGCAGCCATCGGGATCTTCGAGGCGTTCTCGGGCACGATGTGACCCATCGTCTCGGGATCGCACCGCGCGTCTTCTGCGTCGCCGCAGTGCTCGGTCTGAGCCTGGCGCTGCTCGACGCCGTCGCACTGCAAGGGACGCTGCTGCTGGCCGCCGTGTCGGGCCTCGCCCTGGCGGCGGACGCCTCCCGGCGACTTCCGGCTCGCTGGGTCGTCACCGCGGAGGCGGCGCTCGCCGCTCTCGTCGTCGGCATGGCGCTGCCGCAAGGCGTGCTGCTCCTGCCCTACCTCGTCGTACCGGCCCTGATCGCCGGAGTGACCCTCGGACTGTGGCCGGTGCTCACGACGGTCAGCGTCGAGGTGCTGGCGCTCGCCGGAGTCGTCCTGGTCTCCGGGCAGGCCGCTGGGCTGGCCACCCTGTCGGAGATCGTCGGTCCGTGGCTGCTCACGACGCTGGGGGTGGGACTCGTCAGCGTCCGGCTGCGGGGACTCAGGACGACCACCACGCCGGAGCCGGACGCCTCCTACGAGTCGGCACGACGGCTGCTCTCGCAGCTGCGAACGGTGGCGCGGCGGCTCTCGTCGGGCCTGGACACCGTCACCATGTCCACGCAGCTGCTCGGAGCCGTCCACCGGCACCTCGACGACACCCACTCCGCGGTGTTCGTGCGGACCGAGGGCGGCATCCTCGCCCCGCTGGGCTACCGGGGACCGGACGCCCAGCAGGCGCTGTCCTCCGGCGGCGCGCTGACCGAGCGGTGCTGGGCGGAGATGGAGCCGCTCACGGAGGTGCAGCCGTCCGGAGACGCGGCGCGGCGTCACCGCGTCGTGCTCCCGCTGCGGGTGGGCGTGCGCATGATCGGGCTCGTCGTCGCCCACGCGGGCGAGCCGCCCGCAGCCGAGTCGATGTCGCTGCTGATGCGCGAGGTCGACGAGTACGCGCTGCGGATCGAGACCGCCCTGGCGTTCGACGAGATCCGGTCGATCGCCACCCAGGAGGAACGTCACCGGCTCGCTCGCGAGATCCACGACGGGATCGCCCAGGAGATCGCCTCCCTCGGCTACGTCGTCGACGACCTGAGCGCGGACGCCTCCTCGGAGAGCCAACGGCGCCGGCTCGCCGCTCTTCGCAGCGAGCTCACCCGGGTGGTCAGCGAGCTCCGGCTCTCGATCTTCGACCTGCGCAGCGAGGTGTCCGCCGGGCTGGGCTCCACGCTGTCCGACTACGTGCGCGAGGTGGGAGCCCGCTCCGGGCTGACGGTCCACCTGACCCTCGACGAGTCCCCGACCCGGCTGCGCAGCGAGGTGGAGGCCGAGCTGCTCCGGATCGCGCAGGAGGCGATCACCAACGCACGCAGGCACTCCGGCGCGACCAACCTCTGGGTCGACTGCCGGATCCACCCCCCGTGCGCCCGCATCGAGGTCAAGGACGACGGGCGCGGTCTGGGATCCCCGCGGGAGGACTCCTACGGCCTCAAGATCATGCGGGAGCGGTCGCAACGGATCGGCGCCGAGCTCGACGTCGCGACACGGCATGGCGCGGAAGGCGTCGAGGGGACCGTGGTCACGGTTACTGTGGGCGCCCAGGAGCGCAGCCGCGTCTGAGCGGTGCGGCGAAGGAGGACTCGGGACTTGAACGCATCGCCGCACACCGTCGTCCTCGTCGACGACCACGACCTGATCCGGCAGGGACTCTGCCGCGCCTTCGAGCGGCACGACGACTTCTCCGTGGTCGGCCAGGCCGACAACGTGGCCGCAGGCCTCGACCTGGTGCGGTCCCTGTCGCCCTCGGTGATGGTCACCGACGTGCGCCTCCCCGACGGCACCGGCCTCGACCTCGTGCGCTCGGTCCGCGAGGTCGACAACGAGATCGGCATCGTGGTGCTCACGATGTACGCCGGTGACGAGCAGCTGTTCGAGGCCCTGGAGGCCGGCGCCTCCGCCTTCGTCGCGAAGGACGCCCCCTCCGACGACGTGGTGGCGGCCGCCCGTCACGCGACCGTCTCCCCCCGTTCCTTCACCGCGGCCAACCTCGCCGACGCGATGCGCCGCCGGATGGCGCCCACCGGACCACAGCTCTCGCCGCGCGAGACCGAGGTGCTCCGCCTCCTCGCGGAGGGCCTGGGCGTCTCCGCCATCGCCCGGCAGCTGTTCGTGAGCGAGTCCACGGCGAAGACCCACATCTCGAAGATCTACGAGAAGCTGGGCGCCGCCAACCGTGCCCAGGCCATCATGAGCGCCCTCCGCGCCGGCCTGCTCAAGGACGCCTGAGAGGTCTGTCAGCGCATCGGCGAAAGATGGTCCGTCGCGGGCTATCAGAGGTTAGTGCGGGATCATCCTTTCGTGTCCTTGCGTTCGACCGTTTTGCCGATGTTGTCCCGGTCTGCTCCTCCTTCATCCTTGAGAGTGAGGGGTCCACGTGAGGAGTCCGCCGGGACAACGGGGAGAGGCACATGCTCCAGCTCATGCAGCGTCTGGTCCACAGGCGCGACGACGAGGACGGCGCGTCCGCCGTGGAGTACGGCCTGCTGGTGGCGGCGATCGCGGCGATCATCGTGGTGATCGTCTTCGCCGTCGGCAAGCTCGTGCTGGGCAGCTTCCAGACCACCTGCGACAACCTGGACGTGGAGCTGAGCGCAGCCGCGACCTGCTCCTGATTCCCCCAAAAGCCTCACCGAGACACGAAAACCGCCTCACACTTCATATCGGTTCATCGTTCCTACCTGGGAGACACACATCATGCTCGAGTTCATGCAGCGCATCGTCAACCGCCGCGACAACGAGAAGGGCGCCTCGGCCGTGGAGTACGGCCTGCTCGTCGCGGCGATCGCGGCGATCATCGTCCTCATCGTCTTCGCGCTCGGCAAGTTCGTGCAGGCCGGCTTCAAGACCACCTGCGAAAGCATGACGGCAAACGTCTCGGTGAGCGGTAGCGCACCCAGCTGCAACTGACAGACGCGTCATCGAAGGGGCAGGCGCTTCGGCGCCTGCCCCTTCGTCATGCCAGCAGCCTCTCCAGGGCCGCCGTCGCGTGCTCCCAGGTGTGCGGCTCCACCCCCGCCTCCGCGCGGGTCCGGGTCGCAAGCCTGCGCACCAGGCGCGGGCGAGCGTCGCCGGGTCGCGCCCGTCGACGAGCTCACCGGGTCCCTGCCCGACAGCGTCGGCCACCCCACCCGAGTCGCCGGCGACCACCGGCACCCCACAGGCCCGGGCCTCGAGGAACACGATCCCGAACGCCTCCACCTCGAGCCCCAGCTTCCGCGTGCGGCACGGCATCGCGAAGACGTCACCGGCGTCGATGTGGGTGGGGACCTCCTCCCACGGCACCGACCCGGTGAAGATGACGGAGTCCGACACACCGAGGCGTCGAGCGAGTTGCTCGACGGACCTCCGGTTCGGCCCCTCGCCGACGAGGAGCAGCACCGCGTCCGGCACCTGCGCCAGGACCGCGGGCCACGCTTCGACGAGCGTGTCCTGTCCCTTGCGCTTGACCATCCGCGCCAGGCAGACCACGACGGGAGTGGACTCCCCGATCCCCAGCCTTGCGCGGATCTCCGCCCCTCCGCAGCCGGGGTAGAAGCGTCCGGTGTCCACGCCCGGCGAGAGCCGCTGCATCCGGTCGGCCGCCGCCGGGGACAGCGCGGGCGCGATGCGCTCGCGGCACCACTCGCTGACATAGGTCACCACGTCGACGGAGTCGCCGATGCGGCGCAGGAGCTGCCGGGCCACCGGCACCCGTGCCCACCACACCTCGTGGCCGTGGGTCAGCGCCACCATCCGTCGCGCCCCCGCCCGACGCAGCCGCGGCGCCAGCAGCCCGAGCGGGGCGGAGGCCCCGAACACGACGCGGTCGCAGTCGTGGCGGCGCATCGCCTCGACCACGCGGCGCGCCACGGCCGGCGTCGGCAGCAGCATGGACGAGGGGTCCCGGTAGACCGGGAACGGCAGGTGCGCGTCGTGCTCGCGGTCACCGGGCATGGAGGCCGTGTAGACGACCACCTCCTCCGGTGGCAGCCATTCGCAGAGCGACAGGACGAAGGTCTCGATGCCGCCTCGCCGGGTCGGGAAGTCGTTGGTGACGAACAGGATCCGGCTCAACGTCGTGCCTCCTTCAGAGATCTCGGCAACCCGGCGCGCTGCAGCGCCGTGGGGTGGCTGCCGAACCAGAACTGGCTCCAGGCCGGTGGAGTCGGGTCGTGCAGCGAGCGGAGCGCGAGCTGGCGCTGCATGTCCACGAACGCCTTGTCGGCGCCCGTGACGGCGAGCGCGTCCCGGTCCGCGCGGATCTCGACCGCGCGGCTCACCGTGTTGACCACCGGGCTGCTCAGCAGCGTCCCGACCGCGACCAGCGCCAGCACCAGCGGGACGCTTCGCGGGTCCGCCGCTCCACGAGCACCGGAGCGACGCTGCAGCCGGCGACTGTCCAGCAGCAGCGCCAGCACCGCAACACCCGCCACCCCGCCGAGGGCGCCCATCACCGTGCCCACGAGGACGTCGTCGTGCTTGGCGTGGGCCAGCTCGTGGGCGATCACCACCCGCACCTCCTCGGGCGTCATCACCTCGAGGAGGGTGTCGTAGACGACGACGCGACGGGTGCCGCCGAACCCGGAGACGTAGGCGTTGAGGGTCGTCGTGCGACGCGACGCGTCGGCGACGAGCACGTCGCTGATGCGGACCCCCTCCTCGTCGGCCAGGCGCAGCACCTCCTGCTTGAACGGACCGTCCGTCATCGGCTCGAAGCGGTTGAACAACGGCTCGATCGCGATCGGGTAGAGGAACGAGCCGAGGACCGCCAGGCCGGCCGCCACTCCCCCGGCCCAGGCGAACCACGTCCGCGGTCGCCACCGCGCGAGCGCGACCAGCAGCAGGAGCAGGCCGCCGGTCAGCGCCCAGGAGACCGCCCCGGACACGACCAGGTCGCGCAGCCACCCGGTCCAGCTCTGCTCGGTGAGCCCGTAGTCGAGAGCGAGTCGCCGCAGCGCCCACGCGAACGGCAGCGTGACCAGCCGGCCGATGAGCAGCACCGCACCGGTCCCGACCACGACCGTCACCGGCCACGGTGTCCGTCGGCCGAGCCGGCCCACCAGTCGGGCACCCCACGGAGTCAGGCCCAGCACCAGGGCGGTGGCGAGGGAGACGCCGTACGACCCCCAGCCGAGCCAGCGACGCGCCGCTGCGTACTGCTCGGCGCGGGCGAGCTCCTCGGCGGAGAACAGGTCCCGGGGGGCGAACGGCACCAGGTGGCCCCCAGGGACCCAGCTCCACGGCACCCAGGCCCACGCGCAGGCGGCCAGCGCGAGCCCGGCGGCTGCGGCCGTGGCGAGCGCTGCCCTGCGCGCCAGTGCCGGTCGCCGCTGTTTCACGCCGCCAGCCTGCCATGCGCGCCGAAGCCGCGGGGTCAGCGCGACACCTCGCGCAGGTAGCGACGCCACTGAACGGTGAAGGCGCGCTCGCTGGTGCCGAGCACCTCGGAGAAGGCCTTCCCCGGCTCACCGTCGCGGTCGGCACGCCGGTAGAACGCGATCAGGCGCTGTTCGCCGTAGGTCTCGGCCAGCAGCCGGCACGCCAGCCAGGCGGCTTCGTACGACGCCCCCAGGTCGGCGTCGTCGGCCTCGAAGTCGCGCGGGCCGGGCAGCCGGCGCGGTACGCCGTCGGCCCGGGTTCGGGCGATGACCTGGCTGGCGGTGACCTGGACCGGCAGGTCGACGTCGGCCAGAGCCACGTAGTCGGCGAACCCCTCCAGCAGCCAGGGAGCCATCGCGGAGGTCGCGGCCCCGGTCGCCACGTGTGCGGCCTCGTGGCTCATCACGATCTGCCCGCCTCGTTCGCCCAGCGGTCCGAACACCGGCGGGTTGACGAAGATGTGCACCGGTGAGTCACCGGCGCTCGACCCGTCGACGGCGGCGGTGACCGCGGCGATGGAGCGGTAGCTGCGGCCGTCCACGCCCAGCACCCGGCCGAGCTCGTGCTGTCCGGCGGGCACCTCGACGACCAGCGTGCCGCGCCACCGCGGAAACACCTTCCTGACGTCGCGGACCGCGCGGCCGGCGAGCCTTCCGTAGCCACGCAGACCCGCCGTCGAGGTGGCCATCACCACCGACGCACCGGTGCGCCGCACCGAGAGCTCCTCGAGGAGCCACAGCGGTGCGGCGTCGCCATGATCGCCGCGCGCGGACACGAACGCCGCACCACGCGGTGTCTGCAGGAAGGTCATGTCGACGGCCATCTCGCTGCCGTCGCGCTCCACGCCGCCGAGCCGCCAGCGCACCTGCACCTGCCCGACCCAGGCGCGACGGGCCAGCCGTGGCGCCACGGCGGGACGCTGCGCCGCCTGCTCGTCGAGGTAGCGCAGCGTCAGGTCGGCGATGCGCAGCCGCCGTACGTTGGCCCGCATCTCCCGCAGCTGGCGCAGGGACGCGGCGTCCCCAGGAGCGGCCAGGCGCCTGAGGTCGGACGGGCTGCCGTCGACGAGGTCACCGGCGAGGCGGTCAAGGAGCTCCGCGGCCGCGTCCTCGCGCCCGCTGCTGATGCGCTGGGCACGGTCACGGTCGGGCAGCGCGGCGCCTTCGAGGCCGGACACCGCCGCGTAGCCGGTGAGGGCAGCCACCACACACAGCACGAGGCCGGCCACCCACCAACGTGAGTGACCGGCCTCGTGGCGAGGTTCAGCCCGGTCGGACGGCACCGGAGTACGGCATCGAGTTCAGCGGCGAGACCTCGACACCGGAGCTCGGGTTCGCCGCGTGCACGATCTGCCCGTTGCCGATGTACATGCCCACGTGGCTCACGGGCGAGTAGTAGAAGACCAGGTCGCCGGGGGCCAGCGAGCTCTGCGAGACCGACGCCCCCGAGCTCATCTGGGCGCTCGAGGAGTGCGGAAGGCTGACCCCGGCCTGTGCCCAGGCCATCATCATCAGCCCGGAGCAGTCGAACGCGCTGGGGCCCGCGGCGCCGTAGACGTAGGCGTCACCGACCTGGGCGAGGGCGTACTGCACGGCCGCGGCGCCGCGGCCGGAGACGGACACCTCAGGGCTGGGCTCGGCGGCGGGCTCGGCGGCCGGTGCCGGGGCAGGTGCAGCGGCCGGCTCGGAGGTCGAGGCGGCGGTCCGCGCGGCGGCCCGCTCCGCCTCCTGAGCGGCTGCGCGGGCGGC
Organism: uncultured Actinomycetota bacterium; assembly: GCA_963835385.1. Taxonomy (GTDB): domain Bacteria; phylum Actinomycetota; class Actinomycetes; order Propionibacteriales; family Nocardioidaceae; genus Nocardioides_B. Next base: position 256,984 of record CAWIFK010000007.1, read on the forward strand.
GGCCCGCTCGGCGCTGCGACTGGCGCGGGCGGCCGCAGCGGCCCGCTCCTTCAGCCGCTCGAGCAGCTCGCTGGCCTGGGTCGCCTTGTCGTCGATCTCCGCCTTCTCCTCGGCGAGCTGCGCCTTGGTGTCGGCGATCCGGTCCAGCTCCCGCTTGGCGGCCGCCTCGCGCATCTCCAGCTTCTTGGCCTGGACGGCGAAGTCGGCCATCATCTCGGCACGCTGGTCGTTGAAGCCGCTGATCGCGGTGAGCTGGGCCAGGAACGCGTCGGGGTCGTCCGACAGCAGCACCTGGGTGGCCGACGTGAGCGCCTGCCCCTGGTACTGAGAGACGACCGCGGCGGCCACCTCGCTGCGGACGGTCTCCACCTTCCGGTGCTGACGACGCAGGTCTGCGTCGAGGGCCTTCAGCCGGCCGCGGGCCTCCTCGAGCTCCAGCCGGGCGTCGTTGTAACGCTCGGAGGCCTGCTCGGCCTGCTCGTAGAGGGAGTCGACGCGGACCTGCACATCATCGATGTCAGGCTCGGCGAAAGTCGGGCTCGCAGCCAGCATCGAACCGCTCGTGGCGGCGATGCACAGGGTTGCGAGAACAGATGCGGTGCGCTTCCGGCCGTTCAGCACGAGCGGACGGTCTCCTCTTTGTCTGACGCCTACCGGGTTAGCTGACGGGTTCGGGCGGCAAAGAAGCCCTACGCCTGCGCCTTCCGCCGGTCGACGGTCGGCCGCGTGCGATTCACCCCAGGAACGTGGTTCCCCGGCTCCGGACTCGGCTCCTCGGCTTCGCCCAGACTCGACGCAGCGCCTGAGTCGACCCTGTCTGGTCGGCTTGTGCAGGCGCTCGATCCCCCAGGTTAGGCGGCGGGGGCACCGGCCGCAAACGCATCTTGGCGTATATCTGCGCAGGTGTGACCAAGCACTCGGTGCGACGGCACGAGCGTCACGGAGAGTCACCCCGGCTCGGCGCACCGGGCGTTCACGACGCGTCGGCCACGTCGGGGCCCGAGACCGGGGACACCATCCGCAGCGGCGGCACCAGGCCGGAGCCGGCGAGCACGTCCAGGGCGCGCTGCTCGTCCTCGTCGAAGCCGAGCTCGGGCGGGGGGCCCAGCAGTGCGGTCACCACGCAGTCGTGGCAGGCGAGGCCGCGCACCATGCAGGTGTCGCAGTCGATGTGCACACTCATTGATCCTCCTGGGGAAGTCAGTGAGGACACCGTCACAGCCGCCGCCGACAATTTTCTCATTCGCGCCCTGGCGGCCTGTCCGATCCGTACCGTTGGACCGATCCGCTCCGCCGTCGGCCAGCTCGGGAGGTCGCATGTCACAGACGTCTGCCGCCTCCGTGGTCGATGCCGCTGCCGATACCGAGGCCTGTCCGGATTCGTCGACAGGTTCGTCCCGTCGGTCGCCCCTCAACCGGCCGGGCGTGCGGTTCCTGCTGCAGGTGCAGCTGAGCTGCTTCTGGGCGCTGATCTGCAACACCGTCCTCGAGATCACCCAGACCGGCGCGAACTTCGGGCGGTTCTTCTCCTGGACCCTGGATGAGACAGCCCTGCTCTTCTTGCTCAACGGGACCGTGGTGTGGACCCTCGTGGTTCTGCTCTGGGCGGTCACGGGCCGCCTGTGGGTCGCGTTGGCGTCGTCGCTGTCGATCAGCGTGGTGATCGGCTCTGCCAACTACCAGAAGATCAGCCTCCGCTTGGAGCCCATCTACCCGAGCGACCTGTCCTTCGCGGGCAACGTCGGCTTCCTGAGCGACATGGTGAGTGCCACCACGGTGGTCGCCGTCGTGCTCATCGTGTTCCTGGTCTCGTTGGTGATCGGTCTGAGCACGCGCATCCTCCGCCGGACCCTGGCCACGACGGGCAGCATCTCCAGCCGCTCCAAGGGGTTGGCGCGGGCAGGCCGGGTGGTAGCGATCGTCCTGAGCGTGTGCTTCCTGGCCTACGCGGCCGGCTTCAACCAGCCCCACAACCGCCTCCGCGGCCTCTACGAGGCCTCCGGTGCGCATTGGAAGTTCTGGTACCAGAAGCTCAACTACCAGAGCAACGGCTTCGTCGCCGGCACTCTCTACAACCTCCCGACTCCCGCGATGGAGACACCGCCGGGCTATGGCGAGGAGGCGATGGCGGGGATCGTCAGTCGCTACGCGACGGCCGCCGACCGGCTCAACGAGGGCCGCGCCGCCGGCGCGCTGGACGACGTCAATGTCGTGATGGTGCTGAGCGAGGCCTTCACCGACCCCTCCGAGGTCGGCGGGGTCGAGTACGCCGAGGACCCCATCCCGTTCGTCCGCTCCGTCATGGGGAAGACCACCTCCGGCACGATGCTCGCCCAGCTGTTCGGGGGCGGGACGGCCAACATGGAGTTCGAGGCGTTGACGGGAATGTCGATGTCGCAGTTCGAGCCGCAGATGAACACGCCGTACCAGATGCTGGTCCCCGACTACCGGGACTTCCCGTCGGCGGTCGGCTGGTTCAAGGGGACCGGCCACGACGCGATCGCCGTCCACCCCTACATGACGTCGATGTACAAGCGGGAGAAGGTCTATCCCGTGCTCGGCTTCCAGGACTTCGTCGCCGAAGCCGACATGCCCGGGGCGCAGCGGATCGACAAGAGCGAGTTCATCTCCGACGAGTCGGCCTTCGCCGAGGTGCTTCGCCAGCTCGATCGGCACGAGCGACCGACCTTCGTCAACCTGGTGACGATGCAGAACCACTACCCCATGGCGGACCTGTACGACGACCCGCTGCCGGTGACCGGCATCAGCGGGGAGCCGAAGACGGAGGCCGAGGGCTACGGGCGCGGGCTGGCCCACACCGACCAGGCACTCCGCCGGCTGCTGGGCCAGCTGTCCGCCTCCAAGGAGAAGACCGCGGTGGTCTTCTACGGCGACCACCAGCCAGCGTTCTGGCCGGAGAAGGTCCGTGACGCAAACGGCACGCTGAAGATGCAGTCGACCCCGTTCTTCATCTGGGCTAACTTCCCGCTCGAGGAGCAGGACACCGGTGCGGTCACCAGTCCGATCTTCTTCCTGCCCATGCTCTTCAGGGCAGCCGGCCAGCAGCTTCCGCCGTACTACGCGCTCCTGACCGAGCTGCAGACACGTCTGGCCGCCATGGAGCAGGACGTCTACCTCGACCCTTCCGGCGAGCAGGTCGACGAGGCCGACCTCGACCCGGAGGCCCGCCAGCTCCTCGAGGACTTCCGGATGGTGCAGTACGACCTCTCGGTCGGCGAGCGGTACTCGGCACCGGCGATGTTCCCCCAGCAGCACTGACGTCTGCTCACGAACGCGACAGCAGCCTGCTCAACGCCCCTGCTGCCACGACTCGTGCTCCGTCGCGCACGACGTCGCGCACGACCGCCTGGTCGCTGGTGACCACCACCACCGGCCGGCCGACCGGCTCGGCGGCGACCAGCTCGCGGATCACGTCGTCGGCGATCACTCCCACCGGGCTGAACAGCACCCGCACGTTGCGCGGCCGGTTCACCAGTGGTCGCTCCACCTTGTCGGCGGCATCGAAGACGACCGTCGTCTCACACCGGCTGCGCGAGGCCAGCGCGGCCAGCCCGTTCGACAGCCGCTCGCGCTGCTTCTCCAGCGGCAGCTCCCCGTAGGCCGCCTTCGTGACGTTGTAGCCGTCGACGACCAGGTGGACGCGCGGAAGCGCCAGGAGCTGCTCCAGCAGGGCCGGGTCGTCGGCCGCCATCGAGCCGTGCCCGGACGAGGTGCGGCTCCCCTGCTCGGCGACGTGCGCCTCGACCAGGTCTGCCGGCGAGCCCTCGACCGGCGGGAGCGCCAGCTCGCGGCGCAGACCCTGTGCGGTGTCGAGCAGCGTGTCGAGCAGCAGCCGGGCCCGCAGCGCCTCCTGCCCCCGGCTGGCCTTCTCCGAGCGGCGGGTGCCGGCGACCTCCGCCTCGAGCTCGTCGACCCGCGCGCGCAACCGGCGGGCCTCGGTCTCGGCCGCCGCCGTGGCCGCGGCCGACGACCGCCGCGTCCGGTCCAGCTCGTCCTGCGCCCGGCCGGACGCCTCCTCCGCCTCCCGGACCCGGACCCGGGCGTCGCCCAGCTTGTGCCGCAGCGTGCTGTTCTCCGACTTGAGCAGGGCCAGCTCCTGACGGTGCTGTGCCCGGACCGTGCGCAGCTCCTCCTGCACGGAGGCCAGCTGCGCCTTGAGCCGCTCCACCTGTTCGCGCGCCTGGCGGGACGAGGCCGACTCCGACTCCTGGGCGACCGCCGAGGAGACCCCGTCGACCACGTCCTCCCAGCCGTCGGGCCGGAACAGGAAGGCGACGGCGGCGAGCTCGACCGGGTCGCCGGCCGCGGGCGTCGTACCGGCCTCCAACGCGTCGACGAGCTCCACGACGTCCGCGCGGACCTGGGCGGCGACCCGCTCGCGGAAGCCCTCGTCGGTCTCGAGCACCGCTGCGATCTGGGAACCGGCGAGCTTCGCCCGGCGCCCGGGCGCGAACGACGCGACCCGCTTGAGCGACGCCGGAAGGTGCTCGGGCGCCAGCCGCCCCAGCGCGTCGGCGGCCAGCGCGATCACGCGCGTGCGGACGGCGTCCGGGAGCAGCCGCGACACCTGTCCGCCGCGTCCGCCCTGCGCCGCCTCCCCCGCCGTCACGAGGCGCCGGTGTCCACTTCGTTGCGCGCGACCAGCTCGATCGCGTCCGAGCGCCCGCACCAGCGGCAGGTGACGCTCTCGACCGTCTCCTGATCCGTCGACGACTCCTCCACCCGGTGGTCGCCGGCGAGGTCGAAGTGCCAGAACTCCGTCGTGCGCCGGGTCCGGGTCACGTCGAAGCGCGTGAGGTTGCCGCACCCGCCACAGCGCCAGCGCGTGGTCGCATCGGGCAGTGCGGTCGGCATCCCGGCTCCTCCAGTCGTTGTGACGTGTGCGGCAAGGGTATGCCGCGTGGCGAGCCGAAATGGTCGGCGGTGCGCTCTAACGTCCGGTTCATGAGCAGTACGACGATGGCGGGCCCCGACCACGGAGCCCGGTGGGAGGCGCAGCGCAGCTTCGACGAGCTCGGCCGGCCGCTGCGCGACACCACGTTCTGCGTCGTCGACCTCGAGACGACCGGCGGGTCCGCCGCAGGCGGCTCGATGATCACCGAGATCGGCGCGGTCAAGGTGCGCGGCGGCGAGGTGCTCGGGGAGTTCCAGACGCTGGTGAACCCCAGCCAGGCCATCCCGCCGTTCATCGCCGTCCTGACCGGCATCACCGACTCGATGGTGGCCGCCGCGCCGCGCATCGAGCAGGTGCTCCCCCAGTTCCTGGAGTTCGCCGCCGGCACCGTGCTCGTCGCGCACAACGCCCCCTTCGACGTCGGGTTCCTCAAGCACTTCGCCGAGCAGCAGGGCCGCCCCTGGCCTGCCTTCGAGGTGCTGGACACCGCCAAGATCGCCCGGCGGGTGGTCACGCGCGACGACGCGCCGAACTGCAAGCTCGGCTCCCTCGCCGTGCTCTTCGGCAGCGCCACCACCCCCAACCACCGGGCCCTGTCCGACGCCCGCGCCACGGTCGACGTGCTGCACGGGTTGATGGAGCGCCTGGGAAACCTCGGGGTGAACACCCTCGAAGAGCTCTCCCTGTTCTCGGCCCGCGTCAGCACCGCCCAGCGACGCAAGCGGCATCTCGCCGAGGGGCTCCCGCACGCTCCCGGGGTCTACCTCTTCAAGGACGACCGGGACCGGGTCCTCTACGTCGGCACGTCCAAGGACCTGCGGACCCGGGTGCGGAGCTACTTCACCGCCTCCGAGACCCGCTCGCGCATGGGAGAGATGGTCGGCATCGCCTCGCGCGTCGAGGGCATCGTCTGCGCCACACCGCTCGAGGCGGAGATCCGTGAGCTGCGCCTGATCGCCGAGCACAAGCCGCGCTACAACCGGCGGTCCCGCTTCCCCGAGCGGGTGCACTGGATCAAGCTCACCGTGGAGCCGTGGCCACGACTCTCGTTGGTCCGCCGGGTCCTCGACGACGGCGCGCAGTACGTCGGCCCCTTCGGCTCCAAGAAGACAGCCGAGCGGTCGCTGCTCGCCCTGCACGAGGCGTTCCCGGTGCGTCAGTGCAGCGGCAAGATGGCCAAGCGTCCCTCGCTCACGGCCTGCGCGCTGGCCCAGATGGGCAAGTGCCTGTCCCCGTGCGACGGCAGCGTCGACCTCGAGACGTACGCCGCCGTGGTGGACCGGCTGCGCACGGCCCTCGCGAGCCGGCCCGACGCCGTCGTCGACACGCTCACCGCCCGGATGGCGACTCTCGCGGCGGCCGAGCGCTACGAGGACGCCTCGTCCTGGCGCGACCGGCTGGCCGCGTTCCTGCGCGGCACAGCGCGGACCCAACGCATCGGAGCCCTGACCCGGTGCCCGGAGGTGGTGGCCGCCCGCCGGGAGAACGGCCAGTGGGCGGTGCACGTGATCCGCCACGGCCGCCTGGCGGCCGCCGGGGTGATCCCGCCGGGCGCCCATGCCGGCCGCTGGGTCGAGGACCTGCAGGCGTCGGCCGAGACGGTCGTGCCCGGGCCCGGCCCGACGCCGGCGGCGAGCGCCGAGGAGACCGAGAAGCTGCTGCGGTGGCTGGAGTCCGACGGCGTCCGGCTGGTCCACGTCGACGGCGACTGGACCTGCCCCGTCGGCGGCGCGACGAAGCACCTCGAGATCCACGACGCCGTCCGCGAGTCCCGGAAGCACCTGGTGCCCTTCGAGGACCGCCGCGGCCTGCGTCCCGAGCACCAGCCGGTCCGCTAGCGTGACGCCATGATCACCGCCATCGTCTTCGTGAAGGCCGACGTCGCCCGGATCCCCGAGGTCGCCGAGGAGATCGCCGCGCTCGAGGGTGTCAGCGAGGTCTACTCGGTCACCGGCCAGATCGACCTCATCGCGCTGGTCCGGGTGCGCAACCACGACGACGTCGCCACGGTGGTCGCCGACCGGCTCAACAAGGTGCCCGGTGTCACCGCGACCGAGACGCACATCGCCTTCCGGTCCTACTCCCAGCACGACCTCGAGTCGGCGTTCTCCCTCGGGCTGGACTGACTGACGCCAGGACACCGACTCGCCCACGGGGCCGCATGCCCGCCGGCTGACCGGCACTGCTCTCCATCGCGGCGGCTCCTCCGTCCGGTCGGTCAACACCACCTCCGTACGACCAACCCCGTGCGGCGCGACCGAGCACGGCGAGGATCTGAGTACCGGGACGGATGCTCTCTCCGCGGCGAACCGAGACGCTGGAAACAACCAGCACGGACGTCGGAGTGCAAGGGGACCACAGGAGCATGACCACGAGCAGCCACAGCCCGGCGTCGACGTCGCTCGTGCTGCCTCGGGTGCGGCGCGGTGCCCGGCGGATCAGCCGCGGCCTGGGCCTGCGGACGCAGCCCCGCCCCGCCTGGGTGAGGGCCCTCGCCGGCATGGTCGGTGTCGGGTACCTGGTGGTCGCCTTCGTCGCGCTCGGCCTCTTCGACGTGCCTTCCGGGTTCCACGGCTGGCTGCCGACCGCGCTCGGCTACAGCCCCGGCCTGCTGCTGCTCACTCTCGGCTCGGGGTCGGGCGCTGGCCCGTCGCCGTGGCCTGGGCCGCCGGGTCAGCCCTCGCGATGGGGTCGTGGGCCTACTACCTGGCCGCGCCGATCCACGAACGGATCGAAGCCGAGGCCACGGAGGTGGGCACCCCGGCCGGGTGGAGGGTGGTGGAGGACGGTGCGTGGACCGGGAACACCTGGGGACTGTGGAGTGCCTGGCCGGAGGTGACCTACACCTACGCCACCGGCGATTCTGCGCAGGTGGCCGCCGAGGAGTACGCCGCGCTGCTGGAGGCGGCGGGGTGGGAGCGGAACACCACCGGGTACCGGGTCGATCCGTCCCCGGGCACGGTCGCCCAGGCGTGGGAGAAGGGCCGCTGGAACCTCCAGGTCCGGGTCGCCGGACCCGCCTCGCAGCCCCGCGAGTTCGACACACTGGTGCCCGCCGCGCTGACGAAGGTGGACACGTACTTCGACGGACAACGCTGAGCCACCCCAGCCGGGTTCGGTCTCGGCCCTGCACGGACACAGCCGGTCAGACGGCTGCGGACGCCTTCACCCAGCGCTCCAGCACGCCCTGAGCGGCACCCGAGTCGATCGACTCCGCCGCCCGGGCGATCCCGGCGGCCAGCCGCTGCTCCACCGGGCCGGGCTCGTCCGCGTGGACGGCCAGGGCGGCGCCGGCGTTCGAGCACGACCGCGTCGCGGACCGGTCCGGCGTCGCCGGCGACGAGCCGGCGTACCACCTCGGCGTTGTGCGCCGCGTCCCCACCACGGAGCCCTTCGGCGGTGCCGCCGCCGAGCCCGTAGTCCGCCGGGTCGACGGTGAGCTCCGAGACCGCGCCGCCGGTGACCGCCCACACCTGCGACGTCGTGGTGGTGGTGAGCTCGTCGAGCCCGTCGTCGCCGCGGAAGACCCAGGCGTCGACGCCGCGCCGGGCGAAGACGCCGGCCATCAGCGGGGCCATGCGGGCGTCGGCGCAGCCGATCGCCTGCGCCTGCGGGCGCGCCGGGTGCGCCAGCGGCCCGAGGAAGTTGAACGTGGTGGCGACGCCCAGCTCGCGCCGCGGTACGGCGGCGTGGCGCAGCGCCGGGTGGAAGGCCGCCGCGAAGCAGAAGGTGATGCCGACCTTCTCCCCCATCGCGGCCACCTCGGTCGCCGGCAGGTCGAGCCGGATGCCGAGCGCCTCCAGCACGTCGGCCGACCCCGCCTTGGACGAGGCCGACCGGTTGCCGTGCTTGACCACGGGCGCCCCCGCGCCGGCGGCCACGATCGCGGCCATCGTGGAGATGTTCACCGACATCGACCGGTCCCCGCCGGTGCCGACCACGTCGAGCACGCGACCGGACACCTCCAGCGGCGTGGCGCGGGCGTACATCGCCTCGACCAGTCCCTGGAGCTCCTCGATCGTCTCGCCCTTGCTGCGCAGCGCCACGGCGAAGCCGGCGATCTGCACGGGCGTCGCCTCGCCGGCGAGGACCTCCCCCATCGCCCAGGCGCTCTGCTCGGCGCTCAGGTCGGTGCGGGCGACGAGCGCGGACAGCACCTCCGGCCAGGAGTGCGGGGTCATGGTCCTCCAGGGGGTGTCCGGCCGGAGGCGACGTCCGGGACGGAGGGGAACGACGGCGCCGGTCAGGCGGGCACGCGCGACTTGAGCAGGCGGGTGACGGCCTCGGCGAGCTGCAGCGGGTCGATCGGATGCGGTACGGCGGCCTCGGCGCGCGACCAGGTGGCCAGCCATGCGTCCTGCGGGCGACCGGTCAGGACCAGGATCGGCGGGCAGCGGAAGATCTCGTCCTTCATCTGCTTGGCGATCCCCATGCCGCCGGCCGGCACGGCCTCGCCGTCGAGGATGGCCAGCGCGATCTCGCCGGTGTCCATCTGCTGGATCACGACCGGCTCGGTCGCCACCTCGACGTACTCGAGCACGGGCAGGTCGGGGTGCGGGCGCCGTCCGAGGGCCAGCATCACCTGGCTGCGCGTGTTCGCGTCGTCGCTGTAGACGAGCACCTTCAACGGCTGGACGGTCTGCGCTTCGCTCACCCGGCAGAGCCTACCGGTTCTCGAGCCGGTCGAGCCGCCGGTCCTCCCGCTCCGCCTCGCGCATGGAGGAGCGGACCCACTGCGTGAACAGCACGGCCAGGAACAGCAGCCCGACGAGGTCCCCCGAGCCCCACAGGATGCCGCCCGCGAGGTGCTGGTCGGCGGCCGGGTCGGGCAGCCAGGTCAGCCCCGCCGCGCCCGGCAGCGAGCGGTACCACTCACCGCCGATCAGCTCCTCCTGGCCCATGATCGTCACGCCGAGGAACGCGTGGAAAGGCAGCGTCAGGATCACCATCAGCAACCGGAACGGGTAGCTCACCCGGCCGGGCACCGGGTCGGCTCCCACCAGCGGCCAGAAGAACAGCGCCCCAACCAGCACGAGGTGCACGTGCATCATCTCGTGGACGAACTCCGACCGCAGCGACGCGTCGTACCAGCCGGTGAAGTAGAGCGCCCACGGGCTGATCACGAACAGCAGGAAGGTCAGCGGCGCGAAGGTGAGCACCTGGGCGAACCGTGAGTGCAGCACCGCGAGCAGCCAGCCCCGGGGCCGCGACGGCAGCGTCCGCAGCGCGAGCGTCACCGGGGCGCCGAGCGCCAGCAGCAGCGGGACCAGCATCGAGAGCAGCATGTGCTGGACCATGTGCACCGACAGCAGCGCGGTGTCGTAGGTGCCCAGACCCGACATGGTCGCGAACGCGAAGATGCCCAGGCCGAGGACGACGAAGCTCACGGTGCGCGCGAGCGGCCAGCGGTCCCCGCGCGACCGGAGCACGTGGACGCCGTAGAGGTAGGCGCCGGCCACCCACACCAGGCCGACGAACAGGAACGGGTCGAGGCTCCACCCGGTGAAGACCCGGCCCATACCGAACGGCGGCAGACCGGTGAGGTCGGCGGCGTCGAGGAGCGGTGTCACGCCGTCCAGCGTAGGCGGCGGCCCAGGCGGCCCGCGCCGGGGACGGAGGAGGGTGACGCGGACCCGGATGCGCGTCGGATGCGGCACCCGCCACGGACGCTGCGCGCCGTAAATACTCCATATGAAGTTTCAGAGGCCGGAACAAGGGGGGTCGCCATGTCGTTCTTACCGCCCTCCCGACATAATGGCCGGGTGGCGACGACAGCGACTGCTATTCCAGCATCCCGGCTTCACGGACACGGCGACCGGCCGAGCATGGTCAGTGTCGGGACCATCATCTGGCTCTCGAGCGAGCTGATGTTCTTCGCGGCGTTGTTCGCGAGCTACTTCACGATCCGCGCCGTCTCCCCGGATCTGTGGACCCAGGAGACCGCGAAGCTCAACGTGGTCTTCGCCAGCATCAACACCACGGTGCTGGTGCTGTCCTCCCTGACCTGCCAGCTGGGCGTCTTCGCCGCCGAGCGCGGCCAGGTCGGACGGACCGGGAAGCTCCTCAACGTCAAGGGCTGGGGCCTGCGCGAGTGGTTCGTGCTCACCTACGTCATGGGTGCCTTCTTCATCGGCGGGCAGGCGCTGGAGTACACCGAGCTGGTCCACGAGAACGTCACCTTGTCGTCCTCGGCGTACGGCTCGATGTTCTACCTGACCACCGGGTTCCACGGCCTCCACGTGACCGGCGGCCTGATCGCCTTCCTGCTGGTCCTGGGCCGCACGTACCTGGCCCGCAAGTTCACCCATGAGCAAGCCGTCAGCGCGATCGTCGTGTCCTACTACTGGCACTTCGTGGACGTGGTCTGGATCGGACTGTTCGCGACCATCTACCTCATCCAGTGACCGCCCCGATTCGGAGACGAGGAACTTTCGTGCGACTGCTGACCGACCGGCTCTCTCGCCGGCTGTCCGCCCGGCGCCGGAGCAGGTACGCCGGCGTCGTGGTCATGCTGCTGGGCCTGCTGATGACCGGTGGGGCCTACGCCGCCCTCTCCCCCGCACAGGCCTCCAGCGAGGCCGCCGACCAGTCGACGGTCGAGCAGGGCCGCCAGCTGTTCCTGGTGGGCTGCGCGTCGTGCCACGGCCGCAACGGTGAGGGCGTCACCACCCAGCGCGGCACCGTCTACGGTCCGCCGCTGGCCGGTGTGGGCGCGGCCGCCGTCGACTTCCAGGTCGGCACCGGCCGGATGCCGCTGGCCCGTCCGGGCGCCCAGGCGCCGGTCAAGGACGTCCAGTACAGCGACGCGGAGATCGAAGCCCTCGGCGCCTTCGTCGCCTCCCTCGCCCCGGGCCCGTCCGTTCCCGAGCAGGACGCCTACGACCCGACCGCGATCCCCGACGACGAGCTCAACGACGCGATCGTCCGCGGCGGGCAGTTCTTCCGCACGAACTGCACGGCCTGCCACAACTTCGCCGGCGCCGGCGGTGCCCTCCCGCAGGGCAAGTACGCCCCGTCGCTGGACGGCGTCACGCCCAAGCACATCTACGAGGCCCTCATCACCGGCCCGCAGCAGATGCCGGTCTTCTCCGACGAGGTCCTCAAGCCCGACGAGAAGCGCGACATCATCGCCTACCTGAAGAGCTTCGACGAGGCACCGAACTACGGCGGCGCCGGGCTCGGCCGCTACGGCCCGGTCGCCGAGGGCGCCTTCGCCTGGGTGATCGGCCTCGGCATCTGCGTCGGCTTCGCAATCTGGATCGCCTCGCACTCCGTGCGCTCCAAGAAGGGAACCAAGGCGTGAGCGTCGACCACTCCAGCGAGCTCGCCCACAAGGACGAGTACGACGACCCGATCCCCAACCCGGGACTGCACGAGCACGAGCCACGCCCGACCGACGTCGAGGACCACGCCGAGCGGCGCGCCGAACGCCAGATCGCCACGATGTTCGGCCTCTCGGCCGTGTTCACGGTCCTGTTCGTGGTCTCCTACTTCCTCTTCGACGTGGGCGACAACTGGGACAGCTTCGGCAGCTACGGCGCCTCGACCGTCGCGCTCGGCTTCTGCCTCGGCATGGCCCTGCTCCTGATCGGCGCCGCAGCCATCCAGTGGGCCCGCAAGCTGATGAGCGACGTGGAGATGGTCGAGATGCGGCACCCGGCGGCCTCGCCCGAGGGTGACCGGGAGCAGGCCATCGCCGGGCTCAACGCCGGCATCAGCGACTCCGGCATCGGCCGCCGGCCGCTGATCCGCAACTCGATGCTCGGCGCGCTCGCCGCGTTGGGTCTGCCGGCCGTCGTCCTGCTCCGCGACCTCGGTCCGCTGCCCGGCGCCAAGCTCGCCTCCACCGTGTGGCGGAAGGGCATGCGCGTCGTGAACGACGTCGCGGGCACGCCGATCCGCCCCTCCGACGTCCAGATCGGCCAGCTCGTCAACGGCGAGCCCAGCGTCTTCTTCCAGGAGGACGAGGAGGGCGAGCCGCTCTTCGAGGGCACCCCGCTCCTCCAGGCCAAGGCGAAGGCCGCTGTCGTCATGGTCCGGATGCGCCCGGAGGAGATCACTCCCACCCCGGAGCGCGAGAACTGGGGCATCGACGGAATCCTGTGCTACTCCAAGATCTGCACCCACGTCGGGTGCCCGATCTCGCTGTGGGAACAGCAGACACACCACCTGCTCTGCCCCTGCCACCAGTCCACGTTCGACCTCGCCGACAACGGCAAGGTCGTGTTCGGACCGGCGGCTCGCTCCCTCCCCCAGCTGCCCCTGATGCTCGACGACCAGGGTTACATCGTCGCCCAGAGCGACTTCACGGAGCCGGTCGGCCCCAGCTACTGGGAACGTGGTGAGTAAACGATGAGCTACGCAACCTCCAACGGCGCCACCGCCGCCAAGACGAGCAAGCCGAACCGCCTCGGCGGCGCGGCCACCTGGCTCGACGAGCGCCTGGGCCTGGCCACCGCGGCGAAGAAGCAGATCCGCAAGGTCTTCCCCGACCACTGGTCGTTCATGCTGGGTGAGATCGCGCTGTGGAGCTTCGTGATCCTGCTGCTCACCGGCACCTTCCTGACCCTGTGGTTCAAGCCGAGCATGGCCGAGGTTCTCTACGACGGCTCCTACGACCAGCTGCGCGGCCTGCACATGTCTGAGGCCTACGCCTCGACGCTGGACATCTCCTTCGACGTCCGCGGCGGCCTGCTGATGCGGCAGATGCACCACTGGGCGGCGATGCTCTTCATCGCCGCGATGTTCGTGCACCTGATGCGGGTCTTCTTCACCGGTGCCTTCCGCAAGCCCCGCGAGCTCAACTGGGTCATCGGCTCCCTGCTGCTGCTGCTGGGCTCGCTCGAAGGCTTCACCGGCTACTCGCTGCCCGACGACCTGCTGTCGGGCACCGGCATCCGCGCCGCGGACGGCTTCATGAAGTCGATGCCGGTCGTGGGCACCTACATGTCGTTCTTCCTCTTCGGCGGCGAGTTCCCCGGGGACGCGATCATCTCCCGGCTCTACACCGCGCACGTGCTCCTCATCCCCGGCGTCCTGCTGGCGCTGATCGGGGCGCACATGCTGCTGCTGGTGTTCCACAAGCACACGCAGTGGCCCGGCCCCGGCCGCACCAACAACAACGTGGTGGGCTACCCGCTGCTCCCCGTCTACGCGGCGAAGGCCGGCGGCTACTTCTTCATCATCTTCGGCGTCACCGCGCTGATGGGTGGCCTCGTCACCATCAACCCGATCTGGCGCTACGGCCCCTACGACCCCTCGCAGGTGACCGCCGGCTCGCAGCCGGACTGGTACATGGGCTGGCCCGACGGCGCGCTGCGGATCATGCCCGGGTGGGAGAGCCACCTCTTCGGCTTCACGCTGAGCTGGAACGTCTTCCTGCCGATCATCGTGCTCCCGGGCGTGATGTTCACGATCCTGCTGCTGCTGCCGTTCCTCGAGCAGTGGATCTCCGGGGACAAGGAGGAGCACCACCTGCTCCAGCGTCCGCGCAACGCCCCCAACCGGACCGCCCTGATGGTCTCGCTGATGACCTTGATCGGCATGTTCTGGATCGCCGGCGGCAACGACATCATCGCGATCCTGTTCAACCTGAACCTGAACTACATCACCTACTTCCTCCGGGTAGGGGTCTTCGTCGGTCCGGTGATCGCCTTCATCGTCACCCGCCGTTGGTGCATCTCGCTCCAGCGCGCCGACGAGGAGCGCCTCCTGCACGGCTACGAGACCGGTGTGATCATGCGCTCCCCCGAGGGCGCGTACGCCGAGAAGCACCTGCCTGTCTCGCAGGACGAGGCCTATGAGCTGACCGCGCGCCAGCGCGACGAGCTGATGCCGGTGCCCACGGAGGCCGACGAGAACGGCGTGGCCAACCGCAAGGTCCGGCTTCGCCGCCTCCAGGTGAAGCTGAACCACTTCTGGTACTCCCACAACGTCCAGAAGCCGACGGCCGCGGAGCTCGAGGAGGCGCGGCACCACGCCTCGCACGAGCTGGCGGTCTCCGACGACGGGCACCAGCACGTGGCCGGCGACTACACCGGCGACTACGAGCTCGACGGCCACCCGGCCGACGGCCACCAGTTCGACGGTCGGCACTCCACCGACGGCGAGGAGCTCCGCCAGCACTGACGGACTCCCCCGGTTCGTCGAGGCCCCTGCAGCGTCACGCTGCAGGGGCCTTCGCGGTTCAGAGTGGCACCGGGCGTGGTGATCGGGCGGCGGTCCTCTCGTGACGCCGTCGATGGGCTCGGTCTCGCGCACGGGGTCGCGACATCGTCCATATGGACGGGAACGGTCGCGTTCTGCGCTCTTTCGGCAACCGTTCCCGTCCACGTGGACGAGGCCCGCACGCGGCCGACGGGGCGCAACCGATGCCGCAGGGCGCGCGACCGGCCTCCCGAGTGGCTCGTTCAGGTCGGCGAGCAGCCGGCCCCGTCGTACCACCGCAGGACCCGCAGCGCCCTGAGGGTGTTCCAGCGACTCGGCCGGCCGTCTGGCTCCTCGAACCGGAGGTGGACGGCACCTGCATGGGTGTTCTCCAGCAGCCAGCGCCCATCGGGTTCGCCCTTGGCGCGGACGTGCTCGACCGCCTCGGCCAGCCGCGGGTCGGGTGTGCCGCCGTGCAGGGCGAAGTAGTCCGCGGCCTTGAGTACGTCGTAGTGCCAGCGTGGCGGATAGGAGAACCGGAGCCACTGCGGGTTCACGACCTCACCGGTGCGCAACGACCGGAACAGGTGGCGCCGGAGGAGGTACTCCTCGCCGTTGCTGCGAGCCCGGCTGACCTCGTCGGAACCGCCGGTGTCGCGCTCCCACCTCAGCAGGGCGTCGACCACGTCCAGCGTGCTCGCGAAGGAGCCCGGCGCCGGACGTGCCTCGGCCCAGCAGTTCCAGCCTCCGTCGGGCATCTGGTCGGCCAGGAGCCGCTGCACCACCGGTTCGACGTCGACGCCGAGGTAGGTGCCGATCAGGACCGTGCCGGCGTTGATGCAGCAGTCCACCTCCCCGGCTAAGAACGGCCGCCCGTCGTACTCCCAGCGGCAGTTGCGCGCGACCAGCTGTGCCGTCTCCTGCATCACCGCGCTGTCTGGTGGCACGCCCAGGTGGCACAGGTCGAGCAGCACCGGGTACGTCGCTGTCCACGGCTGCCCCTGCTCCTCGACGCTCGGGTCGGCTGCCGCCTCGGCCGCTTCCGCCTCGAACGACGGGAAGGGCGGGGGCGGCTCACCGGCAGCCAGGGCCCGCGCTGTGCTCGCCGCGAACGCCGCGGTGCCCGGGAAGCACGCCCCGTCCGCCCACTGTCCGTCCGGCGCCCGCAGCGAGAGCAGCCGAGCCCCCCACCCCTCGTGCTGCACCCGCGCCCGCTCGGCTGCCACCTCGGCCGGTGGGGCGTCGACGAGGTCGCGCAGCACCTGCCACCGGATCGCCGGGTCCCCCTGCAGCAGCCACTGCACGACCGGGTCACCCTCGTCCGCCGGCGGTGTCCGGGGAGCGTAGGGGCCATGGCCGTCCATCGGCGTCTCCACCTTCGCACCCTAACCGGGCGGGTCCCCTCGGGGATGGACACCGCAGACGCGGAGGTGTCTCGCGGAGCAGGAGCTAGGAGGCCGCGTTGGTGCAGACCCCGCCGGTCGGCATCACCCGCACGCCCCAGTCCAGGTCCACGGCTCCCTTCCCACCTGGAGACTCGTACCGGACGGCGACCTCGAGGTCGACAGGCTCGACAAGCTCGTCGCCGTGGAGAGTCATGGCAACCAGCGCTTCCTGTCCGGGCGCCAGGGTGGGCTCCAGCTCCGCGTTCTCGGGGTCGGGCAGACGGCCGCCCGTGACGCCGGCGTCGCCCCAGGCGACGCCGGCAAGGAACCAGTCCTCGCGCGCGCTCCGTGCGCTGGGCGAGCCCACCTGGGGCCTGCGCATCGTCAAGGTGACGGGTCGGCAGACGGGGACCGTGTACCCGATCCTGGACCGGCTTGAGAGCGCCGGATGGGTGGAGTCGTCCTGGGAGGAAGACGACGCACGGCCAGGGCCGCGCCGACGCATCTACCGCTTCACGCCTGACGGTGCGGTCGCGGCAGCCGACCTCATGACCGAGCGCGCCGCGACCGGATCCGGCCCTGCGCGAACGCGACCGCTGCCCAACGGCGAACCGAGCCCGACGTGAGCTTCGTGGCCCAGATGCTCGTGCGGATGGCTGCTGCACTTGCGCCCCGGTCGACCCGAGCCCGTCACCTCGAAGAGTGGCGTGCAGACCTCGCTGGAGCTCATGAGGTGGGCATCTCCCCGCTATCGGTCGCACTCGGCGCATGGCGCTCGATCCCCTCCATCGCATCATTCAAAGGAGCATCTATGCAGCCCATCGGCCCGCTCGCCATCATCCTCAGGCGCACGAACGCAACCCGCCGACCCACCCTTGCAATCGCCGTGGCCCTCACCATGGCACTCCTGGCAGGTCTGGCAGTCCTCGCCCTTTAGGAGTACCGGGCCACTCGCCGCTGACGATCCTGTTGGCCGTCTTCTTCTGCTCGTCGGGCTCAACTAGGGTCGCCGTCATGCCCGAGTTCACCTGGCTCCCGGCCAACCAAGCAGCGCCAGAGGACGTCGAGGCGGTCTTCGCAGCGGGAGGCGCCCACACATGCCGTTGCCAGGCGCTGAAGGTGCCCGGCTGGATCTGGCGTGACACCACCCAGGAGCAGAGGGACGCAGCGCTGCTGGAGCAGACCGCGTGCGGAACGGGCGGACCGACGTCTGGGCTGATCGGGTACGTCGACGGCGAGGCGGCCGGCTGGGTCGCGGTCGAGCCGCGCGAGAACTACCCCCGGCTGTGGAGCCCGGAAGCAGCCATGGATGCGGATGGATCCCGAGCTTGAGGGCGTCTGGTCAGTCACCTGTTTCGTCGTGCGCAAGGGCTGGCGCATGTCGGGCCTGACCTACGAGCTCGCCACCGCCACCATCGAGTACGGCAAGCAGGTACGCGCCCGCGTCGTGGAGGGGTACCCGATCGAACCGCCGCCGGGCAAGACCGTGATCTGGGACGAGGCATCGGTCGGGCTGGTGCAGGTCTTTCTCGAAACCGGTTTCGAGGTGGTGGCCTCACCGACCATGCGGCGGCGCGTGGTGCGGCGCCGGCTGGAGAACCACCCGTGACCGTCGCGGACCCGGCCGCTAACGGCTACCGCCGACGTTCGATCGGCGGCCAGGGTTCTCATCTCGAATGTCTCCCGCCACCAGCGAGTCGCTGCTGGTGAGCGTCCGACCCGTGAACCTTGCCGCAGGGCGGTGCAGCGGTGGAAGAGACGTCCTCGGCCCGGCTCGGACCGAACCAGCGAGCCAGGGCGTCGGGCAGCCCCGGGCCGTCGCCGGCGACCCACGCCACGTGACAGTCCGGCCGCATCAGGGCCGCGTCGACCTCCAGCCCGGGGCATGGCTCCGTGACGTGGTCGACCCGGTCGTCCCACCCGTCGACCGTGTGCGTGCCGGCCGGGTCGAGCAGCAGCCCGCGGGCTTCGTGCGTCAGGTCGTACAACGTGCCGTGTCCGAGCCCGAGGTCCGGCAGTCGCCGGCCGACGAGCGGGTGCCCGGATCCGAGGTCGTAGCGCGTGCCGGTGCGGGTGACCTTCTCGACCAGGTGACGATGCACCCCGTCGTACGCCGCGAGCTCGGTCAGCAGCGACCGCACGGCCGCGCCGTCCGCCCCGCCCCACAGCAGGACCCGCAGGACCCGCGTGGTGTCCAGCACCTCGGCCGCGACCGGCCGGCGTTCCGCCTCGTAGGTGTCCAGCAGGTCGACCCGTCCCCGGACCGCAGCCGCGAGCTTCCAGCCGAGGTTGGCTGCGTCCTGAAGGCCGAGATTCTGCCCCTGCCCGCCGACCGGCGGGTGGACGTGGGCGGCGTCGCCGGCGAGGACCACCCGCCCCACCCGGTACCGCTCGGCCAGCCGCGTGGCGTCGCCGAAGCGGGTGACGAAGCGCGCCGCGCGCAGCCCCAGGTCGGAGCCGACCCGCTCGCGCAGCAGGGCGCGGACATCGTCCAGGCTCGGCGGGCGAGCGTCCCGGCCGGCCACCTCGTCGGTGAGGAGCACGATGCGGAACACGCCCTCGGCGTGCGGGGCCAGGCCCAAGCCACCCCGCCGGGCGGGCATGGCCGCCGTCGCTGCCGCGACCTCCTCGGGCGTGACGCCGACCTCCGCCTCGGTCAGCAGCCACTCGGACCGTGCGGGCTCGCCACGGAAGCCGATGCCCAGCAGGCGCCGCAGCCGGCTCCGCCCGCCGTCGCACGCCGCGACGTACGCCGACCGGAGGAGCGAGCCGTCCGCGAGCCGGACCTCGACCGACTCCTCGTCCTGGGTCAGCGAGACCACCTCGACCCCGCGGCGCACGTCGGCCCCGAGCTCGCGCGCCCACTCCTCGAGCAGCCGGTCGGTGGCGGTCTGCGGGATGCCGAGGACGTGGGCCTGACGACTGTCGAGCTCGAGCGGGGACCCGGCGCCGACTCCGGCGAAGACGCCACCGACGGGGTACGTCGTCCCCAGCGCCAGGAAGCGGTCGAGGACCCCCCGAGACGCCAGGATCTCGAGGCTGCGGGCGTGCAGCCCGAGCGAGCGGACCTGGGCCGTCGGCACGCGCTCCCGTTCGAGGACGGTCACCCGCACGTCGTGCAACCGCAGCTCCGCCGCCAGCATGAGACCGGTCGGACCGCCCCCGACCACCAGCACCTCCGCGTCGTAGGCCGTCACGACGATCCCCCTCCCCGGCCGCCCGATGCGGCTCCGGCCGAGGAGTCTGCGCCCTGACGGGGGGCTTGCCGCAAGCCCCCCGACCGTCTATACCCTGGAGAGGGAAGAGGTCGGCGGGATCAGCGCCGCGGAAGCTCGGATGACGCTGCGACCTGGCGTCATTCGCGTCATCCATGCACATGTGATGGTTACGTTCTGCCGTCTGGCGCTCTACGCTCCCAGGATGTCCTTCTCCGCGGTTCCGGGTGTCGCGTCTCCGGCTGACGATCACGCGCCCGAGCTGGCCGACGTCGGCCGCTACGGTCGTTACGTCGTGCGTCGTTTCGTCTCGAAGGCCCGCGCGGTCGACCACCCCACCTTCCGCTCCGTCCTCACTGAGCATCTCGGCGGGCCGGTCCACGACCTCCCGATCACGATGGAGCAATGGCCGGCGTACGAGCACGTGAACGTGCAAGGGGCCCTCGACGTCGTGCTGGACGAGCACGGCGAACGGGCGCGGATTCTCGGGGTGGCCGGTCACCGCCATCACGGTCCGTTCGGGATCGCGGACCTGCTCGGTGACGACCCCATGTACGCCATGCACGGACCACGGCCGGGGAACGTCACGAGGATCAGTCTGCCCAGCGGTCCCGGCGGGCAGACCCGTGAGTGCCTGAGTGTCGCACTCGTCCTGCTCGAAGACAACGAGGACCGCATCGCAGTCCTCGTTCGCGGTCCTGACCCGGAGAGCGGCTCCTCGGGGGTGACCCTGGAGATCATCGCCAGCCGTCCCGCGTCGGCCGAGGAACTCGGGCGCCGACTCCGGCGACTCGCCCTGGAGCACAACGTCTATCGCGGCCAGGTGGTCTCATTCGGGCACAGCATGTTCGGCGAACACGGCTCGATCCTCCGCTTCCGCGAGCGCCCCACCATGTCCCGTGAGGACCTGATCCTGCCCGCCGCCACCTTCGACGACCTGCGCCGCCAGGTCGTCGGAGTCGCCCGTAACAGCAAGCGGCTACGGGCCGCCGGGCAGCACCTCAAGCGCGGCATCCTCCTGTATGGCCCTCCCGGCGCCGGCAAGACGCACTCGGTGCGCTACCTGGTCAGCGAACTCGTCGGGACCACCGTCGTCGAACTCACCGGCGAGACGCTGCACGGCATCCGCGAGGCGTGCTCGGTCGCCCGAACCCTGCAGCCGGCCATGATCGTGGTCGAAGACGTCGACCTGATCGCCGAGGAACGCAGCCATTACGAAGGCGAGACGCCCCTGCTCTTCACGCTCCTCAACGAGATGGACGGCCTCGACGAGGACGCCGACGTCGTCTTCCTGCTGACCACCAACCGGGCCGATCTCCTCGAGCCAGCGCTTGCCTCGCGACCCGGACGCGTGGACCAGGCCGTTCACATCGAGCTACCCGACCGCGAGTCACGACGCCGGCTCGTCGAGCTCTATCGCGGCAGTCTCGACATCGACCTGACCCGGCTCGACACCGTGCTCGAACGAACCGACGGCGTCACTGCGTCCTTCCTCAAAGAACTGCTCCGCCGCGCCGCAGTCGTGGCCGCCGACCGAGAACAACAACCCGACGACCTCCGTCTGCACGTCACCGCCGATGACCTCGACGCCGCACTGGACGACCTGCTGGACACCCGCAACCAGATGACCCGCGCAGTGCTCGGCTACAACGACCAAGCACTCGCAGGCGCCCCTCCTCCGCGGTCGTAGCGATCGCCATCACAGCGGCTTCTCCTTGTGTTGCTGCCCATCGGCGCGCCTGCTGCTCAGCTCGGCCCGGCTGTCGTGCTGGCTGCTGCTTGACGTCCACCGGACCTGCCGACGAGCGCGCGATGGTCCATGCTTCCTCCATGAAGTACGACCGCCTCTGGGAGCGCCTCTTCGAGTACGTGAACGAATGGGCGAGCGCCCGGGAAGTGCCCAGTGGCATCGAGGTCACCTTCCAGACCGCACAGGGCGTGACCCGCACCGTCGAGGTGGTGGTGACGTCAGCGGAGTGGGACGACTACATCAGCACCATCTACGGGACGGGCGACCCTCGCGCCACGCCGTTCCAGCGGAAGGTCCTCGCCACGCCTGACACGGCTCGTTACTTGGTCTACGACGGCACCTACGACTGGCAACCCTCGGAGGCGCGTGAGTTGCCAGAGGACGACTTCAACCCTGGGCCAGGCGAATGGGTCGTGGAGGATGCCGAAGGCAACATCGTCGACCGCTTCGCGGACTTCGACAGGGACTGACGCTCCTTCGGCAAGCGTCGAGTCGTCACGACGGGCTCGGCGGGGGCGTTCGCCGCCTGCGGCCTTCCTGCCGGCGGAGCTGCCCGGCCTCTACTCCCGGACCCGGCCGGTCTCGTACCCCCACATGGCGACCTCCACCCGGTTACGGGCGCCGAGCTTGGCCATGAGGCTGCCGATATGGGTCTTCACCGTGCTGAGGCTGATGTGCAGCTCGGCGGCGATCTCTGCGTTGGTGCGACCCCGCGCGAGGGTGAGCAGCACCTGCTCCTCGCGTTCGGTGAGCGGGTCGAGAGGCTGGGCGGGAGGAGCGGTCCGACCCGTGCCCGCGAACGTCGACAGCAGCCGGCGGGTGATGCTGGGCGAGATGAGCGAGTCACCTCGGGTGGCCGCCCGGATCGCCTCGCCGAGCAGCTCGGGTCCGGCGTCCTTGAGCAGGAAGCCGGTGGCGCCGGCCAGCAGCGCACCGTGCACGTACTCGTCGAGGTCGAAGGTGGTGATCACGACGACCGCGACCGGGTCCTCGACGCCTGGCCCGGCCAGAAGACGGGTCGCTTCGACCCCGTCGAGGACGGGCATCCGGATGTCCATCAGGCACACGTCGGGACGGAGCTCGCGGGCCAGCCGCACCGCCTCCTGCCCGTCGTGCGCCTCCCCCACGACCTCGATGCCGTCCAGGGTGCCGAGGATCAGCCGCAGCCCCGTTCGGACGAGATCCTGGTCGTCGGCGACCAGCACCCGGATGCTCACGCCGACACCTGCCGCGGCAGTGTCGCGCTGACGGCCCAGCCACGACCGGGGCAGGGACCTGCTCGGCACGCGCCACCCAGGAGCAGTGCGCGTTCCACCATCCCGGTGAGCCCGAACCCCGCTTCGGGGGCGGGGTCAGCCGTGCCCGGATCACCGTCGTCGCGGACGACGAGGCTCACCGTCGACTGGTCGCCGGCGACGGTCACGTCGATCCTGGTGGCGTTCCGGGCATGCCGCAGGGCGTTGGTGACCGCCTCTTGAGCGATCCGGAAGACAGCGGCGTCGATCGCCGCCGGGAGGGCGTCAAGGTCACCCGAGACCCTGACCTCCACCCGCGGCCCGGCAGGCGAGGCCCCGGACAGCCGCTCGAGGTCGGCAACACCGGGCTGCGGGGCGTAGTCGACGGGTGCCTCGTTGCGCAATACGCGGACCATCGCCCGCATCTCCGCGAGCGTGCGCGATGCCTCCACCTCGATCACCTCCAGTGCCTCGAGCGGCGACGACGGGCTGGTGGCCGCGAGAGCGCGCCCGGCCTGGGCCTGGACGGCGATGGCAGAGACGTGGTGGGCCACCGTGTCGTGCAGCTCTCGCGCCAACAGGACCCGCTCCTCCGACTTCACCTGCTCGAGCCCCCGTTCCCGGGCGCCGTGCTGGGAACGCACGGCCCAACCCAGGGCGAAGGCGGCCATCAGCGCAGCGACGCCGCCGATTGCGTCGGCTACCCCGGTCCAGTTGACGGAGAGCCCCATGGTGGCCATGGTGGCCGGGACCAGGATGATCGCCAGACCCGCCACCGCCTCGCGCCCGGAACCCCACCGGAAGAGTGAGTAGGGGAAAACGAGGAAGTAGACCATCGTGTTCATGTCGAGCGCCGGTGCGTCAGCCGCGATCAGGCCGATGTCGACGACCGCGGTCACGCCGAAGGCGGTGGCGACCACTGCGAGCGGGTGGGTACGTCGCCATAGCAGCAGCGGCGCCAGTCCGACCGTCAACGCCACCGAGAGCCCCGGTAGCGGCAGGTCCTCACGCAGGACACCCTCCAGCACCGCGGAGACCGTCACGACCGCCAGCAGCGCCCAGTCCCGCCATACCCGAGCCGGTGGGGCCGAGGGCCGGGGTTCCTCCAGCAGGGACCGCAGTGGGTTGCTCACCCCCTCAGCGTAGGGAAGCGATGCCGGCGGAGTACCGGCCGAAAGTCTGACCCGGCCCCCAGCCGTTGGCACGACCGGCTCGGAGCCTCACGGCCGATGCCTGGCGACCTCGAGCGCGGCGAGGGTTCTCACATGATCACTGTTGAGTCACTGACCCGGAGGTACGCCGGCTTCACCGCCGTCGACAACGTCTCCTTCACCGCCCAGCCCGGCCGCGTGACCGGTTTCCTCGGTCCGAACGGCGCCGGCAAGTCCACCACGATGCGCGTGATGGTCGGGCTGACCGTCCCGACCTCCGGCTCCGCGAGCATCAACGGACAACCGTTCGCCGACCTCCCCAACCCCGGCCTCGAGGTCGGTGTCCTCCTCGACGCCTCGGCCCAGCACGCCGGCCGCACCGGCCGCGAGATCCTCGCGGTCGCCGCCGCCACGATGGGCCTGCCCCGCACCCGGGTCGACGAGATGCTCGAGCTGGTGAGCCTGACACCCACCGAGGCCAGGCGCCGGGTGCGCAACTACTCGCTCGGCATGCGCCAGCGGCTCGGCATCGCCACGGCACTCCTCGGAGACCCCCAGGTGCTGATCCTCGACGAGCCCGCCAACGGGCTCGACCCCGCGGGGATCCGGTGGATGCGCGACCTGCTGACGGGCTTCGCCGGCCAGGGCGGCACGGTGTTGCTGTCCTCGCACCTGCTGCACGAGATCGAGGTCATCGCCGACGACCTGGTCGTGATCGGCAACGGCAAGATCGTCGCGTCCGGCACCAAGGACGAGCTCCTCGCGGCCGCCGGGACGCTCGTCCGCTCGACGTCGCCACGCGACCTCGCTCACGCACTCGAGCGGGCCGGGATCCCCAGCACGCTCGCCGGGGACGGCTCGGTCCGCACCGACGCCGATCCCACCCAGGTGGGCGCGGTGGCCCTGACCGCCGGCATCGCCCTCACCGAGCTCCGCTCCGCCGAAGGCGCGGGCCTCGAAGACATGTTCCTGTCGCTCACTGCCGACACCCAACGCGAAGGAGTCGCGGCATGACCGCCACGATCGTCCCGCCGGCCACCACCACGGGGGCCGCACCGGCCCGCCGGACCGCCCGTCCCATCCCGACCACGCGGCTCGTCAAGGTCGAGCTGCGCAAGATGTTCAACACCCGCTCGGGATTCTGGATGCTCGTCAGCATCGGCGTCCTGTCGGTCCTCGCGACCGGGGCAGTCATCATCTTCGCTCCCGACAGCGCAGTCACCTACGAGAGCTTCGCGACTGCGATCGGTTTCCCGATGTCGGTGATCCTGCCGATGATCGCGATCCTGGCCGTCACGAGTGAGTGGAGCCAGCGCAGTGGGCTCACGACGTTCACGCTCGTGCCGAGCCGCGGACGCGTGATCGGCGCCAAGGCGATCGCGGCCGTCCTGGTCGGGATCGGGTCGATGGCCGTCGCCTTCACGGTGGGCGCCGTCGGCAACCTGGCCGGCTCTGCGCTCGCCGGCGTCGACACCGTCTGGGACGTGTCGCTGTCCACCGCACCCCAGATCGTGCTCGGCAACCTGGTCGGCATGGCGATCGGCTTCACCCTCGGCGTGGTGCTGAGGGGCTCGGCTGCCGCGATCGTCGGCTACTTCGTGGTCTCCCTCGTCCTGCCCGGCATCCTCGAGCTGCTCGGCCTGGTGCGGGATTGGTTCCTCGAGCTGCAGCCGTGGACCGACTGGAACTACACGCAGGTGCAGCTCTTCGAGGGCGCCACGAACACCGGCGAGGAGTGGGCGATGCTCGCCTCGACCACGATGATCTGGATCGTCATCCCCCTCGCCATCGGGCTGCTCTTCCTGCGCCGCTCCGAGGTCAAGTAGCCAGATACGTGGACAGGCGGTGTCCGGAACTCATCCGTGCGTTCCGGATACCGCCGTGGGCGCGTTCGAGACGACCGCCGGGCGGAAGCCGCGGGCGATCATCCAGACCGCGAGCACCATCTCCTGAACCGCGAGCGGCACGCACAGCAGGTTCACCGCCGAGGAGTTGATGCCGACGGCTCCGTACATCACGAGCAGGTAGGCGACCGCGTACAGCGGTATGCCCATCAGACCCCACACCGTGATCCACCGGGGAACGATGCGCGACCGGAAGAGAAGGGTGTAGAACAAGGCGGCGCCCAGGCAGAACACCAGCGACATGATGATGCTGGCGCCGTCGAGATCGATCACGAGCGTGCCCAGACGCACGCCAGCTGGCGAAGCCGTGCCTGGTCCCGCCGACATGGTCTCCGCCAGTGGCACGAGCGTCAGCCACGCGATGGCGACGATGACGTAGGTGGTGGTCTCGACCGCTCCTCGGATGATCAGGGTAGCCCGTGGCCAGCACCTCGTCGACCGACCGCAGAACGGGGAAGAGCACGACCGCGAGCAACGCGAGCGACAGTCCCATGACGAGCACGAGCAGCGCCCCGGTCGCGACGGCACCGGAGTGGTCCGCGGCGTAGCCGAACGGGTCGTCCGCGTCGTGCACAGGGAAAGCCGTCACGACCTTGCTGAGGATGCCGGCCAGGGTCCCGATGATGAACAGGACTCCCGCGGTCGTGGCGGCAGCCCTGTGCTCACGAACGCTGGAACGAGCATCGCCCGCCACACGTGATGGGAACGTTCTCGTCGACGACATGGTCTCCAACACCTCCTGCTCGATCTCCAGGGGACGGTCTCGAACTCGTCGTCTCGACCGCCCACAGGTCGCCCCGGTGACCTACCCACGCACCTTCGACGAGGAGTGCACTCGGGTGTCGGTCTCGTGTGAGGCCGGCGGGGTGGCGACGGTGGTGGTCGCCTTCGGCCAGGTCCAGGCGTAGTAGACGACGGCCACCAGCAGGCCCACCTCGGCGACGCTGCCGAGGATGTAGTAGTTCCACTCACCGATGGAGCCGCCTGCGACGGTGAGCGCGTAGACGGCGGCCACGACGATGTTCGTCATCCGCGCGACCCGCGCCGGCAGGACGAGACTGAGGAACAGCAAGAGGCTGGGCACCAGGATGTAGCCGGTCACGCCGAGCAGGAAGCCCTGTCCGATGGTGAACCCGAACATCTTGCCCGCTTCGATGTCGGCGCGGACGTCGTCGCGGAACATGCTGAACAAGTCCACGTACACGAAGATGAACAGCATCGATGCCCACAACGCCGCGATCTTGACCCGCGGGTTGATCGGGTACGCCTCGTAGCGGGTGATGGTGGAGGGCATGAGGGCCTCCTTGAGGCTCGAGAACTTCGCGGCCCCTATGCCCGGGACTCGTAGGATCCCGCCTCACCACCGAGCCTGCCCGGGCGCGCCACCTCGCGCCAGAGGCAGAGGTCCCCGGGCACTTCACGCCGCGCGCTGCACGACCCGAGTCAGGCGTTCACGCCGCCGTACGCGAGCGCGCTGAGGATGATCGGCGGCTCACGATCGCAGGCGCCTCATGGACGAGTTCGTCCTTGGTGAGGGCGTCGACCATGAACAGGGCGAAGTCGACCCGTCGGGTGATGTTGCTCTTCAGGATGGGGTCACCGACGTGTCGGCTCCATACCGGAAGGCCCTGGCTCCCACCCTCTTCCAGGTCGCTGCCACGTACGAGTGTCCAACGGGTGTCGCTTGCGAAGATCCGTCGGCATGCCTCGACCTGGTCGTCGAGGTCCACGCGTCCGGTCAGCTTCGCCAGCCGGGCTGCAAGGACCAGGGCCTTGACCTTCCATGGGTAGACGTCTTGTCCGTCCCGCGTGATGTGCCAACCGGACGAGAAGATCAGGCGGGCGCCAGGTGGCGCGAGATCGAGAATGGCCTGCGCCGTTGTGGAGGAGTAGTGCTCACGCCCGATCGGGACGAGCACGGTGAGGACGCCGTCGCAGCCCGAGGCCGCTCGCTCGATCACGTCGCGATCGTTCGTCGCGCCGGGCACAACGGTGATTCGCTCCTTGAGCTCTCCCAACTTGTCGATGCTCTCCGCACGGCACACACCGACTACCTCATAGCCCCGGTTCAGGGAATGCTGAGCCATGTACTGGCCGAGCTTGCCTGAGACACCGACGATGCACACCTTCTTCACCGCTGCGCGACTCGACGGAGTGACGTGGCTGGCAGCGTCTTCCATTGCTAGCCTCCCGAGATTCCGGCACGCCCAACTGGAGCGCCCTCACTTTGGAAGCGCGCCTCATGTGGCTGGGCGTCAGCCAACTGGCGTCTTTCGATATTCGGCCCGGCCGCCACCGTGCAGAAGGGCCGAAGTGCCCGGAGCATCGACGGCCCGTGCGTGCGGCAGCGCAGTGACTGCGCCGCCATCCGGCCTCCGGTCGCGCCGATGCCCGGACGTGTCTCGTGGCACCGATAGCCTCGGCCTGTGTCATCACCCCTCGCAGGCAGAACTGCGCTCGTCACCGGCGTCAGCCGCAAACGCGGGATCGGTTTCGCGGTGGCATCCCGGCTCGCCTCGATGGGCGCGTCACTGGCGGTGCATCACCATGTCCCCCACGACGTGGACGAGTACGGAACATCCGACGACCTCGACGAGCTGCTCGCGGAGCTGCGTGGCTCCCTGATGGGTCAGGCCCGACTCGTGGACGTGACGGGAGACCTTGGTGACGCGACGACGGCCGAGGGACTCATCCCCGCAGTCCGTCGCACACTTGGACACCTCGATGTCCTCGTCTGCAACCACGCCCACGGCGGCGACGCCGTCAGCCTGGGCGATCTGACAGCGAGCGCCCTGGACCGCCACTGGGAGGTCAACACGAGGGCAACCCTGCTGCTCACCGCGGCCTTCTCGGAGCAGCACGACGGACGCCGCGGCGGCCGGGTCATCTGGATGACGTCCGGACAAGCGCTCGGACCGATGAGCGACAACCTCGCGTACGCCGTCTCGAAGGCAGCCCTCGCCGGAGCCACGGTGTCCGCCGCGGACGAACTCCTCAACAGAGGCATCCTGCTCAACACGATCAACCCCGGCCCCGTCAACACCGGCTACCTCGATGACGCGCCACAGGCTCTGCTGGACAGGTTCCCCCAACACAGGTTCGGTGAGCCCGACGATCCTGCGCGCTTGATCGCCTGGCTCGTCAGCGACGACGGCGAATGGATGGCGGGACAGGTTCTCAACTCCGAAGGCGGGTTTCGGCGCTGAGCGCTCTCGCTGCACGGGCACCGATTCCAGCCGGACGGTGAAGGCGAGCACTTCCACCGGGAACGTGACCCCCTGCTCCGGGGACAGCTGCACGTTGACCGGTCGGCCGGACTGCGCCATCAGCCGGTCGATCCACTCCGCCGGCCTACGCTCGCCACCCTGCTCCATGGAGCGATGCTCCCACCAAGCAGGTAGCGGACGGCGAAGTAAGCAAGCACGGCTGCGCCGAGCGCCACGCCCATCCCCCAGGTGTCCGCGCTCTCGCCCCAGGGCAAGCGAAGGAAGAAAGCGCTCTGACAACTGGTCGGGCCACCTTCTGAAGACATGCACACGGTAGGCCACAGAGCGACGAGCACGATGAAGCCAACGATCCACGGGCCGAGCCTGCGCATGTCTCACGCTCCCATGCTGCGGCACCGAACTCCGGGAGAACGGACATATCCGCTGTCCGTCGGCGTGCCGAATACTGTGCCGCTGCAGGCCCCGGAGATAGCGTGCCCCTGTGCCCGATGCCATGGACCCTTCCGACCTGCCCCTTCGCTCGAAGGACGCTGCCCTCCTCCTGGGCGTGGTGGCGATAGCGAGCTGCGTTCGCCTGATCGTCCTCGCTTCAGGTGACGGCGAGGTGACGGGCGAACATTTCGTGTGGCTGGCGTTGTGCGTCATTGCAGCGGTCTTCTCTGCAGCGTGCGCAGTCGCCGAAAGGTTGAAGGCCGCCGAAGCGAGGTGGCAACGCGGTGAATAGCCAGAGACGAGCGCGCAGCCGACCCTGCTGGCGCAGCCTGCGTGCGCTACGGCGACCTTCTCTGACGCGCTGAGGGCGGCGGCGCCCCCCTCCGATTCCGGTGTGAAGACCGGCGTGACGAATGGGGGAAGACCGATGCGGACGGCGCCCCGGCTGGCACCATGTGCAGCATGACCCGGAGCGCCCAAGTCGTTCCTGCCGCCGAACATGGGGCCCGGCCCCGCGTCGCGCTCGCAGTTGCGTCCATCAGCGCGCTGGACCTGGCTCTGGTCGTGCTGCTGCTGGTCCTCGACAAGGCCCAGGTGCAGTCCCAGCAGGAGCTCGCCCGCGTCGGGCTCGGCATGCCGCTGAACTGGGTCACCCAGGACCAGGGCATCGCCCCACCGCTGCCGTGGAGCACCAGCTTCTTGTCCCCCTGGGAGAATTCCACCACCATCGCCTGGCTGCCCTTCACCGTGAACCTGGTCATCGTGGGCCTTGTTCTGGCCTGACTCGTGCCACTTGACCGCGGTTTCGGGGCCTGGGCTCGCATTTGTGCTGGTCAGCGGCTCGTGGCCGGGCTGATTGACACACCCCGCTGGCCGGTACGGTCGGGGTTCGTGGTGTTCATGCGGAAGTCTCCGGGCCGGTCGGGGGCCACGAAGGTGGTGCAGATCGCCGAGCGCCGCGGCCGCCGTGACGTCGTGCTCGAGCACGTCGGCACCGCCCACGACGAGGCAGAACTGGCTGCGTTGATGGCGGTGGCGGGCAGCAAGCTCTACGCCGGCCAGGGCGAGCTGGCGATCGAAGGCACCAGCGCCCGGAACGCCTCATCAGCGACCCCGTCGAACCCGAGCCGGATATAGGCCTCGACCAGCACATGCAAAAGCAGCTGGCTGGACATCGAACGGATCCCCCCGGGTGGCCGTGGAGCCTCGACCCGAGGACACCGAGGGGGAGAAGTCCAGGGTCTCCTACCCCGCTGCAGCTCTTGCCGGCCGACCTCCATGAGCAACGCCAGCTGCGCCTCATCGAGGGCCGAGCCGATGTGGCCCACCCCGACCACTCGGCGGCCCTGCTTGTGCACGATCTGGACCGACTGGGCCCCCAAGGCCGCGGCCACTTTCCGGATGTAAGAGCATGCGCGCGGCCTCGCTTCCGGCGCTGACGATGGTCGGGATCATCCCGAGCCGCGTCGGTACGGCGTCCGCCCGGTGCTCGGCGATAATCCGCGCCCCGGCGTCGTAGCCGTGGATCAGGTACATCGCCGTGGAGTCGCACACCGGCTCCAGGACAGTCGTGCCGTTCGCCCGAGACCCGGCCCGGGGGAGCACTGACGAGATACGAATGCCTCGCGGCACCCACCACCGCCCCTCGCCTCACCCGCTGGTACCCAAGGCCGAGCCATAAGGACGTGCAACCCGGGCGTCGCCCACAGCTGGTCCATGCACCTCCGACGCGTCCCGTGCTTGCTATGGCGCAAGAGCAGGGGTAGAGGCATCATGCCGGGAGGCGCGACCATCTTCACCCTGGGGGTACCGGTGAACCACTGGCCATCTTTCGTAGTGCCCGCCGTCGGGATGTTCCTGATCCTCGTTCCGGTCCGGGGGTACCTGCCTCGCTCGCTGTTTCCGGCGGTCGGCTGGTTCGTGGTGGGAGCAAGTGCTGTCGCGGTGCTGCGCGCAGTCAACAACGCGGCCTCCGACGCCGTCGCCGTCGTGGCGCTGGTCGCTCTCGGACTCCTGGCCGGCGCCGGCGCCGGCTGGGGACTCAGACGTCGGTTCCCTCCTCGGGGTGAACTGCGGTTGGGACGTTGGCTCCAAGGAGTCGACTTCCTGGTTCTGGTCGGGCTGTACTCGGCTGTCTATTACGTCTGGCTTCACTCGTGGGACCGTCGAACGTTCGTGATGCCCATGCTCTTGGCGCCGGAGTGGTTCGCCACCACACACGAGAAGGTCGACTTTCTCGGCAAGCTCCTGATCACGTTCGCCGTCTCGTACCTCATGGTCCTGTCATCCACAGGCCGTGCGGAAGGCAGGCGTGAAGCATGGAGTCGAGCTACGGGGAGACGGTGCCCGTTGGCGTCCCGCCCTGCGTCTGCGGTGCCGGTCGCGGCCGTCTCCATGCGGATTCCCGCCGCGCCGCTTGCTCAGGCCAGTCTGCTGTGGGCTCTCTTTGCCAGAACCGAGGAGGAGCCCAGGTCGGCGTTCGCGTGTTCGGACATTTCTGGCGACGACTGTCCATGGGAAGGAACACCTCGCCGGCCCCTGCGGGTACCACGCCGACCGCGAGCGCTGGCGGTGAGTGAGCTCGATGGTCGCCTGGTCGAACGACCGGACGCACGCTCCGACCATCGCCCCGGCCGGGGGCACTTGGACGTGCGACCCGGCGTCCGAGCCGGCCGAGGGCCCGTCTCGCGGGGAGGCTGCACGTCCAAGTGGTCGCCCCACGCTGATGACCTGCGTTCCTCGGGGGACCCCGGACGTGCAGCTCTGCTCCAAGAGGCCACCGAGCCCAGCTCCGCGAGACACCCAGACGCTACGCGACACAGCAGATCACCGTCTGCGTCACCCAACACGATCACATCGCGCATGACCCCCTCACCCCAACAGCCCAAGCGATCCTTCGCGCCCTCAACATCGAGCCGAACCGACACACCCCGGTGGCACGAGGCAGGTGGGCCTTGTTCGGCAGGGGTCCGGGTCCTTCAGGCCTGCGAGGCACAGCGGGGTGAGGGCTGCGGGTGACTCGATGGCCCGCGCGTCGTGCGGACGACGGTGGTGGGTGGCCCGTGCAGGTCTCGGCGACCATGGGTCACACCGCAGTCAGACAGGGGGCGCTGCTCCCCCGGTTCCCGTCGCCACGAGGACCTGGTCAAGAACTCCGGGAATGCGAAGAGGCCACCCCGGGTGGGGTGGCCTCTTCAAGGTATATGTCCGGCGACGTCCTACTCTCCCACAACCTCCCGGTTGCAGTACCATCGGCGCTGAAAGGCTTAACTTCCGGGTTCGGAATGGGACCGGGTGTTTCCCTTTCGCTATGGCCGCCGAAACTCTATGGAGTTATAACCCGCTACACCAACCCCGGGCCCGCACACGGCGGGGGGGGTTGGTTGCCCGGTTATTACTCGGGAACCACACAGTGGACGCGCAACATCTTTGAGGGACAAGCCCTCGGCCTATTAGTACCGGTCGGCTGGGCATTACTGCTGTACACCTCCGGCCTATCAACCCAGTAGTCTGCTGGGGGCCTTACCCGGTTAACCCGGTGGGAAACCTCATCTTGAAACGTGCTTCCCGCTTAGATGCTTTCAGCGGTTATCACTCCCGAACGTAGCAAACCAGCCGTGCTCCTGGCGGAACAACTGGCACACCAGAGGTCCGTCCATCCCGGTCCTCTCGTACTAGGGACAGCCTTTCTCAAGTTTCCTGCGCGCGCGGCGGATAGGGACCGAACTGTCTCACGACGTTCTAAACCCAGCTCGCGTGCCGCTTTAATGGGCGAACAGCCCAACCCTTGGGACCTGCTCCAGCCCCAGGATGCGACGAGCCGACATCGAGGTGCCAAACCATCCCGTCGATATGGACTCTTGGGGAAGATCAGCCTGTTATCCCCGGGGTACCTTTTATCCGTTGAGCGACGCCGCTTCCACATGCCAGCGCCGGATCACTAGTCCCGACTTTCGTCCCTGCTCGACATGTCTGTCTCACAGTCAAGCTCCCTTGTGCACTTACACTCGAAACCTGATTGCCAACCAGGCTGAGGGAACCTTTGGGCGCCTCCGTTACATTTTAGGAGGCAACCGCCCCAGTTAAACTACCCATCAGGCACTGTCCCTGATCCGGATAACGGACCTAGGTTAGATATCTAGTACGACCAGAGTGGTATTTCAACGATGGCTCCACCCAAACTGGCGTCTGAGTTTCACAGCCTCCCACCTATCCTACACAAGCCGAACCAAACACCAATACCAAATTGTAGTAAAGGTCCCGGGGTCTTTCCGTCCTGCCGCGCGTAACGAGCATCTTTACTCGTACTGCAATTTCGCCGAGTCCACGGTTGAGACAGCGCCCAAGTCGTTACTCCATTCGTGCAGGTCGGAACTTACCCGACAAGGAATTTCGCTACCTTAGGATGGTTATAGTTACCACCGCCGTTTACTGGGGCTTAAGTTCTGAGCTTCGCACCACGAATGGCACTAACTCGTCCCCTTAACCTTCCAGCACCGGGCAGGAGTCAGTCCGTATACATCGTCTTACGACTTCGCACGGACCTGTGTTTTTAGTAAACAGTCGCTTGGGCCTGGTCTCTGCGGCCATCACCGCTACCACCTGCAAGAGGTGTCACGGATCCGGCCCCCCTTCTCCCGAAGTTACGGGGGCATTTTGCCGAGTTCCTTAACCATGGTTCACTCGATCGCCTTGGTATTCTCTACCTGATCACCTGAGTCGGTTTGGGGTACGGGCGGCGCACAGCTCGCTAGAGGTTTTTCTCGACAGCATAGGATCATCCACTTCACCCCAATGGGCTCCCCATCAGATCTCAGACTCGCAATCAAATGCACAGACGCGGATTTACCTACGCCTGGTCCTACATCCTTAGCCGTGGGCAACCATCGCCACGGTTGGACTACCTTCCTGCGTCACCCCATCGCTTGACTACTACCAGATCGGGTCGTGCGCTAGTCAACTCCCCTCCCCGAAGGGATAAGAAGCCTTTCGGGCACTTAGCATCACTAGGTTCGTCATGGGCGCTGCTTTGCCGGTACGGGAATATCAACCCGTTGTCCATCGACTACGCCTGTCGGCCTCGCCTTAGGTCCCGACTTACCCAGGGCAGATTAGCTTGACCCTGGAACCCTTGATCATTCGGCGGGCAAGTTTCTCACTTGCCATTCGCTACTCATGCCTGCATTCTCACTCGTGCAGCATCCACGACTGGATCACTCCGCCGCTTCCCTCGCTGCACGACGCTCCCCTACCCATCCACACACCTGGACCCACCCCAAAGAGGTGAGCCGAGTACACGCGTGAATGCCATAGCTTCGGTGGATAACTTGAGCCCCGCTACATTGTCGGCGCGGAATCACTTGACCAGTGAGCTATTACGCACTCTTTCAAGGGTGGCTGCTTCTAAGCCAACCTCCTGGTTGTCTGTGCGACTCCACATCCTTTTCCACTTAGTTATCGCTTAGGGACCTTAGCTGATGGTCTGGGCTGTTTCCCTCTCGACTACGGAGCTTATCCCCCGCAGTCTCACTGCCGCGCTCTGGCTTACCGGCATTCGGAGTTTGGTTGATTTCGGTAAGCTTGTGGGCCCCCTAGACCATCCAGTGCTCTACCTCCGGTAAGAAACACGCGACGCTGCACCTAAATGCATTTCGGGGAGAACCAGCTATCACGGAGTTTGATTGGCCTTTCACCCCTATCCACAGGTCATCCCCCAGGTTTTCAACCCTGGTGGGTTCGGTCCTCCACGCGGTCTTACCCGCGCTTCAACCTGCCCATGGATAGATCACTCCGCTTCGGGTCTTGATCGTGCGACTACGGCGCCCTCTTCGGACTCGCTTTCGCTACGGCTTCCCCACACGGGTTAACCTCGCCACACAACGCAAACTCGCAGGCTCATTCTTCAAAAGGCACGCCGTCACAAGAACAAAAGCTCTCGCTCCGACGGATTGTAGGCACATGGTTTCAGGTACTATTTCACTCCCCGCCAGGGGTACTTTTCACCTTTCCCTCACGGTACTTGTCCGCTATCGGTCACCAAGGAGTATTTAGGCTTAACGGGTGGTCCCGCCAGATTCACACGGAATTTCAGGGGTTCCGTGTTACTTGGGGTCACGCTCACGGAGCCGCCGCCTTACGCATACGGGGGTATCACCCTCTACGCCGGGACTTTCCAGCCCACTTCCACTTCAACGACGGTTTCTCACTCCGCGCCGGTCCGGCAGAACCAGCAAAAACGGCCCCACAACCCCCACTGCGCAACGCCTGCCGGCTATCACACGCAATAGGTTTGGCCTCTTCCGATTTCGCTCGCCACTACTCTCGGAATCACTATTGTTTTCTCTTCCTGTGGGTACTGAGATGTTTCACTTCCCCACGTTCCCTCCACACACCCTATGTGTTCAGGTGCAGGTAACTGGACATGACTCCAGCTGGGTTTCCCCATTCGGACACCCCCGGATCACAGCTCGGTTGCCAACTCCCCGGGGCTTATCGCAGGCTCCTACGTCCTTCATCGGCTCTTGGTGCCAAGGCATCCACCATGTGCCCTTAGTAGCTTGTCTTGCTACAAAGATGCTCGCGTCCACTGTGTAGTTCTCAAACAACAACCGGCCACTGCCACACCAACCCGCGCCTACCCCCCGACCACCACACCCCACCCGCCAACACACAGCGAAGAAAGACACAGCACCAGGAAACGGTTCGCGGCCATGACAGCCCACCCGAACAACCAAACCACCCACACACGGGGCGACTCGATCCCTCAGGACCCAACAGTGTGCCAAGCCCACCCCACCCACCGTCACCTCGAGGTTCCACTCCCCCACACCCACCCCCCACCCAACGGCAAGGGGACAGACACGAGAGAAGTACTGACAAGACAACCAACAGACAGGACAGGCCAGATAGTCGACGTTCCACTCATGAGCACCGCCTGCCGAAGGACATCCGCCTCCGCAACAGACGAAACCAGACAACCAGCCCCACCACCAAGCAGACACCACACAGGCACCCACCAGGCAACCAGAACCAGCCGCCAGCAACTTGCTCCTTAGAAAGGAGGTGATCCAGCCGCACCTTCCGGTACGGCTACCTTGTTACGACTTCGTCCCAATCGCCAGCCCCACCTTCGACGGCTCCCTCCACAAGGGTTGGGCCACCGGCTTCGGGTGTTGCCGACTTTCGTGACGTGACGGGCGGTGTGTACAAGGCCCGGGAACGTATTCACCGCAGCGTTGCTGATCTGCGATTACTAGCGACTCCGACTTCATGGGGTCGAGTTGCAGACCCCAATCCGAACTGAGACCGGCTTTTTGGGATTCGCTCCACCTTACGGCTTCGCAGCCCTTTGTACCGGCCATTGTAGCATGCGTGAAGCCCTGGACATAAGGGGCATGATGACTTGACGTCATCCCCACCTTCCTCCGAGTTGACCCCGGCAGTCTCCTATGAGTCCCCACCATAACGTGCTGGCAACATAGGACGAGGGTTGCGCTCGTTGCGGGACTTAACCCAACATCTCACGACACGAGCTGACGACAGCCATGCACCACCTGTATACCGACAAAAAGGGGCCGTATCTCTACGGCTTACCGGCATATGTCAAACCCAGGTAAGGTTCTTCGCGTTGCATCGAATTAATCCGCATGCTCCGCCGCTTGTGCGGGCCCCCGTCAATTCCTTTGAGTTTTAGCCTTGCGGCCGTACTCCCCAGGCGGGGCGCTTAATGCGTTAGCTGCGGCACGGAACTCGTGGAATGAGTCCCACACCTAGCGCCCAACGTTTACGGTGTGGACTACCAGGGTATCTAATCCTGTTCGCTCCCCACACTTTCGCTCCTCAGCGTCAGGTAATGCCCAGAGAACCGCCTTCGCCACCGGTGTTCCTCCTGATATCTGCGCATTTCACCGCTACACCAGGAATTCCGTTCTCCCCTGCATACCTCTAGTCTGCCCGTATCGGAAGCAGGCTCAGGGTTAAGCCCTGAGTTTTCACTCCCGACGCGACAAACCGCCTACGAGCCCTTTACGCCCAATAATTCCGGACAACGCTCGCACCCTACGTATTACCGCGGCTGCTGGCACGTAGTTGGCCGGTGCTTCTTCTGTACCTACCGTCACTTGCGCTTCGTCGGTACTGAAAGAGGTTTACAACCCGAAGGCCGTCATCCCTCACGCGGCGTTGCTGGATCAGGCTTTCGCCCATTGTCCAATATTCCCCACTGCTGCCTCCCGTAGGAGTCTGGGCCGTGTCTCAGTCCCAGTGTGGCCGGTCACCCTCTCAGGCCGGCTACCCGTCGTCGCCTTGGTAGGCCATCACCCCACCAACAAGCTGATAGGCCGCGAGCTCATCCTCCACCGCCAAAACTTTCCACCACCATCACATGCATGAAGTGGTCATATCAGGTATTAGCCACCGTTTCCGGTGGTTATCCCTGAGTGAAGGGCAGATTGCTCACGTGTTACTCACCCGTTCGCCGCTCGTGTACCCCGAAGGGCCTTACCGCTCGACTTGCATGTGTTAAGCACGCCGCCAGCGTTCGTCCTGAGCCAGGATCAAACTCTCCGTTGAAAACCATCAATGCCCACCAACCACAAAGGCCAGCAGGATCATCAACAAACCAACAAAGAAACCCCAGCAAAAACAACCCAACCACCCA
Organism: uncultured Actinomycetota bacterium; assembly: GCA_963835385.1. Lineage (GTDB taxonomy): Bacteria > Actinomycetota > Actinomycetes > Propionibacteriales > Nocardioidaceae > Nocardioides_B. The sequence continues at coordinate 295,003 of CAWIFK010000007.1, forward strand.
GAACAAACCAGGCAGCCAGATCACTTCAACAAAAGGAATCAAACAAACCCACAGACACCCACAACCACCACCCCAAAAAGGGCAGCAGCCACAGCAGCCTGCAAGCTGGCATAACAAACTAATTCATCGACTACTGACACACTGTTGAGTTCTCAAGAATCAAGCACACCCACCACCAGCTCCACAGCCAGCCACGCGGGGCAACCCGATCAAACTTACCGGCTGAGTCTCGCCTCGTCAAACCGAGGTCCTACTCCTCCAGCCCCCCGGCACGCCACACCCGCTCCCAGGGAGCCGGGGCCGCCGAGGCGGGGATCCAGCACCTGGAGAGGTGTAAGTGAGGGGGTTTCGCCCGGGGCCGGCCGCCCGACCCTAAGGGCCTTGCGTCCCGC
>CAWIFK010000008.1:0-75045 GCA_963835385.1 uncultured Actinomycetota bacterium
GTCCTCTGCTCTGACCGGCTGAGCTACCGCCCCTCGAGCCGGCGCGTCGGCGACCGGTTCGCGCAAACCCTACCTTCCGACGGGATCAGCGATGGGCCGCCTGCACGCGCGTCTACCTCGGCTCCGAGCAGACGACGCCCGCCGGTTGCCAGGATGCAACCTTCGGCGAAGCCCCCGCGTCTTGGTGTCGTCGGCGACCAGCCGGCGATCCCGAGGCCCTCGAGGCCCCAGCCAGGAGTCAAGACATGCAGCGATTCACCGCTCTCGCCACCACCGCGGCCGCAGCCGCCGTCGCCTTGACCGGCACGGTGGTTCCCGCGAACGCCGAGGCCGTCGTCTACGAGAACCACACCGTCCAGTCGAATCCACCGCACCGCCCGGGCCACGAGTACGCCTCCCTCGACATCCCCACCGGATACGAGAAGGACCGTCTCGACTGGCACACCGTGGGCTTCTTCGAGAAGGTCGAACAGGGCCGCGCGATCATCGTGGACCTTCACCCGAAGGCCGACACCGTCAAGGAGCTCCGCGCCGTGCGTGCAGAGCTCATCAAGGACACCGGCGACAGCTACCGCGAGTTCGCATTCAAGGTCAACAGCAACGACTCGAAGGTCCAGGCCCGGTGGACTTTCACCTACGCCGAGCCGGGCACCGACGAGGTGGCACCGTTCGTCAGCGTCCTGCTGATGTCGGGCAACCAGGTCCGGTTCGTCGGCAAGGTCTCGGAGCGCGACCACGTGCGGTTCATCCGTCAGCACGTCCGCACGTCGGTCGTCTTTCCCGGGTGACCCTCCGCGACGCTCGCACGAGGGCGTCGTCGGCCACGAGCAGCTTCGTCGTGGTCGACGGCGCCGCCATCACTCGGTGCGGTCGGTGACCGGCTGCTCGGGATCGGTCCGGTTGCGCTGCTCCTCGGGATCCTTCTTCAGTCGCTCGGCGGCGTCCGCGGGGGCGATGCCCTCCTCGCCCGGTGCGCCGTCGACGGACGTGGGCCGTTCCTCGTTGTGGGGGCTCATGTCCCGGCCCGTACCCATGCCTCGACACCTGCACGCTTCCACTGCGATCCGTCCTGGTACGCCCTACCCTGGGGCGGTGCCCCGGCCCCTTGCTCCCCCGGCGGTCGCGGCGGTGATCGCGACGGCCACGGTGCTGCTGGTCGGCGGCTGCAGCTCGGGGCCGACGTCGGCCCCGGAGCCCGTCCCGGCGAAGTCGTCCCCGGTGCACACGGCGTCGCCGTCCGCGTCCGCGGCCCCCTCCGCGTCCGCCGCCGCGTCCCCGGTCGAGGCGCCCCGACCGGGGAGCATGGACCCGCCGGCGAAGAGCTCGGGCCCGTTGACGCAGCGGGAGTTCCCGACTCCCGGCCGGCTCGGTCCCCGCACGTCTTACGCCGTCGACCCCGGCGACGCGGAGGAGGGGTACGCCGGCAACGGCACGCCGGCCCTGGCCCGCGACCCGCGGGAGGTCGTGCTCGCCGCCGTGCCGCTGGGGTGCGCGCGTCCCGACCTCCCGGTGCCCGCCCACGCACTGGAGGTCGACTACGAGGTGGCGGGAGCGCCGGTCATCGCGATCAGGGCCGAGTTCGCCGACGCGGCCACGGCGCAGCGGTTCTTCGAGCTGCGAGCCGGAGCCATCGGGGCGTGCGCCGGGCGAAGCGACTCCTCCGCCGTGGGCGTGCTCGTCGGCCGGGTCGAGGAGGGCCGCCGGTCCCTCGTCTCCGAGCGCACGCCCGAGTCGGACCCCTGGACGGAGGTCTCCTTCGTCGCCGGGCGCCGAGTGACCCTGGTCGCCCTGGGGGCGCCCCTGGGTGAGGGACCCGCCCGACCAGCTTCGCTCCGTCGTATCGAGAACGCCTTCCGAGGCTGATCAAGGGGAGACGCACATGACACAACGACGCTGGGTGGTGCCCACTCTCGTCACCGGCCTGCTGCTCGCAGGTCCGGTCGGGATGGCGTCCGCCGACGACGGCCAGCCGAGCCCGGCGTCCAGCTCGGAACCCAGCTCGGAACCCAGCCCGGCGCCCAGCCCGGCGTCCAGCTCGGCGCCCGCGTCTGCGTCGTCGTCGCCGGACGGCTCGGCCTCGCAGCAGCCGTCCCCGGCTGCGTCCGAGACCACCACGGCCCCGTCCCCGACACCGTCCCCTACTCCCGCGGCGAACGAGCCTCCTGTGGCAAACAACGACTCGGCGACGGTCGACGCGGGCCGGGCCGTGGTCATCGACGTGCTCGCCAACGACAGGAACGAGGACGGACTGCCGCAGGGCTCCACCCTGGCGGTGGACGGGGTGACCGGCAGCAACGGCCGGTTCTCCTCCACCGGGACCTCGGTGACCTTCACCGCGCGGATCACGGACGCGGGGAAGTACACCGGCACGTACTCAGTCACCGACGGGGAGCTCGTCGCCGAGGGCACCATCACCGTGCGGGTCCGGACGAAGCCGTCGGTCTGGCTCACGCTGCCGAGCGCCCCGGTGGCCCTGCGCCGCTACGCCGTCTCAGGCCGGGTGCTGCCCAACGGCCCGTCGGCGCGAGCGACGGTGACGGTGCAGCGGTGGTTCCCAGACGGATGGCGCCGGTACGCCGTGACGAGGGCCGGCCGCGACGGGCGGTGGTCGGTGCCGTTCCGGACCAACCGGCCCGGCGCCGTGGTGTTCCGGGCGACAACCACGCTCGTCGACGGCCGGCGCGCCACCTCAGGAGTCCTGCGCCGCACCGTCGTGGCGCGGGCGGACGCCCAGGTCTCGGGGCCGCTGACGGCGGGCGAGGTGCCCTACTCGTGGCGCAGCGGGTGCCCGGTGTCGCCCGCGGGCCTGCGCAAGGTCACGATCAACCGGCTGACCTACTCCAGGACGGTCGCCCGCGGCACCATCGTGGTCAGAGCCTCGGCCGCGCCCGCGATCGTCGGGGTCTTCACGGCGGCGCTCGACCGGCGCTTCCCGGTCCGGATGATGAAGCCCACCGACGCCTTCTACGCAGGCGGACGCCGTACCCCGATGGAGTCGGACAAGGCGGCGATGCGCGCCGGCAACACGTCGGCGTTCAACTGCCGGCCGGTGACCGGCAACCCCTACCGCGTCTCGCAGCACTCCTACGGCAACGCGATCGACATCAACACGATCGAGAACCCGTACGTCACCGGCAGCCACGTCTACCCCGCGACCTCGCGCAGCTACCTCGACCGGTCGCCCTACCGCCGCGGCATGATCCTGCCCGACGGCGTCGTCGCGGCACGGATGCGGGCGCACGGCTGGCTGTGGGGTGCCCGGTGGTCCCACCCCGACTACCAGCATTTCTCCTCCAACGGCGGCTGAGGCAAGGTGGAGGGCATGACCGAGACCCCCAACACTCCCCCGCCGCCGCTCGAGCCGCTCGCCGAGGACTGGGAGCGGATGCTCTGCGTCGTCGCGCACCCCGACGACATGGAGTTCGGCTCCGCCGCCGCGGTCGCCCGCTGGACGCGCCAGGGCAAGCAGGTCGTCTACTGCATGGTCACCAGCGGTGAGGCCGGCATCGACGGCATGGAGCCCGACGAGGCCCGGCGGGTGCGCGAGCGCGAGGAGGTCGCCTCCGCCCAGCTCGTCGGCGTCGAGGAGGTCGAGTTCCTCCGGCTGCCCGACGGCGTCCTGGAGTACGGCGTCGACCTGCGCCGGTCGATCGCGGCGGTCGTGCGGCTGCACCGGCCCGAGATCGTCGTGACCGGCAACTTCCACGACTCGTGGGGCGAGGGCGCCGGCCTGAACCAGGCCGACCACATCGCGACCGGACGAGCGGTCCTCGACGCGGTTCGCGACGCCGGCAACCGCTGGGTCTTCCACGACCAGCTCGAGTCCGGGGGGGTGCAGCCGTGGGGCGGGGTCCGCGAGGTGTGGGCGGCGGCCTCGCCGAAGGCCCGGCACGGGGTGGACATCACCGAGACCTTCGACGCCGGCGTGGCCTCGCTGCAAGCGCACCGCGCCTACATCGAGGGCCTCGGCTGGGAGGATTTCGACCCCGCGGAGTTCCTCGAGGGCATGTCCCGGGCGACCGGGCAGCGGATGGGCGTGGCGCACGCCACCGCGTTCGAGAGGTTCTCGATGGGCTGGGGCGGCTGATAACGCCGGGCTTCGCCGGGGTCGGGCGCGGACATGGCACGCGGGCCAGGACGGCCGTTCGGCCCGTTCCTGGCCCGCGTGCTCGGCTTTCGAGTGCTGCTCAGCCCTGCAGGGTGTCGACCCAGTCCGGGTTCTGCTCGAGCCACGCGGCGACGCCCTCGGCGGGCTCGCCCTCGTGCTTGTTGACCACCATGTCCTCGAGCGAGCCGTACTGCTCATCGTCGAGCTTGGCGTTTCCGATCATCTCGGCGACATCGGGATACTTCTCGCCGAAACCAGCGGTCGCCAGCTCGTGCAGGCCCTCCGCGTCACCGAGTGCACCCTTCGGGTCCTCCAGGTCCTTGACCGGGTAGGCGTTGTTGGCCCAGAAGGGACGCCACAGGGTGACCACGACGTCCTCCTCGTCCTTGACCGCGCTCTGCAGCTCGGCCAGCATCGAGGTGGTCGAGGAGGTGACCAGCTCGTAGTCGCCCTCGAGCCCGTACTCAGGCATCACGGACTCCTTGGTCACCTCGGTCAGACCGGCGCCCGGCTCGATGCCGACGATCCGCCCACCGAACCGGTCGGCGTTGCCGGCCAGGTCCGCGATCGAGTCGATGTCGGTGTACTCCGGCACCGCAAACGTCAGCTTCGCGTTGTCGTAGTAGGTGCCGAGGTCCTCGATGTCCTCTCCGAACCGCTCCATGTAGGTGGCGTGGGTGACCTCGGGCCACGCCGAGGGGTAGATGTCGACGTCGCCGTTCGCGAGCGCCGTGTAGAGCGGCGCCGCCTCGGAGATCTCGGTGACCTCGACGGTGTAGCCGTTGTCCTCGAGGACGTTCTTCCACAGGTAGGCCATCGACAGGCCATCGGTCCATGACGGGATGATGCCCAGGTTGATGGTCCCGCCAGCCGCCTCACCGCCGCTGTCACCGCCGCTGTCACCGCCGCCGCTGTTACCGCCGCCGTCGGACCCGCAGGCGGCGAGCGCCAGCCCGACGCTGATCGCCAGTGCTGTTGCTACGACTCTCCTCTTGGTCTTCCTCATGCTCATCCTTCGTCGCCTCCGTCGGCCCCGTCCGGTTTTACTCTGCACTCTAACTGTTCCGAGACGGAAGAGTTCGGGGCTATGTGCGTGATGGCAGCTTCTTCACGGTCCGGGCCACGCCCGATCAGGCAGCCTTCGCTCGGGCGGGCGTCTCGTCGGTCTGGACCGGTGCCGTGCTCTCCTGCCGCCCGAAGCTGGACAGCAGCCGGCGCAGCCGCCCCTGGCCGGGCTGGCTCTGACCCGCCGCCGCGGTGACCCGGTCGAGGAAGATCGCCAGCACGACGACCGAGAGGCCCGCCTCGAAGCCGAGGCCGATCTCGACCCGGGAGATGGAGGTGGTGACCGCACCACCCAGGCCGCCCGCGCCGACGAGACCGGCGATGACCGCCATCGACAGCGCGAGCATGATCACTTGGTTGACTCCCGCCATCACGGTGGGCATCGCCAGCGGCAGCTGCACGTCGCGAAGGATCTGCCGCGGCGTGGCACCGAAGGCGTGACCGGCCTCTACCACCTCGGGGTCGACCTGGCGGATGCCCAGCTCGGTGAGCCGGACTCCAGGTGGCAGCGCGAAGATCACGGTCGCCACCAGCCCCGGAGCGGGCCCGATGCTGAACAGCGTCACGACCGGGACCAGCCACACGAACGCAGGCATGGTCTGCATCAGGTCCATCACCGGGCGCACCACCCGGCTGACCGCGTCCCAGCGAGCCGCCATGATCCCGAGCGGGATGCCGATCACCAGGGCCGCCACGGCTGCCACGACGATCAGCGCCAGGGTGTTCATCGCGTTGTCCCACTGATTCATCGAGATGATGAAGGCCATCCCGAGGAACGTGCCGAGACCGAGCTTCCAGTCGCGGGCCAGCCACGCCAGCAGCGCGAAGACCGCCGCGACGACCAGTGGCGCCGGCCCGGTGAGCAGGCTGATGATCCCCTCGACGGAGCCTTCGATCAGGTCGGCGACCACGTCCAGGAAGTCGCCGAAGCTGTCGTCGACCCAGTCGAAGGCCGACTCGATCCAGTCTCCGAGCGGGATCCGCGGGACGCCGCTCACCCACTCGTCGAACACTGCCATCACTGTCGAGGCGGTCATCGTTCCGCTCCTTCCGTCGCCGGCTCGAGCGTCGCTGGTGGCGCCTCGCGCACGGGCACGTCCCTCCCGAGGGCACTGAGCAGCATGACCGGTGCGATCACGCCGAGCAGTCGCTGCTCCTGGTCGACCACGGCAAGCGGCATCGGGCCCTCGGCGGACGCCGCGAAGAGCTCGGCAACGGCGGTGTCCGGTGCCACAGTGGCGGCCTCGGCCAGGACGCCTTCGAGGTCCTCGCGGCCGGCATTGACCGCGGCGGCGGCCGCTGCCTCCGTCACGACCCCGCACAACCGGCGGTTCTGGTCGACGACCATCAGTGCACCCACCTGGTGCTCGCGCATCAGCTTGTGGGCGGCACGCGGCCCCTGCTCGGCGCCGAGCACCGCGACCGGGCGCTCCATGACCGAGGAGGCGGTGAGCACCCGGGAGCGGTCGACGTCCTGCACGAACTGGGCAACGTAGTCGGTGGCCGGGTCGTTGAGGATGTCCTCCGCGGTGCCCTGCTGCTCGATCCGGCCGTCGCGCATCATCGCGATCCGGTCGCCGAGCCGCATCGCCTCGTTGAGGTCGTGGGTGATGAAGAGGATCGTCTTGTCGAGCTCGTGCTGGAGCTCGAGGAGCTGGTCCTGCATCTCCCGGCGGATCAGCGGGTCGAGGGCGCTGAACGCCTCGTCCATCAGCATCACCTCGGTCTCGGCGGCGAGGGCCCGTGCCAGGCCGACCCGCTGACGCATGCCGCCGGACAGCTCCCCGGGCAGGTAGCCGCCCCAGCCGCCCAGACCGACCATCTCGAGGGCTCGCTCGGCCCGCTTCTCGCGGTCGGCACGGTTCATGCCGCGGACCTTCAGGCCGTAGGCGGCGTTCTCACCGACGGAGCGGTGCGGCAGCAGGGCGAAGTGCTGGAAGACCATGCTGACCTTCTCGCGGCGCACGGCGCGCACGCCACCGGGGTCCAGCCGGGTCAGGTCCTCGCCGCCCACGGTCACCGTGCCGGCGGTGGGCTCCAGGAGCCCGTTGGCCATCCGGATCAGCGTGGACTTCCCGGATCCGGACAGACCCATGACCACGAAGATCTCGCCGGGCTCGACTTGGATGGAAGCGTCGATGACAGCCGCGGTGAGGCCTTCCTCACGGAGCTCATCGCGGTCGGCTCCTTCTTGCAGGCGCTCGACCGCTCCTTGGGGACGGCGCCCGAAGACCTTGTAGACATGCGCGAACTCGATCAAGGGCATGTGTCGTCACCTTCCTGGCAACGGACACCGACACTGACGTCAGCGTCCTCGTCAGGGACCCGTCCGCGCGCTCTCCCCCGGGGCACCAGGATCCACTTCCGTCAATCGGAACCTAACAGACAGGCACCGTCGCGCTGACTCCGGCGACACGACGGCAGGCCCGGACACAGGCGCTTCCGAGGTGGTCAGGCGGTGGCCGGCGAGAACGGAAAGACCCCGCCTGACGCATGGCGCCAAGTCAGACGGGGTCCTGCGGCTCCCCCGGTTGGACTCGAACCAACAACCCTCCGGTTAACAGCCGAATGCTCTGCCAATTGAGCTACAGGGGATCGTGCGGGGATACGGTAGCAAGTCGCCGGTCGCAGGACGAAATCAGATCGGCCACGGCGTCGTGACAGTCCGGTCAGGAGAGGCCGAGCTCCTCGGCGGCCGCCCTCAGGCCGGCCTCGGCGGTGGCCGCCACCTCCGGATCGTCCGGGTCCAGGCCGGGATCGAGCTCGTAGGCCCACGTCACCTGCCCGGCGCCGTCGGGGCTGCGCCGGGCGACCACCAGCAGCCCCTGGCGCCCGCGCACCACGACCCGACGCTGCAGGACGACGCTCGCTGTGACCCGCTCCCGGACGAAGGCCAGCAGCGTCCCCGGCTCGTCGACGGCGAACTCGTGCACCGGACGGAGCCGGCCGAAGTCACCGACCTCCCTGACCCGCAGCCGGTCGTCGTCGCGCGACCAGTCCGCCCCCTGGACCTGTTCCCACGGGATCCGCTGCGCGTCGCCGGCGGAGGGCACCACGAGCAGCGCGGTCCGGGTGCCCAGCAGCCACGCGCCGTCGCGGGTGGCGCAGTGCGAGAGCGCCCTCTCCCCGCGCCGGAGTCCGGCGCGGTCCAGCGCCTCGTCGGGGACACCGGTCCCCCGGCCGAACAGCCGTCTCATTCGCCGCCGATCGCCTTCTCGCGCAACGTGCGCCGCTGCTGCTCGAGGGCGACCAGCTCGCCGAACATGCGGTTGTAGTCGGTGGCCTGCTCGACCGGGTTGGTGCGCTGCAGCCGCGACTTGAGGTCGGCGATCCGGCGCATGGCGGTGAGCTCCTGCAGCCGGTAGACGTGCGCGGCGACGTAGGCGTGCTCGGGCTCCTTGGCCGAGAGGACCGGCTCGACGGCGAGCCCGGCGAGGGTCCGGCTGACCGGCCCCTCGGCGACGACGGCGCGCAGCTTGGAGACCCACACCTCGGCGCCCGGCGCGGAGGCCGGACCGCCGCACTCGGTGACCGCCTCCCAGACCGCGCGGTAGACCGGGTGCGTGAAGTCGTTGTCACCGACGTCACGGGCGGTGCGGCCGACGGCCTGCGGATGCTGCACGACCAGCTTCAACGTCTCGCGCTCCAGCGAGAAGCGGGGGTCGCGCGGGTCGGGCATCGGCAGCTCACGCGGGGCCGCGGGCGGCTGGTCGGCCGGCGGGGCGGTCGCGGCCGTCGCGGGACGGCGACGGTCCCCGCCCTTGGCCGGGCGGCCCGCGGCGCGGCGTACCTCTGCCCGTGCCTGCTCCACGTCCACGCCGACCATGCCGGCCAGCTCCCGGGCGAAGCCCTCCACCTTCGACCGGTCACGGATCGCCGAGACCAGCCTGGCCGCGTCGCGCACCGCGTCGACGCGGCCGTCGGCGCGGTCGAGGTCGTAGCGCGAGACGACGTTGCCGAGCACGAAGCGGTAGAGCGGGATCCGCCGGGCGACCAGCTCGCGGACCGCCGCGTCGCCCTTCTGCAGCCGCAGCTCGCACGGGTCCAGGCCGTCGGGCTCGACCGCGACGTAGGTCTGCCCGGCGAACTCCTGGTCCCCCTCGAAGGCCCGCAGTGCCGCCTTCTGGCCGGCGGCGTCGCCGTCGAAGGTGAACACGATCTCGCCCCGGAACTCGTCGTGGTCACGCAGCAGCCGGCGCAGCACCCGACCGTGGTCCTCGCCGAAGGCGGTGCCGCAGGTGGCGACCGCGGTGGGCACGCCGGCCAGGTGCGCGGCCATCACGTCGGTGTAGCCCTCGACCACCACGGCCTGCGACTCCCGGGCGATCTCGCGACGGGCGAGGTCGATGCCGTAGAGCACGTGGCTCTTCTTGTAGATCGGCGTCTCCGGGGTGTTGAGGTACTTCGCCTCGACCCGGTCGTCGTCGAAGATCCGGCGGGCGCCGAAGCCGATCACGTCGCCGTTGGTCTCGCGGATCGGCCACAGCAGCCGGCCCCGGAACCGGTCATAGTGGCCACGCTGGCCCTGGGCGACGAGGCCGGCGGTGACCAGCTCGGCGTCACTGAACCCCTTCTGCCGCAGGTGCTTGAAGAGCGCGTCGCCCTCGCGCGGGGCGAAGCCGACACCGAAGGTCTCGGCGGCGGCCTGGTCGAAGCCACGGTCGGTGAGGAACTGCCGTCCCGCAGCCGCCTCGGGCGTGGCCAGCCGGTCGACGTAGAAGGCGGCGGCGAGCTTGTGCGCCTCGAGCAGCCGCGGCCGCTGGTTCGGCTCGCGGCGCTGCTGCCGGTCGGCCGGCCCGCTGGTCTCGGTGTAGCGCAGCTGGACGCCGAACTTGTCGGCGAGCCGCTCGACCGCCTCGGCGAAGCGGAGCCCGTCGATCTTCTGCAGGAAGGAGATGACGTCGCCGCCCTCGCCGCACCCGAAGCAGTAGAACCCGCGGCCGGGGTTGACGTGGAAGGACGGCGTCTTCTCGTCGTGGAAGGGGCACAGTCCCTTCATCGAACCGCCCCCGGCGTGCTTGAGCGTGACGTAGTCGGAGACCACCTCGTCGATCCGGGCTCGCTCGCGCACCAGCGCGATGTCTTCCTCCCGGATCAGCCCAGCCACGGCGCCGAGTCTACGGGTCCGCCCTCGTCGGCAGGCGCCCCTTCCCCCGGCTGTGGACGCGGCTGCGGCAACCGCCGCCGGGCAAGCACCGCGACCAGCACCAGGGGGACGCCGAGCGCGGCCACCTGGACCGGCACCGAGACCACGCCGGCGGTCGCGGCGAACGACAGGTAGACGGCCACGGCGACCACCTCGGTGGCCAGCCCGGCGACCGAGGTCACGGTGGCGCGGGCCGGACCGGCGATCACCGCCTGGATCCGGGCCTCGGAGACGACCATCGCGTTGTTCAGCAGCCCGTAGCCGACCGCGATGGCCCCGAACCCGACGGCCGGGTCGAGCAGCGCGCCGGCCGAGATGAGCACGGCGGCCCCGAGCAGCAACCACCCCATGCCCGCGGCGGACAGGTCCGCGCTGCGCCCGGCCAGGGCGGTGCCGACGACCTGGCCGAGCACGACGAGCCCGATCAGCCACGGGACCACCTCGGTCGGTGCGCCGTGCGCGCGGGCGACGAGCGGAAAGTACTCGTCGTACGCGCTGGCCCCCACCACCGCGGCCGCCAGGAGCACGGCGCGACGCACGTCGGTGGTGCGCCCTGCCTCGCGCACGCCCGCCCGCAGCATCGCGAGGTAGCGCACGGCGGTCCGCTCGGCCTGCTCGGCGAGGTCGGGCACCGGGCCGCGGGGACGGCTGCCCGGCGGGAGGGTGAGTGCCAGGGACGCCTGGAGCGCGGCGACCGCCACGCTGGCCCAGCCCACGGCGGCGTACCCGCCCCAGGCGACCAGCGGCGCCGCGGATACCGTGGCGGCGAGGTTGGCGGTCATCGCGAGGGCGCTCGCGTGCCCCAGGAGCCGCGGGTACGACGTCGCCGCGCCGCGTGCCTCGAGCTCCTCGAACACCAGCGCCTCGAAGGTGCCCGACATCAGCGCCCCGCTGAGTCCCCACAGCACGAAGCCACCCGCGAATCCGGCATAGCTCGGGAACAGCATCCAGCACGCGAACCCCGCGGCGTGGACCAGCGAGGACACGAGCAGCAGGCTGCGCCGGTCCACGGTGTCGGCCCACGCGCCCGAGGGCACCTCGAGCACGAAGCCCGCCACGGACCACACCACGAACAGCGTGGAGACCTCCGCGGCCGACACGCCGCTGTCGCGGAACAGCAGCGAGTAGACCGCGTAGAGCGGGACCAGGTCCCGCAGCGCGTAGTAGGTCAGGGCGCGCACGGTGAACGCGCGCCGGCTGACCTAGGCCTGACCGGAGGGGTACCTCATGCGTCGAGGATAGGGCGCTCCCGTCCCGGCGCCCAGGAGTTTTTCGACAGCCGGGCGTGCCAGGCCAGCGCCGAGGCGTCGGTGAGCGAGGCGACCTGGTCGACCACCGCACGCAGCCGGCCGGCGTCGTCGCCCGCCTCCGCGAAGTCCGCGCGGTACGCCGGCTGCAGCGCGGCCGGCCCGCGCGCGAGCAGCTGCTCCACGAGCCCGCCGACGACCTCGCGCTGCTGGTCGAGCAGGGCCACCCGGTCGTCGGCGCGCATCACGTAGTGGGCGGCGATGCCCTTGAGCACGCCGATCCCCAGGACGGTCCCCTGCGGGACGACCAGGTCGGCGTCGTAGCGGCCCAGCGGCCGGTCGCCGTACCGCTCACGGGTGGCGAGCCGCACCTCGGTGCAGAAGCGGCCGATCAGGTCGCTGGTAAGGTTCTTCAGGGCGGCCAGCGAGCGGCGGCTGCCGTCGTAGCCGGTCCCCGGCCAGCCCGGGGCCGACCACAGGAGGCGCAAGGCGTCGTCGAGGGCGGCGTCGTCGGCGCCGGGGAGGTACCAGTCCCGCACGGTGGCCCAGACCGCCCGCCGCTCGCCGGGGTCCCGCAGCCGGTGCAGGTCGATGCGCCCGGCCACGACGCCGTCCTCCAGGTCGTGCACGGAGTAGGCGACGTCGTCGGAGAGGTCCATCACCTGGGCCTCGAGACACCGCCGGGTGCCGGCGGCACCGTCGCGCAGCCAGGCGAAGACCGGGAGGTCGTCGTCGTAGACGCCGAACTTGCGCACCGTGCGCGGCGACCCGTCGGCGTGCGACCCGGTGGGCTCCTCCGCGTCTGCGCGGGGCCAGGGGTACTTCGTGCTGGCGTCCAGCGTTGCCCGGGTCAGGTTGAGGCCGGCCGCTCGACCGTCGGCGTCGAGCGTCTTGGCCTCCAGGCGGGTCAGGATCCGCAGGGTCTGGGCGTTGCCCTCGAAGCCGCCGCAGCCCTCCGCCGCCCGGTCGAGGGCGCGCTCGCCGTTGTGGCCGAACGGCGGGTGCCCCAGGTCGTGGGCGAGCGCGGCGGTCTCGACCACGTCGGGGTCGCAGCCGAGCGCGCGGCCGAGGTCGCGCGCCACCTGGGCCACCTCGAGGGTGTGGGTGAGCCGGTTGCGGACGAAGTCGTCGGACTGCGGCCCCACCACTTGGGTCTTCGCAGCCAGCCGGCGCAACGCCGCCGAGTGCACCACGCGGGCGCGGTCGCGCTCAAAGGGCGTCCGCTCCGGCCGCTTGGGCGGCTCGTGGACCCGGCGCGCGCACGCGTGCTGGTCATAGCGCCCCACATCGCGCACCGGAACCTGCTCCCTCGACCCCATCGTGGGCGACCCTACTGCCGGGCGCCGACGAGACCCCGGAGCGTCGTTGACTTGTCGGCCGGGCTGGCTACAGTCGAGCCCGTGACTGACGTGAGCGCGGTCACGCGCGCCCCGGAGCAACCGCTGCGGACCTACGAGTCCGTGCGCGGCTACGTCGAGCGCGTCTGCTTCAAGACCGGCCCACCCGAGCTGGTCGGTGCCGAGCTCGAGTGGATCGTCGTCTCCCCCGACCGGCCTTGCGACCCCGTCCCGATCGACCTGCTCCGCCGGCTGCTGGCCGCCGGCGGACCGCTCCCGCACCGGAGCTCGCTGACCTTCGAGCCCGGCGGCCAGCTCGAGCTCAGCTCGCCGGCCCTCTCCGGCCCCTCCGCCTGCTGGCGCGCACTGCACGCCGACGCCGTCCACGCCCGTTCGGTCCTCGCCGACGCCGGCCTGGCCGTGCTCCCCACGGCCCTCGACCCCTTCCGCGCTCCCCGGCGCCAGCTGCACGAACCGCGCTACGACGCGATGGCGACCTACTTCGAGACCATCGGCTCCGAGCTGGGCCCGGTGATGATGAACAGCACCGCCGCCGTCCAGGTCAACCTCGACATCGGGGCCGATCGCGCCGACGCCCTGCGGCGCTGGCGGCTGCTGCACGCGGTCGGCCCGGTGCTGGTGGCCGCCTTCGCGAACTCGCCCGTGCACGCCGGCGCCGACACCGGCTGGAAGAGCGGACGCCAGCGCGTGTGGCAGCGCCTGGACCCCGCTCGTACCTCGGCACCGGTCGGCGAGGACCCGGTCGCCGCCTGGACCGACTACGCCCTCGGTGCACCGCTGATGCTGGGGCCGCGGGCGGACGGTGCGGGCACCGCTCCTGGACCGGTGAGGACGTTCCGTGACTGGCTCGGCGACGAGGACGGGCCGCGCCACGACGACCTGGACCTGCACCTGACCACGCTGTTCCCGCCGGTCCGGCCACGGGGCTGGTTCGAGGTCCGCTACGTCGACGCCCAGGCCGAGGCCTGGTGGCCGGTGCCGATGGCGGTGCTGACCGCTCTCGCCGACGACCCCGACGCGTCGGCAGCCGCCGGCGAGGCGTGCGGCGGCCTCGACGACTGGGCGGCCGCCGCACGCGACGGCTACGCCGTACCCGGCCTGCACGCGGCCGCGCGAGCCTGCTTCGCCGCCGCCCTGGCCGCCCTGCGCCGGCGCGGGGAGGACCCCGAGCTCGTCGGGCTCGTCGCCGCCTTCGCCGAGCGCTACGTGAACCCCGGCCGCTGCCCCGCCGACGACCCGATCCCGGAGGTCTCGTGACACCGCACCGCACACCGTCGGGCACCGCCCCGCAGACGCTGGGCGAGGACGCCCTGAAGCAGTACGTCGCCGACGAGCTGGACCGGGTCCGGGACCGCAGCCACGGCCTGACCACCGAGGTGCTCGACGAGTCCGAGCTGCTCGCCCAGCACTCGAGGCTGATGTCGCCGCTGGTCTGGGACCTCGCCCACGTCGGCAACTACGAGGAGCTGTGGCTGCTGCGGGAGGCGGCGGGCGTCGAGGCGATGCGCCCTGAGCTCGACTCGATCTACGACGCGTTCGAGCACCCCCGGTCCACCCGGCCGACGCTGCCGCTGCTGCGCCCCGACGAGGCAGGCGACTACATCGGCCTGGTCCGGCGCAAGGTGCTCGACGCTCTCGAGCAGATGCGGCTGGAGGGCGGCGACCCGCTGCTGGACCGGGGCTACGTGTTCGGGATGGTGCTCCAGCACGAGCACCAGCACGACGAGACGATGCTGGCCACCCACCAGCTGCGCCGCGGCGACCCGGTCCTCCCGGCCGGGGACGCGCTGCCGGCCCCGGCCGCATTGGTGACCTCGGCGGAGGTGCTGGTGCCGGCCGGCCCGTTCGAGATGGGCACCTCCGAGGACCCGTGGGCCTACGACAACGAGCGGCCGGCGCACCGCGTCGAGCTCGGTGCGTTCGCGATCGACACCACCCCGGTGTCCAACGCGGCCTACCGCGCCTTCGTCGAGGACGGCGGCTACGACGACCGGCGGCTGTGGAGCGAGCACGGGTGGCGCTGGCGCTGCGAGAGCGGCAAGCGCGCGCCGGCCTTCTGGTTCCGGGAGGGCGGCTCCTGGCTGCGCCGCCGGTTCGCCCGGGTGGAGCCGCTCCCGCAGGAGCAGCCGGTGCAGCACGTCTGCTGGTTCGAGGCCGACGCCTACGCCCGCTGGGCCGGACGGCGGCTGCCGACCGAGGCCGAGTGGGAGAAGGCGGCCTCGTGGGACGTCGAGACCCGCACCAAGCGCCGCTACCCGTGGGGTGAGCAGGCCCCGAGCGCCGAGCTGGCCAACCTCGGGCAGCAGCGCTTCCAGCCGGCGGCGAGCGGCTCCTACCCCGCGGGCGCCGCCCCGTCCGGCGCGCTGCAGATGGTCGGCGACGTGTGGGAGTGGACCTCGTCGGTCTTCACGGGCTATCCGGGGTTCCGCGCGTTCCCCTACAAGGAGTACTCCGAGGTCTTCTTCGACGACGGCTACCGCGTGCTCCGCGGCGGCTGCTGGGCGACAGACCCGCTCGCGTGCCGGACCACCTTCCGCAACTGGGACCACCCGATCCGGCGGCAGATCTTCGCCGGGTTCCGCACCGCGCGGGACGCCTGAGATGTGCCGGCAGCTGGCCTGGCTCGGCCGCCCGCGGACCCTGCACGAGCTGCTCGTGGCGGCACCGCACGCGCTCTACGAGCAGTCCTGGGCCCCGCGGCGCCAGCAGTACGGCACCGTCAACGTCGACGGCTTCGGCGCCGGGTGGTACGCCGAGGCCCGGCCCGAACCGGTGCGCTACCGGCGCGCCCAGCCGATCTGGACCGACGCGTCGTTCGCGAGCCTGGCGCCGACGATCGCCGCCCCGTGCGTGGTCGCGTCCGTCCGGTCCGCCACACCGGGCACCGCGGCCGACGAGTCCGCGTCCGCACCGTTCACCCACGACCGCTGGCTGTTCGCCCACAACGGCCGGCTGCACGACTGGCCGGCCGCCCGGGCGGCGCTGTGGGAGCGCGCCGCCGACGTGCCCGACGCCCGAGCGGCCGTCGACTCGGGGCTGCTCTTCGGCCTCGCCGTCGCCGCCTGGCAGCGGGGCGCGTCGCTCGCCGACGGGCTGGCCGAGGCCGCCGGCGCGGTGCAGCCGCACGGCGGCGGCCGCATGACGCTCCTGGCCGCCGACGGCACCTCGCTCGCCGGGCTGGTGTGCGCCGGCGAGCCCATGCACCTGCGCGAGGAGGCAGACGGCATCGTGATCGCCTCCGAGCCGCACGACGACGAGGCGTGGCGCGAGCTGAAGGACGGCACCGTGGTCGACGTCACCCCCGACGGCGCCATCGAGCGCCGGCTGTGAGACCGCACCCCTCAAGGAGCCCCATGTCGAGCACCACCCCGCCCACCCGGGCCCCCCAGCCGTCCCTCGAGCGGCACCTCAGCCCCGCCGACCTCGAGGCGTCCCTGCGCGAGGACGTGCGCGCCGGCCTCACCGGCTCACCGAAGGTGCTGGCACCGAAGTACTTCTACGACGCCAGGGGCAGCGAGCTGTTCGAGGACATCACCCGGCTGCCGGAGTACTACCCCACCCGGGCCGAGCGCAGCATCCTCGAACAGCGCTCCGGCGAGATCGCCGACCTCACCAAGGCCGCCGCCCTGGTCGAGCTCGGCTCCGGCTCCTCGGAGAAGACGCACCTGCTGCTCGGCGCCCTGCGCGCCACCGGCTCGCTGCGGACCTATGTGCCGGTCGACGTGAGCGCGGACGCTCTCGAGGCCGCCGTGCCCGGGCTGCTGCGCCGCTACCCCGGGCTCGAGGTGCACGGCGTCGTAGCCGACTTCGAGCGGCAGCTCGACACCCTGCCGACCGACGGCCCGCGGCTGGTGGCCTTCCTCGGTGGCACCATCGGCAACTTCGAGCCGGCGCAGCGTGCCAGGTTTCTCAGGGCCGTGGGCGCGACCCTGCAGCCCGGCGACTCGCTGCTGCTCGGGACCGACCTGGTCAAGGACCCCGAGCGGCTGGTGCGCGCCTACGACGACGCCGCAGGGGTGACCGCCGACTTCAACCTCAACGTGCTTCGGGTGATCAACCGCTCGCTGGGCGCCGACTTCGACGTCGCGGCCTTCGAGCACGTGGCGGTCTGGGACCCGCAGGCCGAGTGGATCGAGATGCGACTGCGCTCGACCCGCGACCAGCAGGTCACCGTCCCGGCCCTCGACCTCACGGTCGGGTTCGGGCGCGGCGAGGAGATGCGCACCGAGATCTCGGCGAAGTTCCGCGAGCAGAACGTCCGCGCTGAGCTCGAGGCCGCCGGCCTGCGCCCGGTCCAGTGGTGGACCGACGAGCCGGGCGACTTCGCCCTGTCGCTGGCGATGGCCTGAGCGCCGTCGGCGCAGTCGGTGTCGCGGCACCGACTGCGCCGACGGGGAGAGCTCAGTAGACGGCGACGTGCACGTGGTCGTAGTGGTTCGCGGTGGTCGACCCGCGGTCCTCCATCGAGCGCCACCCCTCGGAGGCACGCTGCTGGGTGTAGATCTTCTGCGAGTAGATCACGTCGTACAGGTTGAAGCGGGCCGCGTTGGCGCGCAGGTACTCCGCGACCTGCCAGCCGAGGTCACCGGAGACCATGACGTCGATGGCGTTGCCGCTGCTGTGCTCCCCGTCGCCGCGCCAGCCGCCGTAGGTCGTGATCGACGGGAATCGCGAGCACACCGCCTTGAAGACCGTCATGGCGCCGGAGCTGACGCCTGAGGGTGGCGTGGCGGTGCAGGTGCCGGCGGCCTCCGCGGGCGCCGGCTTGGGGGCCGGTGCGGGCTTGGGCGCCGGCTTCGGCTTGGGCGCCGGCTTCGATGCGGGCGCGGGCTTCGGCTTCGATGCGGGCGCGGGCTTCGGCTTCGATGCGGGCGCGGGCTTGGGCGCCGGTGCCGCCGCGGGCGCCGGCTCGGGCGTCGGCGTCGGCGTCGGCTCCGGCTCGGGCTTGTTGCGGACCAGGTAGGCGCCGGAGACCCAGTAGGCCTTGCCCTGGAAGACGATCTCGGCGAACCTGCCCTTGGTCTCGCCGGTGATGGCGACCCGGGCGAGCTCGCCGATCACCGCGACGTGACGGCTGCGCTCGGTGGGCTCCACGCGCACCTTGAGCGCGGCGGTGGTGAACCGCTTCGCGACCGCGACCGGCTTCTCCTCCAAGGTGACCCGGCGCGCCGCCCGGGAGACGCTCTGCGCCCGGTCCGCCAGGTCGTCGCGCCGCTCGGCGAGGGCGAAGCGACCCAGCGACTGCCGGACCATCGGCTCCGCCTGGACGGTGGTCTCGCGCGCGCCGTCGTCGGCGGCCAGGGCGACCCCGACGACCGATCCGGTCAGCGTCATCGCGGCCAGGGCCGGCACGAGCAACCGTCGCAGCCGCCCCCGGGGGCTCTGCTCCCCGACCACGTTGCGCCTTGCGGAACTCACGAACGACCACCCACTGGAACTTGACGACGAAAACGGACGAGCAGTGGCCGAGTCAAACACAACCGGCCGGGGAGAGTCATATCCGGTTCGGTCCGTTTTCTCCTGGCTCGGGGTAGTCCGTTCGGGCCGGAGGTGGTTCACCTCACGCCGGTCCTCGACCTCCGGAACCGCGTCCGCACCGTCGCTCAGCCGCCGGAGTGGAGCTCCTCGGCGATCGCACGGCCGGTGCCGTCGGTGTCGTCGAGCCAGCCCTCGGGGAGCACCACCCGGCGCGGGCTGCCCTGCCGTCCGCGCGGCGTGCCGAGGGCGGCCACCGGGAACGGCTCGTCCGGGTCCAGCCGGCCCAGCTGCTCCTCGAGCCCCGTGAGGGTGGTGACCAGAGCCAGGGTGCGCCGCAGCTCGCCGCCGACGGAGAAGCCCTTGAGGTACCACGACACGTGCTTGCGGAACTCCTTGCAGCCGCGCTCCTCGCCCATGTGCCGGCACAGCAGCTCGGCGTGCCGGCGCATCATGGCCGCCACCTCGCCCAGCGCCGGCAGCGTCGCGACCTGCTCGCCGGCGAACGCCGCGGCCAGATCGCGGAACAGCCACGGTCGGCCTAGGCACCCGCGTCCGACGACCACACCGGCGGCACCGGTCTGATCGACCATGCGCACGGCGTCAGCGGCCTCCCACACATCGCCGTTGCCGAGCACCGGGATGCCGACGTGCGCGACGAGCGCGCCGATGGCCTCCCAGTCCGCCGCACCCGAGTAGGCCTGGTCGACGGTGCGCCCGTGCAGCGCGATGGCGGCGCAGCCGCTCTGCTCGGCGATTCGGCCGGCGTCGAGGTAGGTGAGGTGGTCGGCGTCGATGCCCTTGCGGGTCTTCATCGTCACCGGCACGCGGTACGGCGCGGCCGCCGTCACCGCGGCGTCGAGGATCCGGCCCAGCAGGTTGCGCTTCCACGGGAGTGCCCCGCCGCCGCCCTTGCGGGTCACCTTGGGCACCGGGCAGCCGAAGTTCAGGTCGATGTGGGCGACGCCGTACTCCGCGCAGAGGATCTCCGCGGCCCTGCCGACGTAGACCGGGTCGGTGCCGTAGAGCTGCACCGAGCGGACGTCCTCCAGCTCGTCGAAGACCAGCATGGACAAGGTGACCGGGTCGCGCTCCACGATGCCGCGAGAGGTGATCATCTCGCAGACGTAGAGGCCGGCACCCTGCTCACGGCACAGCCGGCGGTACGCCGCGTTGGTGATCCCGGCCATCGGGGCGAGCACCACCGGCGTCCGCACGCGCAGGTCGCCCAGGACCAGCTCCCGGGGCAACGCAGGGACGGCAGTGACGCTCACCGCACCATTGTGCGGGCGGGTCGAGGGGCCACCCAAATCGACACCGGGCTCAGCGCACCGCCCCCTCGAGCCGCAACGCCAGCGCTGCGACCTCTCGACGCGAGGACGTGCCGGTCTTGGTGAGCACGTGCGAGACATGCGTGCTCACGGTCTTCTCGCTGATGAACAGCGACCGGGCGATCTCCGCGTAGGTGCGACCGGACACCAGGTGGGCGAGCACCTCGCTCTCGCGGCCGGTCAGTCCGTCGAGAGGGCCTCGACCCCCGGGGCGGCGGGCGGCCGGGGCGGGTTCGGGCTCCGCCAGCGGGACCCGGGCGGCGGCCGCGAGCGCTTCGACGTCGCGGCGAAGGCCCTGGGCGCCCTGCGTGCAGGCGTAACGGTGCGCGGTCCGCAACGGCACGGCGGCGGTGGTCCGTGGTGCGTCCGCGGCCAGCAGCGCGGCGCCCCACATCAAGTTCGCGACCTGCGCTTCCCAGCCCAGTGCCGCCGCCTGGCAGCGGTGCACCGCTGCCTGCCACAGAGCCGGATCCGGGGTTCCGTCGAACCGGGCGACCTCGGCGTCGCGGAAGGCGCGCAGCGCGGCCAGGACCCGGTCGTCGGGGAGGTGACCGGTGAACGGCTCGCCCGGCAGCCGGTCGCGGGTGTGGACCAGCCGGCGCAGCAGCACCCGGGCCTGCCGTGCCTCCGCGCGGTCGCCGACGTCGCGGCTGTGCTGGACGAGGTCGGCCGCGGCCCGGATGCCCCACACGGTCATGCCGTCGATGGCCCGGGCGTCGATGGAGTGCGCGCTCAGGGTGCTGATCACCAGCTCGAGCGCCTCGTGCGGCCGTCCTTGGGCGAGGGCCAGCTCGGCCAGCACCGGCGGCGCCTCGAGGCCGGGACGCAGCGCCAGGGTGGCGACCTGCTCGACCGCCCGCCGCACGTGCAGCCGGGCCGCGTCGGGATCGCCTCGGCGGATCGCGAGCAGCGCGGCCGAGAGCCGGAGCGCCGCGGCACCGTTCCCGACCCCGGGCAGGCTCAGCCCGGTCCGTACCACCGAGCCCGCGTCCCGCAGCCGGCCGGCGTCGGTCAGGAGCCGGGCCACCCCGCTGGAGTGCCACAGCGCCGCTCCGAGGGCGCCCTTGTCCAGAGCAGTGGCCAGCGCCCACTCCCCCACGTCGTTGGCCTCCCTGAGCCGACCGCTGCCCACAAGCGCGTTGATCCGCCACTGCGCGCCCCACTGGATCCGGTCGGGATCGCCGGAGGCGATCGCCTGGCGCAGGCCCTCGCTGCTGTCCGCCTCGCTGGTGGGCTGATGACCACGCGCGTAGGAGCGCGCTCCCAGGGCGACAGCGAGCGCTGCCGGGACGCCGCAGCGTCGGGCGGCCGCGACGGCCTGGTCCGCGATCGGGCCGGCGGCGGTCGTCCGCCCCTCCCAGGCCAGTGACTCGGCCAGGGCGGCCAGTGCCTCGGCGTACTCCGGGCTGTCGGGCCGGTCCCGGACGAGCGCAATCGCCCGCTCGTAGGCGGCGAACGGCTCGGCCTCGATCTCCCCGAGCCACCAGGCGGCGTCCTGGCACCGGATCAGCAGCCGGCTCGTCCGGCGCCGGTCCCCCGCTGCCTGCGCCAGCTCCAGGGCACGGCGGCCCAGGGCGGCCGCCTCGACGTCCTGGCCGACCCGGGAGCTGGCGACCGCCGCGCGCTCGAGCAGCGCGCTCTCGTCCTGACCGCCGCGCGACTCCGGACGCACGCGGGCCCACAACCGGGCCGCGCGCTGCAGGTGGACCGGTTCCTCGCGCCACAGCCGGTGAGCGCGGGCCACGTCGGCCGCGGCCAGGGAGGCCTCGAAGGACGCGTCGGGGTCGCCGCCCCACTCGCTGTGCAACGCGAGGTCGCCGAGCCGCCGGAGCTCGTCGGCGGCCTGGTCTGAGGGCGGAGCGGCGCGGAGCCGGTCGGCCCAGATCTGGTGCACGGGTGCGACCTCGCCGGGCAGGTAGGTGTCGTGCAGGACCTCCGCCAGGAGGGGGTGGCGCAGCCAGACCTCCTGGGCCGTCGGGACGACGGTGCCCGAGGCGACGACCTCGGACAGACCGCGGCGCGCCGCGGCCGCGGGCTGCCCGGCGGTGACGCAGGCGGCGACCAGCTGGTCGGGCGCGACGGGCCGCCCCGCGACCGCGAGCACGCGGAGTACCTCGCGGGTGACCGGTCCGAGCCGGTGCCAGGCCGCGAGGAGGGCCGTGGTCAGGTCCGCTGGCAGCCCCGCCGGGAGGGACTCGTCCTCGGTGGTCAGCCGCTGGGCCAGCAGCTCCGAGAGGTAGGGGTTGCCCTGCGTGCGCTGCTGGACGGCGTCGACGAGCGACGGAGCCGGCGGGCCACCCAGGAGCTCCCGGAGCTGCTCCTCGGTCTCGTCGCGGCCCAGCCGGCTCAGGACGAGCTCGGTGACGCGCGGCATCCGCCGCAGGTCCGCGGTCCAGCCGAAGAACGGGTCGCCGGCGCGCAGGCCCTCGTCGCGGCAGGTGGCCAGCACGACGAGGTCCTGCCGGCCGAAGCCGGCGATGAGGTAGGACAGGGCGTCCCGCGAGGTCGGGTCGGCCCACTGCACGTCGTCGATGACCAGGAGGACCGGCCGGAAGGAGACGATCCGGGCCAGCAGCGACTCGGCGACGGAGAGGAGGCGGCTGCTGTCGGCCTGCGCGGAGCCGCCGAGCGAGGGCAGCAGCTGGGAGGCGGCCGGCACGGCCGCGAGCACCCGCCGCCGCTCCTCCGGCGGCGACGTCTCCCACCAGCCCTCCAGCGCGACCACCCACGGGAGCAGCACGGACTCGACGGCGCCGAAGCGCATGCAGCGCCCCCAGAGCACCTTGAAGCCGCGGGCCTGCGCGGTCTCGGCCCCCGCGCGCGCGAGCCGGGTCTTGCCCACCCCCGCCTCGCCCAGCACGAACACCGCGCTGGGCTCTCCTCGAGCCGCTCGCGTCACCGCCTCGTCCAGCACCCCCAGCTCGGGTACCCGGCCGACGATGCGAGGCGGCCCGCTACGGGTGCCACCTGTCATCCCCTCCAGTCTGGGAGCAGGGTCCGGGAAAGTCAGTAGCCCACCCGGGCGGCACGGCGCGACGCGACCACCCCACGCGCCGCGGCCGCGGGGATGGCCGGGTCGGCCCGCTCAGGGGGTCCGGGCGGAACCTCAGGGGTTCCTCCTGATGCCGCCCGGGGGCTGCCGGGCCGACCGTGGAGGAAGTCCCATCGACCATTTCGCGGAGGTTCCTCAGATGAACAGCACAGCACGCATCAGCGTCGTGGCGGCCGGTGTGGCCCTGGTCTGCGGCCCGTTCGCCGGCACGGCCTCCGCGGTCACGCCTCGTGACCCGGGGACCTCCGTCGCCTCGGCCCCGTCGGCGTTCGCCATGCCGATTCCCGCCCTCGGCGGCCGGTGCCTAGCGCAGTACGTCGCCGACCACATGGCCGGCGACCGCCGACTCGGCTGAGGCAGGGGGGAGGCAGGGGGAGGCGGAGCAGACACCGGCTCCCCTCCCCCGTCTCTTCGGGCTCAGCCGTTCTTCGTGGTGCCCTTCTTCGGCTTCGGCTGCTTCCCGGGTGCGGGCTTCGCGACGGTGCCGGTCCACTCGATCGGGTCGAAGGACTGCTCCGGCCGGTAGCTCACCGCGTCGAGGGAGCCCTGGTCCGGGGAGAGGTAGACCAGGCAGGTCCGGACGCGCTGTCCGGGCACGAACTTCTTGGGCAGCGGCGTGGACGCGCAGGGCTTGAAGGTGGTGGTGAAGTTGACCGGGGGGAGCAGCGTGTTGTCACCGTTGACCCCCCACAGCGGGACCGGCCGGCCGCCGACGTCGTCGCCGCCGACGTTCCTCACCCGCACGTCGACGTAGTAGTAGTGCGCCTTCTTCTTGTACCGGTCGTCGAGGATGAAGCCGCGGAAGTCCTCGAGCGCTCCCCGCCGGGCACCGGTCACGGTGAGCGCCAGCACGGCGCTGCGGGTCTGGTCCGGTTGCCACTCGACGGTCGCGGTGTCCCCGAAGCTCAGGTCGCTGCCCTGCTCGGTGAGCGACACCCCGGCCGGCAGCGACACGTCGGTGCTCGGCGACGCCGCGGCCGAGGAGGACCCCGACGCGGCCGGCGACGACGACGGGGCGGCGGCTTCGTCGGGGGCGGCGTCGCCCCCTCCGCAGCCCGCCAGCCCGGTCGCGACGGCGAGGGCGAGCGCCGGCGCGGTCAGGGCGCGCAGCGAGGGACGGGCTGGGCGGCGGCGGTTCGTCTCGGGCACCCGGACATTGTGCACGGCGCGTGGGCACCGGCCCGCCTAGGACCCGGCGAGCCGTTCGGCGACGTAGGCCTTGACCTGGCCGAGGGAGACCCGCTCCTGCTTCATCGTGTCGCGCTCGCGAATGGTCACCGCGTCGTCCTCGAGGGTGTCGAAGTCGACGGTGACGCAGTACGGCGTCCCGATCTCGTCCTGGCGGCGGTAGCGGCGGCCGATCGCGCCGGCGTCGTCGAACTCGACGTTCCACAGCGTGCGCAGGTCGGCGGCGAGGCCCTTCGCCTTGGGTGAGAGGTCGGCGTTGCGCGAGAGCGGCAGCACCGCGACCTTGACCGGGGCCAGGCGCGGGTCGAGGCGCAGCAGCGTGCGCTTGTCGACGCCGCCCTTGGCGTTGGGCGCCTCGTCCTCGGCGTAGGCGTCGACGAGGAAGGCCATCATCGAGCGGTTGACCCCGGCCGCCGGCTCGATCACGTAGGGCACCCAGCGCTCGCCGGTGGCCTGGTCGAAGTAGGACAGGTCCTGACCCGAGTGCTCGGCGTGGGTGGACAGGTCGAAGTCGGTGCGGTTCGCGACGCCCTCGAGCTCGCCCCACTCCGAGCCCTGGAACCCGAAGCGGTACTCGATGTCGACGGTGCGCTTGGAGTAGTGCGAGAGCTTCTCGGTCGGGTGCTCGTAGTGGCGCAGGTTGTCGCGGTTGATGCCGAGGTCGACGTACCAGTCCGTCCGCAGGTCGATCCAGGCCTGGTGCCAGCCCTCGTCCTCGCCGGGCTTGACGAAGAACTCCATCTCCATCTGCTCGAACTCGCGGGTGCGGAAGATGAAGTTGCCGGGGGTGATCTCGTTGCGGAACGACTTGCCGATCTGGCCGATGCCGAACGGCGGCTTGCGACGCGAGGAGTTCATCACGTTGGCGAAGTTCACGAAGATGCCCTGGGCGGTCTCCGGTCGCAGGTAGTGCAGGCCCTCCTCGGTCTCGACCGGGCCCAGGTAGGTCTTGAGCAGACCGTTGAACATCCGCGGCTCGGTCCAGGCGTTCTTGGTGCCGCAGTGCGGACAGGCGATGAGCCCCATGTCGACGTCGTCGGGGTCGACGTCCTGGCCCTTGCCGGACTGCTTCTCGGCGTAGGCCTCCTGCAGGTGGTCCTGCCGGAACCGGTGGTGGCAGGACTGGCACTCGACGAGCGGGTCCACGAAGGCCGACAGGTGGCCGGAGGCCTCCCAGACCTTCGTCGGCAGGATCACCGAGGAGTCGAGGCCGACGACGTCGTCGCGCGACTGCACCATCGAGCGCCACCACTGGCGCTTGATGTTCTCCTTGAGCTCGACACCGAGCGGGCCGTAGTCCCAGGCCGACCGGGTGCCGCCGTAGATCTCCCCGCAGGGGTAGACGAAACCTCGCCGCTTGCAGAGGGAGACCACGGAATCGATGGCGGATACGGTCTTGCTGGACAACGGATCGGGCTCCTGTCGAGTCGGTGCGCCGGCTGGCTGACGGCGAGGGGCAAGACTATCGCTGCCGGGTCAGCCCGGACGCGACCCGTCCAGCCTCCTCGGCCGGCTGTCGTTGAGCGGGTGCTCCCCGAGCGTCTCGTAGGCCGACGGCTCGTCGATCGCCCGGGACAGCAGCGGTACGGCGGCGAGCTTCACGTCGTAGGCCGACAGGGCCCGCCGGTAGCTGCCGACGCCGGCCCACCGGGTGGTCAGCACCCACAGCGACGGGTCGTCCACGTTGCGGCCGATCGTGCCGTCGACGTACCCGGGGCGGGCCGCCAGAGCGGCCAAAGCCTGCTCGACCTCCGCCCGGAACGCCTCCTCTCCCCCGCCTGCGTCCGGGACGCGGAACCGGTTCACCACGATCACCCCGCCACCCTACGGCGCGCCCACCCGTCGCATCGGCCGGGCAGGAACCCCTCGACCTCGCGGACGCTGCCCCCGGTCGCGCGCCTGGACGACTGGTCTTGTCCATGTGGACGGCAACGGTCGCGGATCCGCGCTCAGTGACGACCGATTCCGTCCATACGGACGGCAAGCTTCGTCCGCGTCCGAGCACATGGGCGCAGAACGAGTGCCTCCCACGTGCAGCTGTCCGCGCCAGGCGACCGGCAAACCGCTGCCGTCGTACTCCACATGCACCCGCGTCCGGCGGATTTGACAACGATTCTCAATTGGATTGAGAATCATTCTCATGCACCTGCCCCACTCGAGCCGTGCGTCAGGGCGGGCGCGCCTACGCCGCCCGCCACGCGTCGGAATCGGGGCCGCCCTGGCCGTGGCCGGCCTGGCCGGGCTGACGGCCCTCAGCGGGTGCAGTGCGGGCGCCGACGACGGCCGCACCGACGTGGTCGCGTCGTTCTACCCGCTGGGCTTCCTCGCCGAGCGGATCGGCGGGCAGGACGCCGACGTGGAGGTGCTCACCTCGCCCGGCACAGAGCCGCACGACCTCGAGCTCGAGCTGCGCCAGATCGCCGACGTGGCGCGGGCCGAGGTCGTGGTCTACTCCCGCGGCCTGCAGCCGGCCGTCGACGACGCGGTGGACCAGTCCGAGAACGACCACGTCGTCGACGCCGCCGAGGTCGCCCACCTGGTTCCTCCCGACGAGAGCTCCGCCGGGCACGACGAGGGGCACGACGAGGGGCATGACCACGGCGACGAGGCACTCGACCCGCACTTCTGGCTCGACCCGGAGCGGATGGCCGACGTCGCCGCCGCCGTCGAGCAGCAGCTCGCCGCTGCCGACCCCGGGCACGCCGGCGCCTACGCCGCCCACCTGCGACGGCTGCAGGCCGACCTCGGCAGTCTCGACGAGGAGATCCGCACCGGCCTGGCCGACTGCGAGCGCAACCAGGTGGTGGTCAGCCACGACGCCTTCGGCTACTTCGCCGACCGCTACGGCCTCGACGTCGTCGCGATCAACGGCCTCTCCCCCGACGCGGAGCCCTCTCCGGCGCACCTGCGCGAGCTGTCGGACCTGATCCGGCGCGACGGCATCACGACGGTGTTCTCCGAGACGCTCGCCAGCCCGGAGCTCGCCGACACGCTCGCCGGGGAGCTCGGACTGCGCACCGCGGTGCTCGACCCGATCGAGGGACTGGGCGACTCGACGTCCGGAGAGGACTACCTCTCGCTGATGCGCGCGAACCTGCGCGCCCTGCAGGAAGCGAACGGCTGCCGATGAACCCGATCGAGACCACCGACGTCGCCGTCGAGCTCGGCGGCCGCCCGGTCCTGCGTGGCATCGACCTCAGCGTGCCGCAGGGGCAGGTGCTGGCGGTGCTGGGCGCCAACGGCTCGGGCAAGTCCACGCTGGTGCGGACGGTGCTGGGGCTGGTGCCGACCGTCCGCGGCGAGGTGCGGCTGCTGGGGACCCCGCTGCGGGCCTTCCACGACTGGCGGCGGGTCGGCTTCGTCCCGCAACGGGCCACCGCGGCGTCCGGCGTCCCGGCCACCGTCGGCGAGGTCGTCGCGGCCGGCCGGCTGTCGCGGCGCACCCCGTTCCTGCCGCTGCGTCGCGCCGACAAGGAGGCCGTCGCCGCGGCGATCGCGGCCGTCGGGCTCGGCGACCGGCGCCACGACGGCGTGTCCACACTGTCCGGCGGGCAGCAGCAGCGGGTGCTGATCGCCCGCGCCCTCGCCGGGGAGCCGGAGCTGCTCGTGCTCGACGAGCCGACGGCGGGTGTCGACCTCGCCTCCCAGCAGGTGTTCGCCGACGCACTGCACACGCTGGTCGACCGCGGCGCCACCATCGTCCTCGTCGCCCACGAGCTCGGCCCGCTCGGCGACCTCGTCGACCGGGCGGTGGTGATGCGCGAGGGACGCATCGGCTACGACGGCCCGCCGATCGCCGTCTTCACCGAGGCCGAGGGGGCCGGCGGCCACCACCACGACGACGCCGCGGCACCGGGCCGCCCGGACGACCGCACCCCCGCGGTCGCCTCGCCCCTCGACCGCGACGGGAGGAACCCGCGGTGAGCATCTTCGCCTACGACTTCATGATCCGTGCGCTGCTCGGTGCGCTCTTCACGGGTCTGTCGGCGCCGGCCATCGGCACCTACCTGGTGCAGCGCCGGCTCGCCCTGATGGGCGACGGGCTCGGCCACATCGCCGTCACCGGCGTGGCCCTCGGCCTGTTCACCGGCGCCGCTCCCCTGCTGACGGCTGTCGTGGTGGCGATCCTCGGCGCCGTGACGATCGAGGTGATCCGGGAGCGGGGTCGCACCAGCGGCGACGTCGCGCTGGCGCTGCTGTTCTACGGCGGCATCGCCGGCGGCGTGCTGATCACCGGGCTGGCCGGACAGAGCGCGGCGGTGCTGAACCGGTACCTGTTCGGCGCCATCGGCACCATCTCGGCCTCGGAGGTCTGGATGACGATCGCCCTGGCCGCGCTCGTCCTCGTCGTCGGCGTCGGACTCGCGCCCCAGCTGTTCGGCGTCGCCCAGGACCCCGAGTTCGCGCAGGTGGCCGGCCTCAACGTGCGCTTCTACAACATGCTGGTCGCGGTGATGGCCGCGGTGACGGTCACGGTGGCGATGCGCACGGTGGGCCTGCTGCTGGTCAGCGCGCTCATGGTGATCCCGGTCGCGACCGCCCAGCAGGTCAGCCGCGGCTTCCGGCTCACGCTGCTGCTCGCGATGGGACTCGGGGCGGCCGCGGCCGTGGGCGGCGTGAGCATCTCCGCCTTCGTCACGGTCGCGCCCGGCCCGACGATCGTGCTGCTGGCGCTGGCCGGCTTCGCGGCCGCCTACCCGGTCGGCGCGTGGCTGCGGCACCGGCAGCGGCTGCGGGCCCCGTTCGAGGTCACGACGGACGCCTACGGCGTCGAGGCCGACCACACCGCCGTACCGGAGGACCACACGCACGAGCACGGCGCGGACTGCGGCCACGCCGCCGTCCCGCACGGCGACCACGTCGACTATGTCCACGACGGCCACCGCCACGCACCGCACGGGAGCCACTATGACGAGCACTGACCCGAGGCTGCCCGCAGGCACCCGGCCGACCCGGCAGCGGCGGGCGGTCGCTGCGGTGATGCAGTCCTTCGACGACTTCCGCAGCGCCCAGGACATCCACGACCTGCTGCGCCGGGCCGGGGACAACGTGGGGCTGTCCACGGTCTACCGGACGCTGCAGGCGCTGGCCGACGGCGGCGAGGTGGACGTGCTGCGCACCGAGGAGGGCGAGGCGCTCTACCGCCGCTGCTCGGAGCGCCACCACCACCACCTCGTCTGCCGCAGCTGCGGGCGGACCGTCGAGGTGGAGGGGCCGACCGTGGAGCGGTGGGCCGACGCGGTCGCCGACGAGCACGGGTTCCGCGAGGTCAGCCACACGCTCGAGATCTTCGGCACCTGCCCGAGGTGCTGAGCGCCCCCGGGACGCGAAGTGGCCCCCGGATCGGATCCGGGGGCCACCTGTGTTCGCTCGGTGCGGCGGTTCACGCCGCGCGGGCGGGAAGGGTCAGCGGAAGCTCACCCGGAGCAGCAGCTGGTCGCCCTGCTTGGCCGAGCTCACCACGGTCATCCTGGTGCCGCTGCCGGCCACCTTCGTCGACGCCCACGGGTTCTTCGCCGACCAGTAGCGGTCGGGGTCGCTGTCGTCGAACGTCGCGATGGCGGGCTGCGAGGGAACGTGCGTGGCCACGCCGTCGCGGTGGAAGGTGACCGCGTCGGTCGGCTCGAGGCCGAACGTCGCGTCGAACGGCTGGCGCCGGTTGCCCAGCTGAGAGCCGCCGGGGAAGACGATCGGGGCCGGACGGGCGTCGACCGGCAGGACCAGTCCGCCACCAGGGTGCTCGGAGGTGTTGTTGTCGCCGTACTGGCCGTCGGCGTACCACACCAGCAGGCCGTTCTGGTAGGGGAAGCGCTCCACCCAGTCAGGCCTGGTGTTGCCGAAGCCGAAGTTGTACGGGCCGGTGCGCAGCGTCGCGTCGTAGCCGGAGTAGACCCGGTTCTCGGCCAGGTAGTACTGCGGGGCCTGCACCGAGGTGGAGCCGCCCATCCGGGTGAAGCCGTCTGCCGTCCAGGCGCCGGTGCCGGACTCCACGTCGTCGACGGTGGAGGTGCCGCCGAGGGTCAGCGCGATGTTGTCGAGGAACGGACCGTCGAGGTGCACGCCGCCGTCGGTGTTGTAGCGGAAGCGGAACAGGACCGACTGGCCGGCGTACGGCGTCAGGTCCCACGACTTGTCGACCCACGCGCCGTCCGACGAGCCGTCGATCGGGGCGCCCGCGTCCTTCCAGGTGGAGCCGCCGTCGGCGGAGACCTCACCGAAGAGGTAGTCGTAGCCTTCCTCGATGTCGTGCCAGACCTTGGCCGAGACCGACCCGGTGCTGACACCGGAGAGGTCGACCGGCCGGGTCAGGGTGGTGTTGAGGCCGTCGGCGCTGCCGCCCCACCACTCAAAGCTGCCGGAGTACGGGGTGTTGTACTCCGTCGTCACCGTCTTGTCCGGCAGGTTGACGACCACCGCCTGCGGCATCTTGCCGGCGCGGTCGGCGGGGCCGAGCTTGATCTGGGTGTCGGTGCCCTTCTCCACGGTCTCGTAGTCGAGCCAGCCGAGCTGCAGCTTCTCCCACGCACCCATGTAGCCGGGCGTGGTGCCGATCGAGTCCTCACCGTGGTTCAGCCACGAGCCGCCGCTCATCAGCGTCCAGAAGGCGGTGCCGTTGTCGCCGCCGGCGGTGTCGTAGAGGTCCGGGAGACCGAGGTCGTGGCCGAACTCGTGTGCGAAGACGCCGAGGCCGCCGTTCTCGGGCTCGGTGGTGTAGTCACCGATCCAGATGCCGGAGTTGCCGATCGGCACGCCGCCGAGCTTGTTGCCCTCCGGGCCGGTCTTGCCGATGTTTGTGGAGTAGGCGTACCAGCGGTGCGACCAGATCGCGTCGGTGCCCTGGGCGCCGCCGCCGGCCTCCTCGCCCTCGCCGGCGTGGATCGCCTGGAAGTGGTCGATGTAGCCGTCGGGCTCGTTGAAGTCGCCGTCGCCGTCGGAGTCGTAGCGGTCCCACTTGTCGAACTGGGAGAGCTCGGCCTTGATCTCGTCGGAGGTCTTGCCCGCGGCGATCTGGGCGTCGTACCACGCCTGCGCGGTGTCCTTCACGAACGGCCAGTAGGTGGCCGAGCCACCGCGCCCGGAGCCGTAGCGCGCCTCGTTGTAGGGCAGCTTCACCCAGTCGCTGACCTCGCCCTTGGCGAGGAAGCGGCCGTTGGACTGCTTGAGGTAGAAGTCGCGGAACGACTCGCCGTCACCGAACATGAGGTTCTGGTAGTGGGCCTGGTCGAAGTCCGGCTTCCAGAACGTCGAGTTGTCGTCGGTGGCGTCGCCGTCCCAGTTGCGGTCGGGCTTGGGGATCTGGTTGTGCACCGGGCCGGCCGTGCCGCCGTACTTGGGGTCGACCTTGTCGCCGAAGTCGGCGAGGACCGTGAAGATCGACTCCTCGCGCGAGACGCCGTACTGGACGTACTGGCCGCGGCCGACCTTGATGACCTTCTGGCCGTTGCGGGTGACGACGGTGGCGTTGCCCTTGACGAGCTCGGAGACCGCCTTCTCGCGCAGCGCGTTCCGCTTGGCGGCCAGGGGGCTGGGCAGGTTGTCGTTGCCGCGCCCGTTGGACAGGCTCGGCTCGTTGTCGGTGTCCGCTGCGGGGACTGCCGCCGCAGGGACGGTCATCGAGGCACTGGCGAGCGCTGCGGCCGCCAGTCCGATGAGGGCGCTGGACGCGCGTCGGGTCACGGGTTCTCCTGGATGTGGACGTGTGCCCCCCGCAGGCTGCGCCCGGGTCAGGCGCGGGACCGGAGGGGGGCTGGTGGCGGACTCGGCCACCGACTGCGGAATCGTGTCATTCGCCACGCCCCATGACAAGAGTCTCGAACCAAATATCTTTACCCTTCCAGGTCGACATCACACCTGACCGGCACGAACGCCGCCCACCGCACATTCTGGGCGTCGACCGGGTGGGGTCAGGCGCCGCCGTACCTGCGGTCGCGCCGGGCGTAGAGGTCGATCGCCTGCCACAGGTGCCGGCGGTCGACGTCGGGCCAGAGCACGTCGGTGAAGACCAGCTCGGAGTAGGCGGCCTGCCACAGCATGAAGTTGCTCAGCCGCTGCTCCCCCGAGGTGCGCCACACCAGGTCCGCGTCGGCGAGCTCGGGCACGTAGAGGTGCCGGGCGAACACCGACTCGTCGACCTTGTCCGGGTCCAGCCGCCCGGCCGCGACCTCCCGGGCGATCGAGCGGGCGGCGTCGGCGACCTCGGCCCGACCGCCGTAGTTGACGCACATGGTCAGCGTCAGCACGTCGTTGTCGGCGGTCAGCTCCTCGGCGACCCGGAGCTCCTTGATCACCGAGCGCCACAGCCGCGGGGTCCGGCCGGCCCACCGGACCCGGACGCCGAGCTCGTGCATCTCGTCGCGGCGCCGGCGGATCACGTCGCGGTTGAAGCCCATCAGGAAGCGGACCTCCTCGGGGCTGCGCGACCAGTTCTCGGTGGAGAAGGCGTAGGCCGAGACCGCCTTCACGCCGATCTCGATGGCGCCCTCGACGACCTCGAACAGGGAGTGCTCGCCCTGCTGGTGCCCGGCGGTGCGGGGCAGCCCGCGCTGCTTGGCCCACCGGCCGTTGCCGTCCATGACGATCGCGACGTGCCGGGGCACCAGCTCGGACGGGATCGCGGGGGGCCGCTCGCCGGAGGGGTGCGGCACCGGCGCCCGGACCTCGCGCCGCCGGTCGGCACCGGTGCCGCGTCCCCTGCCCCGTGTCGCACCTCGCGCCACTGCGCCGCCACCCTTCCCGTCCTGGCCGTCCCGGGTCTCCTGGCCGCTGCCGCCGCCCGCCCGCACCCGGGGAGCCCTTATGCTGTCGCCGACGCGTCGGCGAGCGGAAGAGGGCCCGATGGACCGCGCCAACCAGAAGATCGAACAGCAGATGACCGTGCTGCTGCGTCGGGTGCAGCGTATCCACCTCTCCACGGCCTCCGGCGAGGTGCACCTCGAGCGGTCGGCCTACGGCATCCTGTGCCAGCTCGCCGACGAGGGCCCCCAGCGCCTCGGCGTGCTCGCCGGCGCCTTCGGGCTCGACCCCTCGACGATCACCCGGCAGGTCCGGGCGCTCGAGGACGAAGGGCTTGCCGTGCGGACCCCCGACGCGACCGACCGTCGCGCCTCGATCCTGGACCTGAGCGACGAGGGCCGCGACGCGCTGTCGCGCACTCGCGAGCACCGCAGGGGGCGGCTGGAGGCGGTGATGGCCGGCTGGTCGGACCAGGACCGCCTCGACTTCGGCCGGCTGCTGGAGAAGTTCAACACCTCGGTCGACTCGCTGATGGACGGCCGCGACCGCGGCGAGCAGTAGCCCGCGACCGGCGACCACGGTCTGGGTGGCGGCGCGCGCCGCGGCGTCAGCGCTCGACGTGCGCGAGCGACTTCAGGCCACGCTCGAGGTGCCAGGCCAGGTAGGCGGCCACCAGCGACGTGGCCTCCTTGCGGTGCCGTCCCTCGCTGGCCTCGACCACGCCCCAGTCCCCCGCCAGCAGCGCGCCGAGCAGCAGCACGGTCTCGCGCGCGGGGCTGGCGGTTCCGGGCACCCGACAGGTGCTGCAGAGCATCCCGCCGGCGGCGGGGCTGAACGCACGGTGCGGACCCTCGAGCCCGCAGCGGGCGCAGCCGTCGAAGGACGGCGCGTAGCCGTTGACCGCGAGCGACCGGAGCAGGAAGGAGTCGAGCACCTGGCCGGGTGGCCGGCCGGTGTCGCACATCGCCCGGAGCGCGCCGATCAGGAGCAGGAACTGCTGCAGCGCCGGTTCCTTGTCCTCCACGACCAGCCGCTCGGCGGTCTCGAGCATCACGGTGCCCGCGGTGTAGCGCTCGTAGTCCGCTCCCACCCGGGCGCCGTACGGCGCGAGCGTCTCGGCCTGGGTGACCACGTCGAGCGAGCGGCCCTCGGCCAGCTGCAGGTCGACGTGGGTGAACGGCTCGAGCCGCGAGCCGAAGCGCGAGGAGGTGCGTCGCACGCCCTTGGCCACGGCGCGGACCCGGCCGTTGCCGCGGGTCAGCAAGGTGACGATGCGGTCGGCCTCGCCCAGCTTCTGGGTGCGCAGCACGACTGCCTCGTCACGATAGAGCACCACGCGGCCATTCTCCCTCCCGCCGGCAAGCCACCGAGGCGGGGACCCCGGCGGCGTGTCGTGCGGCGCGCCTGAGGGCCGGCTCAGGCCCGGGTACGGCGGCGCGCGGCGCCGCCCGCCTCCTCGGCCCAGCACTCGTCGAGGAAGACGATCGCCTCGGTGTTCAGCCGCTCGGGCCGGATCCGCCACTCCAGGACGTGGCGGGCGGCGACGAACCGGCCGTGGGGCAGCTCCTCGGCGAGCATGGCGGCGTCGGCGGCGGGATGGATCGGGTCACGGGGGTGGCCCACGACCAGCGCGGGCGCCTCGATGAGCCGCCGTCGGCGGCTCGGCGGTGCGATCCGGCCGAAGAAGATGCCGTGGATGGCGGCCGCCATCGGGGCCGGGTGCTGGCCGAGGGTGTCCAGCACGATGCCGCCCCAGAACGGCACCAGGCCCCGCGGCACGAGCCGGGTGAGCCTGCGGACCGCGGTCACCGACAGCGGCATGAACCGGGCGGCGAACATGAGCGGGCCGAAGGCGATGAGACCGGCCTCCAGGGCGTTGTCGAGCACCGGCATCTCCAGCAGCAGTCCGCGCACCCGCTCCGGTGCGGCGTCGGCCACCTCCAGCGAGACGTTGGAGCCCAGCGACGTACCGCCGATGACGGCCCGGTCGGCGCCGAGGTGGTCCAGGAGCGCGACGACCTGGTGGCCGAACGCGGTCATGGAGTACTCCTTGGGGTCCAACGGCCGGTCGGAGCGGCCGTGGCCGAGCAGGTCGAGGGTGACCACGTGGAAGCCCTCGGCGGCGATGGCCCGGGCCAGCGGCTGGTGCATCCGGCGCGGCACGAGCTGGGCGTGCACCAGCACCACCCACCGGTCGCCGGAGCCGTACTCGGTGTACTCCAGGCGGTCGTGCTCGATGAAGAACTGGCCGATGCGCTCGGAGACCAGGACCGCCACGATGCACTCCTCGAGGAGAAAACGGGTACAGGCGCAGCGTAGTCCGATAGTCACGGCCCAGAGATGCGGGGCGCACTTGCCAAAGGTACTACCTTTCCCCCACAGTTGGCGGGTCAATCTGTAACGATCGTCACTTCGTCTGGAGCGATCCCGTGGATCCCATCTCTCCGGCACACGGCACGACGACCCTGCTGCTCATCGCAGCCGTCGCCGTCGCCCTGCTGCTGTTCCTCATCATCAAGGTGCGCCTGCACGCGTTCATCGCGCTCGTGCTGGTCAGCGTCCTCACCGCCCTCGCCGCCGGCATCCCGGTGGCCGACATCCCGACCGCCATGCTCTCCGGGTTCGGCAGCACGCTGGGGTCGGTGGCCCTGCTCGTCGGCTTCGGCGTGATGCTCGGCCGGCTGCTGGAGGTGACCGGCGGAGCGCAGGTGCTCGCCGACAGCCTGATCAGCCGGTTCGGGGAGCGCCGGGCGCCGCTGGCCCTCGGCGTCGCCGCGCTCTTCTTCGGCTTCCCGATCTTCTTCGACGCCGGCCTGGTCGTCTTCCTGCCGATCATCCTCACCGTGGCTCGTCGCTTCGGCGGCTCGCTGCTCTACTACGCCCTGCCTGCCGCCGGCGCCTTCGCCGCGATGCACGCGCTGGTCCCGCCGCACCCCGGACCGGTCGCGGCCGGCGATGTCCTCGAGGGCGACATCGGCACCATCCTCCTGGTCAACCTGCCCGTGGCCCTCGTCGCGTGGTACGTCGGCGTGTACCTGTTCTCGCGCTTCATCGGCGCGCGCGTGCACGTGGACGTCCCCGAGCTGCTCTTCGGCCCGATGAACGGCCGGGGCACCGAGGAGACCGACGACCTCGACGCCGGCACCGGCACCGACACCGACACCCGCACCGACGGCGGCGGAGCCGGGGCCACGGGCGCCGGCGGACGGCCGACCACCACCCGGACCGGGTCCCCGACGGAGGGGGCCGCACCGACCAGTGGCGGCACCAGCACCCAGACGATCACTCCGACGCGGACCCAGCCGGCACCGCCCAGCTT
This sequence comes from uncultured Actinomycetota bacterium, assembly GCA_963835385.1. Lineage (GTDB taxonomy): Bacteria > Actinomycetota > Actinomycetes > Propionibacteriales > Nocardioidaceae > Nocardioides_B. The sequence continues at coordinate 36,023 of CAWIFK010000008.1, forward strand.
CGGCCTCGTGGTCAGCCTGCTGCTGCTGCCGCTGGTCCTGATCGCGGCGAACACCATCCTCAGCACGCTGGCCACGACCGGCCAGGTGGACGGGGACGCGGCCTGGGTCCAGTTCCTGCAGCTGGTCGGCAACACCCCGATCGCGCTGCTGATCACGCTGCTCGTCGCCATCGGACTGCTGGGGCGGCACGGCCGCTCCTTCTCCGAGACCGGTCAGCTGCTCGACGAGGCGCTCGCGCCGATCTGCTCGATCATCCTGATCACCGGCGCCGGCGGCATGTTCGGCGGCATCCTGCGCACCAGCGGGATCGGTGAGTCGCTCACCTCCTCGCTGTCCGGCATCGGCCTGCCGCTGCTGCTGCAGGCGTTCGTGATCGCCACGATCCTGCGGGTGGCGCAGGGATCGGCGACGGTCGCGCTGACCACCACGTCGGGGCTGATCGCCGCCCAGGTCACCGCCGCCGGCTACGGCAACTTCCAGGTCGCGCTGCTCGTCGTGGCGATCGCCGCCGGCGCCACCGTGCTCTCGCACGTCAACGACTCCGGCTTCTGGCTGGTCAGCCGCTTCTTCGGGATGGACGAGAAGACCACCCTGAAGACCTGGACGGTCATGGAGACCACGCTCGGTGTCTCGGCCTTCGTGATCGCGGCACTGCTCTGGACGGTCGCATGACGCAGGCCCGTCGGCCGTGGGGACGCGGTGCAGCGCTCGCTCAGCGCTGCGCCGCGTCCCGGGCCGCCCGGGCGTCTGCCTGCCTGACCACGGGGTCGTCGAGCTCGGCGATCCCGGGAACCACCTCCAGGCAGATCGTGCTCATCGCCGCCCGGGCCACGTCCGGCTCGCCGCGGACCACCGCATCGGCCACCATCGCGTGCAGCCGGCGAGCCTCGGGCTTCGGCTCGGGCGGCATCAGGTCGTGGTCGGTGCGGCCGCGCAGCACCTCCTCGACCACCTCTCCGAGCGCCGCGAACATCGGGTTGCCGGAGGCGGAGAGCAGCAACCGGTGGAACCGGACGTCGTGCTCGAGGAACGTCCGGAGGTCGCCCGCTGCGCCGGTGGACTCCATCTCCAGCGCGAGCGTCAGCACCTCCGCGCGCGTGGACCCGTCGGCGTGCAGGGCCGCCAGCGCGGCCGCCGCCGGCTCCACCGCCGCGCGCAGCTGTGACAGCTCGGCGAGGTGCTCGCGGCGGGCCGGCCCCTCGAGCCGCCAGCGGATCACGGCCGGGTCGAAGGCGTCCCAGCTCTCCTGCGGCAGCACCCGGATGCCGGTGCGCCGGCGGCTCTCCAAGAGCCCCATCGACACCAGGACCTGCACCACCTCGCGGGCGATGGTCCGCGACACCCCGAACTCCTCGCACAGCCAGTCGAGGGTGAGCGTCGACCCGACCGGCAGCGTTCCGTCGACGATGCGCGGCCCCAGCTGCGCCAGCACACCTCGGTACACGGTTGCCATGTCGTGCAGCCTAGCCACCGACCACACCTCGACCTCTGAGGAGCAGATGTGAGCGAGACCGACTCCCCCGCCCCCGTCGCCACCACCCCGGCGCCCACCCCGTCCGAGGACGACCCGCGCGTGGTCGTCGTCATGGGGGTCTCGGGCACCGGCAAGACCTCGGTCGGCGAACGCCTCGCCGAGGAGCTCGACCTCGAGTTCGTCGAGGGCGACTCCCACCATCCGCAGGCCAACATCGACAAGATGGCCGCCGGGGTGGCGCTGACCGACGACGACCGGCTGCCCTGGCTCCAGATCCTGGCCGACCTGGCGGGAGAGCGTTACGCCGCCGGCCGCTCGGTCGTCCTCACCTGCTCGGCCCTGCGCCGCAGCTACCGCGACGTGCTGCGCAGCGGCGTGCCGCAGGGCGCAATGTTCTTCGTGCACCTGCACGCCCCGTTCGAGGTGCTCGAGGAGCGCATGTCCCAGCGCACCAAGCACTTCATGCCGCCCTCGCTGCTGGCCTCGCAGCTCGACACCCTGGAGCCGATCGAGAGCGACGAGCCCGGTGAGGTCGTCGACGTCAGTCCCGACCTCGACGAGGTGGTCGCCGCCGCGCTGGTCGCCCTGAAGCGGTAACCGGCGACCGCGCCCGGCGGCTCGCCCTTCTATGGCGTGCGCTCTCGCCGCGTCGGCTGAGATGCTGCGCAGCATGCCCGTCACCGAGGACGCCCCGCCCGAGCTGCTGCACGTCCTGGAGCGCTACTACGACGCCGCTCCACGCCCGTCGGCGACCACCGAGGAGGTGGGGCCGTTCACGCTGTTCCTGCGCAGCGACCCGGACGGGTGGCCGTTCTACGCGCGGCCCCGGATCGGCCTCGCCGTCGACGTGACCGCCGACGACGTACGACGGGTGCGGGAGCGGCAGCGTGACCTCGGGGTGCCCGAGACGTTCGAGTGGGTGCACCAGACGACGCCGTCGCTGCTGCCGGCCGCCCGCGCAGCCGGGGTGGAGGTGCGCAAGTGTCCCCTGCTCGTGCTGGCTCCCGACCCGGGCGTCCGGAGCGGCCTGCCGCGGCCGACCGGGGCGGGCGCGGTCGTCCACACCGAGGTCCTGGCGGCCGACGCCGCGGACCTGCCGCTGGTGTGGGGCGCCGTCCACGCGGGGTTCGCGGGAACCGACGAGGTCGCGCCGCGCCCGGTCGACCGGATCCGGCGACTGGTCGGGGCCGGGACGATGGTGGTCGCCGCGGCGTACGGCGAGGACGGGAAGGTGCTGGGCGGCGGGTCGCACAACCCCCGCGGCGGCACCACGGAGCTCACCGGCATCGCGGTGCTGCCGAGCGCCCGCCGCCGAGGAGTCGGCGCCGCGCTCACCGCTGCCCTCGTCGAGGACGCCCGCGCACGCGGTGCCGGGACGGTGTTCCTCTCGGCCCAGGACGACGCCGTCGCCCGGGTCTACGAACGGGTCGGCTTCGAGCGCGTCGGCTCGGCCTGCATCGGGGAGGCGTCATGACCGAGACGGTGGAGGTGACCGTCCGGCAGGCCACCGGGGACGACTGGGCGACCTGGCGGGACCTGCGGCTGCGGGCGCTCCGCGACTCGCCGGACGCCTTCGGGTCGACGTACGCCCGCGAGGCCGCCTTCACCGAGGCGACCTGGCGCGGCCGGGCCGGCGGCGCCGCCGGCCCGGCCGCCCTCGCCTTCGTCGGTGGGACGGCGGTCGGGATCGGGGGCGGCTACCGCGACCTGCCCGGCCGGCTGCACGTCGTCGCCATGTGGACCGACCCCGCCTGGCGCGGCCACGGCGTCGGCCGCTCGGTGCTGCTGTGGCTGGCCGGCTGGGCGCACGAGCACGGCCTGCGCGCCCACCTCGACGTGGAGGCGGGCAACGCCGGCGCCCGCCGGCTCTACGAGGCCTGCGGCTTCGAGGCGACCGGCGAGACCCGGCCGATCCGCGACGGCTCGGACCTGCTGGTCGAACGCATGGTCAGGCGCGCCCCCACCCCGATTCGTCCGCGGTAGCCCCGCGGAAGGTTGGCTCGCTTTCGCGGACGAATCGGGGTCAGGCGCGGTTGACCGCCGAGATCACGGCCTTGAGCGAGGCGGTGACGATGTTGGCGTCGAGGCCCACTCCCCACAGCAGCTGGTCGCCCACGGTGCACTCGACGTAGGCCGCCGCGATCGCGTCGCCGCCCGAGGACAGCGCGTGCTCGTGGTAGTCGAGCACCCGGACGTCGCCGCGCTCGGCGAACATCGGGTTGCCCCGGGCCTGCTCGTCCTCGGTCAACCGGTTGAGCGCGTCGACGAACGCCGCGATCGGGCCGTTGCCGACGCCCTCGAGCGAGCGGAGCTCCCCGTCGACGTACACGTTGACCGCGAGCGCGTCCTTCTCACCGGCCGCCGATGAGGTGTGCAGCGAGTTCAGCTGCAGCGGCGTCTCGCGGTCGAGGTACTCCCCGCGGAACGCGGTCCAGATGTCGTCGGGCGACATCTCCTTGCCGGAGTCGTCGGTGTGCCGCTGCACCGCGCGGCTGAACTCGATCTGCAGCCGCCGCGGCAGCTCCAGCCGGTGCTCGGCCTTGAGGATGTAGGCGACGCCGCCCTTGCCGGACTGGCTGTTGACCCGGATGACCGCCTCGTAGGAGCGCCCGACGTCCTTGGGGTCGATGGGCAGGTACGGCGCCTCCCAGGGCAGCTCGCCGACGGGCCGCCCGGTCTCCTCCGCGGTCCTCTCCAGCGCCTCGAGCCCCTTCTTGATCGCGTCCTGGTGGGATCCGGAGAACGCCGTGTAGACCAGGTCGCCGGCGTAGGGGTGGCGCGGGTGCACCGGCAGCTGAGTGCAGTACTCGACGGTGCGGCGCACCTCGTCGATGTCGGAAAAGTCGATCTGCGGGTCGATCCCCTGGCTGAACAGGTTCATGCCCAGCGTGACGAGGCAGACGTTGCCGGTGCGCTCGCCGTGCCCGAACAGGCAGCCCTCCACCCGGTCGGCGCCGGCCATCAGCGCCAGCTCGGTGGCGGCCACCGCAGTACCGCGGTCGTTGTGCGGGTGCAGGGAGATGACCGAGTGCTCGCGACGGGTCAGCGCCCGGGAGAACCACTCGATCTGGTCGGCGTACACGTTCGGCGTGGACATCTCCACCGTCGCCGGCAGGTTCAGGATGATCTCGCGCCCCGGACCGGGCTGCCACACGTCGGACACGGCCTCGCAGACGTCGACGGCGAACTCGAGCTCGGTGCCGGTGAAGATCTCCGGGGAGTACTGGTAGCCGAAGTCCGTCCCACCCGCGCTCAGCAGCTCCTCGGCGTACTTCATCACCAGCTCCGTGCCGCGTACGGCGATCGAGCGGCACTCGTCCTTGCCCACACCGAAGACCACGCGGCGAAACAGCGGAGCGGTCGCGTTGTAGAGGTGCACGTTGGCGTGGGCGGCGCCCACCAGAGACTGCACCGTCCGCTCGATCAGGTCCTCACGGGCCTGGGTGAGCACGGTGATGGTGACGTCGTCGGGGATCATGTCGCCCTCGACGAGCTGGCGGACGAAGTCGAAGTCGGTCTGGCTGGCGCTCGGGAACCCGACCTCGATCTCCTTGTAGCCCAGGGAGACGAGCAGCTCGAACATCGTCGTCTTGCGGGCCGGCGTCATCGGGTCGATCAGCGCCTGGTTGCCGTCGCGCAGGTCGGTGGAGAGCCACCGCGGGGTCGCGTCGACCGTGCGGGACGGCCAGGTGCGGTCGGGCAGGTCGATCGGCGCGAACGCGCGGTAGCGCTGGTAGGGCATGCCGCTGGCGCGCTGGGTGTTGCGGGGCCGGAAGGTCGGCCCGGGGGTGGGCCGGGAGGTGGGCGTGGTCATGGGAGGTCCTCGTCTGGGTCGCGGTCGGGCCGTGCGCCGGGCAACGAGCGGACTCCGCAGCGAGGGGTCCGGCTCTCAGACCTCGCTGCGGCACCCAAGGAGGAGGCTGCGCGCGCTCATGACCGGTCCAGCATAGAGCAGCCGCACCGTGCCGACGACCCCGCTTCCGGGGGATGGACGAGACGTCGCCGGGGACGGTGACAAGATGGCGCGCGTGTCCGACCTCCCCGCCGACCTCCGCACCGACCTCGCCGTCCGGATCGAGCGCATCGACCCCCTCGAGCTCGACCTCGACACCGCCGACGGGATCGCGGAGGTGATCACGGCGGCGAGCCAGGCCGCCGGGCTGGACCTGCCGCCCCGCGCCGGTGCCGCCTGCCTGACGTCGCGGCAGCTCCAGAGCGACGGCACGCCCGTGGACGGCCTCTGGATCGCCTACGCCGGCGACCAGGTGGTCGGCCATCTCGACCTCGACCTGCCCAGGCGGGAGAACCGCGACAGCGCGCACCTGCGCGGCCACGTGCACCCGCAGGTGCGTCGGCGCGGCATCGGCCGGGGCCTGCTCGACGAGGCGCTCCCCGTCGTCGAGGACAGCGGGCGCTCCAAGCTCTACGCCGGGGCGTTCGCCGGCAGCGACGGGATCCCTGCGCTGCGGGCCTGGGGCTTCGCCGAGACGCCGGGGCGGTACGCCGTACGCCGGATCGACCTGCACGCGACGCCCACGGACCGGTGGCAGCGCCTGTACGACGAGGCTGCCGGCCACGCCGCGGACTACGAGCTGGTCCGGCTGGTCGGCCCGACGCCCGAGGACCTGCTCGAGCCGATGGCCACGCTGCACGAGGCGATCAACGACGCACCGGCCGACGACGAGGACGAGGAGCCCAGCCTCTTCGACGCCGACCGGGTGCGAGGCTACGACCGGGCGATGGCCGGACGGCGGCAGACCGTGCACCGGGTGGTGGCCCGGCACCGCGACACCGGCGAGTGGGCCGGGCTGTCGATGCTGTGCGTCGACGAGTTCGGTCCGGCGGTGGCGTTCCAGGAGGACACCTCGGTGGTGCGGGCCCACCGCGGCCACCGGCTCGGACTGCTGATGAAGGCCGACATGCTGCGCTGGGTCAGCCGCGACCGGCCGGAGGTGGGCGCCGTCGACACGTGGAACGCGACCGCCAACCACCACATGATCGCGGTCAACGAGCGGCTCGGCGCCACGGTGGTCGCCGAGCACGTCGGCTTCCGACGGGACCTCTGAGCGGCATGTCCCGGCTGCTGGTGGTGCACCACTCCCCCACGCGCGGCGTGCGGCGGCTGACCGACGCCGTGCTGGCCGGCGCGCGCGACGACGCCATCGACGGGGTCGAGGTGGTCGCGCGGCCGGCGCTGGAGGCGACCGCGGAGGAGGTGCTGGCCGCGGACGGCTACCTCCTCGGCACGCCGGCCAACTTCGGCTACATGAGCGGAGCACTGAAGCACTTCTTCGACTCGACGTTCCTGCAGGTCGGCGGGGCGCTGGCCGACGACGGCTCGGCCGGCGGGGCCGGGGCAGGCGGTCCCGGGAGCACCCGCGGGCGCCCGTTCGGGCTCTACGTGCACGGCCGCTACGACACCGAGGGCGCGGTCCGGGCGGTCACCTCGATCGTGGGTGCCCTTGCGTGGCGGCAGGCGTCGGAGGTGCTGTCGGTCCTCGGTGACGTCGAGCAGCCGGACGAGGCCGCGGCGTACGAGCTCGGGGCCACCCTGGCCGCGCTCGTGTCGACGGCCGGCGGCTGAGCCGAGCGGCGCGCCGGCGCTACCGGTCCGGGCCGGGTCCGTCCGGGCCGGGGCGCGGCTGCTCGAGGCGGCGCAGCGTCCCGAAGTTGCCGACGATCACCGCCACCGGCGGGATCACCGCGGCGACCACGCTCATCACCACCGCGACGGTCGTCGACCAGAACCGGACCACGTTCCAGGCCAGCAGGATCAGCACCACGCAGGTGCCCATCAGCCAGAAGTAGGCGCGCTTACGGTCCATCCGCGGCATGGGTCCGACGGTACGCCGGTCGGCCCGGCTGCTCGACGTACCCGGCCCTTCGAGGCACCCGGACGGTAGCCTGACCGGGCCCGCTCCCGCGATGTCGCCGAAGGTGCTTCACGTGCTCCTCCGCCTGGTCCTCCCGCTGCTGCTCGTCCTGGGCGCCTGCACCCCGGGCGGCGACGCTCAGGAGGCGGTCCCGACCGAGCCGCCCCGGCCGGGACAGTGCAGGATGCTGACCGCGGAGCAGGTCGGTGCACCGGTCGACGACACGGAGCCCGTCGGCTGCGACGAGCCGCACACCGCCCAGACGTACGCCACCGGGACCTTTCCGCGCGACGTCGCCGGCGACGAGATCGACGACGAGGCGCTGGGCGAGCACCTGTTCGCCGACTGCAACAGCCGGTTCCGGGCCTTCGTCGGCCGGGGCGACGAGAGCCTGGTGATGCGCTCGACGGTCACCTGGTCGTGGTTCCGGCCGCCTCAGGCCGCCTGGGACGCCGGCGCCCGGTGGTGGCGCTGCGACGTCGTCGGCGGCGGCGAGCAGTCCCCGGCGCTGCTCGAGCTGCCCGCGGACGCCGAGGACCTGCTGGCCGGCAAGCCCGACGACCGCTGGCTGGCGTGTGCCGACGGCCCGACGGTCTCCTCCGCACCGACCGTGCCGTGCAGCCAGGAGCACACCTGGCGCGCGGTCACCACGATCGTGCTCGGCGACGCGGCGGCCGAGTACCCGGGCGACGACGTGGTCCGGGCACGCACCCGCGCGTTCTGCTCGGGCTCGGTCGAGGCCTGGCTGGGCTACCCGGTCGCGTACGACTACGGCTACTCCTACTTCGGCGAGACCGAGTGGGCGGCGGGCAACCGCCGCTCGATCTGCTGGGCCCGGACGGCGAAGTGAGGCCCGGGCTGGTCCCGTGGGTGGCGCTCCTGGCGGCGCTCGCCACCGGCTGCACCTCGCCCTCCGACCGGTCCGGGCAGGAGCCGCAGGTGTCCACACCGGGCTCGAGCACCTCCGCGCCGGCGTCGCCGTCCGCCGCGACCAGCAGCCCGACGCCCGGTCCGCCGACAGCCGATCCACCGCCGCCCGCGCCTCCGGAGCGCGGCTGCTACCGGCTCACGCTGGCGCAGGCCGCGCAGCCGACCACCGCGGAGGAGCCGGTGCCGTGCACGGTGCGGCACTCCAGCCAGACCTTCCACGTGGGCCTGTTCCGCAACGTCGTGCAGGGTCACGCCGTGGCCGTCGACTCCGCTCACGTGCAGCAGCAGATCGAGGCCGCCTGCGACCGCGAGCTCCGCCGGTTCCTCGGCGGCTCCGTCCAGGACCGCCGGCTGTCGCGGCTCGCCGGGGTCTGGTTCGCCCCGACGCTGGAGCAGGCCGACCTCGGCGCCCGCTGGTTCCGCTGCGACGTGATCGCGCTCGCCGGCCGGGACCGGCTGGCGCTGCTGCCGCGGCCGCGCCGGCTGGCCGGGCTGCTCGACGGCGAGCGCCGTGCGGCGCCGTACGCACTGTGCGGCACCGCCGCCCCGGGCGCCGAGGGCTTCGAACGGGTGATCTGCGCGCGACGGCACCGCTGGCGGGCGATCGCGACCATCGCGCTGCCCGACCGCGGTCGCTACCCCGGCGTCGCGCGCGTGCGGGCCGCGGGCGACGCGCCGTGTCGCCGACGGGCACGCGCGCAGGCCGAGGACCCGTTCACCTTCGCCTACGGCTGGGAGTGGCCGACGCGGGAGCAGTGGCGGGCCGGCCGGCACTACGGCTTCTGCTGGGCCCCCGACCGACCCGGGTAGGCCGACACCGGACGCGGCCCCCGCCGTGCGGCAAAGCCGCCGCGCCGAGGTTCGAGCTCACGCGCGACACCCAGTCAGACGGGCGTCTCGGCGAGCCGGATTTCGTCCACAATCGCGCAGGGCCGGGTCTTGTCCACAGCGGGGATCGTGTGTGCGGTGGTGGTGGGCTGGTTTCCCTAGCGTGGAGTCATGAGCAGCACGACCAGCACCCAGCCCCCGCCACCGGCCGGCGCCGCGCCGGTGGGCACCGGGTCCGCGGGCACGGCGGGCGGCGCGTGGGTGGCGCCGGGGTGTGAGCGTGGCCCGGCGGTTGACGCGTCGACCACGCCCCCGCCGCCACCGCGGTCGTCATCGCAGTCGCGGGTGCCGCAGCCGCCATCGCAGTCGTCGCCCCCGTCGCAGGAGTCGTACGTGGAGTGGCCTCCGACCGAGCAGGCGCCGCCAACCGAGCAATCGTCGCAGTCGCTTCCGACGATGCAGCCCCCGTCGGGGTCGTCGTCGTCGGGGCATCCGGTGTCGGTGTTCGTGGCGGGGCTGGGTCGGGCGTTGGACCGGCTGGGAGATACGCCGGCGTGGTCGATGACCCCGGACCAGCAGCGGGACGCGTTACTGACCCTGGAGCAGGCACAGGCCCGGCTCGCCGAGCTGAAGTACCGGGTGCTCGCCTCGGCGGACCGCAACCGGGTCGGCGACGTGGACGCCGCGGCCTCGACCGCGGACTGGGTGGCCCACCACGCCCGGGTGGAGCGGCGCCGGGCCCACGCCGACCTACGCACCGCGAAAGCCCTCGACGAACACGACCTCACGAGGCGGGCGCTGGCGACCGGGCAGATCAACCTGGCCCAGGCCCGGGTGATCATGGTTGCGATCGCCGACCTACCCGCCGACATCGACGAGCCCGACCGGCGTCGCGGGGAGGCGCACCTGGTCGAGGCCGCCGCCGAGCACGACGCCAAGGCGCTGCGGCGAGCTGGGCCGGCACCTGCTGGAGGTGCTCGCCCCCGAGGAGGCCGAACGCCGGCTCGGGGAGAAGCTCGAGGCCGAGGAACGCGAAGCCCGCCGCAAGGCCAGCGTCCGGTTCCGGCCCAACGGCGACGGCACCGTCAACGCCACCCTCAAGCTGCCGACCCTGCACGCGCAGATGCTGGAGAAGGCACTGCGGGCACTCGTCGCGCCGGCCCGGATCGGCCCCCAGGCCCGCCTCGATGAGCACGGCAACCCCCGGCCGGCACACGAGCTGCTCGGCCGCGGCCTGATGGAGCTGCTCGAGACCCTCCCGGTCGACACGCTGCCGAAGGCCGGCGGGGGCAACGCCACCGTGGTGGTGACGATGAGCATCGAACAGCTCCTCGGCGACATCGGCGTCGCCAGGCTGGACACCGGCGGCGAGATCTCCGCCGCGGAGGCCCGCCGGCTCGCCGCCCGGGCCCGGCTGATCCCGGTCGTCCTCGGCGGCGACTCGGTCCCGATCGATGTGGGCCGCAAACGCCGCTTCCACGACGACTACCAACGCATCCTCCTCGGGATGCGGGACAAGACCTGCACCGCCCTCGGGTGTGACCGACCCGCGTCCTGGTGCCACGCCCACCACGACAAGGCCTGGGCCGACGGCGGCGAGACCTCGGTCGCCAACGGCCGGCTGCTGTGCCGCTACCACCACCAACGCATCCACGACCACACCTACCGCGCCCACCCACTCCCCGACGGCCAAGTCCACATCCAACTCCGCACCTAAGCCGGGTCCCGGTCCCCGCGAAGTATCGAACTGGCCGTGGCTCAGCTGGTGTCTGCCCGGATGCTCGTGACCGAGCGCCCGGAGATGGACGCTGATGCGCGTCAGGCCGAAGCCGGCTCGGCGCGCCAGGCCAACAGCTGCCGCACGGCGAGCGCCACTGCCTGCCACACCAGGTAGCACGGGGTCGCGACGACGAAGCCGCCGCCCGCGGTGAGAAGCAAGAACGATGTGCCACCTTCGACGCCGACAAGAACCCAGGTCCACAGCGCGACCGCGGCCAGCCATGACGCAACCCACGCGCCGACCTCGTGGCGTCTGGCGAGCGCAGGCCGCGCGTAGACCGCGGCAAGAAACACGCTCACCGCGGCGACGTAGGCGCGCCGACCACAGCCAGCGGCCAGCTCACGACGGCGAGGACAACGAGCAACACGGCCCCGGCGACGAGGTTGCTCACCAGGATGAGGCCATCGAGGCGGCCCGGCGTCTGCTGGGTCGTGCTCGTGGCATCGGTGCTGCTCATGCCAGGCATTGTGCCTGCCGCACCGCACGAGCGCGTCAGAAACCCAGCCGGCGCAGCTGCTTGGGGTCGCGCTGCCAGTCCTTGGCGATCTTGACGTGCAGGTCGAGGTAGACCGGGGTGCCGAGCAGCGCCTCGATCTGCCGGCGGGCGTCGCTGCCCACCTGGCGCAGCCGGCTGCCCTTGTGGCCGATCACGATGCCCTTCTGGGACGACCGCTCCACGAACAGGTTCGCGTGCACGTCGAGCAGCGGCTTGTCCTGCGGCCGGTCCTCGCGCAGGCCCATCTCCTCCACGACGACGGCGATGGAATGGGGCAGCTCGTCCCGGACGCCTTCGAGTGCCGCCTCCCGGATCAGCTCGGCGACGAGCGTCTCCTCCGGGGAGTCGGTCAGCTCGCCGTCGGGGTACAGCGCGGGCCCCTCCGGGAGCCGGGCCACCAGCAGGTCCGCAAGCAGCTGCACCTGGTTCCCGGCGACCGCCGAGACCGGGACGATCTCCGCCCAGTCGGTGCCGGTCTCGCGACCGAGCGCGTCGATCGCCAGGAGGTGCTCGGCGAGCTGGTCGGGGGTGGCCAGGTCGGTCTTGGTGGCGACGGCGAACTTCACGGTACGGCGCACCTTGGCGAGCTCGTTGACCAGGAACCGGTCGCCCGGGCCCACCTTCTCGTCGGCCGGGAAGCACACCGCCACGACGTCGACCTCGGACCAGGTCGTGGTGACCAGGTCGTTGAGCCGCTCCCCCAGCAGCGTCCGCGGCCGGTGCAGGCCGGGGGTGTCCACGAGCACGAGCTGCGCGTCCGGCCGGTGCACGATGCCGCGGACCACGGTGCGGGTGGTCTGCGGGCGCGAGGAGGTGATCGCGACCTTCGTGCCGACCAGGGCGTTGGTCAGGGTCGACTTGCCGGCGTTGGGCCGGCCGACGAAGGAGGCGAAGCCGCTTCTGAACTCAGGGGTCTCGGACACCCCCGGATTCTCCCATCCCGCGCCCCACCCCGATTCGTCCGTCCCGGCCCCGCGGCAGGAGGGCTCGCGATCGCGGACGAATCGGGGTGCAGGGGGCCGGGTCAGCCGAGCCAGGTGGGGCGCAGCGGGAAGTCGGCCTCGCCGTTCGCCCCGGGCTTGACCCCCAGCACCTGGTGGAGCTGGATCTCGTTGCGCTCGAAGCCCAGCCGGGAGCCGGCCATGTAGATGCCCCACACCTTCGCGGTGCCCTCGCCGACCTCGGCGACGCACTCGTCCCAGTTCCGCACGAGGTTCTCGCACCAGCCCTTGAGGGTCAGCGCGTAGTGCTCGCGGAGGTTCTCCTCGTGGCGGACCTCGAGCCCGACGTCCTGCATCGTCGTGATGATCCGCCCGGAGCCGGTCAGCTCGCCGTCGGGGAAGACGTAGCGGTCGATGAAGGCGCCGGTGCTGCGGACGTGGTTGTCCGCACGCGTGATGCAGTGGTTGAGGATCCGGCCGCCCGGCACGAGCTTGTCGCGCAGGAACGAGAAGTACGACGGGTAGTGGCGCACCCCGATGTGCTCGGTGAGGCCGATCGAGCTGACCGCGTCGAAGCCGCTCTCGCGGACCTCGCGGTAGTCCTGGTAGCGCACCTGCGCCAGGTGCGAGAGCCCCTCGCGCTCGACGGCGGCCTGTCCCCAGGCGGCCTGCTCCCTGGACAGCGTCACGCCGATCACCTCGACGCCGTACTCGCGGGCCGCGTGGCGGACCATGCCGCCCCAGCCGCAGCCGACGTCCAGCAGGCGCATGCCCGGCTGCAGCCCGAGCTTGCGAGCGACCAGGTCGTACTTGAACGCCTGGGCCTCCTCGAGGCTCGCGTCCTCGCGGGGGAAGCACGCGCAGGTGTAGGTCATCGAGGGGCCGAGCACCAGCTCGTAGAACCGGTTCGACACGTCGTAGTGGTGGTGGATCGCCTCGGCGTCGCGGGTCTTGGAGTGCCGGAAGCCCTCGAGCAGTCGGCGCCACCGGGGCAGGGCCTCCTGCGGCGGGGGCTCCGGGGGCAGCAGCTTGCCGAGCCCGATGCCCCGCGCGAGCGCGAACGCCTCGCCGGGCGAGGGCATCTTGAACCGCAGGTTGCTCTGCATCCGGACCATCGCGTCATAGGGGTCACCCGGGTGCACCCCGTCGACGAGGATGTCGCCGGACACGTAGGCCCGAGCCATGCCCAGGTCCCCGGGCGCGGAGAGCAGGTAGGACAGCCCCCGCTCGTTGAGCAGGTGCAGGTGGATCGGGGAGTCCTCCGGCCCGGCGGTGCTGCCGTCGTAGGCGGAGAACCGGAACGGCACACCCCCGGCCATCAGCCTGGTGAGCGCCTCCCCGATCGTGACGCGAGGAGTGCCGTCCTCGCGGTCGGGCCCGGGCTCCCGGCGGCCGGTCCGGTCGAGCGTGCTGGTCATCGTCGTCCCACCGCTTTCTCGTAGAGCTCCGTCAGCCGCCCCTCGGGGTCGGTGTGCTTGCGCACCCGCCGGGCGAACGACTGGTCGTAGAGCAGGTCGAAGGTCTCTCGGTCGTAGTAGGCGTCGGAGTAGAGCGACTTGTGGCCGCCCAGCCCGGTCACCTCGGCCTCCACCGCACGGTTCTTGTCGCCGTCGCGCGCCCCCGGCTCGATCGGCACCGTGCCCCAGAAGCCCACGTTGACGTACGTCGAGCCCGGCTGCAGAGGGTACGACGGCCAGTCCCGCGTGCTGCGCAGCGGGCACAGCCACACCGGCCGCATCCCCACGTGCGCGTCGAACCAGGTGAGGAAGTCCGGCAGTCGCTCCACCGGCACCTCGACGTCCTGGATCACCCGTTCCCGGTCCGGCAGCCCCCGGCGGCGGTCGAGGCGCGACTTGAGACCGTAGCGGGTCTCGAGCCCGACCAGCCGGTGGTAGACGTCGCTGCGGCGCCACCGCCTCGGCCACAGCCGCCGCACCCGGGGGTCGTGGAGGCCGAACGCTCCCGAGCACCAGAACCAGTCGGTGTCCCAGCGCCAGAGGTAGTCGTGCATGGTCAGCCGGTCGTGGGTGAGCCGCTGGATCGAGCGGTAGAACGGCTCCATCCCGGTGGTGTCGCTGGTGGGACCGTCCTCGGCGGTGAAGCGGGCCAGGGTCAGGTAGGCCTCCCCCGGCCCGAACACGACGCCGTCGACGGCGTCGACCGGCACCGCGTCGTACTGCCGCGCCTCGACGACCTCGGCGGTCACCCGCGCCAGCTCCTCGAGGTCGTGGAAGCGGACGTGCCGCAGCTCCACGAAGGCGGGCACCCTCTCGAGCCGGATCCGCAGCCGCGTCGCGTAGCCCAGGGAACCGTAGGAGTTGGGGAACGCGTCGAAGAGATCGTCGCCCGGGCGGACCGTGCGGATCTCGCCGTCGCCACAGAGCACGTCCATCTCGAGCACCGACTCGTGCGGGAGCCCGTTGCGGAACGACGTGGACTCGATGCCGAGGCCGGTGACCGCGCCCCCGAGCGTGATCGTGCGCAGCTGCGGCACGACGTACGGGATCAACCCGCGCGGGAGCGTGACGTCGACGAGGTCCTCGTAGGTGCACATCCCCTGCACGTCGGCGGTGCCGGCGATCATGTCCACGTCGATCACGCCGGTCAGCCCCGAGACGTCGAGGCCGGGAGCGGCACTGCGCGAGCGGGTGCGGAACAGGTTCGAGGTGGTCTTGGCCAGGCGCACGGGGGCGCCTGCCGGGATGGCGTCGTACGACGCGCGCAGCCGCTGCACCGCCGCGTCGTGCCGAGCGGGTCCGACCAGATCACTCACGGTCGGCAACTTACCGAGAATCGTCCGTGACGCCGAATCACTTGGCCCCTACAGATGACAAAACGGTCGATAAAGGACAGTGGGCCGCTCTTCGATCGGCACCGCGCGACCACGTGGGCGTCCTAGGAGTGCAGCGAGGCCACGACCGTGCCGTCGGGCGCCGCGAGGTGGACGGGCACGTCGGCCCCGGCGAAGTCCCGGACCGCGGAGAGGTCGTGCTCGGCGACGACCGCGGCACCGCCGAGCACCAGCACGGCCTCCAGGCCCCGGGCGCCGGAGGCCACCGCCATCGCCACCGCCACCTGCACGGCACTCAGCCGCAGCGAGGGCAGGTCCACGGTCGCCGCGGCGTAGGTGCGCCCGTCCAGGTCCCGGACGGCCGCCCCCTCGGCCGCGGACGTGCGGGCCCGCGTGGCCCGGGCCAGCGTGACCAGCTTGCGGTCCTCGGCGTCAGTGAGCGCGGTGGGAGGCTCGCTCGGCCCGGTCGGACCTGAGGGGGTGCTCGACATGGGAGTCAGGGTAGGACTCGGGGTCGCCGTCGTCCTCGGCGGGGAGCAGCCGGGTGAGCAGCACCGTGTGGATCCGGTTGCGGCGGCCCGAAGGGGCCTCCGCCTCCAGCCGCAGTCCGCCGACCTCGACCACCGAGCCGGCGATCGGGACCCGGCCGAGGTGCTTGGCCATCAGGCCGCCCACGGTGTCGACGTCGTCGTCCTCGATGGCGACCCCGCACGCCTCCTCGAGGTCGTCGACGGGGTAGCGGGAGCTGACCCGGGTGCTGCCGTTGGCCAGCTGCTCGACGCCGACGTCCTCGACGTCGTACTCGTCGGTGATCTCCCCCACGATCTCCTCGAGGACGTCCTCGATCGTGACCAGCCCGGCCGTGCCGCCGTACTCGTCGACGACCACCGCCACGTGCTTGCGCTCGGCCTGCATCTCGCGCAGCAGCGCGTCGACCGGCTTGGAGTCCGGGACGTACATCACCGGCCGCATCACCGACTCGACCTTCTCGGTCTGCTCCGCCTCGTGCCGGTCGAAGACCCGGCGGGTGACGTCCTTGAGGTAGGCGAAGCCGACCACGTCGTCGAGGTTCTCGCCGATGACCGGGATCCGGGAGTAGCCGCTGCGCAGCGCCAGCGACATGGCCTGCCGCAGGGTCTTCGTGCCCTCGATGAACACCACGTCGGTGCGCGGCACCATGACCTCGCGCACGATCGTGTCGCCGAGCTCGAACACCGAGTGGATCATCTGCCGCTCGCCGGACTCGATCACGCTCGAGGCCTCGGCGAGGTCCACCAATTCGCGCAGCTCCGCCTCGGAGGCGAACGGGCCCTCGCTGAAGCCGCGTCCGGGCGTGATCGCGTTGCCGACGAGGATCAGCAGCCGGGTGAGCGGGCCGAGGACCTTCGCCAGGACCATCAGCGGGCCCGCCGAGAGCAGGGCCACCCGCTCGGAGTGCTGGCGGCCGACGGTGCGCGGCGCCACCCCGATCACCACGAAGGAGACGACCAGCGAGATCCCGATCGCGGCGAGGATCGCCAGCCAGCGGGCGCCGGTGTTCTCCGGGCCGGAGTCGGCACCGCCGCGCGGCACCAGCAGGTCCAGCATCACCACGGTGACCAGCACGATCGCGGCGATCTCGCACAGCATCCGCAGCAGCAGCGCGGTGTTGAGGAACCGCGGCAGGTCCTCGACGACGGCGAGCAGCCGGGTCGCGCCGGAGCGCCCCTGGGCGGCGATCTCCTCGGCCCGGGCCTTGGAGAACGACGACAGCGCCGCGTCGGCGCTGCTGAACAGGCCGGCGACGACGACCAGCACACCGGCCAGCACCAGCAGCCAGATGTCGACCGCGCTCATCGCGGGAGCACCGGGGCCGCGCCGCGGGGCCCTCGGCGGGTCATGGTGCCTCGCCGACGGTGGCGTCGCCCGGCCGCTGCCGCGCGTCCCGGGTGCCCTGCCACTCGGTGAGCAGGCGCGCCTGCAGGCCGAACATCTCGCGGTGCTCCTCGGGCTCGGCGTGGTCGTAGCCCAGCAGGTGCAGGATGCCGTGCACGGTGAGCAGGTCGACCTCGTCGTCGGTGGTGTGGCCGCTCTGTCCCTGGCTGCGCGCCTCCTCTGCCTGCCGGGCCGCGACCGCGTGGCACAGCACCAGGTCGCCGAGCACCCCCTCCTCGGGGTCCTCGTTCACCAGGCCGGGCCGCAGCTCGTCCATCGGGAAGGCCAGCACGTCGGTCGGCCCCTGCTTGTCCATCCAGTGCTCGTTGAGCTCGGCGATGGTGGCCTCGTCGACGACCTTGATGCACAGCTCGGCCTGCGGGTGCACCCGCATCCGGCCCATCACGAACCGGGCCAGCGACGACAGCCTCGCGAGTCGCTCGGCGTCGACGGCGGCCCCGGACTCGTCCAGGATCTCGATGCTCATCTGCTCCTCGTCACCTGCGCGGGTGCGGCCGGCGGTCGGCGGCCTCGGTGCCGGTCTCCGCCTCGCGGCGGGCCTCGAACTCGTCGTACGCCGCGACGATGTGCCCCACCAGCCGGTGGCGCACCACGTCGTGCGCGGTGAGCCGGTTGAACGAGACGTCCTCGATCCCGTCGAGGATCCCCTCGACGATCCGCAGCCCGCTCTTCGTGCCGCTCGGCAGGTCGACCTGGGTGGTGTCACCGGTGACCACCATCTTGGAGCCGAAGCCCAGCCGGGTCAGGAACATCTTCATCTGCTCCGGCGAGGTGTTCTGCGCCTCGTCGAGGATGATGAACGCGTCGTTCAAGGTGTTGTGCGTGACGATGAAGTCGTCGGTGACATACAGCGAGTCGGCCGCCGCCACCTGGATGCACATCGTGTCCTGCTCGCCGAGAGCCTCGATGCTGTCGACGTAGCGGCGTGGCTGCCCGCCGCCGGCGGCGTCGTAGGCGTCGCGCTTGCGGACCAGCCGGAACGGTGGCAGCCCGGCCGGCAGCCGGATGTCGAGCACGTAGGCGTCGTGGCGGTAGGGCACCGGTCGTCCATGCGCCCGGCCCGGCGCGCGACCGGAGGCGGGGCGAGTGCGGCTGTAGGCGACGCCGCCCAGCGAACGGACCAGCCACACGACGTCGTCGCGCAGCCGTGCCGAGGTGGTGGAGTACTGCACCCGGCAGGTCCGGCCGCGCTGCGGCACCGGTCCGCCGTCGGTGTCGAGGAGCCCCTGCAGCAGCGCCAGGCGCATCGTGGCGGAGTTGCGGAGGTAGTGCTCGGGGATGAACTTCGTCGACGATCGGGTCCCCGCGAGTCCGAGCGTCCGGAGGACCTCGGTGACCGGGTTGGCGGTGATCACCCCACCGCGGCCCCCACCGCCCTCCCGGCGCAGGACGTAGTCGTAGCCGCCCGGCGGCCACACCTCGACGCCGGGCAGCCGCGCCTGCAGCTCGCTGGCGAGCTGGGGGTCGGCCGTGGCGAACGACGAGGTGGTCGCGGTGGTCAGGCAGCCGTCGCCGAGCAGCAGCCCGAGCGCGTAGGGGTCCATCGGGACGTCCTGCGGCACCATCTCGACCGCTGCCACGACCGGGACCTCGTAGCGGTGCGCATGGGCCTGACGCAGGTTGCCGATCATGTCCTGCGTCTCGACCACCCGCGAGCGACCGCGCCGGCGGTCGTCCGGGGTGCGGACCGTCCACAGGTGCTCGCCGCACGCCACCGTGCTGGCGCCGTCCTGCGTGGTCACTCGGTAGACCTGCTTGCGGCCCTGCGGGTAGATCCCGATGACCGGGGTCGGCAGTCCGTCGGAGCCCACGACGAGGTCGCCGACCTGCAACGACCCGAAGGGCCGGTAGCCGTCGGGGGTCAGCACCTGGCTGTCGAGCGGCTGCGCGCGGCCACGCATGTACGCCAGGGGCGCGACCTCGATCGTGCCGGCCGCGAGCAGCTTGGGGATCGTCTCGGGGTCGAGCATGTCGTGCAGCGCGTCGTACAGCGGGCGCAGGTACGGGTCGATCTTCTCGCTCAGGGTGCCGGGGAGGAACCCGAGCCGCTCCCCCGCCTCGACCGCCGGCCGGGTGAGGATGATCCGGTTCACGTTCTTCGACTGCAGCGCCTGCACGGCCTTGGCCATCGCGAGGTAGGTCTTGCCGGTGCCGGCGGGGCCGATGCCGAAGACGATCGTGTGCTTGTCGATCGCGTCGACGTACCGCTTCTGGTTCAGGGTCTTCGGGCGAATCGTCCGGCCGCGGTTGGAGAGGATGTTGAGGCTGAGCACGTCGGCCGGTCGCTCGTGGGTCTCGGTGCGCAGGATGCCGATGGCGCGCTCGACGGTCTCGGGTGTGATGCCCTGGCCGGTGCGGATGATCCGCACGAGCTCGTCGAGCAGCCGCTCGACGAGCGCCACCTCCCCGGACTCACCGCGCAGGGTGATCTCGTTGCCGCGGACGTGGATGTCGGCCTTGAAGGACTTCTCGAGGAGGTCGAGGTGCTCGTCACCAGGCCCGAGGAGCGACACCATCGGGACGCTCGCAGGCACGACGACGGTGTGCTGGGGGATGTCGGTATCGGTCATAGGTGGCGGTGCGGCCGCTCTCCCGTCATGGATGCTCGCGTGGACTCTCCCATCGTACGGGAGCGCTCGGAGCGGGCCGGCCGCTTTCCCGCCGGCTCAGGGCCGGGTCACCATCAGCAGGCCCAGGCACATCTCGTCGGTGGTCCCCTCGCCCCACACCACCCACCGCTCGGGCTGGCCCTCGAACGCCGGCAGCAGGTCGCGCAGCCCCTGGTCGTGACGGCAGGTGACGCGGACGGTGTCGCCCGCGCGCAGCCGCACCGGCCGGACCGGCCTCGACCCCTGGTCGTCGAAGTCCCAGACCGGGATGTCGAGCAGCGTGCGGGCCTGCGGGGTGCCCGGGTCGAGCTCGACGCGGATGCTGCGACCCAGCAGGTGCATGTGGCCGGCGACGGCGCGGACCGTCGCGGGCTGGCGGATCGTCCGGTCGCAGCTCTGGACCGGACCGGGGGGAGCCGTGCCGCACAGCAGGTGCAGGAGGTTCGCGGTCTGTCCCGGGGCGCCGAAGCGCTCGGTCGCGTCGGCGACCGCGGCGTCACGCTCGCACAGCGGGCTGTCGACGTGGCCGGCGCGGCACGGCAGCTCGACCGGCGCGGGCAGCAGCATCGTGCGCAGGGGCGCCAGGTCGGCGTCGCCCGGCGCCAGCCGCAGCCGGGCGGCGGTCACGTCGGGTCGCTCCCCGGCCAGCAGGTTGTAGTGCACCTGCATCACCACCCGCGAGCCCCGCTGCATCGGGATCCCGACGTCGCGCGCCAGCACGCTCTCCCCGCCTCCCGGCGCCCAGGCGCCGATCCACGGGGCGTCGTCGAGCGAGGAGCCGGCCGTTCCGCCGACCCCCGAGTCGCCGAAGCAGGTCCAGCCCGGACCGTCCTCCGCGGCGTCCCGCGCCTCGGCCGCGGCGACGGAGGACGGCGGCACCCGGAAGAGGATCACGTGGTGGACGACCTCGGGACTGCCCGGCAGCACGTCGATGCCGGTGAGGAACGCGTCCCGGTCGAGCCGCGGGTCGAGCAGGAAGCACCGGTAGTCGTCGGTGCCGGTGCCGTAGGGCGCGCTCGGGGTGTACGCCGCCGGCATGGCGAGCCGGTCGAACCGCTCGCCCGGGCGGAGCGGCTGGCGGGTTCGATCGGTGGTCGCCTCATCGTTGTGGTCGGCGTGACCGTCCGAGGCGCCGTGCTCGTCGGCCGCAGGGCTGCCGGGGGTGCCGCTCGGGCCACCGCTCGTGCTGGTGCTCGGCCGGGCCGCTGCTTGCACGCCGGCCGGCTCGCGGGCGTCCGGCCCGGACGCCGTACCGCTGCACGCGGTGACCAGCGCCAGCAGCGCGCCGAGGCCCACCGCGACGACCCCGCCGGCCCGGCGACGCGGCCGGGTCATCCCGGCGGCCAGGTCATCGGCCGTCCGCCGAGCACGTGCAGGTGGGCGTGGAAGACGGTCTGGTGCGCCGATGCCCCGGTGTTGAACACCAGGCGGTAGCCGTCGAGCCCGTCCTGCTCGGCGACGGCCGCCGCCGACCTGGTCAGCTGCAGGTAGGTCGCCGGGTCCGCGTCGGCCAGCGCGGCGGCGTTCTCGTGGTGCTCGCGCGGCACCACCAGCACGTGCGTGGGCGCCTGCGGCTCGATGTCGCGGAAGGCAACGGTCGTGTCGCTCTCGTGCACGACGTCGGCAGGGATCTCCCCCGACACGATCTTGCAGAACAGGCAGTCGCTCGGCGCGCTGGGCATGGGCTCCACAGTAGTCCCGCCGTTGCGGCGCGTCCCCCGGTAAACCATCGGGCCGGCCTGCGCGTGGAACTAGCGTGACTGACGACCAGCTCCTGCTGCCCCGGACCGGAGGTGCCATGACGACCGCCGGTCCCGCGTGGGACGCCGACACAGCCGTCGAGGCGCTCTACGCGGGGCACTACCGCCGGCTGGTGCGGCTCTCGGTCCTGCTCGTGCGCGACCCCGAGACCGCCGAGGAGGTCGTGCAGGACGCCTTCGTGGCGATGCACGGCCGGTGGCGGAGCCTGCGGGAGCCGGAGAAGGCGTTGGCCTACCTGCGCCAGGCGGTCGTGAACCGGTCGCGGTCGGTGCTGCGGCGTCGCCAGGTCGCGGCCCGCTACGCCGCCGCGGTGCCGCCGGATGCGCCCGGCGCGGACGCCGACGCGGTGGCGGCGGAGCGCCGTACCGAGGTCCTCGAGGCGCTGCGGGCGCTGCCCGACCGGCAGCGCGAGGTGCTCGCGCTGCGCTACTACCTCGACCTCAGCGAGGCCCAGATCGCCGAGACGCTCGGCATCAGCCGCGGTGCGGTCAAGAGCCATGCCTCCCGCGGAGCCTCCGCGCTGCGCCCCCTGTTGAAGGACCTCACGTGAACCACGAACCGACCCCGACCGGCGAGCCCGGTCCCACCGAGCAGGAGCGGCTGCGCGAGCTGCTCGCCCACGCCGTCGACGACGTCGAGCCGCGCGGCGGCCTCGACGCGATCCGCCACCGCACCGAGGAGAAGCACATGTCCGCACGCCCGTGGTACCTCGGTGCCGGTGCCGCCGTCGTGGCCACCGCTGCCACGATCCTGGCCGTGACCGTGATCGGCGACGACCCCGGTACGTCGCCTCCGGCGCCGGCAGCGAGCTCCCCGGCGGCGCAGTCGAGCGCTGCCGGCCCCGAGCCGTCGGCGACCTCCGCCGACCCGTCCGCCGCGCCCTCCCCCTCGACGAGCGGGCAGCCGTCGGGCGCGCAGGTCGCCGCCCCGGTCTACTACGTCGGCGACACCGGTCGCGGGCCGAGGCTCTACCGCGAGTTCCACGGGGTGCCGAAGGGCCCGACGATCAACGTGGCCGCCGAGGCGGTGACCGACGCCGTCACCGACTCGGCCGACGACCCGGACTACCGGACCGCCTGGCCGGCGGGCACCGCCGTGCAGCACGTCGAGCTCAGCGGGGGCACGATCATCGTCGACCTCGTCGACGCTCCCGCCCTGCACGACCGGCCCGCGGGCATGTCGCAGGAGCAGGCACGGATGGCCCTGCAGCAGGTGATCTACACCGTCCAGGGGGTCTACCAGGACCGCGCACCGGTCCGATTCCTCCTCGACGGCCGGCCCTCCGACACGGTGCTGGGCGAGCCGACGGCCGAGCCGCTCGCGCAGGGAGACCCGACGTCGGTGCTGGCCCAGGTCTGGATCACCGCACCGGCCGACGGAGCGACCGTGCCGAGCGGCTTCACCGTCGAGGGCCTCGGCGCGTTCTTCGAGGCCAACGTCGTCTGGGAGCTGCTCGACGGCCCGGGAGGCGCGGTGGTCCGCTCCGGCACCACGATGGCGCAGGAGTGCTGCCGGATGGCGCCGTACTCGTTCACCGTCGACGCCCCTCCGGGCGACTACGTCCTGGTGGTCCGCGACGAGGACCCCTCCGGCGGCGAGGGACCCGAGCCGTTCCAGGACACCAAGCAGGTCACCGTCACCGACTGATCCCGTCCGCGTGTGATGGTGGCGCGACCGCCGGGTCGTGACGGAACAGAACAGTGCCCGCCGCGGTTGTGGGCTGCATGACAACGATCGGTCTCATCGGCTCAGGACACATCGGCACGGCGGTGGGGCAGCTCGCCGTCGCGGCCGGGTACGACGTGGTCCTCTCGAACTCTCGGGGGCCGCAGACCCTCACCGACCTGGCGCAGAGCCTGGGCGACCGGGCACGAGCCGGCACCGTGGAGGACGCCGCGACGGCCGGGGACCTCGTCGTGGTGACGATCCCGCTGCACGCCTACGCCTCGGTGCCGGCCGAGCCGCTGGCCGGCAAGGTCGTCATCGACACCAACAACTACTACCCGCAGCGCGACGGCCGGATCGAGCGGCTCGACCGCGGGGAGACGACGTCGGCCGCCCTGCTCCAGGAGCACCTGTCCGGCTCGCGCGTGGTCAAGGCGTTCAACCACATCCAGGCCGCGGACCTCGCCTCGCAGGGGCAGCCCTCCGGCACCGCGGGTCGTCGCGCGCTGGCACTCGCCTCCGACGACGCCGGCGCGAAGCGCACCGTGGCCGAGCTGATCGACACGCTCGGCTACGACACCGTGGACGCCGGCACGCTGGCCGACAGCTGGCGGATCGAGCCGGGCACCCCCGGCTACGGGTCGCGCCTGGACCGGGCCGGTCTCGAGCAGGCGCTGGCGGCCGCGGAGCGCGCCACGGCCTGAGCGCCACAGCCCCTCCGCAGCGCCACCTCGGCGAGGCGGGGGCTACAGGGCCGCCGCGACCAGCTCGTGGGCGTCGGCCACCGGCGGGTGGCTCGACCGGGTCTCGGGCCACATGGTCGCCTGGTCACCGGCCCAGCGCGGCACCACGTGCACGTGCAGGTGGTCCACCGACTGGCCGGAGTGCGGTCCACTGGCGTTGAGCAGCACGACGCCGGAGGCGCCGAGCGCCGAGGTCATGGCCCGGGCCACCTCCTGGACCAGCCCCATCGTGGCCGCCACCGCAGCCGGGCCGGCATCGAGGATGCCCACGCTGTGCTCGCGTGGCACCACCAAGGTGTGACCGGGTGCGAGGGCCGTCTCCGGGAGCGGAGCGAAGGCGACCGCGTCGGCGCGCCGGGTCACCCATCGCGCCTCGCCGGTCCGGATCAGGTCACAGAAGACGCAGGCGCCGGGCGCCGGAGACGTCACGCGGCGCTCACCGCCAGCGGGTGCGGGCCAAGAGCGCCGCCGTGGCCGCGACCCCGGCCGTCGAGGTGCGCAGCACCGACGAGCCGAGCCGGACCGGCTCCGCGCCGACGGCCGCGAACGCCGCCAGCTCCTCCTCGGAGATGCCGCCCTCGGGGCCCACCACGATGACGATCTCGCCACGGCCCGGCACCGGCAGGTCGGCCAGCGGACCGGAGGCCGCCTCGTGCAGCACCACCGGCACCGAAGCCCGGCCCAGCAGGGCGACGACCTCGTCGGTGCCGACCATCGCGGTCACCTCCGGGAACCACGAGCGCCGCGCCTGCTTGGCGGCCTCGCGGGCGGTCGCGCGCCACTTGGCCAGCGACTTCGCGGCCCGGTCACCACGCCAGACCGCGACCGACCGGTGCGCCGCCCAAGGCACGATCACGTCCACGCCGACCTCGGTCAGCATCTCCACGGCGAGCTCGCCGCGGTCCCCCTTGGGAATCGCCTGGACGACCACGACCCGCGGCAGCTCCGGCTCGTCGTGACGGGTCGAGTCGACCGTCGCCGCGAGCTCCCGCTTGCCGGTCGAGGTCACGGTCGCCACCACCGTCGTACCGTCCCCGTCGGTGAGCGCGACCTGCTCCCCGGCGTGGATCCGCCGGACCACCACCGCGTGGCGGCCCTCGTCGCCCTCCAGCGTCACCCGATCACCCGGCGACAGCCCGGCCAGCCCGGCGTGGAGGAAGGAGGGCAGGCTCATCAGCGCGGGTTGAACGCGTGGCGGAGCCGGCCGAAGACCGACCGGGAGTGGCTGGCCGCGTGCACGTGGCCGTCCGGGGACTCCTCCCCGCGCAGCGCCGCCAGCTCGCGCAGCAGCTCCTCCTGGCGCTCGTCGAGCCGGCTCGGGGTCTCGACGACGACCTTCACCACGAGGTCGCCGCGCCCGGTGCCGCGCAGCGCGGGGACGCCCCGGCCGCCGAGCACGACCTCGGTCCCCGACTGCATGCCGGGGCGGACCTCGACACTGACCGCGGTCTCCAGCTCCGAGCCCGTCTCGGACTCGACGTCGACGAGGTCGGCCTCGAGCAGCGGCAGGTCGATCGAGGTGCCGAGAGCCGCGGCGGTCATGGGCACGGTCACCGTGCAGAGCAGGTCCGCGCCGTGGCGGACGAACACGGGGTGCTCGCCGACGTGGATCTCGACGTAGAGATCGCCGGCCGGGCCGCCACCCGGCCCGACCTCGCCCTGGCCGGAGAGCTGCACGCGGGTGCCGGTGTCGACGCCGGCGGGGATCTTGACCGTCAGGGTGCGGCGGGAACGGACCCGGCCGTCTCCGGAGCACTCGCGGCATGGCTCGGGGATGATCGTGCCGTAGCCGCGGCACGCCGCGCAGGGCCGCATCGTCCGGATCTCGCCGAGGAACGACCGCTGGACGTGCACGGTCTCGCCGCGCCCGCCGCAGGTCTCGCACGGGGTCGGCGACGAGCCGGGCGCCGCGCCGCTGCCGCTGCAGAGCGGGCAGAGCACGGCGGTGTCGACCTTCAGCTCACGCGTGGTCCCGAAGGCGGCTCCCGCCAAGTCGACGTCGAGGCGGATCAGCGCGTCCTGGCCGCGCCGCGTGCGCGGGCGCGGGCCCCGGCCGCCGCCGGCGGCACCTCCCCCGGCCCCGCCGAAGAAGGCGTCCATGATGTCGGTGAAGGAGAAGCCCTGCCCGGCTCCGGCGAAGCCGCCGGCCGCGCCACCGAACGGGTCGCCGCCCAGGTCGTACATCCGGCGCTTCTCCGGGTCGGAGAGCACCTCGTAGGCGCGGGTGACGTCCTTGAACCGCTCCTGGGTCTCCGGGTCCGGGTTGACGTCGGGGTGCAGCTGCCGGGCGAGCTTGCGGTACGCCTTCTTGATGGCGTCGCCGTCGGCGTCCCGGGACACGCCCAGGGTCTCGTAGAGGTCCTGACTCACGTCTCGTCTCGTCGCTCTCTTGTCGTCGTCGTCTTCTCGCGCTGCGGTGCCGGCTCGCCGGCAGCCCCGGGGCGGGGCTCGAGCGCTACTCGTCCAGGATCCGGCTGACGTAACGGGCCACCGCCCGCACCGCCGCCATCGTCCCCGGGTAGTCCATGCGGGTCGGTCCCACGATGCCCAGCGCCGCCAGTGCCTCGTCGCCGGGGCCGTAGCCGGTGGCGACGACCGAGGTGGTGGCGAGCTCCTGGTAGGGCCCCTCGTGACCGATGCGGACGGTCACGGTGGAGGAGGAGGTGGCCTCGCCGAGGAGCTTGAGCAGCACCACGTGCTCCTCGAGCGCCTCGAGCATCGGCTTGATGCTGTGGTCGAAGCCGTCGCCGAAGCGCGCCAGGTTGGCCGCGCCCCCGACGGCGACGCGCTGGTCGGAGCGGTGGTCGGACATGGCCTCCACCAGCGTGGCCACGAGCGCGGCGACCGGCGCCCGGCGCAGCTTCTCGACCTGGTCCGGCAGCTGCAGCAGCTTGTCGGAGGCGTCGGCGAGCCGCTCCCCGATCACGGCGCGGTTCAGCCGGGTGCGCAGGTCCGCTACCGCGTCGTCGGCCAGCGGCTCGGGCAGCTCGACCACGCGCTGCTCGACCCGACCGGTGGACAGGATCAGCACGAGCAGCAGCCGCGAGCCGGTCAGCGGCACCACCTCGACGTGGCGCACCGTGGAGCGCGACAGCGTCGGGTACTGCACCACCGCGACCTGGCGGGTCAGCTGCGCGAGCAGCCGGACGCTGCGCTGCACGACGTCGTCGAGGTCGATCGCCCCCTCGAGCAGCGTGGCGATCGCCCGCTTCTCCGCCGGCGACAGCGGCTTCACCGCGCTGAGGCGGTCCACGAAGAGCCGGTAGCCCTTGTCGGTGGGGATCCGCCCGGCGCTGGTGTGCGGCTGGGTGATGAACCCCTCCTCCTCCAGCGCGGCCATGTCGTTGCGGACCGTCGCCGGGCTGACGCCGAGCTGGTGGCGGTCCACCAGTGCCTTCGAGCCCACCGGCTCCTGGGTGGAGACGTAGTCCTCCACGATGGCCCGGAGCACGGCAAGCTTGCGGTCCTCGACCATCTCCGACCTCCTCGCGGGCCACGTGTCTCGCGTCGCCGACCTGCGGCAACTCTGGCACTCACCGAATCCGAGTGCCAATCCTACCCGTGCCGGTACAGCCCGCCCGAGGTCAACCTGTGCGGCGCCCGGGCCCTAGCGTGGGGGCATGCACGAGATCGCACACGACGCAGGCTTCGTCGAGGTCGCCGACCGCTGCTGGGTCGCCCGGTTCGAGTTCCTCGACGTCAACGTCGGGGTGGTCGGCGGCGAGCGCGGCCTGCTCGTGGTCGACACCCACGCCTCGGAGGTCGAGGCCCGCCGCGTCGTCGAGGAGATCCGCCGCCTCGGCGCCGGTGAGGTCGTCGCCGTGGTGAACACCCACGAGCACTTCGACCACGCCTTCGGCAACGTCGTGCTCTCCGAGGAGTACGGCGCCCCGCCGGTGATCGCCCACGAGGACGCGGCCGCCGGTCTCGCCACCAGCGGTCCGCTGCTGCAGGCGGAGGCGCGTGGCCACGCCGAGGACCCGCGGACCGAGGAGGACCGGGCCCCGCAGATGCGCCAGCGCCACCGCGACATCGCTGCGACCCGGATCGTGCTGCCCACCGAGACGTTCTCCTCCGCCCGGGTCGTCGACCTCGGTGACCGGCTCGTCGAGCTGGTGCACCCCGGCCGCGGGCACACCGCCGGGGACGTGGTCGTGCGGGTCGGCGACGCCGACGTCATGTTCGCCGGTGACCTCGTCGAGGAGTCGGCGCTGCGCCACGGCGTCCCGGGCTACGGCGCCGACTGCTGGCCGATGGAGTGGCCGGGCTCGCTCGACCTCGTGGCCGGGCTGCTGACGCCGGCCTCGGTCGTCGTGCCCGGCCACGGGCGGCCGGTCGACCAGGACTTCGTCACCGGCCAGCGCAGCGCGATCGGGATCGTCGCGGAGACGATCCGCGACCTCGCCGGGCGGGGCGTCCCGGTCGGCCAGGCGCTGGAGGCGGCCGAGTGGCCCTACCCGGCCGAGGAGCTCGCCCACGCCGTACGACGGGGGTATGCCCAGCTGCCGCGGTCGGCGCGGTCGCTGCCGCTGCTCTGAGGGCAGCGGCACCCGGTCATCTGCCCGCGTGGTCGTGCCCGTGCCACCCACAGCCGTGGGAACGGCGCTGCCGGCCGAAGGAGCGGCTCATCCACCACAGGCCCCCGACGATCAGGAACACCGGCAGCGCTTTGCCGACGATGATCGCCAGCGCTAGGGCCAGGAACAGCATCGGGAACAGCGGCAGCCGCCAGCCCGCCGACCGGGACGGGGCTGCCGGGCGCTGCTGGTGCGGGAGCGACGTGGCGGCGACCCCCCGCCCCCGCGGCGGGGCCAACGGGTTCGGTGCCGGCAGGTCGGCGAACAGCGGTCGCAGGTCCGAGGCGGTGCGGGCCGCCCAGGCGCCGGCGGCGCGCTCGTCGTACTCGTCCTTGTCGAGGCGGCCGGCAGCGTAGTGCTCGCCCAGGGCGCTCACCGCGGCATCGCGCTCGGCGTCGCCGATGCGGACCTCGGGGCTGGACCCGGAGCTCACCGTCCGTCCCCGTCCGCGAGCAGGCCGTAGAGGCGGCGACGGGTATCGGCGAGGATCTCCGCCGCCTCGGCCTGTTGCTGGCGGGTGCCGGAGACCACCACCTGCCACACCGCGCTCATGACCTGACCGATCACCGGCTTCAGCTCGTGGTGGTCGGCGGGGCCGTTCGCCGCCTCGTCGAAGGCGCGCCAGGTGGCCGCGAGCTCGTCGGGGTGCTCCTCGACGTAGGCGCGACCGGTCTCGGTGAGGCGCAGCAGCCGGCGCCCGCCGTCCTGGACGCCCTCCACGAGCCCCTCGTCCTCGAGCTGCTGGACGGTCGGGTAGACCGAGCCGGGACTGGGCTTCCACGCGCCGCCGCTGCGCTCGCCGATCTGCTGGATGACCTGGTAGCCGTTCATCGGCTCGACGGCCAGGACGTCGAGGATCGCCGCGCGGACGTCGCCGCGGCGTACCTTGGCGCCCTTGGGCGCCGTGACCCCGGACTGGGCCAGCCCGATGAGGCCCTGGAGCCACGGCGGCGGGCCGGAGCTCCACGACGACCCTCCGTGCGGTCCCCGGCCATGGTGGCCACGGCCGCCTCCCTGGTGCTCACTCGCGCGCGGGTCGTCCCACGGCATGTCCCACGGACTGCTTCCCATGGCTGTTCCCTCCTCCGGTGGCGCCCTCGTCGGCCGGCAGTGGCGGGCCCGGCCGCCGGGGCCGGGGGCTCGCTGCGCCGTCGTCGGCGCGATGTCTCACGATAGGTCGACGATATATCGCGAGCGGTCGGCAGACCAGGCCCTTTCCCGGCGGGCGCTGGTGCGGCGTTGCGCCCCGGTGGGGGGCCCGCGGCGGCATACGGTTCCCGGATGCACGATCGCTACGGATCCGACGTCCTCAACACCGACTGGCGCGCTCCCAAGCGCGGACGCGCCGTGGAGATCGAGGCCGACAAGGGCCTCGTCGTGGAGGAGGTCACCACCGACTGGTGCGGCGAGATCGTCGCCGTCGAGCGCGACATCATGACCGTCACGCTCGAGGACCGCCGCGGCAAGCGGCGTACCTTCCCGCTCGGCGCCGGCTTCCTGCTCGAAGGGGTGCCGGTGATCCTGCGCGCGCCCACACGCACGGGACCGGCCCGCAGCACGCGGACCGCGTCCGGCTCCGTGGCCGTGCCCGGGACTAAGGCGCGCGTGGCGCGGGCCAGCCGGATCTTCGTCGAGGGACGCCACGACGCCGAGCTGGTCGAGAAGGTGTGGGGCGACGACCTGCGCGTCGAGGGCGTGGTCGTGGAGTACCTCGACGGCGTCGACGACCTCTCCGAGCACCTCCGCGACTTCCGCCCCGGCCCCGAGCGCCGCGTGGGGGTTCTCGTCGACCACCTCGTCGCCGGCTCCAAGGAGAGCCGGATCGCGCAGGCCGTCGCCAAGAGCCCGGTCGGCAGGCACGTCCTGATCGTCGGTCACCCGTACGTCGACGTCTGGGCCGCGGTGAAGCCGGAACGGCTCAACCTGAAGCAGTGGCCCACGATCCCCCGCAACGTCGAGTGGAAGAAGGGCGTGTGCCAGTCGCTGGGCTGGCCGCACCGCGACCAGGCGGACATCGCCCGGGCCTGGAAGCACATCCTGGGGCGAGTCTCGTCGTACGCCGACCTCGAGCCGGCCCTGCTCGGTAGGGTCGAGGAGCTGATCGACTTCGTCACCGCAGGCCAGGAGTGAGTCATGAGCAATCCGCCCGGACCGCCCGCCCCGCCGCCACCCGGTGGCCAGCCCCCGCAGTCCAGGAGCGGCACCGTGATGTCGCCGTCGGAGGAACGCAACTGGGCGCTCACCGCGCACATCGGTGCGCTGGTCGCCGCCTGGTTCGCGATGGGGTTCATCGCCCCGCTGGCCGTGCTGCTCGTCAAGGGCAATGACTCGCCGTTCGTGCGGCGGCACGCCGTGGAGTCGCTGAACTTCCAGATCTCGCTGCTGATCTACCTCGCGGTCAGCGTCGTGCTGATCTTCGTGCTGATCGGCATCTTCCTGCTGATCGCGCTGGGCATCTTCGCCCTCGTCGTGATCATCATCGCCACGATGAAGGCCTCCAACGGCGAGGACTACCGATACCCGCTGTGCATCCGGCTGGTCCACTGACCCCGATTCGTCCGCTCCTGCCCCGCGTGAAGGTGGCTCGCAACCGCGGACGAATCGGGGTGGGCGTGGTCAGGAGAGCAGGTCGCGGACCACGGCGTCGGCGAGCAGGCGGCCGCTGCGGGTGAGCACCACCCGGTCGTGAGGGCCGGGCGCTGGGCCGGGCTCCACCAGGCCGCGGGCCCGCAGGTCCGGCAGCGCCGCACGGCCGGGCTCGTCGAGCACGGCGACCGGCAGGCCGGCGCGCAGCCGGGTCTCGAGCAGCACCCGCTCCACCCGTCGCGTCTGCGCGTCGAGGACCTCGCGGGCGTGCGCGGGCGAGGCGTCCGCGCCGATCCGGCCCGCGTACGCCGCCGGGTGCTTCACGTTCCACCAGCGCACCCCGCCGACGTGGGAGTGCGCCCCCGGCCCGGCGCCCCACCAGTGCGCGCCGCGCCAGTAGAGGACGTTGTGCCGGCACTCGGCGGCCTCGTCCCGCGCCCAGTTCGAGACCTCGTACCACCGCAGGCCCGCGGCCGCGAGCGCTGCGTCGGCGGCGAGGTACTTGTCGGCGAGGTCGTCGTCGTCGGGAGCCGGCAGCTCGCCGCGCTTGACCCGGCGGGCCAGGGCGGTCCCCTCCTCGACGATCAGGGCGTACGCCGAGAGGTGGTCGGGCCGGCACGCCAGGGCCGCGTCGAGCGAGGTCTGCCAGTCGGCGCCCGACTCCCCCGGCGTGCCGTAGATGAGGTCGAGGCTGACCTGCTCGAAGCCGGCCTCCCGCGCCCACGTGACCGCCTGCGGCACCCGGGCCGGGTCGTGCGTGCGGTCGAGCACCTCCAGCACGTGCGGCACCGCCGACTGCATGCCGAAGGAGACCCGGTTGATGCCGCCGTCGCGCAACGCGGCCAGCGAGCCCGGCTCCACGCTGTCGGGGTTGGCCTCGGTGGTCACCTCCGCACCGGGCGCGAGGCCGAACTCGTCGCGGATCGCCGTCACCACCCGGGCGAGGTCCGCGGGCGGCAGCAGCGTCGGCGTGCCTCCCCCGAAGAAGACCGTCTCGACCGGCACGTCGCGCTCGCCGAGCACCCTGCGGGCCTGCCGCACCTCGGCGACCACCGCGTCGGCGTACGTCGCCCGAGACGCGCCCGGCTGGTCGCCGAGCTCATCGGCGGTGTAGGTGTTGAAGTCGCAGTAGCCGCAGCGCACCGAGCAGAACGGCACGTGCACGTAGAAGCCGAACGGCGAGGCGCCGGGAGCGTCCAGCTCGGCCAGCGCCTCCTGCGGCAGCGAGCCGTCCTCGGGCGCGGCGTCACCCTCGGGCAGTGCGGACGGCATGCCCCGATGGTGTCACCAGTCCGCAACTGCCTCCCCGCCCGCTCCCCCGCGGGGAGGGGCGACCGGCGGTTGCGGAGCCGGGCGGCTCAGGCGTACAGCGCGGCGATGCGGTCGCGGTGGTTGTCCTCCACGACGTTGCGCTTCACCTTCATCGACGGGGTCAGCTCCCCCGACTCGACGGTGAGGTCGTGGTCGAGCAGCTCCCACTTCTTGATGGTCTCCCACCGGTTCAGCGAGCCGTTGAGCCGCTCGACGTACCCCTCGACCATCTCGTGCGCCTGCTCGGAGCGGACGACCTCCTGGTAGGACCGGCCGGCCATGCCGTTCTCGGCGGCCCAGACCTCCATCGCGTCGGGGTCGAGGGTGACCAGGGCGACGCAGTAGTTGCGCTCGCTGCCGAAGACCAGGAACTGGCTGGCGTAGGGACACACGGCCTTGAACTTCGACTCGATCGCCGAGGGGGCGATGTACTTGCCGCCGGAGGTCTTGAACAGGTCCTTGATCCGGCCCGTGATGGTCAGGTACCCGTCGCCGTCGAGGCTGCCCTTGTCGCCGGTGCGCAGCCAGCCGTCATCGGTGAGCGCGAGGTGCGTCTCCTCGGGCAGGTTGTGGTAGCCGTCCATCACGCCCGGGCCCTTGATCAGGATCTCGTCGCCGTCGCCGAGCTTGACCTCGCTGCCCGGCATCACCGGGCCGACCGTGCCGAAGCGGTAGTCGAGCGGGTGGTTCACGAACGAGCCGGCGGAGGTCTCGGTCAGCCCGTAGCCCTCGAGGATCGTGATGCCGGCGGCGTGGAACCACTCGGCGATGTCGCGGTTGAGCGCCGCGGCACCGGAGATGAAGAACCGCACCCGCCCCCCGAAGCGCTCGCGGATCTTGCTGAACACGAGCTTGTCGAAGAGCGCGTGCTGCTTGGCGAGCAGGAACGGGACCGGCTTGCCGTCCCGGCGGAGCTGGTCGACCTTCAGCCCCACCGCGAAGGCGCGTTGGAAGATCTTCTCCTTCAGGCCGCCCTCGGCGGCCTGCATCGTCACGATCCGCGCGTGCGCCTTCTCGAAGATGCGCGGTGCGGCGCCCATGAACGTCGGGCGCACGACGGCCAGGTTCTCGATGATCTTCTCCACCCGGCCGTCCACCGCGGTCGCGAAGCCGCACGCGAGCTGGGTGGAGAGCAGCACCTTGCCGAAGGAGTGCGCCATCGGCAGCCACAGGAACTGCAGGTCGTCCTCGTGCAGGATGTCCTGGGCCTGGATCGCCGCGCCCTCGTAGGTCCACGAGCTGTGCCGCAGCCGGACGCCCTTGGGACGGCCGGTGGTGCCCGAGGTGTAGATCAGTGTCGCCAGCGCGTCCGGCTGGATCTTGGCGATCGCGTCGTCGACCACCGACGGGTCGCGCTCGAGCGCCTCGGCCCCCATCTTCTCGAGATCCTCGAGCGTGACGACCCAGTCGTCACCGGCGGCGTCGGGGGCTCCCTCGAACGCCACGACCCGGGACAGGTGCGGCAGCTCGGACTTGTGCTCGCGCAGCTTCGTCAGCTGCTCGTCGTCCTCGGCGAAGACCACCCGGCACTCGGAGTCCGCCAGGATGTAGGAGACGTCCTCGGACATCGTGCTGGGGTAGACCGTGGTGGTCGCGGCGCCGGCGCACATGATGGCGAGGTCGGCCAGGATCCACTCGAACCGGGTGCCGGAGGCGATGCCCACCCGCTGCTCGGGCTCGACGCCCAGTGCGATCAGCCCCGCGGCGATCCGCTCGACACGCTCACCGGTCTCCGCCCACGTCACCGACTCCCAGGCCTCGCCCACCGGGTAGCGGTACGCCTCGCGCTCGCCGCTGGCCTCGACCCGGTCCCGGAACTGGACGGCGACGTTGGGCGGTCGGTTCTCGACGAAGGACACGTCGTAGGTCACGGGGGTCACGGGTGATCGGGCTCCCTATGTATCCGCGCGCGGCTCGCCGGGACGACGGCGCGAGTTGACTGGTCGTGAACCAACCTAGAACACCGGTCTTACTCATGGGTAGGGGAACGCCGGAACCGCCCCGAGGAGTCGGCGGCGGCGCTCAGGCCGAGACGGACGGTCCCGTCGTGGCGGGGGCCTTCGCGAGGTAGCGCTCGGCCTCGGCGATCACGACCGGATCGATGTCGCCGAGGTCCAGCAGCCGGGGCAGCAGGCTCCGCTCGGTGGTCATTGCTCGGAACATCGTGCTGACGGTGACGTCGTGGTCGGGACGGTGCTCCACCACCACAGGGTCGCCCACCGAGACCAGACCGGTCTCCCGGACCCGCAGGTAGGGCCCCGGGCGCGCATCCTCGGTGAACCGCTTGACCCAGCCCCGCTCCGGGAAGCCGTTGCGGGTCATCCACCGCTGGAACGTCCCGCAGGGGGTCCGGACCGAGACCACCTCCAGCAGCGCCGTCCCGACCCGCCAGATCTCCCCCACCAGCGCCTCGTTCACGTCGATGCCGGCGGTCGTGAGGTTCTCGCCGAACAGCCCCGGCCGCACCGGTCTTCCCAGCCGGCGGGTCCACCGGCCGAGGTCCTCCCGGGCGAAGGCGTAGACCGCCATGTAGGTGCCGCCGTGGTATCGCGTGTCGGCCACCTCGTCGCCCTCGAGTCCGAGGAACCCGACCCGCGCCGAGTCCACCTCGTGCTTGTCGATGGCGGTGGGGTCCTTGATGCCGTCGATGGACCGCGGCCGCCCGAGGTTCACCGAGACCACATGCGCACTCGTCATGGGGCGATTGTGGCGCACCGGGCGAACGACGGCACCCGATAGTCGACTGCCTGGGCGGGCCCGATCGCCCGGGGCCGGCCCCGGTCAGTCCTGCACGGCCTTCGCCACGGTGAGGCACATCGTGACGAAGGCGCGCTGGCCGGCGTCGAGGTCGCGGTCGGCGCGCCCGGCGTCCTGCACGGACCAGTGGGCGTTCACGACCGACCGGACCACCACCCAGTCCCGGGCCCGGTCCTCGTCGAGTCCCCCTCCGTCGACCAGCGCGTGGAACCGGGACCGCGTCGTACCGCGCACGTCGTGGCTCGCGACGACCTCGTCCCACCGGTTCCAGAGCATGGGGGCGGGTTCGTAGTGCGGGTCGCCGGACATGGGCTTGGGGTCGATGGCCAGCCAGAGCTCGCGATCGGCCGCCAGCACGTTGCCGTAGTGCAGGTCGCCGTGCACCATCGCGCCCACCGAGCCGGGGTCGGCGACCAGGTCGCGCCCCAGCGACAGCGCCTGCTGGACCAGCCGGCGTGGCAGCGGCAGGTCCGGCCCGGCGGCGGCGAGGTCGCCGAGCCACCGGTCGAGGTACGACGTGACCGGGCGCAGCTGCGGCGGCGCCGGGCGGTGCAGCCGCCCGTAGAGGCCGGCGACCACCTCGCACGCCTGCACGTCCCAGAGCTCGGAAAGGTCCTCACGGTGCAGCCGCTCGAGCAGCAGCGCCCGGCGAGCGGGATCGGCCCGCAGCAGGCGTACGGCGCCGTGGCCGGCCCAGTGCTGCAGGGCCAGCGGCTCGTGCAGCGACTCGTCGTCGCCGTCGAAGGTGACCTTCAGGACCGCCGGCGCACCGGCCGGGGTCCGCACCGGGACCACCAGCGAGCAGTAGCCGTGCCAGACCTGCTCGCCGTCATGGGCCAGCTGCCACTCCTCGAGCAGGTCGCCGGCGCGGCGTGGCAGCCGGTCCAGCCACTGCGCCCAGGCGGGGCCGAGCGCGGCCTGGGCGGCGAGGCCGGGCGGGATCGGCAGGGGCACCGGCGCATCCTGTCCGCCCCTGCCGGAGCGTCCGGCTACTTCTTGCCCCTGTCCCCCGGCCCGGAGTCGGAGGAGAGCGCGGCGATGAACGCCTCCTGCGGCACCTCGACCCGGCCCACCATCTTCATGCGCTTCTTGCCCTCCTTCTGCTTCTCGAGGAGCTTGCGCTTGCGGGTGATGTCGCCGCCGTAGCACTTGGCGAGCACGTCCTTGCGGATCGCCCGGATGGTCTCCCGCGCGATCACGCGCGCGCCGATCGCGGCCTGGATCGGCACCTCGTACTGCTGGCGCGGGATCAGCTCGCGCAGCTTGCCGGCCAGCGCGACGCCGTAGCCGTAGGCGTGGTCGCGGTGCACGATCGCGCTGAAGGCGTCCACGGCCTCGCCCTGCAGCAGGATGTCGACCTTGACCAGGTCCGACTCCTGGTCCCCGGTGGGCTCGTAGTCGAGGGAGGCGTAGCCCTTGGTGCGCGACTTCAGCTGGTCGAAGAAGTCGAAGACGATCTCGGCCAGCGGCAGGGTGTAGCGCATCTCGACGCGGTCCTCGGAGAGGTAGTCCATGCCGAGCAGCTGGCCGCGCTTGGACTGGCAGAGCTCCATGATCGCCCCGATGTAGTCGCTGGGGCTGAGGATCGTCGCCTTGACCACCGGCTCGCGGACCTCGGCGATCTTCCCGGTCGGGTACTCGCTCGGGTTGGTCACCTCGTGCTCGGTGCCGTCCTCCATGACCACCTGGTAGACGACGTTCGGCGCGGTCGAGATCAGGTCGAGGTTGAACTCGCGCTCGAGACGGTCACGGGTGATCTCCATGTGCAGCAGGCCCAGGAAGCCGCAGCGGAAGCCGAAGCCGAGGGCGCCCGAGGTCTCCGGCTCGTAGGCCAGCGCGGCGTCGTTGAGCTGCAGCTTGTCGAGCGCGTCGCGCAGCGTCGGGTAGTCGTCGCCGTCGATCGGGTAGAGCCCGGCGAAGACCATCGGGTTCGGGTGCTTGTAGCCGCCGAGCGCCTCGGTGGCGCCGTGGTTCTGGCTCGTGACCGTGTCGCCGACCCGGGACTGGCGCACGTCCTTCACCCCGGTGATCAGGTAGCCCACCTCGCCGACGCCGAGGTCGCCGGCCTTGATCGGCTCGGGCGAGATCACCCCGACCTCGAGCATCTCGTGGGTGGCGCCGGTGGACATCATCTTGATCCGGTCGCGGTGGGTGAGCTTGCCGTCGACGACCCGCACGTAGGTCACGACGCCGCGGTAGGTGTCGTAGACGGAGTCGAAGATCAGCGCCCGCGGCGGGGCGTCGGCGTCACCGACCGGGCCCGGGGTCTGGGCGACGATCTCGTCGAGCAGCCGCTGCACCCCGAAGCCGGTCTTGGCCGAGACCTGGAGCACGTCGGCCTCGTCGCAGCCGATGATGCCGGCGAGCTCGGCGGCGTACTTCTCCGGCTGGGCCGAGGGCAGGTCGATCTTGTTGAGCACCGGGATGACGTGCAGGTCGGCGCCGAGCGCGAGGTAGAGGTTCGCCAGCGTCTGGGCCTCGATGCCCTGCGCGGCGTCGACCAGCAGCACGGCGGCCTCGCACGCCTCGAGCGAGCGCGACACCTCGTAGGTGAAGTCGACGTGGCCCGGGGTGTCGATCATGTTGAGCACGTAGGTGCCGGGCCCCACGTCGAGCGCCGCGGCCGCCTCCTCGGACACCGTCCAGGGCATCCGGACGGCCTGGCTCTTGATCGTGATCCCGCGCTCGCGCTCGATGTCCATCCGGTCGAGGTACTGAGCCCGTGCGCTGCGCTCGTCGACGACGCCGGTCAGCTGCAGCATGCGGTCGGCCAGCGTGGACTTGCCGTGGTCGATGTGCGCGATGATGCAGAAGTTGCGGATGATCGCGGGGTCGGTCTTGCCCGGCTGGGGCGCCTGCTGCTGGGACACGGGCTGCTTTCGTCGGGGTCGTGGGGGCGGGCTCGTCGGGGCAGCCGCTCGGCGAGCCGCTCCGGCCGCCCATCCTCCCACGGCCCCGGATGCCTCGGGGAGACACGGCTCGGCCACCCGGCGCCGGGGCATCCGGTGAGGTTGAATCACCCCGTGATCGCACCCCAGGTCCCGCACGGGCACACCGCCCGCCGGGTGGACTGGCTGCTGCTGCCGCCCATGCTGCGTCGCACCATCGAGCAGCGCCTGGGCTACGCCGTGGTCGAGGCCCGCTCCGCCGGGGCGGGGTTCACGCCGGGCTTCGCCTCCGTGCTCGTCGGCGCCGAGGGGCAGCAGACCTTCGTCAAGGCCGCGAGCAGCCGGGCCCAGCGGCCGTTCGCCGAGGCGTACCGCCAGGAGCAGCGCAAGATGGGTGCGCTCCCCGACGGGCTCCCCGTCCCGCGGCTGCTCTGGAGCCTGGACGACGACCTCTGGGTGGTCCTGGCTCTGGAGTTCGTCGCCGGGGCGAACCCCACCCGGCCCTGGCAGCCCGAGCAGCTCGGTGCCTGTCTCGACACCCTCGAGGTGCTGGCCGACGCGCTCTGCCCCGCTCCGGCCCGGCTGCGCCTGCGGCCGATGAGCGACGACGCCGAGTTCGGCGACATGGCGAGCGGCTGGGGGCACGTCGCGCGGCGGCAGCCCGACTGGCCGCACCGAGCGGAGGCGACGGCTCTCGCACTGCGCTTCCCGCAGGTGCTCCGCGGCGAGGCCCTCGTGCACACGGACGCGCGCGACGACAACTTCGTGGTCTCGCCCGGCGGCGCCGTGCTCTGCGACTGGAACTGGCCGGTGCTCGGGCCGGCGTGGGCCGACAGCGTGATGCTGCTGATCTCGGTCTTCGGCGACGGGCTCGACGCCGACTCCGTGCTCGCCAGCCGTCGTCTGACCCGCGACGTCGACCCCGAGCACGTCGACGTGCTGCTGGCGCTGCTGTGCGGCTACTTCCTGAAG
Source organism: uncultured Actinomycetota bacterium (assembly GCA_963835385.1). Lineage (GTDB taxonomy): Bacteria > Actinomycetota > Actinomycetes > Propionibacteriales > Nocardioidaceae > Nocardioides_B. Next base: position 74,941 of record CAWIFK010000008.1, read on the forward strand.
GCCCGCGAGCAGCCGGTGCCGAACTCCTCGCCCTACCTGCGGGTGCACCAGGGGTGGTACGCCGAGACCACCTGGGCCTGGCTCGCCGCTCGGCGGGGCTGGTCG
>CAWIFK010000009.1:0-105534 GCA_963835385.1 uncultured Actinomycetota bacterium
TGACCGCCCGGCACCCCGGCCCGCGTGCCGTCGGGTCCAGGATCGGCTTCGCCGACGTCCCCGACCGGGTCCGGGCGTGGGTCGAGTCGAGCGCCGGCGCACCCGTGGTCGCCACCGCCGAGCAGAGCGGCGGGATGTCACGGGGTGCGCGACCCGGCTCGGCCTCGCCGACGGCCGCCGGCTCTTCGTCAAAGCGGTCGGTCCCGAGCTCAACCCGGACACGCCGACGCTGTTCCGCCGCGAGGCCTACGCGCTGGGCCTCCTCGGCCACCACCCGCTGTGGGCGGGGCTGGTCGACGTGCTCGACGAGACCGACGGCTGGGTGGCGCTCCTGCTCGACGACGTACCAGGGGCGCACCCGGACCTCACCGACGACGCGCAGATGCGGACCCTGCTGGCCGCGACCGACGCGCTGGTGGGCGCGGTGCGCGAGCGCGTGGGAACACCGCCACCGGCCCGACCCGGGGCTGACCTGATGGACACGCGCCAGGTCGTGCTTCGCTGGGCGGAGTACGTCGACCTGATCCGCCGCTGCGACGGCACGCTGGTGTTCGTCGGCTGGGGCGCGGCCTCGCGGGGTCCGGCCTGGGCCGACCCGCTGCTCTCCCGCCTGGAGCGCGTCGAGGAGCCGTTCTTCGACGACTCGATCGCCGACAGCCCTGCCCTGGCCGCGCTGGGCGAGGAGCACCGCCGGGAGTCCACACGGTTCCTCGAGGGGGCCCGGAGGCGGGTCGGGGAGCCGGTCCGCGGCATCGATTTGGGCGGGTCGGCGGCCCACTGGTAGCGTGGACCCTCGCGTGCCCACCCCTCGGTGCGGCCGCACCCGACCACCACTCCCGTTTGAACAGCAGAGGCTTGCCACGTGGCGAACATCAAGTCCCAGATCAAGCGCAACCGACAGAACGAGGCTGCGCACGAGCGCAACAAGTCCGTGAAGTCGGCGCTGAAGACGGCCGTGCGCAAGTTCCGTGAAGCCGCCGACGCCGGCGACAAGGACCAGGCCGCGACGTTCGGCGCCGCCGCCTCGCGCCAGCTCGACAAGGCCGCGTCCAAGGGCGTCATCCACAAGAACCAGGCCGCGAACAAGAAGTCGGCCATCGGCAAGAAGATCGCCTCGCTCTGACCCGAGCATCCACGAAGGCGCCGCTCCCCCTGGGGCGCGGCGCCTTCTGCTGTGCCCGGCGCGCGACGGTAAGACGCCGTCGGCCAGAGGTCGCGGTGCCGCGGGGTCCGCAGCCGCCGCCGTCGCCGCTCAGCGCTGGACGCGCGCCTCGGTGACCCGCAGCACCATCCGCTCCAGGGCGTAGGCCGCGTCGCTGGCGGCGCCCTTGACGTCTGCGTCGGCCTGGGCGACCGCGGAGATGGCCCGGGCGAGCCCCGCGTCGTCCCAGCCGCGCAGCTGCTCGCGGAGCACGCGCAGCTTCCACGGCGGCACTCCGGCCTCCCGGGCCAGGTCGGCGTCGCGCAGCCCTCGCGGCGCCGACATCAGCCGCGCCAGACCGCGCAGCCCGCCGGCGAAGGCGCTGGGAAGCAGCACCGTCGGGGTGCCCGAGTCGAGCGCCCACCGCAGCTCCTCCAGGGCCACGGCGGTGCGCCCGTAGAGCGCGGCGTCGGCGACCGCGAACGACTTGACCTCGGCGCGGCCGCCGAAGTACCGCTTCACGACGTCCTCGCTCAGCGTGGTGCCGGGGAAGTCGCTGGTCAGCTGGTGCGCCGCACCGGCGAGGGCGCGCAGGTCCTGCCCGACCGCCTGCACCAGCAGCGTCGCGGCCGCGTCGTCGATCCGGCCGCCGTGGCCGCGCACCTCCGCACTGACGAACCGCACGAACTCCGAGGGCTTCAGCGAGGTCGACTTCACCTCCGTGACCGTCCGCGGCAGCTTGCGGAGCTTGTTGAGCAGGCCGGTGCCCTTCTGCCCGCCGCCGTGCACCAGCACCAGCGCCACCTCGTCCGAGGGCGCCTCGGCGTACTCCACGATGCCGGCGTGGGACTCCTCCGGCAGGTTCTCCAGGCCGCGCACGACCACGCAGCGGATCGAGGAGAACAGCGAGGGGGCGGCGAGGTCGGCCAGCGCCGCCATGGTGAGCTGGTCGGCGTTGGTCTCGCTGACCTCGCACTCGGGCTCGGTGCGGCGGACCGCGCTGACAGCGGCCGACACGGCCCGCTGGTTGAGCAGCTCCTCGGGGCCGGTCACGAGGGTCACGTGCCCGAGGACGTCGTTCGCGGTCGGGGTCGCCATGGTGCGCTCAGCCTGCCACACGGCGCCGACGTCCGAGCGACCCGGCGGCGCCAGACGACGCGTAGCGACGCCGCGAGATGGGTACGCCCCGCCCGGGTATGTCCACAGCGCCACGGCACTTCGGAGAGGAGACGCATGCAGCCCGAGCTGATCGGCGGCCGGTACCGCGTCGTGCGGGCCATCGGCAAGGGCGGCATGGGCACTGTGTGGCTGTGCCGTGACGAGACCCTCAACCGCGAGGTGGCGGTCAAGCAGGTGGGGCTGCTGCCCGGGGAGTCGGTGCCGGACTCGGCGCGGGCGCTGCGCGAGGCACGCTCGTCGGCCGCGCTCGGCCACCGCAACGTGGTCACGGTCTTCGACGTGGTCGAGGACGCCGGAGCGGTGTGGATGGTCATGGAGCACGTCCCCTCGCGCACCCTCTCGGAGCTGATCCGCGACGAGGGCCGGCTCGACCCGGTCCGGGTGGCCGCCATCGGCGCGCAGGTGGCCGACGGTCTCGCCGCGGCGCACGCGGCCGGCACCACCCACCGCGACGTCAAGCCGGGCAACATCTTCGTGCGCGAGGACGGGGTGACGAAGATCGGCGACTTCGGTATCGCCCGGAACGCCGCGGACCCCGCCCTGACCCAGTCGGGGCTGTTCACCGGCACGCCCAACTACTTCTCCCCGGAGCTGGCCACGGGGGCCGACCCGGAGCCGGCCTCGGACGTGTGGGCGCTCGGCGCCTCGCTGTACGCCGCCGTCGAGGGCCGTCCGCCGTACGAGCCGCGGTCCAACCCGATGGCCAGCCTGCACGAGGTCAGCCAGACGTCGCCGCCGCGACCGGCGCACGCCGGCGTGCTGGAGCCGGTGCTGCTGCGCATGCTGGACCGCGACCCCGCGACGCGGTGGTCGATGGTCGACGTGGCGCACCGGCTGCACCGGCTGGTCGACGAGCAGCAGCCGGGCACCCGCGAGGCCACCGCGGCGTTCCCGGCGGTCGCCGCGGCGGCGGGAGCCGCCGGCGGCGGCGCGGCCACCACCGAGCCGGACACCGGCCCCACCCCCATGGGCGCGGCCGGCGCATCCGGACGGCCCGGCGACCCGGCGGGCTCCGGAGACCCGACGGGCCCGCCGCCGCCGCGCCGGCGCCGCCCGGGAGCCGTGGCGCTCGCCGCCCTCGCCCTGCTGCTGCTCCTGGGTGGGCTCGCGGCCTACGTGGCGATGGACCAGGGCAACGAGGAGGCGACCGCAGCCGACCAGGCCACCGCTGCGTCGTCGTCCGCATCGCATCCCGAGCGCTCGCCGTCACCGAAGCCCGAGCCGTCCTCGCGGAAGCCCGAGCCCTCCTCGCCGGCCCCCGAGCCCTCCTCCTCGCCCGAGCCGAAGCCGTCCTCGCCGGAGGCGGAGACCTCGCCGGCAGCGCCCGAGACCACGGCGAAGCCGACCCCACCGGCACCGGCCGGGGCAGGGGACCCGGTGTCGTTCGTGCAGACCTACTACGCGACGGCGCCCGACGACACCGACGCGGGGTGGCAGATGCTCGGGCCGGACCTGCAGGCGCAGGGCAAGGGCTCCTACGAGCGGTTCTGGGGCTCGCTGGACAGCGCCACCCCCAGCGACATCACGCCTGTCGCCGGTAGCGACGACGTGGAGGTGACCTTGCGCTACGTCTTCGACAACGGCGAGGTGTCGGTCGAGCGCCAGCGGCTCGACCTCGTGCCCGACGGCAACGGAGGGTGGCTGATCAACGAGGACACCCCGATCGGCTAGTCGGCGGGGCGCCGCAGACCGCTCACGCTGACCCGGAGCCGCCCGTCCACCACGCGCACGGCCACGTCCCCGTCGAGGTCGGTGCGGCGGACCGTCATCCCGGCGTCCTCGAGCAGGCGGAGCGTGCTCGCAGCCGGGTGCCCGTAGTCGTTGCCCTCGCCGACCGAGATCACCGCCAGTGCCGCCCCGAGCGAGCCGATCAGCTCGGCGTCCTGGTGGGCCGAGCCGTGGTGCGGCACCTTGAGCACGTCGGCCCGCAACCCCGGTACGGCGTCGTGCAGCATCTCCTGCGCCGGCGGCTCGACGTCGCCGCTGGCCAGCAGCCGCACGCCCCGGGTCTCGACGAGCAGCACGACGCTGGCGTTGTTCGGGGGCGAGCCCTCGTCGCCCGGGCCGGGCAGCTGCGCCGGCCCCACCACCTGCCAGCGGAGCGGGCCGAGCCGGCCGACCTCGCCGTAGCCGGCCCGGCGGACCGGGATGTCCGCGGCCGCCGCCCACCGCCGGACCTGCTCGGCTCCCGCGGCCGGTTCGTCCAGACCGCTGACCACGATCTCCCCGACCGGCCGCCCGTCGAGCACTCCGGGCACCCCGCCGACGTGGTCGGCGTGGAAGTGGGTCAGCACCACCAGAGGCACGCTGCGCACCTCCAGGCGCGAGAGGCACCGGTCGATGGCGGGCGGCTCCGGCCCGGCGTCGACGACCACCGCGCGGCCGGCTCCGGCGTTGAGCACCAGACCGTCGCCCTGCCCCACGTCGCAGGCCACCAGCACCCATCCGCGCGGCGGCCAGCCGGGGTGCGGCAGCGGGACCAGCACGACCAGCACCGACACTGCCGCCGCCAGGACCGCGGGCCCGCGCCGTCCCAGGACCCACGGCGAGCACGCCGCCAGGACCAGGCACAGCGCCGTCAGCGCCACGAGCGCCGCCGGTCCGGTGCCCCACCCCACCGCCGCCGCAGGCAGCCGGGCGAGCTGGGTGGCGACCGCGATGATCCACCAGCCGCACCCCGCGGCCGCGGTGCCGACCAGCACCCCGAGCACCGGCAGCCACGGCATCAGCAGCCCACCGGTGAGGCCGAGCACCGTGGCCGGCCCCACCGCGGCTGCCACCAGCATGTTCGCCACGACGGCGACCAGGCTGACCTGTCCGGACAGTGCCGCCACGGCGGGCGTGCACGCGAGCTGGGCGGCGAACGGCACCGCCACCGCCTCGGCCACCCACCGGGGCGCCCAGCCCATCAGCGCATCGCGCAGCACCGGGCCGAGGAACAGGATCCCGGCCGTCGCCTGGGCGGACAGCGCGAACCCCCAGGACGCCGCCAGCCACGGGTCCACGAGCAGCAGGACGAGCAGTGCGACGCCGAGTGCGCGGCCTCCTTGGCGGCGGCCGTGGCCGCCCATCGCGATCAGCCCGACGGTGCCCATCGCGGCGGCCCGCAGCACGCTCGGCTCGGTCCTGGCCAGCAGCACGAAACCGACCACGCCCAGGGCCCCGACCACCACCATCCCGCGTCCCCTGACCCCGGCCCACCGCGCGAGAAGGAGCAGGAAGCCCACGACGAGGGTCAGGTTCGTGCCCGACACCGCGGCCAGGTGGGTCAGGCCCGTGGTCCGGAAGTCCGCCACCAGCTCCGGGGACATGCCGCGGTCGTCCCCGACCACGAGGGCCGGCACCAGGGCCGCCGCATCCGGGCTGCCGCGGGCCACCGCCTCCCGGATCCCGTGCCGGACCCGGTCGGCGCCGGAGAGGAGACTCCCCTGCCGCTGCACGACGGTGGGAGCACGACGCGGCGTCAGCACCGCCGCCAGGTCGGCGTCCCGGGCGGCGCCGAGCCGCCCGGCGGTCTCGATCGTGTCGCCGAGCCGCACGTCTGCCCACTCCGGACCGGCCACCGCCAGCACCGGGACGTCGGTGCGGAAGGTCCTGCCGAGCCCCTCGACCCGGCGCACCGAGAGCCGCACCAGCACGTACGGCGCGAACCGGCCCTCCCGGCGCACGGGGTCGGAGGCGACGCGGGCCGTCAGCGTGACCGCGGCCTGCGCCTGGGCCAGCCGGGCCACCGCGGTGGCGCGGTGCTGCTCCACCCGGAGCCCGGAGACGGCGGCGCCGGCGCAGCAGGACACCAGACACCCGACGACCAGCCAGCGCGCAGGGCCCGGCTGCGCCGTCGGCGCAGGCGCCGTTCTGCTGTCCGGTGGGCGCCGGCGGCGCCGGCGCAGCGCCTCCGCGGTCGCGTACGCACCGACCAGGCCGGCGAGGCAGGTCCCGGCCATCGCGGCCGATCCCAGCAGCACCAACAGGCACCCGGCCCACGCCGACAGGCCCAGCACCAGGACGCGCAGGTCCGGGACGTCGCGCGCTCGCTCCCCGGCCCGCTCGCCACGACTCACAGGGTGACGAGCGGCGCGAGCTCGGCCAGGGTCGCCTCGCCGATGCCGGAGATGTCGAGCATCTCCTCGACCGCGCCGAAGGCACCGTGCTCGGCGCGCCACTGCAGGATCGCCTGCGCCCTCACCGGCCCCACCCCGGGCAGCGTCTCGAGCTCGGCCTGGTCCGCGGTATTCAGGTTGACCAGCGGCGGCGGGGCACTACCGGCACCGGCAACGGCTCCCCCGCCCGGTGCCGCGGCGGCCGACGCCGCCACCCCCGGGACGGCCGGCAGGCCGACCAGGATCTGCTCGCCGTCGACGAGGAGCCGGGCGAGGTTGACCGTCGAGAGCCGCACCCCGCGACGGGGCCCTCCGGCCGCCTCGAGCGCATCCACCACGCGTGCCCCCGCAGGGAGCCGTGCGATCCCCGGACGTCGCACCTTGCCCGCCACGTCGACCACGACCTGTGCGGCCGGACCGTCGGTCGTCGGGCCCATGCCACCCGTGGACGGCGACGCAGCCGGCGCAGCAGCTGCCGCGCCCGCGCCCGGCGGCACGGACGCGGCGACCAGTGGGGACGCACCGTCCGGGGCCGCCGCGGTGCGGGACACGACCAGCTCCCCCGGGTCGGCGGCGCGCACCGCCCACCAGGCCGAGACCCCGAGGGCGGCCGCGACCAGCGCCACCAGCGCGGCGACGTGGCCGGCACCGAGGTGCACGCGACCCTGCAGCGTGCCGGGCAGCCGGTCCAGCACCCAGGCGCCGGCCGCGCGTCGCAGGCCGACCGGCCGCCGGGCATGACGACCCGCCGGAGCAGCACCGGGGCGGACCGGTGGTGCCGGGAGTGGCTCGCCGGACCCGTCCGGCCCCGGGGGCGACGGGGGTTCGACAGGGTCCGGACGGATCGCGGCGAGCTCGGCGCTCAACAGCTCGAGCCGCCGCCGTGCCACCTCGGCGACGTGTTCGTCGGCTGTTCTCCGTGAGCGCATGCGATCACGCTAGGGAGGACCGGTCCCCGCCGGGAGCGCTTGCCGGCGCGGCTGTGGACAACGACGGGCCCACGCCACCTGGGGACGCGGACCGGCCAGCAGGGCGCTCAGCAGGGCGCGACGACCACCGCCACCATGCCCGGCCCGACGTGTGCGCCGATCACGGCACCGACCTCGCCCAGCACCACCGCGCGTCCGGCGAGGTTGCCCTCGAGCCTGGTGGAGAGCCGCTCGGCCAGCGTCTGTGCCCGGTCGGCGGCGGACAGATGCGCGACCGCCACCGCGACCTCGCGGTCCCCGGCCGCCTCGACGGCCAGCTCCTCGAGCCGACCCAGCGCGCGGCCGGACGTGCGGACCTTCTCGCGCATGGCGATCCGGCCCTCGACGACGCCGAGCAGCGGCTTGACCGCCAGCGCCGAACCGAGCAGCGCGGCCGCGGTGCCGATGCGCCCGCCGCGGCGCAGGTACTCGAGGGTGTCGACGTAGAACAGCGACGTGGTCCCCTCCGCCCGCTCACGGGCGGCCGCCGCGGCTGCCTCGGCGGTGCCCCCTTCGGCGAGCACGTCGGCGGCGGCGAGCACGGCGTAGCCGGTCGCGAAGCCGAGCTGGCGCGTGTCGACGGTCAGCACCGGCACCGGCGACTCGCGGGCGGCGAGCTGCGCCGACTCGAAGGTGCCGCTGACCTCGCCGGAGAGGTGGATCGAGACGACCTGCTCGGCGCCGGCCGCCGCTGCGTCCCGGTACGCCTCCACGAACACCCCCGGGCTCGGCCGCGAGGTGCTCACCGGCGTCCACTCCCGCAGGGCCGCCGCGATGGTCTCGGGGGTCGCCTCATCACTGCCCTCGTCGTAGGAGCGGGCACCGATCACCACTTGCAGCGGCACCACCGCGATGCCGCGCTCGCGCGCGACGTCGGCCGGCACCATGGCGGTCGAGTCGGTGACGATCGCGACCCGGCACGGAGGCGTGGCTGGCATGTGCCGAACGTTACCCACCGGTCACCTGCGCGAAGCCCGACCGGCGGTCGCCTCCCGGTCCGGCCAGTGATCGCCCGCGGTCCGACCCGTGGTCGCCCGCGGTCCGGCCGGTTACCGCCCGCGCTCGGCGGGAAGGCTGGAGACCGCCCAGCAATACGACGAGGAAGAGGAGACGCATGCGCGTCGTCATCGCAGGAGGACACGGCCAGATCGCCATGCTGCTGGAGAGGCAGCTCAGTGACAACGGCGACCAGGCGGTCGGCATCGTGCGCAACCCCGACCACGTGGCAGAGGTGGAGCAGACGGGCGCCGAGGCGGTCGTGCTGGACCTGGAGCAGTCGGACGTGAACGCCCTCGCCGAGGTGGTGCGCGGGGCCGACGCCGTCGTCTTCGCCGCCGGAGGCGGGCCGAGCAGCGGAGCCGAGCGCAAGGAGACCGTCGACAAGGGAGCGGCAGTGCAGCTGGCCGACGCGGCCGAGCAGGCCGGGGTACGGCGCTACGTGATCGTGTCCTCGATGGGGACCGATCAAGCCGACCCGGACAGCGACGACGCGTTCCAGATCTATCTGCGGGCCAAGAAGGCCGCCGACGACGACCTCCGGTCCCGCGACCTCGACTGGACCGTCGTCCGCCCCGGCCGGCTCACCGACATGACCGGGACCGGCAAGGTGAGCGCCGGCTCCGTGGACCGCGGGGACATCCCGCGCGCCGACGTGGCCGCCACCCTGCTCGCGGTGCTGCACACCCCGGACACCGCGCGGAAGACCTTCGAGGTGGTGGAGGGCGACACGCCCATCGAGGAGGCCCTGGCGTCTCTCTGACGCTTGGCCCCTCGCCTACCGCCGTCTCCAGGCGAGACACCGACGCTCCCCCCGGGCTGCTGCCCGCGGGGAGCGTCGGTCGTCTTGCACCCGGTCTTGGGCAGGCCTCAGCCGGCGACGACGTTGACCAGCTTCGGCGCGCGGACGATGACCTTGCGCACGGTCTTGCCCTCGAGGGCGCGCTGCACCGCCGGGTCGGCCATCGCGGCGCTCTCCAGGTCTGCCTCGCTGACCTGGGGGCTGACCTCCAGCCGGGCCCGGACCTTGCCCTGGACCTGCACCACGGCGGTGACCGAGTCCTCGACCAGCAGCGTCTCGTCGACGGTCGGCCAACCGGCGCGCGCGACCGTCGGCTGGTGACCCAGCCGCGCCCACATCTCCTCGGCGGTGTACGGGGCCACCAGTGACACCAGCACCGCCACCGCCTCGGTGGCCTCCCGCACGGCCGGGTCGGCCGGGCCGCAGCCGGAGTCGATCGCCTTGCGGGTGCTGTTCACCAGCTCCATGATCCGCGCCACCAGGACGTTGAAGCGGTGGCCGTCGACCAGCTGCGCCGCCTCGTGCACCGTGCGGTGGGTGGCCTTGCGCAGCGCCACGTCACCGCCCTCGGCCGGGGTGCCGACCGGCGAGGTGACGTCCCCGCTCAGCCGCCAGGCGCGCTGCAGGAACTTCAGCGACCCCGACGGGGACATGTCGGCCCAGTCGATGTCGTCCTCCGGGGGGCCGGCGAACACCAGCGTCAGGCGGACGGCGTCGACGCCGTACTGGTCGATCATGTCGCCCAGGTCCACGCCGTTGCCCAGCGACTTGCTCATCGCCTTGCCCTGGTTGATGACCTGCCCCTGGTTCATCAGCGCCAGGAACGGCTCCGCGAAGTCGACCATCCCCATGTCGTGCAGGACCTTGGTGAAGAACCGGCTGTAGAGCAGGTGCAGGATCGCGTGCTCGACCCCGCCGACGTACTGCTCGGCCGGCATCCACCGCCGCACCGCCTCGGGGTCGAACGGCCCCTCGGTGTACTGCGGCGAGCAGTAGCGCAGGAAGTACCACGACGAGTCCACGAAGGTGTCCATCGTGTCGCTGTCGCGCTTCGCCGGGCCGCCGCACGCGGGGCACTCCACGTTCACCCACTCCTGCGCCGCGGCCAGCGGCGAGGTGCCCCTGGGCTTGAGGTCGGCACCTCGCAGGTCGGGCAGCACGACGGGCAGCTGGTCGTCGGGGACCGGCACCTCGCCGCAGTCGGCGCAGTGCACGATCGGGATCGGGCAGCCCCAGAACCGCTGCCGGGACAGCAGCCAGTCGCGCAGCCGGAAGTTGACCGCACCGCGACCACGGCGCTCACCCTCCAGCCTCTCCACGATCCGCTTGATGCCGCTCGCCTTGTCGGTCATGCCGTCCAGGTCACCGGAGCTGACGTAGGCACCGTCACCGGTGGTCGCGACGAACGTCTCCTCCGGGTCGGGCTCGCCGGTGTCGACCACGGTGCGCACCGGCAGCTCGAAGGCCTTCGCGAAGTCCAGGTCGCGCTGGTCGTGGGCCGGCACGGCCATCACCGCGCCGGTGCCGTAGTCGGCCAGCACGTAGTCGGCCGCCCAGACCGGGATCCGCTCACCGTTGACCGGGTTGACCGCGTGCCGGCCCAGGAAGACACCGGTCTTGGGCCGGTCCGTGGAAAGGCGCTCGATGTCACTCTCCTTGCGCACCTGGTCGCGGTAGGCCTCGAAGGCCTCCCGCTGCTCGGGGGCGCACAGCTCGTCGGCCAGCGTCGCGTCGGCGGCCACCACGAAGAACGTCGCGCCGTACAGCGTGTCGGGCCGGGTGGTGAACACCGTGACGGTCCGGTCGGTCCCGCCCGCGGGGTCCTCGACGTCGAAGTCGACGTAGGCACCCTCGGAGCGGCCGATCCAGTTGCGCTGCATGGCCAGCACCCGCTCGGGCCAGGTGTCCCTCAGCCCCTCCATGTCGTCCAGCAGCCGCTGGGCGTAGTCGGTCACCTTGAAGTACCACTGCGTCAGCTCACGCTTGGTCACCTCGGCACCGCAGCGCTCGCACATGCCTTGCACGACCTGCTCGTTGGCCAGCACCGTCTGGTCGTTGGGGCACCAGTTGACCGGGGAGGACTTCCGGTAGGCCAGGCCGCGCTCGCGGAAGCGCAGGAACAGCCACTGGGTCCAGCGGTAGTACTCGGGGTCGGAGGTGTGCAGCCGCCGTGACCAGTCGAAGGAGAGCCCGTAGCGACGGATCGACTCGGCCTGGGTGTCGATGTTGGCGTAGGTGTAGGTCGCCGGGTGCTCGTCGCGCTTGATCGCGGCGTTCTCGGCCGGCAGCCCGAAGGAGTCCCAGCCGATCGGGTTCAGCACGTCGTACCCGCGCTGCCACCAGTAGCGGGCGATCACGTCGTGCAGGGCGAAGACCTCCGCGTGCCCCATGTGCAGGTCGCCGCTCGGGTAGGGAAACATGGTCAGCGCGTACCGACGCTCGCGCGAGCCGTCGTCGGTGGCCTGGAAGGGGTTCAGGTCCTCCCAGACCGCACGCCACTTCTTCTGCGCTGCCTCGACGTCATAGGTGGTGGCGTCCTGCTGCTCGGTCATCTCGTCTCGTCTTCCTGGACAACGGTGGTGACGGGGCCCTCCGCGCGCCGCCCGTGGCGGGGCACAAAAAAACCCCTCGGGCACGAGGGGTAGCCGCATCGACGCCGAGCCCGTCAGCCGGGCTGGGTCAATGCGGCCTGCTAAGCAGGAGGCACTTCCGCATGGCCCCAGGCTACCGCACGGCGCCCGTCGCGGGCATCCGCCTTCCGGTGGGACGGGTGCGCAGCGTGGAAGGTGCCGCCCCGCTCACGCCCGGCCGGTCTGCGGGTCGAGCGACGCCTCGATCCGGAGCAGTGCGCGGCGGAACGCCGGGTAGTCGGCTTCCGTCAGCTCGGCCCACCTCTTGTCGACCTGCTCCACCACGTTGGTGATGACGTCGAAGGCCGCCCACCCTCGCCCGGTCAGCCGCACCAGCCGCAGTCGGCGGTCCTTGGCCTGCTGCTCGCGCACCAGGTAGCCGCCGCGCTCGAGCTGGTGCAGCAGGTGGTTCATGGCCTGCTTGGACGAGGCGTTGCGCCGCGCGAGCAGGCCCGGCCGCATCCCGTCCGGCCCCGGGTACTGGAACACCCCCAGGTGGGCGGGGAGGATGTCGGCGAACCCCGCCTCGTGCAGTGCCGACAGCACCTCGTTGCGCAGCATCGTGGCCGGCCGCCGCAACAAAGCGGCAGCCGGCGGCATGGCGTCATGCGTTCCTACCCCCACCGTGGTCCCCCCACTGGCGTCGTGACATGACCGCGTCTGGTGTCGCGGTCTGTCAAGTGTCAGGCAGTACGCCGCCTTTTGTCCGGTTTTCAACCGAACTGACCGAACGGACGAGCCGGTCCCCCGGACGGGCTCCGCCGCCGGCGCGCGGTCGGGTCAGTGCGCGGAGGCGTCCTCCTGCGCCGGCTCGGTCTCCTCGGGGACGACGAGCGGGCGCATCCGGGCCCAGAGCAGGAAGATCGCCGAGACGACCATCATGCCGATCCCCGCCCACAGGTTGACGTTGAGCCCGTCCGCCTTCGCCAGGTCGGCATCGCTGGTGTCGATGACGCCGACCACGACCAGCACCACCCCGTAGATGCCGATCAGCAACGCGATGAAGGTGCGGATGTCGAAGGCGCCCGCCTTGTGCCCTTGCTCCTTGGACGGCGACTGCGTGCTGCGCGTCGCGGTCCGGGTGTCTCGCTCGCTCATGCCGGGCTCCTTACCAGAACAGGATGTTGAGGACGATGACGATCACGAGTCCGACCGCGGCCAGCTGGGTCGGCTTCTGGTACCACGAGAGCACGCCCTGGTCCTCCTCGTGGAAGTCGCTGCGCGGGGTCAGCGAGTAGACCAGGCCGCGCAGCTCCGACTCCGGCTTCGGGCGGGTCCCCAGCGATACGACGTAGCTGACCGCCAGGTCGACCGCGAAGGCGGCGCCCGCGGCCACGAAGCTCGCACCCTGGCCGCTCAGCGGCAGCACGCCGATCGACAGGGCGCCCAGAGCGTCCTCGCTCAGCACGCCGACGAGCACCGCGGCCAGGGTTCCCGAGACCAGGCCGGTCCAGCCGGCCGTCGGTGTCATCCGCTTCCAGAACATCCCGAGGATGAACGTGGCGAACAGCGGCGCGTTGAAGAAGCCGAACAGGGTCTGCAGGTAGTTCATGATGTTCTCGTACGACGCCGCGAAGGTGGCGGTCCCGATCGCGATCACCGTCGCCGCGACGGTCGCCAGCCGCCCCACCCGCGTGTAGTAGTCGTCGGGCTTGTCCTTCACCACGTAGTCCTGCCACAGGTCGTAGGAGAAGACCGTGTTGAAGGCCGAGATGTTGGCCGCCATCCCCGCCATGAACGACGCCAGGAGCCCGGCGATCGCCACGCCGAGCATGCCGTTGGGCAGCAGGTCACGCATGAGGTAGAGCAGGGCGTTGTTGTAGTCGGGGCTCCCGCCGTTCGCCTTGGGCTGGGCGATCTCGTTGACCAGCACCGCGGCGATCATGCCCGGGAAGATCACGATGAACGGGATGAACATCTTGGGGAACGCGCCGATGATGGGCGCGCGCTGGGCGGCCGAGATCGAGCTGGAGGCCATCGCCCGCTGCACCTCGACGAAGTTGGTGGTCCAGTAGCCGAAGGACAGCACGAAGCCCAGTCCGAACACGATGCCGATCACGGACAGGACGGGGTTCTCGATGCCGGTCATCGCGGTCCCCGACCACGACGACAGCTGGTCTCCCCCGCCGGGTGAGGCCGTCACCTTCTCCTTCAGCCCGCTCCACCCCCCGACCTTGTGCAGCCCAACCAGCGTCAGCGGCAGCAGAGCCGCCACGATCACGAAGAACTGCAGCACCTCGTTGTAGATCGCCGCGGAGAGCCCGCCCAGCGCGGTGTAGGTCAGCACGATCGCCGCAGCGATGATCAGCGAGACCCACAGCGGCCAGCCCAGCAGGACGTTGACGATCTTCGCCAGCAGGTAGAGGTTGATGCCGGCGATCAGCAGCTGCGCCACCGCGAAGCTGATCGCGTTGACCAGGTGCGCAGCCGAGCCGAAGCGCCGGTTCATGAACTCCGGCACCGAGCGGACCTTCGAGCCGTAGTAGAAGGGCATCATCACCACGCCGAGGAACAGCATGGCCGGCACGGCGCCGATCCAGAAGTAGTGAACGGTGGGGATGCCGAAGCTTGCGCCGTTGGCCGACATGCCGATGATCTCCACCGCGCCCAGGTTCGCCGAGATGAAGGCGAGCCCGGTGACCCAGGCCGGCAGCGACCGTCCGGAGAGGAAGAAGTCGATGCTGCTCGAGACGGACCGGCGGGCCATCACGCCGATGCCCAGGACGAACAGGAAGTAGAGGGCGATCAGCCCGTAGTCGACCCAGCCGGCGTCGAGTCGCAGCTGGGTGTCTGCCGCAAGGATCATGCGAGCTCTCCTCCGTCCAGGCCCGACCCGGATGCGGGCCCGTGGGTCCCGTCATTCCCTGTCGAGGCCGACTCATGCATCACCGCACAGGACCGGTGCAGACACCTCAGGCTAGGGTCGGCGCGAAACCAGGACATGCCGGGAGCGGTGCGACACACCGCGCCCGAACAGGGAGGAGCGTTGCGGTGACGTGGTTGGTGACCGGCGGAGCGGGCTACATCGGAGCCCATGTGGTGCAGGCGTTTCGCGCGGAGGGTCTCGACTGCGTCGTCGTCGACGACCTGTCCAGCGGCCACCGCCGCTTCGTCCCTGAGGAGGTTCCGTTCGTCGAGGCCAGCATCCTCGACACCGAGACGGTCGCCGAGGCGATGCGAGCCCACGACGTCGTCGGAGTCGTGCACCTGGCCGGCTTCAAGTACGCCGGGGTCTCGGTCGAGCGTCCCGTGCACACCTACGAGCAGAACGTCACCGGCACCGTGCACCTGCTCCAGGCGATGGAGCAGGCCGGGGTCGGCTCGATCGTCTACTCCTCCAGCGCTGCCACCTTCGGCACCCCCGAGGACGCGCTGGTCACCGAGTCGAGCCCCACCCGGCCCGAGTCGCCGTACGGCGAGAGCAAGCTGGTCGGCGAGTGGCTGCTGCGCGACCAGGGGGCCGCCACCGGGCTGCGGCACACCTCGCTGCGCTACTTCAACGTCGTCGGGTCCGGCTCCGACGACATCTACGACACCAGCCCGCACAACCTCTTCCCGCTGGTGATCGAGGCTCTGCTCGAGGGACGGACCCCCCGCATCAACGGTGACGACTACGACACCCCCGACGGCACCTGCGTGCGCGACTACGTGCACGTGGCCGACCTCGCGCTGTCCCACGTGGCGGCCGGGCGGGCGCTGGTCGAGGGCCGCGATCTCGAGCCGGTCTACAACCTCGGCAGCGGCGAGGGGCTCTCGGTCCGCCAGGTCATGGACGCCATGGGCCGGGTGACCGGCATCGACTTCACTCCGGAGGTGCGGCCCCGGCGACCCGGCGACCCGGACCGCATCGTCGCCTCCGGAGCGCTCGCCGAGCGTGACCTGGACTGGCGGATGCGCCACGACGTCGACGACATGGTGGCGAGCGCCTGGAAGGCCCGCCGGAGCGCGGAGGCCACCCGATGACGGTGCTCGACCTGTTCCGCCTCGACGGCAAGGTGGCCATCGTCACCGGCGCCTCCTCGGGGCTCGGGGTGGCGTTCGCCCAGGCACTCGCCGAGGCCGGCGCCGACGTCGTGCTCGGGGCCCGCCGCGTCGACCGTCTCGAGGACACCCGCCGGCTCGTCGAGGGCACCGGCCGCAGGGCGGTCGCGGTCCGCACCGACGTGGCGGACCCGGAGGACTGCGCGCGACTGGTCGACACCGCGGTGCGGGAGCTGGGGCGCGTCGACGTGCTGGTGAACAACGCCGGCATCGGTACGGCGGTCCCGGCCACCCGCGAGACACCGGAGGAGTTCCGCCGGGTGGTCGAGGTCAACCTCAACGGGTGCTACTGGATGGCCCAGGCCTGCGCGCGGGTCATGGAGCCGGGCAGCAGCATCGTCAACATCAGCAGCGTCCTCGGCCTGACCACCGCCGGACTGCCGCAGGCCGCCTACGCCAGCACCAAGGCAGCCCTGATCGGGCTGACCCGCGACCTCGCCCAGCAGTGGACCGGCCGCAAGGGCATCCGGGTCAACGCGCTCGCGCCGGGCTTCTTCGACTCCGAGATGACCGACCAGTACCCACCCGGCTACCTGGACTCGATGCAGTCCAGGATCCCCGCCGGCCGCAAGGGCGAGGGTGCCGAGCTGGCCGCGGCGCTGGTGTTCCTGGCCAGCGCGGCGGGCGGCTACGTGACCGGCCAGACCCTCGCCGTCGACGGCGGCATGACGATCACCTGACCGGTCACCTGGCCGGGCGCCACGCCGCGGCGTACCGGGGAGCCGTCCGGGCCTTCCGCCTCAGGTTCCTCTTGGGGATCGGTGGGAGCATGGCGCCATGAGCAGCCAGGCGAACATGCGCGTCCCCCGCCCCGGTCTGACCCTGAACTTCCCGCAGTCCCTCGGGGTCTACGAGGAGTACTCCCAGGCCCAGAAGGCGGTCGACTTCCTCTCCGACAACGAGTTCCCGGTCGAGAACTGCATGATCGTCGGCACCGACCTCAAGCAGGTGGAGCGGGTCACCGGACGGCTCACCACCGGGCGCGTCGCGCTGGGCGGGCTGCTGTCCGGGGTGTGGCTCGGCCTGTTCGTCGGCCTGATCTTCTCGCTGTTCGCCAGCGGGGGCGGCAACGGCTCCGCGATCGCGGTGATCTTGTCCACCGTCCTCTTCGGGGCGCTGTTCGGAGTGATCTGGGCGCTCGTCGGGTACGCCGCGGCGCGTGGCCAGCGCGACTTCAGCTCGGTCAGCCAGATCATCGCCACGCGCTACGAGGTGCTCGTCGAGCACAAGTTCGCCGCCCGCGGGCGCGAGCTCCTCGCCACGATGCCCGGCGCCCGTCCTTCAGGGTTCGACTTCTGACGCCGCGCTGTGCGGCCTCAGGTCTGATCGACCCGCTGCGCGATGGCCGCGCGCGGACCCGGTAGGACGGCGAGCGTGATGGCACCGACGGCAGCGACTGCGGCGACGCCCACGAGCACTCCCGGCAGGCCGAGGACGGGGACGAGCGCGCCGGTCGCCGCCGGCGTCGCGATCGAGGTGACCGCGCCGACCACGAGCGTGGCCGTGAAGCCGTCAGCGGGCCGGTCGGAGACGACGTGCGCCGTCCAGATGGCCAGCAGCGACGAGCCCACCATGAACCCCATCCCGAGCAGCAGCGCGGACAGCAGGGTGAGCGGCATCGACGAGCTGCCGAGGACGAGCAGGACGAGCGCGCAGCTGACCACGCACACGCTGGCGACGCCGACCGCCGGCGCGCCGAGCGCCTGGGTCATGCGGCCCGTGCGCACGGCGACCAGTCCACCGACGCCGATGAGGGCGAACTGCAGGGGGGCGGCGGGCTCGTCGAGCCCGCCACTGCGGGCCACCTCGCTGGCGTAGGTGAAGTAGACGGTGATGGCGGCGAAGTAGAGCACCGCGTAGGCGAGTGGCGGCAGCATCGAGCGACGCCACAGCGGCCTCCGCGACGGTTCCCCGTCGCCGCCGCCGCGGGCCTCCAGACGCGGCACCGCGCGCAGGTTCACCAGCGCGGCCGCCACGGCGCACAGGGCGATGCCCGCCCAGGTCAGCCGCCAGGAGACGAAGGTCGTGAACAGGCCCAGCGCCGCCAGCCCGACCAGCCCCAGGCTGGTGCCGGTCGTGATCACGGCCAGCACGGACGACTGGTGCCGACGCGGCACCGTCCGGGTCACGATGTCGGAGTAGGGCGCCCACACCCAGCCCGCGGCGCTGCCGCTGACCACTGCCCCGACGGCGAGGATCGAGGGCGACGGCGCCAGCGCGACGGTCGCAGCTCCCAGGGCGCCACACACGCCGCCCACCGTCGTCGGGGCCCGCGGTCCCCGTCGCGCCGTCAGCTGCGGCGCGGAGACCAGCCCGACGAGGTAGCCGACGAAGGTGCCGCTCGCGATCAGGCCCAGGAGCAGCTCCGAGAGGTCGAAGTCGGAGCTCACCTGCGGCAGCGTCAGCCCGTAGGCGTAGCGGGCCATGCCGAACGCCACGCCGACGACAGCGGCTCCACCGGCTCCGACGCCGACCGTCTTCGCGTCCACGCCACAACACCCCGTTCTCACATCGGGAAACGACGCCTGACCCCGATGCCAGGCGTCTCGACAAACCGCTGGTGACTCAGACCAGGACGACGACCGCGGCCACCACCAGCGCCACGCCGATGGCGACCCACAGCAGGACCAGGCCACCGGCCAGCGGCCCGGTGGCCTTGGTGCGTACGGGTGCGGACCGGTCGCTCTCCGGCGCGCTCACGGTCTCGCTCTGCGGGTCGGTGGGCCGCTCTCCGTCCGAGGGTGCTGGGCTCGTCATGGGAGCCGGGGTACCCGACAGGTGTCCGGGATACGCCTGCCCTGCGCACACCGTGAGCGGGCTCACCTGGGCGCCGTCTGCTGTCCGGCCCGTCGGACCTGCGGAAGCCCGGTGCCGCTACCGTGTGCCCATGGGCGCGCTCCGACTGATGCTGGCGGCGTTCACCGTGCTGCTGCTGGGCAGCGTCGCCGCCTGCGGCGCCGACGCCGACACCACTGGAGCGGCCGGGCGCACGGTCACCCCCTCCGAGGCCCGGAACCTGATCGCCGACGGCGCCACCGTGATCGACGTACGCACTCCCGAGGAGTTCGACCAGGGACACGTCCGCGGCGCGCTGAACCTGAACATCCAGGACACCGTCTTCTTCGACCAGCTCGAGGACCTCGACGTGGGCGACAGCTTCGTCGTCTACTGCCGCAGCGGCTCCCGCGCCGCCACGGCGATCGAGCAGATGGTCGAGCGCGGCTTCGTCGAGGTGGTGAACGCCGGCGGGTACGACGCGCTCGAGTCTGCCGGCGTCCCCGTCGAGTGAGCCCGCCCGTCCGGTGAGCCTGCCCGTCGAGTGAGGCCGCCCGGCGAGCGGGACCGCCCGGTGCCGCGTCGGAGCAGGTGACCTTCGCCTCGCCCCGGACCGGACTTTCCGGGGATGTGCGGGGTACCACCCAAACCATGACCCGGTCCCACCTTCAGCGACACCCCCACAGGCCCCTCAGCTCGGTCGGCGAGAGCTACGACCCGGACCACCAGGTGAACCTGCCCGGCTACACGGGCAGCCTGCTCGCCTTCACGGCGAGCACCGCGGCGCTCGGCCTCCTGGCCCGGCGGCACGGTCGCGCCCTGCCGCAGAGCTACGCCGTCACCGACCTGGTGATCGGCGGGCTGGCCACCCACAAGTTCTCGCGGCTGCTGTCGAAGGGCGCGGTCACCTCGCCCGTGCGCGCGCCGTTCACCGAGTTCGACGAGCCTGCGGGCGCCTCGGAGCACAACGAGCGGGCCCGCGGGGAGCACGGGCTGCGGCACACGGTGGGAGAGCTTCTGACCTGCCCGTTCTGCGTCGGTCAGTGGGTCAGCACCGGCTACGTGGTCGGGCTGGCGCTGGCGCCCAGGGCCACTCGCACCTGGGCCGCTGTCTTCGCCGTGTCCGGTCTCTCCGACACGCTGCAGCACGCGTACGCGCGCCTGCGTGCCGCCTGAGCATCGACCACAGCGCAAAGGCCGGTTCCCCCGCTGGGGAACCGGCCTTCGTCGTGTGGAGCTGAGGGGACTCGAACCCCTGACCCCCTCCATGCCATGGAGGTGCGCTACCAGCTGCGCCACAGCCCCGCCGCCCTCTCGGGCAACTCGGGAATACTAGCCAACGCCGTCGGTGGATGCGAAATCCGGGGTGGGCCCGGCGGCTGTGTCGAGCGCCACGTCCTCACCCCTCGTCGGGCAACCGCGCCGGGGCGTCGTGGCCGGGACGCACCGACTCGTTGTAGCCGGTCAGCCGCAGCCGGCTCCCGTGCGCGAGCTCCTCCAGCGTCACCCAGGCGCAGTTGTCGATGCCGCGCAGGCTCGTGGCCTGGTCCTGCGGCCAGCCGAGCAGGCCGACCACACCGACCTTGAGGCAGGCCCCGTGGGTGACGACGATCCCGGTCTCCCCCGGCGCCAGCGCGGCGAGTGCGTCCGTGAGCGCCGGCAGCACACGGTCGAGGACCTCGTCGGTGACCTCGGCACCGGGCAGGTGGGCGAGGCCGTCGCCGCGG
Organism: uncultured Actinomycetota bacterium; assembly: GCA_963835385.1. Classification (GTDB taxonomy): domain Bacteria; phylum Actinomycetota; class Actinomycetes; order Propionibacteriales; family Nocardioidaceae; genus Nocardioides_B. Next base: position 20,360 of record CAWIFK010000009.1, read on the forward strand.
GCCCAGGCGGCGTGCTCGGTGGGGAACCTCTCGGCGAACTCCGCGATCGTCAGGCCCTGCCGGGCTCCCACGCCGAACTCGCGGAGCCGCGCGTCGACGGTGGGGCTCAGACCCGTCGACTCCTCGAGGTAGGCACAGGTCTGCCGCGCCCGCGCGAGGTCGGAGGTCCACAGCCGCGCCGGCTCCAAGGAGGAGAGGTACGGCGCCGCCGCGGCCGCCTGCGCGTGGCCGATCCCGTCGAGCGGCACGTCGGCGTGCCCCTGCGCGCGACCCTCGGCGTTCCAGGCCGTGCGGCCGTGCCGGAGCACCACGAGCCGGCGTCCCGGCGCGACGTCGGCGTCCGCTTCGGGCGCGGGCGCGTCGAGGTCGCGAATCACTCGCCGCGGCCCGAGGTGACCGTCGCCGGGAGGTCGATCAGCGGACAGTCCCGCCACAGCCGCTCCAGGGCGTAGAAGGACCGCTCCTCCTCGTGCTGCACGTGCACGACGACGTCGGTGTAGTCGAGCAGCACCCAGCGGCCGTCCCGCTCGCCCTCGCGGCGGACCGGTCGGGCGCCGATGTCGCGCAGCCGCTCCTCGATCTCGTCGACGACCGCCCGGACCTGCCGGTCGTTCTGGGCCGAGCAGAGCAGGAACGCGTCGGTGATGACCAGCTGCTCGGAGACGTCGAAGGCGATGATGTTCTCGGCGAGCTTGTCCGAGGCCGCCTGGGCGGCGGTGCGGACGAGCTCGAGGGCGTGGTCGGTCGCGGTCACTGGCTTCCTCGGGTGGCTGCGGAGTGGTCGGGCACGGGGACCCCGCGGTCCCCGGCCGGGTCGGCGTGGTGCTCGGGCGCCCCAGCGCCGGGGTGCGGCACCGGACGGTAGAGGTTGCTCTTGCTGATGTACTGCACGACGCCGTCCGGCACGAGGTACCAGACCGGGTCGCCGGCCGCCGTACGCGTCCGGCAGTCCGTGGAGGAGATCGCCAGCGCCGGGATCTCGACGATGGTGACCCGGTCCTCTGGGATGTCCACCAGCATCGAGGGCGCCACGTCGTAGCCCGGCCGCGTGCAGCCCACGAACTGTGCCAGCGCGAAGAGCTCCGCGGCGTCGCGCCAGGTGAAGATGCTGCCGAGCGCGTCGGCGCCGGTGATGAAGTAGAGCTCCGCGTCGGGCATCTGCGCGCGCAGGTCACGCAGCGTGTCGATCGTGTACGTCGGGCCGCTGCGGTCGATGTCGACGCGCGAGACGCGGAACCGGGGGTTCGACGCCGTCGCGATGACCGTCATCAGGTAGCGGTCCTCGGCCGGGGACACCTGCCGCTCGCTCTTCTGCCACGGCTGCCCGGTCGGCACGAAGACCACCTCGTCGAGGTCGAACCACGCCTGGACCTCGCTCGCGGCGACCAGGTGCCCGTGATGGATGGGGTCGAACGTGCCGCCCATCACCCCGACGCGCCGACGGGGCGTGCCCGGCACGGCCGGCCGCTCACCCACGGGCGCTCGTCATCGTGGTCCCGGGCTCAGGAGTGGTCGCGGCCGGCGCCGAAGGCCAGCAGCCCGGCCATCATCGCCAGCAGCACGACGAAGACGCCGATGCCGACGAACCACGGGTTGATGGCGGACTCCGAGTGGGTCGCCTCGGCGAGGCCGGGAACGATCGTGGTGACCTGGGACGTGAAGGACATGGCGCTCAGCCTACCGTGCGGGCACCGGCAGCCCGATGCGAGCCAGCCGGACCAGCGAGGCGCACTTCAGCGCCATCAGCGCCAGCGCGACCAGCAGCCCCAGCCACACCCAGCCCGTGACCAGGAGCAGCACCGCGAACAGCGCGGAGTTGGCCGCCTTGCCAGGCTTCGACCAGTTCCACAACCACAGCGGCCGGTCGACGACGTAGAAATAGTTGGGACTGCGCACCGCCCACGCCAGGAAAGCCAGGGACAAGAAGCAGTCCACCACCATGAACTCGGCCAGATAGACCAGCACCGGCGCCGCCAGCTCCGGCTGCAGCCACATCAGGCCCACGTAGAACGCCGCGGCACAGAACCGGTCGGACAGGATGTCGAGCACCGCGCCGATCCGGGTCTCGCAGCCGCGCACGCGGGCGAGGAAGCCGTCGAGCATGTCACCGACCCAGTAGACGGCGAGCGCGGCGACGAGCAGCGCGAGGCTGCCCTCCCGCGCGGCGACGCCGGCGAGCACGACCGAGCCGACGGTGCGGACGGCGGTCACGACTGTGGCGGAGGTGAGGATCCGCTCGGCCGCCGGGTCGGTCCAGACGTCGGCCTCGGGCAGACCCGCGCTCTCGAGGGCGGTCATGACCCGACCCTAGTCGGCGGGCGTCCGCGGCGCCGCGCCACCGGGCCGACGGCGCTCGTCGTGGCTCGGCCGGACCCAGCCGGACTCGGCCGGACTCAGCCGGACTCAGCCGGACTCAGCCGACCAGGCTCGCGTGGATGCGCCCCGGGAACCGCACGGTGACCCGCTGCTCGCCGAGCATCCCGGCGACCCGGTCCAGCTCCGCGTCGAGCTCGAGCCGCCGCGGCCGGGGTACGTCGACGAAGTAGTGGCGGCGCAGCTCGCCGTCCCTGCGCTGCGCCCACGCACCGACCACCCGCCCGTCCACCCACAGCGTCGGGCCGGCGTTGCCGTTGCGGTCGAAGCTGTCGAGGCATTCCGCCTGGAGGTACCACGTCCGCTGCTTCCAGCCCATCACCGTCGGGTCGAGGCTCGGCAGCACGGCCACCCACGGACCCGGGTCCTCGACCGGCGCCTCGTCGCCGGGGACCACCCAGCCCGCCTCGCCGTCGAGGTCCACCGGCACCGCGCCGCACGCGGCCAGCGCCTGCCGGGTCAGGGTGAGCGTCCAGCCCGCCCACCACTGCAGGTCGGAGGTGCTCGCCGGTCCGAATCGCTCGAGGTAGCGCTTCGCGAGCTCCGCGGCCGCCTCGTGCTCCTCGGGTGCGTCGGGACCGTCCAGGCCACCGGGCAGCCAGCTGTCCGCGGCGGCGTAGGCGTAGGCGCTGCCGATCCAGGAACCGTTCGGCCGGGTGCGGAGCACCTCACCGTCGAAGCCGAGGCCGGTCAGCACCCGGGTGTGCGCCGCCTGGACGCCTTCGTAGGCCTTGCCTGCCGAGAGCACCAGCGGGTGCCGCAGCTCGGGCACCAGCTCCCCGAGCTGCCGGGCGGTGAGCGCCCCGTGCTCCTCCAGGGCGGCCAGGGCCTGTCCGCGGGCGTCGGCCAGCCAGGCTGCTGGGTCCTCGATGCCGCTCTCGGCGAGCAGCTTCTCGGTCCGGCGCCGCTCGACCGCGGCGACCTTGCGGGTGGCGGCGGCGTGCATGGTGCGGGCGACCGGCGGGGTGGCCACCCACAGCGTGCGGCGCATCGCGTGGTGGCGCACCACGCTGTGCTCGTCGTACAGCGCCTGCTCCACCGCGGCGACCGAGGGATGCCGCATCCGGACCATCGCGGAGAGGAAGACCGTCACGGGGTCGCTGGAGTGCAGGGCCACCAGGTCGTCGGTGATGCGGGATACGTCGTCGACGCGGTCGGCAGGAAGCAGCCGGTGCCGGCGTGCCAGTCGGGCGCGGCGCTCGGCGACCGGGACGGTCCTGGTCAGCGGACGTGCCCGTCGCCCACGACGACGTACTTCGTCGAGGTCATCTCGGGCAGTCCCATCGGTCCCCGGGCGTGCAGCTTCTGGGTCGAGATGCCGATCTCGGCACCGAACCCGAACTCTCCCCCGTCGGTGAACCGCGTGGAGGCGTTGACCAGGACGGCCGCCGCGTCGACGGCGGCGGTGAACCGGCGGGAGGCGTCCAGGGAGCGGGTCACGATCGCCTCGCTGTGCCCGGAGGAGTGCCGACGGATGTGGGCGAGCGCGGCGTCGAGGTCGGGGACGACGGCGGCGGCGAGGTCGAGCGAGAGGTACTCGGTGTCCCAGTCCTCCGCGGTGGCCTCGAGGACTCCGTCGTGGGCGGCGAAGGCGGCGTCGCCGTGGAGGGTGACACCGGCCTCCTGGAGCGCCGCGACGATGCGGGGCAGGAACTCCTCGGCGACGTCGGCGTGCACCAGCAGCGACTCGGCGGCGTTGCACACCGACGGGCGGTGCGTCTTCGCGTTCAGGACGATGGCGAGCGCCTGGTCGAGGTCGGCGTCCCGGTCGACGTAGACGTGGCAGTTGCCCACGCCGGTCTCGATCACCGGAACCGTCGACTCCTCGACCACGGAGCGGATCAGCCCGGCGCCACCGCGCGGGATCAGCACGTCGACCAGGCCCCGGGCCCGCATCAGCTGCTTGGCCGGCTCGTGGCCGGCGCCGGGCACCAGCTGCACCACGTCGGCGGGCAGGCCGACGTCGCGAGCCGCCGCTCGCAGCACGTCCACCACCGCCTCGTTGGATCGCAGCGCGCTGGAGGAGCCGCGCAGCAGCACGGCGTTGCCGCTCTTGAGGCAGATGCCGGCGGCGTCGGCGGTGACGTTGGGCCGGGCCTCGTAGATGATGCCGACCACGCCGAACGGCACCCTGAGCTGGCGGAGCTCCAGTCCGTTGGCGAGCGTCGATCCGCGCACCACCTCCCCGACCGGGTCCGGCAGGGCCGCGACGTCGCGCAGGCCGTCGGCCATCCCGGCGACCCGGGGCGCATCGAGGCGGAGCCGGTCCACCAGTGCGGCGGCGGTCCCCGCCTGCTCGGCGGCGGCCACGTCCTCGCTGTTGGCGGCGAGCACCTGCGGCGTCGCCTGCTCGAGGCGCTCGGCCATCAGCAGCAGCGCAGCGTCCTTGGTGGCCCGGGTGGCCAGGGCCAGATCAGTCGCCGCCTCCCGTGCACGGGCGGCGACCTGCTCGACAGTCGGCTCGGTCATGGCACCAGCCTAGTCACGCCCGGGACCGCAGCCGGGCACCGCTCAGAACGGGAGCGGGGTGACGTCCTGGAGGTCGACGATGACCGAGTACTCCATGCCCCGGGACAGGAACACCGAGCGCTCGAGCACCTCCAGACCGACGACCTCCCACCGCGGGAGGCCGGCTGAGTCACGATGCTCGTTCCAGACCCGCAGGGCGAGGCTGGAGGCGTCCAGCAGGGACTCCGCCTCCTCCCAGTACTGGATCTCCGCGCGGCCTCCGGCGTACTTCAACGAGTGCAGGAACGGTCGCTGGTCACTGAGCCGGCGCAGCGCGTTGCGCACCACCAGCGGCTCGACGTCGTCGCCTGCAACGGTCACCGTCACGTGCCACAGCCGGATCTGCTCGGCCACCAAACCACCTTCTGAGTCGAGAGGAGTCTCCTCGGTCCCCGTTTCCCGCCCCGCGGCCTTCCCGGGCGGGCACGACCAGTGTGTCGGGTCGCGCGACGCCGCGCCGGTCAAACCAGCAAATGTCTTGACCGTTCCGGGGGACGCGTCACCTCGCTCCGGTCGAGCCTGACTTCGTGGGTGTGTCCGGTCGGGGCGCGCGGTCACCGGTGCGGGTCGCCGGGCCCCCCGACGGGCGCTGCCGCGAAGGCGCTGGATGCCGGAGCCCCGGCCACACTCCAGGGGCCGGCGACGGAGAGCGGCGACGGAGAGCGGCGGCGCCCTGCTGCCGCGGCATTGGCCGCTCGGACTGCGGTCGGCGAGCCGGTTTTCGTCCACAATCGCGACGGGGCTGGATTCGTCCACAGCTGGGATCGTGTGTGCGGTGGTGGTCGGCTGGTTTCCCTAGCGTGGTTGGCATGAGCAGCACTACCAGCACCCAGCCTCCGCCGTCGGTCGGCGCCCCGCGCGTGGGCACGCGGCGTTCGGACGCGACGGCCGCCGGGCCAGGGGGTGGCGGGTCTACCCCGCCGCCGTCGTCGGGGCATCCGGTGTCGGTGTTCGTAGCGGGTCTGCAGCGGGCGTTGGACCGTCTGGGAGATACGCCGGCGTGGTCGATGACCCCGGATCAGCAGCGGGAGGCGTTGCTGGGCCTGGAGCAGGCACAGGCCCGGCTGGCCGAGCTGAAGCTGCGGGTGCTCGCCTCGGCGGACCGCAACCGGGTCGGGGACGTCGACGCCGCGGCCTCGACCGCGGACTGGGTGGCCCACCACGCCCGGGTCGAGCGGCGCCGGGCCCACGCCGACCTCCGGCTCGCCACGGCGCTCGACGGCCACGAGGTGACGAGGCGGGCGTTGGCGACCGGAGCAGGTGAACCTGGCCCAGGCCCAGGTGATCCTGGCCGCGGTCGACGACCTGCCCGCCGACATCGCTGCCGAGGACCGGGCCCGCGGGGAAGCGCACCTGGTCAAGGCCGCCGCCGAGCACGACGCGCCCGCGCTGCGGCAGACTGGGCCGGCACCTGCTGGAGGTGCTCGCCCCCGAGGAGGCCGAACGGCGGCTCGGGGAGAAGCTCGAGGCCGAGGAACGCGAAGCCCGCCGCAAGGCCAGCGTCCGGTTCCGGCCCAACGGGGACGGCACCGTCAACGCCACCCTCAAGCTGCCGACCCTGCACGCGCAGATGCTGGAGAAGGCCCTGCGGGCACTCGTCGCGCCGGCCCGGATCGGCCCCCAGGCCCGCCTCGATGAGGACGGCAACCCCCGGCCGGCACACGAGCTGCTCGGCCGCGGCCTGATGGAGCTGCTCGAGACCCTCCCGGTCGACACACTGCCGAAGGCCGGCGGGGGCAACGCCACCGTGGTGGTGACGATGAGCCTCGAACAGCTCCTCGGCGACGTCGGCGTCGCCAAGCTCGACACCGGCGCCGAGATCTCCGCCGCCGAGGCCCGCCGGCTCGCCGCCCGGGCCCGGCTGATCCCGGTCGTCCTCGACGGCGACTCGGTCCCGATCGACGTGGGCCGCAAACGCCGCTTCCACGACGACTACCAACGCATCCTCCTCGGGATGCGGGACAAGACCTGCACCGCCCTCGGCTGCGACCGGCCCGCCTCCTGGTGCCACGCCCACCACGACAAGGCCTGGGCCGACGGCGGCGAGACCTCGGTCGCCAACGGCCGGCTGCTGTGCCGCTACCACCACCAACGCATCCACGACCACACCTACCGCGCCCACCCACTCCCCGACGGCCAAGTCCACATCCAACTCCGCACATAGACCCGGCCCCTGGTCTCTGACGCGCCCCGGCCCCGGACCTCTGACATGGCCCGGCCCCGGCGTGCCTCCCGGGGCCCTGACTCGCCGCGCCCCCGGCAAGAGGTATGACCGGTCAGGTGAAGAGAACCAGGTCGTCGCGGTGGACCACCTCGCGCTCGTAGGACGCGCCCAGCTCGCGGGCGAGGTCGCGCGTCGAGCGCCCGATCAGACCGGGCAGCTCCTCGGAGTCGTAGTTCACCAGCCCACGCGCCACCGCGGTGCCGGCCTCGTCGACGAGGTCCACCGGGTCGCCGCCGGCGAAGCTCCCGGTGACCCCTGTGATGCCCGCCGGCAGCAGCGACGCCCGTCGCTCGGTCAGGGCGCGGACCGCACCGGCGTCGAGCGCGAGCGTCCCCTTCGCCTCCGTGGCGTGCGCAAGCCACAGCAACCGGGTCGGCCGACGCTTGCCGGTGGGGTGGAACACGGTGCCGACCGGCTCACCGGCCAGGGCCGCGCCGGCCTGCAACGCGGAGGTGAGCACTACCGCGATGCCGGCGCCGGTGGCGATCCGCGCGGCGTCCACCTTCGTCACCATGCCGCCGGTCCCCACCCCGGCCGCGCCCGGCCGCCCGACGTCGACCCCGGCGAGGTCGTCGTGCGAGCCGACCTCGCTGAGCAGGCTCGTGCCGTCCTGGGCCGGATGGCCGTCGTAGAGACCCTCCACGTCACTGAGCAGGAGCAGCAGGTCGGCGTGCACGAGGTGCGCCACCAAGGCGGCGAGCCGGTCGTTGTCACCGAAGCGGATCTCGGCGGTGGCCACCGTGTCGTTCTCGTTCACGATCGGCAGCACGCCCATCTCCAGCAGCTTGGCGAAGGTGCGGTAGGCGTTGCGGTAGTGGTTGCGGCGGGTCATGTCGTCGGCGGTCAGCAGCACCTGTCCGACGGGGAGGCCGTGGCGGGCGAACTCCTCGGTGTAGCGGTGCACCAGCAGTCCCTGCCCGACCGAGGCGGCCGCCTGCTGCGTCGCCAGGTCGCGCGGACGGCGCGGCAGCGACAGCGGCGCCAGCCCGGCAGCGATGGCCCCTGAGGAGACCAGCACCACCTCGGCACCGCGCGCGCGTACGTCGGCCAGCGCGTCCACCAGGTCGCGGATCCGGTCGGGGTCGATGCCGCCCGCGGCGGTGGTCAGCGACGAGGAGCCGACCTTGACCACCACGCGGGTGGCCTCGCGCACCGCCTGGCGCACGCTCACCCGCGCTCCCCCGCCCCACCATCGGGGCTCGTGCCGGCCGCGTCCGGGTCGTCCTCGGACCAGCCCCAGTCCTCCGGGTCGGTCCCGCTCTCGTCCCGGAGCCGGTCCAGCTCCTCGGGGGTGGGTACGGCGATGCCGAAGCGGCGGGCCACGTCGGCGCGAGTCTCCCCCGGCCGGCGGTCGGCCATCGCCTCCTCGATGGCGCGCCGTCGCCGGGCGGCGGGACGGCTCTGCTCGAAGCGGCTGTCCTCGCCACGGCGCCCGAGGATCTCCGCCCCGGCGTCGACCATCGGCTTGAAGTCGAAGACCACCGCGTTGTCGGCCTCACCGATCAGGACCGCGTCGCCCTCCTGGGCGCCGAGCTCGAGGAGCCGGTCCTCGACCCCCAGCCGGTTGAGCCGGTCGGCCAGGAAGCCGACCGCCTCGTCGTTGCTGAAGTCGGTCTGGCGCACCCAGCGCTCGGGCTTCTCGCCGCGGACCCGCCAGCCCTCACCGGTCTCGCGGATCGTGAACTCCTCGCCGCCGCGTGCCTCGGGCGGGCGCAGCACGATCCGGGTGGCCTCGACCTCCGGGCGGGCGGCGCGAGCCTCGGAGACGATGTCGGCCATCGCGAAGGAGAGCTCGCGCAGACCCTCGTGGCTCGCGGCGGAGATGAGGAAGACGCGCAGGCCGCGCTCGTGCAGGTCGGGGAGCACGATGTCGGCCAGGTCGCGGCCGTCGGGCACGTCGACCTTGTTGAGCGCCACGAGGCGCGGCCGGTCCACCAGGCCGCCGTACCGCTCGAGCTCGTTCTCGATCACGTCCAGGTCGCCGACGGGGTCCCGACCCGGCTCCAGGGTCGCAGTGTCGATGACGTGCACCAGCGCAGCGCAGCGCTCGACGTGGCGGAGGAAGTCGTGGCCCAGGCCGCGCCCCTCGCTGGCACCCTCGATCAGGCCGGGCACGTCCGCGACGGTGAAGGTCACGTCGCCGGCGGTGACCACCCCGAGGTTCGGCACCAGGGTGGTGAACGGGTAGTCCGCGATCTTGGGGCGGGCCCGGGACAGAGCCGCGATCAGGCTGGACTTGCCGGCGCTCGGGAAGCCCACCAGGCCGATGTCGGCGACGACCTTCAGCTCGAGGACGACGGTGCGCTCGTCGCCGGGCTCGCCGAGGAGGGCGAAACCCGGTGCCTTGCGCTTTGACGAGGCGAGAGCCGCGTTGCCGAGACCGCCCCGGCCGCCCTGGGCGATCACCATCTCGGTGCCGGGCCCGACCAGGTCGGCGAGCACGGCGCCGCGCCCGTCGGAGACGACGGTGCCGTCCGGTACGGGCAGGACCAGGTCTCCCCCGTGCGCGCCGTTGCGGTGCCCGCCGGCGCCGTGGGCGCCGTGCTCGGCGCGTCGGTGCGGGCTGTGGTGGTAGTCCAGCAGCGTGGTGACGTCGGGGTCAACGCGCAGGATCACGCTGCCCCCGGGGCCGCCGTTCCCGCCGTCGGGACCGCCGAGGGGCTTGAACTTCTCCCGGTGGACAGAGGCGACGCCGTTGCCGCCGCGCCCGGCGGTGACGTGCAGCTCCACCCGGTCGACGAAGGTGGGGACGGCCATCGTGGATCAGCCTCCTGGCTGCTGGGGACCTGCGGGGACGTGAGGGGCGTTGCGGCCCCGGCGAGCTCCGGTGGAGACGACGAAGGGGCGCCCTGCTCGACTCAGCAGGGCGCCCCTTCGCGCGAAAGCTCTTGGAGCGGTGACGGTGCCGAGCTCACTCAGCCGTCGGAAGGATGTTCACCACACGGCGGCCCCGCTTGGTGCCGAACTCCACGTTGCCCCCCACCAGGGCGAACAGCGTGTCGTCACCGCCGCGGCCGACGCCGCTGCCCGGGTGGAAGTGGGTGCCCCGCTGCCGGACGATGATCTCGCCGGCGTTGACCAGCTGGCCGCCGTACCGCTTCACACCGAGACGCTGGGAGTTGGAGTCGCGACCATTCTTGGTGGACGCTGCGCCCTTCTTGTGTGCCATGTCGTAGTCCTTGGTGTCGTGAGGGGTGAGTAGCCGCGTCCCGGTCAGGCCGAGATCTCGGTGACCTTCACCTGGGTGTACTTCTGACGGTGACCCTGCCGCTTGCGGTAGCCGGTCTTGTTCTTGTACTTCAGGATCGTGATCTTCGGGCCCTTGGTGGCACCGACCACCTCGGCGGTCACGGAGGCCTTGCCCAGCGCGTCGGCGCCGGCGGTCACCTTCTCGCCGTCGACGAGCATGACCACGGGGAGGCTGACGGACTCGCCGACCACGCCTGCAACCTTGTCGATCTCGATGACGTCACCGACAGCAACCTTCTTCTGCTGGCCGCCACTGCGCACGATCGCGTACACCGCGGACTCACTCTCTGCTCGGACTTCGGGTTTTCGGTCCGTGTGCGGCCCAGGAGGCCGTCCCGGACGACCGGGAGGCGCTCCGGCACCTGCCGGCGGACCGGGGCACACGGGAACGGCGTGATTCACACGCCGATCGCCCAGTCTACGGACCCGGCTGGGCCCGGTCAAAACGACCGAGCCCGCCGCGGTCAGCGCTTGCGGGTGCCCTTCTTCTTGACCGGGACGTGGATCGCGATCGAGCGGTCCGTGGCCCCGTCGGTGCCGTCGGCCCCGTCGGTGCCGTTGGCCCCGTTGGTCCCGTTGGCGCTGTCGGCGCCGTCGGTGCCGCCCGCCGCACGCGCGCCGTTGTCCAGATCGGCGCCCGAGCCGGCCACGCGACCCGAGTCGGCCGTGGCACCGTTGCCGACTGAGCCACCGGAGGCAACCGAGCCACCGGCATCGCCCGTACCACCGGCGTCACCGGCGGGGACGCTTCCGTCGGGCCGGATCGACTCGGCCGACGGGTCTTCGGCCCCCGCACCGAGGGGCTCACCGACCGGCGGGCCGGCAGGACGCCGGGCGACCCGCCGACGTGAGGAGGTGACCACCCGTGGCGTGCTGGCGACCGGCTCGGCCGCCCCGGAGGTCTGCTCCCCCGTGGTCGCCCCCGGCGCCGGCTGCTCGCCCGCTCCGGAGCCCTGCTCCTCCGTGGTCGCCCCCGGCGCCGGCTGCTCGCCCGCTCCGGAGCCCTGCTCCTCCGTGGTCGACCCCTGCGCCGGCTGCTCGCCCGACTCCCGAGCGGTGTCGGCCGGGGTGTCGCCTGCCTCGCCGGCTGTGGCCGGGACGCCGGCGGGCCGGCGGACCGCCCGGCGACGGGTCGAGGTGACCACGCGCGGCGCGGACACCACCGGCTCCCGCTGCTCGGCGACGGCCGGTGCCCCGTCGGGGACCGCGTCACCGGTGGACGCGCCGGTGTCCGGTGATGTCGGCTCGCCGGCTCCGGCAGTACCCGCCGTCGAGCCGTCGGCGGCGGCCCCGGGCTGCGGCGTCGGCTCCGGAGTGCTGGCGACCGGCTCGGGCTGGGCCGTCGGCTCCGGAGTGCTCACGACCGGCTCGGGCTGAGCCGTCGGCTCCGGAGTGCTCACGACCGGCTCGGGCTGAGCCGTCGGCTCCGGAGTGCTCACGACCGGCTCGGGCTGAGCCGTCGGCTCCGGAGTGCTCGCGACCGGCTCGGGCGCGGCCTCGGACGCCGGGGACGTGCTCGTCCCGGGCTCGGCGTGCGGACGTGCCATCGCGGCGAGGTCCTTCGGCGACGGCGGTGCCGCAGGCGCGCCGTTGTCGCGGGGGCCCTCGTCCTCGCCCCTGCCGCGGCCACGACCGCGGCGGCCGCGACGCGGCTCCTCCTCGGCCTTCTTGCGCTGCTCGACCGGCTCGTGGTGCACGACCAGGCCGCGCCCGCTGCAGTGCTCGCAGCTCTCGCTGAAGGCCTCCAGCAGTCCCGTGCCGATCCGCTTGCGGGTCATCTGCACGAGCCCGAGCGAGGTGACCTCTGCCACCTGGTGGCGGGTGCGGTCCCGGCCCAGGCACTCCACCATCCGGCGCAGCACCAGGTCGCGGTTGCTCTCCAGGACCATGTCGATGAAGTCCACGACGATGATGCCGCCGATGTCGCGCAGCCGCAGCTGCCGGACGATCTCCTCGGCTGCCTCGAGGTTGTTCTTGGTGACCGTCTCCTCGAGGTTGCCCCCGGAGCCGGTGAACTTGCCCGTATTGACGTCGACGACCGTCATGGCCTCGGTGCGGTCGATGATCAGCGAGCCGCCGGAGGGCAGCCAGACCTTGCGGTCGAGCGCCTTGTCGATCTGCTCGTCGATGCGGTACACCGCGAACACGTCCTGGTCGCCGGTGTAGCGCTCGAGCCGTTCCTCGAGGTCGGGGGCCACGTGCTGGACGTAGTTCTCGACCATGTCCCAGGCCTCGTCACCGGAGACGACCAGCCGGCCGAAGTCCTCGGTGAACAGGTCCCGGACCACCTTGAGCGTGAGGTCCGGCTCGCCGTAGAGCAGCTGCGGCGCGTTGCCCTTGGCGACCTTGGCCTCGATGTCGCTCCAGCGGGCGGTGAGCCGCTCCACGTCGCGGGTGAGCTCGTCCTCGCTGGCGCCCTCCGCCGCCGTGCGAACGATGACGCCCGCGCTCTCCGGGACGATCTCCTTCAGCAGGCTCTTGAGGCGGCCACGCTCGGTGTCGGGGAGCTTGCGCGAGATGCCGCTCGTGGTGCCGTCGGGCACGTAGACCAGGAACCGGCCCGGCAGGCTGATCTGGCTGGTCAGCCGGGCGCCCTTGTGCCCGATCGGGTCCTTGGTGACCTGGACGAGCACCGACTGGCCGGACTTGAGCACCTGCTCGATCTTGCGCGGGCCGTTGCCGGCCCCGAGCGCATCCCAGTTCACCTCGCCGGCGTAGAGCACGGCGTTGCGGCCCTTGCCGATGTCGATGAAGGCGGCCTCCATCGACGGCAGCACGTTCTGCACCTTGCCCAGGTAGACGTTGCCGATGAGCGAGGTCTGCGACTCCCGGGCGACGTAGTGCTCGACGAGCACCTTGTCCTCGAGCACCGCGATCTGGGTCAGGTCCTTCTTCTGCCGGATCACCATGACCCGGTCGACGGCCTCGCGGCGAGCGAGGAACTCGGCCTCGCTGACGATCGGCGCACGGCGACGACCGGCCTCGCGACCCTCGCGACGGCGCTGCTTCTTCGCCTCCAGGCGGGTGGAGCCGCTGAGCGCGGTGATCTCGTCCTCGGGACTGCGAGCCTTGCGGACCCGGGTGACCGTGTTCTCCGGGTCGTCGGTACCCCCGTCGCCCTCGTCGCCCGAGCGACGGCGGCGGCGGCGCCGCCTGCTCGAGGTGCCCTCGCCCTGATCGGCGTCGTCGCTCTTCTTCTCCTGGCCCGCGGAGGGCTGCTCGCCGGCCTCGGTGTCCTCGGAGCCGCTGTCGGCGGTGTCGGCGTCTGCTCCGCCGTCCTCACCGTTGCCGCCCTTGCGGCGGCGACGTCCCCCGCGCCGGCGGCGCCGGCGGCCGGTGCCGCCCTGCTCGCGGTCGTCGCGGTCGTCGCGGTCGTCGCGGTCCTCGGATCCGGGCTCGTCAGACTGCTCCGCCGCGGACGTGTCCTCGGCCGGCTCGGCCGGCGGCGCAGCCTCCTCGGAGGTCTCGCCGGTGGTCTGCGGTGCGGCCGCCTTCTTGGCGGGGCGCTTGCGCGTCGCCTTCTTGGCCGGAGCCGGCTGCTCGGCGGCCTCCGGCGCGGCGGCGCTCGAGTCCGCGGTGGCCGACTCAGCCGCCTGGGCGGCCTCTGCTGCCTCGGCTGCCTTCGCGGCGGCGCTCTTGCGGGTCCGGCGCACGGGAGTCGCCTTGCTGGTGTCCGGCGGCTGGAAGAGCACCACCGGCGGCGCCGGGGCGGTTGCGGCGTCCTCGCCCTCCACCGCAGCTGCGCCCGGGTCGGTGGCGAGTGCGGCGGCCAGGTCGCCGTCGGTGCCGGTGTCGGTGCCGGTGGTCGGCTCGACCGCTGGGTCCGTACCGGACTCGGCAGGAGCCGCGGTCTTCTTGGCGGCGGTCTTCTTGGTCGTGCGCTTGGCGGCCTTCTTCGCCGTCTTCTTCGCCGGCGGTGCGGCGGCGTCCGGCGCACCGTCGACCGGGGCCTCCACGGCGGCGTCTGGCGCACCGTCGACCGGGGCCTGCGCGGTGCCGGCGGAAGCGGTGTCGGCGGCAGCGGAGTCGGCGGACTTCTTGGTGGGGCGCTTGGCAGCCGCCCGCTTCGCCGGCGCCTTGGCGGCCGCCTTCTTGGCCGGTGTCTTCTTCGCCGCTCTCGCGGTCGCCTTCTTCGCGCTGGGGGCCTCGCCCTCGCCGGAGGCGTCCGCGGGCGGCGTGCCCTCGACTGGCGCGTCCGCGGGCGGCGTGCCCTCGACTGGCGCGTCCGCGGGCGGCGTGCTGTCGGCGGAGGCGTCCGCGGGGGGCGCTGCCGCAGGGGCGTCGGCCTCGGAGGAGGCAGGGGTGGGCTGGTTGTCGGTGTCGTCGTCGAGCATCTGCTCTCCTCGGCCCGGGCGGCGCGGTCCTACGCGCGGCACGCGGGGCGTGTCGTTCGTCCACCGGCGGACCGGTGCACGCAAGCCTGCGGATGGCGCCCCGGGCGTCAGGTCACGCGTCGGAGCGGCGACGACATCCCCCGTCGAAGCGTCTCGGAGCGGTCCCCGGCGCGTTCCGCGGTCATCGGCCCGTCGCGACCTGCAGCTGTCACCTGCAGGTCAGGCCGTGTCGCGGGCGTGCGCCAGTGGATCACCCACCGTGCCGTCCTGCGTGTCCAACGGACCCTGGGCGAGCCGCTCGTGAAGCGGAGCGGCAACCCCCGGCAGTCCGGCGGTGTCACGTAGTCCGGCGAGGACATCGTCTGGTCTCACGGACGGGGTTCCGTGCCGTAGGACCACGTCGAGTATCGCACACTCGACGCCGCCCTCCGGTCCGCCGTGCGCCTCCAGGGACACGACCGCCGCCCGGCAGTCGAAGGTGCGCAGCCCCTTCTTGGTCATTCGCTCGACCAGCACCTCGGGCGTGTCGAGGAACACGCGGGCCGCCTGCTCGGCCTGTGCACGGCTCCAGTCCGGCACGGTGATCCGCCACCGGCTGCCCTCCAACAGGTCGGCCAGCGACCCGCCGGCGGACTCCACAGCCTCGATCACGTCGAGTCCGGCGGGCAGCGCGTCGTCGAGCGCGCGGCGTACGGCCTCGGGCTCCACCACCTCTGCCAGACCGATCTCGAGGTACTCCGCCTCGCTGGCGGCTCCGGTCGGCGCGGCCCCGGCGTAGGAGATCCGCGGGTGCGGGTTGTAGCCCGACGAGTAGGCGACCGGCACCCGGGCCCGGACCAGCGCGCGCTCGAAGGCGCGCGAGAAGTCACGGTGGCTGGTGAAGCGCAACCGGCCCCGTTTGGCGTAGCGCAGGCGCAGCCGCTGGACGGGTGGGGCCTGCTGCTCGGGCTGTTCGCGCACGGACCCCAGCGTAGGCACGGCCCGGTGTGTCGGCCCGCCCGGGGCTGCCGGAGGATGGAGCGCGTGACTTCCTCCCCGGAGCCGCCGCTGACCCGGGCGCAGCGGCTGTTCGTGCTGCTCGGCATCGTCGTGCTCGCCTTCAACCTGCGCCCCGCCGCGGTCAGCGTCGGACCCGTCCTCGACGAGATCCGCGGCGGCCTGGACATGTCGGCGACGACAGCGGGGATGCTCACGACGCTGCCGGTGCTGGCGTTCGCCGGGTTCGGCGCGGCGGCGCCGTGGCTGGCACGAGCCGTGGGGCTGCACCGGATCACTCTGCTCGCGCTGGGCGCAGTCGTCCTCGGCCTGGCCGGACGCGCCTGGACCGGCTCGGTGCCGGTGTTCCTGGCGCTGTCACTGCTCGCGCTGGCCGGGATGGCGACCACCAACGTGCTGCTGCCCGGCCTGGTCAAGCTGCACTTCCCGACCCGGATCGGGCTGCTCACCTCCATCTACACCACTGCTCTGGCGGTCGGCCTGACGCTCGCCTCGGTCCTCACCGTGCCGGTCGCCGAGGCGTTCGGCTCGTGGCGGTGGGGGCTCGGCATGTGGGCGATCACGGCCCTCGTGGCCGCTCTCCCCTGGCTCGCGCTGGTGCGCCACGACACCGCCCCGGTGCCCAGCACCCACGAGGTGACGCTCGGGCAGGTGGCGCGCACCCGGCTCGGCTGGGCCATGGCCGCCTTCTTCGGGCTGCAGTCGCTGCAGGCCTACTCGGTCTTCGGCTGGTTCGCGCAGGTCTACCGCGACGCCGGCTTCGGCGCCACGACCGCCGGCCTGCTCCTCGGCCTGATCACCGCCATGAGCGTCCCGCTCTCGTTCCTGCTGCCGACGCTGGCCGCCCGGATGCGCAACCAGACGCCGCTCCTCGTCGCGCTGACCATGCTGTTCCCGGTCGGCTACGTCGGGCTCATCGTGGCTCCGCGCAGCGCCGGCTGGGTGTGGGCGGTGGTGGTCGGCACCGCGCTGTCGGTCTTCCCGGTCGCACTGACGCTGATCGGGCTGCGCGCGCGGACGCCCGCCGGGACGGCTGCACTGTCCGGCTTCACCCAGTCGGTCGGCTACCTGATCGCCGCCGTCGGGCCGTTCGGGATGGGCCTGCTCTACGGCCGCACGGGGGCCTGGACCGCGCCGCTGTGGTCCCTCGCGGTGCTCGCCGTGGCCCAGCTGGTGGCGGGGCTGTTCATCGGGCGGCCGCGGTACGTCGAGGACGAGCTCGACGTACCGGCGACCCACACGCCGGCCTGACCGGCGCCTGAGCTAGACGACGGCGAGCGGGAGCAGCCTCTGCCCCGTCGGCCCGATCTGGATCTCGGTGCCCATCTGCGGGCAGACGCCGCAGTCGTAGCACGGGGTCCACCGGCAGTCCTCCACCTCGGGGCTGTCGGCGTCGGGGTCTGCCGCCAGCAGCGCGTCCTCCCAGTCCTCCCAGAGCCAGTCCTTGTCGAGGCCGGAGTCGAGGTGGTCCCAGGGCAGCACCTCGGCGTGCTCGCGCTCGCGGACGGTGTACCAGTCGAGGTCGACGGGGGTGCCGGCCAACGCCTTCTCGCACGCGGCCGCCCAGCGGTCGTAGGAGAAGTGCTCGCTCCAGCCGTCGAAGCGGCCGCCGTCGCGCCACACCTCCTCGATGACGCGGCCGACCCGGCGGTCCCCGCGCGACAGCAGGCCCTCGATGACGCCGGGGCGCCCGTCGTGGTAGCGGAAGCCGATCGCCCGGCCGTACCGCTTGTCGGCGCGCACCGAGTCCCGCAGCTTCTTCAGCCGCTCGTCGGTGGTCTCCCAGTCCAGCTGGGACGCCCACTGGAACGGCGTGTGCGGCTTGGGCACGAACCCGCCGATCGACACGGTGCAGCGGATGTCGTTGTGGCCGGAGACCTCGCGGCCCTTCGCGATGACCTTCTTGGCGAGGTCGGCGATCTCCAGGACGTCCTCGTCGGTCTCGGTCGGCAGCCCGCACATGAAGTAGAGCTTCACCTGCCGCCAGCCGTGGGAGTACGCCGCCGCGACCGTCCGGATCAGGTCCTCCTCGGTGACCATCTTGTTGATCACCTTGCGCATCCGCTCCGACCCGCCCTCGGGGGCGAAGGTCAGGCCCGACCGGCGGCCGTTGCGGGAGAACTCGTTGGCGAGCGAGATGTTGAAGGCGTCGACGCGGGTCGAGGGCAGCGACAGCGACACGTTCGAGCCGTCATAGCGGTCGGCCAGCCCCTTGGCGACGTCGCCGATCTCGGTGTGGTCGGCGCTCGAGAGCGACAGCAGGCCGACCTCCTCGAAGCCGGTCTGGCGGATCCCGTTCTCGACCATGTCGCCGATCGTGGTGATCGAGCGCTCCCGCACCGGCCGGGTGATCATGCCGGCCTGGCAGAACCGGCAGCCGCGGGTGCAGCCGCGGAAGATCTCCACCGAGAACCGCTCGTGCACCGTCTCCGCGAGCGGCACGAGGGGCTTCTTCGGGTACGGCCAGGCGTCGAGGTCCATCAGCGTGTGCTTGTGCACCCGCCACGGCACCCCGGCGGTGTTCGGCGCGACGCGCTTGATCCGGCCGTCGGGCAGGTAGTCGACGTCGTAGAACCGGGGCACGTACACCGCGCCCGAGACGGCGAGGCGGTAGAGCAGCTCCTGCCGGGGCTCGCGGCCGGCGGCTCCGGGGCAGCCCTCCTGCTTCCACTCGCGCACGACCTCGGAGATCTTCAGCACGATCTCCTCTCCGTCGCCGAGCACGGCGGCGTCGACGAAGTCCGCGACCGGCTCCGGGTTGAAGGCTGCGTGACCGCCGGCGAGCACGATCGGGTCGGCGTCGGTGCGGTCCACCGCGTGCAGCGCGATCCCGGCGAGGTCCAGCGCGGTCAGCAGGTTGGTGTAGCCCAGCTCGGTGGCGAAGGAGACCCCGAGCACGTCGAAGGCACGCACGGGCCGGTGCTGGTCGACGGTGAACTGGGGGATGCGGTGCTCGCGCATGACCTTCTCCAAGTCCGGCCACACCGAGTAGGTGCGCTCCGCCACGATCCAGTCCCGCTCGTTGAGCACCTCGTAGAGGATCTGCACGCCCTGGTTGGGCAGGCCGACCTCGTAGGCGTCGGGGTACATCAGCGCCCAGCGGACGGTCTCGTCGTCCTCGCCCCACGCCTTCGGCGTCGAGTTCAGCTCCCCGCCGACGTACTGGATCGGCTTCTGCACCGAGGGCAGCAGCGGCTCGAGCCGCGCGAACACCGACTCGGCGCTGCGGCCGTCGGTCCCGTCGGTGCCGGTGGTCGGGGCGGATCCGGTCGCGGGCACGTGTCTCCCTCGCGGTGCAGGTGGTGCAGGTGGTGGGGGCAGTCCCCAAGAGTACGGCGTCGCTCCGCACGCGCTCCACCTGCGGGGCCGGGAGGCCTCAGAGGCGAGGCCGACCGGGCGGCACCGCCGCCGGCCCGGCGAGCCGCGGGTCCCAGCGCGGGTCGGCCGGCGACCGGCCGAAGGCGACCAGGAGCCGGACCTGGGCGTCGTCGACCTCGTCGGTCGCGACGACCCGCGGGCCGATCGCACCGACCGAGCGGTAGAGCTCCTCGCGTCCGGCGAACCAGTCCGCCACCTCGGCGACCAGCTCCGGGTCCAGGCGCAGGTCACCGTCGGTGGCAGCGGCCAGGTCCCAGCCGTGCACGAGATGGTCCGCGCACAGCTGGCGGACGTACTCCTCGGCGCTCTCCTCGCCGTAGGAGAGGTGCACCGTGCCGGCGCGCGGCGCGAGCGCGTCGACGACCTGCCGGGCCGCGGCAGCCGCCGTCCGGGAGGTGGTCATCGGATCGTGTCCGAGGACGTCGCCGTCGAACCGGCTGCCGACCTCGTCGACGGTGGCGCCCTCCAGCAGCGGCACCGTCCACAGCTCCTCGGCGACGACGTGGTTCACCAGGTCCCGCACCGACCACCCGGGGCACGGCGTCTCGGAGTCCCACTGGGAGGCGTCGATGCGCTCCACGCGCGCCTGCCAGGACTCGACGGTGCGGTGGTGCAGCGTGGCGGCGTCCATGGCGGGCTCCTCGGCGTTGTCGAACCGGCCCCTCGCCCCAATCTGGACGCTCGCCCGCGCCCCGTCCAGAGCCCGGTCGGGCGGTCGGGCGACCCTCCGGAGGGGTCAGTAGCGCGAACGCACCAGCCGCGACCGGGCCACCCCGATGCCGGAGCCGCTGCTGCGCAGGTGGATGTTCTGCAGCAGGCCCATGGCCATCAGGCCGGCGAACATCGACGACCCGCCGTAGGAGACCATCGGCAGCGGGACGCCGGTGACCGGCATGATGCCCAGGCACATGCCGATGTTCTGGAACGCCTGGAACCCGAACCAGCACGCGATGCCGGCGGCGGCCAGCCGGCCGAACAGGTCGTCGGTCCCCGCTGCGATGACGAGCGCGCGCCAGATGACCACGCCCAGGAGCAGGATCAGCGCGCCGGCCCCCACGAGGCCGAGCTCCTCGCCCGCCACGGTGAAGATGAAGTCGGTGTGCTGCTCGGGGACGAAGCCGGATCGGGTCTGCGAGCCGTGGAAGAGGCCCTGGCCGAGCACACCGCCGTTGCCGATCGCGATCCGGGCCTGCGTGGTGTTGTAGCCGGCCCCGCGCGGGTCGAGCGTCGGGTCGGTGAAGGCCATGAACCGGTCGACCTGGTAGTCCTCGAGCACCCCGACCGCGACCGCGACCGCCGCGGCGAGCACCCCGCTCAGGGCGAGGCCGGCCAGCCAGCCGCGGTGCACGCCGGAGATCGCGATCACCCCGAAGACCGTCGCGGAGAGCACCAGCATGGTGCCCAGGTCCGGCTGCAGGAGGATCAGCGCCGCCGGTACGCCGGCGATGGCCAGCATGCCCACCACGTAGCGGCCCCCGACCTCGCGGGTGCGCGAGCCCTCGACCCGCTCGGCCACCAGCAGCGCCATCCCGATGACGACCGCGAGCTTGGCGAACTCCGCCGGCTGGATGGACAGGCCGCCGAGCTGGATCCACGACCGGGAGCCGTTGATCGTGCTGCCCATGACCAGGACCAGCACGAGGCCGATCACCGAGGCGACGTAGACCAGCGGCGCAAGGATGCGCACCCACCGGTGGTCGGTGGCCGCCACCAGCACCGCGAGGACGAGGCCGATCGCGATGTTGACCAGCTGCTTCTTGAGGTAGGCGTCCGGGTCGCCGGCGGTGAGCGACTCCCGGGCGGAGGTCGCCGACCAGACCAGCAGCGAGCCGATCGCGAGCAGACCGAGGACGGCGAGCACGAGGATCCAGTCCAGGTGCACGTCGCGCACGCGGGTGGTGGTCTCCATGCGTGCCGCGCGGGGGCGCGCGGGTGCGCTGAGGCTCATCGGCGGTCCTTCGGGGGGGTGCCGCCCGTCGCCGGGGCGGCCGTGCTCGGCGGCAGGATCTCGCCGGTGCGCGTGAACGTCGGCAGGCCCGCCGGCGGGGTGGCGCCGGGGATCGCACCCTCGGCGCGCCTGACCCGGGTGCCCTTGATCCCGTAGAGCGCCTCCCAGATCCGGCGTACCGAGGGCCCGGAGGTCCCGGAGCCGGTGCCGCCCTGGGACACCATCATCACCACGACGTACTGCTTGTCGTAGGAGGACACCCACGAGGTGCTCTGCTTGCCGTAGACCTCAGCCGACCCGGTCTTGGAGCGGATCTTCACCTCGTCGAGCGGGAAGTCCACCAGTCGCCAGGACATGGTGCCGGTGCGCGAGGTGCCCTGCAGCGCGGTGTCGATGTAGCGCAGGTCCGCCTTGCTGACCTTCACCTCCGAGGACTTCTTCGGCGCGATCCGCCGCACCACCCGGCCCTGCGGGTCGACGACCGCCTTGGCGACGCGCGGCTCCCACAGCGTGCCGCCGTTGGACAGCGCGGCGTAGGCGCGGGCGAGCTGCAGCGGGGTGACGATCGTGTCGCCCTGCCCGATGGCGAAGTTCACCGCGTCACCGGCCCGGTAGGCGTAGCCGTCGATGCAGAACTCGCGGGCGAACTGGTGCAGGAAGTCCGATCCGGGCTTCTCGCCGATGGTGCAGTAGTAGTCCTTGTTGGCCTTCCAGTAGGCCAGCTTCCAGTGCCGGTCCGCGATCCGCCCGGACGCCTCGCCGGGCAGGTCGATCCCGGTCTCGGTGCCGAACCCGAACATCTTCGCGGTGCTGACCAGCGGGTCCCGGGCGTCCACGTCGCTCTCGTCGCTGCCGAAGCGCGACCAGAAGCTGTAGCCGACCCGGTAGAAGAAGGTGTTGCAGGAGACCTGCAGCGCCTTGTCGAACCCGATCGACCCGTAGGCGCCGGACTCGTAGTTCTTGAAGTCGCGGTTGCCGACCCGGAACGACGAGGAGCAGTCGAGCCGGGTGTCCCGGTCGTAGCCGTGGGAGAGCGCTCCGGCCGTCATCACCGGCTTCCACGTCGAGCCGGGCGCGAACTGCCCCTGCGTGGCCCGGAACAGCAGCGGCGTGCCGGCCTTGTCGGAGTAGAGCCGCGAGAGCGCCTGCGAGCTGATGCCGCCCACCCAGACACTCGGGTCGTAGGTCGGGAAACCGGCCATCGCCACGATCCGGCCGTTGGTGGCGTCCATCACGACGGCGGCCCCCGAGTCCGCGACGTAGTTGCGCCCGGTCACGGGGTCGAAGGTCTTGCGCGCGGTCCGGATGGTCTCCCGCAGCTCCTTCTCCACGACGCCCTGCACCCGGGCGTCGAGGGAGGTGACCAGCGTGTCGCCGACCACTCCGGCGGTCTCGCCGGTGGTGCCGAGCACGCGTCCCATCGAGTCGACCGCCACCCGCTCGTAGCCCGGGTAGCCGCGCAGGTAGCGGTCGTACTGCTTCTCCAGCCCGGCGCGGCCGACGACCGAGGCGCCGTGCACGGAGGTGTCGTCGCTCTTCCGGGCGGCGTCGAGCTCCTCCTCGGTGATCGGGCTGAGGTAGCCCAGCAGGTGGGCGGCGTTGATCCCGAACGGTGCCGGGTAGGCGCGGACGCTCTGCTCGTCGACGAGCACCGAGGGGAAGTCCTCGGACTGCTCCATGATCGTGACGGCCACGCGCTGCGGGACGTCCTTGGCGACCGGGACGGGCTGGTACGGCGAGCCGTTCCAGCAGGTGCCGGAGACCGCCCCGGCCTCGCCGCAGAGCAGCAGCCGCGCGGCCATCGTGGCGGGCGGCACGTCCACCGTCCGTGCGAGCCGGCGCAGCAGGGTCTGCTGCTGGGCCTCGTCCATCTTGTGCAGCATGGTGCGGTCGACGGTGACCACCCAGGCGGTCCGGCTGGCCACCAGCGGCCGGCCCATGTCGTCGACGATCAGGCCCCGCGCCGGCTGCACCACCAGCTCGCGGATCGACTGCTCCGCTGCCTGGGCCTGGTAGGCCTCGCCACCGAGCACCTGCAGGTACCACGAGCGCACGAAGAGCGTCGCGAACAGCGAGAGGACCAGAGCCTGCACCACGAGCAGGCGCAGGTGACCGCGGGTGGCGCTGCGAGCGCGGACCTTGGCCATCAGTAGGCGACCTGGTGCGGCTGCAGGCGGCGGAACAGCCGCATCGCGCCGGGCAGCACGAACGGCGTGAGCAGCACGTCGTAGAGGACCGCGACCGGGATCACCGTCAGCGCCTGGCTGGCGGGCACCGCCGGGTCGGCGAGCAGCAGGCCGCTCAGCGCGAACACCGACGTGCCGACGAACGAGGACGCCGCCACCACGACGACCGCCGAGATCGCCGACGTGCCGGCGTCGTGCCGGATGCGGCCGGCCAGGAAGCCCACCACGACCAGCGCCAGCGCCCAGCGGCCGGCGACGTGGTCCGACGGCGGCGCCAGGTCCAGCGCCAGCCCGGCGGCGAAGCCGAGCGCGGCGGCGAAGTCCGGTCCCCGGACGAGAGCGGCGGCGACCACGACCAGCAGCGCCAGGTTCGGCACCACCCCGTCGTAGGAGAAGTTGTCGAAGACCGCGACCTGCAGCACCACGGCCGCGACCAGCATCACCGTGAGCGCCAGACCTCGTACCAGCGTCATCGCTGCGCCTCCTGCGTCGTCGCGGCGGCCGGACGGCCGGCCTCGATCAGCGTGCGGTCGCTCGTGGTGCCGGCGGCGACCACGACGCCGACGAGGTCCAGCGAGCTGAAGTCGACGAACGGGTCGATCACCGCCTGGCGTGAGAGCTGGCGCGGGCTGCTGGTCACCGAGGTGACGCTGCCGATGGGGACCCCGGCGACGTACGGCGCCCCGTCGCGGCTGCCCCAGGTCGAGACCACGTCGCCGCGCGCCGGCGACGCGGAGGTGTCGACCAGGTCCAGGTCGAGCGCGTCACCGGCGGTGCTGTCGCGGCCGCGGAGCAAGCCGATCTCCATGGTGCTGCCGAGCCGGCCGCCGACGACCGAGTCGGCGTCCACGACCAGCAGGACCGTGGCCGTGCTGCGGTCGGCCCGCAGCACCCGGCCGACGAGCCCGTCGTTGTTGAGCACGGTCAGGTCGGGCCGGACGCCGGAGCTCGTGCCGGCGTCGATGGTGACGGTGCGCGAGAACGACTGCGCGGGGCCCATCGCCACCACCCGGGCGGGCACCAGGGTGAACCCGCTCTGCTTCGAGCCGGCCAGCAGGCCGTCCAGCTCGGCGGCCCGGTTGCGCGCCAGCGACGAGGTCGCCAGCTGCGCCCGCAGCGCGGCGTTGTCCGCCTCGAGACGGGACAGGTCCGAGCGCAGGCGGCCGGTGGTCCGCAGGAAGTCCGGCACGGCCGTGACCGGCCGGACCACCGCGGCGGTGACCTCCTCGACCGGGCCGAGGACCTCGCCGACCGCGGACCGGACCGGGTTCAGCGGCGAGTCGGCGCCGCCGCGCGCGTCGAGCGTGATCACCGTCAGGCAGGCGAGCACCAGCAGGACCAGCACCGGGCGCGACGGGCGCTGGCGTGGTGCGGGCCCCCTCATCGGGCCCCGCTTCATCGGCGCGGCTCCGAGACCAGCACCTGCTGCAGCGCCTCGAACTCCTCCACGCACTTGCCGGCGCCCATGGCGACGGAGTGCAGCGGGTCCTCGGCGATGTGCACAGGCATGCCGGTCTCGTGCCGGATCCGCTCGTCGAGGCCGCGCAGCAGCGCGCCGCCACCGGTGAGCACCAGGCCGCGGTCCATGATGTCGCCGGCCAGCTCGGGCGGCGTCTGGTCGAGGGTGCTGCGGACCGCGTCGACGATCGCGTGCAGCGGCTCCTCGAGGGCCATCCGGACCTCCGCGCTGGAGACCACCACGGTCTTGGGCAGCCCGGAGATCATGTCCCGGCCGCGGATCTCGGCCTCCGGCTCGCTCGGCAGCGGGAAGGCGGAGCCGAGGGTCATCTTGATCTCCTCGGCGGTGCGCTCCCCCAGCATCAGGGAGTACTCCTTCTTCATCCACGCGATGATCGCGGCGTCGAGCGTGTCACCGGCGGTGCGGACCGAGAGGCTGGTGACGATGCCGCCGAGGGAGATGACGGCGACCTCGGTCGTGCCGCCACCAACGTCGACGACCATGTTGCCGGTCGCCTCGTGCACCGGCAGGCCGGCGCCGATCGCGGCGGCCATGGGCTCCTCGATGATGTAGACGCGCCGCGCGCCGGCCTGGTACCCGGCCTCCTTGACCGCGCGCTGCTCGACTGCGGTGATCCCGCTGGGCACGCAGATCACCAGCCGCGGCTTGGTGAAGTAGCGGCGGCGGTGCACCTGCTGGATGAAGTAGCGCAGCATCTGCTCGGTGGACTCGAAGTCGGCGATCACGCCGTCCTTCAGGGGCCGGATCGCGGTGATGTTGTCCGGCGTGCGGCCGATCATCCGCTTCGCCTCGTGACCCACCGCGAGGATCTCTCCGGAGGTGGAGTTCAGCGCGACCACCGACGGCTCGTCGAGGAGGACCCCCTTGCCCCGGACGTAGACCAGGGTGTTGGCGGTGCCGAGGTCAACGGCCATGTCCCGGCCGATGATGCTGTTCGCCATGTCGCCTGCTGCCCCTCCTGGACCTGACCGGCCCGACCCGATGCGCCGCGATGCGCCCGGACGGGGTCGCGACACCGGGGTGGATGCAACACCAGCCCCACCCTCACCAGAAGGCTAAGTGCGCCGGTGCCGTACCGGAGGTGCGACACGCGCGACATGCCCGAAGCGACATCGGGGCTCGCGCCGGCGGGACGAGCGGTTCAGGAGGTGGTCATCGAGAACACGTCGTCGAGACCGACGATGCCGACCATCTTCACCAGCATCGCCGGGCAGTCCCGCAGCTCGAGGCGGCCACCGCGCTCGCGCATCGTCTTGTGGACGGCGAGCAGCACGGACAGCCCCGTGGAGTCGAGGAACTCCAGCGCCGCCAGGTCGGCGACCACGACGTCGACCCCCTCGGCGGCGCCGGTCAGCGTCTGCTTGAGCTCGTCGGCAGTGGTCAGGTCCACCTCGCCCACGACGACGACCTCGGACCGGTCGTCGAACCGGCGCACCTCGAGCGAGAGATCCACCGCGATCCTGCCCTTCCCAGCCGAGAGAGACCCCTGCCTGGTGCGCAGCCGAGGGGCCTGGTCGGGGGCCACAGTAGCCCAAGGAGCCTCTGCGCTGCGTGGTACCTTGACGGTTCGCCGCGAAAGGACATGAAGCCGGTACATGGACGAGTCCCCCCTCTCCTCCTCACTGGCCCGGGGGCAGCACGCTGCGCATGCCGAGAACGTGGTCGGCCTCGGGCCTGCCTCTGCCGACCTCGCACGCGCGCTCGACGTCGAGCTCGTCGCCTCGCTCAACGTCCGGCGAACCACGCTGCGCCTCATCGACCTGGCCCGGACCCGGTTGGCGGACTGGGTGGTCGTCGTCCTCGACACCCCGCGGGTGCGCGCGCTGCAGCTCTCCGGCGGCAACGACCCGCGCTTCACCACCCAGCTGCGGATGACCGGCGCGGTCGAACGGTTCCGCGAGCTGCTCGGCCTGGGGACGTCGCTGACCGCGCTCCCGGAGGCGGGCGCCGTGGTGGCCCTGCTGCCCGAGGAGGCGTTCCGGGCGCAGGCCGCTGCGCTGCCCGGGGGCGTGCACTCCTACCCGCTGCACGCCCGTGGCGGCACGATCGGCGCGCTGCTGCTCGGCCGCTCGATCCACCGGCCACTGACCGAGACCGAGCACCGCCTCGCCGAGCAGCTCGCCGAGCGCGCCGCGGTGGCCCTGGACTCGGCACTGATCTACGAGGATCTCTCCCGCGTCACCCGGGTCCTCGAGGACAGCCTCCGCCCGCCGCACCTGTCCCAGGCCGGCGCGCTCGACGTCGCGGCAGCCTTCCGTCCGGCGGCCGAGCACCTCGACGTCGGTGGCGACTTCTACGACGTGCACGGCGAGGACGGCGACTGGCTGGTGGTCCTCGGTGACGTCTGCGGCAAGGGCGTCGAGGCCGCCGTCCTCAACGGCCGCGCCCGGCAGAGCATCCGGACCGCGGCCCGTTTCGACCGGCGCCCCGGCAAGCTCCTCGCGACGCTCAACGACGTGCTCTACGAGGACGGATCGGACCGCTTCGTCACGGTGGCGTGCTGCCGCGTCCGCGAGCAGGGCGCGCAGCCGGGGCACGTGGTCGTCGACATCGCCGTGGCCGGTCATCCCGCCCCCCTGGTGGTGCGCGAGGACGGCACCGTGGAGCAGCCCGACGTCCGCGGCCGGCTGGCCGGGGCCATGCAGCACGACGACCCCTACGTCGAGGTCTCCCTGGAGCTCGGACCGGGCGACGCGCTGGTGCTCTTCAGCGACGGCGTCTACGAGGCGCGCGGGCCGCAGGGGCTCTACGGCATGGACCGGATGACCCAGGTCCTCGGACCGTACGCCGGCGCCGGCGCGCAGGCGCTCTGCGAGGCGCTCGAGCGCGACGTCGTCGAGCACCTCGACGGCGGGGGTCACGACGACCTCACCGTCGTGGTCGTGTCACCGGGACCGCCGCGGTGACCGCCGACGTCAGGGCGCGGCTCGGCGCTGCCGTGGAGCAGTTCGACGCCGCGGTGAGCCGTGCCCGCCGCGACACCGCGATCGACGTCGTCGAGGCGCTCCTCGACGACGGTGTCGAGCCCGTCACCGTGATGACCGACGTGATCGCCGCCGTCCAGCGCAGCGTCGGGTCCCGGTGGCAGGGCGCCGAGTGGTCGGTCGCCCAGGAGCACGCCGCGACCGCGGTCTCGGTGGCCGCGCTCGAGGCGGTCGCACGCCGCGCCTCCCGGGGCGCCCCGCACCGCGGACACGTCGTCATCGCCTGCGCCGAGCACGAGTGGCACGCCGTGCCCGCCACCATCGTGGCCGCCGGCCTCCGCGCGGACGGCTGGGAGGTCACCCTGCTGGGCGCCTCCACCCCGACGGCGCGGCTGAGCCGCTACCTGCGCGACGTGGGGCCCGACGTCACCGCGATCAGCTGCTCGGTGCCCGCGGGGCTGCCGACCTCACGCGCGTTCATCGAGGCCAGCACCGCGGCGGGCATCCCCGTCCTGGCCGGCGGCGCCGCCTTCGGGGCCGACTCCCGGCGCGCGGACGCCCTCGGCGCGACGGCGTGGGCGCCTGACGTGCGCGCCGCCGTCCAGGTGGTCTCGGGCCTGCCCATGGTGGTGCCGTCCGCGGCCCCGCTGCCGCAGGAGGTCACCGCCGAGCAGGCCGCCCTGCGCAACGCCGGCCATGCGCTGGTCGACGCGGTGGCGTTCCGGTGGCACAACAGCCAGGTGTCCCCGGCGCCCGCGGCAGACGACGACGAGGGCGACCTGCTGCACGAGACCGTCGAGCAGGTGTTCGCGGCCGTGGTCGGCGCGGTGCTCACCGGCGACGGGCGGCTGGTTGCCGAGACGGCCGAGTGGGTGGACGCCGTGCTCGGGGTGCGCGGCATGCCGGCCACCGCCGTACGCGACCTGGGACGCAGCATGGCCGCCGAGCTCGAGGACTTCCCCCTGGCCCTGGCGCTGTGGCAGCGGCACTGGCCGGCCGGCGGCGCGCCTTCCTGAGCCCCGGGTCGACGGCCCCGCTCAGAGGTCGGGGAACCAGAGGGCGATCTCCCGCTCGGCCGACTCCGGCGAGTCCGACCCGTGCACCAGGTTCTCGCGGTTCGACAGCGACAGGTCGCCGCGGATGGTTCCCGGCGCCGCCGCGCGGCCGTCGGTCGCGCCGTTGAGGGCGCGGACCACCTCGACCGCCTCGTCGCCCTCGAGCACCATGGCCAGCAGCGGACCGCTGGTCACGAAGCCGCGCAGCGGCGGGTAGAAGTCGCGCTCGACGTGCTCGGCGTAGTGACGGTCGGCCATCGCCGCGTCGATCGTGCGCAGCTCGAGCGCCACGATCGAGAGCCCCTTGGCCTCGAACCGGGACAGGACGTCGCCGACCAGGCCGCGGCGTACGGCGTCGGGCTTGAGCAGGACCAGAGTGCGCTGGGACGGCGAAGGCATGGGCCGCACTCTAACCGGCGGCGTCGCCCTCGTGGCGGGCGGACCACTCCGCCTCGGCGGCGGCACGCTCGGCGTTCTCCCGGTCGATCCGCTCGCCGAGGAAGTACGCACCGGCCCAGAGCCCGCCGAAGACGACGCCGAGGAAGAACATCGCCGGCACCCAGAAGCCCAGCCCCACCGAGAGCACCTGCACCGCCCAGCCCAGCGCGTAGCCGCCGCGGCGGCGCAGCATCCCGGCGGCCACCAGGCACAGCAGGCCGAGTCCGGCCCCGATGCCGATCGAGGTGCCGGGCGACCCGGTGGAGTCGATGCTGGCCACGCCGGTGAGGAAGAGCACGATCGACTGCAGCGTGAGCATGCCCGCGCACATCGACCGCTTGAGCGAGCGCTTCACCGCTCCCGCCGGGGCTTGAGCAGGGTGCGGGCCGCGCCGACGGTCACCACCGAGCCGGTGACCAGCACGCCCCCGGAGCCGATCGCCTCGCCGTAGACCCCTCCGGCCTCGGCCAGGGTGGCGGCGCGGTCGAGCGCGTCCTCGAGCCGGGGAGCCACCTCCACCCGGTCGACCCCGAAGATGCCCTCGGCCACCTCGGCGAGCTCCTCGGCCGGCAGCGCCCGTGCGGTGTCTGGCCGGGTGCACACGACCTGGGCCAGCACCGGCTCGAGCGCGGCGAGCACTCCTTCGTAGTCCTTGTCCGCCATCACGCCCACCACGCCGATGAGCGGGCTGAACGTGAACGACTCCTGCAGCGCCTCGGCGGCGGCCGCGGCCCCGTGGGGGTTGTGGGCGGCGTCGAGCACGATCGTCGGGCTGCGCCGGATGACCTCCAGCCGACCCGGCGAGGTGACCTCGGCGAACGCCTCGCGGACCAGCTCCGCGCCGAGCGGCTCCTCGGCGACGAGCGCCTCGACGGCCGCCAGCGCGAGGACGGCGTTGCGGGCCTGGTGCTCGCCGTAGAGCGGAAGGAACACCTCGTCGTACTCGCCGTGCACCCCGCGCAGACGGGCCATCAGGCCGCCCACGGCGGGCACCTGGTGCTCCACGCCGAAGTCCTGGCCCTCCCAGAGCACCCGGGCGCCCACCTCGGCGGCGCGGTCCGCGATGACCTGGGCGACCTCCGGGGCCTGCTCCGCGCTGACCACGGTGCAGCCGGCCTTGATGATCCCGGCCTTCTCCACCGCGATGTCCTGCGGCCGCTCGCCGAGGTACCTCGCGTGGTCGACGCTGATCGGGGTGATCACCGCGATCGTCGCGTCGGCGACGTTGGTGGCGTCCCACGTGCCGCCCATGCCGACCTCGACGACCGCGGCGTCGACCGGGGCGTCGGCGAAGGCCGAGAACGCCATGCCCACCATCGTCTCGAAGAACGACACCGGGGTCCCCTCGAGCGCCGGGTCCCGCTCGACGAGCGCGAGGTAGGGCTCGAGGTCGCGGTAGGTGGCCGCGAACGCCTCCTGGCCGAGCGGCTCGCCGTCCACGCAGATCCGCTCCGTCATCGACTCCACGTGCGGGCTGGTGAACCGGCCGGTGCGCAGCCCGACCGCCCGGAGCAGCGTGTCGATCATCCGCGACGTGCTGGTCTTGCCGTTGGTGCCGGTCAGGTGCAGCACCGGGTAGGCACGCTGCGGGTCGCCGAGCAGCTCGGTGAGTGCGGCGATCCGGTCCAGCGTGGGGTCCAGACGCGTCTCGGGCCAGCGCGCGAGGAGTGCCTGCTCGACCTCGCGGTAGGAGGCGGTCTGGTCGGGGGCGAGGGAGTCGGTCATCGCCCCCGAGTCTACGGTCGCCGCCGCGGGCATCTCGTTGGCGGCGGCCCCTGCCGGTTCCGTAGGATTTCGAGCCATGACCACCGAGCCGATCGCCCCAGACCTGTCCGAGACGACGCCCGCCCCCGGCCGTGGCGTCGTCGTACCGGACAAGCCGGCGCTGGAGGGGCTCGAGGAGCGCTGGGCCGGGCGGTGGAAGGAGCAGGACACCTACGCCTTCGACCGGTCGAAGACCCGCGAGCAGATCTACTCCATCGACACCCCTCCCCCGACGGTCTCCGGCTCGCTGCACGTCGGCCACGTCTTCTCCTACACCCACACCGACCTCATCGCCCGCTTCCAGCGGATGCGCGGCAAGGAGGTCTTCTACCCGATGGGGTGGGACGACAACGGCCTGCCGACCGAGCGCAGGGTGCAGAACTACTACGGCGTCCGCTGCGACCCGTCGCTGCCCTACGACCCCGACTTCACCCCGCCGGAGAAGCCCGACCCCAAGCGGCAGCTGCCGATCAGCCGCCCCAACTTCGTCGAGCTGTGCGAAGCGCTCGTGGAGGCCGACGAGGAGGTCTTCGAGTCGCTGTGGCGCACGCTCGGCCTGTCGGTGGACTGGTCGCAGCACTACACCACGATCGGCCCGCACTCCCAGACCGTCTCCCAGCGCGCCTTCCTGCGGAACTTCGCGCGCGGCGAGGCCTACCTCCAGGAGTCGCCGACCCTGTGGGACGTCACCTTCCAGACCGCGGTCGCCCAGGCCGAGCTCGAGGCGCGGGAGTACGCCGGGCACTACCACCGCGTGGCGTTCCACTCGACGGCGGAGCACGCACGACCGATCTTCATCGAGACCACCCGGCCCGAGCTGATCCCCGCCGTGGTGGCGCTGATCGCCCACCCCGACGACGAGCGCTACCAGCCGCTGTTCGGCTCGACCGTGACCTCGCCGGTGTTCGGCGTGGAGGTCCCGGTGCTCCCCCACCCGGCCGCCGAGCCGGACAAGGGCGCCGGCATCGCGATGTGCTGCACATTCGGCGACCTGACCGACGTGATGTGGTGGCGCGAGCTGCAGCTGCCGGTGCGGACCGTGATCGGCCGCGACGGCCGGCTGCACCGCGAGACGCCCGAGTGGCTCGCGGCCGAGCCGGCGGCGACGGCGTACGCGCAGCTGGCCGGGAAGACCACGTTCAGCGCCCGTGAGTCGATGGTCGGGCTGCTGCGCGAGAGCGGCGACCTCGAGGGGGACCCGAGCCCCACCCAGCGCATGACGAACTTCTACGAGAAGGGCGACAAGCCGCTGGAGATCGTCTCGACCCGCCAGTGGTACATCAAGAACGGCGGCCGGGACGCCGGGCTGCGCTCGGAGCTGATCGAGCGCGGCGAGGAGATCACCTGGCTGCCGTCGCACATGCGGCACCGCTACGACAACTGGGTGGGCGGGCTCAACGGGGACTGGCTGATCTCGCGGCAGCGCTTCTTCGGGATCCCCTTCCCGGTGTGGTACCCCCTCGACGACGAGGGCGAGCCGGACTACGACCACCCGCTGATGCCGAGCGAGGCAGAGCTGCCGGTGGACCCGTCCACCGCGGCGCCCCGCGGCTACGAGGAGTCCCAGCGCGGCAAGGCCGGCGGCTTCATCGGCGACCCCGACGTGATGGACACCTGGGCGACGTCGTCGCTGACGCCGCACATCGCGGGCCACTGGGAGGACGACCCGGACCTGTTCGAGCGGGTCTTCCCGATGGACCTGTGCACGCACGCCCACGACATCATCCGGACCTGGCTGTTCTCGCGGGTGGTGCGCTCGCACCACGAGAACGGCGTGGCCCCCTGGTCGCACGCCCTGATCTCCGGGTTCATCGTGGACCCGGACCGCAAGAAGATGAGCAAGTCCAAGGGCAACGTCGTGGTGCCGAGCGAGATCCTGGACAAGTTCGGCGCCGACGCGGTGCGCTGGCGGGCCGCGGTGGCCCGTCCCGGCCTGGACTCGCCGTTCGACGAGACCCAGATGAAGGTCGGCCGCCGGCTGGCGATGAAGGTGCTCAACGCCTCGAAGTTCGTGCTGGGCAGCGTCGGCGCGACCGACCTCACCCGCAGCGCGGTCAGCGAGCCGGTCGACTGCGCGATGCTGGGCGGCCTGGCGAACACCATCAGCCGGGCGACGGAGGCGTTCGAGGCCTACGACTACACCAGCGCGCTGGAGGTGTCGGAGAAGTTCTTCTGGGAGTTCTGCGACGACTACCTCGAGCTGGTCAAGGAGCGGGCGTACGGCGCCCGGGGCGAGGACGCCGCCTCCTCGGCCAAGGCGGCGCTCGCGATCGCGCTGCACGCCCAGCTGCGGCTGCTCGCGCCGTTCCTGCCCTACGTGACCGAGGAGGTCTGGTCCTGGTGGCAGGAGGGCTCGGTGCACCGGCAGGCGTGGCCCGAGCCGACCGATCTCGGCTCCGCCGCCGCCGCCGAGCCGCTGCTGCTCGAGGCGGTCGCCCAGACCCTGACCGGGATCCGGGGCGCCAAGTCGCAGGCCAAGGTCTCGATGCGCACGGAGCTGTCGCGCGTGACGGTCCGCGGTCCGGCCGGGCTGGTCTCGCTCGTGGAACAGGCGGCCGAGGACCTGCGCGCGGCCGGCCGGGTGAGCGGCGAGCTCGCCTTCGAGGCGGCCGAGACCCCCGGCGGCGAGCTCGTCGTGGACGCCGAGGTGGCCCCCGCCGCCTCCTGAACCCCGATTCGTCCGCGGTTGCGAGCCTTCCCCGAGCGGAGGGACCGCGGACGAATCGGGGTGGGTGGGGGCCTGTGGACGACCGGTCGCGCCCGTTCCCTCGTCGTACGACGATGCGGTGATGCCCGACCACCCGTTCCCCCTCGACCGGCGCGCCGACCTGCCGGTCGAGACGCGCGACGACTCGCGACGACGCACTGCGGCCTGGCGCGCCGCCCGCTACCCGGAGCTGGAGCCCCTCGCCCGTCGGCAGGCCGGCGTGCTGACGCTCGCCCAGCTCCGCGCGCGTGGCTGGAGCCGGCACCGCACGCACCGCGAGGTCGGCGCTGGCCGGTGGATCCAGGTCGCGCCGCGCGTGGTGGCGCTGCAGAACGCGCCGCTGGTGCGGGCGCAGCTGATGTGGCTGGGGGTGCTGCACGCCGGGGCCGACGCCGTCCTCACCCACGGTACGGCGTCGGAGATGGCCGGCCTCAGGGCGCCGGCCGACGCGACGGTGCACGTGCTGAGCGCCAAGAGCGACGAGGTAGCGCCGCTGCCCGGCTTCCGGTTCCACCAGACCAGGCGGCGCTACCTCGACTGGGTGGACCGCGCCGCCGACGGCCCGCCGCGACTGCGGGTCCAACACGCGGCGCTGCTCACCGCCGAGCGCGACCACCGGCTGCGTCGCGCCATCGGCCTGTTGGCGGCGCACGTGCAGCAGGGCCTGTGCACGGTCGAGGAGCTGCTGGACGCCGCCGTGCAGATCCGCAAGCTGCGGCACGGCGCCCTGTTCCGGCTCGCGCTCGCCGACATCGCCGGCGGCGCCCAGTCCTTCGCCGAGATCGCCGTGGGACGGCTCTGCGCCGACGCGGGCCTGCAGGCGCCGCGCCGCCAGCGGGTGCGGCTGGACCGGGACGGCCGGCGCCGGTTCCTCGACTGTGAGTGGGTCCTGCCCGACGGGGGCGTGGTCGTGCTCGAGGTGGACGGCTCCTTCCACATGCGCACCGAGCACTGGTGGCGCGACATGCCTCGCGAGCGGGCCGTCGTGGTCTCCGGCAGCCGGGTGCTGCGCTGCTCGAGCGTGGAGCTGCGGCTCGACCCCGACGCCGTCGTCGCCGATCTGGTCGCGGTCGGCGTACCGAGCCGGTTCCCACCCCGATTCGTCCGCGGTCATCCCGCCTGAGGTTGGCTCGCAACCGAGGACGAATCGGGGTTGGTCAGCTGCGGTTCAGCCAGGCCTCGAAGGAGTCGAAGCTGTAGGGGCGGCCGAGGAAGTCCGCGACCAGGTCGGCGGCGTCCTTGCTGCCGCCGGCCGCGAGCACCCGGTCGCGGTAGCGGTGCGCGACGGAGGTGTCGAACAGGTCCGAGGAGTCGAAGGCCGAGAACAGGTCCTTGGCGATGACCAGGCTCCACATGTAGGTGTAGTAGCCCGAGCCGTAGCCCTCGAGGTGTCCGAACGAGGTGTGGAAGTGGGTGTCGGGCACGTAGCCGTAGAGGTCGTAGCGCTCCTGCAGCTCGCGCATCGTCGCGGTCAGGTCCTCGGGGACGCTCTGGTGGAACCAGTAGGACAGCGCCGCGTAAAACATCTGGGTCCGGGCGTAGAGGCCCTTGCCGAACTCGTCGGCCTCGCGCATCCGGGCGACCAGCTCGCGCGGGATCGGGGTGCCCTCGGCGTCGGTCGCGAAGCTGCGCAGCACCTCGGCGTCCCACGCCCACTCCTCGAGCATCTGCGAGGGCGCCTCCACGAAGTCCCACTCGGTCGCGATGCCGCTGAACCGCGCCCACGGGTGCTGCCCGGCCAGCACCAGGTGGACCAGATGACCGAACTCGTGGAACAGCGTGACGACGTGGTCGTGCTCCATCAGGCCGCGGGAGAAGTTGCACACGAGCGCTCCCTCGGGCAGCTGGCGCCCGGCGATGCCGGGCACCAGGTCGAAACAGGCCGCGTGACCGTACTTCCCCTTGCGCGGGTGCAGGTCCAGGTGGATCCGGCCGCGTCGCACGCCGGTGCCGGCGTCCAGGACGTCGTACGTCGTCACGTCCTCGTGCCAGGCCGGGGCGTCGACCTCGACGTACTCGACTCCGAACAGCCGGCCGGTCACCTCGAGCAGCCCACGCCGGACCTTCGCGAAGTCGAAGTAGCCCCGCACCTGCTGGGAGTCGACGTCGAAGTTCTCCCGCCTCAGCACCTCGCTGTAGAAGGCGCTGTCGGTGCCGTCCACGCGCTCGACGTCGGGGTGGTCGCTGCGGACCCGCTCGAGCAGCACCGCCAGGTCACGGCGCCCGGGCCCCTCGGCGGCCGCGGCGATCTTGTCGACGAACTCCGGGATCGCGGCCCCCTTGCCGATCATCTTGACCTCGGCGTCGTAGGCGGGCCATCCGTCGTAGCCGAGCAGCTGTGCCTGCTCGCGACGCAGCCCGAGCAGCTCGCGCAGCAGGGCGTCGTTGTCGGGCCAGGCGCGGTTGCGGAACTGGGCGACCAGCTCGGCGCGGGCTCCCCGGTCCCGGCCGAAGGTCATGAACGGGACGTAGTCGGGATAGTCGGTGGTGATCGTGACCGTGCCGTCCTCCCCCGGCGGATGCGCGTCCAGGTAGTCCTGGGGCAACCCGTCGAGGCGGGCCGCGTCGAGCGTGACGGACCGGACGTCGTCGCGGATGTTCCTGGAGAACCGCTGCGCCACCTCGGTCTGGCGCTCGGACAGCCCCTTGATCCGCGCGCGGACGTCGTCGGGCTGGTCGACGCCGGCACGGCGGAAGTCGCGCAGGGCGAGCGCCAGCACGCGGCGAGCGTCGGCGTCGAGGCGCTCGCCGTCGATCGCCGAGAGCACGTCGAAGAGCTCGCGGTCCAGGCCGATCTCGGTCTGCAGCCGGTGGGTCTCCTGCTCCGCGGTCTCGGCACGCGAGCGCACCTCCTCCTCCGGGTGCACGTTGGCGAGCAGCTCGGCGACCGCGAACGCGTTGTGCAGGGCGATGCCGACGTCGTTCCACAGCTGCAGGGCGCGGTCGTCGTCGAGGCCTCCGGAGCGGAGCTCGGCCACGAGGCTGCGGGCTCGCTGCAGCTGCTCGTCGCAGCGGGAGGCGAGCCAGGCCTCCCAGCCGGAGGTGGGCAGGGCGAGAGGAGCGGGGTCAGAGGTCACTGACGGAGCCTAACCAGGGCAGCGGGCGGGAGACGACCCGGTTCTCGGCCGGAACCGGGCAGCCGGACCGGGGTGGTGGTCAGCGGTGGCCGTGCGCCTTGCCGTGCTTCGCCTTCGACGAGCGAGTCGCCCCCGCCTTGCCGTGCTTCGCCGGGGACGTGGTGTGTGGGTGGTTGGCCTTGCCGTTGCTCCGGCTGCTGCCGCTGCCACGAGGCCGGGACGACTGCGAGGTCACGGCCGACCCGCCGCCTCGTGGCGTCACCCCGGTCTTCGAGGTCGCGGTGCGCTTGGCCTTCGACTTGTGGGCGGGCTTGGCTTTCGGCTGGTGGGCGGGCTTGGCTTTCGGCTGGTGGGCGGGCTTGGCTTTCGGCTGGTGGGCGGGCTTGGCTTTCGGCTGGTGGGCGGGCTTCGCGGCCGGCTTCGCGGCCGGCTTCGCGGCCGGCTTGGTGGTCGGCTTCGTGACCGGCGTGACGCTCGACTTCGCGGCCGGCTTGATGGCCGGCTTGATGGCCGGCTTGGTGCCCGGCTTGGTGGCCGGCCTGGCAACCCGCTGCTGACGCGACGAGCCGCTGGCCGCGGGCCGGTGCGAGCCGCGCGAGGGCGTCGACGCGTGCGAGCCGGACGACCCGCCCATGCCACCTGCTGTGCCGGAGGGTGCGGCACCCGGGGCGGTCGTGGCCCGCGCCGTGCCGCCGGCGTCCGCACGAGCGGCTACGGCGCGCACAGCGCGCACCGGCCGGACGCGCGGCAGCGGGGCCGCAGTCACGACGGCCTCCATCGAGAACGTCGCCGGCACCTCGGTCGGCACCGGCGCGGCACTGGGCTCCGGTTCCGCGGTGACCACCGGCTGCGGTACCGCCAGCGGCACCTCGATGGCTGCGGGGAACATCCGCCCGCCGATCAGCACGGACGCGGTGGCGGCCAGGACCCCGATGGCGAGCAGCGGCCCCATCTGCACCTCCTCACGCGCCAAGCGTGCCGGTGCAGCCGACGGCGTGGACGGGGTGGAGTGCATGCGGCAACAGACCTCGCGGGCCGAGAAGCGAACACGAGAGCCGGGTGGCTCGCGCGCGCCGAGGCTACCGCGCCGGGACGCGAACGTCTCGAGAACGCCCTTAACGGGCGTAGCGGACTAAGCCGACTTCTTCTTCTTGGCCTCGGGCTCGCGCGGCACCAGCGTCGGGTTCACGTTGTCGCTGACCACCTCACCGGTCACCACGACCTTGGCGACGTCCTCACGGGAGGGCACGTCGTACATCACGTGGAGGAGGACCTCCTCGATGATGGCCCGCAGGCCGCGGGCACCGGTGCCGCGGACCATCGCGAGGTCGGCCATCGCGTCGACGGCGTCCTGGGTGAACTCGAGCTCGACACCGTCGAGGTCGAAGAGCTTCTGGTACTGCTTGACGAGGGCGTTGCGAGGCTCGGTGAGGATCTGCACCAGCGCCTCACGGTTGAGCTTGTCGACCGTGGCGATCACGGGCAGGCGGCCGATGAACTCGGGGATCAGCCCGAACTTCAGCAGGTCCTCGGGCATGACCTCGGAGAAGATCCGATCGAGGTCGCGCTCCTCCTTCGTGGGCAGGTCGGCTCCGAAGCCCAAGGACTTGCGGCCGATCCGCTGCTCGACGATGTGCTCGAGGCCGGCGAACGCCCCGCCCACGATGAACAGGATGTTGGTCGTGTCGATCTGGATGAACTCCTGGTGCGGGTGCTTGCGCCCGCCCTGCGGCGGCACCGAGGCGGTGGTGCCCTCGAGGATCTTCAGCAGCGCCTGCTGCACGCCCTCGCCGGAGACGTCACGGGTGATCGAGGGGTTCTCGGCCTTGCGGGCCACCTTGTCGATCTCGTCGATGTAGATGATGCCGGTCTCGGCCTTCTTGACGTCGTAGTCGGCGGCCTGGATCAGCTTGAGCAGGATGTTCTCGACGTCCTCACCGACGTAGCCGGCCTCGGTCAACGCGGTGGCGTCGGCGATCGCGAACGGCACGTTGAGCATCCGGGCGAGGGTCTGGGCGAGGTAGGTCTTGCCGCAGCCGGTCGGGCCGATCACCAGGATGTTGGACTTGGCGAGCTCGACGACCTCGTCCTTGCCGTGCCGCTGCGACCCGGATGCGATGCCGGCCTGGACGCGCTTGTAGTGGTTGTACACCGCGACGGCGAGGGCCTTCTTGGCGTTCTCCTGGCCGATGACGTAGGAGTTGAGGAAGTCGAAGATCTCCCGCGGCTTCGGCAGCTCCTCGAGGCCGACCTCGGCGCCCTCGCTGAGCTCCTCCTCGATGATCTCGTTGCAGAGGTCGATGCACTCGTCACAGATGTAGACACCCGGTCCTGCGATGAGCTTCTTGACCTGCTTCTGGCTCTTCCCGCAGAACGAGCACTTCAGCAGGTCTCCGCCGTCACCGATGCGTGCCACAGGCACGACTCCTCACACCTCACGCCGCGTGCGGGCGACTCCCGTGCGCCTCCGAAAGGAGGTCGGTCATCACCGCCGAGCACCCGGCTGGTTGCACTCCACTACCGAACTCGAAGGTACCCCGTCGTGCCCCCGAATGGGACAGGGACACGACGGTTCCCTTCGTCGACCCGCCCCGGTGAGACCACCCGGACCGGATCTGGCGCACCGGCGTCAGCCCAGCGCGAGGGAGCCCTTGCGGGACTCCAGGATCGAGTCGATCAGGCCGTACTCCACGGCCGCCTCGGCCGTCAGGATCTTGTCCCGGTCGATGTCGCGGCTGACCTGCTCCGCGTCCCGGCCCGAGTGCTCGGCGATCATCCGCTCGAGCAGCTCGCGCATCCGCAGGATCTCGTTGGCCTGGATCTCGATGTCCGAGGTCTGGCCGTAGGTGCCCTCGGTGTAGGGCTGGTGGATCAGGATCCGGCTGTTGGGCAGCGCCAGCCGCTTGCCCGGCGCCCCGGCGGCGAGCAGGATCGCGGCGGCAGAGGCCGCCTGACCCAGGCAGACGGTCTGGATGTCGGGCTTGACGAACCGCATGGTGTCGTAGATCGCGGTCAGCGCCGTGAACGACCCACCCGGGGAGTTGATGTAGATCTGGATGTCCCGGTCGGGGTCCATGGACTCCAGGCAGAGCAGCTGGGCCATCACCGCGTTGGCGATGTCGTCGCTGATCGGCGTCCCGAGGAACACGATGCGATCCTCGAACAGCTTGCCGTAGGGGTCGATGCGGCGGAACCCGTAGGAGGTCCGCTCCTCCCACTGCGGGATGTAGTAGTTCATGTCCGGCGAGGCGAAGTCGCTGGCGCGGCCCACGGGGCCGTTCGAGCCGCCGAGGCCGGGAATGGTGCTGCTGGTCATGTCGGCGCCTCTCACTTGTTCGCGGCCGGACGGCCCTGGTCGGCGACCTGGCCGGCGCTCGCGACGACCTTGTCGATGAAGCCGTACTCGAGAGCCTGGTCGGCGGTGAACCACCGGTCACGGTCGGCGTCGGTCTCCACCTGCTCGAGCGGCTGACCGGTGTGGTCGCTGATCAGCTCGAACAGCACCTTCTTGATGTGCAGGGACTGCTGGGCCTGGATCTTGATGTCCGAGGCCGAGCCACCCATGCCGCCCGAAGGCTGGTGCATCATGATCCGCGCGTGCGGAAGGGCGTACCGCTTGCCCTTGGCGCCGGCGCAGAGCAGGAACTGCCCCATCGACGCGGCGAGGCCCATGCCGACCGTCGCGACGTCGTTGGAGATGTAGTTCATCGTGTCGTAGATCGCCATGCCGGCGTCGACGGAGCCGCCGGGGCTGTTGATGTAGAGGAAGATGTCCGCCTCGGGGTCCTCCGCGTTGAGCAGCAGCATCTGCGCACAGATCGCGTTGGCGTTCTGGTCGCGAACCTCGGAGCCGAGGAACACGATCCGCTCCCGGAGCAGCCTCTGGTAGACGTTGTCGTCGAGCCCGTAGCTCTGGCCCGCCCCGTTCATCGTGGGGGTCATCTCAGTCTCAGTCACGTCCCCGACCCTAGCCGGAAGGTCCCCCGGTTCCACGGGCTGTCCCCCCTTGTTCGCCAACAGCGGACGTGCGTTCTACGCTGCCGCGCATGGGGATCGCGGCACTGCGGCCGGCGGTGCGGGTGGTGCTGCTCGACCCGGACGACCGGGCGCTGCTCGTGCGGTGGCGCCTGGCCGACCGCGACGTGTGGGGCACGCCGGGCGGCGGCATCGAGCCCGGCGAGAGCCACCACGACGCCGTACGCCGCGAGCTGCTCGAGGAGACCGGCCTCGACGTGGCGACCGAGGAGTGCGGCCCCTGCGTCGCGCACCGCGTCCACCACCTGCCGCTGCCCGACGGGTACGGCGGCGC
Organism: uncultured Actinomycetota bacterium; assembly: GCA_963835385.1. Taxonomy (GTDB): domain Bacteria; phylum Actinomycetota; class Actinomycetes; order Propionibacteriales; family Nocardioidaceae; genus Nocardioides_B. The sequence goes on from CAWIFK010000009.1 coordinate 61,310, forward strand.
CTGGGACGGCCAGGAGGAGTGGTTCTACCTCGTCCGGGTGGCGGCCTTCACCCCTCGCGGCACGCTCACCGACCAGCAGCTGCGTGAGGAGTCGCTGCACCAGCTCGCCTGGTGGCACGCCGCAGAGGTCGAGCGGCTCCCCGACCCCGCCGCCCGGCCTCCGGTGCTCACCGCGCCACGGGCCCTGGCCACGCTGGTGCGCGACCTGGCCCGGGAGGGCCGTCCGGCGCATCCCTGGGAGCTCGCCGTCTAGCCGAGCCGGCCCGCGAGCACGGCAACGCCCCCGGGCCGCCCACCGGCCGGAGCCTCGGGCGACGCCGGGGGCGTCGGTGCTGCGGTTCCGCCTGCCGGCGGAGGGGACGGTCAGGCGTTCGCGGGATCCTCGGCGCCGCCGGACTCCGGAGCGGTGCTCTCGTCGGCGACGGCGGTCTCCGGCTCGGACCCGGCCTCGGGCTCGGCCTCGGGCTCGCCGATGCTGCCGTCGGGACGCAGGTTCTTCAGCTCCACGTGGTTGCCGGACTCGTCGGTGACGACGGCCGCCTCCACGATCATGGCGAGCGCCTTGCCGCGCACGACCTCGGAGACCATCTCCGGGATGTGGTTGTGCTCGACCATGTGCTGGACGAACTCCTGCGGGTTCTGGCCCGACTGCTGGGCCCGGCGCATCAGGTGCTCCTGCAGCTCCCCTTCGTTGACCGAGATCTCCTCGCTCTTGGCGACCTGGTCGAGGACGAACTGCGCGGCGACGGCGTCGCGGACCCGCTTCTCGAGGTCGGCCTCGAACTCGTCGACGGTCTGCTCCTCGGAGTCGAGGTAGGCCTCCATCGTCATGCCGGCGTAGGCGAGCTGCTGGGTGATGTTCTCGCGTCGGGCCTGCAGCTCGGAGTCGACGATGGCGTCGGGCAGCGGCACCTCGACCAGGTCGAGCATCTTCTCCAGGACGGCGTCGCGGGCCGCGGCCGCCTGCTCGAGGCGCTTGCCCCTCTCCAGACGCGTGCGCACGTCGGCGGTGAGCTCCTCGACGGTGTCGAACTCGGACGCGGTCTGGGCGAAGTCGTCGTCGAGCTCGGGCAGCTCCTGCTCCTTCACGCCCGTCACCGCGACGTGCACCTCGACGTCCTCGCCCTTCAGGTCCCCGCCGACCAGCTGCGAGGTGAAGGTCTTGTCGTCGCCGGCGCTCATGCCCAGCAGGGCCTCGTCGAGACCGTCGATCATGCCGCCCTTGCCGACCTGGTAGCTCATGCCGGAGACCTCGGCGCCCTCGACGACCTCGCCGTCCTGGGTGGCCTTCAGGTCGAGGGTGACGAAGTCGCCGTCCGCGGCGGCCCTCTCGACGTCGGAGAGGGTGCCGAACCGCTCGCGCAGGTTCTGCAGCTGCTCCTCGACGTCATGGTCGGTGACCGCGATGTCGTCGACGGTCACCTCGAGGCCCTGGTAGTCGGGCAGGTCGACCTCGGGGCGGATGTCCACCTCGGCGGTGAACTCCAGCGACTCGTGGTCGTCGAGCTTGGTGATGTCGATCTCGGGCTGCGCGAGCGGCTCGAGCTCGTTCTCGCGGAGCGCCTCGACGTAGAGCTGGGGCAGCGCGGCGTTGATCGCCTCGTCGAGCACCGCTCCCCGGCCGACCTGGCGGTCGATCACCATCGGCGGCACCTTGCCGCGGCGGAAGCCGGGCACGTTGATCTGCTGGGCGATCTTCTTGTACGCCGCGTCGAGGCTCGGCTTGAGCTCATCGAAGGGCACCTCGACGGTGAGCTTCGCCCGCGTGGGGCTCAGTGTCTCGACGGCGCTCTTCACAGGTGGTTCTCCTCGTAGCTGGTGTGTCGCTGATCGGTTCGGTGGGCAGTCCCGGCCGCACACCACGCCGCCGGTGACCCGGCTGGCGGACGCGGTCGGCTGAGCATGGTCGGGGCGACAGGACTCGAACCTGCGATCTCCTGCTCCCAAAGCAGGCGCGCTAGCCACTACGCTACGCCCCGATGTCCGGGCCCCCGACTGGGAGCCCGACCGAGTCTAGTCGCAACGGCCGCGCAGCCTCCAATCGCGACTGGGCGGGCGCGCACGTGCGGTGCCGCTCGGGGCCGCCTACGGCCGGTGTGGCACGATGTACGCCGCAGCCGGACGAGCGTCCGGTCGCCTGCGGATGTAGCTCAATGGTAGAGCCCCAGTCTTCCAAACTGGCTACGCGGGTTCGATTCCCGTCATCCGCTCCCCAGGACGTCCCACGACGTCGCAACCGGCCCCTCCTGGGCGGTCGACGTCCGCCTCGAACCGGGCGATCGGCTCACCGGACCGGCGGTCGGCCTGCCGGAGCGAGCCGCAGCCGGCGTACGTCGTCAGCGCCGGTGCAGCAGGAACAGGGCCCGGTCGTCGTTCATCGACTCGACCCGGTCGATGAGCCGGTTCGCGCCGTGCTCGAACCCCGAACGCAGCAGCCGCTCGCCCTGGCCGAGCAGCTTGTCGATGCCGAGGGAGATGTCGCGTCGCGGGGTCTCGACGAGGCCGTCGGTGAACATGAGCATCGCGTCGCCGCGCTGGAGGGTGCCCCGGATCACGGAGAACTCGGCGTCGCCGATGAGCCCGAGGATCGGGCCGTCGGCGGCGTGGACGCCCCATCGGCCGGAGCCGGCGTGGAGCTGGACGGCCGGCGGGTGGCCGGCCGACCGGAGCTCGAAGGCGCCGGTGTCGAGGTCGATGGACAGGTGCACCGCCGTGGCGAAGCCCTCCTGCCAGTCCTGCCGCAGCAGGTAGTCGTTGGCGGCCGGCAGGAAGCCGGCGGCCGGAAGCGCACCGAGCAGGCCGCCGAAGGCGCCCGAGAGCAGCAGCGACCGGGTGCCTGCCTGCTCCCCCTTGCCGGAGACGTCGACCACCGCGACCTCGAGCTGCCGGTCCTGGCGCGCCCGGGAGGCGACCAGGAAGTCGCCGGCGAAGGACGACCCGCCGGCCGAGCGCATCACGAACTCGGCGTACCAGGACTCCGGCAGCGTCGGCATCTGTCCCTGCTTGGCGATCCGGTCGCGCAGGTCGACCAGCATCGACTCCCCCAGCGCGCCGGCGACACCGAGCCGGGACCGCCGGAAGGAGGAGACCAGGATCACCAGGCCCACGGCGAACGACACGACGACCGCGCCGACCCGCCGGTTGTCGAGGAGCGCCGACGGGGTGCCGGCCACCACCAGGACGGTGACGCCGAGCACGCCGACCACGAACCACGGCAGGGTTCGCGGGCTGAGCACGATGTTGCCGATCACCATCGGCAGGATCAGCACGCTGACGGTGACGCCCGGCACCTCCTGGACGAGCGCCACCCCGACCAGCACGGTGACCAGCGCGAGCAGCACCATCCACGTGATCTCGGCCTCGCGGTAGCGCCGCACGGTGGCGTTCCAGCGTCGCGTGATCCCCCGACGGGCGGGTACGGCCGTCAGGCGGTCGGAGGAGGAGGCGGCGACCACGGGGACGACCCTAATGGGCCGACCCCGGCGACGCAGGATTTCAGCGGAGCGGCGTCGAGGCACGTGAGCGGAACTTCGGTTGGCAGCGGGGACACCAGAACAGGTTGCGTCCGGCCAGCACCTCGGTCCGGACCTTGCTCCCGCACACATGGCAGGTCTGACCTGCTCGACGGTAGACGTAGACCTCGCCGCCGTGGTCGTCCTGGCGCGGCGGACGCCCCATCGCCTCGGGCTCGTGCTCCGGCCGGACGGTATCGATCCGGCCGGTCCGCACGCCCTCGGCCATCAGCGTCGCCAGGTCGCTCCAGACGGCCTCGAACCGGGAGCGGCGCAAGGTGTTGCCCGGGCGCAGCGGGTGGAGCCGGTGGCGGAAGAGGACCTCGGCGCGGTAGACGTTGCCCACGCCGGCGAGCACGGCCTGGTCCATCAGCAGCGCGCCGATCGGCGCCCGGCTGCGCCGGACCCGCTCCCACGCGACCGTCCAGTCGGCGTCGGCGCGCAGCGGGTCCGGACCGAGCCGATCCACGACGGCGCGGCGCTGGTCCCCGGTGAGCAGCTCGCAGGCGGTCGCACCGCGCAGGTCGCCGTACGCCGGACGGCCGCCGTCGGCCTCGATCCGCATCCGGACCTGCCCGACCGGCGCCGGGGCCGGGCCGTCCGCCAGGTCGAAGGTGCCGTAGAGGCCGAGATGCACGTGCACCCACCGCTCCGCCTCGAAACCCACGAACAGGTGCTTGCCCCACGACTCGGCCGCTTCCAGACGGGTGCCGTCGAGCACCGCCGCGGCGTCGGCGAACCGACCCTGAGGACTCGACACCGCGACGGTGCGGCCGGCGAAGCGGTCCGAGAGGCCGTCCGCCAGCCGGCGCAGGGTGTGGCCCTCGGGCACCTCAGCTCCCGGCCGGCCCGCGACCCAGGGCCGAGTCGGGCAGCGCAGGCAGGTTCCGGGTCTTCTCGTAGTCGGCGAGCATCCCGATCCGACGGCTGTGCCGCTCCTCCTGGGAGTACGGCGTCGTGAGGAAGATCTCGACGAAGCCCACGAGGTCCTCGAGGGTGTGCATCCGGCCGCCGACCGCCACCACGTTCGCGTCGTTGTGCTCGCGCGCGAGCCGGGCGGTCTCCTCGCTCCAGGCCAGGGCAGCGCGGACCCCGATGACCTTGTTGGCCGCGATCTGCTCGCCGTTGCCGGAGCCGCCGATCACCACGCCGAGGGCCTCCACCCCCTCGCGTGCGTCGGCGACCACGCCCTCGGCCGCCCGCAGGCAGAACACCGGGTAGTCGTCCTGGGCGTCGTAGACGAACGGCCCGTGGTCGACCGCCTCGTAGCCGTGGTCGGCCAGCCAGTCGAGGAGGTGCTCCTTGAGCTCGAGGCCGGCGTGGTCGGAGCCGAGGTGAACGCGCATGGTGCAGAGTCTCGCACCCGCCCCTCGGCGCCGGGCGGCCACAGGGGTCCTCGTGGGCGGCGGTCGGCTCCGGGGCCGGCCCGCCGGACCCAAGAATGGGGTAGGTCCTTGCCAGGCTTCTGGGCCGGCGCTATCGGCGTGCCTACGCTCGCGGCTCCAGGCGACCCCGGGGCGGGCCAGCGCTGGTTCGGGGGGGGGTCAGCAAGGGGCGCACCATGTCAAGGAACCGATTGTCCGGTGGAGCGGCCCGGGCGGCCGCGATGATCGGCACCGCCGCGCTGATGATCGGCGCACTCACCGTGCTCACGGGGCAACCGGCCGCGGCAGCACCGTGCGACCCGCCGGTCGCGAACCCGGTGGCGTGCGAGAACACGAAGGCCGGTAGTCCCGAGAGCGAGTGGGGAGTGTCCGGGTCGGGCAGCGCGTCGATCCAGGGTTTCGCGACGGACATCAGCGTCGACCAGGGACAGCAGGTCGCCTTCAAGATCGACACCACCGCCTCGTCGTACCGCCTCGACATCTACCGGATGGGCTTCTACGGCGGCAGCGGGGCGCGCAAGATCACGACGGTCCAGCCCACCAGTGTGCGAAACCAGCCCAACTGCCTGACCCAGTCGACGACCGGCCTCGTCGACTGCGGGAACTGGACGCAGAGCGCGTCCTGGAGCGTGCCGGCCGACGCCGTGTCGGGGATCTACTTCGCCAAGCTGGTGCGCACGGACGGGACCGCCGGAGCGAGCCACGTCTTCTTCGTCGTGCGCGACGACGACGGCGGCTCGGGGATGCTCTTCCAGACCTCCGACACCACCTGGCAGGCCTACAACCAGTACGGCGGCAACAGCCTCTACACCGGGTCTCCGGACGGCCGGGCCTACAAGGTCAGCTACAACCGTCCGTTCAGCACCCGGGACTCGAGTGCCGAGGACTGGGTCTTCAACTCCGAGTACCCGATGGTGCGGTGGCTGGAGTCGAACGGGTACGACGTCAGCTACACCACGGGCGTGGACACCGACCGGCGTGGCGCGGAGCTGCTCGAGCACGATGCCTTCCTCTCGGTCGGGCACGACGAGTACTGGTCAGGGCAGCAGCGTGCGAACGTCGAGGCGGCACGCGCAGCAGGGGTGCACCTGGCGTTCTTCAGCGGCAACGAGATCTTCTGGAAGACCCGGTGGGAGAACAGCATCGACTCGTCCGGGACCCCCTTCCGCACGCTGGTGAGCTACAAGGAGACCCACGCCAACGCGACGATCGACCCCACGAGCGCCTGGACCGGCACCTGGCGGGACCCGCGCTTCAGCCCACCCAAGGACGGCGGGCGCCCCGAGAACGCCCTCAGCGGCCAGAGCTTCATGGTGAACTGCTGCGCGACCGACATGGTGGTCGGCAGCGCCGACGGGAAGATGCGCTTCTGGCGCAACACCCGGGTGGCGAACCTGGCGGCGAACGCGACTACCACCATCGGCAACAACGTCATCGGCTACGAGTGGGACGAGGACCTCGACAACGGGTCCCGACCCGCGGGCGCGTTCCGGCTGTCGCAGACAGCGAGCTCCGGAGACGTCCTGCAGGACTACGGAAGCACCTACGCCGGTGGCCCGGCCACCCACTCGATGACCATGTACAAGGCTCCGAGCGGAGCACTCGTGTTCGGAGCCGGCACGATCCAGTGGCCGTGGGCGCTCGACGGCAACCACGACCGCGGGTCGGCCGCGCCGGACACCGCCGCACAGCAGGCGACGGTGAACCTGCTGGCCGACATGGGGCAGCAGCCGGCGACCCTGCAGGCCGGCCTGAGCACCGCCTCCGCCTCGACCGACACTGCCGCACCGACCTCGGCCATCACCTCGCCGGCCGACAACGCGACCGTGCCGGTCGGCTCCCCGGTGACCGTGACCGGGACCGCTGCCGACAGCGGCGGCCGCGTCGGCGGCGTGGAGGTCTCCACCGACGACGGGACGACCTGGCACCGGGCCACCGGACGGGAGTCGTGGACCTACTCCTTCACTCCCGCCGCGTCCGGGACCCTGAAGATCCGCAGCCGCGCCACCGATGACAGCGCCAACATCGAGACCCCTGGTCCGGGGGCCACCGTGACAGCCGGCTCCGGCTCCACGGGAGCCTGCCCGTGCACCATCTGGCCGGGCACCGCCACTCCGGCCGCGACCGACCCGGACACCAGCCCGGTCGAGCTCGGAGTCAAGTTCCGCGCGGCCAAGGACGGGCTGATCACCGGCATCCGCTACTACAAGCCGAGCACCGCCACCGGAACACACGTGGGCACGCTGTGGACCGGCACCGGCACGAAGCTGGCGTCCGTGACCTTCACCAACGAGACCGCGAGCGGCTGGCAGCAGGCCGCCTTCGCGAGTCCGGTGCCGGTCACGGCAGGCACGACGTACGTCGCGTCGTACTTCGCGCCGTCACGCTACGCGGTCACCACCGGCTACTTCGGGTCCGCGCCGACCGTCAACGGACCCCTGACGGCGCTGCAGAACGGCACCGACGGCGGCAACGGCGTCTACCGGTACGGCGCCACCGCCGGCTCCTTCCCCACGTCGACGTTCAACAGCGAGAACTACTGGGTCGACGTCGTCTACGACACCGGCACCGACACCACCAAGCCGGCCCTCAGCTCGCGGACGCCTGCTCCCGACGCCACCGGCGTCGGGGTGGGGGTCGCACCGACGGCGACGTTCAGCGAGGCGGTGCAGCAGTCCACGATCGGCTTCGAGCTGCGCACCCCCTCCAACACCCTGGTCCCCGCCACCAGCGGCTACGACTCCGCGACCCGCACCGCCACGCTCACCCCCGGCAGCGCCCTGGCCGCCTCGACCACCTACACCGCCCGCGTCTCGGGGGCCACCGACGCCTCCGGCAACGTGATGGACCCGGTCATCTGGACCTTCACCACCGGGGCGGCGGACACCACCAAACCGACGGTCACGTCTCGGACTCCTGCTCCGGGCGCGACCGGCGTCTCGTCGGGCACCCGGGTCAGTGCCGGGTTCGACGAGGCGGTGCAGCAGTCCACGATCGGCTTCGAGCTGCGCACCCCCTCCAACACGCTGGTCCCCGCCACCACCGGCTACGACTCCGCGACCCGCACCGCCACGCTCACCCCCGGCAGCGCCCTGGCCGCCTCGACCACCTACACCGCCCGCGTCTCGGGGGCCACCGACCCCTCCGGCAACGTGATGGACCCGGTCACCTGGAGCTTCACCACCGGGGCGAGCGCGAACAGCTGCCCGTGCACGATCTGGCCGAACACGGCGACGCCGGCGCGCACCGATCCCGACCGCAGCGCGGTGGAGCTGGGTGTGCGCTTCCGGGCGTCGAGCAACGGCTACGTCACCGGGATCCGCTTCTACAAGCCGGTCGAGTCCACGGGGACCCACGTCGGCAGCCTGTGGTCCAACGCGGGCATCCGCCTCGGGACGGTCACGTTCACCAACGAGAGCGCCAGCGGCTGGCAGCAGGCCACCTTCGCGAACCCGGTCCCGGTCACAGCGAACACGACGTACGTCGCCTCCTACTTCACCCCGTCGCGCTATGCGACCACCTCCAGCTACTTCACGACCGCCACCACCCGGGGACCGTTGACCGCGCTGCAGGACGGCACCGACGGCGCCAACGGCGTCTACCGCTACACCACCGTCGCCGGCGCCTTCCCCAACCAGTCGTTCAAGAGCGAGAACTACTGGGTCGACGTGGTCTTCGAGGACACCGACACCACCAAGCCGACCCTCACCTCGCGGACGCCCGCTCCCAACGCCACCGGCGTCGGGGTGGGGGTCGCACCGACGGCGACGTTCAGCGAGGCGGTGCAGCAGTCCACGATCGGCTTCGAGCTGCGCGACCCGTCCGGCAACCAGGTGCCCGCCACCACCGGCTACGACCCGGCCACCCAGACGGCGAAGCTGACCCCCGGCAGCGCGCTGGCCCCCTCGACCACCTACACCGCCCGGGTCTCGGGGGCCGCCGACCCCGCCGGCAACGCGATGGACCCGGTCACCTGGACCTTCACCACCGCGGCCGCGGACACCACGAAGCCGACCGTGACGTCGCGAAGCCCGGCCTCCAACGCCACGGACGTGCCGCTGGGAGCCACGGTGGCGGCGGTGTTCGACGAGGCGGTGCAGCAGTCCTCGATCGGCTTCGAGCTGCGGGACCCGGCGGTCAACCCGGTTCCCGGCGCCACCGGCTACGACCCCGCGACCCGCACCGCCACGTTCACGCCGAGCAAGGCCCTGACCGCCTCGACCACCTACACCGCCCGGGTCTCGGGGGCCACCGACCCCTCCGGCAACGTGATGGACCCGGTCACCTGGACCTTCACCACCGGGGCGAGCGCGAACAACTGCCCGTGCACGATCTGGCCGAGCACGGCCACTCCCGCGGCCACCGACGCCGACACCAGCTCTGTCGAGCTGGGCGTGAAGTTCCAGACGTCGACCGCCGGCTTCATCACCGGGATCCGGTACTACCGCCCGTCGGTCGCGACCGGCACCCACGTCGGCTCCCTGTGGACCGGCACCGGCACGAGGCTCGCGAGCGTCACCTTCACCGGCGGGACCGCGAGCGGCTGGCAGCAGGCAACGTTCGCCGCGCCGGTCGCGGTCAGCGCGAACACGACGTACGTCGCCTCCTACTTCACCCCGTCGAGGTACGTCAACACCTCGCAGTACTTCGCCACCTCGCCGACCACGCGCGGACCACTGACCGCCCTGCAGGACGGCACCGACGGCGGCAACGGCCTCTACCGCTACACCTCGACCGCCGGCGCCTTCCCGGACAACACCTTCGCCAGCCAGAACTACTGGGTCGACGTGGTCTTCGAGGAGACCGCCTCGGACGCCGTCGCCCCCGTGGTGACCAACCGAGCCCCGGCGGACGGCTCGACCGGCGTGCCGGTGACCATCCGGCCCACCGCCACCTTCAGCGAGGACGTCGCCGGCTCGTCGATCAGCATGGAGCTGCGCAGCTCCACCGACCAGGTGGTGACCTCGAGCACGACCTACGACCCCGCGACGAGGGCGGTCACGCTCGCACCGGCGTCGGATCTCGACTCCTCCTCCGCCTACACGATCCGGCTCTCGGGTGCCCAGGACCCGAGCGGGAACACCATGGCGCCGGTGAGCTGGTCGTTCCAGACCGCCGGTCCCCCGCCTCCGCCACCCGACCAAGGGCCCGGCGGGCCGATCGCCGTGGTGACCAGCGACGCGAACCCGTCGTCGTCGTACCTCACCGAGATCGTCCGCGCCGAGGGTCTCAACGAGTTCACGAACCTGAAGAACACCGCGCTGACCGCGGCGAGCCTCGCGCCGTACGACGTCGTGGTGCTCGGCGACGTCGCGGTCACCGACGCGCAGGTCAGCGCGCTCACCGACTGGGTCGACGCGGGGGGGAACCTGGTCGCGATGAAGCCGGACAGCCGGCTGCTCGGCCTGGCCGGGCTCACTGCCCAGTCGGGCACCGTGAGCGAGGGCTACATCGCGGTCGACGCGGCGACGGAGCCCGGCGCGGGGATCACGACCGCCACCATGCAGTTCCACGGACCGGCCGGCCGGTACACCGTCAACGGGGCCACGACGGTGGCGGCGATGTACACGTCCGCGACCGCGCCGGCCGGTGTCCCCGCCGTCACGCTCCGCAGCGTCGGCACGAACGGCGGTCAGGTGTCGGTGTTCGCCTACGACCTCGCTCGCTCGGTCATCGAGACCCGGCAGGGGAACCCCGTCTGGGCCGGCCAGGACCGCGACGGGGCGACCCCGAACCGGTCCGACGACGTGTTCTTCGGCGGCGCCGCGGCCAGCGACTGGGTCGACCTCGACAAGGCCGCGATCCCCCAGGCGGACGAGCAGCAGCGGCTGCTGGCCAACCTGATCACGGTGATGAACCGGGACCGCAAGCCCATGCCGCGGTTCTGGTACCTCCCCGGCACGACCAAGGCCGTCGTGGTCGCCACCGGCGACGACCACGGGACGCTGTACGGCAGCGGCGGCACCTCGGGGCGCTTCGACACCTACCTCGCGGCGAGCCCGTCGGGGTGCTCGGTCGCGCAGTGGCAGTGCCCGAGGTTCACCTCCTACGTCATCCCCAGCACGTTCCTGACGAACGGCCAGGCGGCGTCGTACGTGGACCAAGGGTTCGAGGTCGGGGTCCACCCGGAGAACGGCTGCCAGAACTTCACGTCACTGGCCGACCTGCAGAGCGTCTACACCAGCCGGCTCAGCGAATGGAAGGCGAAGTACACCAACGTGCCCTCGCCCAGCACCAACCGTTTCCACTGCATCGTGTGGAGCGACTGGGCCTCCCAGCCCGAGGCCGAGCTGGCCAACGGGATGAGGCTGGACACGAACTACTACTACTATCCGGGTTCCTGGGTCGCGAACCGACCCGGCTTCCTGAACGGCTCCGGCATGCCGCAGCGCTTCACCGGCACCGACGGCCCGCTCATCGACGTCTTCCAGGCCAGCACCTCCATGACCGACGAGTCCGAGCAGAGCTACCCGTTCACTCCGGACACGCTGCTGGACCGGGCGCTCGGGCCCGAGGGCTACTACGGAGCGTTCACCGCGAACCTGCACACCGACAACGCCACCACCTTCGAGGACACGCAGGTGCTGTCCTCCGCGCAGGCGCGCGACGTGCCGATGATCACCGCGCAACAGCTGCTCAGCTGGACCGACGGCCGCAACGGCTCGTCGTTCGCCGACATCACCTGGGCCGGCAACACGATGGGGTTCACGGTGGCCGTGGGCACGGGCGCGAGCCGGCTGACCGGGATGCTGCCGACCACCGGCCCGGGTGGAACCACCCTGTCGACGATCACCCGCAGCGGCAGCCCGGTGACGTTCACGACCAGCACGGTCAAGGGCCAGCAGTACGCCATGTTCGCGGCCTCCGGGGGGTCCTACCAGGCGACCTACCAGGCTCCCGCGGCGCTCGCGCTGAGCGCGCCGACCAGCACGTCCACGGCGGACGCGGCGACGCTGACCTGGGAGAGCGACCAACCCGGCACCAGCACGATCGAGCTCGGCACCAGCCCGACGGCGCTCACCCGGAAGCAGACGGTGGCCGACCGGACCGAAGAGCACCGGATCGCCGTCGACGGGCTCTGGGCGGACACGAGGTACTACTACCGGGTCTCCTCCACCGACAGCGCCGGCCGGCAACGCTTCTGGCCCAACCGCGACGGGTCCCCCGCCTCCTTCACGACCGCGGCGACGGAGTCGACAGCGCCCGTGGTCAGCGGGGTGGACGCCCTGTCGCTGCCCGACGGCACGACGCAGGTCAGCTGGACGACCGACGAGCCGGCGACCTCACGGGTCCTGTTCGACCGCTCCCGGGGCCGGCTCCAGCACAGCCGGGGCGACGACGACCTGGTCAGGAAGCACCTCGTCGTGCTGACCGGTCTCGAGGCGGAACGCGGATACTGGCTCCAGGTGCGCTCGGAGGACGCCTCGGGAAACGTGGGCTCGAGCGGGGACCCGGTCGCCTTCCGCACCGTCGCCGCCGGCATCGCCGTCCAGACCGCGCAGGAGTTCCGTGTCGGTCAGCCGAGCGGGCGGCTGTACGTCGGCGACACCGGGTTCGGCGAGCTGACCCTGCGCGGGCCCGGCAGCGGCTCCTACCTGTCCCCGGTCATCGACAGCGGGCTCATGGTCGACTGGCGCCGCGCCGTCGTGAAGTCCTCACGGCCGGCCGGCACCACCGTCGCGGTCCTGGTCCGCACCGGACCGACGCCGACACCGGACGGTGCCTGGTCACCGTGGCGCCGAGCGGAGGCGCCGATCACCACCTCCGGGCGCTACCTGCAGTACCGGGTCGACCTCACGGCGGTTCGGAGCGCGGTGCCGTCGGTCTCCGCGGTCGGCTTCACCCACACCGGGCGGCTACCGCGCCGGGGGCAGGAGACCTCGCCCCTGCCGCACTAGCCCGTCCGGAGAACCGGAGGTCGGTCGACGTCCTGCCCGCCCGCGGGCTCAGGCGCCCAGGCGGGCGAGCTCCTCCTCCACGACCGCCGGGTCGAGCTTGGTGAACACCGGCGTCGGCTTGGCCACCGGCGTGCCCACCGTGACCGCGGCCCGGCCCCACCGTGGGGTGCCGGAGTAGTCGCCGGTGATGATCGGGTAGGTGCCGAGGCCGGCGCCCTCGTCGGGGTCGAGATCCTGCACGTGCTCGATGCGCGGCATCGGCATGAACTCGCCCTCCCCGCCGAACGTGGCCCACACCTTGTTCGAGGAGTGCGGCAGGAACGGCGCGAGCAGCACGTTGCAGTCGAGGACGCACTGCGCGGCGACGTGCAGCACGGTCGCGAGCCGCTCCCGCTGGTCCTCGCCCTTCATCTTGTAGGGCTCCGTGGCCGTCAGGTAGCGGTTCACCTCGCCGACGACCCGCATCGCCTCGGCGATGGCGGCGCGCTGCCGGTGCCGGCCGATCAGGTCACCGACCGCGTCGAACCCGGCCGCCACCGTGGCGAGCACCTCCTCGTCCACCGGCTCGAGCGCGGCCGCTGCGGGCACCTCGCCGAAGTTCTTCGCGATCATGGTCGCGGTGCGGTTGACCAGGTTGCCCCAGCCGGCGACGAGCTCGGAGTTGGTGCGCTGCACGAACTCCGCCCACGTGAAGTCGCTGTCGGAGGTCTCCGGGCCCGCAGCGCAGATGAAGTAGCGCAGCGCATCGGCCTGGTAGCGCGCGAGGACGTCGTGCACGTAGATGACGACACCGCGCGAGGAGGAGAACTGCTTGCCCTCCATGGTGAGGAACTCACTCGAGACCACCTCGGTCGGCAGGTTCAGCACGCCGTACTCCCCCGGCTCACCACCGCGGTCGCCCCGGCCGTCGTAGGCGAGCAGCTCGGCGGGCCAGATCTGGGAGTGGAAGACGATGTTGTCCTTCCCCATGAAGTAGTAGGAGAGGGCCGTGTCGTCACCGGCGTCGCTCCACCACTCGCGCCACTTCTCGGGCTCGCCGAGCCGGCGCGCCCACTCGATGGACGCGGAGAGGTAGCCGATGACCGCGTCGAACCAGACGTAGAGACGCTTGGTGGGCTGGTCCTCCCAGCCGGGCACCGGAATCCCCCAGTCGATGTCGCGCGTCATCGCGCGGGGGCGGATGTCCTCGAGGATGTTCTTGGAGAACTTGATGACGTTGGGCCGCCAGGTGCCGGACGCCTCGCGGTCGTCGAGCCACTCCCCGAGCGCCGCGGCGAGGGCCGGCAGGTCGAGGAAGAAGTGCTGGGTCTCGACGAACTCGGGAGTCTCGCCGTTGATCTTGGACCGAGGGTCCCTCAGGTCCGTGGGGTCGAGCTGGTTGCCGCAGTTGTCGCACTGGTCGCCGCGGGCGTCGGGGTAGCCGCAGATCGGGCAGGTGCCCTCGATGTAGCGGTCGGGCAGCGTGCGGCCGGTCGAGGGACTGATCGCGGACAGCGTCGTCTTCTCGACCATGTAGCCGTTGCGGCGAACCGTGCGGAACATCTCCTGCACCACGTTGTAGTGGTTGCCGGTCGTGGTCCGCGTGAACAGGTCGTAGGACAGGCCGAGGTCGACGAGGTCCTGCACGATCACGCCGTTGTTCTTGTCGGCCAGGTCGCGGGCGGACACGCCGGCCTTGTCGGCGGCGACCAGGATCGGGGTGCCGTGCTCGTCGGTGCCGGACACCATGAGCACGTCGTGGCCGGCCATCCGCATGTAGCGGCTGAAGACGTCGGAGGGCACGCCGAAACCGGCCACGTGGCCGATGTGGCGCGGACCGTTGGCGTACGGCCAGGCGACGGCGGACAGCACTCTGCTCATGCGGCCGATCCTATTTGCCGGTGCCAGCCGGCCGCCCCGGCAGGGTCAGGAGAAGTCCGGTCCCTTCTCGCGCGAGCGCTTGAGCTCGTAGAAGCCGGGCGTGCCGGCGACCAGCACGACGCCGTCCCACAGCCGGCCCGCGTCCTCGCCCTTGGGCGCCGGGGTGACCACCGGGCCGAAGAAGGAGACCCCCTCCACGGAGATCACCGGGGTGCCGACATCCATGCCGACCTGGTCCATGCCCAGGTGGTGCGACTTCTTGACGTCCTCGTCGTAGTCGGTGGAGTCCATGGCGTCCGCCAGCGACGCCGGCAGGCCGACCTCCTCGAGGGACTCCTCCACGACCGCGCGGTCGATCGAGCGGCCTTCGAGGTGGATGCGGTTGCCCATCGCGGTGTAGAGCGGCAGCAGCACGCCGTCGCCCTCCGCCTGGGCGGCGGCCACGGCAACCCGGACCGGGCCCCAGGCGGGCTCCAGCATCTTGCGGTAGTCGTCGGGGATGTCCTTGTCCTGGTTGAGGTAGGCCAGGCTCATGACGTGGAAGCTCGGCGCGATCGGGCGCACCTCCGCCACCTCGAGCAGCCATCGAGAGCTCATCCACGCCCAGGGGCACATCGGGTCGAACCAGAAGTCGACGGGGGTGGGATGCTGCTGACGGTCCTGGGTCTCGGGCAGAGTGGCGTTGTCGGTCATGCGCTTCTCCTCGGGGTGCGTGAGCTGAGGCGTCCGTACCTCGTTGGGTAACAGCCGGTATCGATTGGTTTATTCCCAGAACCCAGTGACAGGATGCGTCCCATGCCTGGAACCAACCTGACCCGGGACGAGGCCGCCGAGCGCGCCGCCCTCCTGGACGTCGAGTCCTACGTCGTCGAGCTCGACCTGACCGGGGCGAGCACCACGACGTTCGGCTCCACCACCGTCGTCACGTTCCGCGCGCGGCCCGGGGCGGAGACGTTCGTCGACCTGGTCGGCGCCACGCTGCACGAGGTCACCCTCAACGGCACCGCACTGGAGCCGGGCGAGGTGTACTCCGACAACCGGATCCGGTTGCGCGACCTGGCCGCCGACAACGAGCTCCGGGTCGTGGCCGACATGCGCTACAGCCACACCGGCGAGGGCCTGCACCGCTTCGTCGACCCGGCCGACGACCGGGTCTACCTCTACTCCCAGTTCGAGGTGCCCGACACCCGCAGGGTCTTCGCCACCTTCGAGCAGCCCGACCTCAAGGCGGTCTTCACCTTCACGGTGACGGCACCCGCCCACTGGAAGGTGGTCTCGAACGCGCCCACGCCCGCGCCGGTGGCCAACGGCGACGGAACCGCGGTCTGGAGCTTCCCGACCACCGAGCGCCTCTCCACCTACGTCACCGCCATCGTGGCCGGCGAGTACCACGAGGTGCTCGACACCTACGTGGGCAAGGACGGTGAGATCCCGCTGGGCCACTACTGCCGCCAGTCGGTCGCGCCCTACCTCGACGTCGACGACCTGGTGCGCACCACCAAGCAGGGGTTCGAGTTCTTCGAGGCCACCTTCGACTTCCCCTACCCGTTCCACAAGTACGACCAGCTCTACGTGCCGGAGTTCAACAACGGCGCCATGGAGAACGCCGGCTGCGTGACGCTGCGCGACGAGTACCTGCCCCGCAGCCGCCAGGCACGCTGGTGGTACGAGCAGCGAGCGAACACGATCCTGCACGAGATGGCCCACATGTGGTTCGGCGACCTCGTCACCATGAAGTGGTGGGACGACCTGTGGCTCAACGAGTCGTTCGCCGAGTGGGCGGCGACCCACGCGTGCACCCAGGCCACGGAGTACGCCGAGGCCTGGACCGGCTTCGCCAACAACCGCAAGAACTGGGCCTACCGGCAGGACCAGCTGCCCACGACACACCCGATCGCCGCGGACAACCACGACCTCGAGGCCGTCGAGGTCAACTTCGACGGCATCACCTACGCCAAGGGGGCCTCCGCCCTCAAGCAGCTGGTGGCCTACGTCGGCCTCGAGGAGTTCCTCTCCGGGTTGCGCGGCTACTTCAAGAAGCACGCGTTCGGCAACAGCGAGTTCAGCGACCTGCTCACCGCGCTGGAGGCCACCTCGGGGCGCGACCTGAACACCTGGGCCGAGGCGTGGCTGCAGACCTCCGGCGTGAACACGCTCGCCTCGGAGTTCACGCTGGACGAGCAGGGGGCCTACCGGACGTTCGCGGTGCGGCAGTCCGGCTCCGCGGAGTTCCCGACGCTGCGCCCGCATCGCATCGGCATCGGCCTCTACGACCGCGTGGGGGGCCGGCTGGTCCGGCGCGCGTCGGTGGAGACCGACGTGGTCGGCGAGCTGACGAGCGTCGAAGCCCTCGTCGGTCAGCCCCAGCCGGACCTGCTGCTGCTCAACGACGGTGACCTGACCTACGCCAAGATCCGGCTCGACGAGCGGTCGCTGGCGACGGCCCGCGACTTCGTCGGTGACATCGACGACTCCCTCGCCCGCGCGCTGACCTGGTCGGCCGCGTGGGACATGACCCGCGACGCGGAGCTGTCCGCCGGCGACTTCGTCGAGATGGTGCTCGGCGGCCTCGGCGGCGAGAGCGACGACACCGCGGTCAAGCAGCTGCCCGTCTACGTCCAGATCGCGATCGCGCTCTACGCCCACCCCACCAAGCGCGAGGAGCTGCGCGCCCGGTGGGAGGACGGCCTGTGGCGCATTCTCGAGGCCGCCGAGCCCGGCAGCGACCACCAGCTGACCTTCCTGAAGGTGTTCGCCGGCACGCACGGCAAGCGGATCCCGCCGTCGTCGTACGCCGGCGCCGGCCGCAGCGACGACGCGATGGGGTTCATGGCGGGGCTGCTGGACGGGAGCCGCACGCTCCCCGGCCTCGACGTGGACACCGACATGCGGTGGATCCTGCTGACCGCGCTCGCCTCCACCGGCTACGTCGACCGTGGACGCATCGAGGCCGAGCTCGCCTCGGACAACACCAACTCCGGCCAGGAGAACGCCGCCGGCGCCTTCGCGGCGCTGCCCGACCTCGAGGTCAAGCAGCAGACCTGGCGGCAGGCGGTCCTCGACGACGGCATCGCCAACGAGACCCAGCGGCACATCGCCCACATCTGGGACGTCGACGGCCAGCAGGAGGTGCTCGCGCCGTTCCTGGAGGAGTACCTCACGGTCGCCGAGAGCCTCTGGGAGGACAAGGGCACCCAGCTCGCCTCGACGGCGCTGGAGTACATGTTCCCGCGGTCCCTGGCCGGCCAGGAGACGCTCGAGCGCGTCGACGCGTGGCTGGAGAGCTCGCCGGCCAACCCGGCGGCCAAGCGCTACGTGCGTGAGGGGCGCGCCGACATCGCCCGGGCACTGGCCGCGCAGGCCTTCGACGGCCCCGCCTGACCTGCCGCGGCTCAGTCGCGGTCGGGAGCCTGCTCGGTGTGCAGCAGGGTCGGCCGACGGGCGTGGTCGGCCAGCTGCAGCACGCCGCGCTTGATGCCGCCGACCAGGTCCCCGGCGGCGAAGGCGGTCTGCATGGACATCAGGGCCAGCCGCACCTCGGCGTCGTCGAGCCCGCGGCGCGCCTCGGCGCCCGTGACCACCTCCACGATGCGAGCCCCCGGGTCCACCATCACGAGCACCGAGCGGCTCGGCGCCACCAGCGCACCGTGCAGCCGCTCGGCGAACGGGCGGGTCTCGCCGTCCGAGGCCCCGACGTAGACGGAGAACTCCAGGCGGCACATCGTCTCGGCGTCGCGGATCGCCTTGTCGATGTCGTGCCGCTCCGCAGCGGAGAACGCGTCACCAGCGGCCACCGGAGCCACCTCGCTCACCAGATCCCTCGAGCGCCTGTGGCTCGACGTCGTCGGCCTTGTCGAGGCCGTCGTCGGGGCCGCCGAACCACTCGGGCTCGTTGTGCCAGGCGGCGCCCGGGTGGTAGCCGGACCCGCTCTTGCCCATCGACGGCAGGGCCGCCAGCAGCGTGATCACCACGAACAGCGCTCCGGGGATCAAGACCAGCACCACCAGGAAGTTGAACGCCGAGACCGTGGGCGGCTCGGCCCACTGCTCCGGCGGGGCGGCCAGTGCCGGGGTCAGAGCCGTGAACGCGACCACCGCGGGGGTCAGCGCCACAGCGCGGGCGGCTCGTCGTACGACCTTCGAAGCAGGCTGTCTGGTCACGAGGGCAAGGGTAGCGAACCGCGTTTGGGTGCTTCGAGGACGTCTCGCTACTGTCGCGCAATGCCGTTCCTGGAGACGAAGCCGACCTGCGCCGACACGGACGGGATCTGTCAGTTCATCGAGCAGCAGACGGGCAACATCTGGCTCGCCAAGGCGTCGGACTGGCTGGTGATCAAGCCGCTGACGGTGATCGGCCTGCTCGTCATCGCCTTCCTCGTGCGGTGGCTGGCACACCGCCTGATCGACCGGATCTCCCGCCGGGCCGCCGAAGGACTGCCGAACCCGCTGCTGCGCCAGAAGGGGTCCCCCGGCGACGGCGGGGACCTCCAGCCGGCCGTGGTCAGCAGCCGCCGCGTGCAGCGCGCCGAGACCATGGGCTCGCTGCTGAAGAGCATCGCCTCGATCGTGATCTTCACCGTCACCGGGATCACGGTGATCGCCGAGCTCGGCTACCCGGTCGGTCCGCTGATCGCCTCCGCCGGCATCGTGGGCGTGGCCATCGGCTTCGGCTCGCAGACGCTCGTCAAGGACTTCCTCTCCGGCATCTTCATGATCTTCGAGGACCAGTACGGCGTCGGGGACGTCGTCGACCTCGGCGAGGCGATCGGCACCGTGGAGGCCGTCGGCCTGCGCGTCACCCGGCTGCGGGACGTGGAGGGCACGGTCTGGTACGTCCGCAACGGCGAGATCCTCCGGGTCGGGAACCAGAGCCAGAACTGGGCCCGCACCGTCCTCGACGTCCCGGTCGGCTACGGCGAGGACCTGCGCCGGGTCCGCGGGATCCTGCAAGAGGTGGCCGACGCCCTGTGGGAGGACGAGGACTACCGTCCGGTCGTCATCGAGAAGCCGGAGGTGTGGGGCGTCCAGGACCTCGGGCCGGACGCCTGCCTGGTCCGCGTGACGATGAAGACCGCGCCGCTGGAGCAGTGGGCCGTCGCGCGCGAGATGCGCGAGCGGATCAAGTCCCGCTTCGACTTCGAGGGCATCGAGATCCCGCTCCCCCAGCGCGTCGTCTGGCACCGGGACGAGCCGCCCGCCCCGGCGACCGGGCACCTGGACGCGGGCGTGGCCGCCGACCCGACCCCGTGACGAGGCCGTGACGAGGCCCCGAGACCATGCGGTCCGGGGCCTCGTCACGCCGGGACCCTCAGGCCAGGGATGCCTCCACCGTGATGGTGGTGCCGGTCAGCGCCTGGGAGACCGGGCAGTTCTTCTTGGCGTTCTCGGCGTGCTCGGCGAAGCCGTCGGCGTCGAGCCCCTCGACGCTGGCGTTGACGGTCAGGTGCACCCCGGTGATGCCCTCGCCGGGCTGGAACGTCACGTCCGCCTTGGTGTCCATCGACTGCGGCGGCGTGCCGTTCTGGGCGAGCATGTTCGACAGGGCCATCGAGAAGCAGGCCGAGTGCGCCGCGCCGATCAGCTCCTCGGGGCTGGTCTTGCCGTTGGGCTCCTCCGTGCGGGCGGGCCAGGAGACGTCGTAGGTGCCGAGCCCGGAGGACTCGAGGGTCACCTTGCCGGCGCCCTCCATGAGGGAGCCTTCCCAGTGGGTGATGGCGGTGCGCGTCGTGGCCATGCGTGGTTCTCCTTCGTCGGGGTGGGCCGGCGGTCGAGACCGCCGGGGGGGTCGTCCCCGACTCTTGCCGGGATGGGGACAATAGACAAGTGACGACGACTCCCGACGGACAGACCTTCTACGACGCGGTCGGCGGCTACCCGACGATCGCGAAGATCGTCGACCGGTTCTACGAGGAGGTCGCCCGCGACGAGGTGCTCCGGCCGCTGTACCCGGAGGAGGACCTGGCGCCGGCCGCCGAGCGGTTCACCCTGTTCCTCGTGCAGTACTGGGGGGGCCCGACGACCTACTCCGAGCGGCGCGGGCACCCGCGGCTGCGGATGCGGCACGCCCCGTTCAAGGTGAACCCGCAGGCGCGCGACCACTGGCTTCGCTGCTTCCGGCTGGGTCTGGACGCAGCCGACCTGCCGCCGGAGCAGGACGCCCAGTTCTGGGAGTACGTCACGCACGCGGCGCAGTTCATGGTGAACAGCTTCGAGGACTGAGGGCTACCCCTCCGCACTCCCGGGGGCGCCGGCCAGGACCTCCCGCTCGGCCGGGGTGAGCGGCCGCGACGCCTGCGCGGACGCGTCGAAGGCCACCATCACGGCCCGGGAGCGGCTCAGCAGCGTCTGCCCGTCCACGATGTCGGCGGCCAGCACGAAGCTCGAACGGCCCACGCTCTCGACCTGCGTGCGGACGACGTACGGCTCGGGCCGGAACAGGACCGGTCGCCGGTAGTCGACGTCGAGCCGGGCCACCACCAGGCCGCCGTCGACCGTGCCGGCGTCCCGGTGGACCCCGAGGTGGGTGAGGAAGGCGAGCCGCGCCTCCTGGTAGTACTCGAAGTACTTCACGTTGTTGACGTGGCCGTAGACGTCGACGTCGGAGAACCGGATGTGGCAGAGGTACTCGTGGCCGCTCACGACCGGGCCTCCGAGACTGCCGGCTCCAGGAACCGGTCCAGGACCGCCTGCTCAGCCTCGGAGATCCGGCGCGGGCGCTCCTGGGCGAAGACGTACGGCGTCAGCACGGAGCTCGCGCGGAGATACACCCTGCGCTCGCCGTCGGGCATCAGGTCCAGGATCTCGTAGGCCATCGTGAAGGTGGCGACCCGGATCCGGGAGACCCACGACTCGATGCGCACCGGCCGGAACCGGAACACCAGCGGAGCGACGAACTCGACCTCGTGACGGACCACGACGACGCCCTCGGCGAGCTCCTCCCCGCCTTGGGCGGGGGCATGCACGCGGAGCATGTCGACGCGGGCCTCCTGGAGGTAGTCGACGTAGGTGACGTTGTTCACGTGTCCCAGGGAGTCCATGTCCGCCCAGCGGAGCGGGCACTCGTAGATGTGTCGAGCCACACAGCCATCCTCGCAGGGATCGGCTCTAGGGTGGCAGGACCCACCCACCCGTGAGATCGGAGTCCCCCATGCCCGAGGCCGTGATCGTCTCTGCCGCCCGCTCCCCCATCGGTCGCGCCAACAAGGGTTCGTTGAAAGACCTGCGGCCCGACGACCTCAGCGCAACGATCATCGCGGCCGCACTGGAGAAGATCCCGGCGCTCGACCCGAAGGACATCGACGACCTCTACCTCGGCTGCGGCCTGCCCGGCGGCGAGTCCGGCTTCAACATGGGCCGGATCGTCGCGGTGCTGATGGGCTACGACCACCTGCCCGGCGCCACCATCACCCGCTACTGCTCCTCCTCGGTGCAGACCACCCGGATGGCCTTCCACGCCATCAAGGCCGGCGAGGGCGACGTCTTCGTCTCCGCCGGTGTCGAGACCGTGTCCCGGTTCGCCAAGGGCAGCTCCGACCACATCCCCGGCACCGTGAACCCCCGCTTCGACGAGGCGCAGTCACGCACCCGGCGGATCGCCGAGCAGGGCGAGGGCTGGCACGACCCGCGCGAGGACGGCACCCTGCCGGACGCCTACATCGCCATGGGCCACACCGCGGAGAACGTCGCCAAGCTGCGCGGCCTGAGCCGCCGCGAGCTCGACGAGTTCGGCGTACGCAGCCAGAACCTGGCGGAGAAGGCGCTCGCCGACGGGTTCTGGCAGCGCGAGATCACCCCTGTGACCACCCCGGACGGCACCGTGGTCAGCGCCGACGACGGCCCCCGCGCGGGCGTCACGCTCGAGGCGGTCTCCGAGCTGAAGCCGGTCTTCCGTCCCGACGGCGTCGTCACTGCCGGCAACTGCTGCCCGCTCAACGACGGTGCCGCGGCAGTCGTCGTCATGTCCGACACCAAGGCCGCCGAGCTGGGGCTCACCCCGCTGGCCCGCATCGTCTCCACCGGGGTGACCGCCCTGTCCCCCGAGATCATGGGCCTCGGGCCGGTCGAGGCGACCAAGCAGGCGCTCGGGCGGGCGGGGATGAGCATCGACGACATCGACCTCGTGGAGATCAACGAGGCGTTCGCCGCGCAGGTGGTGCCGTCGTACCAGGATCTCGGCATCGACCTCGACAAGCTCAACGTCAACGGCGGCTCCATCGCGGTCGGGCACCCGTTCGGCATGACCGGGGCGCGGTTGCAGAACACGATGATCAACTCGCTGCAGTTCCACGACAAGCAGACCGGCCTGATCACGATGTGCGTGGGTGGCGGCCAGGGCATGGCGCTCGTCCTGGAGCGGATGAGCTGAGCGCACGAGTGCGGCGGTGACAGCGGCGCTCGGGCTCAGACGCGACGTCAGGCAGAGAGCGGATGAGCTGAGCGCACGAGTGCGGCGGTGACAGCGACGCTCGGCTCAGACGCGACGTCAGGCAGAGAGCGGATGAGCTGAGCAACTGACCCGGCCGGCCGGCGGCCTCGCCCGCCGGCCGGCTGCCGGAGGTCCCTCAGGGACGCCTCACTGGGCGAGGATGCCCTGGATGGAGAGGACGACCGACACCTTGTCGCCGACCAGGACCTTGCCGCCCTCGAGCGGGATCTGGAAGTCGACGCCCCAGGCCTTGCGGGAGATCTCGGTGCTGGCCTCGTAGCCGATGCGCGTGTTGCCGTAGGCGTCGACGTCGACGCCGAGGAACTCCACGTCGAGCTCGACCGGGTTGGTGACGCCCTTGACGGTCACCTCGCCCCGGGCGGTGGCGCCGCCGAAGGACGTGGTGGTGAAGGTCATCGGGCCGTGGTTCGCGACGTCGAAGAAGTCCGCCGACCGCAGGTGGTTGTCGCGGTTGGCGTCGCGGGTGTTGACCGAGTTGAGGTCGATGGTGGCCTCGGCGCGAAAGCCGGACACCTCGTCCGTCGTCGTGATGGTGCCCTCGAACGTCTCGAACTGACCCCGCACCTTGGTCATCAGGTGACGCACGGTGAACCCGACCTCGGAATGGGAGGGGTCGATCGTCCAGGTGCCGGCCGGGATGGCGGTCGGGATGGCGGTCGCCTGGGAGACCTGGCTGGTGTCGATGCTCATGAGAAGCTCCTCGATAGTTGTCGTTTCAACCTTGAATGCAACTCTACCAGCCTTTGATTGAAGGTTCAACTAGAAGGTTTTTGTAGGATTGCCCCATGACAACCCGGACCGACGCGGCGCTCTGGCTCGACAGCGAGCAACAGCACGCCTGGCGCGCCTACCTCGTCGGTACGACGCTCCTCATGGACCACCTCGACCGCGACCTGCGCGAGCGGCACGACCTCTCCATGCCGGAGTACGAGATCATGGTCCGGCTCTC
Source organism: uncultured Actinomycetota bacterium (assembly GCA_963835385.1). Classification (GTDB taxonomy): domain Bacteria; phylum Actinomycetota; class Actinomycetes; order Propionibacteriales; family Nocardioidaceae; genus Nocardioides_B. Next base: position 85,360 of record CAWIFK010000009.1, read on the forward strand.
GGAGTCCCCTGAGCGCACGATGCGGATGGCCGCACTCGCCGACTCGCTGAGCCACTCCCGCAGCCGGGTGACCCACACCGTCAGCCGCATGGAACGCGCCCGGCTCGTCGAGCGCCGGGCGTGCGTCTCCGACGGCCGCGGGGTCGAGGCACAGCTGACCGAGAAGGGGTTCAGGGTGCTGCAGGAGGCCGCGCACACGCACGTCCGCGGCGTGCGCGACTACCTCGTCGAGCTGGCTTCCGAGGCCGACTTCGCGGCCGTCGGCCGGGTCTTCGACGCCGTCAGCGACCGCCTGCTCGCCGGCAACGAGAGCCTGGACATCCGCTGACCCCGGCCGCTGCGCCGGCGGTCGGGCCGTGAGCGACCGCGACCCGGCCGCGTCGCCGCAGGGGGTGCGCCGCCGGCCGCGCCAGCAGCGGCCGCAGACCTGCCGCCGGACCTAGTCGCGGGTCAGCTTGCGGTGCGTGACCCGGTGCGGGCGCGCGGCCTCGACGCCGAGCCGCTCGACCTTGTTGGCCTCGTAGGCGGCGAAGTTGCCCTCGAACCAGAACCACTTGCCCTCGTCCTCGTCGTCGCCCTCCCAGGCGAGGATGTGGGTCGCGGTGCGGTCCAGGAACCACCGGTCGTGGGAGGTGATCACCGCGCAGCCGGGGAACTCCAGCAACGCGTCCTCGAGGGACTGCAGGGTCTCCACGTCCAGGTCGTTGGTGGGCTCGTCGAGCAGCAGCAGGTTGCCGCCCATCTTCAGCGTCAGCGCGAGGTTCAGCCGGTTGCGCTCACCGCCGGAGAGGACGCCGGCCTTCTTCTGCTGGTCGGGCCCCTTGAACCCGAAGGAGGCGATGTAGGCCCGGCTGGGCATCTCGAAGTTCGCGACCTTGATGTGGTCGAGACCGTCGGAGACGACCTCCCAGACGTTCTTGTTCGCCTCGATGCCGCCGCGGCTCTGGTCGACGTAGGAGATCTTGACGGTCTTGCCGACCTTCAGCTCGCCGCCGTCGGGCTGCTCCTGGTCGACGATCATCCGGAACAGGGTGGTCTTGCCGACGCCGTTGGGACCGATCACGCCGACGATGCCCGCGCGGGGCAGCTTGAACGACAGGTCGTGCATCAGGACGCGGTCGCCGAAGCCCTTCTTGAGGTGGTCGGCCTCCAGCACCACGTCACCGAGGCGCGGACCGGAGGGGATGTTGATCTCCGAGACGTCGATCTTGCGCATCCGCTCGGCCTCGGCCGCCAGCTCCTCGTAGCGGGCCAGACGCGACTTGCTCTTGGCCTGGCGCGCCTTGGGGTTGGAGCGGACCCACTCGAGCTCCCGCTCGAGCATCTTGGCCCGCTTGGCGTCCTTGGCCCCCTCGACCTTGAGGCGCTCCCGCTTGGTCTCCAGGTAGGTCGAGTAGTTGCCCTCGTAGGGGTGGGTCTTGCCGCGGTCGAGCTCCAGGATCCAGCTCGCGACGTTGTCCAGGAAGTACCGGTCGTGGGTGATGGCGAGGACCGCACCGGGGTACGACGCGAGGTGGCCCTCCAGCCACTGCACCGACTCGGCGTCGAGGTGGTTGGTCGGCTCGTCGAGGAGCAGCAGGTCCGGCTGCTGGAGCAGCAGCTTGCACAGCGCCACCCGGCGCCGCTCCCCGCCCGACAGGTTGTCCACCAGCGCGTCCGGCGGCGGGCAGCGCAACGCGTCCATCGCCTGGTCCAGCCGGCTGTCGAGGTCCCACGCGTTGGCGTGGTCCAGATCGGTCTGGAGGTCACCCATCTCGGCGAGCAGCTTGTCGTAGTCGGCGTCCGGGTCGGCCAGCTCCTCGGAGATCTGGTTGAACCGGTCGAGCTTCGCCTTGACCTCGCCGACGGCCTCCTCGACGTTCTCCAGGACCGTCCGGCCCTCGGTCAGCGGCGGCTCCTGCTGGAGCATGCCGACCGTGGCCTCGGGGTCGCGGATCGCGTCACCGTTGGAGGCGTGGTCGAGCCCGGCCATGATCTTGAGCAGGCTGGACTTGCCGGTGCCGTTGGGCCCGACGACGCCGATCTTGGCGCCGTGCAGGAACGAGAGGGTGACGTTGTCCAGGACGACCTTGTCGCCGAAGGCCTTGCGGACATTGCGCAGGGTGAACACGTATTCGGCCATGATGCCCCAGCCTACGGCGCGGGGCGGTTGGCCCGAAATCAGCGTCCCCCCGACCGCCGGCGGTCCACTCCCCTGGCGGCCAGGATCGGCGGCGCCGCCGCGCCCCGGTCCCCGGTGCCCGGCGCGGGAGCCGGGTCAGGCGGCGTCGGACGCCTCGGGGGCCGCCGGGGGCTCGGGGGCCGGCGTCCCGTCCCCGCGCGGGTTCCCCCAGCTGTCCACCGGTCCCAGGTCCGCGGGAACCGAGCGGATCATCTCCTCCACCTCGCTGTCCACGTCGGTGTCCTGCCGCTCCGGTCGCTGCGTGCGCAGGAACGTGCTGCTGCCGCGGGTCAGGTCGTGCCCGATCAGAGTCGCCTCGATCTGGAGGGTGCTGTTGAGCTGCCCGTCCTCGCGCCTCCACACCTCGGTGCGGAGCCGCCCGTGCACGATCACCGCGTCCCCCTTGCGCACACTGGAGCGGATGTTGTCGGCCAGGGCCCGCCAGGCGGTGACGGAGTACCACGTCGTCTCGCCGTCGACCCACTTGCCGTCCCTCTTCAGCCGCGGCGTCGACGCCACGCGCAGGTTGACGACGCTGATCCCGTTCGGCTCCCGGAAGGTGACCTCGCTGCCGACCCAGCCGTGCAGCGTCACGAAGGTGTCGCTCATCTCGTTGCTCCTCGTCGATCGTTGACCCGTTGACCCGTTGCACAGGGTCGCTTCGACGAAGAATCTGCCGGTCGCCACCCGCCGGCGGCGGGCGCCAGCCGGCCGGCTGTGGACAGCGCCCGGTCGGGGCCGGGTGGGGACGGGATCCGGCCCGCCGGTCAGCGCAGTGCCGTCGCCAGGCCGTCGCACGTCGTGCGGTAGGCCGCCAGCTCGCGCTCGATGGGGTCGATCACCAGGTCCTCGGTGACCTCGCCGATGGCCGAGCGGAGCCTGCGGTCCGCCGCTCGGGCCCGCCTGCGGACCGACCAGCCGACCAGCACGCGGGCCACCAGGCCGAGCAGGATGCCCAGGGCGACCCCGCCGACGAGCATGGCCGTCGGCACGGGCACACCGGCGTACGAGGGCGTGGAGGGCTCGGGCAGCTGGAGGTAGCCCATCACCGCCAGCACGCCCAGCCAGGCGGCCCCCACCAGCGCCGTCGCAACGATCACCCACTGCAGCACCTGGACCAGGCGCCACCAGAGCGGGGTCCGGGCCACGCCGAGGTCGGTGCCGGTCACCGCCCGATCGAGGGCGTCGCCGAGGTCCTCGAGCCGCGAGAGAGACGCACGGCGCACGGCGGTCTGCCAGGGCGGGGCCAGCGAGGCGGAGGCGTCATCGGCCACCGAGCGCACGGCGGTGTCGACCCGGGCCCGCTGGACCGGCGTGGCCTCGGGCACCGACGTCCGGGCCCGGCCGGTCAGCTCCTTGCCGCTGGCGCCGAGGTCGAGGTGCAACCGCCGCAGCGGGTCGGGCTTGAGCCGCCGCAGCCAGGCGGTCACGGGCCAGCCGGTGGCCCGGGCGGCCCGGCGCCGGGTGGAGTCCTCCACCGCGCGCACGACGGTCGGCACCCCCGCGGCGTCGGCGAAGGCGGAGACCAGCTCGGCCTTGCGCTCGCGGGCGACGTCGCCGGGCCGGGCGTCGCCGCTGGCCGCCTGCAGGCGGGACGCGGCGGCGCCGACGTCGGCCATCAGCCGGGCGCGCGTGGCCTTCTTCGCCGCCACGCGCTTCGCGATCGCCCTGCGCAGCTCGGGGATGCCGTCACCGTGGCGGGCGGAGGTCGCGATCACCGGGACGCCGCGGAGCCCGTCGGCCTCCAGCAGGCGCTGGAGGTCGGCCACCATCGACGCCCGGTGGGCCGGCGGCACCTCGTCGATGTGGTTGAGCGCCACCAAGGTGATGTCGCGGTGCGTGGCCAGCGGCTTGAGGTAGCGGTCGTGGATCGCCGCGTCGGCGTACTTCTGCGGGTCCAGCACCCACACCAGCAGGTCCGCGAGCTGGACCAGCCGGTCGACCTCGACGTGGTGCGCGACCTCCGTCGAGTCGTGGTCGGGCAGGTCCAGCAGCACCAGTCCCTCGAGCTCGCGGTCCCCCTGGGGACCGTCGAGCATGCTGTCGTGCGAGACCTGGTGGCGCTTGGGCACCCCGATCCAGTCCATCAGCTCGCCGGCGCCCTCGGCGCCCCAGGCGCACGCCATCGTCCAGGACGTCGTGGGCCGGCGCACCCCGATCGCGGCCAGGTCGAGCCCGGCCAGCGCGTTGAAGGTCGAGGACTTGCCCGAGCCGGTGGCCCCCGCCAGCGCGACGACCGTGTGGTCGCCTGACAGCGAGAGCCGCTCCCCCGCCCGCGCGGCGACCGCGGCGGCGTCTGCCACGAGCTGCTCGTCGAGCCGTCCGCGCGCGGCACCGGCTGCGGTGCGCAGACCCTCGATCCGGGCGGGTACGTCGGTGTTACGGCCGACCAGCCGCTTGGCGCCCTCGACCAGCGACGTCATGCCGACCTTCCGGCGGCCTCGAAGCGGAGGTCGTCGACGCGCCGCGCGACCTCCCGCAGCCGCTCGGGGGCGCCCTCGTCGACGGCGAGCCCGTCGAGCACCTCTGCGTAGCGGGCGCGCTCGACGTCGACCAGCCCGGCCACCCGGTGCCGCAGGTCCTTGCGGGCGCGGTCGGCGAGCCGGCGTACGGCCTGGTCGCCGAAGACCGCCTCGAGCAGCTTCTGGCCGACGACGGCACTGCCGCCGGCGATGCCCGCCTCGGCACCGGTGACGCCCGCGGTGTGCGCGAACACCACGACCATCAACGCCACCGAGAGCCCGTTCACGCCGAAGGCGAGGAACCGGGCGGTGCTGCGCTTGTCGGCTCCCTCGGTGCGCACGAGCTCGAAGACGTCGCGCTGCCAGTCCCGCACGGCCCGCTCGGCCCGGCCGCGGAGCTCGCGCGAGGCCCGGCCCAGGTCCTGGTCGGCCCCCTCGAGCAGCCGCCGCCCCGCCTCGGTGGAGCGCCACGACGCCTCCGCGCGCTCGGCGGCGTTCTCGGCCTGCTCGAGGATGAGCGTCTCGAGACCCGACTCGACAGCGACGGTGACCCGCTCGGCCTGTTGCGGCTTGCCGCGGACCCATCCGACGACGCGGTCGCGCAGCCACCCCACGCGGGTCTCCAGCGAGCGCAGCAGCTCCCCGGTGCCGACGAACTCCTGCCAGCGGGCGAGGACCTCGCCGCGCAGCAGGGTGCCGTCGGCCGAGGCGGCGTCGATCCGCTCCACGGCCTCGTCGTAGGCGCGGTCGACCTCAGCCCGGAGCCGGGCCAGGACCTCGCCCTGCTCGGCGGCCGCGTCGGCGACCAGGTGGGAGCCCCGCGCCAGGCTGCGCACGGCACCGTCGAGGGTCTGCTTGACCACCCCGGCGCGCACCTCGGCATCGGAGGCCAGGAGCTCCAGCCAGCCCCGCACGTCGGCGACCGCCTCCGCCGCGAGCATCCCGCCGTCGTCCAGCTCGCCCTCGGCGACGGTGAACAGCGGGGAGTCCCGCAGGCCGCGTGCGGTGAGCATGCGCGCGAGGTGGCCGCTGACCTCCGCCACCGCGTCGGGCGGAGTCCGGTCGAGCACGATCGCCACGGCGGTGCTGCGCTCGGCCGCTGCCTTGAGGAAGTCCCACGGGACCTGGTCGGCGTAGCGCGCTGCGGAGGTGACGAACAGCCATAGGTCCCCGGCGGCGAGCAGCTCTGCCGCGAGCGTGCGGTTGCGCTTCTCCACCGAGTCGATGTCGGGAGCGTCGAGGATCGCCAGGCCGCTGGGCACGCTGTCGGCCGGCACGAGCTGCAGGGCCCCCGGGTCACCGGTCGCCCCCGTCGTGCGCGCCAGGTTCGGCAGGATCCGGTCCTGGTCGAACCACTTGGCGTCCGCGGGGTTGTGCACCAGGACCGGGGACCGTGTCGTCGGGCGCAGCACGCCCGGCTCGGTCACCTTCGTGCCGACGACCGAGTTGACCAGGGTCGACTTGCCGGCGCCGGTCGAGCCGCCGACCACCGCGAGCAGGGGGGCGTCGATCTGCAGCAGCCGCGGCAGCACGTAGTCCTCGAGCTGGTCGACCATCTCCGAGCGCATCCGGCGCCGGGCCTCGACGTCGGGGACCTCGAGCGGCAGCCGCACCTCCTGCAGCGCACCACGCAGGCGTACCAGGGTGGTGACCATCTCGGTGGAGTCGGTCATCAGGCAGGGCCTCCTCGCGGGCCCGAGCCCGACGGTGGCAGGGGTGCCGGCGCGGCGGTCACCACAGGGGGGAACAGGACGTAGGGGCGCAGCGCGGCGAGCCGCTGCACCATCACAGTGCCACGCCGGGCAAAGTCGGCAGGCGCGGTACCGCGCAGGTAGCGGTCGTGCAGGAAGCCCAGCTCGACGGCCTGCTGCTGGTAGGCGCGCATCACCCGCTCCGCCTGCGGACCGCCGGCCGAGCGGGCGTGGGAGCGTGCCGCGCGGCGGGCCGGCAGCCGCACCAGCCACGGCACCTCCGTCGGCCCGAGGTAGCCCCGTGCGGCCGCGTCCTGCAGAGCCCGGGTCAGCATCGTGGCCTCGCGGCTGCGGGCCCACGCGGCGAAGCCGACCACGAGGAGGAACGCCGGCACCATCGCGAACACGTAGGTGAGCACGAAGTACTGTCCGCCCGCGAAGAACGCAGAGCCGTTCCAGAGGCCGTGCGCGGCGACCGCGAGCACGTAGCCGCACAGCGGCGCGAGCACCCGCACGGGGCCGCGGTGGGTCACCGCGTAGCCGACGCCGACGCCGATGAACGTGGTGAAGAGCGGGTGCGCGAAGGGGCTGAAGATGCCCCGGACGACGAAGACACCGACCGCCGACTCGATGCCGCCGGGACCGGCCTCGCCGCCGCCCATGTACGCCGCCCCCAGGTACAGGATGTTCTCGGTGAACGCGAAGCCGACGCCCACCATGCCGGCGTAGACGATCCCGTCGAGGATCCCGTCGATCTCGTGCCGGCGCCACCACAGCAGCAGCAGGATGAACAGCCCCTTGGCCGCTTCCTCGGTGACCGGCGCGACGATCGCCGCCGACCAGGTCTCCGGGGTCCCGAGCACCCACGTGTCGAGCGCCTGGAGCACCAGCGCGCCGGCGGTCGCCACCAGCGCCCCCCAGCCGAAGGCGCTGGCGAGCAGCCGCACCGGCTCGGGCTCGTAGCGGTCCAGCCACAGGAACGCCGCGACCAGCGGACCGACCGGGACCGCGGCCAGCAGGACGCCGACCACCAGGCCTCCCGGGGCACTGCCGGCCAGCAGCACCAACGCCATCACGGCCGCGCCCAGCACCATCAGCACGGACACGACGAGCGTGAACACGACGCCCCCGCGGCGCGCCGGACCCGCCGGCGGGAAGGGCGCAGGTGCCGCGGCGTGCGCCCGCCCGACACCGCCCACCCCGCTCATGGGCCGAAGCCTATAGCGGCCGGCGGCCCGCGCCGCCGTCGCACGAGCGCCGTGCCCCGACGTACAGTGAGCCGGTGATCGACAACACCTCGAACGGCCCGCAGAACGACCTTCCTCCCGAGGGCACGGAGCCTGCAGCCGGCGCACGGGACACCGGCGCCGTCGCGTCGTCGGGCACCCAGGGCCACGACCAGCCGGTCCCCGAGGCCTACGCGGAGTTCATGCGCCAGGGGTGGGGCGAACGCGAGCTGGACCTGCCGCCGCACCCGGTGGGCCAGTGGGCCGCCGAGCGCCGCGGCCGGCTAGCCGACACCTTCCCCGGCGAACGTCTGGTGGTTCCCGCCGGGACGTTCAAGGTGCGCTCCAACGACACCGACTACCGGTTCCGTCCCGACACCGCGCACACCTACCTGACCGGCAACCAGACCACCGACGCGGTCCTCGTCGTCGAGGGCGGCGAGTCGGTGCTCTACGCGCGGCCCCGCTCCTCACGACAGACCGACGAGTTCTTCCGCGACCGCCAGTACGGCGAGCTGTGGGCCGGCCGCCGTCCGTCCCTGAACGAGATGTCGAGCTCGCTCGGCCTCGAGGTGCGCCACCTCGACGAGCTCGCGGACCGGCTCGCGTCGCCGGCCAAGACCCGCGTGCTCCGCGACGTCGACACCACGGTGGACTCCGCCGTCGCCGCCGACACCGGCCGCGACGAGGACCTGGCCCGGGTGCTCTCGGAGATGCGCCTGGTCAAGGACGACTGGGAGCTCGAGGAGCTGCGCGAGGCGTGCGAGATCACCACACTGGGCTTCACCGACAGCGTGCGGGAGTGGGACAACGTCCTGAAGTACGGCGAGCGCTGGGTGGAGGGCACCTTCTTCCGCCGGGCCCGGGCGATGGGCAACGACATCGGCTACGACTCGATCGTCGGCGGCGGCAAGCACGCCACGACCCTGCACTGGATCGAGAACTCCGGGCCGGTCACCCCCGGCGAGCTGCTGCTGCTCGACATGGGTGTGGAGGGCCGCAACCTCTACACCGCCGACGTGACCCGCACCCTTCCCGTGGACGGCACCTTCACCCCGCTGCAGCGTGACCTCTACACGCTGGTGCTGCGGGCGCAGACCGCCGGCATCGAGGCGGTCCGGCCGGGCGTCTCCTTCATGGCGCCGCACCACGCAGCCATGGAGGTGCTCGCGCAAGGGCTCGAGGACCTCGGCCTGCTGCCGTGCTCGGCGGAGGAGGCCCTGCAGCCGGACAGCAAGGTGTACGCCCGCTGGACCCTGCACTCGACCAGCCACATGCTCGGCATGGACGTGCACGACTGCGCACGGAGCTCGCGGGAGGCCTACCACGACGGCGACCTCGCGGCCGGCATGGTGCTGACCGTCGAGCCGGGCCTGTACTTCCAGGAGGACGACCTGCTGGTGCCCGAGGAGCTGCGCGGCATCGGCATCCGGATCGAGGACGACATCGTCGTCACCGACGACGGGTGGCGGAACCTGTCGGCCGGCCTGCCGCGCGAGGTGTCGGCCCTCGAGGAGTGGATGGGCGCGCTCCGCGCCTGACGGGTCGGGCGCCGCGGGCGGGGGTACGCCGGTTCACGGCGCCCTGCCGCGGGTACATGCCTCGTCATGAGCCCGTCCCCCTCGCCTTCCGACCTGGACCGCATGCGCAAGCAGGACCTCTACCAGCTCGCCCGGCAGCGCGACCTTCCCGGCCGCAGCGAGATGACCGCCCAGGAGCTTCGCGACGCGCTCGCGGGGGACGCGGACGAGGAGGGCGCCACGGACTCCGACCACCACCCTGCCGAGAGCCGGCAGCGTCGCGAGGCGTCCCGGTTCGAGGCCTTCCGCGACCTGGCCCGCAGTCGCGCGAACGGTGAGATGGTGATGCTCCCGCGGATGCTCACCGGGAACGACCGTCGCCGGCACGTGCGGCAGACGATCCGCGAGGACCACCAGCGCCGGATCGCCAACCGCGACGAGGAGGCGCAGGAGAAGTTCGACAAGCTGGCCGGCTCGCTCTTCTCCTTCTTCCGCGGCACCAGCCTGCTCTTCTACCGCGACCTCGCCGGTGAGGACGCCTGGATGCCGACCGTGCTCACCCTCGGCGACGTGCACCCGGAGAACTTCGGGGTGATGCCGAGCGTCGACAACGTCCCGATCTTCGGGGTCAACGACTTCGACGAGGCCTACTACGCCCCCTTCACCTGGGACCTCAAGCGCGGCGCCGTGGGCTTCATGGTCGCCGCCGCGGTCGAGGGCGGTCTCGGCAGCAAGGCACAGCGCAAGCTCGCCACCCGGTTCGTGCGCGGCTACATCGAGGGGATCACCGGCTTCGCCTCGGACCAGACCGAGTCCCGCCACCAGATCCGTCTCGACAACGCACCGAAGCTGATCGCCAAGCTGATCGCCGGCGCTCAGGAGGATCGGTCCTCCTGGCTGCGCAGGAAGTACCTCGACGAGCACGGCCGCGGCTTCCGCGCCGACGACGAGCTGGTGCCCGTCAGCAGCCGGGTCCCCGAGTTCCAGGAGCTGATGGAGCGCTTCGTGGAGACCAACGCCGTCGAGCTTCCCGCCCGGGTGGGGTCGCTGCGGGTCAAGGACGTCTGCAAGCGCAAGCGGCAGGGAACCGCCTCCCTCGGCCTGGTGCGCTACTACCTCCTCCTCGAGGGTGCTGCCGGTGACGCCAGCGACGACGTGATCCTGGAGATGAAGCAGGCGCGGCAGTCGGCCCTGGCCGGGCTGGTGCCGCCCTCGGAGTACGTCCTGGACGGGCACGCCGACCGCATCGCGCACGCCCACGGCGTCCAGCTGGTCCGCGGGGACCGGTTCTACGGCAGCGTGGACCTCGACGGGCTCAGCTTCATGGTCCGCGAGCGGGCTCCCTACCGGGACTCGGTCGACCTCGACGACCTCTCCGACAAGCAGTGGAAGCAGTACGCCGCGATCTGCGGCCAGACCCTGGCCCACGCCCACTCCCTCTCCGACGAGATCGGCGAGCTCGATCACGACATCGAGCCGACCATCCTGGACGCGATCGGCGCACAGGACCTCTTCGTCGACGACATCGTCCGTTTCGCGGAGGAGGCCACCGCCCGGCTCCGCGCCGACCACGCCCACTTCCGGGCCGACCACCGGCTCGGCGCGTTCAGGAACGTCGATGTCGTCTACCGCTGAGCGGTCCGCCGGTGACGACTCGGCACGCGTCGCGCTCGTCCTGGACGCGGGTGGCGCGCGCTCGGCGTACCAGGTCGGTGCCCTCGAGGTGCTCCTGCCCGCGCTGGCCGACCGGGGCACGCAGCCGGGCATCCTGGTCGGGACCAGTGCCGGCGCCCTGCTCACCGGCTCCCTGACCGCGACGGCGCACCTGGAGCCGGCCGAGCAGGCAGCGCGGCTGGGCGAGGTGCTCGCCCGGGCCACCAAGCGCCACGTGATGCAGCCCCTGTGGCGCCAGGTCCCGGAAGTGATGGCGCGCTACGCCTCCGAGACCCTGGGCCTGCACGGCTTCCGCCTGCGCGGGGTCTTCGGCACCGGCCCGCTGGCGCGGACCCTCGCGGAGACGATCGACTGGGACCGGCTGCACCGCAACGTCGAGGACGGGCACGTCGACGCGGCCGCGGTCACGGCCACCTCGGTGCGCACCGGCCAGGTGGTGATGTTCGCCGAGTCCGGCCGGCCGTTGCCCGGCTCCGTCCCCGGGCGGCGCTACGCCGCGACCCGGCTCGCCGTCTCGCACCTGATGGCCTCGGCAGCGATCCCGACGCTGTTCCCGTCCGTGCGCGTCGACGAGCCGGCCGACGCCGCCGGCTGGTACGTCGACGGGGCGACCCGCCGGCGGGTGCCGATCGCTCCGGCTCTCGAGCTCGGTGCCGACCGGGTGGTGGTCGTCGGCACCGGCGGCCTGCACCCGCCGAGTCCCGACCCGGGGCGCGACTCCGTGGCCGTCGACCTCGCGGACGGCGGCGCGACGCTGCTCGGGTCGGTCATGGACGACCCGCTGCGGCACGACCTGCGCCGGCTGGCCGAGGTGAACGCGCTTGCCGCGGACGTCGACGCCGCCACCGCGGTCAACCGGCATCGCGAGGCGCACGGGCAGCCGGCGTACCGCAGCCTGCCCTTCGTCGCCGTCGCTCCCGACGACGGCGAGGAGCTCGCCGGACTCGCCATGGACGTGTTCCGGTCCAACCACGGCACGCTGCGGCGCACGCTCGGGGACCCCGACCTGCAGATCATGCACCGGCTGCTCGGCAGCGACAGCCCGCTGCAGGGCGAGCTGCTCTCCTACCTGATGTTCGACCCCGACTTCTTCACCGCGGCGCGCGAGCTCGGCCACCGGGACGCCACGAGGTGGGTGGAGCGCCATCCGGACCTGTGGCGGACCGAGGCCCTGCCGGCGGGAGCCGGTCGATGACCCCCGGGGGCGACAGTGAAGCGGATCGGCCTGCTCGGGGGCATGAGCTGGGAGAGCACCGCGCTGTACTACCGGCTGCTGAACGAGGGGGTGGCCGCGCGACTCGGCGACCTCCACTCGGCCGACCTCGTCCTGGTCTCTGTCGACTTCGCTCCGGTGGCGCGCCTGCAGGCCGAGGGACGGTGGGAGCAGGCCGGCGACGAGCTCGCGGCCCGGGCGCGCACGCTCCAGGCGGCCGGCGCCGACCTCGTGCTGCTGTGCACGAACACCATGCACAAGGTGGCTGCCCGGATCGAGGCCGCGCTCGACGTCCCGCTGCTGCACATCGTCGACGTCACCGCGGACGCCGCGGCCGCGGCCGGCCTGACCCGGGTCGGTCTGCTCGCGACCCGGTTCACGATGGAGGAGCCGTTCTACCGGGACCGGATGGCGGCACACGGCGTCGACGTGGTCGTCCCGGACGAGCCGGAGCGTGCACTCGTGCATCGGGTCATCTATGAGGAGCTGTGCCGCGGCGTCTTCTCCGACGCATCCCGCACCGAGATCGAGTCGGTCATCGCGGGGCTGGTCGACCGGGGCGCCGAAGGGGTCGTCCTGGGGTGCACCGAGATCGAGCTCCTCGTGCGCCCGGAGTCCTGCCCGGTGCCGGTGCTCCCCACCACCGCACTGCATGCGGCCGCCGCGGTCGCGGCCGCGCTTGCGTGACCTCAGGCGGCTGGACTGCCACGAGACCCGCGAGGCGATGCGGCGGCTCCCGACCTGGGCGGCCACTTCCCGGGACCTCGGTCCCGACCGCCGGGCGCCGCCGGGTGCCACTGTTGACCTCATGGCGACGCGATACTGCGCAGGGGTCTCCGACGCGGCCTCGCAGCCGGGTGGGGCGCGCGGCGCGGAACCGGCTGTGGCGCATCGGGTCGTCCCTCCGCCGCTGCCGGCGCTCGTGCTCGCCCGCGAGCGGCTCGTGTCGAAGGCGCTGGGCACGCCACCGGGCGGCTGCTGCCTGCTCGCGGTCGCGCCGGGGACCGGTGCCACGACTCTGCTGGCGCTTGCCGCCGCCGCCTCCGGGGCTCCGACCGGCTGGCTCTCCTTGGACGGCCGGCATGCGGACGCCCGACACTTCTGGCGACACGTCCTGACCGCCCTCGCACAGGTGGGCGTGGCCGTTGACGACGCCGAGCGCAGCGTGCGGAGGCTCGGCACCGCCCGGGAGGACCGGTTCTTCGAGGTGCTGCGCGACGCCTTGGCCGGTCAGCGCACCGACGTGCTGCTGGTGCTCGACGACCTTCACTCCGTGACCCATCGACCGGTGGCCGGTTCCCTCCTGCGCTGGCTCGAGGATCTTCCGCCCGGCATCCGAGTGCTGCTGCGCTGGCGCGGTGCGGTGCCCTGGGACCTGTCCCGGCTGGCGTCGGGAGGGCGGCTCGTGCTGCTCGGGCAGGAGGATCTGCTCCTCTCGGCGCAGGAGGCCTCCGCGTTGGCGCGACGGGGCGCCCCGGGGCTGGGTGCGGACCGCAGCGAGGCGCTGGTGAGCCTCGCCGACGGGTGGGCCGCGGCGCTGGTCGCGGCGACGACGAACGCGGGGACCGACGCCGACGACGACCCGGCCGCCTGGTTGATGGCCACCGGCGTCGACCTCCTCGCTCGGCCGGAGTACGACCGTCTGGACCCCGGGTTGCGAGACTTCCTGGTGCAGACCAGCGTTCTCGACCGGCTCACCGCGGTCGCCTGCGATGCGGTGCGCAGAGCCACCGGGGCCGCGGCCGACGGGGAGGCGATGCTGGACCGCCTTCGCGCCGCTCGCACCCTCTGCGTCGTGCCCGACCCCGGCCGCGGCGAGGTCCGTCTCCTTCCGCTGCTCCGCGAGCTGCTGCGGCGCCGGCTTGCTGACCGAGGTCCGGATGCGGAGGTGCGCGCACACCGCGCCGCGGCGGGTTGGTTCGCCTCGCAGGACCGCGTGGAGGAGGCGATCACCGAGTACTTCACCTGCGGTGATGTTCCCGACGCGCTCACCATGCTCGAGCGGCATCTGGGACCGCTTCTGGACGGCGGCAGGTTCGCCACCGTCCGCGCCTGGTACCGCAGCGCCCCAGAGGCCTACGTCCGTGAGCGACAGCTCCATCTGCTCGCCGCCGCGTGGGCCGAGCTGCTCAACGGCGATGCGGTCGCGTCCCTGGACCGTTTGCACGACCTGCAGGACGAGCTCGTTCTCGACCCCGAACAGGGCGACCCGACACCGGACTGGCTGCGTGCCGACGCAGAGCTGCTGAGCGCCTACCTCGCCGGCTGGCAAGGGCGGCCGGCGCAGCTCCGCCAGCATGTCGCGGCTGCTCGCGCGTCGTACGGCGACGCCTGGTACCGCACCGCGCACCAGGTCGCCGCGTTCCTCGAGATCCGGGGTCGGCTGTGGACCGGCGACACCGCGGCGGCGCGCCCGTTGCTCGTGAGCGTCGCCTCCCGCCCCCGGACCCGCTCCTCGTACCGGCACGTCGCACTCCGTTCGCTCCAGGCGCTGCTGGCCGCCTGGGAGGGCCGGGCGCACCGCGCACTACAGCTCGCCAGCGAGGCGCTCGACTGGCTGGAGGACAACGGCACCACCGGCCCCGTCGACCGCTGTGACGCCCTGCTGGCCAAGGCGCTGGCCGGGGCGGACCTCCTGAGCACCTCGACCGCCGCGACGTGCGCGAACGAGCTCCTGGGCCAGGCGCGGGCCCTCGGCCACCTGACCTACGAGGCCCTCGCTCTCGTCGCCCTGGCACGGAACGCGGGTGTCGAGCAAGGACTGGGGCACCTGGCCGAGGCTCGCCGACTCCTGAGACAGCGGGCGCCAGGTTCGGACCTCATGGTGCTCGTGGACCGAAGCCAGGCTCGGCTCCTGGTGGAGGCCGGTGATCATGCGGCGGCCGTCCGCGCCGTCAGCACCACCCTGCTGCCGGACGACCCTGACCGCGTGCTGGCCGAGGCGGCCGCGCTCTCGCAGCGCCGACCCGCCGAGGCCCTGCGCCGCATCCGCGTCCTCACCCCGCGCACTCCGCGCCAGGCCGCCGAGACGCGCCTGCTGGTCGCCTCGTGCCTGGCCGAGACCCGGCCGGACGAGGCGCAGGCCCAGCTGCGCGCGGTGACCGACATCGCCGAGGAGCACGGCCTCGGCCGGTTGCTCACTCCCGGCGGGGAGCGGCTCGCCACCCTGGTCGACCGTGCCTGCGACCAGGAAAGCCGGCCGGCCCTGCTCGAGCTGAGGGCACACCTGCGAGCCACGGCCAGGCACGCGGCGGGTGCCTCCCGCCCCCCCTGCAGCTCAGCCCCGGAGAGCTTCAACTGGTTCAGCTCCTCCGGGAGAGCAGGGGCAACGCCGACATCGCCGCCGAGCTCGGCGTCTCGGTCAACACCGTCAAGACACGGCTGCGCCGATTCTACGGCAAGCTGGGCGTCCACGGGCGCCGGGAGGCGGTGGACCGGACCACCGGTCTTCGGCCGCCCGTGCTGCCCAGGCAGCGAGACGCCACGCGCTGAACCCGGCGGCTGAGGCGGGCGCCCTGGGCACACGCACTCCAGCTCAGCGGAGGCGCGCGGCCCGCAGCCTGCGACGGTGCGCGCGGAACAGGGCGTCCACCAGCAACAGCACCGAGATCGCGAGAAAGATCAGCACGGCCGCCACCGGGACGACCAGGGCGACTGCCGTCGCCACGGCCTGGAGGACCAGGACCGCCGCTCCTTCCCCGGAGTCGGTGAGGTGGGTGGCCATCAGCTTCGTGGTGAACGGGAGCAGGGACACCAGAAGCAGCAGCACCAGGTTGAGCCGCATCAGCACCGGGTCTGCTGCCCTGATGAACCGGGTCAGCGTGCTGTGCGCGATCCAGGCACCGCCGACGAACGAGAAGCTGACGCCGTACCCGAGATAGGCGGGCCAACCGCTCGCCAGCTCGCCCCACAGGTCCGTGCCCTGCGGCACCTCGAGCTCGAGCACGAGGAGCGTGACCACGATGGCGAAGACACCGTCGGAGAATGCCTGCAGCCGATTCGTCGGCAGCAGCCGACCGCGCTCCAGCGGGTCCTCGCTGCCCGTGTGGTGCTCGGGGGCGGCCGGGGAACGGGGTCCTCGGTCATCGTCGGGCCCTTCCGCTAGATCCCGTACGCGACCGGGAGCTCCCCGTCGTCGGCTGCTGCCTGCAGCCGGACGTGCTGTGCCTGCGTCCGGTCCGCATACGCCTCGGCGAACGCGGCCAGCGCGTCCTCGAAGGTCTCCCGCTTGCCGAGGTACGACGCGATCGCCACCCTGTCGCCCGCACGGGCGTGGGCGCGCGCAAGCGTCCAGGCACACATCTGCCCGTAGACGGTCAGCCGACGCGGGCCCATGTCGGCGACCTCGGCGGACAGCTTGCCGTCACGCAGCTGCCGGACGTAGTACTGGCGCACCGCCCCCTCCTCGTGCGCCTCCTGCCAGCCCAGGAAGATGTCGCTGCTGGCCTGCATCAGGCGTTGTCCGGAGACGACACGCTCACCTTGGGACGCGTACGACTGCGGCGAGCAGTGCGGTTCGAGGACGCTGTGGCCCGCCTCCTTGACCTGAAGCAGCAGGGGGTCGGAGGGGTCCCGGCCGAGGAGCAGCAGCACCCACGCACGCGTGCCGACGCTGCCGACGCCGACGACCTTCCGGGCGACGTCCGCCAGGTGGAACTGGTCCAGCAGGTGGCGCCGGTCGGCGGGGAGCGTGGAGCGGTAGCCGGCCAGGATGTCCACGAGTGCGGTGCGGACCTCCTCTGCGTCTGCGGTCGGCATCAGCTCCCGCAGCGGCACGACCAGCGGTGGCTCGTGCACGAAGCGCAGCTCGCCGCCGACCTCCGAGGTCAGCTTGCGGGCCGCGTCGGCACTGTCGCGCCGGCGCGCCTTCTCGAGGGCCTTCTCCCCCTTGCGCCGCATCTTGGAAGTCGTCCGCGGGGCGAGGTCGGCGAGCGCCCTGTCGACGTCCAGGCTGGCATACCAGACCTTCAGGTTCGGTTGGCCGGCGAACGTGCGCATCGCGGTGCGATAGGTCCGCATCGCCGCGACCACAGTGGCTCTCCGGTCCTTCGTGTCATGCCCGTTGTCCCGGCCGGCGAGGGCCAGGCTGGCCGCGAGCCGCTTGGCGTCCCACTCGAACGGCCCGGGGTAAGTCTCGTCGAAGTCGTTGACGTCGAAGACCAGTCGCCTTTCCGGGGTCGCGAAGACCCCGAAGTTCGACAGGTGCGCATCTCCGCACAGCTGAGCCGTCAGGCCGCTGGTCGGCTGGGTGGCCAGGTCGGCGGCCATCACGCTCGCCGCTCCGCGGTAGAAGGTGAACGGCGAGGCCAGCATCCGGCCGTAGCGGATCGGCAGCAGGTCCGGCACCCGGTCCTGGTCCTCCGCGCGCACCAGCCCCACCACGTTCGCCGGTGCCTCAGGACAGTCGGCGAGCGCGGTGAGCGGCACCCGGTCACGGGCCGCCTTGCCGACGGCTGCCCGCTCCTCGACGGTTCTCGCTGCGGCGGTGGTGCGGCTCAGCGTGGTTGCGGTCATCGGTCGCTCCTTCGAGGGACTGTCGGTCGGGCTGCCCGGACGGTGCGGTTGCTCACGAGCCGGCCTCAGGCCGGCTCGTGAGCCCCAGGGAGCGCCGGGCGCTGTCCTCCCCGCGCGGACTCGGTCAGAGCGTGAGCGCCTCGCGCACCACCCCGGCCGCCTCCTCCGGGAAGGCGGCGACCTGCAGGTCCTCCGCACCGGCGTCGCGGGTCGCCGTGGCGATCGTCTGAGCCGTCGCGTCGTCGGCCAGCACGAACACGGCGGCCTTGCCACGCTCGAGCTGCTGGCCGGCGAGCTTCATCAGCTTGTCGTCCACGCCCTCGTCGCGGATCGCCGCGTAGGCCGCACCCGCGGCGCTGCCGACGGCCGCCACACCGACGAGTGGCCCGGCGAAGATGCTGACCGCCGCGCCCAGCAGGCCGAGACGGAGGATGCCTTGGCCCGCCGTCAGGTCGCTCGTCTGCTCGATCTTCACCTTGCCCTTGTCGGTCTTGTACACCATGGCGGCGTCCTCGACCTTGCCCTCCAGGCGCTCGAGCGCCTCCTCGCCCATCTCCTTGTCACGCACGCTGAACGCCACGATCGTCGCCATCCGTGGTTCCCTTCTTGTCTCCCCCGGCTCGGGCGCCGGGGCTCGTCCACGACGCTAGGGCCGGCGGCGGCCGGCGGGACCCGCCTTGTCACCCGCTGGGTGACGACCAGGGGCCCGGCACGTGCCGGGGTGAACACCCGAGCCGGGTCGGCGAGCGGGCACCCCCGGAGCCCCGACGATGGTGAGCTCGGAGTCACCCTGAGGAGCATCTCTATAGCAGATCGGCAGTAAAGCGATCAATAGAGCAAACAGACTATTTGTTTTACCGGATTGTCGAACTTGATGGCTATTACGAGTGGTTTAGGGCATCTAGGGTAGATCCGAAGCAATCTGTAGGTGTCATGTTTCTAACACCGCCGGACAGATTCCGGTGGGGAGCGAGGCATGGATCCGTCCGAGTGAAGTTGGTCGCCGAGGGGGCCGGGCGGGGAGCCAGAGGCGAAACCGGCGCTCTGCCTGTTTCCAAGGGGATTCTTCATGCACATCAAGCGCACAGCTGCTGCCATTCTTGTCACCGGCGCCACCGCCGGGGTTCTGTTCGGGGGCTCGACCGTCAGCACGGCGTTCACCTCCTCGTCGGGGCCCCAGATCGACCGCGTGGTCGCGGCGAAGACCGGAGTGAGCGTGCAGAACGGCAGCTTCACTCTCACCAACCTCGTTCCCGGCGCCGCCGCCTCCGGTGCCGGCCCGGTCGTCATCACGAACAACAGCACGGTCCCGGCCGTTGCGACCGTGACGTTCTCCAAGGCGCAGGTGAACAAGAACGGGAACGACAACGGCGTGTCCGTGGCTCCGGACTTCGACAAGCTGATCGTCAAGCTCGGCGGCCAGCGGTTGCCGGCGTCCGCCTTCAGGAACGGGGGCGGCCCCGTGTCGATCGGGACCCTGGCCGAGGGCCAGTCCGTGTCGGTCCCGGTGACCGTGCAGCTCGCCGAAGGCACCGGCAACTCCTGGAACGGCGCAGACGTCCAGATGAGCTACACCGTCACCATGACGGCCGGCAAGTAAGTAGGACTAGCGAGACGGGTGGGGTGGCCACCGGCCACCCCACCCGCCAGCCGGTGGGAGTAGGAGTCGGGGACGCATGCTGAGGAAGATCACCGCTGCTGTGGGCGTACTGCTCGTCAGCTGCTGCATCGTCGTGGCGTTCGGCACGAACCACAGCTACGTGACCACGCCGTCGATGTACCCGACCATCCCGCCAGGATCGGAGATCTTCGTCTCCGAGGCCGACCACTACAGAGTCGGGGATGTCATCGAGTTCCGCGCCAACGGGCTGGTATGGGCACACCGGCTGATCGGCATCAACCCCGACGGCACCTACGTCACCAAGGGCGACAACCCGCAGAACGCGCCCGACGTGTTCGTCCCCGCGCTCACGAGGAAGGACGTCATCGGGAAGGTGACGTTCGCACCCCGCTGGGTCGGGTTCCCCGAGCTGATCGTGCACCACCCTCGCTACGGGCTCGCTTGGTTGCGAGCGGAGCTTCCGCTCCCGGTCAAGGTGGGCATCGTCATGCTCGCCGCGCTCTTGACGCTGCTGCCGCGCCGGCGCAGTGCCACGACCGATCCACACGACGACGTCCGCCCAACGGGTGAGAACGCCGAGCACGAGGCTGCGGCGGAAGCGACGACGCCCGCGGAGTCCGCGGCATGAGGCCCACCAAGGCGTTGCTCGTGCTGGCGGTGATCGTAGCGGCCCCGGGCTGCTGGCTGATGAGCGGACACGGAGTCGCCACCGCGTTCACCACCTCGACCACCGGCAGCATCACGATCACCACCGCAGAGTCCCAGCCCCCCACGCCACCCGATACTCCGCCAGGACCCCCACCGACTGGCCCGCCGTCGCCGACCGACCCGCCGACCACGCCACCTGCACCCGGCACGCTCTCGAGCGCAGACGACTGCAAGAACGGCGGTTGGACGAGGTCGACCAACCCGACGTTCAAGAACCAAGGCGACTGCGTGTCGCACTTCAAGCCCGGCAGCGCCGAGCAACAAGCCCCGAACAGCCCGCTCGCTGCGGCGGCCGTGGCCGGGTGACCGCCCAGGCAACGGCGCCCGGTCCTCTGACTGGGTGTGTGTTTCACGTTGGTTGTGACTGCCGTGGCGGGTTTGTCGG
>CAWIFK010000010.1:0-853790 GCA_963835385.1 uncultured Actinomycetota bacterium
CCTGGTTGGTGCCCTCGTAGATCTGGGTGATCTTGGCGTCACGCATCATCCGCTCGACCGGGTAGTCCTGGGTGTAGCCGTAGCCGCCCAGCACCTGCACCGCGTCGGTGGTGACCTGCATGGCGGTGTCGGAGGCGAAGCACTTCGCGGCCGACCCGAAGAACGTGAGGTCGCGGTCCCCCCGCTCCGAGCGGCCGGCAGCGGCGTACGTCAGCTGCCGGGCGGCCTCGACCTTCATGCCCATGTCGGCGAGCAGGAACTGCAGGCCCTGGAAGTCCGCGATCGGCTTGCCGAACTGCGTGCGCTCCTTGGCGTAGGCGAGCGCGTAGTCGAGCGCACCCTGGGCGATGCCGACCGCCTGCGCGGCGATCGTCACCCGGGTGTGGTCGAGGACCTGCATCGCCGTGGTGAAGCCGGAGCCCTCCGCGCCGATCATCCGGTCGGCAGGGACGCGTACGTTGTCGAAGTAGACCTCGCGGGTCGGTGAGCCCTTGATGCCGAGCTTCTTCTCCGGCGCGCCGAAGGAGACCCCTTCGTCGGACTTCTCCACGACGAACGCCGAGATGCCGGTGCCCTTCTTCGCCTCCGGGTCGGTGACGGCGAAGACGGTGTAGAGCTCGGAGACGCCGGCGTTGGTGATCCAGCGCTTGACGCCGTTGAGGACCCAGTGGTCGCCGTCGCGCACGGCGCGGGTCTTCATCGCCGCCGCGTCGGAGCCGGCCTCGGGCTCGGAGAGGCAGTAGGAGAACATCCCGTCGTTGGCAGCGAGCCGCGAGAGGTACTTCTTCTTCAGCTCCTCGGAGCCCGCGAGGACGACCGGCATCGAGCCCAGCTTGTTCACGGCCGGGATCAACGAGGAGGAGGCGCAGGCTCGGGCGACCTCCTCGATGACGATGCAGGTCGCGAGCGCGTCGGCCCCGGCGCCGCCGTACTCCTCGGGGACGTGCGGAGCCGCGAAGTCGGCGGCGGCGAGGGCGTCGTACGACGACTGCGGGAACTCGCCCGACGCGTCCACCTCACCGGCGTGCGGCGCGACCTTGGCGTCGCACACGGCCCGGACCGCCTCCCGGATCGCCTGGTGCTCCTCGGACAGTGCAAACATCGGGGCCTCGCTCATGCAGCAAATCCTACTGCTCGGTAACTGCCCGTCGCGGAGTGACCTGCTTGCAGGGCGTGACCGTCCCGGAGCGTGGGTAGCGTCGTCAGCATGGCGCCCGCACCCTGGCTCGATCACGAGAACCTCCGCTTCATGCTCGAGGACTGCGACACCTGGGCCGTCGTCGGGCTCAGCGGCGACCCGGGGCGTACGGCGTACTCGATCGCCCGACTGCTGCAGCAACGGGGCAAGCGGATCGTCCCGATCCACCCCTCCGCGCCCACTGTTCTCGGCGAGCAGGGCTACGCCACGTTGGCCGACGTGCCGTTCCCCGTGGACGTCGTCGACGTCTTCCGGCGCTCCGACTCGGCCGGGGAGTTCGCCGACCAGGCCGTCGCGATCGGCGCGAAGGGCGTGTGGTTCCAGCTCGGGGTGGTCGACCAGGACGCCTACCGGCGAACGGCAGCCGCCGGCCTCGCTATGGTCATGGACACCTGCCCGGCCATGGAGTGGCCGCGCCTGGGCCGAGGGAGGGCTTCATGACCGCGCCGCAGACCCGCCGTGACGACACCGTCGAGGTGCTCCACGGTCGAGAGATCGCCGACCCGTACCGCTGGCTCGAGGACCCCGACTCCGCAGAGACGGCAGCCTGGGTGGCCGCCCAGAACGCCGCCTCGCGACAGCACCTCGACGCGCTGGCGTCGAGGCCGTGGTTCCACGACACGATGAGCGCCATCGTCGCGATGCCACGCGCCGGCACCCCGGCCCGGATCGGCGACCGGTACGTCGTCAGCCGCAACGACGGCAGCCAGCAGCAGGACCAGTTCTTCGTCGCCGACAGCCTGGAGGAGCTCCAGGCCGGGGGCCGGCTGCTGCTGGACCCGAACACCTTCTCCGAGGACGGCACCGCGTCGCTGGCGTGGTACGACGAGAGCCGCGACGGCAGCCTGCTCGCCTACCAGGTCAGCGAGGGCGGCAGCGACTGGACCACGATCCGCGTACGCGACGTCGCCACCGGCGAGGACCGCCCCGACGTGCTGACGAAGGTGAAGTTCAGCGAGGCCACCTGGCTGCCGGACGGCTCGTTCCTCTACCTGCAGTTCCCCACCGAGGGCGAGGGACGCGGCACCGAGGCCGCCTCGCTCCCGGCCGCGCAGCTGCGCCGCCACGTGCTCGGCAATCCTCAGGAGCAGGACGTCCTGGTGTGGCAGGAGCCCGACCGCCCGCGGGTCATCCCGGAACCCGAGTTGTCCCACGACGGCCGCTGGCTGGTGCTGCACCTGGCGGAGGGCACCTCGGAGAAGAACCGGCTGTGGGTGTACCCGGTGAGCACCGAGGACGGTGTCACCGGCATCGGCGAGCCGGTCCGGCTCGTCGACGAGGATCGGGCCGCGTTCGCCTTCGTCCGCTCCGACGGCGACCGGCTGTTCGTGCACACCGACCACGAGGCGCCGCTGGGCCGGGTGGTCGCGCTGCAGATGCCGCCGACGCCCGCGACGGGCGCCGTCGCCGACCTCCAGCTCCTCGACGTGGTGCCGGAGCGGGACTCCGCGCTCAGCGCGGTCACCGCCGCCGGAGAGGAGCTGGTCACCGTGCACCTCGTCGACGCCCAGCCGCTGGTGTCGCGCTTCGCCCTCGACGGCTCCGAGCTCGGCACGGTCGACGTGACCGGTGGGGCGGTGGTCGCGCTGCACGGCAAGGCGGGTCGCGACGAGGTCCTGATCGGCCTCACCTCCGTGACGAGCCGCGTGACGCCGTACCGCCTCGAGCTTCCGGCCGGCGACGTGGCCGTCATCGACGGGCTCCCCCCGGCAGCACCCCACGGCGCGCCCGCCTGGGAGCCCCCGAAGGTCTCGGTCGAGCGGCGGCGCGCGAGAAGCAAGGACGGCACCGAGGTGCCCTACTTCCTGGTCCGCCGCACCGACGTGGCTCTCGACGTGCCGCAGCCGACGCTTCTCTACGGCTACGGCGGCTTCAACATCCCGGTGCTGGCCGACTTCCGGGCCACGTTCGCCGGCTGGCTCTCCGCCGGTGGCGTGCTGGCCATCGCCAACCTGCGCGGCGGCAGCGAGTACGGCGCGGCCTGGCACGACGCCGGCCGGCTCGAGCACAAGCAGAACGTGTTCGACGACTTCGCCGCGGTCGGCGACCACCTCGTCGCCGAGGGCGTGACCACGCACGGACAGCTCGCCCTGCACGGCGGCAGCAACGGCGGCCTGCTGGTGGGCGCGACCATGCTGCAGCGGCCCGACCTCGCGGCGGTCGCGCTGCCCGCCGTCGGAGTCCTCGACATGCTGCGCTTCCACCTGTTCACGATCGGCGGGGCCTGGGTCTCCGACTACGGCTCGCCCGAGGACCCGGACATGTTCGAGGTGCTGCTGTCCTACTCGCCGCTGCACAACGTGCGTGAGGGCGTGTCCTACCCCGCCACGCTGGTGCTCACCGGCGACCACGACGACCGGGTGGTGCCGGCCCACAGCTTCAAGTTCACCGCGGCGCTGCAGCGGGCGCAGGCCGGCGACGCGCCGGTGCTCGCCCGGATCGAGACCTCCACCGGGCACGGGATGGGCAAGCCGGCCTCCGTCGTCGCGGCCGAGTGTGCGGACCTGCTCGCGTTCGCCGCCGAGCACACCGGCCTCACGCCCGCCCGCCTCCGTTGACCCGTCATGTTTTCCACGTTGAGGCGTCACTCCTTCGACGTTGAGGCGTCGCTCCTCCGCGCAGCGGCCCCTCGCTCGCACCTACGCGGCGCCACACGAACCCGCGGTACGGCGCCGCGCCTCATGGCTCGATGACCGCGGCCAGCCCGTCCAGCGAACGCGCCAGCCCGAAGCGATAGGCGGTTGCCGGGTCGTGGGCGCTCCCCCGCCGGGCGCCGGCCGCCGTACCGACCCGGCTCGCGAGCGGATAGGCGCCTTCGTCCACCACCCGTGCGAGGACCGGCCCGGCGGCGGCCCACCACTGCTCGTCGTCCACGCCGCTCTCCCGCTGGGTGGCGCGGGCGACGACCTCGGCCCGCGCGGACTCCTGCACGAAGCCGAGCAGGAACGTCAGGCAGTCGTCCATCGTCACGTCGTCGAGGCGGAGCCCGTCGAGAGCAGCGAGCTCGTGCTCGTACTTGCCGAGGGCGCCCGGACCGAGCGTCGGCCGCAAGGTCGAGATCTCGACCGCCCACGGGTGGTCGAGGTAGAGCGAGCGGTTCTCGTCGGCGATGACGCTCAGTCGCTCGCGCCACGGCCGGCCGCCGGTGTCTCGGCGCGGCATCGCGACGTACACCGCATCCAGCATCAGGTCCAGGAGCTCGGCCTTGCCGGGGACGTATGTGTAGAGCGACATCGGCGAGATGCCGAGGCGGGCGGCGACCCGCCGCATGCTGAGGGCGGCCAGTCCCTCGGCGTCCGCTAGCGAAGTGGCCGCCTCCACCACGGCATCCACGCTCGTCCCTCGACCGGGGCCCTTGCGCGGCACGGCGGCGGGGTCGCGCCACAGCAGGGCGATGGTGCGGCCGGGATCACCGGCGCCGCTGCGTTCGACCATCGATCGACTCCGTCCTTGAACTGCGGTCACCCTGTACGTCGTACGGAGTACACCGTACAGTGTCTGCCGTACGTTCCTTCACCCACGCAGCCAGGAGCCCCGATGAAGATCAGCTCGTCCGCTGTCTCGCTCAACGTCCAGGACCCGGCTGCCTCGGCGGCGTTCCTCCGCGACCACTTCGGCTTCCGCGAGGAGATGGCCGCCGACGGCTTCGTCTCGCTGGCACGTGACGACGCCGGCATGAACGTCATCTACCTGCGCCGCGGTCTCGACAGCCTGCCGGCCGACCAGCGCGACAACCATGCCTGTGGCCTCATCCTCGCCTTCGTCGTCGACGACCTCGAGGGCGAGCTCACGCGGCTCGAGAGGGCGGGCGTGATGATCACCATGCCGCTGACGTCCGAGCCGTGGGGCGAACGCGCCTTCCAGGTACAGGACCCCAATGGGGTCGTCGTGCAACTGGTGGACTGGAACGGCCCGGTCGCCGCGGAGTACGCCTGACGGGCGTTCCGCCGACCCGGCGACCCGGCGACCCAGCGACCCGGCGACCCGGCGATCCGGCGACCCCCGCGACCCGGACGCACCCGCACGCTCCTCGAGGCCCCCGCAGATTTGAGCGCCCTCTCAACCCCGAAAGCCTGACGGCTCAACCCCGAAAAAGTGACGGGTCAACAGGGAGGGGCGGGCGGGTCAGAAGCCGAGGCGGCGGGTGGAGTCGGCGCGGACGGTCCTGCCCTTGGCGCGGGCCGACTCGGCGAGCTCCTCCTGGAAGCGCAGCATGCGCTCGCGAAGGCCGTCGTCGGAGGCCGCGAGGATGCGGACCGCGAGGAGGCCTGCGTTGCGGGCGTTGCCGACCGCCACCGTGGCGACCGGGACACCGGCCGGCATCTGCACGATCGAGAGCAGCGAGTCCATCCCGTCGAGGTGTTTCAGCGCCACCGGCACGCCGATCACCGGCAGCGGCGTGACGGCGGCGAGCATGCCCGGCAGGTGGGCGGCCCCGCCGGCCCCGGCGATGATCACCTGCAGCCCCCGGCCGGCGGCCTCCTTGCCGTAGGCCAGCATCTCCTCGGGCATCCGGTGCGCGGAGACCACGTCGGCCTCGTGCGCGACGCCGAACTCCTCGAGCGCCTCGGCGGCCGCCTTCATGGTCGGCCAGTCCGAGTCGGAGCCCATCACGATGCCGACGCGGGCCGGCTCGGACGTCGTGGCGCTCATCTGATCACTCGCTCTCGTTGCCGAGGTCGCCGCGGAACCAGGCGGCGGCGTGCAGCGCCCGCTCGCGTACGTCGTCCAGGTCGTCGCCGTAGGCCGTGACGTGGCCGACCTTGCGACCCGGCTTCACGTCCTTGCCGTACAGGTGCACCTTCAGCCGCGGATCGCGCGCGAAGACGTGGCGGTAACCGGCGTACAGGTCGCCCGACAGCGCGCCGTCGTCGCCGCCGAGGATGTTGACCATCACCGTCCACCGGGCACGGGCCTCCGGCGAGCCGAGCGGGAGGTCGAGCACGGCCCGCAGGTGGTTCTCGAACTGACCCGTCACCGCGCCGTCCATGGACCAGTGCCCCGTGTTGTGCGGGCGCATCGCGAGCTCGTTGACCAGGATCCGGCCGTCGCGGGTCTCGAAGAGCTCCACGGCCAGGATGCCGGTGACGTCGAGCTCGCCGGCGACCGTCATCGCGATCTGCTGGGCCTGCACCGAGAGGTCGACGTCGAGGTCGGGTGCGGGCGCGGTGACCTCCCAGCAGATGCCGTCCTTCTGCACCGACTCCACCACCGGGTACGCCGCGACCTGGCCGGACGGGGAGCGGGCCACCAGCGCGGACAGCTCCCGCCGGAAGTCGACGTGCTCCTCGGCGAGGATCCGCACGCCCCGCTCAGCCCCCTCGGCCGAGGCGGCGAACGCCTCGGCGCTGTCCCGCGCCGACCGCACCACCCAGACCCCCTTGCCGTCGTAGCCGCCGCGGGTCGTCTTCAGGACCACGGGGTAGCCGCCGACGGAGGCAGCGAACGCCTCGACCTCGTCAGCGTCGCGGACCACCGCATGGCGCGGGCACGGTACGCCGAGCCCGGTGAGCCGCTCGCGCATCACCGCCTTGTCCTGCGCGTGCACCAAGGCCTCGGGTCCGGGCCGGCAGGCATGTCCCTCGGCGGTCAGCGTGTGCAGGTGCCCGGTCGGGACGTGCTCGTGGTCGAAGGTCACCACCTCGCACCCGGCGGCGACCTCCCGGAGCGTGTCGAGGTCGGTGTAGTCCCCGACCGTCGTGTCGGCCACCACCTGGGCGGCCGAGACCCCCGGCGCCTCGGCGAGCAGCCGCAGCGGTACGCCGAGGGCGACGGCCGCCTGCGCCGTCATCCGGGCGAGCTGGCCGCCGCCGATGACCGCGACGGAGGGCGTCCCGCCGGCGGGCGCGGCCGCCGCCGAGGGGGCGGCGGACCGGGCGGACGAGATGCTCGCAGCGGCAGCAGGTGAGCCGACGGCGGAGGCACCGTCCGGGGTGCCGGCGGAGGGGGAGGAAGCCGCAGCAGTCACGGCCCGAACTGTAGCGGGAGGATCAGGAGGCCGAGCGGGCCTGGTCCACGTAGACCGGCGCGACCAGCTCGAAGCGCAGCCCGCGGCCGCGGATCGTGGTGATCAGCGTGGGGCGGCGGGTGTCGTCACCGAGCTTGCGCCGCAGCCAGCCGAGGTGCACATCGATGGTCTTGGCCGAGGTCCAGAACGTCGTCTGCCACACGTCACGCATCAGCTCCTCGCGCGTGACGATCTCGCCGGGACGACTGATCAGGGCATGCAACAGCTCGAACTCCTTGTTCGAGAGGCGGATCTCCACCCCGTCGCGACGCACCTGCCGCGTCGCGGCGTCGACCTCGACGCCCTGCACAGTCATCATTGGAGAAATGTAGGAACCGCAGACCTCGCGCGTGCAGAGTCCCCACAGATTGGCCCGTAATGACTACCCCGGCGGGTAGTCATCCCGGCGCCTAGGGACGCCGCACGCCGACCGGCTCCACCACGCCGAACCCGCGCAGCGGCCGGGGCGGCAGCGACTGGGTCATGAACTCCGCCGGCGGCAGCCGCGCCGCCGTGGCCGGGTCGGTGATGACCCGGTTGCGGCGCGCGACCGCGGTGAGCCGGGCGGCCATGTTGACCGGCGGCCCGAACACGTCGCCGAGGCGCATCACGACCGCCCCGGCCGACAGCCCGATCTTCACGTCGGGAAGGCGCGGGTCGCGACGGATCACCTCGACGATGTCCAGCGCGATCTCGGCCCCGCGGCGGGGGGAGTCCACGACGAAGAGGACCGAGTCGCCGAGGGTCTTGATCACCCGGCCGTGCCGGCCGGCGACGACGTCGCCGCAGCGGGACTCGAAGACCTCGACCATGTCGCCGATCCGGTCCTCGTCGAGCTCGTTGGACAGCGCGGTGAAGCTGACCAGGTCGGCGAACCCGACGGTGACCTCGACCGTGTGCAGGTCCTCCTCCCTGGCCCCCAGCGCCTCGACCCGTCCCACGGCCGCCGCGAGGTGGCGGCGCCAGGCGTAGATCAGCAGCTCCTCGAAGGGCATCCCGACCTTCTCCGCGACCCGGATCGCGGACCCGATGCGGCTGCCGGTCGCCTCGTCACCGGTCTCCAGCTGCTCGACCCGGGTGGCGAGCGTGGCCACCTGCCAGTCCGCGAGCCGCGCCATGGTCTGCCCGACCGCCCGGGTGAGCCGCACGGCGGTGTCGAGGTCGATGGTTCCCTCGCGGACCGCACCGACCATCAGGCCCAGTGCGGTCATGTCCGAGGCGGTGTACGCGGGCGACTCGCCGGCGTCGGGGAAGCCGAGCGCGCGCCAGAGCCGGCGTGCCTCCTCGATCGTCACGCCGGCCGCGGCCGCCACCTGCTCGCTGGTCAGCATCGGCTCGTCGCCCAGCAGCCGTCGCTCGAGCTCCTCGCGGGTGAAGTGTGCGCCGTCCTCAGCTGCCGTCATCGGCCCTGTCGGCCCATGCTTCGGAGAGCTGGTGGTGCAGCTCCTCGGCGACCAGCATCTGCACCCGTTCGACCTGCGGGATGTCGTGCAGCATCACCCGACCGGCCTCGCTGGCGTCGGAGACGACCAGCGTGCCGCAGCCGAAGACCCGGTCGACGATGCCGATGTCGAAGTCGACGCCGCTGATCCGGTTGAGCGGGATCGTGCGGCCCTGCTTGGCCACCAGCCCGCTGCGCTTGACGAAGCGGCGGTTGGTGAAGGTGTACGAGGTGGTCAGCCAGCGCAGGAACGGCTTGACCACCCACCACAGCGCGACCAGGAACGTCAGGCCCCAGATCACCGCGTCGACCAGAGGCTGCGCCGACCCGGCGTCGACCAGCGAGGAGAGGAAGCCGGCGACCGCGGCAAGCAGGATCAGGAGCAGGGCCGGCCCGAGCAGCGCCTTGATGTGCGTGCGCGTGGTGACGACGACGTGCTCGCCGTCGTTGAGGAGCCGGGAGGGGAAGGCCACGTGCTCATCCTGTCACGCCGGACGGGCCGCGACGTGCCGGCGGGCGACCGCGCGGGCCACCAGCCCGATCCCTAGCACCAGCAGCCCCACGACCACTGACGCGGGCGGCAGCGTGGCCACCAGGACCAGGCAGCCGGTCAGCCCCAGGACGTTCAGAGCCCGGGGCCGGCGGCGCTCCGGCCCGACCTGGGTCCACGCCGCGGCGTTGGCGATGCCGTAGTAGAGCAGGACGCCGAACGAGGAGAAACCGATCATGCCGCGCAGGTCGACGGTGAGGACGAGGCCCGCGACGACCACCGCCACGGTGACCTGGGCGACGTGCGGCACCCCGTGCTCCGGATGTACGGCGGCCAGCCGCCTCGGCAGGTCGCGGTGCCGGCCCATCGCGAGGCTGGTGCGTCCGACGCCGGTGAGCAGCGCCAGGAGCGAGCCGAGGCTGGCCACGACGGCGCCGGCCGCGACGAGCGGGACCGCCCAGGTCGCACCGGCCCGCTCCCCGGCGGTCGCCAGGGGCGCGGCGCTGCGGGCCAGGACGGCGGGGTCCAGGGTCAGCAGCACGGCGACCGCGACCAGCGCGTAGACCGCCAGCGCGATCGCCAGCGCCACCACAACGGCCCGCGGGATCGTGCGCGCGGGGTCGCGGACCTCCTCGCCCAGCGTGGCGATGCGGGCGTAGCCGGCGAAGGCGAAGAAGAGCAGGCCGGCCGATTGCAGGACGCCGTACCACCCCACCGGCCCGGGCTGCAGCCGGGCGGGGTCGGCCTCGCCGCTGGTGAGCAGCACCACCACCACGACCGCGAGCACCCCGAGGGCGGCCGCGACGAGCCAGCGCGTGGCCCGGGCCGTGCGGGTGATGCCCCGGACGGCGACCGCGGTGAGCGCGGCGACCGCCAGCACCGCGACGAGCCGCCGCCCGAGGACCGAGTCCGGCAGCAGGTAGGCGCCGACCGTCGTGGCCATCGCCGCGCACGAGGCGGTCTTGCCGGTCACGAAGCACCAGCCGGCCGCGAAGCCCCACCACTCCCCCAGCCGCTCGCGGCCGTAGACGTAGGTGCCCCCGGACACCGGGTAGCGGGCCGCGAGCTGGGCGGAGGCGACCGCGTTGCAGTAGGCGACGACGGCGGCCACGGCCAGCCCGACCAGCAGAGCCGGGCCCGCCGCCGCAGCGGCCGGTCCGAGGGCGGCGAAGATGCCCGCGCCCACCATCGACCCGACGCCGATCACCACGGCGTCGGAGGTGCCGAGCCGGCGCTGCAGGCCGGTCACTCCGGGGCTGCACCCGCCGGCCGCACGTGCACCACGTCGCCGGCGCCGAGCACCCGCAGCCCCGCGGCGGTCGCCACCTGCAGGCGGCCGTCGCCGTCGACGCCCGCGGCCCGGCCCTCCAGCCGCTCGCCGGTCGGCAGGTCCACGCGGACCAGCCGACCGACGGTGTCGCAGGCCGAGAGGTACGCCGCGCGCAGCCCGTCGGCCGGTTCCCCGGCTGCCCCGCGCCACCGGTCGTACCGCGGGCCGAGGGCCTCGAGCAGCCGCACGAGCAGGCCGGTCCGGTCGACCGGGCCGCCGCTCACCTCGGCCAGCGACGTGGCGGTCGGCACCGGCAGCTCGTCGGCGCGCGTCGACACGTTCACCCCGACCCCGAGCACCGCCGAGGCGCCCGTGGGCCCCTCGACCCGCTCGAGGAGGATGCCGGCCACCTTGGCGGCGCCGACCAGGACGTCGTTGGGCCACTTGAGGACGGCCTCGACCCCGGTGCCGAGCCGGATCGCCTCGATGACGGCGAGGCCGGTGAGCAGCGGCAGCCACGGCCACCGCACGCTCGGCACCTCGTCGGGGGCGAGCAGCACCGAGCAGGTGAGGGCCGAGCGAGCGGGGGTCACCCAGGTGCGGTCCAGCCGGCCACGTCCGGCGGTCTGGTGCTCGGCCACCAGCACCAGGCCGGGCGGCTCACCGGCCCGCGCCCGGGCGGCGACGTCGGCGTTGGTCGAGGCGGACCGCTCCACGACCTCGACCCGCCAGCGGGAGCCCGCCGTCGCGCGGTCGAGGACGGCCACGTCCAGCGCGGGACGCTCGTCGGCGGCGGCGCGCGCACCGGTACCGGGAGGCTGGCTGGGCGGCACGGGGGGCACAGGCACTAGATTGACCGACCGAGCCGTTCTCACCCAAACACCGGGCCGACTGGAGGCGAACCATTCCGTGAGCGAAGCAGCGTCGACCCCGACCGAAAACCGGCCGGGCGAGGGCACCGAGGTGCCTGCGGACATCGACATCCACTCCAGCGCGGGCAAGGCCGCGGACCTGACCCGACGCCTCGACGAGGCGGTGCACGCAGCGTCCGCCAAGGCGGTCGAGAAGCAGCACGCCAAGGGCAAGAAGACCGCCCGGGAGCGGGTGGAGGAGCTGCTCGACGAGGGCTCGTTCATCGAGCTCGACGAGCTGGCCCGGCACCGCTCGACCGCGTTCGGGATGGAGCGCAACCGGCCGTACGGCGACGGTGTCGTCACCGGCTACGGCACCATCGACGGCCGCCAGGTGTGCGTGTTCGCCCAGGACTTCACCGTGTTCGGCGGCTCCCTGGGCCAGGTCTTCGGCGAGAAGATCGTCAAGGTCATGGATCTCGCCATGAAGACCGGCTGCCCGATCATCGGGATCAACGACTCCGGCGGCGCGCGGATCCAGGAGGGCGTCGTCTCGCTGGGCCTGTACGGCGAGATCTTCCGCCGCAACGTGCACGCGTCGGGGGTGATCCCGCAGATCTCGCTGATCATGGGCCCCTGCGCCGGCGGCGCGGTCTACTCCCCCGCGGTCACCGACTTCACGGTCATGGTCGACCAGACCTCGCACATGTTCATCACCGGGCCGGACGTCATCAAGACCGTGACCGGCGAGGACGTCTCGATGGAGGACCTGGGCGGCGCGCGGTCCCACAACACGAAGTCCGGCAACGCCCACTACATGGGCTCCGACGAGTCCGACGCGATCGACTACGTCAAGGCGCTGCTGTCCTACCTGCCGCAGAACAACCTCGACGAGCCGATCACCTTCGAGGACCCGGCCGACCTCGACGTGAGCGAGGAGGACCGTGAGCTCGACACGCTGATCCCCGACTCGCCGAACCAGCCCTACGACATGCACACGGTCATCGAGGCGGTCGTCGACGACGGCGAGTTCCTGGAGGTGCAGGCGCTCTTCGCCCCCAACATGGTCGTCGGCTTCGGCCGGGTGGAGGGCCGTCCGGTCGGCGTGGTCGCGAACCAGCCCATGCAGTTCGCCGGCACCCTCGACATCGACGCCTCCGAGAAGGCCGCCCGGTTCGTGCGCACCTGCGACGCGTTCAACGTCCCGGTGCTGACCTTCGTCGACGTCCCCGGCTTCCTGCCCGGCACGGACCAGGAGTGGAACGGCATCATCCGCCGCGGGGCGAAGCTGATCTACGCCTACGCCGAGGCGACGGTCCCGCTGGTCACGATCATCACCCGCAAGGCCTACGGCGGGGCGTACGACGTGATGGGGTCCAAGCACCTGGGCGCCGACGTCAACCTGGCCTGGCCGACGGCGCAGATCGCGGTCATGGGTGCGCAGGGCGCGGTGAACATCCTCTACCGCAAGGAGCTCAAGGAGGCGACCCGGGAGGGCACCCAGGAGGAGCGGCGTGCCGAGCTGATCACCGAGTACGAGGACCACCTCGCCAATCCCTACCTCGCCGCCGAGCGCGGCTACGTCGACGCGGTGATCCACCCGCACGAGACCCGCACCGAGGTGGTCCGGGCGCTGCGGCTGCTGCGCACCAAGCGCGAGAGCCTGCCGCCGAAGAAGCATGGGAACATTCCGCTATGACCGCGCATTCGCCGACGAAGGAGGCCTGAATGGGCGGAACAGAAAGCAGCGCGAGCGCAGCGAGCACCACGCAGGTGCCGACGAAGGAGGCCTGAATGGGCGGCCAGGAAAGCACTGACGCGGCTTCGCCGCGGCGCTCCGATGTTCCGCAGGATCGAGGCTCCTTCGTCGCGGATCGTCCGGCGCTGTTCGTCGTCAAGGGCGATGCCACCGCCGAGGAGGTGGCCGCCCTGACGGTGGTGCTGCAGGCGCTGGCCGGCTCGGCCGCCCCGCCGGCGCCGCCGCGTCGCTCGACCTGGGCCTCTCCTCAGCGGGCGGTGCGCTCGTCGTACCTCGCCCCGGGCACACCGGGAGGCTGGCGCTCCAGCGCGCTGCCCCGCTGAGCCCCGGCGATGCCGCGCCCGGTGGCGACCGCGGCGGCTATGAACAGCAGCGCGAGCAGCAGGTTGCGGGCAGCGAGCGCGAGCACCGTGGCGGCCACGTGCCCGTCGCCGCCGACGAGGGCGGTGTAGCCCCAGGGGAACACGACCTGGGTCAGGGCCGCCGCGAGCAGCAGCCCGCCGGTCCAGCACCGAAGCCGGGGTGAGTCGGCGACGGCGAGCCCGGCTGCGGCAACGGGCGCCACCCAGAGGAGGTACTGCGGGCTCAGCACCTTGCCGGTCACGACGAAGCCCGTCGTGGCGGCGAGCACCAGCCACACGGTGGTGGCGGTGTCGATGCGCCGGCCGCGGCGGACCAGGACGGCCAGCCGCCACCACGCCAGGGCGAGGGCGGCGAGGTAGCCGAGCGTCAGGAGCATGCTGAGCCCCAGCAGGGTGCTCACCGCCGGGCCGGTGATCTCGTAGGACTTGCTGGCGGCGTAGTTGATCTGCCAGGCGTCGGGCACCAGCCACCACGCCACGACCGCGGGGGTGGCGGTCACGGACTCGAGCTGCAGGCCGCGGTCGAGCTGGTAGCGCAGCGGGGAGAGGAGCCGGTCCCAGCCGCCGAGGGCGAGGCTGGTCGCGACCAGGACCAGTCCGGTGCCGACGCCGGCGCCGAGCACCCGGCGCCAGGAGCGCGCGTGCCCCAGCAGCGCCGGCACGACCAGGGCAGGCCAGAGCTTGATCCCGGTGGCCAGGGCGGCCACCGCTCCCGACACCGCCGGCCAGCGGTTGACGACCAGCACCGCGACCCCGCAGAGGATGCCGGGCAGCAGGTCGAACCGGGCCAGGCTGGTCGAGCCGAGCAGCACGACGGCTGCCGTCCAGGTCGCCGCGGGAAGCCACCGCGAGCCTCCACGGGCCACGACGTACAGCAGCGCGGTGAAGGCGGCGTCGGTCAGCAGCGCGGCCGCGAGCAGCAGGCTCTGGTACTGCTGCGGCTGGCCGAGCAGGTTCGCCAGCCACCACGGCACCGACAGCGCCCCGACCGCCGGGACGGGGTACTCCACCAGCGTCCCGGCGACCCCCTTGAAGGACATCGCCTGGAGACTCTGCAAGAAGTAGTCCACGTCCCCGGTGACCCAGGCCTGGCTCGTGTGCAGGAGCCACACGAGCCAGGCCCGGCTCGCCACCCAGGTGAGTGCGAGAGCGGCAACCTTCACGGCACCTGACGCTACCCGGCGCGGCGCCGTCCCGAGGCGAAGAGCGCCGCGACGACCGCGACGAGCACCGAGGCGGCACCGACCAGCAGGGCCGGGCCGATGGCGCCGTCGTAGCCGTCGGGGGTCAGGGTGCCGCCCGCCTCCTGGAACACCGTGGCCAGCCCGGCGATGCCGAGGGCGACGCCGAACTCGCGGATGGTGGAGTTGGCCGAGCTGGCGACCCCGAAGTCCTCCTGGGGCAGGCCCTCGAGCACCGCGGTGGCGTTGGGAGCGAAGGTCAGCCCCATGCCGATGCCGGCCATGAGCAGCGGCGGCACCATCGCGGGGTACGCCGACGCCTGCTCGGTCAGCACGGCCATCCACACCAGCGACCCCGCCTGCAGCGACAGGCCGGGCACCAGGAGCCCGCGGAGACCGACCCGGCCGACGAGCATCCCGGCGACCGGAGCGACGAGCATGGGCGCCGCAGTCCAGGGCAGCGTGCGGATGCCGGCCTCGAGCGGGCTGTACCCCATGACGATCTGGAGGTTCTGGGCGAGCAGGAAGACGGCCCCGAACATCCCGATCGTGAACGTGAGGCCGATGACGTTGGCGACGGTGAAGCTGCGGGAGCGGAACAGCCGCAGCGGCAGCACCGCGTCGGGCCGGCGCCGGGCGTGGCGGACGTAGGACGGCACCAGGGCTGCGCTCGCCAGCAGCGGCACGAGCACCTGGGGGGAGGCCCACCCGGCGTCGTTCCCGTGCACGATGCCCCAGATCCCGAGCAGCACCGCACCCCCGAGCATCGCGGTCCCGGCGAGGTCGAGGCGCTGGCGCCGGCCGCGGGACTCGGTGACGCTCACCAGGAGCAGCGGGACGGCGACCAGGGCGACGGGCACGTTGAGCCAGAAGATCGCCTGCCAGCTGAGCCCCTCGACGACCGCCCCACCGACCACGGGGCCGAGCGCGACGCCGAGCCCGGAGATCCCTCCCCAGATGCCGATCGCGACCGGCCGCAGCCGGGCCGGGACGGCCGCGGCGAGCAGGGTCAGCGACAGCGGCATGACCGCGGCCGCCCCGAGGCCCTGGACCGCGCGGGCGGCGATCAGCGCCTCGCTGGTGGTGCTGAGCGCGGAGCCGATCGAGGCGGCGGTGAAGAGCAGTGCACCGAGCACCATCGTCCGCCGGCGTCCGATCCGGTCGCCCAGCGTGGCCGCGGCGAGCATGAAGGTGGCGAAGGTCAGCGTGTAGGCGTTGAGGAACCACGCCAGCTGGTCCGCGCTCGCGCCCAGGTCGGCCTGGATGACCGGCAGCGCGCTGGTCATGACGAGGTTGTCCAGGGTGGCCATGAACATCGGCAGCGAGGTGGCCAGCACCACCAGCCAGACCGGCGCCCGCCGCCGGGGCGGCACGCGGTCGGCGAGGGCGACGTCCCGGGGAGCGGGCCGGCCGGGCCCGGTGTCCGGCGCTGTGCCGGGTGCTGTGGCGGGCCCGGTGCCAGGCGCTGCGGGCGCCGTACCGAGCGTGGGAACGGACATGGCGACTCCTAGAAGGCATCGAATGATTACTTGCTGGGCGACCTCAAGTAATGGACTGATAACCTGTCAACCATGAAGGCCGAACCAGCGCCAGCACGCACCCCCGTCCCCCGCATGAACGCCGAGGAGCGCCGGGCCCAGGTGGTGGCCGCGGCCACCCGGGCCTTCGCCCGCAGCGGGTACGCCGGGACCAGCACCGACGCCGTCGCCCGCGAGGCCGGCGTCTCCCAGCCGTACGTCGTGCGCATGTTCGGCACCAAGCACGAGCTCTTCCTCGAGGTGTTCGTGCGCGCGGCCGACCGGATCAAGGACGCGTTCTCCGCGGTGCTCGCTGCGGACGACTTCGACCCCGCCGACGACGAGGACTGGAAGCGGATGGGCGATGCCTACTCCGACCTGCTCGCCGACCACGACTTCCTGCAGGTGATGATGCACGGCTTCGCGGCCGGCGCCGACCCGCGGATCGGCGCCCAGGCCCGCGCCTGCATGGGCGACATCTACGACCTGCTGTGCAGCACGGGCTGCGAACCGGAGAAGGCCACCGGCTTCATCGCCCACGGCATGCTGCTCAACATCATGATGTCCATGGAGGCGCCCCAGCACGCTGCCGAGCACCGCGGCCTGGCCGACCTGACCGCGTGCGCGTTCGGGCCGGAGGGGCTGGAGCGGGTCCGCACGGCCGGCCCCCGCCCGGCCGGCTGAGCCCGGCTCGGCGTGGCTGCACCGGTCGGCGCGGTGACCTAGGGTGCATCCCATGTCTGAGAGCTCCCCGACCGCCGGGCGTCCCGTCGACGCCATCGCCGAGCAGTACGTCGTCGACTACTGCGCCCTCGACCCGATCGCCGCCACCTACATCGGCGTCCCCGGCTACGAGGACCGGCTCACCGACTACTCCCCCGCCGGCTTCGCCGCACGCGAGGCGCTGGTTCGCACGGCGCTGGCCGACGCCGCCGCCGCCGAGCCGGTCGACGAGCGCGAGCGGGTGGCCCGGGAGGCGTTCCTCGAGCGCCTCGGGCTCGAGGTGGAGATGTACGACGCCCGGGTGCCGCAGGCGCAGGTGTCGGTCATCGAGAGCCCGCTGCACGAGATGCGCTCGGTCTTCGACCTGATGGACACCACCAGCGCGGCCGCCTGGGGCAACATCGACGCCCGGCTGGCCGCCTTCCCCGCAGCCCTGGACGGCTACCGGCAGACCCTCCTCGAGGCGGCCGGCGCCGGCCACGTCGCCGCCCGTCGGCAGATCAGCGAGGTCGCCGAGCAGACCCGCAGCTGGACCGGGCGGACCGGCTCGTCCGGCGACTTCTTCACCGGTCTCGTCGAGGGCTCCGGCACCGACGGCGAGCTGCGCGAGCGCCTGGAGCGGCACGCCCGCGCCGCCAGCGACGCCACCGCGGCGTTCGGCCGGTTCCTCGCCGACGAGCTGGCGCCGCGCGGCCGGGAGAAGGAGGCGTGCGGGCGCGAGCTCTACGCCCTGGGCTCGCGCTACTTCCTCGGCACCGCGGTCGACCTCGAGGAGACCTACGCCTGGGGCTGGGAGGAGCTGGCCCGGATCGAGGCGGAGATGGCCCGCGTGGCGGACAAGATCGTGCCGGGCGGCAGCATCGACGACGCGGTCGCCGCCCTGGACGCCGACCCCGAGCGGTCCATCGCCGGCAAGCAGGAGTTCGCCGCGTGGATGCAGCAGCTGGCCGACCGGGTCATCGCCGAGATGGCCGACGTGCACTTCGACATCCCCGAGCCGATCCGCCGCATCGAGTGCCGGATCGCGCCCACCTCCGACGGCGGCATCTACTACACCGGTCCCAGCGAGGACTTCACCCGCCCGGGGCGCATGTGGTGGGCGGTGCCCGACGGACAGGACACCTTCTCCACGTGGCGCGAGGTGACCACGGTCTTCCACGAGGGCGTGCCCGGCCACCACCTCCAGGTGGCCCAGACCGTCTACCGCAGCGAGCTGCTCAACCGGTGGCAGCGGCTGATGTGCTGGGTCTCCGGGCACGGCGAGGGCTGGGCCCTCTACGCCGAGCGGCTCATGGACGACCTGGGCTACCTCGACGACCCCGCCGACAAGCTCGGCATGCTCGACGCCCAGGCCTTCCGCGCCGCCCGGGTGGTCATCGACATCGGCATGCACCTGGAGCTGGCGATCCCCGAGGACAACCCGTTCGGCTTCCACCCGGGCGAGACCTGGGACCGCGAGCTCGGACTGGAGTTCATGCTCGCGCACACCCGGATGGAGGAGGAGTCGGTCCGGTTCGAGATCAGCCGGTACCTCGGCTGGCCGGGCCAGGCGCCGTCGTACAAGGTGGGCGAGCGGATCTGGCTCCAGGCCCGCGAGGACGCCAAGGCCCGCCTCGGCGACTCCTTCGACCTCAAGCGCTTCCACCGGCAGGCACTCGACCTGGGCTCCCTCGGCCTGGACCCGCTCCAGGCGGCCCTGGCCCGCCTCGCATGAGCACCGCCCGCCTGGTGCTGGCCTCGGCCTCCCCGGCGCGCCTGGCCACGCTCCGCAGCGCGGGCCTGGACCCGCAGGTCGTGGTCTCGGGGGTCGACGAGTCGGTCGTCGAGCACCGAGACGCCGCGGTGCTGGCCGCCCGGCTGGCCGAGCTCAAGGCGGACGCCGTCGTCCGCCGGCTCGCCGGCGAGCGCGAGGACCTCGACGA
Organism: uncultured Actinomycetota bacterium; assembly: GCA_963835385.1. Classification (GTDB taxonomy): domain Bacteria; phylum Actinomycetota; class Actinomycetes; order Propionibacteriales; family Nocardioidaceae; genus Nocardioides_B. The sequence continues at coordinate 18,722 of CAWIFK010000010.1, forward strand.
CGAAGGCCTGCTGGTGCTCGGCTGTGACTCGGTCCTGGACCTCGACGGGGACATCCTCGGCAAGCCGGGCGACGCCCGGGAGGCCACCGACCGGTGGCGCCGCATGCGGGGGCGCACGGGGGTGCTGCACACCGGCCACTGCCTCGTGCAGCCGGCCACCGGACGCCGGGTGGTCCGCCCGGTCGACACCGTCGTGCACTTCGCCGACGTCAGCGACGAGGAGGTCGCGGCCTACGTCGGGTCCGGGGAGCCGTTGCACGTCGCCGGCGCGTTCACCCTCGACGGCCTCGGTGGCGCCTTCGTGCGGGGCATCGAGGGCGACCCGCACAACGTCGTGGGGGTCAGCCTGCCCGCCCTGCGCGAGATGACCGCCGAGCTCGGGGTCCGCTGGACCGACCTCTGGGGCCGGGAGCTCGCCGCCTCGACGTGACCGCGCCGGGTCAGACCCGGCCGGCGGTCTCGCGCTGCCGGACCGGCGCCGGCGGCAGGAAGATCCAGCGGCGGATCGCCCAGAAGCGCGCCGCCGTGCCCAGCACGAGTCCGACGCCGTTGGCGGCGACGTTGTCCGACACCGGGTCCTCGAGGTGCAGCACGTAGCGGGTGAACGCCAGGCAGCCCAGCGGGATCAGCATCGACACCGCGTTGACCACGATGAACGCGAGCCGCCCCCCGGCCGGACCGACGGTCTCCCGGTGCCGGAAGGCCCAGGACCGGCTGCCGCGGTAGCTGACCAGCATCCCGACCGTGTTCGCGAGCACGAACGCCACCAGTGGCTGACCGTTCAGCGGGCCGGGCCCGCCGAAGTAGCCGTGCACGAGCGCGTTGAAGAGCACCAGCGCGACGAGGGTGGCGACGCCGCCCACGGTCAGGAACTTGGTGACCTCTCCCAGGAGGCGCTGCATGCGTCGGCCCACAGAGGCCTAGCCTAGGCGGCGTCGGGGATATTCCCCGCGAACCGGTCGTCCGCTCACTCCACGGGCAGGCCGCGGCCCCGGGCGATCAGCATGCGCTGCACCTCCGAGGTGCCCTCGCCGATCTCGAGCACCTTGGCGTCGCGGTAGAACCGAGTGACCGGGTACTCCTCCATGAAGCCGTAGCCGCCGAAGACCTGGGTGGCGATGCGCGTCGCGGTCACTGCCGACTCGGTGGCGTAGAGCTTCGCGACCGCCGCGGCCTGCTTGAACTCCCGCATCGGCGCGCCAGCGTCCTTCATCGCGGCCGCCTTGTAGGTCAGCAGGCGCGACGCCTCGAGCATCACCTCGAGGTCGGCGACCTGGAAGGCGACCCCCTGCTTGGAGCCGATCGGTACGCCGAAGGTGGTCCGCTCGCCGGCGTACTGCACCGACATGTCGAGGCACGCCTGGATGCAGCCGACGGCCAGGGCGGCGATCGCGACCCGGCCGTCGTCGAGGGTGGCGAGGAACTGGGCGAACCCGCGACCGCGCTCCCCGAGCAGGTTCGCCTCCGGGACGTGCACGTCGGTGAACGTGAGCGGGTGCGTGTCCGAGGCGTGCCAGCCGAGCTTGTCGTAGGCCGGCTCGGCGACGAAGCCACGGGTGCCGGACGGGACGATGATCGAGGAGATCTCCGCCTTGCCGCCCTCGCGGGTGCCCGTGCGCGCGGTCACCGTCACGACCGAGGTGACGTCGGAGCCCGAGTTGGTGATGAACTGCTTGGCGCCGTCGACGACCCACTCGCCGTCGACCAGCTCGGCCTTGGTCCTGGTCGCTCCGGCGTCGGAGCCGGCGCCCGGCTCGGTGAGGCCGAACCCGGCCAGCGTGCGCCCCGCGACCAGGTCGGGCAGCCACGTCTGCCGCTGCTCGTCGGTGCCGAAGGTCAGGATCGGGTTGATCCCGAGACCGACGGCCGCCTCGAGGGTGATCCCCATCGACTGGTCGACGCGTCCGACCTCCTCGATGGCCAGGCACAGCGAGGTGAAGCCGCCCTCCTCGCCGGTCAGCCCGGCGCCGCCGTACTCCTCGGGCGCGGTGAGCCCGAACAGGCCGAGGTCGCCCATCTTGTGGACCACGTCGGTCGGGAAGTGGTGCTTGCGGTCCCACTCGGCGGCGTGCGGGGCGATCTCGGCCTCGGCGAAGTCGCGGACGCTGCGGCGGAACGCCTCGTGCTCGGCGGACAGCTCGAACGACGACACTCTCATCGGTCCCTTCGAAGACGGACTTACGCTTACGTCAACGTAAGGTAGGGCGCTTCCGTAACGGAAGCGCAAGCCCACGACCGAGGAGCCCCCCGTGACCGACCGGACCTGGACGATCACCGCGCTCGCCGACGAGCACGGGGTCACCCTGCGCACGCTGCGGCACTACGAGGACGTCGGCCTGCTGGCTCCGGAGCGGCGCGGCACCACCCGCGTCTTCCACCACCGCGACCGGATCCGGCTGCGGCTGATCCTGCGCGGCAAGCGGCTGGGGTTCACGCTGCCCGAGATCGCCACGATCGTGGACATGTACGACGACCAGCCGGGCGAGGCCGGGCAGCTGGCCTACCTCCTGGAGCAGATCGAGGTGCGCCGGGCCGAGCTCGCGCAGCGCCGGCGCGACATCGACGACACCCTCGAGGAGCTCGACGAGGTGGAGCGGCGCTGCCGCGAGGAGCTGGCCGGGCTCGGCTGAGCAGGCCGGCCGCTCAGGCGGTGGTGCCGGGCTCGAGCCGGGCGCCGGCGGCGAGGCGGACCCCCGGCCCCACCGTGGAGCCGCGGCCCACCAGCGTGATCTCCCCGGACGAGTCGGGCACCCGCCCCTCGGGCCGCCCCACCACCGCCCCGGTCCCGATCACGCAGCCGCTGTCCACCACCGCACCGTCCACCACCGCACCTGCCTCGACGACGGTGTCGGAGAAGACCACGCTGTGCCGTACGACCGCACCGGCCGCCACGACGGAGCCGGGACCGATGACGCTGCGCACGACGCGGCCCGCGACCCGGCTGCCCGGACTCACGAGGGAGTCGACCACCTCGGCGCCCGCGAGCACGCGCGCAGCGACGCGGGGCGTCTGGCGGGTCCGGATGGACCAGGTCGGGTCGTCGAGCACGCCCAGGTCGTCGGTGAGCACGTCGAGGTGCGCGCGCAGGTAGGTCTCGGGGCGGCCGAGGTCGCGCCAGTAGCCGGGAAGCCGGTGCACGACGGTCTTGCCCCGGTCCACCAGGCGGGGCAGCAGGTGCTCGCCGAAGTCGCCGAGAGCGGTGTCGGCAGCGTCCTCCCCCGCACCGCCGTCGGCCGCCCCCTCAGCTGCGTCGTCGGCCTCGGCGGCGCCCTGGAGCTCGCGGTGCAGGTCCTCGAGCACCGTGACGAGCACCTCCGGGTCGTAGACGAAGATCTCGGCGGCCACGAGACCGGTCGCGGGCTGGTCGGGCTTGTAGACGAAGTCGGTCACCCGGCCGGCGTCGTCGTGCGCCACCGTCGCGTGCTCGGAGGCCTCCTCGAGCTCCACCTCGGTGACCACCACCGTGCACTCGGCACCGGAGTCGCGGTGCGTGGCGATGGCGTCGGAGAAGTCGAAGCGGTAGACGTGGTCGGCGCTGAGCACGATCACGATGTCGGGCTCCGCGGCACGGACCTGGTCCCGGATCCGGTAGAGCTCGTCGGCGTTGCCGCGGGCGAAGCCGTCGTCCTCGACCGATCCGGTGCCCTGCTCGGGCATCAGCAGCCGGAGCCCGCCGTGGGTGCGGTCGAGGTCCCACGGGCGCCCGTTGGCCACCTGCTCCTCGAGCGTGCCGCCCTGGAACTGCACCGACAGCCACACGTCGCTGATGCCGCTGTTGACGAGGTTCGAGAGCGGGAGGTCGATGAGCTGGTAGACCCCGGCGAACGGCAGCGCCGGCTTGGCGCGCTCGCGGGTCAGCACGTCCATGCGGCCGCCGGCGCCACCGGCCTGGACGATCGCGAGGATGCGGTCTCGTGGCATACCGCATCCAAGCACGCCCCCTGAGACGCTCCGCCGCGGCGGGACGGGGGCTGCTGCGAGGGACGGCTCCCGCCACCGGAACCGGCAGGCCCTAGACTCCGGCCGGAGGACAACCGCGAGCCCCAGGAGACGAACCGTGGCCGGTACGCCAGAGGTCAAGCCGCTGCACAAGGTGCTGATCGCCAACCGTGGCGAGATCGCGGTCCGGGTGATCCGGGCCTGCAAGGACTCCGGGATCGCCAGCGTCGCGGTCTACGCCGAGCCGGACCGGGACGCTCTGTTCGTCCGGCTCGCCGACGAGGCGCACGCGCTGGGCGGTGCCACCCCGGCCGACTCCTACCTCTCGATCGAGAAGATCGTCGCGCTCGCCCAGAAGAGCGGTGCCGACGCGGTGCACCCCGGCTACGGGTTCCTCGCCGAGAACTCCGCGTTCGCCCAGGCCGTCCTCGACGCCGGGCTGGTGTGGATCGGTCCGCCGCCCGCGGCGATCGACTCGCTCGGCGACAAGGTGCAGGCCCGCCACATCGCCCAGAAGGTGGGGGCGCCCCTGGTGGCCGGCACGCCCGACCCGGTCGAGGACGCCGAGGAGGTGCTCGCCTTCGCCCGGGAGCACGGCCTGCCGATCGCCATCAAGGCCGCCTTCGGCGGTGGTGGCCGCGGGCTCAAGGTCGCCCGCAAGGAGGAGGAGGTCGCCGACTCCTACGAGTCGGCGGTCCGCGAGGCCGTGGGCGCCTTCGGGCGCGGCGAGTGCTTCGTGGAGCGCTACCTCGACAAGCCGCGCCACGTCGAGACCCAGTGCCTGGCCGACCGGCACGGCAACGTCGTGGTGGTCTCCACGCGCGACTGCTCGCTGCAGCGCCGGCACCAGAAGCTGGTCGAGGAGGCCCCCGCGCCGTTCCTCTCCGAGGAGCAGATGCGGATCCTCTACGACTCCTCCAAGGCGATCCTGAAGGAGGCGGGGTACGTCGGCGCCGGCACCTGCGAGTTCCTCGTCGGCCAGGACGGCACCATCTCGTTCCTCGAGGTCAACACCCGTCTGCAGGTCGAGCACCCGGTCTCGGAGGAGGTGACCGGGATCGACCTGGTCCGCGAGATGTTCCGCGTCGCCGCGGGCGAGGAGCTCGGCTACGGCGACCCGCAGGTCGAGGGCCACTCCATCGAGTTCCGGATCAACGCCGAGGACGCCGGCAGCAACTTCATGCCGGCTCCGGGCACGCTGACCCGCTGGCACGCCCCCTCCGGCCCGGGCGTCCGCCTCGACGGCGGCTACGACCAGGGCGAGACCGTCCCCGGCGCCTTCGACTCCCTCGTCGCCAAGCTGGTCGTGACCGGCCGGGACCGCACCCAGGCGCTCGAGCGGTCCCGCCGCGCGCTGGAGGAGTTCGTGGTCGAGGGGATGCCGACGGTGATCCCGTTCCACCGGGCGGTCGTCAGCGACCCGGCGTACGTCGCCTCGAGCACCACGGACGGCAGCGGCGGCGACTTCGCCGTCTACACGTCCTGGATCGAGACCGAGTTCGACAACACCATCGAGCCGTACGCCGGCGCCGCGGACGCCACCGACGAGGAGCCGGCGCAGCGGCAGAGCGTCACCGTGGAGGTCGGGGGACGCCGCCTCGAGGTGGTGCTGCCGGCAGGCCTGGGCGGCCTCGGCGCTGCGCCGGCCGCCGCGGCAGGCAAGAAGCCGAAGCGGGCCAAGGGCAAGAAGGCCGGCGGCGCTGCCAGCGGCGACGCCGTCACGTCGCCGATGCAGGGCACCATCGTCAAGGTGGCCGTGGAGGAGGGCCAGGAGCTCGCCGAGGGCGACGTCGTCGTGGTCCTCGAGGCGATGAAGATGGAGCAGCCGCTCAAGGCGCACAAGGCCGGAACGGTCAACGGCCTCGACGCCCAGGTCGGCGCCACCGTGACCAGCGGTGCGGTGATCTGCGAGCTCAAGGACTGAGCCGTCCCGAGCGCCGGTCCGGGTCACCGGCGGGGGCGGCCGGGCACCGGTCGCCCGGCGGGCGCGCGCAGCCACGGTAGGCGCGGGCAGCCGGTGCGCGGGCAGGTGCTCATCGACCGGTGCCCCGCTCGTCACCGCGGCGTCCGCCGGCGTTCACCCGACCGGCCTAGCGTGCGACGCGTGGCGATCATCGAGACGCACCGGCTCCGGCCCCGCAAGCCTCCCACCCCGCACCGGCGGTTGCTCCTGCACGTCGGCATGCCGCGGGGCGGCGGCGCCCGGCTGCGGTCGACCCTGGACCGGCACGCGGACTGGATGCGCGACCTCGGCGTGCTCTACCCGCAGACCCCCGACGACGTGATGTTCCGTGCCGCGCTCGACGTGTGCGGCACCCACCGCGCCTGGGGCCGTGCCCGCGAGGAGGTCGCCGACAGCTGGGACGGGCTGTGCCGGCAGGCCTGGGCCCACGCCGGGACGACGGCGTTCGGCCACGAGCTGCTCGCCGCGGCCGGCCGACGGCAGGTCGACTCGGCCCTGAGCATGCTGCGCGGGCTGGACGTGCACGTCGTGCTGACCGTGGCGGACACCGCCGCAGCCGATCTCGCCGACGTGGCGCACCGCTGGGGCCGGCACCTGGCGCCGGGCCGCGTGCACGTTCTGGAGACCTCGTCGTCGGTCGTCGACGACGACAGGCTGTGGCAGCGCTGGGCGGCGCTCGCGGCACCCCGGGCGGTCGCGGGCCCGGCCGGGCAGCCGGGCGCCCGCGCATCGGACGGACGGTAGGTCACCGGCGCGGACGGCACTAGCCTTCGGGACATGTTCTCCAAGGTGCTGGTGGCCAACCGGGGCGAGATCGCCATCCGAGCGTTCCGTGCCGCCTATGAGCTGGGAGCGAAGACCGTTGCGGTGTTCCCCCACGAGGACCGCGGTTCCGAGCATCGGCTGAAGGCCGACGAGGCCTACGAGATCGGCGAGCGCGGCCACCCGGTGCGCGCCTACCTCGACCCGGAGGTGATCGTCGCCGCCGCGGTCAACGCCGGCGCCGACGCCGTCTACCCGGGCTACGGGTTCCTCTCGGAGAACCCTCACCTCGCCGAGGCGTGCGCCAACGCCGGCATCACCTTCATCGGCCCGACGGCCGACGTGCTGACGCTCACCGGCAACAAGGCGCGGGCCATCGCCGCCGCGAAGGCCGCGGGCGTGCCGACGCTCGCCTCCGTCGCCCCCTCCACCGACGCCGACGAGCTGGTCGCGTCCGCCGCCGCGCTCCCCTTCCCGCTCTTCGTCAAGGCCGTCGCCGGCGGCGGCGGCCGGGGCATGCGGCGCGTGGACGAGCCGGCCCGCCTGCGGGAGGCGGTCGAGACCTGCATGCGAGAGGCCGAGGGCGCCTTCGGCGACCCCACCGTCTTCATCGAGCAGGCGGTCGTGAGCCCGCGGCACATCGAGGTGCAGATCCTCGCCGACGGCACCGGAGCCGGGCCCGACGACGGGGTCGTCCACCTGTTCGAGCGCGACTGCTCGGTGCAGCGCCGCCACCAGAAGGTCGTCGAGATCGCCCCGGCGCCGAACCTGCCGCCAGAGCTGCGCGAGCAGATGTGTGCCGACGCGGTGCGCTTCGCCCGGGAGATCGGCTACCGCAACGCGGGCACCGTCGAGTTCCTGCTCGACCCGACCGGCAAGGACATCGGAGGGTCGACCGCGGGCGGAGCCCCCCGTCCGGAAGGAACCTCCGGGGGGTCGACGGGGGGCGGAGCCCCCCGTCCGGAAGGAACCTCCGGGGGGTCGACGGGGGGCGGAGCCCCCCGTCCGTATGTGTTCATCGAGATGAACCCGCGCATCCAGGTGGAGCACACCGTCACCGAGGAGGTCACCGACGTCGACCTCGTGCAGTCGCAGATGCGGATCGCCTCGGGCGAGACGCTCGCCGACCTCGGCCTCTCCCAGGAGCGGATCGTGCTGCGGGGTGCGGCGCTCCAGTGCCGGATCACCACCGAGGACCCGGCCAACGGCTTCCGTCCCGACACCGGCAAGATCACCACCTACCGCTCCCCCGGCGGCGCCGGCGTGCGGCTCGACGGCGGCACCACCTACACCGGGGCGGAGGTCTCGGCGCACTTCGACTCGATGCTGGCCAAGCTCACCTGCCGCGGGCGTGACTTCACCACCGCGGTGGGCCGGGCACGCCGGGCGGTGGCGGAGTTCCGCATCCGCGGCGTGGCGACCAACATCCCGTTCCTGCAGGCCGTGCTCGACGACCCCGACTTCCGGGCCGGCCGGGTCACCACCTCCTTCATCGAGGACCGGCCGCAGCTGCTGACCGCCCGGTCGAGCGCCGACCGGGGCACGAAGCTGCTGTCCTTCCTCGCCGACGTGACCGTGAACCAGCCGCACGGGCCCGCCCGCGTCTCGGTCGACCCGGTCTCCAAGCTGCCTGCCCTCGACCTGGCCGTCCCCGCCCCGGACGGCACCCGCCAGCTGCTGCTCTCGGTCGGTCCCGAGGAGTTCGCCCGCCGGCTGCGCGAGCAGACCGCCGTCGCGGTCACCGACACCACGTTCCGCGACGCGCACCAGTCGCTGCTCGCCACGCGGGTCCGCACGCGCGACCTGACCGCGGTGGCCGGCCACGTGGCCCGGATGACGCCACAGCTGTGGAGCCTCGAGGCGTGGGGCGGGGCGACGTACGACGTGGCCCTGCGCTTCCTCTCCGAGGACCCCTGGGAGCGGCTCGCCGCGCTGCGCCAGGCGGTGCCGAACATCTGCCTGCAGATGCTGCTGCGCGGGCGCAACACGGTCGGCTACACGCCGTACCCCACGGAGGTGACCGACGCGTTCGTGCACGAGGCCGCGGAGACCGGCATCGACGTGTTCCGGATCTTCGACGCGCTCAACGACGTCGGCCAGATGGCCCCGGCGATCGCGGCGGTCCGCGACACCGGCACGGCCGTGGCGGAGGTCGCGCTGTGCTACACCGGTGACCTCTCCAGTCCCGACGAGAAGCTGTACACCCTCGACTACTACCTGCGGCTCGCGGAGCGGATCGCCGAGGCCGGCGCACACGTCTTCGCGATCAAGGACATGGCCGGGCTGCTGCGCGCGCCGGCGGCGCGCACGCTGGTCGGCGCGCTGCGGGAGCGCTTCGACCTCCCCGTCCACCTGCACACCCACGACACTCCGGGCGGCCAGCTCGCCACCCTGCTGGCGGCGATCGACGTCGGCGTGGACGCGGTGGACGCGGCGTGCGCGGCGATGTCGGGCACCACCAGCCAGCCGGCGCTCTCGGCGCTGGTCGCGACCACCGACCACGCCGAGCGGGCCACGGGCCTGGACCTGCAGGCGGTGTGCGACCTCGAGCCCTACTGGGAGGCCACCCGTCGGGTCTACGCACCGTTCGAGTCCGGGCTGCCCGCGCCGACCGGACGGGTCTACACCCACGAGATCCCCGGCGGCCAGCTGTCGAACCTGCGCCAGCAGGCGATCGCCCTCGGCCTCGGCGAGAAGTTCGAGCAGATCGAGGACATGTACGCCGCGGCCAACCGGATCCTCGGCAACGTCGTCAAGGTGACGCCGTCCTCGAAGGTGGTCGGCGACCTCGCCCTGCACCTCGTGGCCGTCGGCGCCGACCCCGACGAGTTCGAGGCGGAGCCGGAGAAGTTCGACGTGCCCGACTCGGTGATCGGGTTCCTCAGCGGCGACCTCGGCGACCCGCCCGGTGGCTGGCCCGAGCCGTTCCGCACCAAGGCGCTCGCCGGCCGCACCGTCAAGCCGGTGACCGCCGACCTCGACGAGGAGCAGCGAGCGAGCCTGGCGCAGGACCGCCGCTCCACGCTGAACCGGCTGCTGTTCCCCGGGCCGACGCGGGAGTTCGCCGAGTCCCGGGAGAAGTACGGCGACGTGTCGGTGCTGCCGACGTCGGACTACCTCTACGGCCTGCGTCCCGGCGAGGAGCACGCCGTCGACCTCGAGGAGGGCAAGCGGCTGCTGCTGGGCCTGCAGGCGGTCGGCGAGCCGGACGAGCGCGGTTTCCGCTCGGTGCTCTGCACGATCAACGGCCACCTGCGGCCGGTCAGCGTCCGGGACCGGTCGGTGGCCGCCGACGCGCCCACCCGGGAGCGCGCCGACGCGGCGAAGCCGGGACACGTGGGCGCGCCCTTCGACGGCGTCGTGAGCATCCTGGTCGCCGAGGGCGAGCAGGTGGACGCCGGAGCGACGGTGGCGACGATCGAGGCGATGAAGATGGAGGCCTCGATCACCGCTCCGGTCGCCGGCCGCGTCGAGCGGCTCGCGCTGTCGGGAACCCAGCAGGTCGAGGGCGGCGACCTCGTGCTGGTCGTGGCCCCCGCCTGAGCCGAGCCGTGGCCCGGTCGCGCCGGGTCAGTGGCGCACCACCCGCACCCGGCCCGTGGCGGCGATCCAGGTCAGCGTGCCGTGCTGGAAGTCGGCGCGTTCTCCCCTGCTGACCGGGTAATTGCCCCGCACCGGCCAGCCGAGCCCCGACCGGGCGGGGCCACCGAGCCCCCGGAAGCGGGTGGCGATGGCGCCGAGCAGCTCACGGGCGCCGACGGCGCGCGAGTAGTAGATCCGCCCCGCACTGAACCCCTGGGCGGCGCCGCGGTCGACGGCGTACTCCGGGCTGCGGACCTGACCGAGGGCGGACCGGTTGCCGCCGAGGCGCTTCCACCGCTGCATGATCGCGGTGGGCTCGATGGTGAACCAGCTCGACCGCAGGCCGAAGGCCCAGCGGAAGGAGTCGCCGCTGATCGTGCGGTCCGCCTGGCTCCCGTCGAGGACCAGCGACCCGACGCGGCCCTGCCAGTCGCCGTTGCCGTCGCGCTGCACGACCCGGATGGCGAGCAGCGTGCCGATGGCGGGGTAGCTGCGCTCGAGCCGGCCGGCGTCCACCTGGACCGTCCAGTCGTGCACCGGGTTGGCGGAGTGGCCGTCGTAGGGGTCGGCCCGGGCGGTGAGGTACGGCGCCGAGCCCGCGGAGGTCCAGCCGCCGCTGCTGGAGGAGAACTGCGTGAACGCCGGCCTGTCGTCATAGGTCAGGATCCGCCGGGCGGTCGCGGTGACGGCGTCGTTGCTGCGGGGGTCCTCGCCGTCCACGCCGCCGTAGACCTGGCACGAGGTGGTGTCGCAGATCTGGTAGTAGCGCTGCGCGGCCTGGGCGCGGGACCAGGCGGCGTAGGTGCGGGCGGCGACGGCCTGGGACCGCACCGCCTCGGTGCTCCAGGAGGCCGGCATCTCGTACGGGATCACCCCGCGGACGTAGTCGTCCATCGACACCACGTTGACGGTGTCGCGCACGCTCGAGCCGGGTGTCGGCGAGGCGGCGCGCAGGATGCCGCGGTAGGTCCGCGACCCCGTCGGCGTCCAGAGCCGCAACGGCTCCCGGGCGGAGAACTGGCCGTCACCGACCAGGGTGGTCCTGCCACCGGGTGCCCAGCGCCGCCAGCGGTCGGTGAGGTAGCCCACGACCGTGTCACCGTTCGCGTTGACGTTGAGCCGCCAGCGCTTGACACCCGACAGCGCCGGGACCGGGTACGTCGTGCCGGCACCGAGGTCGCGCACGCTGAGGCCCGGGGCCGGGCTCACCACGACGTCGCTCGAGGTGTCGGCGGTGATCAGGACCCGCACCAGGCCACGCACCGTCCCCCAGGACGTGCCGGGGTAGTAGAAGTCGAGGATCTCGCGGTGGGTCAGGCCCTGCCGAGCGGCGCCGTAGGCGCCGTACTGCGACATCCCGTGTCCGTGGCCGAAGCCGTGGCCCCGCACGGTGATCTGCTTGTCGACGGGGATCCAGTAGGTCTGGTCGACCGCCGCGGCGCGGGCGGGTGCGGCGCCGACCACGGAGGCCAGCGTGCCGAGGGCGGCGCAGAGCACCACCATCTGCCGCCAGGCGGTCGACGCCGCGGTCGGTCGGCGGAGCGGGTGCGGGGCGGGCCGGGCAGTCCGGACGCCACCGGCCGGTGGGCAGGTGCTCATGTCGGGTTCCCCTCGGCGCCTCGGAGCGCGGCCCGGGCTTTCCCGACCCGGAGCGCGCAGGCGCGTGACGGTTGTGCGTTGAGTGGCCTATGTCACCAATGTGACGTTTGATGGTAGGACGCCCCACTTCCCGTCACCACCGGATCGGTAAGAATCAGACCGGAGAGTGAGAATTACATCGCTGCCATTTGGCCACCCGCCGCACCGGGCCGGCCCCCGTACGCTGGGGCCATGGACCCGATGACCCTCCTGCTCCTCGCCGGAGTCGCCTTCCTCGCCTACCGCATCTGGTCGCGGAACCAGGAGCAGCGCGCCGCCGCCGATCGGTCCACGGCCGAGCTCGATGCCGCCCGGGTGGTGGCCGACGAGGACGTCACCCGCTTCGGCGAGGAGCTGCAGCGCCTCGACACCGACCTGCTCACCGACGAGCTCGACGAGCCGGCCCGGCAGGACTACCAACGCGCCCTCGACTCCTACGAGTCCGCCAAGTCCTCCCTGGGAGGAGTGACCCGGCCCGAGGAGATCCGGCACGTCACCGAGGCGCTCGAGGACGGCCGGTACGCCGTCGCCTGCGTGCGCGCCCGCGTGGAGGGCCGGCCGCTGCCGACCCGCCGGCCACCGTGCTTCTTCAACCCGGCCCACGGCCCGTCGACCACCGACATCGAGTGGGCGCCGGCCGGCGGGCAGCCGCGGCAGGTGCCGGTCTGCGCGGCCGACGCCGACCGCGTGGCGCAGGGGGCCGACCCCGACATCCGCACGGTCCGCCAGGGCGTCGGCCGGGTGCCCTACTGGCAGGGCGGTCCGGCGTACTCGCCGTGGGTCTCGGGCTACTTCGGCGGCTACGCGATGTCCGGCCTGGTGCCCGGTTTCCTGCTCGGGTCCATGCTGGCCACCGACTGGGACGGCTCGGACCTGTCCGCCGGCGCGGACGGCTTCGACACCGGCGGCGACCCGGGCGACTCCGGCGACGCGGGCGGCGGCGACGCGGGCGGCGGCGGGGGCTGGGGCGGGGACTTCGGCGGCGGCGACTTCGGCGGGGACTTCGGCGGGGACTTCGGCGGCTTCTGAGCCCGGGCGCCTCGGGCCGGCGAGCACCGGTGCGTCAGGAGACGGCGGCCCTCACCAGCTCGACCACCGTGGCCTGCACCGTCGGGCTCCACGCCCGGAGCGCGTAGGACACCGGCCACAGGTCCCCGTCGTCGAGGCGCGCCGCGTCCTGGAACCCCAGCGTGGAGTACCGGTAGCTGAACTTGCCGGCGTCCTGGAAGAACACCACCACCTTGCCGTCGGCGTTCGCATAGGCCGGCATGCCGTACCAGGTCCTCGGCAGCAGGTCGGGGGCGGTCGTGGTCACCGCGACGTGCACGCGCTCGGCGAGGGCCCGGTCCTCCGGCGCCATCTCGGCGATCCGGTCGAGGACCGCCTGCAGCCCGTCGGCCCTCTTGGCGCCCTTCCTGCCCTCCGCGCGCAGCTCGGCGGCACGCTCCTTCATCGCGGCGCGCTCCTGCGCGGTGAACCCGCCGGACTCGGTCGTGGAGCTCGTCTCGGCCATGCTCGCCACTGCCTCTCGACTCGGTCGGCGCGGCGGGGTGCCGGCCGTCTCCCGTCAGGCTAGGTGGGCGCCCACCCGGGCGCTTCTCGATTCATGACCACCTCGGGCACGGGGCACCAGGCCGACCCAGGCCCGCTCAGGCGCGCTCAGGCGTCGACGCGGTGCAGCCGCCGCGCCGCCTCGGCCACCGACCCGCTCATCGAGGGGTACACGGTGAACGCGTGCGCGAGCTGGTCGGCGGTGAGGTTCTCCGCCACCGCGACGGCGACCGGGTGGATCAGCTCGCTGGCCCGCGGCCCGACCACCACGCCGCCGACGATGATCCCGGTGCCAGGCCGGGCGAACAGCTTGACGAACCCGTCGCGGACCCCCTGCATCTTGGCGCGGGCGTTGCCCGAGAGCGGCAGCGTGACGGTCTCGGCGTCGATCTCGCCGGCGGCCACGGCGTTCTGGCTCCAGCCGACGGTCGCGATCTCCGGGGCGGTGAACACGTTGGAGGACACGGTCTTGAGGTCCAGCGGTGTCACGGCGTCGCCGAGGAAGTGCCACATGGCGATGCGGCCCTGCATGGCCGCGACGGAGGCGAGCATCAGCACGCCGGTGCAGTCGCCGGCGGCGTACACCCCGCGTGCGGAGGTCCGCGAGACCCGGTCGACCTCGACGAAGCCGGCGTCGTCGAGGCGCACCCCCGCCTCCTCGAGCCCGAGGTCCGCGGTGTTCGGCACCGACCCCAGCGCCAGCAGGCAGTGCGAGCCCTCGACGGTGGTGCCGTCGGTGAGCTCGACGGTGACCGTGTCGCCGGAGCGGGTGACCGAGGCCATCCGCGACTTCGACAGCACGGTCATCCCGCGCCGCGTGAAGACCTCCTCGATCACCTCGGCGGCGTCCGCGTCCTCCCCCGGCAGCACCCGGTCTCTGCTGGAGACCAGCGTGACGTCGACGCCGAGGGCGTTGTAGGCGGAGGCGAACTCCGCGCCGGTGACTCCGGAGCCGACCACGATCAGCTTCTCGGGGACCTCGGCGAGGTCGTAGACCTGTTCCCAGGTCAGGATCCGCTCGCCGTCCGGCTCGGCCGTCGGCAGCGTCCGCGGCGACGCCCCCGTCGCCAGCAGCACGGTGTCCGCCTCCCAGGCCTCCTGCACCCCGTCGGCCGACTGCGCGAGCACCCGGTGGGTGCCTCGGGCGCCGGCGGGGTCGGTCTCGAGCCGTCCCCGGGCGCGCACGACGCGGACGCCCTCGCGCTCGAGCCGCCGCTCGATGTCGTGGGACTGGGCGAGCGCGAGCCGCTTGACCCGCTGGTTGACCGCGGCGAGGTCCACGCCGAGGGCGTTGCCGGCCCTGCCGGCACCGCCGATGGTCAGGCCGAGCTCCCCGGCCTCCTCCATGTCCGCCATCAGCTCGGCGGTGGCGATGAGGGTCTTGCTGGGCACGCAGTCGGTGATGACCGCCGAGCCGCCGATGCCGTCGGTGTCGACGACCGTGACGTCGGCTCCCAGCTGGGCGGCCACCAGCGCCGCCTCGTAGCCTCCGGGTCCGCCACCGACCACCACCACATGGTTCATGGCGCCATTGTCGCAGCGGTGCCACTACGCTCCTCCCGTGCCCCTGTACGCCGCCTACGGGTCGAACATGGATCCCCGACGCATGGGCGAGCGCTGCCCGCACTCGCCTCTGCACACCACCGGCTGGCTCCGCGGCTGGCGGCTGACGTTCGGCGGGGAGGACCTCGGCTGGGACGGGGCGCTGGCCACGCTCGTCGAGGATCCGCTGGAGCAGGTCTACGTGGCGCTCTACGATGTGTCCGACGACGACGCCGGGCGGCTCGACGCCTGGGAGAGCGCCGACTCGGGCCTCTACCGCAAGACCCGGGTCCGCGTCGACAGCCTGCTCGGCGAGCAGCTGGCCTGGACCTACGTGCTCGACGCCTACGAGGGCGGCCTGCCCTCGGCGATCTACCTCGGCATCATCGCCGAGGCCGCGCAGGCCGCCGACGCCCCCGACGACTACGTGCAGGCACTGCGGGCGCGTCCCTGCCGGTCCCTGGGGCACTGACCGACTCCCCGGCGGCTACGCTGCCCCGCGTGAGCGAGACCACCCCCCTGCACCGAGCCCCCCGGCCCAGCGCGCCCGAGGACGCCCGCGAGGCCGCGGACCGGCTCCGCGAGCTGACCGGCGTCGAGACGCACGACGTCGCCCTGGTGATGGGGTCCGGCTGGCTGCCGGCAGTCGACGCGCTCGGCGAGGCGACCGCGGAGCTGAGCACCACCGACCTGCCCGGCTTCGCCCCACCGGCGGTCGAGGGGCACGCGGGCAGGATCCGCTCGGTGCGGGCCGGGGACCGCAACCTGCTGGTCTTCCTCGGCCGCACCCACGTCTACGAGGGCCGCGGCGTCCGCTCGGTGGTGCACGGCGTCCGCACGGCCGCCGCCGCAGGCTGCCGCGTCGCCGTGCTCACCAACGGCTGCGGAGGCCTGAAGGAGACCTGGGCGCCCGGCACCCCGGTGCTGATCAGCGACCACATCAACCTCACCGCGACCTCGCCGATCGAGGGGGCGAGCTTCGTCGACCTCACGGACCTCTACAGCTCGCGCCTGCGGGCGCTGTGCCAGGAGGTCGAGCCGGACCTCGACGAGGGCGTCTACGTCCAGTTCCCCGGCCCGCACTACGAGACCCCGGCCGAGATCCGGATGGTGCGGGCCATCGGCGGCGACCTCGTCGGCATGTCCACGGTGCTCGAGGCGATCGCGGCCCGCGAGGCCGGCATGGAGGTGCTCGGCATCTCGCTGGTCACCAACCTGGCGGCCGGCATCACCGGCGAGCCGCTGAACCACGAGGAGGTCCTCGAGGCCGGGCGCGCAGCGGCGACCCGGATGGGCGACCTGCTCGGCGCGATCGTCCCGAGGGTCTGAGGCGATGACGGGGATGCGCGTGCTGCTCACCGGTGCCGCCGGCTCGATCGGCACGGTGCTGACCGCCGGCCTGCTCGACCGTGGCCACGACGTCGTGGGCCTCGACCTGGCCACCGTGCCCGAGGGCTTCACCGGCAGCGCCTGGCACACCGTGGACTGCGCCGACCCGGACGCCGTCGACGCGGTCGTCGCCGCCGAGACCCGCAGCAACCCCCTCGACGCGGTCGTCCACCTGGCCGCCATGCCGGACGAGGGCTCGCTGCCCGACGAGCTGCACAGCCACGTCATCACCACGGCGGCGCTGCTCGACGCGATGGTGCGTCACGGCGTACCCCGGATGGTCTACGCCAGCAGCAACCACGCGGTCGGCCGGACGCCCCGCAGCGACCGGCTGGACGTCGACGTACGCCCGCGTCCCGACACCTTCTACGGCGTCGCCAAGGTGGCCGCCGAGGGTCTGCTGAGCCTCTACGCCGACCGCTACGGCATCGACGCCCTGGCCTGCCGGATCGGCAGCTTCCTCCCCCAGCCGGAGACCGTGCGCAACCTGTCGACCTGGCTCTCCCACGACGACGCGGTCCGGATGGTGCAGGCCTGCCTGTCAACCCCGGACCCCGGCTTCGCCGTGCTCTACGGCGTCTCGGCCAACACCCGCGGCTGGTGGGACCTCGGCCCGGGCCGGGCGCTGGGCTACGAGCCGCAGGACGACGCCGAGGCCTTCTCCCACCGGATCGGGGCCCGGCCCGAGGACGCCGCCGAGGGCGCGCACGTCGGAGGTCCGTACGCCACCGAGGCGTTCCACCGCCCGGCCCTCGGCGACGCCTGAGCCAGAACGCGGGAGGCGACCGCGAGGGCGGCACGGTTAGCCTTCGGCCCATGACGATCGACACCGACGCCTCCGACCTCACCGAGCGCGCCCGCGCCTGGGTGCGCGAGGACCCGGACCCGCAGACCCGCGCGGAGCTCGAGGCCCTGGTCGCCGCCGTCGAGGCCGACCCCGCCGGGCCGCAGGCCGCCGAGCTCGCCGACCGGTTCGGCGGCCGGCTCGAGTTCGGCACCGCCGGGCTGCGCGGCGCGCTGGGGGCGGGCCCGAACCGGATGAACCGCGTCGTGGTGATCCGGACCGCGGCCGGACTGGCGGCGTACCTGCGGGCCGAGGGCGCCGGCGCGGACGACGCCGTGGTGGTGGGCTACGACGCCCGGCACAACTCGGAGGCCTTCGCCCGGGACACGGCCGCGGTGATGCGAGGTGCCGGCCTGCGGGCCATGCTGCTGCCCCGGGCGCTGCCCACGCCGGTGCTGGCCTACGCGATCCGCGCGCTCGGCTGCGTGGCCGGGGTGATGGTGACCGCGAGTCACAACCCGTCGCAAGACAACGGCTACAAGGTCTACCTCGGCGACGGCAGCCAGATCGTGCCGCCCGCCGACGCCGGGATCTCCGAGCGCATCGACGCGGTCGGTGCGCTCGCCGGCGTGCCGCTCGTCGAGGACTGGACGCCCCTCGGCGAGGAGCTGGTGGAGTCCTACCTCGACGCGGTGGCCGGCCTCGTCGGCCGCGACGGACCGCGCGACCTCACGACCGTCTACACCCCGCTGCACGGCGTCGGCGGCGAGACCGTCGCACAGGTGATGCGCCGCGCGGGCTTCGCGGCCCCCCACGTGGCCGCCGCCCAGGCCGACCCGGACCCGGACTTCCCGACGGTGGCCTTCCCCAACCCCGAGGAACCGGGTGCGATGGACCTCGCCACGAGCCTCGCGGCCGAGGTGGGCGCCGACCTGGTCGTCGCCAACGACCCGGACGCCGACCGCTGCGCCGTGGCCGTGCCCGGTCCGCACGGCTGGCGGACCCTGCGCGGCGACGAGGTCGGTGCGCTCCTGGCCGACGACCTGCTGCGCGCCGGGGTGGCCGGCGTCTACGCCTGCTCGATCGTCTCCTCCTCGCTGCTCGGCCGCCTGGCGCGGGCACACGGGCAGGAGTACGCCGAGACGCTCACGGGCTTCAAGTGGATCGGCCGCGTCGACGGGCTGGCGTTCGGCTACGAGGAGGCGCTCGGCTACTGCGTGGCCCCGGGCCTGGTCCGGGACAAGGACGGTGTCAGCGCGCTGCTGCGGGTCGTCGACCTGGCGGCCCGGCTCAAGGCCGAGGGGCGCACGCTGACCGACCGGCTCGACGACATCGCCCGCGCGCACGGCCTGCACGCCACCGACCAGCTGTCGGTCCGGGTCACCGACCTCGCCCTGATCGACGAGGCGATGGCCCGGCTGCGGACCAGCCCGCCGCGACAGCTCGGCGGCCTCGCCGTCGAGCAGGTCGAGGACCTGTCCGAGGGCTGCGCCGGGCTGCCGCCGACCGACGGCCTGCGCTACCGCCTGGCCGAGGGGGCCCGCGTCGTGGTCCGGCCGTCCGGCACCGAGCCGAAGCTCAAGTGCTACCTCGAGGTGGTCGTCGCGGTGGAGCGCTCCGCGACCGAGCAGGCGGCCGGCGACGGCGCCGTGGACGCCGCCCGGATCGCCGCGGCCGGTCGACTGGACGCGATCCGCCGCGACCTCGCGCAGGCGGCCGGCCTCTGACCAGCCGACGGGGCGGGACCTCGGGACGGCCCGGCCGGCCGGTCCCCGCACCAGCGCGGCCGGCCCGCCTCTAGGCCAGCAGCAGCACCACGAACGCGAGCGAGGTCACCGCGAGGGCGCTCACCTCCGGCCAGGCCCACACCCGCCGGGGCGCGCCGGCCGGGGCGCCCCGGAGATCCCGGCGGGCGCGCTCGACCAGGTCCTCGAGGCGGGTCACCACGAAGGCCTGGTAGGACATCGCCCGCTCGTCGGTGTTCGCGCGTTCCGAGCGGAGCGCGAACTCCGTGAGCCGGCTGGTGCCGAGCGTCTGCTCGCGGTTGCGGCGGGACCGGACGTGCTCGCGGAAGGAGCTGCCGATCCCGATGCACACGTAGCGCTCGTCGCCGACCCAGAGCGTCAGCGTCTGGCCGAGCGCGATCTCGTCCACCGCGGCGAGCGGCACGTGGGAGTCGCGGACGATGTTCTTGAGCACCACGCGGTCGGTGTACGCCGTGGCCCGCGGCCGCAGCTGCGTCGTCCACACCACCAGCGCGAAGAGGACCGCGCCCACCGCGATCCGCAGCCCGTCGAGCGACCGCACGCCCAGCACGACGTACCCCAGCAGGAAGGCCGAGATCGCCAGGCCGGCATAGCCGACCATCAGGCCGCTGGTGGGCTTGAACCGCTCCACCGGTGCGGACGACGCGGAGGACTGCGGCGCGGTGCTCATGGCCCGATTCTGCCTCCCGGCCGTTTTCTCGCAAGCCGGGAGGCACACCTATGCTGGCCCTCGTGAGCACCACCCTCAGCCCCACGAGCGGCACGACCGGCACCGGCGCCGCCGCTTCCCGCAGCGCCGACCTCGACGGGGCCACCGCCTCCGACGCCGCGCTCCGGCGCTTCCTGCACGGCCTGCCCGGGGTCGACCAGGTCGGCGTCGAGGCCCGCGCGGCGATGCTCGGCACCCGCTCGATCAAGACCACCGCCAAGGAGTTCGCGCTCGACCTCGCGATCCGCATGGTCGACCTGACCACCCTTGAGGGACAGGACACCCCCGGGAAGGTCCGCGCGCTGTCCGCCAAGGCGCTGCGGCCCGACCCCGCCGACCCGACAGTGCCGTCGACCGCCGCGGTGTGCGTGTACGCCGACCTCGTGGCGACCGCCAAGGAGGTCGTCGGCGACCGGGTCAACGTCGCCGCCGTCGCCACCGCGTTCCCCTCCGGGCGCGCGGCGCGCGACATCAAGCTGATGGACACCGCCGACGCGGTCGAGGCCGGCGCGGACGAGGTCGACATGGTGATCGACCGGGGCGCGTTCCTGTCCGGGCGCTACCTCGAGGTGTTCGAGGAGATCGTCGCGGTCCACGAGGCGTGCGCCCGGCCCGATGGCACGAGCGCGCACCTGAAGGTGATCTTCGAGACCGGTGAGCTGCAGACCTACGACAACGTGCGCCGGGTGTCGTGGCTGGCGATGCTCGCCGGCGCCGACTTCATCAAGACCTCCACGGGCAAGGTGCAGCCGGCCGCCACCCTGCCGGTCACGCTGGTGATGCTCGAGGCGGTGCGCGACTGGCGCGCGGCCACCGGCCAGATGGTGGGGGTGAAGCCGGCGGGCGGGATCAAGACGGCCAAGGACGCGGTCAAGTACCTCGTGATGGTCAACGAGGTGGCCGGACCGGACTGGCTGAGCCCCGAGTGGTTCCGCTTCGGTGCCTCGTCGCTGCTCAACGACCTGCTGATGCAGCGGACCAAGATGCGCACCGGCCGCTACTCCGGCCCCGACTACTTCACCCTGGACTGATCCGAGATGACTGACGAGACCAGCACGCCCGGAACCGCCGCCGCGGGCACCGGCGCGACGAGCGGGGGCGGCGTCTTCGACTACGCGCCCGCGCCCGAGTCGCGGTCGGTCGTGGACATCCGCTCCTCCTACGGCCTGTTCGTGGGCGGTGAGTTCGTGGACGCGGCCGAGGGCCGGTCGTTCAAGACCATCTCCCCCGCCACCGAGGAGGTGCTCGCCGAGGTCGCCGAGGCGTCCGCCGACGACGTCGACCGCGCGGTCAAGGCGGCCCGGCGCGCCTACGACCGGGTGTGGTCGCGGATGCCCGGACGGGAGCGGGGCAAGTACCTCTTCCGGATCGCCCGGATCATGCAGGAGCGCTCCCGCGAGCTCGCCGTCCTGGAGAGCATCGACAACGGCAAGCCGATCCGCGAGTCGCGCGACGTCGACGTACCCATCGCCGCGGCGCACTTCTTCTACTACGCCGGCTGGGCCGACAAGCTGCAGTACGCCGGCCTGTCGTCCAGCCCGGGTACGCCGCCGCTGCCGGTCGGCGTCGCCGGGCAGGTCATCCCGTGGAACTTCCCGCTGATGATGCTGGCCTGGAAGATCGCGCCGGCGCTGGCCACCGGCAACACCGTGGTGCTGAAGCCGGCGGAGACCACGCCCCTGACCGCGCTGCTGTTCGCCGAGATCTGCCGGCAGGCGGACCTGCCGGCGGGGGTGGTCAACATCGTCACCGGCGCCGGCGACACCGGCCGCGCGCTGGTCGCCCACCCGGACGTCGACAAGGTCGCGTTCACCGGCTCCACCGACGTCGGCCGGATGATCGCCAAGGCGGTCGCCGGCACCGACAAGCGGGTCACGCTCGAGCTCGGCGGCAAGGCCGCGAACATCGTCTTCGACGACGCGCCGGTGGACCAGGCGGTCGAGGGCATCGTCAACGGGATCTTCTTCAACCAGGGTCACGTCTGCTGCGCCGGCTCCCGCCTGCTCGTGCAGGAGTCGGTCGCCGAGGACGTCCTGGAGCGGCTCAAGCGCCGGATGGCCACGCTGCGGGTCGGCGACCCCCTGGACAAGAACACCGACGTCGGCGCGATCAACTCCCGCGAGCAGCTGACCAGGATCCGCGAGCTCAGCCAGGCAGGGGACGACGAGGGCGCCGAGCGCTGGTCGCCTGCCTGCGAGCTGCCGAGCACCGGGTTCTGGTTCCCCCCGACGGTCTTCACCGGCGTCTCGCAGGCGCACCGGATCGCCCGCGAGGAGATCTTCGGCCCCGTGCTGTCGGTGCTGACCTTCCGGACCCCGGCCGAGGCGGTCGAGAAGGCCAACAACACGCCGTTCGGGCTCTCCGCCGGCGTCTGGACCGACAAGGGCTCGCGGATCCTCTGGATGGCCGACAAGCTGCGGGCCGGCGTGGTGTGGGCCAACACGTTCAACAAGTTCGACCCGACCAGCCCCTTCGGCGGCTACAAGGAGTCGGGCTACGGCCGCGAGGGCGGCCGCCACGGCCTGGAGGGCTACCTGCGATGACCCACCCCACGACGCTGCTCGCTGCGCCCGGACTCCCTCGGGGGGCCCGGTGACTCCCCCCGAGGCGCGCATCGAGGTGCGCAAGACCTACAAGCTCTACGTCGGCGGCGCGTTCCCGCGCTCGGAGTCGGGCCGGTCCTACGAGGTGCTCGACGCCAAGGGCCGGTTCCTGGCCAACGCCTCGGCGGCCTCCCGCAAGGACGCCCGCGACGCCGTCGCCGCGGCCCGCAAGGCCTTTCCCGGCTGGTCCGCGCGGACGCCGTACAACCGCGGGCAGGTCGTCTACCGGATCGCCGAGGTCCTCGAGGGCCGCCGCGTCCAGTTCGCCGACGACGTGCAGCGCTCCGAAGGCGTCTCGAAGCGGCAGGCGGAGGCGGCCGTCGACGCCGCCGTCGACCGGCTGGTGTGGTACGCCGGCTGGGCGGACAAGATCGCGCAGGTCGTCGGCGGGACCAACCCCGTCGCGGCGCCGTACTTCAACTTCTCGCTGCCGGAGCCGACCGGGGTGGTGGCAGTGCTCGCGCCGCAGCAGTCCTCGCTGCTCGGCCTGGTCAGCGTGCTCGCCCCCGTCGTCGTGACCGGCAACACCTGCGTCGTCGCGGCGTCGGCCGAGCGGCCGCTGCCGGCGATCACGCTCGCCGAGGTGCTGGCGACCTCCGACGTGCCCGGCGGCGTGGTCAACGTGCTCACCGGCGCGCTCACCGACACCGCCCCGACCCTCGCCTCCCACATGGACGTCAACGCGATCGACCTCGCCGGGCTGGCCGGCGACGCGGAGAGCGCCACGGCGCTGGAGGAGTCGGCTGCGGAGAACCTCAAGCGGGTACGCCGGGCTCCGGCGGCCGAGCCGGACTGGTCCGGGGAACCGGGCATCGACACGATGACGGCCTTCCTCGAGACCAAGACGGTCTGGCACCCGATCGGCACCTGACCTCCGACGTGCGCGCACGGGTCATCGTCCTGGCCGGGCCGTCGGGGTCCGGCAAGTCCCGGCTCTGCCGGCGGGTCGCGGAGCACCTCGGCGTCCCGACGCTGAACCTCGACGACTACTACAAGAGCGGCGGCGACCCCACGCTGCCGCGGCTCGAGGGCGCCGGCGGCCACCCCGCCCCCGCGGAGGTGGACTGGGACCACCCGGACTCGTGGCTGGCCGAGGAGGCCGCCGACGCGCTGGAGCAGCTGTGCCGCGACGGCCGCGCCGACGTCCCGGTCTACGACCTGTCCCGCGACGGCCGGGTCGGGCACCGCACCTTCGACCTCGGCGACGCCCCGCTCCTGGTGGCCGAGGGGATCTTC
This sequence comes from uncultured Actinomycetota bacterium, assembly GCA_963835385.1. GTDB lineage: Bacteria > Actinomycetota > Actinomycetes > Propionibacteriales > Nocardioidaceae > Nocardioides_B. The sequence goes on from CAWIFK010000010.1 coordinate 42,186, forward strand.
GCCCAGGAGGTCGCCGAGGAGTGCCGCGCGCGGGGGATCCTGGCCGACGCCCTGTGCGTGCGCAACCACCCGGTGGTGACGTTCTGGCGGCGGCTGACCCGCGACCTGCGCGAGCGCCGCAAGCCGCCGCTGGTGCTGCTGCGCCGTGGCTGGCGGCTGATGCGCCAGGAACCGCAGATCGTGGAGCGGGCGGTCGCTCTGGGCTGCACGCCGATGCGTCCCGACGAGGCGTTCGAACGGATCGCCGGTCTCGTCGGCACGCCCATTCCCTGACCGAGCGTGATTGGGTGGTGGCCGACCGACCGAGGAGGCGAGGAGCGCGATGACCCACGAGGCCCCCGACCTGAGCATCGACGAGCTGCGGGCCGCGCAGGTCGAACTGCTGCGCGACACGCTGGCCCGCGCCTACGCGCACGTCCCACACTACCGGCGGGCCTTCGACGAGGCCGGGGTGCGGCCCGAGGACCTGCAGACGCCGGCCGACCTGGCCCGGTTCCCGTTCACCACCAAGGCCGACCTGCGCGACAACTACCCCTTCGGCATGTTCGCGGTGCCGCGTGAGCAGGTGAACCGGATCCACGCCTCCTCCGGTACGACGGGCCGCCCGACCGTCGTGGGCTACACCGCCGAGGACCTCGACACCTGGGCCGAGCTGATGGCCCGCTCCATCCACGCCGCCGGCGGCCGCCCCGGCGACGTGGTGCACGTGGCCTACGGCTACGGCCTGTTCACCGGCGGCCTCGGCGCCCACTACGGGGCCGAGCGGCTCGGCTGCACGGTGGTCCCGGTGTCCGGCGGGATGACCGAGCGGCAGGTGCAGCTGATCGTCGACTTCCGTCCCCGGGTGATCATGGTGACCCCGTCGTACTTCCTGGCGATCCTCGACGAGATGGAGCGGCAGTCGGTCGACCCGCGCACCACCGGGCTGGAGATCGGCATCTTCGGCGCCGAGCCGTGGACCAACGAGATGCGCGAGGAGGTCGAGCAGCGCAGCGGCATCAGCGCGGTCGACATCTACGGGCTCTCGGAGGTGATGGGTCCCGGCGTGTCCCAGGAGGCCGCGGCGACCAAGGACGGCCTGCACGTGTGGGAGGACCACTTCTACCCCGAGGTCATCGACCCGTTCACCCACGAGGTGCTGCCCGACGGCGAGGAGGGCGAGCTGGTGTTCACCAGCCTCACCAAGCAGGCCATGCCGGTCGTGCGCTACCGCACCCGCGACCTGACCCGGCTGCTGCCCGGCACCGCCTTCCCTGCGTTCCGCCGCATGCAGAAGGTCACCGGCCGCACCGACGACATGATGATCATCCGCGGCGTGAACGTCTTCCCCAGCCAGATCGAGGAGCAGATCCTCAAGGTGGAGGGGCTCAGCCCGCACTACCTGTGCGTGCTCACCCGGCCCGGCAACCTCGACGTGCTGACCGTGCAGGTCGAGGCGCACCGCGACACTCCCGCCGACCGCCGGCTCGTCCTCGCCCGCGAGGTCGTGCACCACGTCCGCGGCAGCATCGGGGTCGGCGTCGAGGTCGAGGTGGTCGACGCGGGGGCGCTGGAGCGGTCGCTGGGCAAGGCGAAGCGGATCTCCGACCAGCGTGGCCGCTGACGGCGCGTCGACCCGCCGGCCGGCCCGGGACATCGCGCCCGCCCCGACCGGGCGCAGGTCCGGCTCGCCCGCCTAGGACGTCGGGCCGTGGACGGCGTACGCCGAGTCGCCCGACGCCGACGTCCCCGACCGTTGCCGTCCATAGGGACGCGAACAGTGCCCGATCCGCACCGCCTCGCGACCGCTTCCGTCCACGTGGACCCGAACGGTGCCGGCGGCTCGGCCGGCGTGCCGCGGCCCGCGACCGGCGCAGGTCCCGCCCGCGCGCCCGCCTAGGACATCGCGCCGAGGACGGCGTACGCCGGCTTGATCACCTCGTCGATGAGGGCCAGCCTCTCGTCGAAGGGCAGGAACGCCGACTTCATCGCGTTGATGGTGAACCACCGGAAGTCCGTGATCCCGTAGCCGAACGCGTCGGCGAGCAGCTCCATCTCCCGCGACATCGAGGTCGCGCTCATCAGCCGGTTGTCGGTGTTGACGGTGACCCGGAACCGCAGCTTCGCGAGGAGCGCGACCGGGTGCTCCTGGATCGACGACGCCGCACCGGTCTGCACGTTGGAGGAGGGGCACATCTCCAGCGGGATCCGCTTGTCGCGAACGTACGACGCGAGCCGGCCCAGCCGGGGAGAGGCGTCCGGGCCGACGGTGATGTCGTCGATGATCCGCACGCCGTGCCCGAGCCGGTCCGCGCCGCACCACTGGATCGCCTGCCAGATCGACGGCGTCCCGAACGCCTCGCCGGCGTGGATGGTGAAGTGGGCGTTCTCGCGCTGCAGGTACTCGAAGGCGTCGAGGTGCCGGGTGGGCGGGTAGCCCGCCTCCGCCCCGGCGATGTCGAAGCCGACCACGCCCTGGTCGCGGTAGGCCACGGTCAGCTCGGCGATCTCCTGGGAACGGGCCTGGTGACGCATGGCGGTGAGCAGCTGGCGCACCACGATCGGGCTGCCCTCGCTGCGCGCCTGCTCCTCCCCCGCGGCGAAGCCGTCGCGCACGGCCTCCACCACCTCGGTCAGCGACAGCCCGCCGTCGAGGTGCTGCTCGGGGGCGTAGCGGACCTCGGCGTAGACCACCCCGTCGGCCGCGAGGTCCTCGACGCACTCGCGCGCCACGCGGCGCAGGTTGTCGGCGGTCTGCATCACCGCGACCGTGTGGTCGAAGGTCTCGAGGTAGCGCTCCAGCGACCCGGAGCTCGCCGACTCCTCGAACCAGCGGCCGAGCGCCGGCGCCTCGGTGGCCGGCAGCCGGTGCCCCTCCGGGGCGAGGTCGATGATCGTCTGCGGCCGGAGCCCTCCGTCGAGGTGGTCGTGGAGCAGCACCTTGGGCGCGCGCCGGATCTGCTCACCGATAGGTTCTGACATAGCTCGTATCCAACCAGCCGCGTTCAGCAGGAGGCATCCCGGTATGCGCACCTTCACCACGTTCGAGGAGCTCGAGGCCGCCGTCGGGCAGGAGCTCGGGACCAGCGAGTGGGTCGAGGTCGACCAGGAGCGGGTGGACCGGTTCGCCGAGGCCACCGGCGACCACCAGTGGATCCACGTCGACGTGGAGCGGGCGCGGTCGGGACCGTTCGGCACCACGATCGCGCACGGCTACCTCACGCTGTCGCTGGTGCCGTGGCTGGGCAGCCAGGTGTTCGCGCTCGAGACTCCTGGCGCGCGGCTCAACTACGGCGTGAACAAGGTCCGCTTCCCCGCCCCGGTGCCGGTGGGCTCCCGGGTACGCGCGCACGTGTCGCTGGTCGAGATCGGCGACGTGCCGACCGGCAAGCAGATGGTGCTGCGGTACGTCGTCGAGCTGGAGGGCTCGCAGAAGCCGGCCTGCGTCGCCGAGTCCGTGGTGCTGCTGCTCCCCTGACCCCCCACCAACCCCGATTCGTCCGCTCCCGTCCCGCTCGGACTCGGCTCGCAACCGCGGACGAATCGGGGTTGGACCGCGCGGAGGTCAGCAGACCCGGTCCAGGACGATCGGCGCCGGCTGGTGCGCGGTGCCGGTGGCGGCGACGTCGACCGCGTCCGCGAGCGCCGCGCGCGCCCGGTCGAAGCGCTCCGGCTCGTCGGTGTGGAGGGTCAGCAGCGGCTGGCCCTCGACGACCTCGTCACCGGGCTTGGCGTGCAGCTCGACGCCGGCGCCCTCCTGCACCGGGTGCTCCTTGCGCGCCCGGCCGGCCCCCAGCCGCCACGCCGCCGTGCCGACGGCGAGGGCGTCCAGACGGGTGAGCACGCCGCTGGCGGGCGCCGGCACGACGAGGGTCTCCCGCGCCCGCGGCAGCGGTGCGTCGGGGTCGCCGCCCTGGGCCCGGATCATCCGCCGCCAGGTGTCCATCGCCGACCCGTCCCGCAGCCGGTCGGCGGGGTCGACGCCACCGACCCCGGCCGCGGTGAGCATCTCCCGCGCCAGTGCGACGGTCAGCTCCACCACGTCGGCGGGGCCGCCGCCGGCCAGCACCTCGACCGACTCGCGCACCTCGAGGGCGTTGCCCGCGGTGAGCCCCAGCGGGGTGGACATGTCGGTCAGCAGCGCCACCGTGGTGACGCCCGCATCGGTGCCGAGGGCCACCATGGTCTCGGCCAGCTCGCGGGCCGGCGCCGGCTCCTTCATGAAGGCGCCGCTGCCGACCTTGACGTCGAGCACCAGCGCACCGGTGCCCTCGGCGATCTTCTTGCTCATGATCGAGCTGGCGATCAGCGGGATCGCCTCCACCGTCCCGGTGACGTCACGCAGCGCATAGAGCTTCTTGTCCGCCGGCGCCAGCCCGGCCCCGGCGGCGCAGACGACCGCGCCGATGTCCTCGAGCTGGCGCATCATCGCCTCGTTCGACAGCGAGGCCTGCCAGCCCGGGATCGACTCCAGCTTGTCCAGGGTGCCGCCGGTGTGCCCCAGCCCGCGGCCGGAGAGCTGCGGCACGGCGACCCCGCACGCGGCCACGAGCGGAGCCAGCGGCAGGGTGATCTTGTCCCCCACCCCGCCGGTCGAGTGCTTGTCCGCGGTGGGGCGCGACAGCGCGGAGAAGTCCAGCCGCTCTCCGGAGGCGATCATGGCCGCGGTCCACCGGGCGATCTCGCGGCGGTCCATCCCGTTGAGCAGGATCGCCATCGCCAGCGCCGCCATCTGCTCGTCGGCGACCTCCCCGCGGGTGTAGGCCGCCACCACCCAGTCGATCTGCTCGTCGCTGAGGGCCGCCCCGTCCCGCTTGCTCGTGATCACCTCGACGGCGTCATGGGCCCGTGGGTCAACAGCAGCCATGGAAGGTCCTCACAGTAGGTCGTCGGGGCCGAAGGCGTCTGGCAGGATCTCGCTCATCGGCCGCACTCCCGAGACGGTCAGGCAGAGCAGGTCCCCGCCGCCGTGCTCGAACAACAGCTGGCGGCAGCGGCCGCAGGGCATGATGACCTGTCCCGTCCCGTTGACGCACACGAAGTGCGTCAGGCGTCCCCCTCCGGACGCCACCAAGGACGAGACGAGTCCGCACTCGGCGCAGAGCGTCACCCCGTACCCGGCGTTCTCCACGTTGCATCCGACGAGCACCCTGCCGTCGTCCGCCACAGCGGCGGCGCCCACGGGATAGTGGGAGTAGGGCGCGTAGGCCCGCGCCGCGATGTTCGTGGCCTCCGCGGTCAGGGCTGCCCAGTCGAAGTCGCTCACCCCGTCAGCTCTTCACGTACGGCTCGCCGTCGGCCGCCGGCGGGCGGACCCGGCCGACGAAGCCGGCGACGGCGATGATCGTCGCGAGGTACGGCGTGGCGCCGAGCAGCTGCGTGGGGATCTTGTCGACGAACGCCAGCTGGCTCTGGAGGTTCCACATGAACCCGAAGAACAGCGCAGCGAACGTCGCGCCCACCGGGTGCCAGCGCCCCATGATCACCGCGGCGAGTGCGATGAAGCCGTTGCCGGACGAGAGGTCGCGGTCGAAAGAGCCGGTCGACCCCACCGTGTAGTAGGCCCCGCCGAGGCCGGCGAACACGCCACCGAACAGAACGGCCTGCCAGCGGATTCGGTTGACCTTGATACCGACGGTGTCCGCAGCCATCGGGTGCTCACCGACTGAGCGGACCCGCAGGCCCCAGCGGGTCTGGAACAGCACGAAAGTCACCACGGCCACCGACAGGTACATCAGGTACACCAGCAGCGTCTGGTTGAAGAGCGCCTCACCGACGATCGGCAGGTCCGACAGGAGGGGGATCGGCAGCTCCTCGAGACGCGGGGGCTCGTTGAGGTACTGCTTGATCTCCGGGTCAGCCGGGATCTGGCTGAGGAGGAAGGCTGTGAGGCCGGAGGCGAGTGCGATCAGCACGACTCCGAGGACCACCTGGTTGACCAGGTAGCGCAGCGCGAACAGCGCCAGAAGGGCAGCCATCGCGACCCCGGCGAGGACTGCACCGACCAGCCCCATGTAGGCGCTGAAGGCCAGGCTGGCGAACACCGAGGCGAAGAAGGCGCCGAGGAGGAGCTGCCCCTCGATGGCGATGTTGATGACCCCCGAGCGCTCACACATCACGCCCGCCATGGCCCCGAGGATGAGCGGTGTGGCGATCTCGACGGTCCCGGGCAGCGGGTTCGCGATCGCCGCCTGGAAGCCCTCGCCCTGGTCGGAGTACGCCCACACGATGAACCCGGCGTAGAAGGCCAGCCCCGCCACCACGTACATCAGCACGCCGACCCAGCCCTTGGGCCAACGGTTGAGCACGGCCAGCGCCAGGCCCAGCAGGGCCAGCGCGAAGGAGACCCAGACGACGGGCTTGGCGGCGAGCTCGTGCGCCGGGAAGTCCGCGGAGACCTGGGCCCCGGTGACGTAGGTGACCGTGGCGTTCTCGATCGACAGCGCGAAGTAGAGCAGCAGGGCGGCCACGATCGCCATCACGACGACGAGCCTGACCTGACGCCGGACGTCCGCCCGGTCGCGAACGACGGACTCGTCGACAGCTGCCGTGGATGTCTCCATGGTGGTGCTCACGAGCCCCAGCCCTTCGCCATGACGGTGGCGCCGCCACCGGTGTCCTTCATCCGGAACACGCCGCGGACCAGCGCAGGAGCCGCGACGAACAGGACGATGAGTGCCTGCAGCACGAGCGTCAGCGAGACGGGGGTCGCAGCCTCGCTCGCCTGCATCTGCACGCCGCCGGAGGCCAGTGCACCGAAGAGCAGACCGGCCAACACCGTCCCCAGCGGTGTAGCCCGGCCGAGCAGCGCCACGGTGATGGCGTCGAAGCCCAGCGAGCCCGCCACGTTGGCGGTCAGCGAGTCGTTCTTGCCGAGGATCTGCATGGTGGCGGCGAGGCCGGCCAGCGCACCCGCGGTGAGCATGGCCAGCGTGTAGACCTTGGCGACGCTCATGCCGGCCGTGTGTGCGGCGTTCGCGTTGGCACCCACCGCCCGCATCTCGAAGCCCAGGGTGCTGCGTTCCAGCAGCCACCACACGAGCAGGGCGACCAGGATCGCCAGAACCACGCCGGTGTGGGTGCCGGCTACCGACGGGAACAGCGACGACTCGGCCGCGGGAAGGGAGCGCGGGTTGTCGCTGCCCGGCCGCTGGAAGGCGTCCTTGGTCAGCAAGAACAGCAGAAGTGACGCGGCAACGTAGTTGAGCATGATCGTGGTGATCACCTCGTGCGCTCCGGTCCTGGCCTTCAGCGCACCGGCGATGGCGCCCCAGACCGCTCCACCGAGGACACCCGCGGCGACCGCCACGAGCAGGTGGATGCCCGGCGGCATGTCGAAGGTGAAGCCGACGTAGCCGGCGCAGATGGCGCCCACGATCAGCTGGCCCTGGGCGCCGATGTTGAACAAGCCGGCCCGGAAGGCCAGGCTCACGCCGAGACCGCCGCAGATGAGTGGCGCCGCGCGCTCCAGGGTGCCACTGATCGCCTGCCACGAGCCGACTGCACCGGTGAACAGCGCCGCGTAGGACTCCCCGATCGCCTCGCCGGCGAACCGGAAGAAGTCCCAGGGGTAGGTGAAGAAGTACGACAGTGACTCGATGCACTTCTGGTCGCTGAACACGATGAGGACGGCGCCCACCGCGAGAGCCAGCACGAACGCCGCGAGGGTCACCTTGACCGTCGGCAGCCACGTGGCGGGGTTGCGCAGGTCCGTCTCGTGGGACGCGAGCGTCTCGTGCTCGGGGGTGTCCGCGCCGTTGGGCTTGGTGCTGCTGTCAGTCATGCCCGCCAACCTCCGCAGTCCCGCCGTGCCCCACGCCGGCCTTCTTGTCAGCGGCCGGGTCTCCCACCGCGCCCGCCATCATCAGGCCGATGTCCTCGCGCGCGATGTCGGGGCCCACGACGCCGACGATCCGGCCGTCGTACATCACGGCGATCCGGTCCGCGAGAGCGAAGATCTCGTCCAGCTCCGTCGAGACGATGACGATGGCGGTGCCGGCGTCGCGTTCGGTGATGATGCGCTTGTGGATGAACTCGATGGAGCCGACGTCCACTCCGCGGGTCGGCTGGGAGGCGATGAGCACCTTCAGCGGCCGGGACAGCTCGCGGGCCACGACGACCTTCTGCTGGTTGCCGCCGGAGAGCGCGCTGACGGGCACGTTCATGTCCTCGGTGCGGATGTCGAACTCCTCGATCCGCGCCGCGGCGTTCTCCGCGATCTTGTCCAGGCGCAGCGCGGGGCCACGCGCGAAGTCTGCGTGCTTGTACAGGTCGAGGACCAGGTTCTCCCGAACGGTGAACGCGCCGACGTACCCGTCGTGCGAACGGTCCTCGGGGATGTAGCCGATGCCCGTGTCCAGGCTCTCGCGCGGACCGTGCCTGGAGATGTCTCGGCCCTCGACGAGGATCTGGCCGGCATCGGGATGGATGACCCCGAGCAGCGACTTGATCAGCTCGGTCTGACCGTTGCCCTGGACGCCGGCGATGCCCAGCACCTCACCGGCCCTGGCCTCGAAGGAGACGTCCTTGACCACGGTATGCCCTCGGGAGTCGATGACGGTGATGTGCTGCGCCTCGAGGACCACGTCGCCGGGCTTCGCCTGGGCCTTGTCCACCTGCAGCTTCACGGCGCGGCCGACCATCATCTCGGCCAGGTCGGGCTCGGGCGTCGACGGCGGAGCCGTCCCCACCACCTTTCCGCGCCTGATGACGGTGATCCGGTCGCCGATGGCCTTGACCTCGCGCAGCTTGTGGGTGATGAAGACGATGGAGGTGCCCTGCTCCTTGAGCGAACGCATGATGCCCATGAGCTCGTCGATCTCCTGCGGCGTCAGCACCGCGGTGGGCTCGTCCAGGATCAGCACCTTCGCCTCGTTGGCGAGGGCCTTGATGATCTCGACGCGCTGCTGCACGCCGACCGGCAGGTCCTCGACCAGGGCGTGGGGGTCGACGGCGAGCTTGTACCGCTCGGACAGCTCGCGGACCAGCTCTGCTGCCTTGGTGCGGTCGAGCACGCCCAGACCGTGGGTCTGCTCACGACCCAGCATGACGTTCTCGGCGACGGTGAAGACAGGCACGAGCATGAAGTGCTGGTGCACCATGCCGATTCCGGCCTCGATGGCGTCCCCGGGGCTGGCGAACGACGCCGGCTCGCCGTCGAGCCGGATCTCACCCGCCGACGGCTCGAGCAGCCCGTACAGCATGTTCATCAGCGTCGACTTGCCGGCACCGTTCTCGCCGAGGAGGCAGTGGATCTCACCGGGCTCGATGGTGAGCGAGATGTCGTCATTGGCGACCAATGACCCGAACCTCTTCGTGAGCCCCCGCATCTCGAGCTCCATGGACTGCCCTCCTCCGACAACGTCACGGGATGGTGTGTGGCGAACAGACACTAGACGTGCATCGGGGCGGAGGGTCTCGACCCCCCGCCCCGACGACGGTCAGACGTGGATCGGGCTGAGGTCAGCCGACCTTGATCTCACCGGAGATGATCTGCTGCTTGAGCTCCTCGATCTTGTCCTTCAGCTCCGAGGGGACCTGGCCGTCGAGGTCGTGGTACGGCGCGATGGATACACCGTCGTTCTCGAGCGTGCCGACATACGGGGAGTTGTCGAACGTGCCGTCGACGGAGTTCTTGATGGCCTCCTCCACGGCGACGTCCATGCCCTTGACGACCGATGTCAGCAGCACGTCGCAGTACTCGGCCGCTGAGACGCAACCATCGGTGTCCACCCAGATCGCGTAGGCGTCGTTGTCCTGCGCCGCCTGGAGACCACCGAGTCCGGCCGGACCGGCGACCGGGAAGATGATGTCAGCGCCCTGCTGGATCATGTTCTCGCCGATGGTCTGCCCCTTCGTCTTGTCCTCGAAGTCCTCGGTGAACGACCCCTTCTCCGTCTTGGGGTCCCAACCCACGACCTTGACGTCGGTGCCGTTGTCCTCGTTGTACTTCTGGACGCCCTGGTAGAAGCCGGTCATGAAGATGGTCACGGTCGGGATCGGCAGACCGCCGAAGGTGCCCACGGTGCCGGTCTCGGACATGCCCGCGGCGAGGTAGCCGGCGAGGTACGACGGCTGCGCGGTGTCGAAGTTCAGGCCCTTGAGGTTCTTCGGGGCGTTCTCGTAGCCGAAGTCGACGATCGAGAAGTCGACGTCGGGGTTCTTCTTGGCGGCCGCCTCCGTCGCATCACCGAGGAGGAACCCGACGGTGGTGATCTGGTTGCAGTTCTGCTGCAGCAGCGCGTCGATGTTGTCGGCGTACTCGGAGTCGGACTGCGACTCGACCTCGGCCGTCTTGACGCCCAGGTCCTCCTTGGCGTTGACCAGGCCGTCGTGCGAGGTCTGGTTGAACGACTTGTCGTCGAAACCGCCCGAGTCGGAGACCATGCATGCCTTGAAGTCGGGGTGCGACTCTGCGGGGGCCGACGAGGACGCGGCCTCCGTCGGCTGCGACTCGGCCTCGGTGTCGTTGCCGCGGTCGCCGCAGCCGGCCAGGGTCAGTGCCGTCACTGCCATGACGGCTGCCACTCGTGCCGTCTTCTTCACGGCGCCTCCTGATCTGAGATGTAACACCCGGGGAGGTCACTCCCCAGAGCGTGAACGGGCCCGCCGGTGCAGCGGGCCGGGACACACCCTAATACCGGTCAGGCTCGGCCACGGGGGCATCGGTCCCGAAACCCCGCTGTGCCCCGAAGTTGTTATCGAGTCGCGACCAGCGACTCCACCGCCACCGCGGCGAGAACCCGCGCACCGACGCCGATCGCGCCCTCGTCGATGACCAGGTCGCCCTGGTGCAGGTCGTACGTCGGCCCGCCGGGTGTGCGGGTGCCCAGCCGACCCATCGCGCCGGGGACGGACTCGACGTACCACGCGAAGTCCTCCCCGCCGAGGCTCTGCTGGGTGGAGACCAGGCCCGGGCGGCCCAGTGTCTGGGAGACGGCCTGGGCCAGCATGGCCGTGGAGGCGGCCTCGTTGACCACCGGGGGCACGCCGCGCACGTAGTCGACCTCGGCCCCGACCCCGTAGGGCGCCAGGATGTGCGTGATCAGCTCGCGCACCAGGTCCTCGGCGTCCACCCACGCCACGGCGTCGAGCATGCGGACGGTGCCGGCGATCTCGCCGCTGGCGGGGATCACGTTCTTCGCCGACCCGGCGCGGACCATGCCCCAGACCAGGCTGGCGCCGGCCCGCGGGTCGAGGCGGCGGGACAGGGCGCCCGGCAGGTCCGTCACCAGCTTGCCGAGGGCGAAGGTGAGGTCCTCGGTGAGGTGCGGCCGCGACGTGTGCCCGCCGCGACCGGTCAGCCGGACCGTGAGCGCGTCGGCAGCGCCGGTGATCGGCCCCTCGCGCAGGCCCACCTCGCCGACGTCGATGCTGGGGTCGCAGTGCAGCCCGAAGACGCGCTCGACGCCGTCGAGGGCGCCGGCGGCGACCAGCTCCAGCGCGCCGCCCGGCATCACCTCCTCGGCCGGCTGGAAGAGGAGGCGGACCCGGCCGCGGAGCGGGGTGAGCGCGTGCAGCTCCGCGAGCGCCACCCCGGCCCCGACCAGGGCCGCGGTGTGCACGTCGTGGCCGCAGGCGTGGGCGACGCCGGCCACGGTGCTGGCCCACGGGTCATCGCTCTCGTCCTGCACCGGAAGCGCGTCGAGGTCGGCCCGCAACGCCACGACGGGACCGTCGGGGTCGCCGATCTCGGCGACCAGACCGCTGTGCGGGAGCAGCTTGAGCTCGACCCCCGCCTCCTCGAGGCGCTTGGCGACGAGCGCCGTGGTGCGCTCCTCCTCCCACGCCAGCTCGGGGTGCGCATGCAGATCACGCCGCAGGTCGACCAGCTCGGAGGACAGGCCGGCCACGGCGCGGTCGACGTGGTCGAGGGCTGCAGGACGGGGCATTTACCCCAGGCTACCCGAGGGCGCCGACCGAGACCTCGGGCTGGACCGCGCCGGCCGTCAGAAGGCGTCCGGCGGGACGTAGACGCCCCACACGTCGCGCAGGGCGTTGCAGACCTCGCCCACGGTGGCGCGGGCGCGCAGCGCCTCCTTCATCGGGTAGAGCAGGTTGTCGGTGCCCTCGGCGGCCGTCCTCAGTGCGGCGAGGTGCCGGTCGACCTCGGCCTGGTCGCGACCGGCGCGCAGCTGCGCGAGCCGTTCCGCCTGCTGCGCCTCGATCGCGGGGTCGACGCGGAGCGGCTCGTAGGGCTCCTCCGAGTCGCTCTTGAAGCGGTTGACCCCGACCACCACGCGCTCGTCGGTGTCGATCTCGCGGGCGATGCGGTACGCCGACTTCTCGATCTCGCTCTTCTGGAAGCCCCTCTCGATGGCGGCGACGGCGCCGCCCATCTCCTCCACCTGCTCCATGAGCTTGCGGGCCTCCGCCTCGACCTCGTCGGTGAGCGCCTCCACGGCGTACGAGCCGGCGAAGGGGTCGACGGTCTTGGTCACGTCGGACTCGTAGGCGATGACCTGCTGGGTGCGCAGCGCGAGGCGGGCGGCCTTCTCGGTCGGCAGCGCGATCGCCTCGTCGTAGGAGTTCGTGTGCAGTGACTGGGTGCCGCCGAGCACCGCGGCGAGCGCCTGCACCGCGACCCGGACCAGGTTCACCTCCGGCTGCTGGGCGGTCAGCTGCACCCCGGCGGTCTGGGTGTGGAAGCGCAGCATCATCGACTTCGGGTTGGTGGCGCCGAACTCCTCGCGCATCACCTGGGCCCAGATCCGGCGGGCGGCCCGGAACTTCGCGACCTCCTCGAGGATCGTGGTGCGCGAGACGAAGAAGAACGACAGCCGCGCCGCGAACTCGTCGACGTCCAGCCCGGCCTTGACCGCGGCCCGGACGTACTCGATCCCGTCGGCGAGGGTGAAGGCGATCTCCTGCGCGGGCGTCGCCCCGGCCTCGGCCATGTGGTAGCCGGAGATGGAGATGGTGTTCCAGCGCGGCACCTCGGCCTTGCAGTAGGCGAAGATGTCGGTGATCAGCCGCAGCGAGTGCGCGGGCGGGTAGATGTAGGTGCCCCGGGCGATGTACTCCTTGAGCACGTCGTTCTGGATGGTTCCCGTTATGTCGGCGCCGTTCACTCCACTTTCTTCGGCGACGAGCTGGTACATCAGCAGCAGCAGCGCCGCGGGAGCGTTGATCGTCATCGACGTCGACACCTGGTCCAGCGGCAGCCCGTCGAAGAGCAGCCGCATGTCCTCGATCGAGTCGATCGCCACGCCCACCTTGCCGACCTCGCCGTGGGCGATCGCGGAGTCGGAGTCGTGGCCCATCTGGGTGGGCAGGTCGAACGCGACGGAGAGGCCGCCGGTGCCGTTGGCGACCAGCTGCTTGTAGCGCTCGTTGGACTCCTTGGCGGTGCCGAAGCCGGCGTACTGGCGCATCGTCCAGGGGCGGCCGGTGTACATCGACGGGTAGACGCCGCGGGTGAAGGGGTACTCGCCCGGCGCGCCGAGCTTCGCCGCGGGGTCGAAGCCCTCCAGGTCCTCCGGACCGTAGAGCGATTGGAACTCGAGGCCGGACTCGGTGCGGTTCTGGTCCCCGGCCCCAGGGGTGACGGTCGCGTCGCTGTCGCCTGCGCTCATGAGCGAACAGTACGGCGCCCGCGGCCGGGCTCGCAGCGTGAGACTTCCCACGCAGTGGCTACCCTGCAGCGGTGAGCGACCACCGGGCCCAGGAGCACGTCGAGCAGCTGCTCGACCGCGTCGAGACCGTCGACGCCCACGTCAACAGCATCTGCACGCCGCACCCCGACGCGCTGGCGCAGGCCGCCGCCCGGGACGCCGAGGCCGCCGACGGCCGGCCCCGCGGACCGCTGCACGGGGTGCCGGTGCTGGTGAAGGACAACGTCGACACCGCCGACCTGCCGACGACGGCGGGGTCGCTGGCGCTCGCCGACGCGCCGCCGCCCTCGCGGGACGCCCCTCTCGTGCAGCGGATGCGCGAGGCCGGGATGGTCGTGCTCGGCAAGACGAACCTGTCCGAGTGGGCCAACATCCGCGACGAGGGCTCGACGTCGGGGTGGAGCGCCTACGGCGGGCTCACCCGCAACCCCTACGCGCTGAACCGGTCCGCCGGCGGCTCGAGCTCCGGCAGCGGCGCCGCGGTGGCCGCGGGGCTCGCCCCGCTCGCGATCGGCACCGAGACCGACGGCTCGATCACGTGCCCGGCCGCGTTCAACGGCTCCGTCGGCATCAAGCCGACCGTCGGGCTGGTCCCCACCGAGGGCGTCGTCCCGATCTCGGCCTCGCAGGACTCCCCCGGCCCGCTGGCCGCGACGGTCCGCTCGGGCGCGGCGCTGCTCGGCGTGCTCGCCGGGAACGGCGTGGACTACGCCGAGCACGCGACCGACGGCCGGCTCGCCGGCAAGCGGATCGGTGTCCCCCGCAAGAGCTTCTGGGGCTACTCCCCGCACGCCGACGCCGCCGCCGAGCGGGCCGTCGCGCAGCTCAGCGCCGAAGGCGCCGTCATCGTCGACCACACCGACCTGGCCTCGCTCGAGGGTTTCGCCTGGGAGGACGAGCTGCTGGTCCTGCTGGCCGAGCTGAAGGCCGGGCTCGCCGACTACCTGCCGACCCGCCCCGGCGACGTACCGCGGACGCTGGAGGAGGTGGTCGCGTTCAACCGCGAGCACGCCGACACCGAGCTGGCGCACTTCGGACAGGGCCTGTTCGAGCAGGCGCTGGCCGGGCCGGACGTGACGTCGCGGGAGTACGCCGAGGCGCGGGCCCGCTGCGTCGCCGCGTCGCGGGACGACGGCATCGACGCGGTGCTGCGCGAGCACCGGCTCGACGCGCTGGTGACGCCGTCCTACGCGCCGGCGTGCCCGATCGACCTGGTCAACCCCGAGGCGCACCCGGGCGCGTGCACCTCGCCCACGGCCATGGCCGGCTACCCCCTGCTGACCGTGCCGACCGAGCTGGCGGCGGGGCTGCCGGTGGCGGTGTCGTTCTGGGGCACGGCCGGCAGCGAGACCACGCTGGTCGAGATCGCCCACGGCTACGAGACCGCCCGGGACAAGACGACCGGCCGGCTGCCCGAGCCGACGTACCCGACCTTCGTCTGACCCCGTCCTTTTCCCAACACCCGCGTGCGGTAATTGATCTCACAGGCACCCGGGGCCGGACCCCGTCGCGGCGCCGATAGCATGGCGTGGTTGCCCGCACGCTCGGTCTCGGCACTCGTCGACCCACGTGGGCGTGCCGGCTTCCGAAGCTCACCGCTCCAGAAGGCGCTCCTCAGCGCATCGCTCGAGTTCGGAGGAATCGACGTTGGCCAGCTCTCCGGCAGGCACTCTCTATCGGGGCCGTGAAGGCATGTGGTCGTGGGTCGCCCACCGGATCACCGGCGTCACGCTCTTCTTCTTCCTGTTCGTCCACGTCATCGACATCTCCATGGTGCGGGTCTCCCCCGAGGTCTTCGACCGCGTCGTCGAGACCTACAAGAACCCGGTCGTGGGCCTCATGGAGGCCGGCCTGGTCGCGGCGTTCCTCTTCCACGCCCTCAACGGCATCCGCGTGATCCTCGTCGACTTCTGGTCGCAGGGTCCGCGCTACCAGAAGCAGATGACCTACGGCGTGCTGGTGCTCTTCGTGGTGCTGATGGTGCCGTTCCTGATCCGCCACCTGTCCAACGTGTTCGGAGGCTGAGGACGATGAGCGCTCCCTCGATCGACTCCCCCCGCAGCCGCAAGGCCCCGGCCGGCTCGCGCGGCCGCACCGGGCGCCGCTCGCCGAACTCCGACCTGAACACGTGGCTGTTCATGCGCGGCTCGGGCGTGCTGCTCCTCGTGCTGGTGACCGGCCACCTCTGGGTGAACCTGATGGTCGGCGAGGGCATCCACGCCCTCGACTTCGCGTTCGTCGCCGGCAAGTGGGCCAACCCGTTCTGGCAGGTGTGGGACCTCTCGATGCTCTGGCTCGCCGAGCTGCACGGCATGAACGGCCTGCGCACGATCATCAACGACTACGCCACCAAGCCGACCACCCGGTTCTGGCTGAAGGCCCTTCTGTACTTCTCGGCCTTCGTCGTGCTGGTCCTCGGCACGCTGGTGATCTTCACCTTCGACCCCTGCGCGGACCCGTCGTCCACGCTCGAGGTCTGCCGGTAATCGTGAGCGAGGAGCGACACACCATGGTTCAGCACCACAAGTACGACGTCGTCATCGTCGGCGCCGGCGGGGCCGGCATGCGCGCCGCCCTCGAGGCCGGCCAGCGCACCCGAACGGCGGTCCTCACCAAGCTCTACCCGACCCGGTCCCACACCGGCGCGGCCCAGGGCGGCATGTGCGCCGCGCTGGCCAACGTCGAGGAGGACAACTGGGAGTGGCACACCTTCGACACGGTCAAGGGCGGCGACTACCTGGTCGACCAGGACGCCGCGGAGGTGATGGCCCGCGAGGCGATCGACGCGGTCCTCGACCTGGAGAAGATGGGGCTGCCGTTCAACCGGACCGACGAGGGCAAGATCGACCAGCGCCGGTTCGGTGGCCACACCCGCAACCACGGCGAGGCCGCCGTACGCCGCTCGTGCTTCGCCGCCGACCGCACCGGCCACATGATCCTGCAGACGCTCTACCAGCAGTGCATCAAGCACGAGGTGGAGTTCTTCAACGAGTTCTACGTGCTCGACCTGCTCACCGTGGAGAACAGCGGCGGCGTCTCGGTCAACGGCGTGGTCGCCTACGAGCTGGCCACCGGCGAGCTCCACGTGTTCAACGCCAAGTCGGTCATCTTCGCCACCGGCGGCTTCGGCAAGGTCTTCCGGACCACCTCGAACGCCCACACGCTCACCGGAGACGGCATGGGAATCGTGTGGCGCAAGGGCCTGCCGCTGGAGGACATGGAGTTCTTCCAGTTCCACCCGACCGGGCTCGCCGGCCTCGGCGTACTCCTCTCGGAGGCCGCGCGCGGCGAGGGCGGCATCCTGCGCAACAGCGAGAACGAGCGCTTCATGGAGCGCTACGCCCCCACGATCAAGGACCTCGCCCCCCGCGACATGGTCGCCCGGGCGATGGCCAACGAGGTGCGCGAGGGCCGCGGCGCCGGTCCGGACAAGGCCTACGTCTACCTCGACCTCACGCACCTGCCCAAGGAGCAGATCGACGCCAAGCTCCCGGACATCACGGAGTTCGCCCGGACCTACCTCGGCGTCGAGCCCTACACCGAGATGATCCCGGTGTTCCCCACCGCGCACTACGCGATGGGCGGCATCCCGACGAACATCAAGGGCGAGGCACTGGCCGACAACCACACCGTGATCCCCGGCCTGTACGCCGCCGGCGAGGTGGCCTGCGTGTCGGTGCACGGCGCCAACCGGCTCGGCACGAACTCGCTGCTCGACATCAACGTGTTCGGCCGTCGCGCGGGCGTCTACGCCGCGGAGTACGCCGCCTCCACCGACTACGACGACATCGAGGACCCGACGCCCGAGGCCGGGGTCGTGTCGATGATCGAGCAGATGCGCGACGCCGGCGGGTCCGAGCGGGTGGCCACCATCCGTGCGGAGCTGCAGGCGACGATGGACATCAACGCGCAGGTCTACCGCACGGAGGGCTCGCTGAAGCAGGCGCTCGCCGACATCGAGTCGCTGAAGGCGCGCTACGTGAACGTGTCGGTCCAGGACAAGGGCAGGCGGTTCAACACCGACCTGCTCGAGGCCATCGAGCTCGGCTTCCTGCTCGACCTCTCCGAGGTGCTCGTCACCTCGGCGCTGGCCCGCAACGAGTCCCGGGGCGGCCACTTCCGCGAGGACTACCCCACCCGCGACGACGTGAACTTCATGCGCCACACGATGGCCTACCGCAACTCCGACGGGTCGGTGCGGCTGGACTACAAGCCGGTGATCGAGACCCGCTACAAGCCGATGGAGCGCAAGTACTGATGGCGACGGACACCGCAACCGAGGCGGGCGCAGCGCCTGCCCAGACCACCACGACCATGACGGTCACGGTCAAGATCCTCCGCTACAACCCGGAGGTCTCCGAGGAGTCGAGCTGGGAGAGCTACCAGGTCACCGCCGAGCCGACCGACCGTGTGCTCGACGCCCTGCACAAGGTCAAGTGGGACCTCGACGGCACGCTGACCTTCCGCCGCTCGTGCGCGCACGGCGTCTGCGGCTCGGACGCGATGCGGATCAACGGCAAGAACCGGCTGGCCTGCAAGACGCTGCTCAAGGACGTCAACCCCTCCGAGCCGATCACCGTCGAGCCGATCAAGGGCCTGCCGGTGCTCAAGGACCTCGTCGTCGACATGGAGCCGTTCTTCGCGGCCTACCGCTCGGTGATGCCGTTCCTGGTCACCACCGGAAACGAGCCGACCCGTGAGCGCCTGCAGTCGCAGAAGGACCGGGAACGCTTCGACGACACCACGAAGTGCATCCTGTGCGCGGCGTGCACGACCTCGTGCCCGGTCTACTGGGCCGACGGGCAGTACTTCGGCCCGCAGGCCATCGTCGGCGCGCACCGGTTCATCTTCGACAGCCGCGACGAGGGCACCGACCAGCGCCTGGAGATCCTCAACGACCAGGAGGGTGTGTGGCGCTGCCGCACCACCTTCAACTGCACCGAGGCGTGCCCCCGCGGCATCGAGGTGACGAAGGCGATCCAGGAAGTGAAGCGTGCGCTGATCTTCCGTCGGTGAGGCGGGAGACCGAGCGTGCGAGGTCGATGCCGAGCCGACGATCGGCACCGTCGGTGAGGCGGGAGACCGAGCGTGCGAGGTCGATGCCGAGCCGACGATCGGCACCGTCGGTGAGGCGGGAGACCGAGCGTGCGAGGTCGATGCCGAGCCGACGATCGGCACCGTCGGTGAGGCGGGAGACCGAGCGTGCGAGGTCGACGCCGAGCCGACGATCGGCACCGTCGGTGAGGCGGGAGAGCGAGGAACGAGCTCGCCACCACAGCGGTCAGGCCACCGTCGTCGCGTGGGCGGCAACCACCAGCTTCTGCGCCATCGTCTCGGGGACGCGGTAGGTCCCGGTCGGGTCCGTGACCCAGTGGTGCCCGTGCAGCGAACGCCACAGGTACACGCCTCGCTCGAGCTGAGTGACCCTCCAGCCGCCGTGCGTCTTGAGGCGGTGATGGTGCCGCACCATGGGCGCAGCGTTGTGCAGGCCGGTCTGCCCGGGTGGTGTCCCCTCTGGTCGTCCCGGCGGTCCGGTCCCTTCAGCCGTCGCGTCCGGCGGTGGGCCGGTGCCCGACCAGCGGTAGGGCACGGGATGATCGATGTCCTTGCCGCGCCCGGTGTGCACGCCCCACGGGAAGACGTCACGTGGATTGACCAAATGCAGTGCTGCACGCTGCCTGGCGGTGAAGTGATAGCCGTTCACCGATGCCACCGCATCGGGGTCGACCACCGGCTGAATGCTGACGCGATGGTGTCCCAACCACTGTCGAGCCTGCTCGACGGTCAAGGGGCCGATACCCTCGGCATGCACCGCCTGGGGTGCCAGCCCGGGGCCGAAGTGGCTCAGGTAGGCCGCCAACCCCATGTGCAGGTGCAGCACGGCCTTGGGCAGCAGCTTGTCGAGGTCGGCCTGCCGAAGGCCTCCGAGCCGGGCCCCCAGCGCATCGCCCCGGGGCAGGTCTGCGTCGGCGCCGTCGGGCAGGTCGAGGTACGACGGGCGCGCGGGCGCGTCGTCGGCCGGATCGTCGTCGGCGCAGCCGTTCGGCCGGCCGTCGTCCGCACCGGTCGCACCCGAGGCGCCGGGCGAGTCCGGGGTGTCGGGCGAGTCCGGGGTGTCGGGCGAGTCCGGGGTGCCGGGCGCATCAGGACCCGCCGGCAGCTGACTGGTGAGCAGCGCCAGCGCGTGCGCCGGGTGGGCGAGGATGGCCAAGGCCGCGGCGCGTCGCAGGGCCACCGGGCGGCCGTCGCCGCGACGGCGCAGCACCTCGGCCAGCTGGTCGAGCACCGCCACGAGGTAGACCACGTCGCCGGCGTTCGCCCTGGCGATCAGCGTCTTGAGGCCGTGCTCGTTCGACTGGCCGGTGACGACGTACTGGTCCGCCGCCGCGGCCAGTCGGCAGGTCTCCGCGCGTTGCGGGTCCGCGGCGACGACCATGCGCTCCACCAGCTCGACGTACGACGCCCACGGCAGCGTGTCGATCCAGGAGTGGGTCTGCACGTCGACGAACCGCGCCCCCTCCAGCGGCAGCGGTGGCTGGCCGGCCTCCGTGCGCCCGACGAGGCGCGCGGTCTCGAGCGCCTTCCACACGCGCACCTCGCCATCGACGGCGCGCCGCCACAGCAACGGGTGCCGGTGTCTCAGGTTGGCCACCTTGCGGAGGTACGCCTGGCCCGCAGCCGGGCTCATCTCCTGAAGCGCGGCGAACTCGGCGGCGGCGAACTCGGTGATCAGCGGTGTGCCGTCGGCGCCGGACGGCACCGTCCGCTCGGTGCCCGGAAGCACCCCCGCAGTGGCCCCTTGGTCGGAAGACGGGTGGTCGACCGGCGCGTGCAGGTCCAGCCAGTGGGCAGCCAGCCGGAGCTGGCGCGCCTCGACGTACCGGAGTGCCAGCTGCTCGGCGGAGATCGCCTCGCACGCCGCGGCGGCGTCGAGGTCCTCGATCTCCTGGGTGCCGAACATGTGTTCGATTCTAGTGCGGACCTCCGACAGTGGCAGCCGGCGGCGACCGACCCTGTGGACGCCTCGCCGACGTCCCTTCGCCAGGATGGCCGCATGGACTCCCTGCACCAGCACTCCTACGCCGTGGCCGTCGCCTGGACGGGAAACCTCGGCGAGGGCACGTCGCACTACCGCAGCTACAGTCGCGACCACACGGTCAGCAGCTCCGGGCTGCCCGACCTGCTCGGCTCGGCCGACGCCACCTTCCGCGGCGACGCCGCCCGGTGGAACCCCGAGCTGCTGCTGGTGACGGCGCTGTCACAGTGCCACCTGCTCTCCTACCTCCACGTGTGCGTGACCCGCGACGTGGTGGTGACGTCGTACGTCGACGAGGCGACCGGCCGGATGGAGACCGATCGCCAGGGCGGCGGGCGGTTCGTCGAGGTACTGCTGCGCCCACGGATCACCGTCGACGCGAAGGCCATGGTGGCACCGGCCCGCGAGGTGCACGAGCACGCCCACGAGCTGTGCTTCATAGCCAACAGCGTCAACTTCCCCGTCCGCCACGAACCCGTCGTCACCGTGGGCTGAGCTCCTGACACTGACCGCGGAGGGATACCGCACCGCCTCCGACAGGTCGTCCGGAGGCACGGTGTCAGGGGTTCACTCGGGTTGGGTCACCGCCTCACGGGAGGCGGCGCCTTCAGGCATCCCGCCTGCTCGACGAGATGCCGACCGCGACACCACCTGCCACGATCAGGAACAGACCCGGCGCACCGAAGAGGAACGTGAGCGCGAGGAAGAATCCGCTGTCGCTGCCGCCGACCTCACCGAGGAACAGCCCGGCGACGAACATGAGGGCGACGCCGACGACGCCGTGCTGCACGCCGATCGTGAAGGAGGCGTCACTGATCTGCTTCTGCACCGGCGAACCGTGTCACAGACGTGCGTGCTTCCGCAGGGGATTGCCGCAGATTCCTCGCGCTGTCAGGGCAGCGTCGCGTTGTTGCCGCCGCTGACCACGAGCGCGGTGACCGACCCGGCCGGGGCGGCGACCACCCCGGACAGCACCGCGGCCAACGGCACACAGGAAGCGGGCTCGGCGAGGATCCGCACGTGCGACCACAGCCACTGCCGCGCGCTGAGGATCACGTCCTCGGCCACCAACGACGGCGACGCGCCCAGGGACACCGCTGTGTCGAACGCGTGCCGGCCGATCCGCGGAGGGCCGAGAGCGTCCGCGGCCACGCCGGACGGGCGCCGGTCCACCGGCTCGCCGGCGGCCACCGCGTCGTGCAGGTGCGGGCAGAGCTCGGGCTCCACCGGCTGCACGTCGACCCGCCCGGCCAGCGCGTTGGCGACGCCGGCGTACAACCCTCCCCCGCCGCAGGCGATCACGACCCGGTCCAAGCCCGGCACCTGCTCCTCGAGCTCGAGCCCCAGCGTGCCGGCGCCGCTGACCGTCTCGAAGGTGTCGTAGGGGTGGATCACGGCCACCCCCTGGGCCTCGCCGAACGCCAGGGCCTCCTGGAGCGCGTCGCCGACGTCACCGTCGACGCGGTGCAGCCGGGCACCGTACTCCTCGATCCGCGCCAACTTCGCCGGCGTCGACGTCGCGGGGACGAAGACGTCGGCCTCCAGGCCGGCGGCCGAGGCGGCCCACGCGACCGCGGCGCCGTGGTTCCCGCCGGACGCAGCGGCAACCCCGGGCGTGCCGGCGGGCAGCGCGTGCACGTTGTTCAGCGCACCGCGCGCCTTGAACGATCCCGCGTGCTGGGTCAGCTCGAGCTTGAGCACGACGCGGCCCTCGACGCCGAGCTCGGCGCCGTCCAGCTCGAGCACCGGGGTACGACGCACGCCCCCCGCGATCCGGAGCGCGGCGGCCTCCACGTCGGCGCGCGTCGGCAGCACCGACACCGTCACGCAGAGACCTGTTCGCGCGACGACTCCTGGGAGGTCGCTCGCCACGCCTTGAAGCCCAGCCGCCCCAGCACGCCGGCGATGACCAGGTTGACCACGATCAGCACGATGTGGGCGACCCAGTAGCCGGTCGGCCGGTCCTCGCCCCGCTCATGAGCCTGGAGCAGGTTCTTGGCGAAGTTGACGTAGCTGAAGACGTTCCACGCGGCGATGGCGAGGAACAGGACGGCGTGCTTGCGCTGGAGCTTCACGGTCCCCATCCTCCCGCGCCGGTGGGTACGTCGAGCGCCGGGGTCCGTCGCATCGACCGGAGGCAGGGGTCAGTCCGCGCGGCGCCGGCCGAGCGCGACCGCGCCCACGACGGCCAGTCCGGTGGCGCCGGCGGCCAGGAGTCCGCGGGGCACGCCGTCGCGGTCGCCGTCGGGAGCGCCTGGCTCGCGCTCCTGCGCCGCGCCCTCAAGCGGAGCAGCGAGCCGCGCCGCTGCGCCGTTCTCCTCCAGAGCCGCGGCCGGGGCCCGCATCGCCTCGCGCGCGCGGAGCTCCACCGCCGCCGGGTCGGTGTGGGTCCACGCGGCCGACAGCATGACCAGCCGCGAGAAGTAGTTGATCCAGACGACCAGGATCAGCGCGACCCCGAACGCCTGGAAGGAGGGCTGTCCCTTCGTCTGGGAGATCAGGAAGGACGCCAGGGTCTTCAGCACCTCGAAGCCCACCGCGCCGAGCAGGGCGCCGTGCACGAGAGCCCTGCGCGGCGCCCGCGACCGGGCGAGCAGCGCGAACATCGTCAGCAGCAGCACGGTGGAGGCCGCGATCGCCAGGCCGTGCACCAGCACCCACAGCAGCAAGGCCGGCAGCAGGCCCGCGGAGTCGAAGCCGAACCAGCCGACGATGCGGGTGGAGAAGCCGCTGACCAGCGCGGAGAGCGCCACCGAGACGACCAGGGTCGTACCGATCAGCGCGAGGGCGCCCAGGTCGCGGATCTTGCCGAGGACCAGGTTGAGCCGGTCATCGCGAGGCGTCATGAACATCACCGCGAGGGCTGCCCGCATGCCCGACAGCCAGCCGAGCCCGGAGTAGAGGACGCCGACGAGACCGATCAGGCCGACGCGACCCGCGTAGTCCTCGAAGGTCCGCAACGGGATCTCCCCGTCCCCGTTGCCGATCACGCCGGGCAGGAGGTTCTCCACCTCGTCGCGCAGGCTGTCGCGCAGGTCCGGCGAGACTTGCGCGATGAGTCCGATGACGAAGAAGCCGAGCGCGAGCAGCGGGAAGAACGACAGGAAGCCGAAGAAGGTCACGGCACCCGCCTGGCCGGAGCCGTTGACCTTTCCGTAGTGCTGGAGCGCGGCTATCGCGTGGTCCACCGCCGGGCTGCGCGCGCGCAGCCGCGTCAGCGCGCCCGTCAGGCGGTTCTTCAGCGAGGCCATGCCCGCGTTGTACCCCGTCGAGGGCTGTGGCTACCGCGGGCTGCCCGCCCCGCGGGGCCGGTGGCCCTCAGTCGGCGGCGGCCGTGAGCGCGTAGTGACGCGTCGGCACCCAGCCCTTGTCCTCGTGGTGGACGTACAGCGAGAACGTGTCGACGTCGAAGGAGCACTCGAAGTCGGCCAGCTCCTTGAACGCCCGGTCGAGCTGCGGTTCCTCGAGGTCGTGCGCGACCGTCACGTGCGGGTGGTAGGGGAAGCGCAGGTCGCACTCCAGCGGGCCCCTCCGTACCGACAGCGCCAGCTGCTCGCACCCGGCGATCCCCTCGGCCACCGTGACGAAGACCACGGGAGAGACCGGCCGGAACGTTCCGGTGCCACGGAGGTGGACCCGGAACGAGACGTTCATGGCCGACGCCTCGGCCAGGTGCTGGTCGACCGCGGGGAGATCGGCCCGGTCGACCTGGAACGGCGGCATCAGCGTGATGTGTGTGGGGATCCCGGGCGCCGTCGAGTCCCCGAGGCTCTCGCGGTAGGCCTGCAGCTGGGGTCCCCACGGCTCGGGCACGGCGATGGCCACGCCGATGGTCCTCGGGGGGGTGCTCACGGTCGGCAACCCTACCGAGCGGCCGGGACGAAGCCGACGCGGTCGTAGACGTCGGCCAGCGTCCGCTGGGCGACCTCCGTGGCCCGCTGCGCTCCGGAGCGCAGCACCTCGTCCAGGGTCGTCCGGTCCTCCAGCAGCTCCAGGGTGCGGTTGCGGAACGGCGTCACGAAGTCGACCACGACCTCGCCGAGGTCCTTCTTGAAGTCGCCGTAGCCCCGTCCGGCGTACGCCTGCTCCAGCTCGGGGACCGCCCGGCCGGTGACGGCGGAGAAGATCGTGAGCAGGTTGGAGATGCCGGGCTTCTCCTCCTCGTCGAACCGGACCTCGCTGCCGGAGTCGGTGACCGCGGAGCGCACCTTCTTCGCCGAGGCCGACGGGTCGTCGAGCAGCTCGATGATCCCGGCGGGCGACGAGGCCGACTTCGACATCTTCGCGTGCGGGTCCTGCAGGTCCAGGATCTTCGCCGTCGCCTTGAGGATGTAGGGCTCCGGCAGCCGGAAGGTCTTCTTGTAGCGGTGGTTGAACCGCTGCGCGAGGTCGCGGGTCAGCTCGAGGTGCTGGCGCTGGTCCTCGCCCACGGGCACGTAGGCGGGCCGGTAGAGCAGGATGTCGGCCGCCTGCAGGATCGGGTACGTGAAGAGCCCCACGGAGGCCGCGCCCTCACCGCCCTTGGCGGACTTGTCCTTGAACTGGGTCATCCGCCGGGCCTCGCCGACCCCGGTCAGGCACTGCAGCACCCAGGCGAGCTGGGCGTGGGCCGGGACCTGGGACTGCAGGAAGACCGCCGAGCGCTCGGGGTCGATCCCCATCGCGATCAGCTGGGCCGCCGCCCGCCGGCACCGGTCCCGCAGCTGCTTGGGGTCGTGCTCCACGGTGATCGCGTGCATGTCGGCGATGAAGAAGAACGGCTCGTGCTCCTCCTGCAGGTCCACCCACTGCCGGAGCGCGCCGAGGTAGTTCCCGAAGTGGAACGAGTCGGAGGTCGGCTGGATCCCCGACAGCACGCGCGGGCGCGCGGTGGGGGTGGTCGGCGGAGCGGGGGGTGCGTCGGTCACGCGCGCATTCTGTCAAAGCCGCCCGGGCTGTCCGGTCGAGGGTTCGCGGCCGTCGGCGTCCGCGGCAGGCGGCGTGGCGTTCGCCGGCACCTCCCGGCCCTGCGGCTCGCCGCGCGGCACCGTCCCGGGCTCGACCGGGGGGTCGGTCGGCTCGCTGTGCGCTTCGCCCGGGGAGTCGGCCGGCGGCGCCGGGGACGGTACGGCGGTGACCCGGACCCGGCCGACGCGACGGTTCTCGACGTCCTCGACGAGGATCCGTCGGCCGGCGTAGTCGACCGAGTCGCCGGGCTCCGCCAGCCGGCCGAGCTGGGCCATCAGGAAGCCGGCCACCGTCTCGTAGGGCCCCTCGGGCAGCTCGATCCCGGTCTCGTCCTCGAAGTCGTCGAGGTTCAGCAGCCCGTCGACCTCCACGTCGCCGCCGCGGTGCCGCGTGGTCTCGGCCTCGTCGACGTCGTACTCGTCCTTGATGTCGCCGACCAGCTCCTCGACGAGGTCCTCCATCGTGACGATGCCGGCGGTGCCGCCGTACTCGTCGGCGACGATGGCCAGGTGCGTGCCGAGGCGCCGCATGTCGGCCAGGGCAGCCAGGATGGGGCGGGTCCACGGCAGCACCAGCGCGTCGCGGACCAGCTCGCCGACCCGCACGGAGCGGCCGGACATCTCGGGCGAGAGCAGGTCCCGCACGTGCACGAAGCCGATCACGTCGTCGGCCGACCCGCGGATGACCGGGTAGCGCGAGTGCGGCTGGCCGAGCGCCTCGCGGGCCGCCTTGTACACCGGCGTCGCCGCGTCGAGGAAGTCCACCTCGGTGCGCGGGATCATCACCTCGCGGATCTGCCGGTCGCCCGCCTCGAACACGTCCTCGACGATCCGCCGCTCCTCCTCGCCGAGCGTCTCGTGGGCGTTGACCAGCTCGCGCAGCTCCTCGTCGCTCATCTGCTCGGACTTGGCCTGCGGGTCGCCCCCGACCATGCGGACGACCGCGTTGGTCGAGACCGAGAGCAGCCAGATCACCGGCCGGAACGCCTTGGAGATCTTGTCCACCGGGGGCCCGAGCGCCAGCGCGAAGCCTTCGGCCCGCTGCAGCGCCAGGCGCTTGGGCGCCAGCTCGCCCAGCACCAGCGAGAGGTAGGAGATCGCCAGCGTGACCAGCACCAGCGCCACCGGCGCGGCCGCTCCCTCCGGCAGGCCCCACCCGGTCAGGACGGGTGCGAGGTCGTCGGCCAGGGTCGCGCCGCCGAAGGCCGCGGAGAGGAACCCGGCGAGGGTGACCCCGACCTGCACCGCGGCCAGGAACCGGTTCGGGTCCTCGTGGAGGTCGGCGACGACCCTGCCCCGGCGGCCGCGGCCGGCGAGCGATCGAGCCTGCCCGTCGCGCAACGACACCAGGGCGATCTCGGCGGCGGCGAACAACCCGCCGACCAGGACGAAGACCACGACGAGCCCGATGTTCGCGAGCGTGCCGCTCATGGTCTTCGACCCTCAGCCATGGCTGCAACGATAAGGGTTTGCGGCGCTCCTGCCGCACCCGGCAGGGTGCGCCCATGAACTTCCCCGAGGACGTCCCCGAGCTCACCGACGGCGAGGTCACGCTGCGGGCGCACCGCGAGGACGACGTGCCGGGACTGCTGGAGCAGGCCCTCGACCCGGTGAGCGTCGAGTGGACGACCGTGCCGGTGCCCTCCACGCCGGAGACGTCGCGCGACTACGCCATGAAGATCATCCCCTCCGGGTGGGAGCAGGGCTCCAGCTGGGCGTTCGCCGTCGAGGCGGCCGACGACTCCGGCGAGCGGCGCTTCGCCGGCACCGTCGAGCTGCGTCCCGAGGGCGACCGCCGCGCGGAGATCGCCTACGGGGCGCACCCGTGGGCACGCGGGCGCCGCGTCCTGGAGCGGGCCTGCCGGCTGCTCCTGGGCTGGGGGTTCGACGAGCGCCGGCTCGAGACCGTGGTCTGGTGGGCCAACCGCGGCAACTTCGCCTCGCGGCGGCTGGCCTGGCGGCTCGGCTTCTCCTGCGACGGCACCGTGCGACGGTGGCTGCCGCAGCGTGGCACTCTGCTCGATGCCTGGGTCGGTGCGCTCACCGTCAGCGACGCGAGGGCGCCGCGCCACCCCTGGTGGGAGGTTCCCCGGATCGCCGGCCGCGGCGTGGTGCTGCGGCCCTTCGGCCGGTCCGACCTGACCCGGATCGAGCAGGCGTGCAACGACCCGCAGACGTCGTACTGGTTGAGCCGGATGCCGGCGCCGTACAGCCGGCGCGACGCCGAGGAGTTCGTGCTCTCCCGGGCCGAGGCGGCCGCTGCCGGGGAGGCGGTGACCTGGGCGATCGCGGACCCCGCGTCCGACGGGCTGCTGGGCAACGTGTCGCTGTTCGGCATCAGCGCGGGGCACCAGGCGGAGCTCGGCTACTGGCTGCACCCGGCGGCGCGCGGCCGCGGACTGATGAAGGAGGCCGCCGCGCTCGCGGTCCGGCACGCGTTCGTGGCGGAGGAGGACGGCGGTCTCGGCCTGGCGCGGGTGCAGGCGTTCGCCGCCGAGGGCAACGCGGCCAGCCGGGGGGTCATCGAGGCGGCCGGGTTCGCCGCCACCGGCCGGGAGCGCCGCGGGATCCGGCTGCGCGACGGCAGCCTCGTCGACAGCGTGGCCTACGACCTGCTCGAGGAGGAGTGGGCCCCGCGCCGGCCCTGACGTCGGCGCGTCGGCTCAGCCCGCCTGCGACGGGAGCGGCGCCGGCTGCACCGCGGTACGGCGGTGCAGCAGCACCGAACCGGCGATGACGACCAGGCCGGCCAGCGACAGCCCGGCCCCGACCCAGCTGGGCGCGGTGTAGCCCCACCCGGCCGCGATGACGAGGCCGCCGAGCCACGCGCCGAGCGCGTTGGCGAGGTTGAGCGACGCATGGTTCATCGCCGCTCCCAGGGTCTGGGCGTCTCCCGCGACCTGCATCAGCCGCATCTGGAGGTTGACCACGAGCACCGAGCCGAGCAACGCGATGCCGAACACCGTCGCCCACGCCGCGACCGCCTGGTGCGCGGTCACCGTGAACAGCGCCAGCGAGGCGCCCATGCCGATCGACCCGACGACCATCGAGCGCAGCACCGACCAGTCGGCCATGGCGCCGCCGACGAAGGTGCCGACGGTCCCGCCGAGGCCGAAGGCCAGCAGGAACCACGGGACCGCCGAGGAGGCCAGCCCCGTCACGTCGGTGACGGTCGGAGCGATGTAGGAGTACATCGCGAACATGCCACCGAAGCCGATCGCGCCGATCAGCAGCGTCAGCCACACCTGTGCGCTGGTGAAGGCCCTCAGCTCGCGGCGGCCGGTGGCCTCCCGGTCGGCGGGCACCGTCGGCACGAACGCCGCGACGAGGGAGACGGTCACCAGCCCGAGCGCCGCCGCCGCCCAGTACGCCGAGCGCCAGCCCAGGTGCTGGCCCATCCACGTGGCGGCGGGCACGCCGACGATGTTGGCCACCGACAGGCCGAGCATCACCATGCTCACCGCCCGGCCACGGCGCTCCGGGCGCACCAACGAGGCGGCGACCAGCGAGGCGACGCCGAAGAACGCGCCGTGTGGCAGGCCGGCGAAGAACCGTGCGGCCACCAGCATCCCGTAGCCACCGGCCATGGCACTGAGTCCGTTGCCCAGGGCGAAGGTGGCCATCAGTGCCAGCAGCAGGCCCCGGCGCGGCAGCCTCGCCGCGAGCACCGCGATCAACGGGGCGCCGACGACCACGCCCACGGCGTAGGCGGAGATGACGTGGCCGGCGGTCGGGATCGACACCCCGACGCCTGCCGCCACCTCGGGCAGCAGGCCCATCGAGACGAACTCGGTCGTGCCGATCGCGAAGCCGCCGGTTGCGAGCGCCACGATGGCCAGCGTGACGTGGCGGGCGGTGCGGCCCGGAGCCGGGACGCCGGCGGCCGGCAGGTCGGTCTGGGTGGCGGTGGTCACCAGCGGATCCTTCGGGGGCAGAGACGAGGGACGGTGCGGCGCCGCGGCCGCGGCGCCCGAACAGGTGCAAGGCGGATCGTGCTGGGGATGTTCCCCGACACGCCCGGTGGCACCCGTCGAGTGACGAGGAACTCATGACCCCCGAGTAGGGCCGGCGCGATGACCGAGCCGGCACCCCGGTCGCGGTGCCACTGCCTCCCGACGGCAGGGACGAGCACGAGCTGGTGGCCGCCGTCGACCAGGGGCGCTACTCCCCCGCGCAGGCGGCGGCGATCGAGGCGGACGCAGCGGCCGTCGAGGCGGTCGTGGCGAGCTGGGGTCCCCGTTCTGCGACGGGTGGGAGTCCTTCCGGCCCGACCCCGGCTTGCCGGTGCCCTGGCTCCCCGACGACCTGCCGCCCGTCGTACCGGTGCCGGGTCGCTGAGCCGGGGCGCGCCTCCCGCTGCGGGAGGCGCGCCCCGGTGCGGCGCCGGATCAGCCGAGCGACGCGAGCGCCTCGTTGAACGTCCCCGAGGGGCGCATCACCGCCGACGCCTTCTCGGTGTCGGGGTGGTAGTAGCCGCCGATGTCGACCGCACCGCCCTGCACCTCGAGCAGCTCGGCGGTGATCGCCGCCTCGTTGTCCTTCAGGGTGCCGGCCAGGTCGGCGAACGCGGCGGCGAGCTCGGGGTCCTCGGTCTGCTCGGCCAGCTCCTGCGCCCAGTAGAGCGCGAGGTAGAAGTGGCTGCCGCGGTTGTCGATCTCGCCGGCCTTGCGCGAGGGCGACTTGTTCTCGTTCAGGAAGGTGCCGGTCGCGTTGTCCAGGGTGTCGGCGAGGATCTTCGCGCGGGCGTTGTCGGTGGACTCCCCCAGGTGGGCGAAGCTCTCGGCCAGCGCCAGGAACTCACCGAGGCTGTCCCAGCGCAGGTGGTTCTCCCGGACCAGCTGCTGCACGTGCTTCGGCGCGGAGCCGCCGGCGCCGGTCTCGAACAGGCCGCCGCCGTTGATCAGCGGCACCACGGAGAGCATCTTCGCGCTGGTGCCGAGCTCGAGGATGGGGAACAGGTCCGTGAGGTAGTCGCGCAGCACGTTGCCGGTGACGGAGATGGTGTCCTCGCCCTTGCGGATCCGCTCCAGCGAGAACGCGATCGCCTCGACCGGCGACATGATCTCCAGCTGCAGGCCCTCGGTGTCGTGCTCGGGAAGGTACTCGCGCACCTTGGCGACGAGGTTGGCGTCGTGCGCCCGCTCCTCGTCGAGCCAGAACACCGTCGGGTCGCCGGTGGCCCGGGCCCGGGTCACCGCGAGCTTGACCCAGTCGCGGATCGCGA
Source organism: uncultured Actinomycetota bacterium (assembly GCA_963835385.1). Classification (GTDB taxonomy): domain Bacteria; phylum Actinomycetota; class Actinomycetes; order Propionibacteriales; family Nocardioidaceae; genus Nocardioides_B. Next base: position 72,984 of record CAWIFK010000010.1, read on the forward strand.
CGTCCTTGGTCTGGCACATGCGCCAGATGTCACCCGCCGACACGGTGTGCTCCAGGAGTACGTCGCCGCCGCGGTTCGTCACGCGCACGGTGCCGGCGACCGGGACCTCGAAGGTCTTGTCGTGGCTGCCGTACTCCTCGGCCGCCCGGGCCATCAGGCCCACGTTCGGCACCGACCCCATCGTGGCCGGGTCGAACGCGCCGTTGGCCCGGCAGTCGTCGATGACGACCTGGTAGATGCCGGCGTAGCTGCTGTCCGGGATCACCGCGAGGGTGTCGGCCTCGTCGCCGTCGGGGCCCCACATGTGCCCGCTGGTGCGGATCATCGCCGGCATCGAGGCGTCGACGATGACGTCGCTGGGGACGTGCAGGTTCGTGATGCCCTTGTCGGAGTCGACCATGGCCAGCGCCGGGCCCTCGTCGATGCCCTTCGCGACGGTGGCGCGGATCGCGTCGGCATCGGGCAGCGACTCGGCACCCTTGAGGATCGCGCCGAGGCCGTCGTTGGGGCTGAGCCCGGCGGCAGCGAGCGCCTCACCGTGCGCGGCGAAGAGCTCCGGCAGGAAAGCGCGCACCACGTGGCCGAAGATGATCGGGTCCGAGACCTTCATCATCGTGGCCTTGAGGTGCACCGAGAACAGCACGTCCTCGTCCTTGGCGCGCTGCACCTGCGCGGCCAGGAACTCGTGCAGCGCGGCGATCCGCATCACGGTGGCGTCGACGACCTCACCGGCCTCGACCCTGACCGACTCGCGCAGCACCGTCGTGGAGCCGTCCTCGCCGGCCAGCTCGATGCGCAGCTCGTCGTCGGCGTCGACGACGACCGACTTCTCGTTGGAGCGGAAGTCGTCGGCGCCCATGTGCGCCACGTTGGTCTTGGAGTCCGCGCTCCACGCGCCCATCGAGTGCGGGTGCTTGCGGGCGTACTGCTTGACCGAGGCCGGCGCCCGGCGGTCGGAGTTGCCCTCGCGCAGGACCGGGTTGACCGCGCTGCCCTTGACCTTGTCGTAGCGGGCGCGGACGTCCCGCTCGTCGTCGGTGGACGGGCTGTCGGGGTAGTCGGGCAGGTCGTAGCCCTGCTGCTGCAGCTCGGCGATCGCGGCCTTGAGCTGCGGGATCGAGGCGGAGATGTTCGGCAGCTTGATGATGTTGGCCTCGGGGCGCTGGGCCAGCTGCCCCAGCTCGGCCAGCGCGTCGTTGACCTGCTGCTCGGGGGTGAGCCGCTCGGGGAAGCTCGCGAGGATCCGGCCGGCCAGCGAGATGTCGCGGATCTCCACCTCGACACCGGCGGTGGAGGCGTAGGCCGAGATCACCGGCAGGAACGAGTAGGTCGCCAGCGCTGGCGCTTCGTCGGTGTGGGTGTAGATGATCGCTGAGGGGTTGGGCGTCGGGTCCGTCACCGGGGGCTCCGTTCGAGGTCCGCGTCGTGTCGAGATTTCTTGACGTCAAGATATCTCATGGCGCCGCCGCGGCTCAACCGGTGCGCGGCGGCCGACCGGCGGGCGCCGTACCGCTGTCGACGCGGCACCGGAGTCCCGCCAGGTGTCGGAGCGGACCTCCCGGGGCACGGTGCCGGCGACGCGCTGCTAGCGTCAGCCGCAGTCCAGCCGCCGTGAACCGAGGAGCCCTCCGTGAACTCGTCGTCAGCCCCGCTCAAGGTCGCCGTCACCGGTGCCGCCGGTCAGATCGGCTACAGCCTGCTGTTCCGGCTCGCCAGCGGAGCCCTGGGAGACCGGCCCGTCGAGCTGCGCCTGCTGGAGATCACGCCGGCCCTGAAGGCGCTCGAGGGCGTCGTGATGGAGCTCGACGACTGCGCGTTCCCGACGCTGGCGGGGGTGGAGATCGGCGATGACGCCACGACGATCTTCGACGGCGCGAACCTGGCGCTGCTGGTCGGCGCGCGGCCCCGCACCAAGGGCATGGAGCGCGGCGACCTGCTGGAGGCCAACGGCGCGATCTTCACCGCGCAGGGCAAGGCCCTCAACGAGGTGGCCGCCGACGACATCCGGATCGGCGTGACCGGCAACCCGGCGAACACGAACGCGCTGATCGCGATGACCAACGCCCCCGACATCCCGCGGGAGCGCTTCTCCGCCCTCACCCGGCTCGACCACAACCGGGCCCTCTCGCAGCTGGCGGCGAAGACCGGCGCACCGGTCAGCGAGATCAAGAAGATGACGATCTGGGGGAACCACTCCGCCACCCAGTACCCCGACATCTTCCACGCCGAGGTCGACGGCCGGAACGCCGCCGAGGTCGTCGGCGACCAGGCGTGGATCGAGGACGACTTCATCCCCACCGTCGCCAAGCGCGGTGCGGCCATCATCGAGGCCCGCGGCTCCTCCTCGGCCGCCTCCGCCGCCTCCGCGACCATCGACGCGGCCCGCGACTGGCTGCACGGCTCCGCCGAGGGCGACTGGGTCTCGATGGCGGTCCCCTCCGACGGGTCGTACGGCGTCCCGGAGGGCCTGATCTACTCCTACCCCGTCACCACCAAGGACGGCAGCTGGGAGATCGTGCAGGGCCTCGACATCGACGACTTCTCGCGAGGCAAGATGGACGCGACCGCGGCGGAGCTCGTCGAGGAGCGCGACGCGGTCAAGGGTCTCGGCCTGATCTGAGACCTGGCGGCCGCGCGAAGCCGATTCGCGGGCCGACCGGCGGGCGGGACGGCACCTGAGCAGGCGCCACCCGGCCTCAGCGGTGACCGTCCGACATGCACTCGGCCCGGCCGCTGTCCGGTTCGTACAAGTTTCGTGGGCTTTCAGGGCGCTCGGCCGCAGCGAGTGCATGTCCGACGGACGCGGCACCGGCCGGGCGCGCCAGGGCGCTGACCGGCCGGGCCGAGCACGGCGCGGGTCAGAGCGGCTGCTCGGGCACCACCACGGCGAGCACGATCAGGGCAAGACCGCCGACGGTCAGCATCAGCACGTCCGGCCAGCGGCGGCGCACCCTCAGCATGCCGGCGCTGTGCTCGCTGAGCACCGCCCGCGCGCCGGCGCCGACAAGCATGCCGGCGCCCATCCAGGCAAGCCCGGCGCGCCAGGGACCGGCGATGACCAGGCCGAGCCCGACCCCGGTCATGGCCACGACGCACAGGAAGACCACACCGCCGATGGTCTGCGGGTGGCGCCGGGGTGGCTCCTGGGTCACCGGCGTCGTCACGAAGCAGCCGGTGCGGCGAGGGACTGCTCGGCCGCCTCCACGATGTTGGACAGCAGCATCGCGCGCGTCATCGGCCCCACGCCGCCGGGGTTGGGCGAGACCCAGCCGGCTACGGCGCGGACGTCCGGCGCGAGGTCTCCGGCGAGCTTGCCGTCGACACGGGACACGCCCACGTCGAGCAACGCCGCACCGGGCTTGACCATCTCGCCGGTGACGATTCCAGGCACGCCGGCCGCGGCCACCACGACGTCGGCGTCGCGGGTGTGCCGGGCCAGGTCGCGCGTGCCGGTGTGGCACAGCGTGACCGTCGCGTTCTCGCTGCGCCGGGTGAGCAGCAGCCCGAGCGGGCGGCCGACGGTCACCCCGCGACCGATCACCACCACCTCGGCCCCGGCGATGGGGACGTCGTTGCGGCGCAGCAGCTCGACGATGCCGTGCGGCGTGCACGGCAGCGGGGCGGGCTTGCCGAGCACGAGCCAGCCGAGGTTCGTCGGGTGCAGCCCGTCGGCGTCCTTGGCCGGGTCGACCTGCCCGAGGATCGCGTTCTCCTCCATGTGCCGGGGCAGCGGCAGCTGGACGATGTACCCGGTGCAGGCCGGGTCGTCGTTGAGCCCGGCGACGGCGGCCTCGACCTCCGCCTGGGTGGCGCTCTCGGGCAGGTCCACGCGGATCGAGGTGATGCCGACCTCGGCGCAGTCCTTGTGCTTGCCGTTGACGTACCACCTGCTGCCGGGGTCGTCGCCGACGAGCACCGTGCCGAGGCCCGGGACCACCCCCTGCTCGCGCAGCTTCGCCACGCGCTCGGTCAGCTCGGCCTTGATGTCGGCCGCGGCCTTCTTGCCGTCCAGGATCTGCGCGGTCACGTCGTCATCCTTCCACTTCGTCGTCGGGGGCTGCGGCAGGCAAGGCCGGAGAGGTCAGTGGAAGAAGTGCCGGGTGCCGGTGAGGTACATCGTGACGCCGGCCGCCCGCGCGGCCTCGATCACCTCGTCGTCGCGCTTGGAGCCGCCCGGCTGCACGATCGCGCGCACGCCCGCGTCGAGGAGCACCTGCGCCCCGTCGGCGAAGGGGAAGAACGCGTCGGAGGCGGCATAGGCGCCTGCCGCCCGCTCCCCCGCCCGCTCGACGGCGAGCCGGCAGGAGTCGACCCGGTTGACCTGGCCCATCCCGACGCCGACGGACGCACCGTCGCGCGCGAGCAGGATCGCGTTGGACTTCACCGACCGGCAGGCCCGCCAGGCGAAGGCCAGGTCGGCGAGCTCGGCGCCGGACAGCGCCTCGCCGGTGGCCAGCGTCCAGGTCGACGGGTCGTCGCCGTCCGCGTCGACGGCGTCGGTGGCCTGCACCAGCAGCCCGCCGGAGATCGCCCGCGTCTCGAGACCGCGGTTGTCGGCGGGCGGGCAGACGAGGATCCGGAGGTTCTTCTTGGCGGCCAGCACCTCGACCGCGCCCTCGTCGTAGCCGGGCGCGACGATGACCTCGGTGAACACCTCGGCCACCTGCTCGGCCATCTGCACCGACACGGGCACGTTCGTGGCGATCACCCCGCCGAACGCCGAGACGGGGTCGCACGCGTGCGCCTTGCGGTGCGCCTCGGCGATCGGGTCGGCGCTGTCGGCACCGGCCACCGCGATCCCGCACGGGTTGGCGTGCTTGATGACCGCGACGGCGGGCTCGGTGAAGTCGTACGCCGCCCGGCGTGCCGCGTCCGCGTCGACGTAGTTGTTGTAGGACATCTCCTTGCCGTGCAGCTGCTCGGCCTGGGCGAGCCCCGGCTCCGCGACGAAGCCGCTGGCGTAGACCGCGGCGCGCTGGTGGGGGTTCTCCCCGTAGCGCAGCACCGACTGCTTGTCCCAGGTGGCGCCGATCCAGGCCGGGAAGCCGGAGCCCTCGCTGGTGTCGGTGAGCACGCTGCCCATCCACGAGGCGACGGCCACGTCGTACGTCGCCGTGTGCGCGAACGCCTCGGCCGCGAGCCGCTGCCGCTGCGCGAGCGTGAAGCCGCCGGCGCGGACCGCCTCGAGGACCGCGGCGTAGGCACCCGGGTCGGTCACGATCGCGACGCTCGGGTGGTTCTTGGCGGCCGCCCGGACCATCGACGGGCCGCCGATGTCGATCTGCTCGACGCACTCGTCGGGCGTGGCGCCGGAGACGACGGTGTCGGTGAACGGGTACAGGTTCGACACGACGAGGTCGAACGGCTCCACGCCGAGCCCGGCGAGCTGCTCGCGGTGCGACTCCAGCCGCAGGTCGGCGAGGATGCCCGCGTGCACCTTCGGGTGCAGCGTCTTGACCCGGCCGTCGAGGCACTCGGGGAAGCCGGTGAGCTCCTCCACCTTCGTCACCGGTACGCCGGCGTCGGCGATCCGCGCCGCGGTGGAGCCGGTCGAGACCAGTGCGACACCGGCCTCGTGCAGGCCCCGGGCGAGCTCCTCGAGACCGGCCTTGTCGTAGACCGACACCAGCGCCCGACGGACCGGCCGTCGCTCCTGCGCCCCCGACTGTGCCGACTGCCCGGGCTGGCCCGACTGCTCGTGCTGGGTGGTCACTGCGATCGCACTCCTCATCTCGTCGATGAGGGCACCCAGGCGTTCGATGCGCTCGACTTCACTCCCTGGTGGTTGACCCACCTGCGCCAGTCGTGTGCCCTCACTCTAGTGGAGACGGCCGTCAGCCGAAATGCCCACCGAACCGCACCGTGCGGTCGGTGACCGTCCAGCCCTCGCGCGCCATCCGGCCGACCACGTCGACCAGCATCGCCCGCTCGGCGACCTTGATCCGCTCGTGCAGCGTCTCCACGTCGTCGTCGTCCTCGACGCGCACGGCGACCTGGTCGACGATCGGTCCGGTGTCCACGCCGGCGTCGACGAGGAACAGCGTCGCGCCAGTGACCTTGACCCCGTAGGCGAGGGCGTCTGCCGGGCCGTGCATGCCCGGGAACGACGGCGACAGCGCGGGATGGGTGTTCACGCAGCGGCCGCCGAACCGCGCCAGGAACGCCGGCCCGGTGAGCTTCATGAAGCCGGCCAGGACGACGAGGTCCGGCTGGTGGGCGGCGCACGAACCGGTGAGCGCGGCGTCCCACTCCTCCCGCGACCCGTGGTCCTTGACCCGGTGCACGAAGGTCGGCACGCCGGCGCGGGTGGCGCGGGCCAGACCCTCGATCCCGTCCCGGTCCGCGCCGACGGCGACCACCTCGGCGCCGTAGGAGGGGTCGGCACCTGCGTCGAGCAGCGCCTGCAGGTTGGTGCCGGCCCCGGAGACGAGGACGACCAGGCGCGCGGGACGACCCTCGGTCGGCGGGTTCTGGGGGCTCGGCACGGGCTCAGGGTAGCGAGCCCGCGGCCGACCCGGCTCACTGCGCCACCATCCTTGTGTTGAGGCTCTCCGATAGGGCCTTGATGCACCCCGGGTGCCGCCAGGTCACTGCCCTGCTCGCTTGACGCCGAGGACGTCCACTCTGAGATCTGCAGGACCTGGTGGTTGCCCGGGACGTGTGGACCGTCGATAGGGCTGTGCGCCAAGGCCGGGACGACTGGCTGCGAGCGCCGATCAGTGAGCGAACCGGCAGACACGTCCCGGCACCAACGACACCTGAAGAAGTGGGTGCCTCCCCACTGGGTCTAGCAGCGAGGAGGCTGACGTGAAGTCTGCCAGCAACACCGTGAGTAGTGAACGTCCTCTGGTCCTGCCCGAGGTCGCCCCCAACGACGTGACCGCGGGCATCGACTGGGCCCGCGACGACCACGCTGTATGCATCGTCGACTGCCGCGGCCGCAAGGTCGCCGCCACGATGGTCGAGCACACCATCGCCGGTCTGCGTGATCTGACCGCGTTCCTGGGTCGTCACGGAGTCGCAGAGGTCGCGATCGAGCGCCCCGACGGCCCCGTGATCGACGCGCTGCTCGACGCCGAACTGACCGTGGTGGTGATCTCTCCGAACCAGGTCAAGAACCTGCGCAGCCGCTACGGGTCGGCCGGCAACAAGGACGACCGGTTCGACGCCTACGTCCTGGCCGACACCCTGCGCACCGACCGCGCCCGACTCCGACCGCTGGTCCCTGACACCGAAGCCACCATCGCGCTGCGCCGGTCCTGCCGCGCCCGCAAGGACCTGGTCAAGCACCGCGTCGCCGCGGCCAACCAGCTCCGTGCCCACCTGCGTAACGTCTTCCCCGGCGCCATCGGACTGTTCGCCGACATCGACTCCGAGATCACCCTGGCGTTCCTGACCCGCTTCGACACCCAAGACCGCGCCGACTGGCTCACACCCAAACGCCTGAGCGACTGGCTGGCCAAGCAGGGCTACTCCGGCCGCACCGACCCCGAGGTGCTGCACCAGCGGCTGCTGGACGCACCCCGTGGGGCCACCGGCGTCCACGCCACCAGCCAGGCGGCCATCACCGCCGGCTACGTCGCGCTGCTGCGAACCCTGCTCGAGCAGATCAAGACGCTCTCGGCCCAGATCGACCGCCAGCTCACCGCGCACGCCGACGCCCACATCTTCACCAGCCTTCCCCGATCCGGTCGGGTGCGCGCCGCACGGCTGCTGGCCGAGATCGGCGACTGCCGTGCCCGTTTCCCCACGCCCGAGTCGCTGACCTGTCTGGCCGGCGCCGCGCCCTCGACGCGGCAGTCCGGAAAGCTCCGCGCAGTCGGATTCCGCTGGGCCTGCGACAAGCAGCTGCGCGACGCCGTCACCGACTTCGCCAACGGCAGCCGAGATGCCAACCCCTGGGCCGCCGACCTCTACGACCGGGCACGAGCCCGTGGCCACGACCACGCCCACGCCATCCGCATCCTCGCCCGAGCCTGGCTGCACGTCATCTGGCACTGCTGGCAAGACGACCTCGCTTACGACCCCGAAACCCACCGCGCACTCAAACGCGTCCTCGCCCAGCAGACCGAGGCGGCTTGACATAGGGCTTCTCAGAGGACGACGGTGTCCTCGCGGTCGGGGTCCTCCGACCCGGGCAGGTCCTCCCCCGTGTCCGCGGCACGGCGCAGCCACCACGTCGCGGCCGGCCCACCCAGCAGCGCACCCAGGGTCATCGTCACCCCGGCGGCGACGAGGACCTGTGCGGCGGGGGCGCCGACCAGGGACATCCGGCCCGGACCGACGGAGCCGCCGGCGGCGAGGACCAGCAGCCACGAGAGCAGTGCGCCGGCGAGCCCGACGGCCCCACTGCGCAGCACCGCGACGACCCAGCGGGACACCGGGTGCCGTCGCGCCACGAGGGCCGCGGCGAGGGCCCCGGCGAGCACCGGTACGGCGGTGAGGCCGGTCGCCCAAGCAGGGCCGGGACCCGGCTGGGGCAAGGCGGCGAGCAGCGGGAAGGCGGGCACCGGCCCGAGCACGACCGCACCCGGCGCGACGACCGTGCCGGTGCCGACGGCGAAGCCCGGACCGAGCAGGTAGGCGGCACCGAGGAGCGAGGCGTTGGGGGCGACCCCCGCCACGACGGCGGTGTAGAGCGCCCCGCCGGCCGCGTCGGCGTGCAGCAGGGAGAGCACGTTGGCCGCCGAGCCGAGGTGCAGCAGCAGCCGGGTGACCACCAGCGCCGACCCGGCGGCGAGCAGCAGCAGCGCGCAGGCGAGGGCACCGCCGGCCACTGCCCGGAGCGTCGGGGGCACCCGGTCCAGGACGGCGTGCCGGTCCGGCGAGCCGGCGAGCAGCCCGGCGCCACCGGCGAGCAGGCCGACGAGGGCGCCCCCGACGAACGCGCGTCCCAGGGACGGCTGGGCGGCGGGGGTCGCGGCGAGGACGGAGGTGAGGAGGGCCACGACGGCGTACACGCCGGAGAGCACCACCGCGCCCAGTCCGGTGGCGAGCGGGTCGCCGCCCTCCGAGGTGAGCGCTGCCCACCGGGCGAGCCGGTAGGTGACGTAGCCGCACAGGGCGGTGAGCCCCAGCGGCACCAGGGTGACGGTGGCCGCGCCGAGAGCGAGTCCGGCACCGTGACCGAGCAGCCACGCGTCGGCGCCGACCCGGATCGCGTCGCGAGTGTCGCCGTGGGCGCCGGCGTCGGAGGCGAACCAGCCGACCAGCGCGAGCGCCATGCAGCCGAGGAGCACGCCGACGGAGGCAGCGACCCCTGCGATGCCGGCCGTCATCCACAGCGGGCGGCGGACCGGCTCCGCTGCAGCGGTCGAGGGGCTCCGGGGGCGGGAGAGCAGGTCGGTCATCACCGGCCATGATCCTCGACACGGTCCCCGCCGTGGGGCTCCCACGCCGGTTCGACCGCCACGGGGCGAGCCCGTACCGTGGTGGGGTTACCCCGACCGACCCCCGACTGCCCCCGACTGCCCCCGACTGCCCCTGACTGCCCCTGACTGCCCCTGACTGCACGGAGAGCGAGCCATGCACGCGGAGGAGACGTTCGACTCCTTCTACGCCTCGACCCGGCGCCACCTGCTGCACCAGGCGTTCGCGCTGACCGGCGACCTCGCGGCGGCCCAGGCAGCGGTCCGCGACGCCTACGTCGCCGCCTGGCACCACTGGCGCAAGGTGGCGCCCCTCGTGGACCGCGTCGCCTGGGTCCGACAGCTGGCGTGGAGGCACGCGCAGCGCCGGCACGCCGGCCGGATCTGGCACCGCACCAAGGGCCTGGCACCCGAGAACGTCGCCGTGCTCGAGGGGCTCTCGAAGCTGTCGACCACCCAGCGCCGGGTGCTCATCCTGGTCCAGCTCGCCGGTGTGCCGCTGCCCCTGGCCGCCCGCGAGCTCGGCATCACCGAGCACCTCGCCGAGCAGCAGCTGCAGGTCGCCACCGCGGCACTGGCCACGCGGCTCGCGACCGACTCGACGGCGCTGCGGGTGCGCCTGCTCGCCCTGGACGAGGCCCTGGACGCGGTCAGGCTGCCGCGGGGCTCGGTCATCCGCCGGGCGGGTCGCAAGCGCCGGCAGGTCCACACCGCGGCCGCCGTGCTGGCCGCGGTCGCGCTCGTGGTCGGCAGCGGTGTGGCCGTCTACGAGCCGGAGGGCGCCCGCGCCGCCTCGGTGGCCGCCGGCACCACGCAGCACGGCGACGACGCGCAGGAGCCCGCCGACGCCGAGGAGACCGCCGACGCGCAGGACGGCGCCGAGCTGGAGGGCGCCGAGCAGGCGCTCGAGCCCGATCTCCCCACGGCCGACGACCTGCTCGACCAGGACCAGATCTCGCGACTCGGCATGGAGCTGCCCTGGCAGGTCGCCTCCACCCACGACAACACCCGGGGCAGCGGCATCAACACGGTGTGCCAGCAGAGCCGCTTCGCGGACCCCGCCGGGATCACCGCGATCGTGCGCACGTTCACGACGCCGGGCCGGCGCCGCTCCGCGATCCAGACCGTCGAGGTGTCCGCGTCGGTCGCCCAGGCCCGCGAGACCTTCCGCACGACGCTCGGCTGGTACGCCGGCTGCCGGGTGGCCCGGCTGCAGCTGCTCGAGGCCTACCGCGTCGACAACATCGGCGACAGCGCGGCCGTCCTGATGATGCGGGTCTGGGACCGCCCGGTCACGACGTACTCCGTCGCGGTGGCCCGCACCGGCGACGTGACCACGACGACCGTCTCCCGCGCGGTCGGCCTGCGCCCCCCGCCGCCGCAGCAGATCACCCAGTCCCTCGCCGACTCGGTGTCCATGCTGTGCGGGCGCAGCCGGTCGGCGACCTGCGCGAAGACTCCGGAGTTCCAGGTGGTGCCGCCGCCTCCCTCCGGCGAGGAGGAGGGGCTGCTCGCGGTCGCCGACCTGCCTCCCGTGGGCCGGATCGAGAAGCCCTGGGTGGGCACCCGGGCGCGCCCGGCGCGGCCGAACCCGTCGATGACCACCTGCGACCGGGCCAACTTCGCGGCCCAGGGCGCGCGGCGGACCCGGGCGCGCGTCTTCCTGATCCCGCAGGCCAGGCTGCCGGCGCAGTTCGGGCTCTCGGAGAGCTACGGCGTGTTCGCCGACGTGAAGCAGGCGCAGCGCTTCCTTGCCGGCGTCCGCAAGCAGGTCCGCGGGTGCGAGGACCGCAACCTGGCGGCCACCGTGACCGACGCCGGCTCCGGGCGACGGGGCGCGAGCCGGTGGTCGATCTGGCGGGTCACCACCGAGGTCTCGGAGCGGGCGGCGGTCCGCTTCCGGGTGGGCTTCGTCCGGGTCGGCGCGACGGTCGCCCAGATCACCTTCGCACCGGGCCCCCGGGCGGACATGACCGACGCCCAGTTCCACTCTCTCCTGCTCCGCGCCGGCGACCGGCTGCTCGAGCTGCACCGACCCCGCACCGGGCCCACCCCGGGCACCCCCTAGGGTCGGCACCGTGACCTCCCCCACCGGCCGCGACGAGGCGCTGGCGCGCGACGCGGCGTCGCCGTTCCGGAGCCGCCGCGACCGGTTCTCGCTGCCGGACGGCCTCGTCTACCTGGACGGCAACTCGCTGGGCCCGCTCCCCCGCGGCGTCGCCGAGCGGGTCGCCCGCGCGGTCACCGACGAGTGGGGGCACGGGCTGATCGGCTCGTGGAACGACGCGGACTGGATCAACCTGCCGCGCCGGATCGGCGCGCGGATCGCGCGGCTCGTGGGAGCCGACGCCGGCTCCGTGCACGTCGGCGACTCCACCAGCGTGCTGCTGTTCAAGCTGCTGGTCGCCGCGCTGCGGCTGCGGCCGGGACGGCGGGTGATGGTGCTCGAGCCCAGCACGTTCCCCACCGACGGGTACGTCGCCGCCGGGATCGCGGACCTGCTCGACGTGGAGCTGCGCTGGTGCGACCCGGCCGACCCGGCGGCCGCGCTCGACGACGACGTCGCCGTCCTCGCCCTGACCCACGTGGAGTTCCGGACCGGTGCCCGCTACGACATGGCGGCGCTGACCGCGGCCGCCCACGCCGCCGGGGCGCTGGTCTGCTGGGACCTGTGCCACACCACCGGCGCGATGCCCGTGGACCTGACCGGAATCGACGCCGACCTGGCGGTCGGCTGCGGCTACAAGTACCTCAACGGCGGCCCTGGCGCGCCGGCCTTCGCCTACGTGGCGCCGCGTCACCACGACCGGCTGCAGCAGCCGATCAGCGGCTGGATGGGCCACGCCCACCCGTTCGCGATGGAGCGCGACTTCGCGCCGGCGCCCGGCGCCGCCCGGCTCGCGACGGGAACCCCGCCGGTGCTGTCGCTGACGGCGCTGGACGCCGCGCTGGAGGTGTTCGACGACGTCGACCTCGCCGCTCTCCGCGCCCACTCGGAGTCGCTCACCGGCTTCTTCATCGAGCTGGTCGACGAGCGGCTCGGCGACCGCGCGCCGGTGGTGACGCCGCGCACGGCCGCGGACCGCGGCAGCCAGGTCTCGCTGCGGCACCCGGAGGCGTACGGCGTGGTGCAGGCGCTCATCGAGCGGGGCGTGGTCGGCGACTTCCGCACTCCCGACGTCGCCCGGTTCGGGTTCGCCCCGCTCTACCTCACCCATGCCGACGTCCACGACGCCGTGGCGGCCCTCGTGGCCGTGCTCGACGGCGACGAGTTCGCCCGGCCGCAGTACGCCCAGCGCAACCTGGTCACCTGAGCGGGTCAGAGCCGCTTGCCGTAGCAGCGCGACTTCGGCGACCACGCGTAGTGGCCGAACTTCTCGACCTGCGCGTAGCCGGAGGACTCGTAGAGTGCGATCGCCTCCGGCTGCGCGATGCCGGTCTCGAGCACCATGACCTCCGCCCCGGCGGTCGCGGCGGTGGCTTCGAGGTGGGCGAGCATCCGTCGCGCGAGACCGCTCCGGCGGCCGCCGGGGGCGACGTACATCCGCTTGATCTCGGCGCTGCGACCGCCGCCGAGGCGGACCACGTCGGGGCGCAGCCGCCAGCCGCCCATCGCCAGCGGCACCTCGCCGACGTAGCCGACGAAGAAGGCGCCCGCCGGCGGGTCGAACACCGACTCGTCCATCGGGGTGTCGTCGGGGCTGCCGTACCGGACGACGTACTCGGCCTGCACCTCGGCGACCAGAGCCTGCGCGTCGGCGTCGCGGAACCCGACCTGCTCGATGCGCGGCACCCCCGTCCTCACGCCGGCGACGTGCGGGACGGTCCGGTGGTGCTCATGGTTGCGTCCCCTCGTCTCGTCCGCTCGGTCGCGGGTGACAGAATAGGCGACAGCAACGCTCTGACAACGGAGTCAGGTCACCGTCATCGAAGATCCCAGCGATTGTCCGACGAGGAACCTGCCGTGACCGAACCGATCACCATCCCCGACGAGCTCAAGCCCCGCGACGGCCGCTTCGGCGCCGGCCCCTCGAAGGTGCGGGTGGCCTCGCTCGAGGCGCTGGCCGCGACCGGCACCTCGCTGATGGGCACCTCGCACCGCCAGGCGCCGGTGAAGAACCTGGTCGGCCGCGTCCGCGAGGGTCTCTCCGCGCTGTTCGGGCTGCCCGACGGCTACGAGGTGGTGCTCGGCAACGGCGGCGCCACCGCCTTCTGGGACATCGCCACGTTCGGCCTGATCCGCGAGCGCAGCCAGCACCTCTCGTTCGGCGAGTTCTCCGCGAAGTTCGCCAAGGCCGCGCAGACGGCGCCGTTCCTGGGCGAGCCGACGGTGGTCGCCTCGGCGCCCGGCACCCGCCCGTCGCCGCGGGCGGAGGCGGGCGTCGACGTCTACGCGTGGGCGCACAACGAGACCTCCACCGGCGTGATGGCCCCGGTGCGCCGCGTCGAGGGCGCGGACGACGGGGCGCTCCTGCTCGTCGACGCCACGTCCGGCGCCGGCGGCCTTCCGGTCGACATCTCCGAGGTCGACGCCTACTACTTCGCGCCGCAGAAGAACTTCGCCTCCGACGGCGGCTTGTGGATCGCGGTCATGTCGCCGGCCGCGCTGGACCGTGCCGCCGAGCTGGCCGCCACCGACCGCTGGGTGCCGGCGTTCCTCGACCTGCCGACCGCCATCGACAACTCGCTGAAGAACCAGACCTACAACACCCCGTCGGTGGCGACGCTGTTCCTGATGGCCGAGCAGCTGGACTGGCTCAACGGCCAGGGCGGGCTCGACTTCGCCGTCTCCCGCACCTCCGACAGCTCGTCGCGGCTCTACACCTGGGCGGACAAGACCGCCTGGACGACGCCGTACGTCGCCGAGCCCGACGAGCGGTCCCTGGTCATCGGGACCATCGACCTCGACGACTCGATCGACGCGGCGGCCGTCGCGGCCACGCTGCGCGCCAACGGGATCGTCGACGTCGAGCCCTACCGCAAGCTCGGCCGCAACCAGCTCCGGGTGGCGATGTTCCCGGCGGTCGACCCCGCCGACGTCGAGGCCCTCACGGTCTGCATCGACCACGTGGTCGAGCGGCTGGGCTGAGGGCCGGCGGGCCCGGCGGCTCAGTCGCCGGTTCGGTCACCGCGGGCCTGGGCGGCGCGATCGCGTGACTCCTCGCCGGACTCGCGCTCGGCCTCGCGCAGGTCGTCGGGCATGTGGTTGTCGCCCACCGCGTTGAGGTCCGGCTCGCGGGTCGCCTCGGCGACCTCGTCGGCTGCGGTCTCGCCGGTGTCCTGGCTGTGGTCCTCCCCGTCGGGAGTGGCGGTCATGACCTCGTCGGGCTCTTGTCCTGGTGCCGTCATGACCCGGCGTGTACCCGCCGGGGAGCGTCCTTACGCAGTCCGGGGCGCCGGGACCTGGGAGTCCCTCGGGTGCGCGCGGGGCGGCGGGAGGACCGGCACCGGGACGGGACGCACGCGCGCCCGTCGTCCGGTCGAGGAGGGCGCCGCCGGGTCCCGGCCCCGCTCCCAGACCGCCCAGCCGACCAGCACGATGCCGGTGGCGGCGTAGCCGGCGAGGACGTCGACGACGTAGTGCTCGGCGTAGTAGACCAGCGCCACCCCCATCGCCAGCGGGTAGAGCAGCAGCAGCCAGCGCCAGGGGCTGCGCAGCCGGCCGACGCCGTACGCCGCGGCCAGCAGCGCCACCGCTGCGTGCAGCGAGGGCATCGCAGCCACCTGGTTCGTCAGCGTCGAGACCGACTGGTGGACGCCGGTCTCGCCGAGGTCGTACCACCCGCGGCTGGTGATCCGGTCGACTCCGGCGGGAACCAGCCCCCTCTCCACGGCCATCCACGGCGGGGCCATCGGGTAGGTGACGTAGACGACCAGGCCGAGCAGGTTCAGCGACAGGTAGCGGCGCATGAAGTCGACCCAGGCGGGGCGGTTGCGCAGCCACAGCACCGACGCCACCAGCACCGGGACGAAGAAGAACGAGTAGTAGACGGTGGTCAGCGCCACGTCGTACCACTGCGGCGACATGGTGCTCACGCACGGGTCGCCGCACAGGTGCCGCTGCAGCCACACGGTCGGCAGTGTGCCGCCGAAGATCCACCGGTCGACCTCGATCGGCTCGCGCACGTGGACCGTGGTGAAACCGAGCTGGTCGGCGACGCCGCGGCTGTAGACGTAGAGGGTGAGCACCACCAGCGCCGGCCACCAGTCCCGGGGGAACGCCACGTGCGCGCGCCACGGCGCCCGGGCGTTCCAGGCCACCGTGGCCAGCCAGATCCACACGAACCCGACGAGGGTCTGCTTGGGCAGCCCGACGAACCGTACGTAGCAGAGCAGGGCGAGGAGGTAGCCGGCGAGGGCCAGCAGCCGGGCCGGGCGTGGGGTGGCTGCCCACGTCTGCGTCGCCCGCACCGCACCCATGTCAGCGCCCTCCCCGGTCAACGCTAACGGCGGGGAGGGGTGGGCGCCCTGGCGTCATCGAGCCATTGCGCACCACCCCGGGACGCGACGACCTGAGGACCTTCTCCCGCTGTCAGGGGGCCGGTGCAGCGGGAGACTTCTCATCGTCTCCGCGCCGCCCGACCCATCCGTCGTGTCGGCTGCTCAGGCCGCGTCGGCCTCGCTCTGCCGCTGCCCGCGCCCGGCGCCGGCGACCGCGGTCAGCGCGGCGACGGGAGCGCCGGCCCTGCGCCGCAGCTTGCGCGAGGCGTCCTCGACGAAGCCGTTGGGCAGGGCGAGCCGGCACACCTTGGCCCACGCGGACCCGACCTGCTTGGGCAGCGGCCCGGTGGTGTAGCGCAGGCCGTACTCCTCGAAGAGCGCCTCGATCTTCGGCGCGATCTCGTGGTAGCGGTTGCTCGGCAGGTCCGGGAACAGGTGGTGCTCGATCTGGTAGCTCAGGTTCCCGGTCATGATGTGCAGCGCCTTGCTGCCGGAGATGTTGGCGGAGCCGAGCATCTGGCGCACGTACCACTCGCCGCGGGTCTCGCCCTCGATCGAGCGCCGCTCGAAGGTCTCCACGCCCTCGGGGAAGTGACCGCACATGATGACCGAGTGGGTCCACAGGTTGCGGACCAGGTTCGCCGTGGCGTTGGCCGCGGCCGTGGGCAGGAACGAGGGGCCCGACAGCGCCGGGTGCACCACGTAGTCCTTGAGGACCTGGCCGCGGATCTTCTTCAGGACCTGCTTGCTGCGTGCCTTGAACTCCGGGCTCGAGCGACGCTTCTCGCTGCGCAGGTTGCGTCCGAGCTCGAGGTCGTAGGCGGCGATGCCGTACTCGAAGAAGCAGGCGTTGAGGAAGTTCCACAGCGGCTGGGCCAGGTAGAGGGGGTACCACCTCTGGTCCTCGTCGACGCGCATGATCCCGTAGCCGAGGTCGTTGTCGCGGCCGATCACGTTCGTGTACGTGTGGTGCAGCTCGTTGTGCGAGTGCTTCCACTGCTCGGAGGGCGAGGCGTTGTCCCACTCCCACGACGTCGAGTGGATCTTCGGGTCGCGCATCCAGTCCCACTGGCCGTGCATGACGTTGTGGCCGATCTCCATGTTCTCCAGGATCTTGGCCACGGCCAGGCCCGCGGTGCCGAGCACCCAGGCCGGCGGGAGCAGCGAGACCAGCAGCACCGCCCGGCTGCCCATCTCCAGGCCCCGCTGGGCCTTGATCACGCGTCGGATGTACGCCGCGTCCCGCTCGCCGCGGGACTCGATCACCTCGGCGCGGATCGCGTCGAGCCGCCGCCCGATCTCCTCGATGTCCGCAGGTGTCAGGTGCGCGATCGGGTTCTGGGTCTTCTTCTGCAGCACGGTCATGGGTGCTCCTTCCGGAGCCGGGACGGCGTCCCGGCGCTTCGATCAGGGGTCAGAGGTCGATGTCGCAGGCGCCGGCGGCGGCCGAGATGCAGGTCTGCACCAGCACGCCGTCGCCCGGTGCGGCGGTGGTCACGTCGCCGCTGCGCAGGTCCCGCACCGCACCCTCGCGCAGCGGGAGCACGCAGGAGTAGCAGATGCCCATCCGGCAGCCCGAGGGCATGAGCACGCCGGCCGCCTCGCCGGCGTCGAGGATCGGCGTCGCGCCGTCGACCTCCAGCTCGGTGCCGCTGCCGGTGAACCGGACGGTGCCGCCCTCACCGGGCTCCACCTGCTGAGCCCGGAAGCGCTCGGTGTGCAGGCGGTCGGTGAGGCCCGGCCCGGCCCAGTGCTCCTCGATCGCGTCGAGCAGCCCGGCCGGCCCGCAGGCCCAGGTCTCGCGCTCGGCGAGGTCGGGCACCATCGCGGTCAGCGCGGCGACGTCGAGGCGGCCGGCCGAGTCGGTGTGCTGCTCGACCAGCCGGAGCCGGCCGGCCTGCGCGAGCGCGCGCAGCTCGGCGCCGAAGATCACCTCGTCGGCACGCGTCTCGGAGTGCACCAGCACCACGTCGTGCAACCGGTCGAGGCCGGCGCGGAGCATGCCCATCACCGGGGTGATGCCGCTGCCGCCGGTGACGAAGAGGACCTTGGCCGGCGCCGGGTCGGGGAGCACGAAGTCACCGCAGGCCTGGTCCAGGTGCACCAGCTGGCCGGGCTTCAGCCGCTGCCGCAGGTGCGAGCTGACCGCGCCGCCCGGCACGGCCCGCGCGGTGATCGTGACCAGACCGTCGGGCGCGTCCGGAGCCGAGGTCAGGGAGTAGGAGCGCCACAGCCGGACGCCGTCGACGTCCAGGCCGACGCGGACGTACTGCCCGGGCAGGTGGCCCCGCCAGTCCGCTCCGGGCCTCAGCACCACGGTGACCGCGTCGGCGGTCTCGGGGCGGACCGCCACGACGCGCGCGCGCAGGTCCGCACCCCGGCGCAGCGGCCGGATCATGTCGAGGTAGTCCGCGGGGTCGCGGGGATGGGTCGCCGCGGCGGCGACCTTCCAGACCCGCTCCCGCAGGCTGCGGCGCCGGTCCGGCGAGCCGGAGTCGTGCACGAGGGAAGCCATGACACCAGTGTGCCTGGACTTCGGGGGTAAGATCATGACCGAATGACGTGAATTCGTCTCCTCATCTTGTTCGGAGAGAACAATGCCTTCTCGGCGTCCCCCGGCCAGTCCGGCAGCCCCGGACCCGACCGGAACCGACCGCCCCGGCGCCGGTCCCCGCGCCAGGCGCCACGCCCGCGGACATGGCGAGCTCGAGCTCGACGAGGCCACCACCGAGCTGCTCCGCTCCCGGCTGGCCGAGGTGGCCGGGCACACGGTCCGAGCCGTGATCGTCGGGGTGCCCAGCTACGCCGGCGCATTGTCGGGGGCCATGGGCACCAACATCGAGGAGGCGGTGGAGCTCGCGCTCGGCGGGTTCCTGAGCCTGGCCGCCCGTCCGCGCGGGACCGACGCGGGCACCCCGCTCGCCCCGGCACTGGAGGGCGCCTATGCGCTGGGCCGCGGGGAGGCTCGCAGCGGCCGCAGCATGGACGCCCTGCTCTCCGCCTACCGGGTGGGCGCGCGGGTCTCGTGGCGCGAGCTCTCGACCATCGCCGTCGACGCCGGTGTCGACGCCGCCACGCTGGCCTCCTTCGCCGAGCTCGTCTTCGCCTACATCGACGAGCTCTCCGCGGCGAGCGTCGCCGGCCACACCGACGAGCTGGCCACCACCGGCCGGGTCCGCCACCGCTACCTGCAGCGGCTGGGCGGCTCGCTGCTGGCGGGGGCGGCGGCCGACCAGCTCGCCGCGGCCGCCGAGCGGGCGGACTGGGACCCACCGCGTACTCTCACCGCGGTGGTGCTCCCCACCGCCCGGACCCGGGGCGTGCTCGCCGGGCTGCACCCGGACACGCTGCGGCCCGAGGAGGACCTGCCCGACCTCGACGAGGAGGACGAGAACGAGGTCGCGGTGCTGCTGGTGCCCGACGTCGACGCCTCGGCCCGCCCGGCGCTGCTGCGCAGCCTGCGCGGTCGGCAGGCCTACCTCGGACCGGCACGTCCGTGGACGGCCGTCCGCTCGTCGTACCTGCGGGCGCTGCGGGCCCGCCGGCTGGGTCTGCTCGGTCCGGAGGGCGCCGACGTGTGCGACTGCGACCGGCACCTCGCCGCACTCGTGCTCGCGGCGGACCCCGAGGCGGTGGCCGACCTGCGGGCGCAGGTGCTCGAGCCGCTGGAGGGGCTGCGTCCCGGGACCGCCGCGCGGCTCGCGGAGACCCTGCACGCCTGGCTGCTCCACCAGGGTCGCCGCGATGACGTCGCGGAGGCGCTGCACGTCCACCCGCAGACGGTGCGCTACCGGATGGGCCAGGTGCGCGAGCTCTTCGGCGACCGGCTCAACGACCCCGGGACGGTCCTGGCCCTCACCGTCGCCCTCGCCGGGCCGCGCGGCCCAGCTGCTCGGGAGCCGAGTCCAGCATCCGGCTGACCGCGCGCTCCACGGCCACCTGCCGCTCGTCCGGCGAGTCGTAGCTGCGCCGCAGCACCGACCCGATCGTGACGCCGTCCTCGTAGAGGTCGACCACCCGGGGGTCGACGTAGGAGTTGCGCGCGATCGTGGGGGTGTTGCCGAGGTACGTCGAGACCTCCCGCATCGCCGCCGCCACGGCCCGCTTGCGGGAGGCCTTGGTCTCCCCCGGCTCGTCGGTCTCGGCGAGCGCCGCCGCCGCCAGCACGGTGGCGTGCCAGGTGCGGAAGTCCTTGGCGGTGATGGACTCACCGGTGCTCTCGCGGAGGTAGCCGTTGACCATCGCGGCGTCGAGCGGCGTCCAGATGCCGCTCTTGTAGGCCAGCAGGCGGTCGCCACCGCCGCGGCGCCGGCGCATGGTCTCCACCGCCGAGACCGCGAGCGGGTCGTCGATCTCGATCAGGTGCTCGATGCCGGACTTGCCGGTGAACCGGAACACGAGCTGGTCGCCGTGGCGGCGCACGTGCCGCTTCTCCAGGGTGGTCAGCCCGAAGCTGCCGTGGGCGTCGGCGTAGGCGTCGCTGCCGATCCGGAAGTAGCCGAGGTCCAGCAGCCGGACCGCGGTGGCCGCGGCGCGCTCGGGCGGCATGCCGTCGAGGGAGAGGTGCTCCAGGATCGAGGCCCGGACCTCCGGCAGCTTGCGGCTGACCTGGGCGACCCGGTCGAACTTCATCGCGTCGCGCCGGACCCGCCACTCGGGGTGGTAGAGGTACTGGCGGCGACCGGCCGCGTCGACGCCCACGGCCTGGATGTGCCCGTTGGGGGCGGGGCAGATCCACACGTCCTCCCACGCCGGCGGGATCACCAGGGCCCTGATCCGGTCGACGTCCTCGCCGTGCAGGCGCGCGCCGTCGGCGTCGAGGTAGACGAACCCCCGACCCGCCCGCCGGCGGGTCCAG
Organism: uncultured Actinomycetota bacterium; assembly: GCA_963835385.1. Classification (GTDB taxonomy): domain Bacteria; phylum Actinomycetota; class Actinomycetes; order Propionibacteriales; family Nocardioidaceae; genus Nocardioides_B. The sequence goes on from CAWIFK010000010.1 coordinate 93,651, forward strand.
CCTCTGCTGTTCGGGGAGACGCTGCGCAACCGGACCATGCGGCGGAGTTACCCCCGCACGCCGCGGGCCATGCCGCGCCCGCGTCAGCGCCGGCGGCGAGCCCCCACCCACCACCCGGTCAGGCCGGCGATGCCGGCGGCCGCCGCGGCCAGCAGCGCGCCGGCCCACGCCGGCAGCGTGACCTCGCCCCCGCTCGGCGCCGGCTCCGTGCGCGGGTCGCTGGAGCCGCTGGGCGCCGGGGTCGGCGTGGACGTGGGCGAGCGGTCCCCCGCGCCGGTCAGGTCGCGCCGCACCGACCGGGGCAGGCGCACCTGGAGCACCGGCGACCCGGTCCCCTCGCTGCTGATCAGGATCCGCCCGCCGGGGCCGACCGAGAGCCCCTCCCCCTGCTCCTGCGCGGGCAGGGCGAACCCCGCCACGACCCCGAAGGCCGGGAACGTGAACAGCGTCGCCCGGCCGTAGCCCCGCAGCAGCACGTGCCTGCCGTCGGGAAGGAAGGAGCCGTCGGTGAGGAAGCCGGGCACGTCGGCGAACCGCCGCAGCCGGTTCGGGTGGTCCGGGTCGAGCCGCCTCGGGGCGGCGTACACCACTCCTCCGAACACCGTCTTCGACACCACGAACAGCCGGCCGGTGCGCGGGTCGGCGAGCAGGGTCTCGGCGTCGCGCGGACCGTCGGGGTAGGTCAGCTCGTAGGAGGGCGCCTCCCCCTGCCCGGGCGTGACGCGGTAGACCGCGACCGAGTCGCGGCCGCGCTGGTTGTCGCCGATGTCGCCCACCCACACGGTGCCGTCCGGGCCGGGGGCGAGCGCCTCGACGTCGGCGACGCCGTCGTCGGAGTACGTCGTCGTGCCGATCGTCTCGCCGTCGGCCGGGTCGACGGCGTAGAGCACCGGCCCGCCACCGGAGTCGTTGATCGTGTAGACGACGCTCCCGCGGTCCACCAGGCCGCTCGACTCGGTGATGTCGGGGTCGTCGAAGCGGAAGAGCGGTGTCACGGGCAGCGCTGCCGACGCCGCGAGCAGCCCCGTCGCCGCCACCGCCCCGAGCCCGCCGCCGACGGCGCTCACAACCGGTCGTGCAACAGCTCGGCGAGCCGGGGCTGCACGCCCCAGGAGCCGGTCAGCTCCGCCAGCTCCGCGCGCGCCTCGTCCTGGGCGGGAGCGCCGGTCCGCACCGCCCGCAGCAGCGTGTTGCGCGGGGTGTGCCGGCTCTCCACGAACTCGATCACCTCGACGCGGTAGCCCACGACCCGCAGCACGGACGCCCGGACCGCGTCGGTGAGGGTGTCGGCGAAGCGTTCGCGCAGGATGCCGTGCCGGGTCAGCAGGGAGTACGGCGCCGGGGCCGGCGTGCGGCGCAGCTGGGCGGCGACGTCGTGGTGGCAGCACGGCGCCGCGAGCACCAGCGCGGCGTCCCAGCCGACCGCCCGGGCCAGCGCGTCGTCGGTCGCGGTGTCGCAGGCGTGCAGCGCGAGGACGACGTCCGGCGGCGCCGGCAGGACCCCGTCGAGCGACGCGGCGGCGATGTCGCCCTGCACGAAGGTGATCGTGTCGGCGATGCCGAGCTCCTCGGCGACCGCGGTGGAGTGCTCGCGCGACTGCGCCTTGACGTCGACGCCGACCACGTGGACCGGGAGGCCGCGCACCCCGGTCAGCCACGCGTGCGCGGCGAAGGTCAGGTAGGCGTTTCCGCAGCCGAGGTCGACCACGCGCAGCGGCTCCTCGGAGGTGGGCGTCCGCAGCCGGCCGGCGGCGAGCGCGTCGTCGACCGCAGGCCCGAGGCTGCGCAGGAACTCCTCGACCTGGCGGTACTTCGCCTGCCGGCTGGGCTTGATCCGTCCCTGCGCGTCGGCGATCCCGATGGCGCGCAGGACCGGGTGGTCCTCGGGCAGCAGCCGCGGCTTGCGCCGGTCGTGCTCCCGCGGGGCCGCCTCCGCGTCGCCCGCCCCCGCCTCCGGGTCCGGCCGGCGCCGGGACACGTGCACCATGGCCTCGAGCCGCTTGGTGACGCGCAGCTGGTGGGTCTCCTGACCGCCCTCACGCAGCACCTCCACGTGCCAGTTGCCGAACGGCTCGTCGAGGAGCGCGTCGACGGCGTCCCGGGCGGCCGGGCCCGGCTCGTGGTTGGAGGTGTGCGCCTGGGTGTCGTCGTACGCGGTCACCGACAGGCGCCGGCCGGCCTTCAGGTCGACGTAGCGCAGCTCCACCCGGCGCCAGCGCGGCACCTGGCCCTTGCGGCGTCCCGAGGCGACGGCCCGGACCAGGGTGGCGTCGTCGAGGAGCAGTCCCCGGAGCCGGGCGAGGGCGCGCAGCAGCGGTTCGGTGGCCATCGGTCGCCTCAGCCCCGGACCAGCGCCGCGGCGACCACGATCAGGATCAGCCCGAGGAGGGCGCCCGGGATCACCATGCGGCGGTAGCGGGGGTTCATGGGGTCGAGTTTATCGACGCGGTGCACGCCGATCGGGCCGGCCGGTGGGCTCGGGCGCGCGGGCCGGCTGCGACGAGCGCCGGCAGCCGCCCGGCTCGGCGACGCCACGCCCGAGCCGCCCCGGCATGCCCCCTTTGACGCGGCCCGATCGGGGGCGGCCCGCACGGCCCGATCTGTCCATGGCCCCTCCCCCGGCACCGGCCTAACGTCGCGAGAGGGGAACCATCCGGCCCAGTGGAGGAGGCGCGATGTTCATCCAGGTGATCCAAGGCAGGTGCAGCCGCCAGGAGGAGCTGCGGGCGATGACCGACCGGTGGGTCGCCGACGTCGCACCCGGGGCGATCGGGTGGCTGGGCGGCACCTTCGGCTTCACCGACGAGGGTGATGCCGTGTCCGTAGTCCGGTTCGAGTCGCGGGAGGCGGCGCAGGCCAACGCCGAGCGGCCGGAGCAGCAGGCGTGGTGGTCGGAGATGGAGGCCCTGTTCGACGGGCCCGTGGAGTTCCACGACTGCGACCGGGTGGTGCTGATGATGGGCGGCGGCTCCGACGAGGCCGGGTTCGTCCAGGTCGTCCGCGGCAGCCTCGACGACCCTGACGCGCTCGAGGCGGGGATGCACGAGATGGAGACGCTGCTCCACGAGGCGCGGCCGGAGATCCTCGGCTCGACGTTCGCCATCGAGCCGGACGGCACCTTCACCGAGACCGTCGCCTTCACCGACGAGGCGGCGGCACGGGAGGGCGAGTCCAAGGCGATGCCGGCCACGGGCCGCACGGCCGACTCGATGCGCCGGTGGGACGAGATGGTGCACGACATGCGGTTCCTGGACCTGCACCGTCCCTGGTTCGCGTCGAGAGCCTGACCCGGGTCAGCGGGAGGCGCTCGTGCGCTGCCGCCGGGGCAGCCGGGGGCGGTCGTTCACCTCGGGGTCGAGCAGGCCCTGGCTTCGACTGAAGACCGCGGCAGCAAGCAGGGTGCCGAGCACGGTCCCGAGGCCGCCCCCGATCAACGTCCAGCGCGCGCCGAACACCTCGCCGATCCAGCCGATGATCGGCGCGCCCACGGGCGTGCCGCCCATGAAGATCATCATGTAGAGCGCCATCACGCGCCCGCGCATCATCGGGGTCGTGCTCAGCTGCACGGTCGCGTTCGCCGCGGTGATCATCGTCAGCGCGGTGAGACCGAGCACCGGGGTCCACAGCATGAACGCGAGGTACGTCGGCGCCAGCCCGGCCAGGATCTCGAAGCCGCCGAAGGCCAGGGCCGCCAGCACCACCAGGCGGTAGCGCGGGCGCCCCCGACGGGCGGCGAGCAGGGCACCCGAGAGCGAGCCCACGGCCATCGTGGTGCCCAGCAGGCCGTACTCGCTGGCGCCCTTGCCGTAGACGTCGGTGGCCATCAGCGCGGAGGTCATCTGGAAGTTCAGCCCGAAGGTTCCTGCGAAGAACACGATGGCCAGCACCAGCATGATGTCCGGGCGGCTGCGGACGTAGCGCAGCCCGTCGCGGATCATCCCGGGGCCGCGCTGCGCGGGCTCGGGCGTGTCGAGGTCGGCGGTCCGCATGCGTTGCAGCGCCAGCACCACCGCCGCATAGCTGAGGCCGTTGGCGATGATCACCCAGCCGGTGGCCCGGGCACCGCCGCCGCCGGCGGCGATGAGGAAGCCCGCCAGCGCCGGACCGACGATCCGGGCGGCGTTGAACGACGCGCTGTTCAGCCCCACCGCGTTCGTGAGGTCCTCGGGGTCGACCATCTCGCTCACGAACGACTGCCGCGCCGGGGCGTCGAACGCGGTGCCGATGCCGAACACGAACGCGAGCACGTAGACCTGCCAGGTCTGGGCCGCGCCGGTGACCGCGAGCACCCCGAGCAGCAGGGCCGGCACGGCCATCATCAGCTGGGTGACCTGCAGCAGCCGTCGCTTGGGGAAGCGGTCGGCGACGAGCCCGGCGTAGGGCGAGAGCAGCAGGATCGGCAGGAACTGGAGCCCGGTCGTGATGCCGAGCGCGCTGCCGCTGTTGTCGGTCAGCTGCAGGACCAGCCAGTCCTGCGCCACGCGCTGCATCCAGGTGCCGGTGTTCGACACGACACCACCGGCTGCATAGAGCCGGTAGTTGCGGTTGGACAGGGCCTTGAAGGTGGGACTCAAGCGGCGGCCCCACGGGCCTGCCGGATCTGCCGGGTCTGCGGGGTGCTCATGCGTGCGCAAGCCTCTCGATCAGGGGTGCTGCTCGCCGCAGCACCTGGCGTTCCTCGGGGGTCAGCTCGCGCAGGCGCTGCACCAGCCACGCGTCGCGACGGCGGCGGTCGGCGGCGAGGGTCTCCTCGCCGTTCTTCGACAGCGCGACGACGACCTGCCTCCGGTCGGTCTCGTGGGGCCGGCGGACGACGTACCCGCCCTCCTCCAGACAGTTCACGGTCCGCGTCATCGACGGCGCCTTGACCCGCTCGAGGGCCGCGAGCTCGCCCACCGTGCATTCTCCGTGCCGGAACAGGGCACCGAGGACGGAGAGCTGCCCGACCGGCAGCAGCTCGTTGTCGGGGGCACGCTCCGAGCGGAGCCGGCGGCTCAGCCGCGCCACCGAGACCCGCAGGATCGAGGCGAGCCCGGTGTCGGTGCGGGCGACCTGCTCCACGGAAGGACTCATGATGCTTAGCCTAACTCATTACCCGGGCTAAGCATTCCCGATCTCCTGAGGGTCAGGTCGAGACGTCGCGGCGGCCGAAGCCGACGACGCCGAGCACCGTGAGCACGGCGGCCAGGGCGCTGAGCCACACGAGGGGACCCACCGACACGTCGTCCACGGGCACCTGCGGCAGATGGTCGAACGGGGAGAGGGCATCGACCCAGCCAGGCAGGTCCAGCAGCCCCCCGAGCCACCCGACCACGAAGGCCAGCGCGGCGGCCAGCCACGCCAGCATCGCCAGGCGCGGCACCCAGCCGGTCAGCAGCACGGCCACCGAGGCCAGGACCAGCACGGCCGGCAGCTGCACCAGGGCGAGCGCGGTCAGCCGGGTCACCGACGACGACTCGCCGGTGACCACTGCGTCGGCCACACCGATGCCCAGACCGCCGAGCCCGACCAGCAGCAGCGACCCGAGCGCGGTCACGACCAACGGCGCCAGCATCGCCCGCGCCCGCGTGACGGCGCCGGCGAGCACCGGCTCGAGCCGGTCCGCCCCCTCCTCCGCGTGCAGCCGCAGCGCCGAACCGACCGCGAAGCCGGCCGCGCCCAGACCCACGAAGAGCAGCGAGGTGGCGAAGTAGGCGTCGGTGATGTCACCGCCTGCCCGCGCGAAGTAGTCGGCGAGCGTGGGGTTGTCCGCCACCATGTTCTGCAGCTCCTGGCTGACCGAGCCGAAGAGCAGCCCGAGCAGGAGGATCCCGGCTGCCCACGCGAGCACCGAGCCACGCTGCAGCCGCCAGGCCAGCCCGAGCGGCGAGGAGAGGGAGCCCGACGCCTCCGGGGCGCCGGGACGGGCCGGGAGCACACCGGAACCGACGTCGCGGCGCACCGTGAGCAGCCCGGTGAGCGCGAGCAGGCCGATCGCCAGCAGCAGCGACAGCCCGAGCGGCCACCACCGGTCGGCCTCCCCGAGCCGGACCTGCTGGGACCACCCGATCGGCGAGAGCCAGACCAGCCAGCTGTCGTTGACGTCACCGATCGCACGCAGCGCGAAGGCGAGCGCGAGCACGCAGAGCGCGAGGCCGCGTGCGGTACGGGCGTGCGAGACCAGCTGGGCCGAGACGGCCGCCACCGCGGTGAAGACGATCCCGAGTGCGGCGACCGAGGCGCCGTACAGGATCGCGCGCGAGGCGCCGAAGCCGGACGAGCCCGGCAGCACCGAGACGGTCACGCCGAGGCCGACCGCGGCCGAGGAGGCCGCCGCCACGAGCACTGCCGCAGCGGTGCCGGCGTGCCGTCCCACCACGGCGGAGGACAGCAGCTCGGTGCGGCCGACCTCCTCCTCCGCGCGAGTGTGCCGCACCACGGTGAACGCCGCCATCAGCGCCACGCCCAGCAGCACGGTGAGCGAGGTCTCGTACACCAGGATCCCCTGGATGGTCTCCAGAGCCACCGGCGGCCCGGCGAAGGCGATGGTCGCCGGGCTCGAACCGATGTTGCGGGCATAGGAGAGGATCTCGGCCCGAGTGTCGTAGGTGGCCGACACCGCCGCCGCGGAGAAGTACGTGATCGTGACCAGCGAGACGATCCAGAGCGGCAGCCAGACCCGGTCGCGCCGCAGCACCAGCCGGGCCAGCTGCCAGGTGCCGGTGAAGGCGGTCATGGCTCGCTCGGCTCGACGACCTCGCCGAACTGGCGCAGGAACAGCTCCTCCAGAGTTGGCGGGTGGCTGACCAGCGAGGTGATCCGCAACGGGGCCAGGTAGTCCATCGCGTCGTCGAGATGGTCGGTGTCGACGTCGAAGGAGACCGCACCGTCACGGCTGGTGACGTGCGAGACGCCGGGCACGGACGAGATCTGGTCGTGGGGCTTCTCGGTGCGCACGACCACGGTGGTGCGGGTCAGGTGCCGCAGCTCCTGCAGCGTCCCGGTCTGCACCACGCGCCCGGCGCGGATGATGCTGACCCGGTCCGACAGTGCCTCGGCCTCGGCGAGGATGTGGCTGGAGAGCAGGACGGTGCGACCGGCTGCACGCACCTCGCGCACGCACTCCTGGAACACCGCCTCCATCAACGGGTCCAGTCCCGACGTGGGTTCGTCGAGCAGGAGCAGCTCCACGTCGGAGGCCAGCGCGGCGACCAGCGCGACCTTCTGCCGGTTGCCCTTGGAGTAGGAGCGCGCCCGCTTGGCGGGGTCGAGGTCGAAGCGCTCGAGCAGCTCGGCACGCCGCCTCGGGTCGATGCCGCCGCGGAGCCGGGCGAGCAGGTCGATGACCTCGCCGCCGGTGAGGTTGGGCCAGAGGCTCACCTCACCGGGCACGTAGGCCAGGCGGCGGTGCAGCTCGGCCGCCGACGTCCACGGGTCGCCGCCGAGCAGCCGCACCTGCCCCGCGTCGGCGCGCAGCAGCCCCAGCAGGATCCGGATGGTGGTCGACTTCCCCGACCCGTTGGGACCCAGGAAGCCGTGCACCTCCCCGGTGCGGACCTCGAGGTCGAGACCGTCCAGGGCACGGGTGGCGCCGAACGTCTTGACCACGCCGGCGGCCGAGATCGCGACATCCATGCCCCCAGGCTAGAGGTGCCGCGCCCCGCCTCCCAGGCATTCGTCGATCGGGTTCCCCGTGGTCGCCGGCCGGCGCCGTCGGAGGCGTCAGCTGATCAGCTGGCGCACCGGCTCGATCGCGAAGTAGAGCACGAACAGCAGCGCCACGACCCACATCAGCGGGTGGATCTCGCGCACCTTCCCCCGGGCGGCCTTGACCACGACGTAGGCGAGGAAGCCCGCGCCGATCCCGACCGAGATCGAGTAGGTGAACGGCATCAGGATGATCGTGAGGAAGGCCGGGATCGCGATCTCCACGTCGTCCCAGTGGATGTTCTTGACCTGCTGCATCATCAGGAAGCCGACGAGCACCAGAGCCGGCACCGCCGCCTCGTTGGGGATCACCTCGACCAGTGGCGCGAAGACCGTCGCGAGCAGGAAGAGCACGCCGGTCACCACGCTGGCCAGCCCGGTCCGGGCCCCCTCCCCCACACCTGAGGCGGACTCGATGTAGGAGGTGTTGCTCGACACGCCGGCGGCACCGCCGGCGGCGGCGGCGAGCGAGTCCACGACCAGGATCCGCTTGGTGTTCGGCGGGGTGCCGTCCTCACGCAGCAGTCCGGCCTCGGCACCGATGGCCGTCATCGTGCCCATGGTGTCGAAGAAGTCCGCCAGCAGCAGCGTGAACACGAACAGCAGCGCGGTGACGAGGCCGGCGCGCTCGAAGGAGCCGAACAGGCTGAACTGGCCCAGCAGCGAGAAGTCCGGCAGCTCCACGATCGAGTCCGGCCATGCCGGCACGTTGAGGTTCCAGCCCTTCGGGTTGACCTGGTCGCCGTCGACGGTGGGGCCGACGTGGGCCACGGCCTCGATGACGATCGCGAGCACGGTGGTCGCGATGATCGAGATCAGGATGGCGCCCCTGACGCCGCGCACGAACAGCGTGATCATCAGGACCAGACCGACCGCGAACACCAGCACCGGCCAGCCCTGCAGCGAGCCGTTGATGCCGAAGCCGACCGGCACCGTGGTGTTGGCGGCGTCGGGCAGACGACGGACCCAGCCGGCGTCCACCAGCCCGATCAGCGCGATGAACAGGCCGATGCCGACGCTGATGGCCACCTTGAGCTGCGCCGGCACGGCGTGGAAGACCGCGGCGCGGAACCCGGTCAGCACGAGCACCAGGATCACGAGGCCCTCGAGCACCACGAGTCCCATCGCGTCGGCCCACGTCATCCCGGAGGCGATGGTGAAGGCGACGAACGCGTTGAGGCCCAGCCCTGTGGCCAGCGCGAGCGGGTAGTTGGCCACCACGCCCATCAGGATGCTGAGCACGCCGGCGACCAGTGCGGTCGCCGCCGCGATCGCCGGCAGGTTCGGCTCCGAGCCGCCACCGAGGAACTGGCCGTCGGCGTCCTGGGCGAACCCGAGGATGAGCGGGTTCAGCACGATGATGTAGGCCATCGTGAAGAAGGTGACGACGCCGCCGCGCACCTCGCGCGCGACGGTGGAGCCGCGCGCGGAGATCTTGAACAGGGCGTCGACCCGGCTCGCCGGCCGGGTCGGGGTCTGCGTGGCCGTGCGGTCGGCTGGGCTGTTCACGGGGCTCCTTGCGATGTGCGCAGGGTGAGGTACCGGTAGCGGGCAGGCGACCGGAGTCCGGAGGAACCCGGCCAGTCGCACATCCTGCCAGAGGCCGGTCTGGGCCGCGTCGGCCTCCCGTCAGGCGGACCGCGGGGCTGGGCTATCGTCGAGACGTGGAGCAGCCGCGTGAGACCGACGAGGCCACCGAGCCGGTCCCGGTCCGCGCACACGAGATCGGCAATCGGACCTACCTCATCGCCGACGTGGACCCGCTCGACGTGGACGGCACCCGCACCGTCGCGGTCGGCACCGCCCTGTGGCTGCTCGCGTTCGTGCTGCTGCTGCCGTTCTCCGGCCGGCTCGCCGAGAACGACCGGGGCTGGTGGCTGTGGACCTGCCTGGCCGGCTTCGGGCTCGGGGTCATCGGCTGGGACTACTGCCGCCGCCGGCGCAACCGTCGGCACGAGCAGAGCGCCGCACCCCCGTCGCCGGCGGCGCCCCGAGGCTGACTCCGGCTCGGCGGGTCAGAAGGTCTCGAGGTCTTCCCAGCTCAACGTGTCGAGCACCGGGTCGGGCAGCGGCTGCGGGAGGTTCTTCTTGCTCAGCTGCGCCTCGGAGTGCGCGCCGCAGCCGTGGTCGAAGGAGACCACGCGGCCGTCGTCGTTGGCGAAGGCGTTGGCGCACACGCCGAAGACCTGCGAGAGCGGGCCGGCCAGCCGGACCAGGAAGCCACAGGAGCCGCACGAGGCCGGGGCCGACGCCGCGATCGGCGCGTCGGGGCCGTGCGACCCGTCGTACCAGCGCTGCGCCGCGAGCTCGCGCCCCTCCAGCGAGAGCACCCGCGGCCGGCCGAGACCGAGCTCGTCGGACACCGCCTTCACCGCGTCGGCGTCGACGGTCTCGTCGCCGGCGGTGTAGCCGGGCACCAGGCGGGGGTCGTCGTCCTCGGTGGGCAGCAGGTCGCCGGGGCCGAGGTCGCCGGGCTGGATCCGCTCGCGCCAGGGCACCCACGCCGGCGCCACGATGGCCTCGTCCCCGGGCAGCAGCACGATCTCGTCCACCGTCACGGTCTTCTGCCGGGAGGCGCGCACGACGGTGACCGCCCAGCGCCAGCCGCGGTAGCCCGCGCGCGTGCAGGCGAAGTGGTGGGTGACGACCCGCTCCGCCTCGGCGACCGCGCCGAGGTGCTCCCCGATGTCGACGACGTCCACCGACTCCAGCAGCGCGGCGCGGGCAGCGTCGACCGCCTGGGCACCGATGGTGTCCAGCTTGGCGGATCTCGTAGCCGTGGTCACCTCGCCGATTGTTCCTCACCGGCCGCGGTGCCGTCCTGCCGGGGCCGCGCCACAGGGTCCGGGGGCGGGTCGCGGACGCGTCGGGCCAGGTCCGCAGCCGTCCCGTTGGGCAAGATGGAGTCATGCGCCCGGACGACCAGGACACCGCGCCGGGACCGCCCGGCCCCGGCTGGGGCGAGCGTGCTCGGAAGGCCGCCAGGTCGTCGGCCCGGGGCACGGCGCGGGCCGGTGCGGCGACCGGACGGGGCGTGCGCCGGGCCGGCGCTGCCACGGGTACGGCGGCCGGCTACACGTTCCGCCAGGCCCGCCGGGCCACGCATGCCGAGGGGGCCGGGCAGAGCGGGCTGTCCCGGCTGATCGAGCTGCACGCCTTCAACGCCGCCGGCGACACGGCGGTCGCGATCAGCCTGGCCGGGACGCTGTTCTTCCAGGTGCCGACCGACCAGGCTCGCAGCCAGGTCGCGCTCTTCCTGGCGATGACCATGCTGCCCTTCGCCGTCGTCGCCCCGCTGGTCGGGCCGCTCCTGGACCGGTTCGGGCAGGGGCGCCGCTGGGCGATCGGCGCGACGCTGGCGGTGCGCGGCTTCCTGTGCTGGGTGCTCGCCGACGCGATCGGCTCCGGCTCGGTGGCGCTGTTCCCGGCGGCGCTCGGCGTCCTGGTCGCCTCCAAGGCCTACGGGGTGACGCGCGCCGCCGCCGTACCCCGGGTGCTGCCCGAGCAGCTGACCCTGGTGCGCGCCAACTCCCGCATCTCGCTCGCCGGCGTGGCGGGCGCCGCGCTGTCCACGCCGATCGCCCTCGGCGCCGCCACCATCGGACCGCAGTGGTCGCTGCGCTACGCCTTCGCGGTCTTCGTGACGGCCACCGTCCTGGCCGTGCTGCTCCCGGCCCGCGTCGACAGCGCCGCCGGAGAGAGGGAGTCCGGGCTGCCCGGCGGCCGGCGTCGCGCCCCGGTGCCGCGGCCGGTCGTGCTCGGGCTGCGCAGCAACGCCGCGCTGCGGCTGCTCTCGGGCTTCCTGACGATGTTCATGGCGTTCCTGCTCCGCGACGAGCCGTTCCCCGGCTGGGAGGACCGGGTCGAGCTGCTGATGGGGCTGGTCATCGGGGCAGCCGGTGTCGGCAGCGCCCTCGGGGTCGCGCTCGGCTCGGTGCTGCGCGCGGTGCGGCCCGAGGTCACGGTCGTGCTGGCCCTGCTCGTGGACGCGACCGTCACCGCCGTCGCTGCCGCGTTCTACGGCCTGCCCACCGCCGTGCTGCTGGGCCTGACCGCCGGGCTCGCCCAGTCGTTCGGCAAGCTGTCCCTCGACGCGCTGATCCAGCGTGACGTCCCCGAGCAGACCCGGGTCAGCGCGTTCGCGCGCTCCGAGACGCTGCTGCAGCTGTCGTGGGTGGTCGGCGGCTTCCTCGGGATCACGATGCCCCTCGTGCCCCAGCTCGGGCTCGGCCTGGCCGCAGCGCTGCTGGTGCTGTGGAGCGGCTGGGTGCTCAGCACGCGTCGGCGCGGACGCACTGCCTGAGCCGGCCGGCGACCCCGGACGGCTATGACCCGAACCTGGTCCACCTCCCCTCGGAGACCACCTCGACGGAGCCGTCGACGACCTGGAGGGCCGTCTGCTCGTCGATGGCGTAGGCCGGCACGCCGATGTCGGCTGCCCACCGCTCCGCGTCGGCCAGGGTGTTCGTCGCGAAGGCGTCCAGGTGCGGGAAGATCGAGAAGTCCACGAGCCCCAGGGTGCGGTCGTCCGGAGCGGACTGCCACTCGACGAAGGACTCCCCGATCCGGGGCGTCAGCACCATGCTTCCGGCGCTCACTCCGACCCAGACCGTGTCGGACAGCGACGGCAGGAGATCGGCCAGGCCGGACTCGCGCATCCAGTGGCACAGGTACGTCGCGTCACCGCCGTCGACCAGCAGCACGTCGGCCTCCCGGACCCAGGGCACCCATCGCTGTGCACCGACGGTGGGCAGGGCGGTCAGCTCGAGAACGCCGAGTGAGGCCCAGCCCAGGCCGGAGAGGTGCTGCCACGTCGGCTCGGCTGCCACCAGGCCCCGCACCGAGGCCGGGCCGCACAACGGGTGACCCCACTGAGCCGTCGGGACGACCAGGGCGTGGCACGCCTCGACCGGCCTGCCGAGCAGCCGCACGAGCGCAGCATGGATGCTCGGATTCGTGACGCCGCCTGACGTCAGCAACAGCTTCACGGTGCCCCCAGGGATGTGCGCGGAAGGTGGACGTGCCCTGAATACCCGGCGCCGCCCCGGAAGTCATCGCAGTCAGAGCACCGCACCCCGGGGCGCGACCTCCACCGCCGCCACCCCGCGCGCGTAAACGACGAAGATCCGTCCCCCGTGCCGGCAGCGCAGCGCGCCGCCGGGCTCGGCCAGCGTCGACACGGCGTACGCCAGGACGTCCTCGTCGGTCGCCTCGGAGTCCTCGTAGCTGACGTCCACGGTGTCGCCGCTCATGAGCCGGAGCCGGAGCACGATCGCTGCCATACCGGCACCCTAGGGGGCCGGGTCGCCGGAGCGCCACGAATCGCGGGTCCTGAGGGCCGCGTCGGTCAGAGCTCGAGCTCGTCGGCGAGGGCGCGCAGCACCTTCGCGGTCGGCTTGGCGGTCTTCGGGTCCGGGTGCCGGCCGTTGCGGTAGCCCTTCTCGATGCCCTCGAGCAGCCGGTACAGGTCCTCGATGATGTTGACCATGTCGGCCGGCTTCTTGCGCTTGGCCTTCGAGACCGACGGGGCCGGCTCGAGCAGCCGCACCTGCAGCGCCTGGTCGCCGCGGCGGCCCTGGACGATCCCGAACTCCACGCGCGCGCCGGGCTTGAGCGAGCTGGTCCCGGACGGCAGCGCGTCGTTGCGCACGTAGACGTCGCCGCCCTCGTCCTTGGACAGGAAGCCGAAGCCCTTCTCGGCGTCGTACCACTTCACCTTGCCAGTCGGCACGGATCAACCCTCTTCTGGTGCTGGGCCCGCGGGACGCAGGCGGAGTCGGTGCTGGGGCGCTGCAAGCCTCGTCATGAATCGTCATGCCTCGTCGGCATGGTCCCCGGTGCCCCGTCGTCGAGGGACGAGTCAAGCCTACGGCGCGGCCGAGGGGCGGTTCACCTCGGTTACCGGTAGCGCTCGGGCTCGGGCAGCCGCTCGTTCATCGAGCCGGAGCGGAAGCCGGCCGGATCCACGACGACCTCGTCGAACCCGGCGGAGCGTACGGCCTCCAGCACGGCTGGAAGCGACCCGGCCGTGGCGACCAGGTCGCGGTCCAGCTCGAGGCTGGCCCGGTCGCCGAGATCCCGCACCCGGAGGTCACGGGCCGCCAGCCCGGCCTCCTGGAGGGCGACCCGCACCGCGGCCTCCGCGCGCTCCACCCGGGCCAGCCGGAACGGGCTGACCTCGATGCCGTAGGCGACCCGCGAGGACAGGCAGGCGGCGGCCGGCTTGTCCCACGTCGGCAGCTGCCAGCGGCGGGAGGCCGCACGGATCTGGTCCTTGGTCAGCCCGGCATCGCGCAGCGGGGTGAGCGCCCCGCGCTCGTGAGCGGCCCGGATCCCCGGACGGAAGCCGGCGACCGCATCGTCGGCGTTGGTGCCGGTGGCGACGCCCGCCAGCCCCAGGTCGGCCGCCAGCGGCGCGAGGACGTCGAGGAGCTCGGCCTTGCAGAAGTAGCAGCGGTCCCCCGCGTTGGCGCGGTAGCCCTCCCGCTCCATCTCGTGGGTGGCGGGCGTGAGCACCCGGACCCCGAGCGACTCGGCGAAGTCGCGGGCCGGCGAGCGCTCCGCCTGTGGCAGCGAGTCGGAGTACGCCGTCGCCGCGGCCACGTTCTCCGCGCCGAGCGCCCGCACCGCCGCTGCCAGCAGGAAGGCGCTGTCGGCGCCCCCGGAGAAGGCGACGAGCACCGAGCCGTGCTCGCTCAGCCCGGCCTCGAGCGAGGCCAGCCGGAGGTCGAGCACGTGCTCGTCGAGCCAGGCCGGGAAGGCACCGAGCTCGTCGAGCACCACGTCGGTGCCGGCCTCGCGAAGCTCCTCGGCGGTGCAGCCGCCGGTGAGCACCGAGACGCTCAGCGCACCGGCGGCACGGGCCCCCTCGACGTCGTGGACGTGGTCGCCGACGTAGACGGTCGCGCCCTGCTCGCGCAGCACCGCGGCCTTGCCGACACCCCAGACGCCGCCGGCGAGGTGGTCGATCTCGAAGCTCAGTGCGTCCACGTGCAGGGCGGCGTTCGGCGCATGCTTGCCGGTGACCACGACGGTGCGGCCGCCGTGGCGGCGTACCGCCGCCAGTGACTCGTGGGCACCCGGGAACGCCAGGGTGGGCGCGACGGCGACGCCGGGGTAGAGCGCCCGGAACCTGTCCACCACGCCGGCGATCCGGTGTGGCTCGTAGTACGGCGCCAGCATCTGGTCCAGCGGCGGCCCGAGCCGCTCGCACAGCGCTTCGGCGTCCAGCTCCACGCCGGTCTCCTCGCCGAGCAGCCGCAGCACGGCGGCGACGCCCGGACGCGTGTCGACCAGGGTCATGTCGAGGTCGAAGCCCACGACCAGAGGAGCTGCGGAGGTCACGGCCGCCACTGTATGTCGGCACTGCGATTGAGAAGCCACCACGCCCCTGCGACCATGGTGGACCGCGCACAACCAGCTGCCCCGGAAGGTGCCCCGTGACCCCGCCCCCGCCCCGACGCCGGACGCGCCGCGTCCTGGCTGTCGGCGTGGCCGCTGTGGTCGCCGTTGCGGGCCAGCTGACGACCGTGACGACCGCGGCAGCCGACGACCCGCCCGACGCCCCCCGGGCCAACCCGAGCCCGCCCACCCGGGCGACGGCGTCGGGGCTGTACGTCGTCACCCTCACCGGTGCGGCCACGGCGACCGCACCGGCCACCCGTCCCGCTCCGGGCCGCCGGTTCGACCGCACCCGTCCGCAGGTCCAGCAGCTGAGCCGGCGGCTGCTGGCCGGTCAGGACCGGGTGCTGGAGCGGATCGGCGACCCGGCGGTCACCTACCGCTACACCACCGCGGTCAACGGGTTCGCGGCCAGGCTGCAGGAGGCCCAGGTCAAGGCGCTGCGGACGATGCCCGAGGTCGCGCTCGTCGAGCGCAGCGTGACCCGCCGCCCCGCCAGCGACACCTCCGGCTTCCTCGGTCTCACCGGCCGCAGCGGTGCCTGGGCAGCCGTCGGCGGCCCCTCCCGCGCCGGCCGCGGCACGGTGGTCGGGGTGGTCGACACCGGCATCTGGCCGCAGAACGCCGCGTTCGCCGGGGTCCCCCAGCGCGCGCCCGGCACCTCCCCGGCGCTGCCCGGCTTCCACGGCGCCTGCGCGGCGGCCGAGCAGTGGTCCCCCCAGGACTGCACCGACAAGGTGGTCTCGGCCCGGTGGTTCGTCGACGGCTTCGGCGCGGACGGCCTGGCGAGCACCGAGCTGCTCTCGCCCCGCGACAGCACCGGGCACGGCTCGCACGCCGCCTCGATCGCCGCCGGCGAGCCGGACGTGCGCGCCGAGATCGACGGTGCGCTCTTCGGCACCCGGTCCGGCGTCGCTCCCGCGGCCCGGATCGCAGTCTACAAGGCCTGCTGGACGGCTCCCGACCCCGTCGACGACGGCTGCACGACCGCGGACGTCGTCGCCGCCGTGGACGCCGCCGTGGCCGACGGCGTGGACGTGCTCGACTACTCGGTCTCCGGCAGCGCGGACCCCGTCGACTCCGTGGGACGCGCGTTCCTGGGCGCGACGTCGGCCGGGGTGTTCGTGGCCGCCTCAGGCGGGAACGACGGCCCGGCGCCGGGAACGGTCGGCAACACCTCGCCGTGGGTGACGACGGCGGGGGCCAGCACCCACCTGGCGCGTCAGGGCGGCGTGCTGCTCGGCGACGGCAGGATGCTGGTCGGCGCGATGGCCGCCGACGAGCCGGTCCCCGCGACCCGGGTGGTCCGCGGCCAGGACGCGGCTCTCGACGCGAGGTCACGCGCCGCCGCGGCCCGCTGCGAGATCGGCTCGCTCGACGCCGCTGTCGTGCAGGACCACGTGGTGGTCTGCGAGCGCGGGCAGACGCCCCGCGTCGACAAGTCCACCGCCGTCGCCCGGGCCGGAGGCCGGGCCATGGTGCTGCTCAACACCTCCCCCGGCCCCAGCGACGTCGCGGCCGACGTGCACGCCGTACCCACGGTCCACCTCGACGCGCGGCGTGCGGCCACACTCGAGTCCTACCTCGCCCAGGCGGGCCGCGCCGCCCGCGTCGCCCTGGACCCCGACGCGTCGGAGGACGTGGCCGTGCCGGCCGTGGCGCCGTTCTCCGGGCGCGGCCCCACCGTGGACGGCGACGTGCTGAAGCCCGACCTCACCGCCCCGGGCGTCGGCGTGCTGGGTGCGGTGGCTCCGCCGTCGGACTCCGGACGGCTGTGGGACCTGCGCTCGGGTACGTCGGCCAGCGCCGCCCACGTCGCCGGCGTGGCAGCGCTGCTGCGGACCGCCCACCCCGCCTGGTCGCCGAGCCGGCTGCGCTCGGCGATGGTCACCACCGCCGGTGACCTGCTCGG
This sequence comes from uncultured Actinomycetota bacterium, assembly GCA_963835385.1. Classification (GTDB taxonomy): domain Bacteria; phylum Actinomycetota; class Actinomycetes; order Propionibacteriales; family Nocardioidaceae; genus Nocardioides_B. The sequence goes on from CAWIFK010000010.1 coordinate 110,650, forward strand.
CCCGCCCGGAGCCTTCGGCACCGGCTCGGGGATGGTGCAGCCGCGGCGCGCGCTCGATCCCGGCCTGGTGTTCGACGTCGCCGACCCCGCCTGGCGCAGCTACACCGCCGGCGAGAGGAGCGGCCAGGACCTGAACCTGCCCTCGGTGTCGGTCCCGCACCTCGTCGGCACCACGACCGTGGTCCGCCGGCTGACCAACGTCGGCGGCCGGACCGAGACCTACGTCGCCTCCGTCGGCGGGGTCCCCGGCGTCGGCGTCCGGGTGCGCCCCAGCGTCCTGCGCCTGGCGCCCGGGGAGACCGGAGGGGTGCGGATCACGCTGACCGCCTCGGCGGGCGCGGCGACGAGCGACTTCGCCCAGGGCGCGCTGACCTGGACCGCCGCGAGCCACCAGGTGCGGGTGCCGGTCGTCGTCCGGACCGACTCGGTCGGTGCGCCCGGACAGGTGGTGCCGCAGCGGCGTACCGGCAGCGCGTCGGTGCCCGGACGCGCCGGAAGCGCGTCGGTGCCCGGACGCTCGGGCAGCGGCCGGCCGGTGGATCTGCGCTCCGGCGGCCCGGTCACCGCCGGGGACTCGAGGCTCAGCCCGCGGCCCGGCAGCTTCGACGTCGACAACCCGCAGGAGGACGCCGACACCCTCGCCACGACCGTGTCGGTGCCCGCAGGCACCGACGCGGTGCGCGTCGAGGTTCCCCGCTCGCCCGGCTCCGCGGCCAGCGACGCGGACCTGTACCTCTACCGCGCGGGCGACCTCGTGGCGTCCTCGCAGAGGCAGGCGGGCACGGCGGCCGTCACGGTGGAGGACCCGGAGCCGGGCGACTACGAGCTCTACGTGCACGCGGCCCTGCCCGGCGGGGACCCGACCAGCCTGCGGCTGCTCACCTGGGTGGTGCCGGCCAGCGGCGGCACCCCGTTGGACGTCGACCCGCCCGAGGCGCCCTCCGCCCCCGGCGACCGGATCGGCCGGCCGGTGTCCTGGGCCGACCTCGACCCGACCGCGGAGTGGCTCGCCGTGCTCGACGACTCCCGGTCGGACCGGCACACCCTGCTGCGCATCCGCTGAACCCCGATTCGTCCGCGGTCGTCACGCTCGGGGTTGCCTCACAACCGCGGACGAATCGGGGTTCAGGCGAGGCCGAGGCGGCGTGCGGACTCCTCGCGCATCTCCACCTTGCGGATCTTGCCGGTCACGGTCATCGGGAACTCCTCGACGACCAGGACGTAGCGCGGGATCTTGTAGTGCGCGAGCCTGCCGGCGGCGAACTCCCGCACCGCGGCGGCGTCGAGCGGGGGCCGGTCCCCGGCGCCGGTGTCCTTCATCGTGACCCAGGCGCACAGCTCCTCGCCGTACCGCTCGTCGGGGACCCCGACCACCTGCACGTCCTCGATGTCGGGGTGGGTGTAGAGGAACTCCTCGATCTCGCGGGGGTAGATGTTCTCCCCGCCGCGGATGACCATGTCCTTGATCCGGCCGACGACCGAGCAGTAGCCGTCCTCGCGCATCACCGCGAGGTCGCCGGTGTGCATCCAGCCGTCGCCGTCGACGGTCTCCGCGGTCCGCTCGCTGTCCTGCCAGTAGCCGAGCATCACCGAGTAACCGCGGGTGCAGAACTCCCCGGGCTGTCCCCGCTGCACCGTCTCGCCCGTCGCCGGGTCCACGATCTTGATCTCGACGTGCGGGTGGACCCGTCCGATGGTGGCGGTACGACGCTCCAGGTCGTCGTCGCTGCGGGTCTGGCACGACACCGGCGAGGTCTCGGTCATGCCGTAGGCGATGGACACCTCCGCCATGTGCATGTCGTCGATGCAGCGCTTCATCACCTCGACCGGGCAGATCGAGCCGGCCATCACCCCGGTCCGGAGCCCGGAGAGGTCGAACGAGGCGAAGTCCGGGTGGCTCTGCATGGCGATGAACATGGTCGGCACGCCGTAGACGGCCGTGCAGCGCTCGTCCTGCACCGCCTGCAGCGTGACGCCCGGCTCGAACCCGGGGGCGGGAATCACCATCGCGGCGCCGTGCGAGGTGCAGCCGAGGTTGCCCATCACCATGCCGAAGCAGTGGTAGAAGGGCACCGGGATGCAGAGCCGGTCCTCGTGGGTGAAGTTGATCAGCTCGGTGGTGAAGAAGCCGTTGTTGAGGATGTTGCGGTGGCTGAGGGTCGCGCCCTTGGGGAAGCCGGTCGTCCCGGAGGTGTACTGGATGTTGATCGGGTCGGTGTGGGACAAGGTGGCCATCCGCTCGGCCACGGCGTCCTCGGGCAGCCCCTCCCCCTCGGCGAGCAGGTCGTCCCAGTCGGAGGTGTCGAGGTGGACGACCCGCTCGAGGGCGGTCGCCTCGGGCCGGACCTCCTCGATCATCGCGCGGTAGTCGCTGCTCTTGAACGCCGTGGCCGAGACCAGCATCCGCAGCCCCGACTGGTTCAGCGCGTAGGCCAGCTCGTGGGTCCGGTAGGCGGGGTTGACGTTGACCAGGACGGCGCCGATCTTGGCCGTGGCGTACTGCGTGATCGTCCACTCGGCACAGTTCGGCGCCCAGATCCCGACGCGGTCGCCCCGGGCGATGCCGGCGGCGATCAGGCCCCGGGCGAGCGCGTCGACGTCGCGGTCGAGCTCGGCATAGGTCCAGCGACGGCCGCTGGCCACCTCGACCAGCGCCTCGCGGTCGGAGTGCTCGCGAGCGATCCGGGCGAAGTTCGCTCCGATGGTCTCCTCGATGAGGGCAGGAGAGGTCTCTCCCGCAGCATAGGACTCCATGGGAGGCACCCTAGGCCCGCCTCCGGCTCCCGCGACAGGGTCCACCGTCGGGCCGTCCCCCCTACGACGGCTGGACGAGGAACGGCGACCGAACCGACCGGCCGCCGGCCCGCAGCCCGGAGCAGGCTGTCCGATTCGCGCGACTCGCCTCCCCCGAGATGACTACTCCCGAGTGATCACGAGGAGGCGCGAGGCTGACGCGTCCTGACCGTTGTCCGCCCGGGGGGCAGACGGCTCCGGTCGATGTGCCTACGGTGTCTGTCAGGTGAACGCACCGGGGCGGCAGATGTCGCCCCACCTGCCGGGGGGCGGGAGTTGTCGGCGCTCACCACATGGGGCGGGACGCAGGGGGAGACATGGTGCAGATTCACGACGCCAGCGTGCAGCTGGGTCGGGCGGCACAGGGGCACGAGGACCAGTACGACGAAGCGCTGCACGACGAAGCGCTGCACGACGAGGTCCGGTACGACGAGGCGGACTACGTCGTACCAGCCCGTCGCGACAACGAGGAGGAGCGGCTTCGCCACGACCTCCGGCAGTCGCTGAGCGCGGTGATGATGCTGGCGGCGGTCGCCGACCGGCAGCCACTCGACGGACAGGCGATCCGGGACACCTTCGGACTGATGGCCCACGAGGTGGACTGGATGGCCCAGGTCGTCGGTGACCTCGACGAGCACGCAGGCCAGGAACCCGGCGGTCACACCCTCGTGGACATCGGCGAGGTCGTCGAGGAGGCCTGGAGCGTCAACGCTCAGTGTGGCTGCTGCTCGATCCGGCTGACCCGCGACTCCGACGTGGTCGCCGACGTCGACCCGGTCGGCCTGCGGCGCTCGGTGCAGAACCTGGTCGACAACGCGGTGCGGGCCGCGGGGCCCTCCGGCCACGTCGAGCTGCGCGTGCTCCAGCACGGGGCCACCGTGGCGGTCGAGGTGGCCGACGACGGGCCCGGCTTCGGCCGGATCGCGCGGCAGCACGGCCTGGGCCTGCAGACCGTCCGCCGCTTCGCCGAGGAGAACGCCGCCCAGGTGGTCATCGGCCGCTCGGAGCTCGGCGGCGCCCTGGTGGGGATGCGGATCCCCCGGCAGGCAACAACGAGTCCCGACGCCGCGCTGGCGACGAAGGACTCGGCATGAGGCTCGTGCTCTGCGACGACCACGATCTGCTGGTCCAGGCGCTCGCCACCGCGCTCGCCAACCTCGGCTACACGATCGAGGCCGCGGTCACCACTCCCGAGGACGCGGTGCGAGCGGTGGCGATGCACGACCCCGACGTGCTCCTGGTCGACCTGAACTTCCCCGTGGGCTCCGGCCTCGACGCCGCCGCCGAGGTGGTCGAGCACCACCCGCGAACGAGGGTGGTGATGCTGACCGGCTCCGAGTCGCCCGAGATGCTGTCGGCGGCGCTCCGGTTGGGCGTCGCCGGTTACGTCCGCAAGGCACAGCGCGTCGAGACGATCGCGGAGATGATCGAACGGGCCGTTGCCGGACGGCTGGCCGTGGACCGCGAGCTGCTCGGCGGTCTCCGCGACCGGGAGTCCGCGGCCCGACGTCGTACGCCGGTCGAGGACCTCACCCCTTCGGAGAGGCGCGTCCTGCAGCTGCTGGTGGCCGGCAGGAGCACCAGCGAGATGGTCCGCCACCTCGGGGTCAGCTCCAGCACGGTGCGGACCCACGTGCAGAGCATCTTCGTGAAGCTGGGCGTCCACTCGCGTCTGCAGGCGGTGGCGCTCCTGGGCCGCTACGGGCTCCTCGACGCCACGGACGGCAGCTGTGCTGCCCTCGAGTGAGACCGCGAGCCGAGAGAAAGCGCTGCGCCTGGCGGTCTACCACCCGCTGCGGGTCTGGGTGGACAGCCTGGAGACCCTGCTGGCACCGAGGTGGGACGTCGAGGTGGTCACCGCCCACAGCAGCCAGAGCTGGGTGCGGCACGCCGCCCAGGCCGGCCGCGCCGACATCGTGCTGCTCCATGTCGACGCCGGCTCGGCGGGCACCGAGCTCGCCGAGACGGTCGCCGAGCTCCGCAAGGGCTCACCCTCGCTGGCGGTCGTCGGGCTCAGCGAGTCCGAGGATCCTCGGCTGGTGGCCGCCGCGGTCCGCGCCGGCATCCGTGGCTGGGTGCAGCCGACGACGTGGGCCGACCACCTCGTGACCCTGCTGCACGGCGTCTCGCGCGGCGAGACGTGGATCCCGCCGCACCTGCTCACCGGGGTGCTGGACACCCTGACCGCGAGCCAGGACACCCGCGCCGAGCTCGGCGAGGCCCTGGCCGGCCTGTCCGCCCGCGAGCTGGAGATCCTCGCCTGCCTGGTGCAGGGCATGAGCCGGCCGGAGATCGCCGAGCGCTTCGTGCTCTCCACGCACACCGTGCGCACCCACATCAACAACCTGCTGCGCAAGCTGGACGTGCACAGCACGCTGGCAGCCGTGGCGCTCGCTCGCCAGGCCGGGTTTCCCGAGAAGACATCTGACTGACACTGTTCGGTCGTCTGGCGTAGCCGACTTAGTCATGTTGCCCGATCCCGCGGACTCGCGGTTTCCCTAGGTTTTCGACCAAGGCCTCACAGGCCCTGTGATCGACAACGAGGGGGGTGATTCCATGACGGTCGGCAGCGTGCCGTTCTCGCGGCCGTTGATGGCGCCAGAGGCGGCGCCGGCGGTGGAACGGGTCCTGCGCTCGGGCTGGGTGACCACCGGCCCCGAGTGCGCGGCCTTCGAGGAGGAGCTCGCGGCATGGCTCGACGTGCCGCACGCCGTGTCGGTGTCGTCGTGCACCGCGGCCCTCGAGCTGGCCTTCCGGGGGATGCACCTCCCGGACGGCTCGAAGGTTCTGGTGCCGGCGCTGACGTTCTGCGGAGCCGTCGAGGCGGTCGTGCACGCCGGGCTGGTCCCGGTCGTGGCCGACGTCGAGCCGGGGACCGGTCAGGTGTCGGCGCGCACGTGCGCGGCCGCCACCCGGGAGGCCGGAGGCGTCGCGGCGCTGATGGTGCTGCACTACGCAGGCTTCCCGGCACCGGTGCACGAGCTCGCGGAGGCAGCCGGCGTGGGTCTCGACCGGGTGGTCGAGGACGCCGCGCACGCGCTCGGGACGCGGGTCGGCGAGCAACGGGTCGGCGGTCTCTCGCGGGCCGCCTGCTTCAGCTTCTACGCCACCAAGAACCTCCCGGTCGGCGAGGGCGGCATGCTGACCACGCCCGACGAGGAGCTGGCCGCCTGGGTGCGGTCGGCCCGGTTGCACGGGATGAGCAGCGACGCCTGGCGGCGCTACCTGCCCGGCGGGACCTGGCGCTACTCGGTGCACGAGGCCGGGCTGAAGGCGAACCTCTCCGACGTGCACGCCGCCATCGGTCGTGCGCAGCTGCGTCACCTCGACGAGTGGCAGCAGCGCCGGCGCAACATCGTCGCCCGCTACACAGCCGCCCTGGCCGGCGTACCCGGCCTCGAGCTCCCCGCGGAGCCCGACCAGGGAGATCACGCCTGGCACCTCTACGTCGTGCGGGTGCAGCCGGCTCTCGGGATCTCCCGCGACGAGCTGGCCGCGGCACTCACCGACTCCGGCGTCGGCACGTCGGTCCACTTCATCCCGCTGCACCACCTGCCGCGCTACCGCGACGTCTGCGTGCTGCCCGCGTCCGGGCTGCCCGGCGCCGACACGGTGTTCGAGCAGATCCTCTCGCTCCCGTTGCACCAGGGCCTCACCGACGCGGAGGTCGACGCGGTCGTCTCCGCCCTGCTAGCTGCCCCGTCCCACGCCCGACTCCAGGAGGTCTCCCGATGACGATGCTCAACGACAGGCGCGAGGAGCTGCTCACCCCGGCTCCCTCGACGCGGCTGCGCGCCCTGATCGTCGGCGCCGGCGAGGCGGGCCAGGCACTGGCCCGCGACCTCGCCGTCATCCCGCAGTTCGGACTGCTCCCGGTCGCCTTCGTCGACGACGACACCGACAAGCAGGTCATGACCGACCTGCCGCTGCTCGGCTCGCTCGACGAGGTCGCCGAGGTCGCCCTGCGCGAGCGCATCGACGTGGTGGTGCTGGCCATCCCGGGGCTGGACCCCGCGGTGTTCCGCCGGGTCGCCCAGGGCGCCGCCGCCGCCGGCGCCAGCGTGCGCTACCTGCCCTCGTTCGTGGCGGCGCTGGAGCGCCGGGTGGTGGGCAGCGACATGCGGTGGCTCGACATCGGCCAGCTCATCGGACGCGACGAGGTGCACGTGGTCAGCCCCGAGGCGGCAGCCACCATCAAGGACAAGGTGGTCCTGGTGACCGGCGCCGGCGGCTCCATCGGCTCCGAGCTGTGCCGCCAGGTGTTCGGCTTCGCGCCGCGCCGGCTGCTGATGCTCGACCACGACGAGTCCAACCTGCACCGGCTCCAGCTCGAGCTGTTCGGCGAGGGGCTGCTCGACAGCGACGACTGCATCGTCGCCGACATCCGCGACCGGGAGCGGATCGACCAGGTCTTCGCCGACGTCAAGCCCGACGTCGTCTTCCACGCCGCCGCCCACAAGCACCTGCCGCTGCTCGAGCGGCATCCGTGCGAGGCGGTCAAGTCCAACGTGGCCGGCACCGGGAACGTCCTCTGGGCCGCCCTGCGGCACGAGGCCGAGCGGTTCATCCTGATCTCCACCGACAAGGCGGCGGACCCGACGTCGGTGCTCGGGGCGACCAAGCGGCTCGCCGAGCTGCTCGTGCAGCAGGAGCAGGGCGGCCGCACCCGGGTGGCCTCGGTCCGGTTCGGCAACGTCCTGGGCAGCCGCGGGTCGCTGCTGACCGTGCTGGCCGAGCAGATGGACCGGGGGCTGCCGATCACGGTCACCCACCCGGACATGACCCGGTTCTTCATGACGATCGAGGAGGCCGCCGGACTCGTCGTCGAGGCGGCCCGGCTCGCCGACCAGGGCGAGGTCTTCGTGCTCGACATGGGTGAGCCGGTGCGGATCGTGGACGTCGTCCGCTCCTTCGCCAGGCTGATGAACCGGCACGACCCGGAGATCCGCTACACCGGCATGCGGGCGGGCGAGAAGCTCAACGAGTCGCTGTTCAGCCTGCACGAGGACCCGCAGCGCACCGAGCACCCGCGGATCTTCCGCACCGACCTGACCGACCCGGCCTTCGGCTTCCACCAGAAGCTGCGCACGCTCTACCACGCGGCCGACGTCAACGACCGCGACCAGGTGCGCGGGGCCCTGCGCGACCTGCTGCCGGAGTACCAGCCCCACATCCCGACGGTTCCGGCGCAGGCGGCGCCCTACCCCGATGACTACTGAGATCTCGCAGCCGACCTCCGCCGATCTCGCCCTCCAAGTCCTGCTGGGATCAGATGTGCCGACTCTCGACCGGCTGCTGCACGAGCGCGGCCTCGCGGTGCTGGACGTCGTGGCCGGGGCCGCGCCGGGCACGCGCCGCCTCTACGTCGGGCTGCCGGCGTCGCCGCACGCCCTGTTCGCGGTCGCGCTCCCGTACCGGGCGGAGGGCGTCACCGCGGTCGACAACGAGGCGGCGGTGCTGCAGCGGCTCGCTGACCTGCTGCCGCCGACGATGGCTGCGACGGTGCCACGCGTGGTCGAGCACGTCGAGGGCCCGGCCGCCGTCCGCGCGCTGATGGTGACCGCGGTCCCCGGCGAGGTGCACACCTGGCTCGCCACCGACGGCGGCAGCCGGCGGGTGCTCGACGGTGCGGTCGACTGGCTGTCGCGGCTCTGGTCGGACACCGCCGGGGAGCGGCAGCAGGTGCGGCTCGGCGCCCAGCCCGTCGAGGTCCTCGTCGGCCGCTACGCCGGTGTGCCGATGGTGCCGGCCGTCGCCACCATGCACCGCGCTCGCCAACGGGTCGCGGAGCTGGAGGTGGCGACCACGACGACCCACGGCTGCCTGTGCGGTCGGCACGTCCGGTGGCACGGCGGAACGGTCGCCGGCGTCGACGACTGGGGGCGAGGAGCCGTCGCAGGTGACCCGCTCGCGGACCTCGGGCGGCTCGCCGTCGCCCTCGCCGGTGCCGGGATCCCCGAGGTGATGGGCGGGCGCAGCCAGCTCGCCACCCAGGTCCGCCGAGCCGTCAGCAGAGGCCTCGAGGCGCTCTCCGCACCCCGGCGGGTGTGGCGCGACGTGCTGCTGCTCGCCCTGCTCGAGAGCGCGACCGAACAGCTCGACCGAGGCGACGCCACGGGCGTCAACCTGCTGCGCCAGACCCTGCTCGCCCTGCCCGCGAGCTCCTGACGACCCGACGAGATGAGGACCAGACCATGAAAGCGATCGTGACCGGAGCCGCCGGCTTCGTCGGCTCCCACCTGTGCAAGCACCTGCTCGACCAGGGCGACGAGGTGGTCGGCATCGACAGCCTCACCGACTACTACGACCCGCGACGCAAGGAGGCCAACCTCGCGACGCTTCGCGGGCGACCCGGGTTCACCGAGACCCGTCTCGATCTGACCACCGCCACCCTGCGGACCCTGTTCGAGCGCGCCGAGGTCGTCTACCACCTGGCCGGCCAGCCCGGCGTGCGCGGCTCCTGGGGCGAGGACTTCAAGCCCTACCTCGCCCGCAACGTGCTGGCCACCCAGCGGGTCCTCGAGGCGGCCCGGGAGGCCTCGCTGTGGAAGGTCGTCTACGCGTCGAGCTCGTCGGTGTACGGCGACAGCGAGACCTACCCCACCACGGAGGACCTGGTCCCCCGCCCGGTCTCGCCGTACGGCGTCACGAAGCTCGCGGCCGAGCACCTGTGCGAGCTCTACCGGACCACGTCGGGGGTGCCCACGGTCTCGCTGCGGCTGTTCACCGTCTATGGTCCCCGGCAGCGCCCGGACATGGCGTTCATGCGGCTGGTGGAGGCGGGCCTGTCCGGGGAGCCGTTCCTGCTCTACGGCGACGGCGAGCAGAGCCGCGACTTCACCTACGTCGGGGACGTGGTGACCGCCATGCGCCAGGCCGCCCTGTCGCCGTGGACCGGTGTCGCCAACATCGGTGGTGGCTCGCGGACCACCATGAACGAGGTGGTCGACAAGCTGCAGCAGCTCGTGGGGCCGATCCAGCTGGTCCGGCTGCCGACGCAGCGCGGCGACGTGCGGCACACCGCGGCCGACACCACCCGGGCCCGCGAGGGCTTCGGCTACAGCCCGACGGTCAGCCTCGACGTGGGACTCGGGCGCATGGTCGCCGCCACCCGCGCCGGCACCGGACTCGACAACTCGCTGGGCGCGCCGCGATGATCCGGGCGGTCTGGCCGGGTGCCCCGGGGCGAGTCGTCCCCCGGTCGCGGATGCCGCAGCAACCGGAGCTGCCGCGGACCAAGGTGCTGCACGTCATCACCCGCTTCATCGCGGGCTCCGGCGGCAACACCCTCCTGTCGGCCGCCGGCATGGACCCCGAGCGCTACGAGACCTGGGTCGCCTCGATGCCGGGCGGGCCGCTGTGGGAGCAGGCGGAGGCCGCGGGCGTGCGCACGGTGCGGCTGCGTCACATGCGCGAGCAGATCTCCCCGTGGCAGGACCTGCTCGCCGTCTGGGAGCTGTACCGGCTGATCCGGCGCGAGCGCTTCGCGGTCGTGCACACCCACTGCTCCAAGGCGGGCCTCAGCGCCCGCCTCGCGGCACGGCTCGCCGGGGCGCCGGTCGTCGTGCACACCTTCCACCTCTTCGCTGCGCACGAGGGCCTCAGCCGGGGCCGGAAGCTGGCCTACCTGCTGCTGGACCGGTCGGTGCGCTCGTTCGCCCACCGGTACGTCGCGGTCTCCCCACGCGTGGCCCAGGAGGCCGTGGAGAGCCGGCTGGCGCCCCCCGGCTCGGTGGTAGTCGTGCCGTCGGCGGTGGACCTCGCCGGAGTGCCGCACACCCCGGACCCGGCCGTCCGCGAGGAGCTCGGCGTGCCCGAGGGGGCCCCGCTGATCGGCACCGTCGGAAGGATCGTCGCCCAGAAGTGCCCGCTGGACTTCGTGCGGATGTGCGCGCTGGTGCAGCAGGCGCGTCCCGACGCCCACTTCGTGCTGGTCGGCGATGCCACCCTCGAGACCGCTGGCCTGCAGGAGGCGACCCACCGCGAGGCGGTGCGGCTCGGCGTCCGGGTCCACTTCACCGGCTTCCGTCCCGACGCCCCGCGGGTGGCCGCCTCGTTCGACGTCTACGTGGTGCCCTCGCTCTACGAGGGACTCGGCCGCGCGGTCACCGAGGCGATGGCGTCCGGCCGGCCCGTGGTCGCCACCGCCGTCAACGGCGTGCCGGACCTGGTGACGCCGGGGTCGACCGGGCTGCTCGCCGCGCCCCGCGACCCCGAGTCCCTCGCCCGGTCGGTGCTGTGGCTGCTCGACCACCCGGAGGACGCAGCCGAGATGGGCCGGCGCGGCCGCGAGCGGGTGCGCACGCACTTCGAGCCGGCGCGCATGTGCGAAGGCCTCGACCGGCTCTACGCAGATCTGCTGGGTCAGCCGGAGACCACGCCGACACCGGTGGCCTCCGGCGCTGTCCCGGGTCCCCGGACGGAGCCGGAGCCGAATCCCGGCGGCGTGCTCCGGTCCGCGTGAGACGGGCCGACCCTCCACATGGCGTAGCGAGCGTACGTCCCCGGACCGAGCCGTCCGACGCCGCGCGCTTATAACGTGAAAGGCACCAGCGTGACCATTCGGACCAACCATGCCGACCCGAGGGGGGATCGATGACGACGGCAAGCACCCAGGGGCCCGGCCCCACCCGTCTGCGGGTCCTCCACGTCGTCATCTGCGCCGGGCCGACGAACAGCCAGTGGAACGAACACTGCCTCCCGGTCGCCGACCACCGCAGGCTCACGGTCTGCTCGCTGCTGCCGGCCACTGCCGACGCCGACCCGCGCATCGAGCGGTTCGAGGGCGACGGCAGCGTGCGCGGCGCAATGACGGTGCTGCGCCGGTCGCTGCGCGCCCACGACTACGACCTCGTCCACGTGCACGACCCGGCCGCCGCGGCGCTGCTGCTGGCGGCCTGTGCGCTCGAGCGCCGCGGACGCCGCAACCTGGTGGTCACCGTCCACAACTCGTGGCCGAACCTGCGGCCCCGCAACCGGGTCCTCACCGCGGCGAACGCGCTGGTCTACCCCACCACGGTCGCCTGCAGCCGGGCGGCCGCCGCGAGCATGCCGAACTGGCTGCGCACCCTCGCCGGACGGCGCATCCAGGTGGTGCCCAACGGCGTCGACGTCGCACGGGTCGACCGGGCGCTGTCCGGCCTCGAGGGAACCGGTCCAGGCGGCTCGCGGGGTCTCACGGTGGTCACCGTCGGGCGGCTGATCGCGATCAAGGACCAGGCCACGCTGGTGCGTGCCTTCGCTCGCGCCGGCCATCGCGACGACCGGCTGGTGATCGTCGGTCAGGGACCGCTGCGCGAGGAGCTGCAGGGGCTCGCCCGAGACCTCGGCCTCGGCGACCAGGTGGAGCTGCGCGGGCTGATGCCCCGCGAGGAGGTCTACCGGCTGCTGGCGGCCGCGGACCTGTTTGTCTCGCCCTCCCGCGGGGAGGGGCTGCCGCTGTCGGTGCTGGAGGCCATGGCGGCCGGGCTGCCGGTCGTGCTGTCCGACATCGCCCCGCACCGCGAGATCATCGCCGATGCCCGCCGCCCGGCGACCATGGTGCGCACCGGCGTCGTCCTCGTGCCGGCCGACGACACCGCCGCGACCGCCCGGGCGATCGATGACCTGCGGGCGCTCGGACCGGCCGGACGCGCCGCCGCCGGGGCCCGCGCCCGCCGGCACGTGCAGGAGCACTTCAGTGTCGGGTCGATGACCCGGGGCTACGACGCGGTGTACGCCGGCCTGCTCGGCAGGGACCGGCCCACCCACCCGACCCAGGAGGTCGTCGCATGACCGCACGCATGGACCTGGCCGAGCCGTTCGTCGCGGTCCGCCACTTCTACTGGCTCCCGCTGCTGCTCGCCGTGGTGGGCGCGCTCGCCGGCTTCGGCGCCGGCACCGGGGTGCCGGCCGTCTACCGCGCCGAGGCCACCGTGCTGGTCGGTCCGACCGACGGCTCGGTCACCCACACCGCGACGATCCGCACCAGCGAGGACCTCGCCGCCTTCTACGCCGACATGGCCCGCCGCGAGATCGTCCTCAACCCGGTGGTGCGCTCCCTCGACCTGCACATGAGCTGGGACCAGCTGAGGAACCGGGTCGGCGCCACGGTGCCGGACCAGAACCTGCGGCTGGTGACGGTGACGATCCTCGGCAACAGCCCGACGCAGGCGAAGCTGCTGGCCAACGGCGTGGTCGACGAGCTGGTGTCGCTCAGCCCGGTCACACCGGGCGGCAGCGACCAGGCGTTCGTCAACGCGCAGGCCCGCCAGCTCCAGGAGACCATCACCGCCGGCCAGCAGCAGATCGACGACTGGCGAGCCGACCTCTCGAAGGCCGCGGAGCCCGAGGACCAGCGACAGCTGCGCGGCGAGATCAACGCGCAGGAACAGCTCGTCGCCGACTGGCAGCGCACCTACGTCGAGCTCATCGCGGCGGAACCGTCCTCCGACGCCGGCGGGCTGCAGATCCTCGACCACGCCTCCATGGTGGAGGGCATGGGCCGCTCCGGTCCGGCCCGCCAGGCTGCCTTGGGGGCCGCGGTCGGCGCGATGCTCGGCTCGCTGATCGCCTGGGTGGCCTACCGCCGGCGGCTGCGGCAGGAGGCCCCGCACCGGGCGGCCCCGCTCATGGGCCGGGCTCCGTCCCCGGCCGACCGTGAACCGCGTCCCGGCACGGCCGCCACGACGACGTACGACAGCAGGACCCCTCAGCACGCCGCCCTCACTCCGGCGGCCCGGACCGCCAATGGGAGACAGTCATGACCGCACAGCCACAGGCCGCGCCCGGAGAACGGCACGAGCCGCTCCCGACGCCGCCGCCCGCCGACCTGCCCGCGCCGGACCACCTGACGCCGGACCTGGTCACGCCCGTGCTCGACCCGCCCGTGCTCGGACTGGTCGCGCGGCTGGCGAAGGAGCTCGCGGCCGAGCAGGTGCAGTATTGCCACTGGAAGAGCAACGAGGCGCTGGACCGGTCCTACTCGGGCGACAACGACGAGGACCTGCTCGTGGCACGCCCCGACCAGGGCCGCTTCCTGGAGGTGTTGTCCCGGCTCGGCTTCAAGGCTGCCGCTCTGCCGGCCCCTCGGGAAGTGCCGGCCGTGCACCACTACTACGGCCTCGACGAGGAGTCCGGGCGGATGGTGCACCTGCACGCGCACTTCCGCCTCGTCCTCGGTGACGACACCACGAAGAACTTCTGGCTGCCCATCGAGCAGGCCTACCTCGACTCCTGCTCCACCGACGACGAGCTGTTCCCGGTGCCCGCCGCCGCGTTCGAGCTGGCGGTGCTGGTGCTCCGGCTGGTGCTCAAGCACTCCACCTGGGACGCGATGCTGCAGGCCCGTGGGTCCCTGGCGGCCAGCGAGAGGCGCGAGGTGGTGTGGCTGCGCGAGCGCACCACCTGGGAGCAGGCCGAAACCGTCATCGCCGAGCACCTGCCGTTCCTGAGCGGGGTGTGGCCGCAGTGCCGCGCCGTCATCGAGAGCGGCGGCAGCCCGGTGGTCCGTTCGCGTACGGCGGCACGCCTGGCGCACGCCCTCGACGCGTGCGCCCGCCGTCCCCGCGCCCAGGACACCGCTCTGCGACTGACCCGCCGGGTCACCTGGGGCGCCCGCCGCTACGCGCTGCGCCGGCCGGTCCGCAAGCGGCTGGTCGCCGGCGGCGCGGTCGTCGCGGTCGTCGGCGGTGACGGCTCCGGCAAGTCGACCGCGGTCGAGGGGCTCTCGACCTGGCTGGGCAAGGCGTTCGTGGTGCGGCAGGTGCACCTCGGCCGGCCGCCGAAGTCACTGACGACGCTGGCGGTGAAGGGGGCGCTGGTCGCGGCCCGCCGATGCGGCGCCTTCGAGGACCTGGCCGAGCCGACCGCGCTTCCCGCGGACACCAGCACGCCGCCGTCGGTCGGCTGGCTGGCCTGGCACGCGCTGACCGCGCGTGACCGGCACCGGCTCTTCGTCCGGGCTCGCAAGGTGGCGGCCAACGGCGGCATCGTGGTCTGCGACCGCTTCCCGCTCGCGCAGCTGCGGTCGATGGACGGGCCCCGCACCGCGTGGGCCCGGGACCTGCCCGGGACCGGCCGGCTCGGCGTGCGACTGATCGACCTCGAGACGAACTACTACGCCGCCTTCACCCGCCCGGACGTGCTGGCCGCGCTCCGGGTCGACCCGGAGGTCGCGGTGCGCCGCAAGACCGACGAGGAGGAGCACTACGTCCGCCGGCGCTCCACCGAGGTATGGCGGGCCGCGTGGGACCCGGCCACCGTCGTCGTCGACGCCGCCCAGCCGGCGCAGGACGTCCTGGCGGTGCTGAAGTCGGCGGTGTGGAGACGGCTGTGAGCGAGGGAGCCGGGCAGGGACCGACCGAGCGGCGCACCGGCCGGCCCGGTGCCGGTCCGCGTGGTGCCGGCCGGCTCGTGCTCGAGCTCGTCGGTCCGGCCGGCTCGGGCAAGACCACGGTGGCCGACGCGCTCCGCGGCGCCGGCCCCCCCGAGCCGGGTGCCGCGTCGGGCGTGGGCGTTGAGGCGGCACACGGGGCGCGGCTGGCGGCGCTGGGCCGGGTGACGCCGGTGCTGGCCGCCGCCCGGGTGAGCGGCCGCGGACGCTGGTGGACCGCGGGCGAGCTGCGCGGTATCGCCGCCCTCGAGGCGTGGCGCCGGCCGCTGCGCGAGGCGGCCTCCGGCACGGGTGGCGCGGTGGTGCTCGACCACGGTCCGGTCTTCCGGCTGGCCGCGCTGGCGGCGTACGGACCGCCGATGAGCCGCACCGCGCCCTTTTGCGCCTGGTGGGAGCGGACCGCCCTCGCCTGGGCCGACCTCCTCGACGGCGTCGTCTGGCTCGACGCCGACGACGCAGTGCTGCAGGCGCGCATCGACTCCCGGGACCGGTCGCACCGGATCCGCGGCGCCGGGCAGCCGGACGCCGCGGAGTTCCTGGCGCGCTACCGCCAGGCCTACCGCGCCGCCGTGACCGCGCTCGCCGACGCCGGCACGCCGGTGGTGCACCTGGACACCACCACGCTGGCCCCCGAGCAGGTCGTCGCCGCCGTCCGCACCGGCCTGGGGCTCGCGTCGCCGGGGCAGCCGCGATGAGCACGCCGACCCGGCCCGCGGGCACGCCGGCCGCCGGTGGCGACCGGCCGCCGGTGCTGACCCGGCGCGCCTCGCTCAACGCGCTGGCGGCGCTGGTGGACTACGGCGCGCGGATCGGCCTGCAGCTCGTGCTGGCGCCGCTGATGCTGCGCTTCCTCGGCGCCGGCGGCTACGGCGTCTGGCAGGTGCTGCAGAAGCTGATCGGGCACGCCACCCCCGCCGGCGGTCGGCCCGGCGAGGCACTGAAGTGGACGGTCGCGCACGCCCAGGGATCGCCGGACCACGAGGCCAAGCGCCGTCAGGTCGGCACCGCGATCGCCGTGTGGGCGCTGTTCCTTCCGCTCGTCACCCTTCTCGGCGGCGTGCTTGCCTGGGTCGCGCCGGTGCTGACCGGCGCCACGGACGGCCAGGTATGGGTGGTGCGGGGGGCGGCCGGCCTGTTGGTGCTCAACCTGATGCTGATCGGGCTCGCGGCGGTGCCGCAGTCGGTGCTGCTCGGGGAGAAC
This sequence comes from uncultured Actinomycetota bacterium, assembly GCA_963835385.1. Classification (GTDB taxonomy): domain Bacteria; phylum Actinomycetota; class Actinomycetes; order Propionibacteriales; family Nocardioidaceae; genus Nocardioides_B. Next base: position 127,017 of record CAWIFK010000010.1, read on the forward strand.
CTCGGCTACCGGCGGCTGGGGATGAGCACCGGCATCCTGCTCGTCGGCGGGTTCCTGGTGGCCGTGGCCCTGTGGACCGGCACCGGCCTGGTGGGGGTCGCCGCCGCCACAGTCGTGACCACCGTGCTCTCCGGCGTGACGTACTGGCGGATCGTGAAGACCCAGGTGCCGTGGTGGGGCGTGGCCCGGCCGGTGCGCGGGGCGCTGCGCGGCTTCGTCGGCCTCAGCTGGTGGTTCCTGCTGTGGAACCTGGTGATGCAGGCCATCAAGGGCAGCGACGTGATCATCCTCGGCGCGGTCGGTGGCGTCACGCTGGTCACGACGTACACCCTCACCAGCTACGTCCCGCAGGCGATCACCGACGTGGTGTTCATGGTCATCTCCGCGACCATGCCGGGCCTGGGCGGTGTGGTCGGGGCCGGCGAGCTGGACCGGGCCGCCCGGGTCCGCGGCGAGACCATGGTGCTCGCCTGGCTGGTCTCGGCGAGCGCCTGCGCCTCGACGCTGGTGTGGCTGCCGTCCTTCCTCGCCCTCTGGGTCGGCCCGCAGTACGACGCGGGCACGGTGGCCACGCTGCTCATCTGCGTCATGGTGCTGCAAATGGCGCTGTTCCGGGTGGACTCCAACGTCATCGACGTGACCCTTCGGGTCCGCGGCAAGGTGCTGCTGGGCCTGGGCTCGGTCGCGGTCTCGGCCGCCCTGGCGCTGCTGCTCGTCGGTCCGGCGGACCTCGGCATCAGCGGCCTGCTGGTCGGTCTTGTCGTGGGCCGGCTGCCGCTCAGCGTGGCCTACCCGTTGCTGGTCGGCCGCCGGCTCGGCGTGCCCACGGCGGCGCAGGTCGCCGCGGTGGGCCGACCGCTCGCGGCGACCGTGCTGCTGGTCGGCCTCGGGCTCTGGGGTCGCTCCCTCGCCGGCACCGACCGCTGGCTGGTGCTCGTCCCCGCGGGCCTGGCCACCGGGGCCCTGCTCCTCGGACTCGCCTTCGTCGCCGGCCTGTCCTCGCCGCAACGCCGGGCCGTGGTCCGCCGGGCCCGGAAGGTGGTGCACCCGCGATGAGTCTCACCTCAGCCCGCCGGCGCGCCCGCGGGACCCCCGGCACCGGGCCGCTCGCGATCGTCACCTCGTCGATGGCCGGCGGCGGCGCCCAGCGCGCGGTCGCCAAGCTCGCCTCCGGCCTGGCCGACCAGGGCCACGCCGTCGACCTCGTGCTCGGCCGGGCCACCGGCCCCTACCTCGATGAGCTGTCCCCCGGGGTCCGCGTCGTCGACCTCGGCGCGGCCCGGTTCGCCCGGGCGGTCCTGCCGCTGGCGGCGTACCTGCGGCGGACCCGGCCCGCCGCGGTCTTCACCGCCCTCGACTACGTCAACGTCGTGGCGATCGCCGCCCGCGCGCTCTCCGGCGTCGACACCCGGCTCGTGGTCAGCGAGCGCAACACGCTGTCCGCCGCGGTCGAGAACACCGCCAGCCGGCGCACCCGGGTGATGCCGCGGCTGGTGCGCTGGGCCTACCCGCGCGCCGACGCCGTCGTCGCGGTCTCGGCCGGCGTGGCCGAGGACCTAGTGCGCCTGTGCGGGCTGGACCCCGCGTCGGTGCACGTGCTGCGCAACCCGGTGGTGACGCCGCAGGTGGTCCGGATGCGCGCCGAGCCGGTGCAGCACCCGTGGCTGCGCGAGCGCACCGTGCCGGTCGTGCTGGCGGTGGGCCGGCTGACCCCGCAGAAGGACTTCGGCACCCTGATCGAGGCGTTCGCCGCGGTACGCCGGGTCCGGGCGGCCCGCTTGGTCGTGCTCGGCGAGGGCCCGCAGCGTGGAGAGCTCGAGGCCGCCGTCGAGCGGTGGGGGCTCGGCGACTCGGTCTCGTTCCCCGGGTTCTGCGAGAACCCATACCCCGCCCTGGCCGCTGCCGACGTCTTCGTGCTCTCCTCCCGGTGGGAGGGCTCCCCCGGCGCGCTGATCGAGGCGATGGCGTCGGGCACGCCGGTCGTGGCCACGGACTGCCCGAGCGGGCCCCGCGAGCTGCTCGACGCCGGCCGGCACGGCCGGCTGGTCGGTGTCGGAGACGCCGCGGCCCTGGCGCTCGGGATCCGCGACGCCCTCGACGGCCGCGTCCCGCCGCCGCCGCCGGAGAGCTGGCTGCCCTACGAGCAGCACGCGGTCGTCGAGAGCTACCTCGATCTGCTGCTGGGAGGAGTCACGCGATGAGAAGTCTTCCGCTGCGCACCGTCGCCTACTGGCTGGTCCTGGTCATGGTGTTCACCCTCCCCTGGGAGAACGAGCTCGACGTGCCCGGCATCGGCCGGGTCAGCAAGGTCGTCGGCCTCCTGGTGGCGGTGACCTGGGTGGCGGCGGTCGTCTCCTCACGGCAGATCCGCGAGCCGCGGCCGGTGCACGTCTGGGCGCTGCTGTTCGTGCTGTGGAACGCCTGCACACTGATGTGGACCGTCGACGGGCCCGCCACCCAGGCCCGCGTCCTGACCTACGCCCAGCTGCTCGGGCTGGTGCTGGTCCTCTGGGACACCGTCACCACCGACTCCGAGGTGCGGGCGGTGCTCGCGGCGTACCTGGCGGGCTGCTACGTGTCCGTGGCGTCGCTGCTGGGCGGCTACGCCGTCCACGGTGCGGCCTCGGAGGTGCACGGCCGGGTGACCGTCGGCAACTTCCACCCCAACGACCTCGGGATGATCCTGGCCCTCGGCGTCCCGGTCGTCGGCTACCTGCTGCACGCGGCACCGGCCTGCCGCTGGCAGGTCGTCCGCACGGTGGCGCTGGTGGCCTACGTGCCGCTCGCCGGCTTCGGCGTGTTGATCACCGGGTCGCGGGCGGGGCTGGCCGCGATGCTGCCCGGCCTGGTCTTCCTCGGCTACCTGGTGGGTCGGCGGCGCCCCGGTGTCGCGCTCGGCTCGCTGGTTGCGCTGATCCTCGTCGCGGTGGCCGCGCTGCCCTTCGCTCCGGAGCGGGCGACCAGCCGGCTGGCCGGCACCGGCGCCGCCCTCGAGTCCGGCGACCTCAACGAGCGCACCGAGGTGTGGGGAGAGGCGCTCCGGATCATCGCCGACCACCCCGTGTTCGGCGTCGGCGGCGGCGCCTTCAAGGCCGCCGCGGTCGGCGTCAACAAGGTCGGCCACAACTTCGTGCTCGCGCTGCTCGCCGAGGTCGGCGTCATCGGCTTCACGCTGTTCGCGACGATGCTCGTGACCGCGCTGCTCTCACTGCGCCGCATCGGCCCGCCGCTGCGGGGCATGTGGATCGCGATCTTCACCTCGTGGCTGTTCGCGGCCCTGCTGCACAACTGGGAGTACCGCAAGCAGACGTGGCTGTTCATCGGTCTCGTCGTCGCGTGCGGCGCGCTCACCCGCCGCGACGAGGAGGAGGCGGCCGAGACCGAGCCGGCGAGCACCGCCCCCGGGGCCGGACCATGAGCCGCGCCGGGGACACGCTCCCGCGGGCGACACGGCCCCGCCCGCCCGGGCTGGTGGTGGAGCTGTGCGGGCTGCCCGGTGCCGGCAAGACCACGCTGGCCCGCACGGTGGTCGAGGCGCTGCGGGACCGCGCGGCGACTGCCGCGGTGCTCGACGCCGGCGTCTCCGCGGCGACCGCCGGGCAGCGGAGGGCGGCGCGCAAGGTGGTGCTGGCCACCCGCGCGGTCGTCGGCGTGGACACCGCTCGCGGCGCGCGGGGCCTCGCGCAACTGCGGGCGGGGTGGGTCCTCGCCGCCGGCCAGGACCGGCGCCGCGACCGGGTCGCCGTACCGCTGCAGTGGTGGGCGACGCAGGCCCTGGTCGGCTCCGCCCGGCACCGGCCCGGTGTCTGGGTGGCCGAGGAGGGGCTCGTACAGACGTGGTGGACGGCCCGGATGGCCTCGACGGCCGGCGTCGACGCCGTCTGCGCCCTGCCGGTGCCGGTCCGGCCCGACGTCGTCGTGCACCTGCAGGTGCCGCCCGGCCTCGCGCGGCAGCGGCTCGCCGCCCGCGCCTCACGGCACAGCCGGCTGCAGCGGCTCCCCGTGAGCGACCAGGTCAGCGCGCTCGAGAGGGGCGAGCGGCTGCTGGCGACACTGCTCGAGGCCTGGTGCCGGCGAGGGCTCGGCCCGGTGCTGACTCTCGACGCCACCGACGTCACGCCGGCCGCCCTCGACGCGCTCGTCTCCGACCTGCTGGGCCATGCGGGCAGGGCGCCGGGGCGAGGCACCGCGCCGGGGCGAGCGGGCACATGAGGACCGCCCGGCTCGACGCGGGCGGCCCGCACGGCACCCAGGGCCCGCGACCGCACCGGCGGACGGCGACGGCCGGACTCGCCCTGGCCGGCGTGGTGGGGGTGTCGCTGACCGCCTGCGTCGCCTGGCGCTACGCGAGCGCGCACGAGCAGTTCTGCCCGCGCGACACCGACTCCGCGATCACGCTCGACGGCCCGCAGGCCGACCCCTTCGACGAGCGCTCGCTGGAGCACGACACCGTCGTGCGCGCGACCGGGGCCCGCTGGCAGGGCACCGCCAGCTACGCCGTCGTCCTCGGCGGCGGCGCCGGCGTGTGCCTGGACGGCGGACGGATCCAGGGCCAGTGGTCCACCGACACCTCGTGGAGACAGATGCACGGCACCGGCGCGGTGCTCGTCGACAACCCGGACGCGGTCGTGGAGGACCTCCGGGTCGACGGCTACGGCGACTCACTGCGGCTGACCGAGAACGCCGACGGCTTCGTCGTCCGCCGCGTGCACCTCTCCGACAGCCGCGACGACTGCATCGAGAACGACTGGCTCCACAACGGCGCGGTCCTCGACTCCCTGCTCGACGGCTGCTACAACGCGTTCAGCGCCCGCACCTACGACGGGCAGGACGGCGTGGACGACGGCAGCCACCACGTGATGCTGGTCCAGGACTCACTGGTGCGGCTGCAGCCGATGGAGCGCACCTACCAGGACGAGGGCGCGCCCGGGACGGCCGGCTTCTTCAAGTGGGACGACGACGGCCCGCTGCTGTCCCTGCACGGCAACGTGTTCCGCGCCGACCAGCCCGCCGGCACCGTGGGTCTCGACATCCCCGAGGACCGCCTCTCGGACTGCTCCGACAACGTCATGGTGTGGCTCGGCGAGGGCGACTACCCCGGCGACCTGCCGTCGTGCTTCGAGCTCACCCGGGACGAGGGCGTGTGGGACCGCGCCGTGGCCGACTGGAAGCGCGCGCACGGCCGCTGACCCCGGATGGCCGGGCCAGCGGTGTCGTCGGACCCTGCCGGGTCGCCCTATGACGAGGTGGCGCTGATGTCGTCGGCGGTGAAGCAGGTCGCGCCGGCGGGGGTCGAGGCCCGCAGCAGGTTGAGGTCCAGGGTCGACCCGGGCGAGCTGGGCCGGTAGGTCAGCACGACCTGTTGCCACCCGGTCGTCAGCGTCACCGCCGCCTCGGCCGAGCCGGCCGCCGTCTGCCCGACGTACTCCCGGAAGCGGAGCCGGACGGTGGCGCCCACGCTCGATGCGTCACCCTTCACCCACGCCGTCGCGGTGTAGAGCGCCGGCCCCGTCTGCGCCACCCAGTTCGGCGAGTCGTTGAGCTGGCAGGTGCTCGCCGTCGTGGCGGTGTTGGCGAGACGGCCCGACCAGCCGCCCGTGTGCGGGTCGGCGACCCGGGTGAGAGTGCCGCCAGAGCCCTTCCAGCCGGTCAGGTCGCTCTCGAACCCCCCGTTGGCCACCAGGTTGCCGCTGGGCGGCGCCGGCGACACCGTGACCACCACGTCGTCGCTGTCGGCGAGCGCCCCGTCGGAGGCCGTGACCCGCAGCGTGTAGGTCCCCGCCGCGGTGAAGGCGGCGTTCGTCGTGGCCGACGACGGCGCCGAGAAGGTGACGTCGCCCGGTCCGCCCACCTGGCTCCACAAGACCGTGGTGGCTCCTGGCGGGTTCGGCAGGCCGTCGTCGGAGACCAGCGCATGCAGCGAGGCGGACGCCGGCAGGGTGACGTCCTGGTCGGGCCCGACGGAGACCGAGGGTGCGGTGTTGGTCACCGACGCGGGGTCCACGACGACCGTCACGTCGTCGGTGGTGGTCAGTGCCGAGTCGGTCGCCGAGAGCCGCAGCACGTAGGTGCCGGCCGCGCCGAAGGTGGCGCGCGTGTCCTGGGCACCGGCGTCGTCGAACGACACTGTCCCGGGTCCGCTGACCTTGCTCCACGTGGTGGTCAGGAACCCCGGCGGGTTCGGCCGACCGTCGTCGACGGCGGTGCCCTCGAGGAGCGCGGCCGCCGGCAGCCGGACCCGCTGGTCGGCGCCTGCGCTGACCGTGGGGGCCGCGTTGGTCGCGGTGCTGGTCGGGCCGAGGTTCGGCGCCGCCAACTCGTACATCATGCCGTCGTTCTCGGTCGGGTGGTTGTCGTTGTCGATGCCCCGGGTGACGACGTACATGCTGGTGCGGGTCGGGTCGTTGGTCGCCGGCGCGAGCGTGATCGAGGCGGGGTTCTTCATGCCGATCGCGGCGACGTCGATGCTCTGCACCAGCGCACCGGAGCTGGTGACCTCGACGACCTTGGTGTACTTCCGGTCGGCGAGGAAGAGCGAGTCCCGGGTCGGGCTGTAGCCGATGCCCTCCAGGTCGGTGATGCCGTAGCCGGACACGTCGAAGTGCGTCACCACGTCGTCACCCGTGGGCGCGACGCCGTCGAAGATCCCGTTGCGGCCCCCGTCGACCCGCCAGACCTCGAGCCCGACGCCGTCAGTGACGAACAGGTCGCCGCTGACGGTGTCGTAGGTGACGTCCTCGGGGTCGGTGTCGCCGAACGCCGACGTCGAGATCGAGGTCACGGGGTCGTCGGAGGTGCCGAACCGGTTGTCGGGCCCCACGGTCACCTGGAAGATCCGCTTCTTGTCGTCATCACTCACGAAGGCACGCCGGCGCTGCGGGTCGTAGCCGATGCCGGTCGGCTCCTTGGAGTACTTCAGCGTGTTCCCGGCGTCGAACAGCGTCGACCGGTTGCGCGAGATCTGCCACAGGTTCACGGACTGGTAGATCGTCATCTCGTCGACCTCGGAGTCGGCGACGAAGAGGCGGTCGAGGTCGCTCATGTAGACGATCCCCGCGGGGTCGGGGGACGGCGGGCTCAGCGTCGAGAGCGCCGACGCCTTCACCAGGGACGCCGTGGACGTGGTGGCGGCCGCCGCCGCGGCCGTCCCCAGCGGGGTGAGCGAGACCTCCGCCACCCGGCCCAGCGTGGACCCGCCGCCCTCGACCACCGCGAAGAGCGTCGTGTTGGCGGAGGAGTCGGTCGGGTCGGCGGTCGCACCGAAGGCGAGCGCGCTCAGCGAGCCGAGGCCGACGTCGGCGGCGTCGAGCACGGCGCTCTGCCGGCCGTCGCGGTCCACGACCAGCAGCGAGCTGCTGGACGTGTCACCGACGTACAGCCGTCCGCCGGCCGGGTCCAGGGCGAGGCCTCGCAGCGCGCCGGCGGTCGGGACGCTGGTGCCGGAGAGCGCGGCGCCCCGCCAGGCCTGTACGGCGCCGTGGCGCACCGACAGCGACACCAGCCGGTCTCCGTCGAGGACCAGCCAGCGGTCGGCTGCGGGGTCGTAGGTCATGCCGCGGGGGTCACGGACCGGTGGGCCGGCGACGTGCAGCACCCGCGGCGCGACGGTGCCGCGTGCCGAGGCCGGCCAGGTCAGCAGGGACCGGCCCGAGAGCGCCGCCAGCTCACCGTTCCCGTCGTCGGCCAGGGTGGCGGCCTCGACGGTCCTCGTCAGCTGCATCCGGCCCACGACGGTGTCGCTGCGCAGCTCGAGCAGGGTCACCCGGTCGCCGTCCCGTCCTGCGACAGCGACCGTTCCGGTCCCGTCGAGGAGGGCGGCACCGGCCGGGTGGTCGATGCCGTGCTCATGGGTGGGGAACGGGTGCTGCTCGAAGACCCGTCGCGGCCGCCCGGGCGCCGCGGCGGTGACGATGGCGGCCGGCCGCCCGGCCGAGGCACCCGCCGCGGTCGCCGCCGAAGTGGTCGCCGAGATGGTCGCCGGCGGTGCGGCGGCTGCGAGCGACGCGGTCAGCGTGGTGGTGAGCGTGGTGGTCACCGCGAGTGCGAGCGCCAGTGCCCGGCCGATCATGTTCCTGTTCACTGCGCCCTCCGTGGTTCGGCCTCGGCCGCCCCGAGACGCCTCATCGTCGGGCCTGGGACGGCGCCGGAGCATCGGCCGTTCGTCGTACCCGCCCCCGCCCACGGTGGGACGCGCCCCGTACCGCGACCCCCGGTCGTCAGTGCCGGAGCACCAGCGCCACCTGGCGCAGCAACAGCAGCAGGTCGCGGCCCAGCGACCGCTGGTCGAGGTAGGCCAGGTCGGCCTGGACCCGCTCGTGCAGCAACACGTTCTCGTAGTGCTCTGCGGGGTCCTCCGCGCCGGCGAGCCGCTCGGACTCGTCCATGAAGGCGAGCGTGGACGGCCCGGCGATGCCCGGCCGGACCCGCAGCACCTGCCGCTCGGCAGGTGAGTAGAGGGCGACGTACTCGGGGGTCTCGGGCCGGGGACCGACCAGGCCCATGTCGCCCTTGACGACGTTGAACAGCTGCGGCAGCTCGTCGAGGTACCAGGCCCGCAGCGTCCGGCCCACGCGGGTGACCCGGGGATCGTCGGTCGGGGAGATGTTCGCGGCCAGTCGGTCGGCGCCGACGACCATCGTGCGGAACTTGTAGATCTCGAAGGGCCGGCCGTCGAGACCGACCCGCACCTGCCGGTAGAAGGCCGGGCCGGGCGAGGTGGTGCGCACCAGGACGGCGATGAGCACCAGCAGCGGCGAGAGCAGCAGCAGCATGAGACCGGCCAGGGCCCGGTCGACGATCTGGGTCGCCATCGTCGCCACCTCAGCTCGCTGCCCGGTCGGGGCCGAACCCCTGCGTCGCCGACTGCCGCAGCAGCATGAACGGCTCCGCGGCCAGCAGCCCCGAGGCGGCACCGTGCCGGCGGGCGTAGGCGGTCAGCGCCTCGATCGAGCGTGGGTGCGGGAACGGCCTCATCTCGCTGACGTAGGTGTGCGAGTAGGCCTTCATCGCGGTCAGCTTGGTCTCGAGCGTCTCGCTGATGTCGACGAAGAGGTTGGGGGCGAAGATGCTGCCCGGGATCGGCGGCGCCCAGTCGGTCGAGGAGGCGATCTCGAAGGAGCACACCGTCGAGACCGAGCTGCCCGGCACCGGTCGGGTCGCCACCATCGTCGCGCGGGCGACCAGCCGGTGGTCCTCGTTCACGTCGCCCGGGAAGTGCGTCAGCACCACGTCGGGCTGCAGCTCGGCGATGCACTGCTCGATGGGCGTGATCACGTCGAGCAGGCTCAGGGTGTCCAGGCGCTGGTCCGGCAGGCCCACCAGCACCAACCGGTCGAGGCCGAGCACGTCGGCGGCGCGGCGCGCGCACTCCGCCTGCTGCGCCACGCGGCCATGGCGCGAGCTGGCCCCGTCGGCCAGCACGCAGGCCCACACGGTGTCCCCCCGAGCCGCGTGCCACGCCATGGTCCCGCCTGCGCCCAGCGTCTCGTCGTCCGGATGCGCCGCCACGGTCAAAAGCCGCATACCTCTCTCCCTTCCCCCAACCCACCAGTTCCTCCCACAGCACACCGCGTCGCCGCTATGCCGGGCATCGGTCAATCGGCGTAGGCCCGGTGCCGCAGTCGGCGGGGGCGTGCGGCGCCGGCCGCTGTGAGTCTGGGTCCAGGAGGTCGTGGCGACGGTGTCTCGCCCGACCGGCACCACGAGACGAGACGAAGAGGGGGACCGATGAGGCCACGGATCACGGTGATGGGGTGTGGCTACCTGGGGGCGACACATGCGGTCTGCATGGCCGAGCTCGGCTTCGAGGTGCTGGGCGTCGACGTCGACGCCGACAAGCTCGAGGCGCTGCAGGCGGCCCGGCCACCCTTCTACGAGCCGGACCTCGAACCCCTCCTGCGCAAGCACGTCGAGTCCGGCCGGCTGCGGTTCACCACCTCCTACGAGGAGTGCGCCGAGTTCGGCGACGTCCACTTCCTGGCGGTGGGCACCCCGCAGCGCGACGGTGAGCTCGCGGCCGACCTCACCTACGTCGACGCCGCGATCGAGGCGCTGGCGCCGCTGCTCGAGCGCCCCTGCGTCGTGGTCGGCAAGTCGACGGTGCCGGTCGGCACCGCGGAGCGGCTCGTGGACCGGATCGCCGAGCTGGCGCCGGTCGGCGCGGAGGCCAAGCTGGTCTGGAACCCCGAGTTCCTGCGCGAGGGCTACGCCGTCGAGGACACCTTGCGCCCGGACCGGCTCGTGCTGGGCTTCCCCGAGGGCCCGGGAGCCGCCGAGTCCGAGGCCGTCCTGCGCACGATCTACGCGGAGCCGATCGGCTCCGGCACCCCCGTCGTGGTCGCGGACCTGGCGACGGCGCAGCTGGCCAAGGTCGCCGCCAACGCCTTCCTGGCCACCAAGATCTCCTTCATCAACGCGATGGCCGAGCTCTGTGAGGCCGGCGGTGGTGACGTCACCGTGCTGGCGGACGCGATCGGCCACGACTCCCGGATCGGGCGCAAGTTCCTCAACGCCGGGCTGGGCTTCGGCGGCGGCTGCCTGCCCAAGGACATCCGCGCCTTCATGGCCCGCGCCGGCGAGCTCGGCGCGGGCGACGCGCTCACGTTCCTGCGCGAGGTGGACGCGATCAACCAGCGCCGGCGCGCCCGGATCGTCGACATGGCCCAGGAGCTGCTGAACCGGCCGTGGGCCGGCGCCAAGGTGGCCGTCCTCGGCGCCGCGTTCAAGCCGGAGTCCGACGACATCCGCGACTCCCCTGCGCTGAACGTGGCCGGGCGATTGCACCTGTTCGGCGCCCACGTCACGGTCCACGACCCGCAGGCGATGGCCAACGCACGGCGGTCGTGGCCGACCCTGTGCTACGCCGACTCCGTGTTCGACGCGTGCCGCGGCGCCCATCTGGTGCTGGTGCTCACCGAGTGGGACCAGTTCCGGAGCATCGACCCGGAGGTGCTGGCCGGTGTCGTGGCCGCCCCCGCGATCGTGGACGGTCGCAACTGCCTCGATCCCGCCGCGTGGCGGGCCGCCGGCTGGACCTACCGGGCGCCGGGCCGCTCCTAGCCCGCGGGGACGATCGAGGACAGGTAGTCCTCGATCCGTCCCGCGGACCACCCACGCGACTCGCGCAGCCCGTCGGCGATCGTCGCGAGGTACGCCGCGGCCGGCGCCGTGTGCTCGACGTGGTCGGCGCCGTGATCGGAGGTGAACGTCAGCAGCGGCAGACCGTCGAGCCGGCCGACCTCGACGAGCGTCTCGTAGCGGCCGGGCCCGGCCCGGTGCCGGCCGCCCTCCAGCGGCGCGAGCACGACGGCCTCGATCGGGTCGCCCTCGACCGGCACGCGGTGCATCTCCTGGGCGGCTATGTCGGCGAGCTGGCCGGCCGTGACCAGGTAGCCCCGCGCGGCGACGTACCCCGGCGTGGCGTGGTCGTAGAAGGCGATCCCGCCTCCCCACTGCTTCGAGCGCCCGGAGAAGTACGCCGTCCCGGGCAGGTCGACCGGGACGTTGGCCCGCGGCCGACGCGGGTCGCGGGCGCCGGGGTGCGACCGCGAGCCGCCCGGCGGGCAACCGCCCTCGAGGTAGCAGGCGAGCCGCTGCGAGGACATGTTCGACCCGTAGCTGACGTACCACACCCACGCCTGTGCCATGACAGGTCAACCATCCCAGACGAACCGGCACGGAGCTCCCCCGCGGTCCAGACCGACCCGGGGCTCGGCGGGACGCGCACCCATCCGGCGGCGGGCAGCCCGCGAAGGGCGAGTAAGAGCTGGAACCACGCCGCGCCGGGCAGGAGGCCCCGCACGCGGCCGACCCGAGGAGAACTCATGCGCAACCTGATCACCCGCCGCGTGACCGCGCTGGGCGCGGCCCTGGCCCTGACCGGCGGCGCGCTGGTCGCCGCGCCGGCCCAGGCCGCGGCGCCCAGCACGAGCAGCGGCGCCGACACCAGCCTCGCGGAGGTGCTCGCCGCCGACGGCACGTCCTTCGACCGCAACTGGAACGACTTCGACGTCGTCGAGCGGGCCGTCCTCACCGTGCTCGAGCACAAGCCGGGCAGCGACGTGGGGGTGCTGACGAAGGGCGACGTCGCGCTCACCGCCTTCGTCCCCACCGACCGCGCGTTCCGCCGGCTGGTGTTCGATCTGGCCGGCAAGCGGCTCGGCTCCGAGCGGGCCACCTGGCGCGTCGTGCGCAGCCTCGGCGTCCCCACGCTGGAGACGGTGCTGCTCTACCACGTCGTGCCGGGCGCGACGATCACCTACCGCCAGGCGGAGAAGGCCGACGGCGCCAAGCTGACCACGGCCCAGGGCGGCATGCTCAAGGTGAAGGTGAGGGGCCACACGGTCCGGCTCGTCGACCGCGACTTCGACGACCTCAACGCCAGGGTGATCCGGCCGCTGAAGGACATCAACAAGGGCAACCCGCAGATCGCGCACGGCATCAGCCTCGTGCTGCGGCCGGTCGACCTCTGATCGTCTCGGGTCGGAAACGGGGGGCCGCACGGCCCGGGCCCCAGGGCGGCCCGGGTCGTGCGGCTCAGGCGTCGCGGCGGTCGAACAGCACGGCGCTCGCCGCCATCAGCACGGCGGTGACGCCGCCGAAGACCAGCAGCCCGCCCACCCAGCTCAGCGGGGCACCGAACACCGAGTCGGCCGGCGAGAACACCGTGTCGCTGTTGATCCGGCTGCCGGCGTCGAAGGGCAGGAACCGGGTCACGTCCGCATGGTCGCTCAGCCCCGGCACCACGAAGAAGATCAGCGAGACGACGTTCTCGATCGCCAGCGGCCAGATGAACAGGAACACCAGCGCGGCGGTCTGGTTGCGCACCAGGGCCGTGAAGGCCATCGCGAGACAGGTCAGCACGACGGCGTACAGCACCGCCCGCCCCAACCCCTCCCAGGTCCGTGCGGTGTAGACCGAGACGTCGAGGCCGTGCAGGAACAGCCAGCCAACGCCGGTGGCGAGCAGGTACGCGGTCACCACGGTGAGCGCGACCCACCCCGCGGTGACGAGGTACTTCGCCGCCCACACCGCGGGGCGCGAGGGCAGCGCGGTGAGGGTCGCCCGCACCATGCCGTGGCGGTACTCGTGGCCCCACCCGAGGATGCCGACCATCGCCATCAGGAAGGCGATGAAGTACGGCGCGCCGGCCCGGCCGAACTGGGTGCCGAGCCAAGGGCCGATCTCGCGCAGGTCCCGCGCCGAGGGCCCGTCGGGGGTGCCGAACGTCTCGCGCATCGCCCACGCCACCGCGACCGAGACCAGCAGCGCGAACAGCAGGGCGATCGCGGTCAGCCAGTACGTCGAGCGGACCGTGCGGATCCGCACCCACTCGTAGCGCAGAGCGTCGATCACGCCTGGTCCTCCCTCTCGTGGCCACGTCCCGGGGCCGCCTCGGCCACCGCGTGGTACTCCTGCGCGCTCTCGGTCGCCTCGAGGAACGCCTCCTCCAGCGTCGCGGTCCGCGGCGCCAGCTCGTGCAGCCGCAGGGAGGCGTCGAAGGCGGCGTCGCCGATCGCGGCGGCCTCCAGCCCGGTCACCGACAGCAGCCCCGGCTCGACCGGCTCCACCTGAGCACCGCGGCCGCGCAGCAGGTCGGCCAGCTCGGTGGCCTGCGGGCTGCGGACCAGCACCGAGTTGTGCCGCGAGGAGCGCACGAAGTCGCCGATCGGTCCGCTGGCGATCAGCCGTCCCCTGCCGATGACCACGAGCTGGTCGGCCATCAGCGCCATCTCCGAGAGCAGGTGGCTGGAGACGAACACCGACCGGCCGGATGCGGCGAACCCCTTGAGCAGCTCGCGGATCCACTGGATGCCCTGCGGGTCGAGGCCGTTCGCCGGCTCGTCGAGGATCAGCGTGTGCGGGTCGCCGAGCAGCGCGGCGGCGAGCCCGAGTCGCTGGCCCATGCCGAGGGAGAAGGTCTTCGGCTTGCCCCGGGCGACCGAGGCGAGCCCGAGCTGGTCCAGGACCTGGTCGACCCTGCTCAGCGCGATCCCGTTGGCAGCGGCGAGCATCCGCAGGTGGTTGCGCGCCTTCCTGGTCGGGTGGAACGGCTTGGCCTCGAGCAGTGCGCCGACGTGGCGCATGGGCTGGTGCAGCGACGTGAACGGCACGCCGTCGAAGGTGGTGGTGCCGGCGCCGCGGTCCAGGCCGAGCATCAGCCGCATCGTCGTGGACTTGCCGGCGCCGTTGGGACCGAGGAAGCCGGTGACGCTGCCGGGGTGCACCTCGAACGACAGGTCGCTGACGGCCGGCTTCCCGGCGTACGTCTTCGCGAGCCCGCGAGCCTCGATCACTGCCATGCGCGTCATCCTGTCAGCCGGTCCGGACGGAGCCGCGGATCCCCGGGTGCGTCACGGCGCGTCGCGGCGGGTGGGCGGACCGGGCGGGTCGCCGCCCCACGCGCGCAGCGGGTCGGGGGTTGTAGCGTGGAGCGGATGTCCAGCGCCCCGCCCCGCACGCTCGCCGACCAGCTCCGAGGCTGGTCCGACGAGCAGCTGGCGCGTCTGCTGGGTGAGCGACCCGACCTGGCCACGCCGGCGCCCCAGGACTCCGCGCAGCTGGCCTCGCGCGCGGGCACCCGTGCCTCGGTGACCCGCGCCGTGGACCAGCTGACGCACCTGGAGCTCGTGGTGCTCGACGCGGTCCTCGGCAGCGGCGGTACGGCGTCGGCGGCGACGCTGCGCGAGCAGGTGCACGCCGCGCCCGAGGCGTTCGACCGGGCCCTGGAGCGGCTGCGCGGCCTCGCTCTCGTCTGGGGCGCCGACTCCTCGCTGCGCGCGGTCAGCCTGGTCCCGGAGGTGCTGGCCACCTCCGTCAGCGGTCTGGGATCGCCGGCGGAGACGCTGCTGGCCGGCTACGGGCCGACCCGGATGGCGACGCTGGCGCGCGACCTCGGGGTGACCCCCAGCGGCGACCGGCACCGCGACCTGGTCGCGGTGGCGCAGCGGCTGGCCGACCGCGACGTCGTCGCCGACCTGGTCGCGGAGCTGGACCCGCAGGCCCGGGCGATCCTGGACCACCTGGAGCGCGAGGGCCGTGACGGGAGCGTGGAGTCGACCGAGCGGTCGGTGGGCCGCGCCGACGAGGCGGGTCCGGTGGACCAGCTCCTCGCCCGCGGGCTGCTGGTCGCGCGCGACCGCCGCCACGTCGCGGTCCCGCGCGAGGTCGCGGTGTTCCTGCGCGGCGGCCGCACGACCCGCGAGCCGGCCGACGACGTCCCCGACCTCGCCACGTCGGAGCGCGACGCCTCCCTGGTCGACCGGGCCGCGGCCGGCGCGGCGTTCGAGCTGGTGCGCCACGTCGAGCTGCTGCTCGAGCACTGGGGCACCCGCCCCCCCAACGCCCTGCGGGCCGGCGGGCTCGGGGTCCGCGAGCTGCGCGCCGCCGCCGAGCTGATGCACCTCGACGAACGGGCCACGGCGCTCCTCGTCGAGGTGGCGCACGCGGCCGGGCTGCTCGCCACCGGGTCGACCGACGAGCAGGACTCGGCGTGGCTGCCCACCGAGGCCTTCGACGTGTGGAGCGCCGGCTCGACCGCCGACCGGTGGTACCGCCTCGCCCGCGCCTGGCTGGACACGCCGCGGCTGGTGGGGCTGGTCGGCGGGCGCCGCGACGGCAAGCCGGTGAACGCGCTGGTGCCCGACCTGGAGCGCGGCTGGCTGCCGGAGACCCGGTGGAGCGCGCTGGTGGAGCTGGCGGCGCTGCCCGACGGCGAGGTGCTCGCGGCCGGCACCGGGGTCCCCTCGCTCGTGGCCCGGCTGAGCTGGCGGCGCCCCCGCCGGCCCCGGGCGCGTGCGGAGGCGGTGGCCTGGCTGGTCGAGGAGGCCGCGGTGCTCGGCCTCACCGGGCTCGGCGGGCTCTCCCGGCACGGCCGGGCCCTGATCGGCGACGACCCGGCGCACCACGCCCCCGGGGCGCTGGAGCCGCTGCTGCCCGAGCCCGTCGACCACGTCCTGCTGCAGGCCGATCTCACCGCCGTCGCGCCCGGACCGCTCGAGCGCGACCTCGCCCACCGGCTGTCCGCGCTGGCCGACGTCGAGTCGCGCGGAGGCGCCACGGTCTACCGGTTCACCGACCGATCGGTGCGCCGGGCGTTCGACTCCGGCTGGTCGGTCGCCGAGGTGCACGCCTTCCTCACCGGCTCCTCCCGCACCCCGGTCCCGCAGGCGCTGGGCTACCTCGTCGACGACGTGTCGCGCCGCTTCGGGACGGTCCGTGCCGGCTCGGCCGAGTCGTTCCTGCGCAGCGACGACGAGGCCGCGCTCGCCGAGCTGGTGCACCACCCGAAGGCCGCCACGCTGCGGCTGCGCCGGATCGCCCCGACCGTCGTGGTCAGCGACGTGCCCCTCGACGTGCTGCTGCCCCGGCTCCGCGAGCTGGGGGCCGCCCCGGTCGTCGAGGCCCCGGACGGCACGGTGCGGCTGGCCCGGCGCGAGGTGCACCGGGCCCGGTCGTCGGCGACGCGCGGCGCGGGGCCGGACGGCGTCGTCCCCACGCACCCCGACCCGCGGGCGGCCGCCCGGGCCGCCGCGCGGGTCTCCGCGACCGTCACCGCCATCCGCGCCGGCGACCGGGCCGTCGCCAGCCGGCCGGCACCGGTGGCCGACGGAGCGACCCTGCGCACCAGCCCTGCCTCGACCATGGCGGTGCTGCGCGAGGCCGCCGAGGCGGGCCGGTCGGTGTGGATCGGCTACGTCGACAGCCACGGCGCCACCGTCGAGCGGGTGGTCGAACCGCGCCGCGTCGAGGGCGGCCGGCTCAGCGCCTACGACCACCGCAGCGAGGACGTGCGGGACTTCGCCGTGCACCGCATCACTGCCGCGCGCGTGCTGCCGGGATGAGGCCCGTCCCGCCCTCGTCAGGCTCGCCGCCGCACTCCGGCGTGGGCCGGGTCGGTCGGCTGCGGAGGTACCCGGTCAAGTCGCTCCTCGGCGAGGAGCTCGACCGGGTCCACGTCGAGCGGCGGGGCCTGAGCGGAGACCGGCTCTGGTCCGTGCGCGACCCCGACGGCAAGCTCGGCAGCGGCAAGTCCTCGCGCCGCTTCCGCGCCATGGACGGGCTGCTGGAGCTGTCCGCGCGCTACGACGGCGACACGCCGGTCCTCGAGCTGGCCGACGGCCGCACGGTCCGCGGCGACGACCCCGACGTCGACGTGGCACTGTCCGCGCACGTCGGCCGCGGCGTCACGCTGGGCCGCGAGGCGGAGGTGTCCCACTTCGACGACGGCCCGGTCCACCTGGTCACCACCTCCAGCCTGCGGGCGCTGGAGCGGGCTCACGGCAGCCCCGTCGACGTACGCCGGCTGCGGCCCAACGTGGTCGTCGAGACCGCCGGCGACGGCTTCGTCGAGGACGACTGGGTCGGCCGCCGGGTCGCGCTGGGAGCCGACGTGGTCCTGGAGATCACCGCCACCATGCCCCGCTGCGTGATGGTGACGCTCGCCCAGCGGGACCTGCCCGCCGACCGCGGGCTGCTGCAGAGCGTCACCGGCGCCAACGACATGAGCGTCGGTGTCGTCGCCGACGTGGTCCGCAGCGGTGCCCTCGCCGTCGGCGACGAGGTGCGGCTGACCGACTGAGACGTACCGGATCGCGGGTGCTCGCCTAGTCTCGGCTCCGTGACCGTGCACCGGCTCTCGCGCACCGACGCCCGGCGGATCGCCGTGCGTGCCCAGCTCCTCGACGACGACCGGCCCACCGACCTGCACGCCGTGGTCCGGCACCTCACGCTGCTGCAGCTCGACCCGACCGCGGCGATCGCCCCGAACGCCGACCTCGTGCTCTGGAGCAGGCTGGGCTCGTCGTACCGACCGGCCCACCTCGTCGCGGCACTCGAGGACCGGAGCCTCATCGAGCTGCGGGCGCTGGTCCGCCCGGCCGAGGACCTCGCTCTCTACCGGGCGGAGATGGCGCAGTGGCCCGGAAGCGACGAGCCGGGCGAGTGGCAGCGCCGCATCCGTGACTGGGTGCAGGCCAACGACGCCTGCCGCCGCGACATCCTCGGCCGGCTCGAGGCCGAGGGCCCGCTCGTGTCGCGGGACCTCCCGGACACCTGCGCCGTCCCGTGGGTCTCGACGGGGTGGACGCACCACAAGAACGTCACCCGGCTCCTCGAGCTCATGGTGGCTCGCGGCGAGGTCGCCACCGCCGGCCGCCGGGGACGCGAGCGGCTGTGGGACCTCGCCACCCGGGTCTACCCCGACGACGCCGTCGTCCCCACCGAGGAGGCGGCCCGCATCCGCGACGGGCGCCGGCTGCGCGCCTCCGGCATCGCCCGGGCGACGGGGACCGAGGTGCCGGTCGAGACCTACCTCGTCGGCGAGGCCGGCGAGCCGGCGACCGTCGAGGGGGCCGGCGGCAGCTGGCGCGTGGACCCGTCGTACCTCGACCAGAGGCCGTTCGCGGGCCGAGCGGCGCTGCTCTCGCCGTTCGACCGGCTGGTGCACGACCGCAAGCGGCTCACCGAGCTGTTCGACTTCGAGTACCAGCTCGAGATGTACAAGCCCGCCGCCAAGCGCCGGTGGGGCTACTTCGCCCTGCCGGTCCTCTGCGGCGACCGGCTGGTCGGGAAGGTCGACGCCGCCGCCGACCGCAAGGCGGGAGTGCTGCGGGTGCACGCCGTCCACGAGGACGTCCGGTTCACCACCGCGACGGCCGCCGCGGTCGACGAGCAGCTCGCCGACCTCGCCCGGTGGCTGGAGCTGGACCTGGTGCGGGCGTGAGCGGCCCCGCCGGTGGCGCTACGCCGGCGTGACGTCGGTGGGCCGGCGCGGCGGGTCGTCCGGGCCCGGTGTGCCGGGCGCCGCCAGCAGGTCGCCGGCGCCGGCCACCGGTACCGGCACCGGCAGCGAGTCGCCGGGGGACGGCTGGACGGGCACCGGCGGCTCGACGGGCCTGGGCGGCTGCGCCGGCACCAGCCGGTCCCGGCCGCCGGCCGGCCGGGTCAGCAGGGTCTCGACCGTGGTCGCCTCGCACGGCCGGCCGACGTGCCAGCCCTGCAGCAGGTCACAGCCGATCTCCGCGAGCCGCCCGGCCGCGCGCGAGTCCTCCACGCCCTCGGCGAGCACGGACCGGCCCACCGCGTGGACGAGGTCGACCAGGGCTTTCACCAGCGCGGTGGAGCCGGCGTCGACGGCGACGTCGCGGACGAACCGGCCGTCGAGCTTCACCACGTCGAAGGGCAGCGAGCGCAGCTGCTCCACGCCGGTCCCCCCGAGGCCGTAGTCGTCGAGCGCCAGCCTGACACCCAGGTCGTGCAGAGCCCGCAGCACCGCCGCCACCCGCTCCGGGTCGTCGGCCAGCGCCGGCTCGGGGACGTCGATCGTCACCGCCTCGGCCGGCACGTCGTGGTGCAGCAGCGCCGCCGCGAGCACGTCGACGACGCTGTCGTCCCTCAGGTCGCCCGCCGAGACGTTCACCGAGACGGTGGCCTGCTCGTCCAGCTGCCGCCAGCGGGCCAGGTCGCCCAGCGCGAGGTCGAGGACCCGGGTCGTGATGTCACCGGTCACCCGGTAGCGCTCGGCGGCGGGCAGGAAGTCGGCCGGCAGCAGGCGTCCCCGTTCAGGGTGCTCCCAGCGCACCAGCGCCTCCACACCCACCAGCCGGCCGCCGCCGGCGGTGACGACGGGCTGGTAGTCCACGAGGATCTCGTGCCGGTCGAGCGCCCGGTGCAGCTGCTCGGCGAGCGTCAGCTGCTGCGCCTTCTCGTCGCGGTGCGGGGCGTGGAAGCGCACCGAGTCCCCGGACGTCTTCGCGGCGTACATCGCTGCGTCGGCGGCGAACAGGATCTCGGTGCGGGTGCGCCCGTGCAGCGGGGCGACGGCCAGTCCGACGCTGGCGCTCGCGTGCAGGTCCGCGCCCGGCAGCCGGAGCGGCTCGGTGAGCGCCTCCACCAGGGCCTCGCCGACGATCAGCGCGGCGTTGCGCGAGGTCGCCTCGTGCAGCACCACCGCGAACTCGTCGCCGCCGAGCCGGGCGAGCAGGTACGGCGTCTCCAGCTCCTCCAGCGCCACGACGAACCGCCCGACCACGCCCTGCAGCAGCGCGTCGCCCACGGCGTGCCCGAGCGTGTCGTTGACCTCCTTGAAGTGGTCGAGGTCGACCAGCGCGACCGCGAACTCGCCGTCGCGCACCGGCCCGCCGGCGGGGCGGCTGGTGTCGCCGGCTTTCACGTCGCGGGGCTCCCCGCCCTGCGCTCCCTCACTGCTCGCCTCGTCGGCCGACCCGAGCTCCAGCAGCGCGTCGAGGTGCAGGTAGAGCGCACGCCGGTTGGGCACGCCGGTCAGCTCGTCGGTCAGCGCCTGCTCGCGGACAACCGCCAGCTCGCGCAGCTGCAGGAAGGACCGGACCAGGCGGAGCGCGACCGCGGAGAGGGCCGCCAGCGCGAGCACCGAGGGCCAGCCCGCCGCGTGCCAGACCGGGGCCACGGCGAGCAGCAGCACGCCGACGAACGCCGCGCCGGCGGGGAGGGCGAGGGTGCGTGCACCGGGCAACGGCCGGGAGGAGGCCGGCTTGCGCCAGGCCCCGAGCGCGAGCAGGACCAGCGCAGCAGCCGTCGCCACGCTCGCCGAGAGCCCGCCGGGAGCCGTGTGCGAGTGCACCCCGTCGGCCGCGACGAGCACCAGCGCCGACAGCGCCCAGGTCCCGAACCGGTCGGCACCCGCCCGGCCGGCCGCGCCCGCGGCGCCGCACGCACCGGCGACCAGACAGACCGCGAGCACCGCCCGCAGGCGGGTGGTGGGATCCGCGGCCCCGTTCCCGGTGCCGGCCAGGTCGACGAGCAGGGGTACGGCGGTGACCGCGGCACCGGCCAGGGCACAGGCCGCGCCGTCCAGCACGGCGTCGAGCCGGAGGGTGCGCAGCTGCGGCGTGAGGGCCGACAGGTGCGCGACCAGCAGCAGCAGGTACCCCGCGGCG
This sequence comes from uncultured Actinomycetota bacterium, assembly GCA_963835385.1. Taxonomy (GTDB): domain Bacteria; phylum Actinomycetota; class Actinomycetes; order Propionibacteriales; family Nocardioidaceae; genus Nocardioides_B. Next base: position 147,932 of record CAWIFK010000010.1, read on the forward strand.
AGGACGGCCTCGGCGGACGTCGCGGACGCCGACGTGCCCCAGGGACCGCCGGCCCGGGCGCCGAGGACGTGGGCGGCCGGCACCAGGACGGCAGCGGCGGCCATCGGCACCGCCCACCCCGACCGGCCGGCTGCGATCACGACGTTCTCCCTGCGCGCGAGTGCTCTGTATGAGACATTCGGTTGCTCGACGACACGACTTGAGCGGGGCAGGCACCTCCGCGACCGACGAGGGGGACGCTGGTGAACGCTGGGTACTCCCCCGGTGCGCCCTCGCCCGGCGCACCTTCGGCCGGTGCGCCGTCGCCCGGCGCACCTTCGTCCGGTGGCGCGACCCGGGCGAGCGCGGTCGAGGTCGCCGTCGGTCGGCAGCCCATCGTCGACCGTCAGGGGACGGTGGTCGGCTTCGAGCTCCTCTACCGGCCGGCCACCCCGGACGCCCCGTCGCTGACCGGCGAGCAGATGACCGCCCAGGTGGTGCTGGGCGCGCTCTCGATCGGGATCAACCGGCTCGTCGGGGACAAGACCGTGTTCTGCAACGCGGAGCGGGGCGTGCTCACCGGGGCGACCCCCGTCACGCTGCCGCCCGCACAGACGGTGATCGAGGTGCTCGAGTCGGTCCGGATCGACGACGAGGCCGTGGCCGGCTGCCGCGACCTCGTCGACCGCGGCTACCGGATCGCGCTCGACGACTTCCTGTGGTGCGAGGGAGCCGAACGGCTGCTCGAGCTCGCCGCGATCGTCAAGATCGACTTCCAGGCGGGATCGCGCGACGAGGTCCGCGAGCTGGCACACCGGTGCCGCGCCTACGACGTCACGCTGCTGGCCGAGAAGGTGGAGACCGACGACGACGTCGCCTGGGCGCGCGAGGCCGGCTTCGACCTCTTCCAGGGCTATGCCGTCGAGCGGCCGCTCCTGGTCCGGGGGCGGTCGATCGCCCCGTCTGCGGTCACCCACGTGCAGCTCGCGCTCAGCATGCTGACCGAGGACCTCGACTTCGACGAGCTCGACGCGGTGCTGCGCCGCGAGCCCGGGCTGGTAGTGCAGGTGCTGCAGATGGCCTCGCTCGGCAGCAGCCACGGGCTGCGTCGCCCGGTGCGCACGGTCCGGGAGGCGCTGGTGCTGCTGGGGTCGGTCCGGATCCGCCAGTGGATCGCGCTGACCCTGCTCAGCGGGCGACCTGCCGCCGGCCCGGACGGTCTCGCGACCGCGCTCGTGCGGGCCCGGATGTGCGAGCTCCTCGCCGGCGAGCGGACCGGACTCTCTCCCGACGTCGCCTTCACCGCCGGCATGCTCTCCGCCCTCGACCTGCTGCTCGGCGTCCCCGTCGCCGACCTGGCCGGCACCCTGGACCTCGACTCCGCGCTCACGGCGGCGGCCTTCGACCGGTCCGGGCCCCTCGGTGCGCTGGTCGACGAGGTGGCCGGCCACCAGGAACGGGTCCGCGGGGCGGGGACGACGTACGGCGCCGCCACGGCACTCGACGCCGCGGCCGCCGCCGCCTTCGCCTGGGCGATGCCCTGCGTCAGCGCCCTCGAGACCGCCCACTGAGCCTTACCTGCGGGGTCCTTGGAGCCGAGCGGTAACCTGCATACATGGACTTTGTTCGTTACGCCGAGCGCTCCGCGGGGCTGGTGAACGCCGACCTCGGGGACGCCGACGCCGTGGTCTCCCTGCTCGGGCCGCAACGGTCGTGGCTGCACGAGCAGGTCGTCGACCGTGACGCCACGTCGCTGCGCCGCTTCCAGCGCGAGCTGCGCTCCGTCTTCGAGGCGTCCAACGCCGGCGACCAGCAGCGGGTGGTGGACCTCCTGAACGGACTGCTGGCCAAGCACCCCGTGACGCCGTACATCGCCGGCCACGGCGAGCGCGACGGCACGAGCGCCAACTGGCACATGCACGTGGCCGACCGCCAGTCCACGGTGGCCGAGCTGCTGGTCGCCGAGTCCCTCATGGGCCTGTCCACGCTGGTGTGCGACCTCGGCGCGACGCGCCTCGGTGTGTGCGACGCGAGCTCCTGCGAGAACGTCTTCGTCGACACCTCCCCCAACCAGTCGCGCCGCTACTGCTCGGACCGGTGCTCCTCGCGCGCGAACGTGGCGGCCTACCGCGCCCGGCAGAAGGCAGCCGCCCGGTGAGCGCCCCCGACGGCCCGCTGATCGTCCAGTCCGACAAGACCCTGCTCCTCGAGATCGACCACGAGCGGGCGCAGGACTGCCGCAAGGCCATCGCGCCGTTCGCCGAGCTCGAGCGCTCCCCCGAGCACGTGCACACCTACCGGCTCACCCCGCTGGGCCTGTGGAACGCGCGCGCCGCCGGGCACGACGCCGAGCAGGTCGTCGACACCCTGCTCAGCTACAGCCGCTACGCCGTTCCGCACGGGCTGCTCGTCGACATCGCCGAGACGATGGCGCGCTACGGCCGGCTGCGGCTGGACAAGCACCCCACGCACGGCCTGGTGCTCACCAGCACGGACCGACCGGTGCTTGAGGAGGTGCTGCGGGCCAAGAAGATCAAGCCGATGGTCGGCACTCGCCTCGACGAGGCCACGGTGCTGGTGCACCCCTCCGAGCGAGGCAACCTCAAGCAGGCGCTGCTGAAGCTGGGCTGGCCGGCCGAGGACCACGCCGGCTACGTCGACGGCGAGGCGCACCCGATCGAGCTGGCCGAGGACGGCTGGGAGCTGCGGCCCTACCAGCGCGAGGCGGTCGAGTCGTTCTGGCACGGCGGGTCCGGCGTGGTGGTGCTGCCCTGCGGCGCCGGCAAGACGATCGTCGGCGCGGCCGCGATGGCGCAGGCGCGCGCGACGACGCTGATCCTCGTGACCAACACCGTCTCGGCCCGGCAGTGGAAGGAGGAGCTGCTGCGCCGCACATCGCTGTCGGAGGACGAGATCGGCGAGTACTCCGGCTCCCGCAAGGAGATCCGCCCGGTCACGATCGCGACGTACCAGGTGATGACCACGCGCCGCAAGGGCGTCTACTCCCACCTCGAGCTGTTCGACGCGAACGACTGGGGCCTGGTCGTCTACGACGAGGTGCACCTGCTGCCGGCGCCGATCTTCCGGATGACCGCCGACCTGCAGGCCCGGCGGCGCATCGGGCTGACCGCCACCCTGATCCGCGAGGACGGGCGGGAGGGCGACGTGTTCAGCCTGATCGGGCCCAAGCGGTACGACGCGCCCTGGAAGGACATCGAGTCGCAGGGCTGGATCGCCCCCGCCGACTGCGTGGAGGTCCGGGTGACGCTGCCCGAGGGCGAGCGGTTCGTCTACGCCACCGCGGAGCCCGAGGAGCGCTACCGGCTCGCCTCGTGCACCGCCTCGAAGACCCGGCTGGTCCAGGACCTCGTCGCCAAGCACCGCGGCGAGCCGACCCTGGTGATCGGGCAGTACCTCGACCAGCTCGACGAGATCGGCGAGCGCCTCGACGCGCCGGTGATCAAGGGCGACACCCCGGTCAAGGAGCGCGAGCGGCTGTTCAACGCGTTCCGGCACGGCGAGCTGGACCTGCTGGTCGTCTCGAAGGTCGCCAACTTCTCCGTCGACCTGCCCACGGCCAGCGTCGCGATCCAGGTGTCGGGCTCCTTCGGCTCGCGCCAGGAGGAGGCCCAGCGGCTCGGTCGGCTGCTGCGGCCCAAGCCGGCCCGGGGCGACGGCTCCCCGACGTCGGCGCGCTTCTACACGATCGTCTCGCGCGACACCGTCGACGCGGAGTTCGCCCAGCACCGGCAGCGCTTCCTCGCGGAGCAGGGCTACGCCTACCGGATCCTGGACGCCGACGACCTCGACGACGCCGCCTCCGCCTGAACCCCGATTCGTCCGCTCCGGCCCCGCTCAGGGTCGGCTCGCAACCGCGGACGAATCGGGGTGGCTCGGGGTCGGTGCACGGGGGCGTGCCCGGATTCGCGACCATGGGCGCATGGCCGTCGACACCTGGAGCGGGTTCTTCACCACGCTCGGACTTGCCCTCGCCGGCGCCGTGGTGGCGATCGGGCTGACCCATGTGCTGGTGCTGGTGCTGGCCCACCGGTGGGCGTGGGCGCAGCGGCTGCTGGCCGAGGCGCGGATCCCGTTCCGGCTGTTCCTGCTCGCCGTCGCGGTCGGTGGCGTGGTGATGAACGCCCGCCCCGAGCCGGTGCAGCCGGGTGCGTGGGAGTGGGTCCAGCTCGGCGTGCGGCTGTTGATGATCGGCACCGGGGCGTGGCTGCTGGCCGCCGTGCTCCTGTTCGCCGAGGACCTGGGGCTCGCGCGCTACCGCACCGACGTGCGCGACAACCGGACCGCGCGGCGGATGCGGACCCAGGTCTCGATCATCCGTCGGCTGACCGCTGCGGCGGTCGTGGTCGTCGCGCTCGGAGCGTCGCTGCTCAGCTTCCCGGGAGCGGAGGCTCTCGGTGCCAGCGTCCTGGCCTCGGCCGGGGTGTTGAGCGTGGTCGCGGCGGTGGCCGCCCAGTCGACGCTCGGCAACCTCTTCGCGGGGCTGCAGGTGGCCTTCTCGGACGCGATCAGGCTCGACGACGTGGTGATCGTCGAGGAGGAGTGGGGGTGGATCGAGGAGATCACGCTCAGCTACGTGGTCGTGCGGCTCTGGGACGACCGGCGGATGGTGCTGCCCTCGACGTACTTCACCTCGACCCCGTTCCAGAACTGGACCCGGCACAACTCCGAGCTGCTCGGCGCGGTCGAGTTCGACGTGGACTGGCGCGTCGACGTGGCCGCGATGCGCTCCCAGCTCGACCGGATCCTCGCCGAGACCGACCTGTGGGACGAGCGGGCGAAGGTCCTGCAGGTCACCGATGCGGCGAACGGGCTGGTGCGGGTGCGCGCCCTGGTGACCGCGGTCGACGCCGCCACCCTGTTCGACCTGCGCTGCCACGTCCGCGAGGAGCTGGTCACCTGGCTGCAGACCCGCAACGGGGACGCGCTGCCGCGCCAGCGGATGGAGCTCGTCGAGCAGGCCGCCTCCGTCCCCCGGGCTCCCCGGGAGCGGGAGCGTCCGGGCGTCTTCTCCGGCGATGCCGCCGGCGATGCACGGGCGGCGCGGTTCCGACGCTCCGAGCACGAGTCGCGCGACGAGGAGGCGGACGAGGACGCAGCCCGCATGGAGGTGGCTGCGGACGACGACCCACGGACGGATTCCGCCTGAGGCGCGGCGGTCGCCGCGGCGGCATTTCGACAGGCAGCTCGGCCGCCATCAGGCCCGGCTGAGCGTGGCGGCCGGCGCGGCAGCGGCGTTGTGCCTGTTGACTTGCCGCGGCGACCGGTCGGCGTCGGCTGCCGTGGTGAGCGCGGGCGGTCGGCTGCGGCCGGTCGCTCGGTCAGTCGGCCAGCGCGCCGGGCAGCACGTCGGCCAGCCGCTCGTAGTCGGCGGGCTCGTTGTAGACCGCCGCGGACAGCCGCAGGAACCCGCGCCCGGAGTACGGCGTCACCTGCACCTCGACGCCGCGGTCGCTGAGCCGCCGGTAGAGCCGGTCCGCCGACCCGACGTCGGAGGCGATGCCACCGGGCAGCGCGACCAGCCGCAGGCACGGGGCCGGCTCGGGTGGCAGCGGCTCCTCGACGGCCGGCAGCGCCGCCGCCACCTGCTTCGCGCCGTCGTCGAGCAGTGCCCGGCCCCGTTCGGCGATCTCGGGGCCGCCGGCGTCGCGCCAGAACTCCAGAGCCCGCTCGAGGCAGTACCAGCCGCTGTAGTCGTCGGTGCCGGCGGTGTCGAACGGGGCCGGGAAGCCCAGCCCGTGGTTCCAGCCGGTGGTGAGCGGCTCGACCCGGTCGCGCTCGTGCGCGGCGACCCACAGGGCGCTGGTGCCGCGCGGGGCGAAGCCCCACTTGTGCCAGGTGCCGGCCCAGTAGTCCGCGCCGGTGTCGGCCGGTCGCGCCGGCAGCTGCCCCGGCACGTGCGCCGCGTCGACGAAGCAGAGCGCGCCGACCTCGTGGGCGGCCGCGCTGATCGCGGCGACCGGCAGCACCGACCCCGTCGGTGAGGTGATGTGGTCGGTGACGACGAGCCGCGGCCGCCGCCCCCGCGCCACGACCGCCGCCAGCGCGGACCGGAAGGCGGCGACGACGTCGTCCGCGGTGCCGCCCGGCGGGTGCGCCACCACGTCGTACGACGCGCCGGTCCGCTCGCACCACCGGGCGACCGAGCGTCGCACCGACTCGTAGCCCTGCTCGCCGAGCACCACGACGTCGCCGGCTGCGAGCCGGCCGGTCGCCGCCAGCGAGGACAGCAGCGCCCCGGTCGCCTGGGTGACGTTGCGGACCAGGGCGAGCTCGTCGACGCCGAGCGTCTCGGCGGCCACGGCCCGGGCGCGTTCCTTCAGGCTCGGGCTCTCCACGCGGAAGAAGCGCATCGGGTTCGCCTCCGCCCGCCGCCGCCAGCGTTCCTGCTCCTCGGACACCGGCCGCGGCACGGCGCCGAACGAGCCGTGGTTGAGGTGGGTCACCTCCGGATCGAGGTCGAAGGCGTCACGCATCGCGCCAGTGTGCCAGCCCCTTGCCGCGGGCTCTGCGAGGATGCCGCCGTGCAGCCGTACCGCTCCCCCGAGGGCGCCCGGCAGGTCCGGAGCTGGTGCCTGGACCGGCTGGATGCGTGGCGCGTGCCGCACACGACGAGGACGGTCCGCACGCCGCTCGGTGACGTGCACCTGACGATCACCGCCTTGACCGGACCCACCGACCCGCCCGCCTCGACCGGACCCACCGACCCGCCCCCCGACCGGACCGGCCGGAGTGGCGACGTGCGTCTTCCTTCCCGGGACCAGCTTCAACAGCGCGACCAGCCTCGGCATGCTCAAGACCCTCGCCGCCCGGGGCACCGTGGTGTGCCCGGACCTCCCCGGCCAGCCGGGCCTCAGCACGCCGACCCGGCCGGCCTCGCCCGTCGAGGAGCGCGCGTGGCTGGACCAGGTGCTGCAGGAGGTCGCCCCGCAGGCCGCCGGTCCGGTCGTCGTGGTGGGCCACTCGCGGGGCGCGGCGGTCGCGCTGTGCGCCGACCCTGATCGGGTGGACGCGCTCGTCCTGGGCAGTCCGGCGGGGCTGGCGCGGGTGCGCCTGTCGGTGCCGACGCTGGCCGCCACCGTTCCGTGGCTGTTGCGACCCGACCGCCCCCGGACGCGCCGTCTGCTCGCCCTGATGAGCTCGCCGCCCGGTGCCGGCCCGGCAGCAGCCGGCGCCGGCCACCGCGGTCCGGATGCCGATCCGGCAGCCGAGCCGCTCATCGAGTGGCTGGAGCTCGCCGCCCGGTGCGCCCGTACGACGGGGGCGCCCGGACCGCTGCCGCCCTCGGTGCCGGCAGCGTGGCGAGGCCGACCGCTCGAGGTCCTCACCGGCGCCGACGACTGCTTCTTCCCTCCCGCGCGCCTGGCACCCGTGGCGCGCAAGCGGCGTGGACGTCGTCTCCGTCCCCGGCGCCGGGCACCTGCTGACCGAGGAGCAGCCGGGAGCCGTCGCCGCGGCCGTCGAGCGCCTGCTGGACCGGCTCTGAGCACCTGCCGTCGAGCGCCTGCGGGACCGGCTGGTCCCGATCACCGACGATGCCACCCCGGTCGCCACAGCGGACCGTCCGACATGCACTCGACCTCGGCCAATGTCCGTTTCGCACCAGTATCCGTTGGTTCCGCGTCCACCAGCCGCAGCAAGTGCCTGTCCGACGGCCCGCCACTCGTCGCGACCTGCCCGCCCCGGCGGCGCCGGAAACCGGGTGACCGCCTCGCCGCCCGGGTGTAGCGTCGCCTGGCTTCCCACCACCACCTGCGAGGTACCCGCGTTGCCTGCGCACCAGCCACCGACCACCGTTCCCGCCCCGCTGCCCGCCCACGGCACCTCCGGCGAGATCCCTGCCGACCCCGAGCTCGCGGCCGAGCGCCGCCACCTCGCCCGCTCGCGCACCGCGCTGTCGCGGATGCGCGAGCGCACCGCCGCCCTCGACTCCTCCGCCGCCGGGGACTGGATCAGCCGGCAGTTCCTCGAGTGGGCCTTCGTCCGGCGCATGAAGGCGCTCGCCGACGACCCCACCGTGCCGTTGTTCTTCGGTCGCCTCGACTACGCCGGCGAGCACGACCACGCCCGGGGCGAGCGTTTCTACGTCGGGCGTCGCCACGTCAGCGACGAGGCGGGTGACCCGATGGTCGTCGACTGGCGCGCGCAGATCAGCCTGCCGTTCTACCGCGCCTCGAAGCAGGAGCCGATGGGCGTCGCGCTGCGCCGCCGGTTCGGCTTCCAGCACGGCGAGATGACCGCCTACGAGGACGAGGCCCTGCTCGCCGAGGAACCGGCCACGACGAGGTACAGCGAGATCCTCGAGGCCGAGATCGAGCGGCCCCGCGTGGGCCCGATGCGCGACATCGTCGCGACGATCCAGCCCGAGCAGGACGTGATCGTCCGTGCCGGCCTCGAGGAGTCGGTGTGCGTCCAGGGCGCGCCCGGCACCGGCAAGACCGCGGTCGGCCTGCACCGGGCGGCGTACCTGCTCTACTCCCACCGCGAGCGGCTTTCCCGGCAGGGCGTCATGGTGGTGGGTCCGAACGCCTCGTTCCTGCGCTACATCGGCGACGTGCTGCCGGCGCTCGGCGAGATCGACGCCGAGCAGACCACGATCGAGGACCTGGTCGGTGCGACTCTGCGCCGTCTCGACGCGAAGTACGCCGTCCGCGGCACCGACGAGCCCGTCGTGGCCACCCTGAAGGGCGACGCCCGGCTGGCCCAGGTGCTGCACCGGGCGCTGTGGGCGCACGTCACGGTGCCGCGCGAGGGCCTGGTCGTCCCGCGCGGTGCACGGCGGTGGCGGGTGGCGACCTACGAGGTCGAGGAGATCGTCGCGGACCTGCGGGGCCGGGGCGTGCGGTACGGCGCCGCCCGCGCGATGCTGCCGCAGCTGCTGGCGCACCGGATCCTGACCAGGATGGAGGACGCCGGGGACTCCCCCGACGACCGGGTGCAGGATGCGGTCGCGCGCACCCGCGAGGTCAAGCGGTACGTCGACGCGGTGTGGCCGGCCGTCGACCCGGCCCGGCTGGTGCTGCGGCTGCTCTCCGACCGGGAGGTCCTCGCGGCGGCGGCCGACGGGGTCCTGACGGCCGAGGAGCAGGATCTGCTGCTGTGGCGCAAACCGGCCAAGGCGCCCAGGTCGGTACGCTGGTCGCCGGCCGACGCGGTGCTGATCGACGAGGCCGCCGACCTCGTCGAGCGCACCCGCTCCCTGGGCCACGTGGTCGCCGACGAGGCCCAGGACCTCTCCCCGATGATGCTGCGCGCGGTCGGCCGCCGTTGCTCCACCGGGTCGACCACCGTGCTCGGCGACCTGGCCCAGGCCACGACGCCCTGGGCGACCCGCTCGTGGGACGAGGCGCTGCGCCACCTCGGCAAGCCCGGCGCGCACGTCGAGCAGCTGACGCAGGGCTTCCGGGTGCCGGGCGAGGTGATCGCCTACGCCGCGCGGCTGCTGCCGACCATCGCGCCGGGGCTCGAGCCACCGACCTCGGTGCGCCGCGCCGGTGGCGACCTGACGGTGCGCCGGGTCGACGAGCTCCTCGCGGCGACGACCGCCGCGGCGGTGCGGGCGGTGCAGCAGGTCGGGTCGGTCGGCCTGATCGCCCCGGATGTGCTGGTCGGGGAGGTGGTCGGCGCGCTGATCGAGGCCGGCGTGGCCCATGCGGTGCTGGGTGAGGACCCGGCCGGCGACCTCGACGCCGACGCCGACGACGGGGCGACCGTCGAGTTCGACGTCCCCTTCGACGTCGTACCCGCCTCGCTGGCGAAGGGACTGGAGTTCGACCACGTGCTGCTGCTGGAGCCGGCCGGGATCGTCGCGGGCGAGGCCGACCGGGTCACCGGGCTCCGCCGGCTGTACGTGTGCCTCACCCGTGCCGTCACCTCGCTCACGGTGCTGCACACCCAGGGGCTCCCCGACGAGCTCGGCACCCCGATTCGTCCGCGGTAGCGAGCCGACTTCGAGCGGGGCCGGAGCGGACGAATCGGGGTGCTCACTCCACGACGACGTCGTCCCCGCGGCGCACCGCCCGCCGGACCCGGAGCCGCAGCAGCCGGCCGTAGGCGCGGACGACCTGCGCGTAGCCGGGCGCCGGCCCGTGGTAGCCGAGGAAGCCGCGCGGCCCCTGCACCATCTCGCCGGTGTCGACGTCGTACCTGCTCTGGTGCCAGGGGCAGACCAGGCAGCCGTCCTCGTCGACGCTGCCCTTCGCGAGGTCGGCGAGCTGGTGGCGGCAGCGACGCGACACCGCGAACAGGTCCCCGTCGCGGTTGCCGACCGCCCAGTCGCCGACCCGGGTGACGGTGCCCGGCGGAAGGTCCTCGGGCGGGATGCGCTCAGAGTCGCTCATCGGTCTCCTCCTGGGGGTGCGTGGCGTAGGGACCCCCTCCTACCCCGATTCGTCCGCGATCACGAGCCGATCCCGAGCGGGGCCGGAGCGGACGAATCGGGGTTTCTCATGCGTTCGGCGTAGCGGTTCTGCGCCTTCGGCCGGGGGCAGCGCGGTCGTGGCCGGTCGATGCTGGACCCAGCCGCCGACCGCGACACCCAGTCGCGGTCGGCGCACCACCGCCGGTCCCGGGACCGACGACCGGTGGCCGTCCCGGACGGGCGGCCGGACAGGAGACGACGACGTGAACCGGACAGCAGGAGTCCTCGCGGCGGCGACGATGACGGCTTCGGTCGCCGGTGCCGGCGGTGCGTGGGCCGGCTTGCAGGTCGGCTCGGGCCAGATCCGCGACGAGAGCATCCGCTCGGTCGACGTGCGCGACGCGACGCTCGCAGGCCGTGACCTCCGGCCGGGACTGCGTCGTGCCGTCCTGGCCGGGATCCCCGGCTACCAGGTGGTGTGGCGCCGCGACATCCTCTCCGGCGACCGCGCCTTCGGCGAATACACGCTTCAGTGCCCGGCCGGCAAGGTCGCGCTCAGCGGCGGCAGCGTCGGAGGTGACCTGCTCTGGAGCGGTCCCCTCGCGAACGAGGAGGCGACGCCGGTCCGCAGCCACGGCTGGCGCTGGCGGATCGACCCGGCGGTGGCCGCCGACTCCGAGACCGACGTCTGGCTCTACCTGACCTGCGCCCGCCTGGGCTGAGGAGCGGCGGCGTCGGGCTCGGCTACGGTCGCGGCATGGACCTCGCCGACCGGTGGCCGCTGCCGGGGCACCACGACCTGCGCGACCGGCTGCTCGCGGCGTACGCCGACCCGACCCGCGGCTACCACGACCTGACCCATCTGGCGGAGGTGCTCGACCGGCTCGAGGAGCTCACCGACGGGGCGGACGGCCCGACCGCCGGGCGCAGCGTGGTGCTGGCGGCCTGGTTCCACGACGCGGTCTACGACACCGGCGGCGACCTGGAGGAGCGCTCGGCCCGCCTGGCCGAGGTCGAGCTCGCCACCGCGGGCCTCCCGGCCGACGAGGTCGCCGAGGTGGCGCGCCTGGTGCGGCTGACCGCCGGCCACCGGCCCGGGCCGGGCGACGAGGCCGGCGGGATCCTCTGCGACGCGGACCTGGCGATCCTGGCGGCACCGCCGCAGCGGTACGCCGACTACGTGGCCGGCGTGCGCCGGGAGTACGCCGCCGTCCCCGACGACGCCTTCCGCGCCGGCCGGGCCGCGGTCCTGCGCGACCTCGCGGCCAAGCCGGAGCTGTTCCACACGCCCCGGGCGCGAGAGCTCTGGGAGGCGGGCGCCCGGGCGAACCTGGCGCGCGAGTTGGCGTCGCTGGAGGCCTGACCGGACGTCGCGCGGAGCCGGCTCAGCGGCGTTCGGTCAGCAGGGCCGCCGCGGACGCCGAGGCCGACGCCACCCAGTCGCGATCCGGGCGGCCGGTGAGGTACCCCTGCACGTACGTCGACCCGGCCGCGCGTACCGCCGCGAGCTCACCGGGGGTCTCCACGCCCTCGACGCACACCTCGACGCCGTGCGCCCGGGCGAAGTCGACGAGCATCCGGATCACCTCGGCCTGCCCCTCCTGCAGGTCGCAGCCGGCCACCAGGCTCCGGTCGATCTTGGCCACGTCCGGCCGCAGGCTCACGATCCTGGCCAGGTCCGTCGCCCGGACGCCGAGGTCGTCGAGGCCGATGCGGGCGCCCCGGACCCGGAACCGGTCGAGGTAGCCGCGGACCGTGGCGTCGTCGAGCCCGTGGCGGTCCTCGTGCAGCTCGATCACGAGGCCGTGCATGTCGTGCGGCATCGCCTCCCAGAAGCGCGGCGAGCGCATCGCCCGCTCGGAGACGTTGACGAACAACTCCACGCCGTCCGGCCGGCCGGCGAGCTCGGTCGCCCGCTGCACGGCCGTCGCCTCCAGCAGGTCGCCGTAGCCCTGCTCGTGCGCCTGCGCGAACACGGTCGGGACGTCCTGGGTGTGCGGGAACCGGCTCAGTGCCTCGTAGGCGACGACCCGCAGGTCGACGGCGTCGACGATCGGCTGGACGACAGGGGTCAGCGCGAGCAGCGGCGCGGGCATCGCGCCGTCCTCCTCGGCGGCGGCGATGACCTGGTTGCGCCCGGACCGCTTCGCGAGGTAGAGCGCTGCGTCGGCCTGCGCGATCGACACGGCGGGATCGGTGCCGGGGATCCACTCGGCGACCCCGGCGGAGATCGTCTGGCGGCCCGGCGTCAGCGCGCGCAGCCGCTCCAGGACCGCGACCGCCTCCGCGCGGGGCATGCCCGGGAGGATGACGGCGAACTCCTCGCCGCCGTACCGGGCGAGCACCTCGCCGTGCACGAGGGCCTCGCTCCAGATCGCGGCGGCCTGCCGCAGCAGCTGGTCTCCGGCGGGGTGGCCGTAGGTGTCGTTGTAGGCCTTGAAGTTGTCGAGGTCGAGCAGCGCGACCGAGAGGTGCTCGCCGTGGTCGCGGGCGAGCGCGCAGGCCCGGGACAGCTCGTGGTTCCACGCCCTCCGGTTCGCCAGGCCGGTGAGCTCGTCGGAGCGAGCCAGCGCCGCCAGCTGCACCGACTGCTCGCTGACCCGGTCCATCAGCGAGATGACCCGGGCGGTCACCAGCCCGGAGACGAGCAGCCCGAGGACCGCGATGACCAGCAGGTACGGCGTCCCTCCGAGTCCCCAGGAGATGGCGAGGGTCAGCGCCGGCAGCGCCTGGCCGATGCCCATCAGCCAGAGCCGTCGGTTGGAGGAGATCCAGCTGCCCTTCCAGACCGTGCCGTCGCTCAGCGTGCGCAGCGAGGGGTGGGCCACGCCCGCGGCGAACATCACGAAGGCGGCCAGCCACAGCATCCGGATCGGCACCAGCGCCGAGCTGGGGCCCTGGGTGGTGGTGATGCCGGACCAGAAGTCGCCGAGCAGCGAGACGAACAGCGCGCCGCTGAAGTAGAGGAACGACCGGGCCTGCCGGCTGTCGGTCACCAGCAGCCGGGTGATGGCGGTCATGACGGCGAGGTCGGCAACGGCGTACGCCACGGTGGTGGTCTTGCTGGCCCAGGAGAAGGTCTCCGTGGCGAGCACCGGCAGGATCAGGAACACCAGCAGCGGAACCGCCGCACCCACGGCGAAGATCGCCGCCTCGGTCCGGCCGGGCATCTTGTGCCCACGGCTGCGGTTGCGCTCGAACTGCAGCACGCCCGCGCCGAGCATCGAGTAGCCGAGCAGGGCCAGCACGTTGGAGACCCGCGGGAAGTAGTCGATGTGCAGCACGTGCAGCTCGAACGCCGACGCCGCGTCACTGGTCCCGAGGACGCTGACGCCGATCGTGATCGTCCCCCAGCCCTGGCGCAGCAGCCCCTGCTGGGGCAGCAGGTGCCGCCACGCCACGACCAGGCAGGTCGCGGCCACCAGGGTCTGCACGACGTCGCGTGCCGACGCAGAGGGGAGCATCGGGAACACGACCACCGTCGCGGCGGTCATGACCCAGAGTGTCCAGCGAGTGGCGCGTGACATCGCGACGCCTCCCTTCCCCAGGCCCAGGGTAGGAAGGAATGTCCGTTTGGTCCTGGCTTTCGGCGAACCTCGCCTCCGGCTGGACCGCGGCGTCAGGCCAGCGCGGGGTAGCTCAGCGTCAGCGTGCCGTGCCCGACGTCGACGACGGCGGGTACGCCGAGCGGCACGGCGAGGTTCCGCGGCCCGTGCCCGACAGCGGCGCCGGCCAGCACCGGGACGCCGAGGGGCGCGAGCCGCTCGACCGCCATCTCGCGCACCTCGGCCGGCTCGGCCCCGCCGGTGAAGTCGCCGAGGAGCACCGCGAGGCAGCCGTCGAACCACCCGGACCGGACCAGGTGGGTGAGCATCCGGTCCAGCCGGTAGGTGTCCTCGCCCACGTCCTCGAGCACCACGACCGACCCGCGCGCCGGGCGATCGTCGCGCGTGCCCAGCGAGCTGGTCAGCAGGGCGAGGTTGCCGCCGGTCAGCGGGCCCGTCACCGTGCCGCCCGGTCCGACCGCGCCGTGGGCACCCCCGGCGAGCAGCTCCAGCGGCGCCGGAGTCAGCGAGAGGACCCGCTCGGGATCGGTCAGCAGCAGCCGCAGGTGCTCGCGGGAGGCGTCGTCCCCGCTGCCGAGACTGGTGACCACGGGGCCGTGCACCCCGGCCCAGCCCAGCCGCGCGGCGAAGGCCTGGTGCAGCGCGGTGACGTCGGAGAACCCCACCAGCACCTTCGGCCCCGCCGCCGCGATCGCCGCCCAGTCCAGCAGGTCGACGATCCGCTGCACCCCGTAGCCGCCGCGGGCGCACACGACCGCCCGCACCGACGGGTCGCACCAGGCGTCGGTGAGGTCGGCGGCGCGCTGCTCGTCGCGGGCTGCGAGGTAGGGCCGGTCCGGGTCGGCTCCCCGCACGTGGCGGCCGAGCCGGACGTCGAGGCCCCAGCCGGCCAGGACCGCGAGGCCCGCGTCGAGCCGGTCGTCGCGCACCGGACCGGCCGGCGCCACCACGGCCACCCGGTCACCGACCACGAGCCGTTCGGGCCGGATCAGGGGGCGACCGGGCGCGGTCGGCCGGAACGTGCCGCTCTTGCGCCGGCGCAGCCCCGCGGCCGCCAGCCGGACGATCAGCTCCCGGCTCGACACCGGCGTGGCCCCGGCGGCCACCACCGCGTCGTACCACTCGGCGGGCACGTCGTAGTGGTCGGAGTCGAAGCCGCGGCGCGGCACGTCGAGCCCGGCAGCGAACCGGTGCAGCTCGGCGTAGGACCAGTCGCTCGCGAGGTGCGACCACAGCCGGCCGTGCCCCGCGGCGTTGGGCGGGTCGATGAGGAGCGTCACCCCGCGGCCCCGTCGGCGCGACCGCGGCCGGCCTGCTGCTCGACGTGGGCCACGGCGTCGTCGAGGAGCGTGCGCCAGGACCGGACGTGCGCGGCGTCGACGTACGCCTTCTGCCACGAGCCCCCCGGACGCACCGACGTCGCCACCTGGAACTGCCGCACCCCGGCGCGCACCAGCCACGGCACGTGCTCGCCGCGCAGGCCACCGGCGGCGCAGAGCAGCCGGGTCACCTCCGTCGACGCGGCGGCCCGCGCGATCAGCTCGTCGAGCCCGTGCTCCACCCCCAGCGCGGAGCCGGCGGTGAGCACGGCGTCGAGGCCGGGCAGGCCCAGCACGTCGCGCCACGCGTGCCGCGGCTCCAGCACGTCGTCGAAGACCCGGTGGAAGCTCCACGGCAGGCCGGCCAGGCGCTCGGCGAGGTGGGCGCACACCTCGACGTCCACCTCGAGGCCGCGGTCGAGGAACCCGAAGGAGACGCCCTCCGCCCCCACCGCGCGGTAGCTCTCGGCCAGTCCGGCCAGCCGCGCCAGCTCGCCGCCGGTCGTGGTGCTCGAGTCGTTGAGCCGCAGCAGCACCCGCACCGGCAGGTCGGTCTCCTTGCACACCGCCGAGACCGCGGCGGGCTCCGGCGAGGTCCCGCCGGTCTCCGGAGCGTCGAGGAGGTACACGCGGTCGGCCCCGCCCTCATCGGCGCCGGGCACGTCGCGCGGGTGCAGCACGACGACCTCCAGCAGCGGGTCCCGGCGGACGGGGTGCTGGTCGGTGTGGGGCTGCGTGCTCACAATGGACATCGTGACATCCGACGACGCCCGACCCGATGCTCTGCTCTCCGCCCGCGCCCTCGTGTTGCACGATCTCGAGATCACCGGTGCTGCGAACCCGGAGACGGTCTCGGCGCTCGAGGCGGCGGTGACGACGCGGCGGTGGTGGACCTCGCAGTGGGAGGAGGGCCGCACGTACGTCGCCGGGCTGGTCGCCCAGGACGTGCAGGACGCCCTGCTCGACCTCGCCGGCCGGTGGCCGCTGTGCCGTGCCTGCGACGCGCTGGACCCGCACGCGCTCTACATCCACCCCGAGCTCGGCGGCCCCGACCCGACCTGGGTCTGCGAGCACTCCGGCATCAGCGTCGCGCCCCTGGGCGGCCTGACCCGCTGACGCTCCACGGCCGTGATCAGCCGCGTCGCACCGACCGGGCGACGAACCGCCCGCCGTCGCAGACCACCGTCACCTCGACGGGCGCGTCACCCTGGACCATCGCGACCACGTCCCTCTGCGGCGGTACGTCGACCCCCCGCGGGATCGTCACGGGCAGGGCCCTGGCCGCGAAGAGGGGCGGGACCACCGGGGACGGGGGCGGCACCACGACCCGCATGCGCGCCGGGGGCCGCAGGTCGCCGTCGCCGCGCACCGGATCCGCCTGGGTGACGCCGACCCAGTCACCTGTCAGGGTCAGCGGTCGGTCGAGCATGCACCGCGCTGGGCGGCGGATGTCGCCGAGGACCGGGTCGGCGCGCACCGCCGCCGCGTCGGCCTCGTCGGCGAGCCACAGCCGGTCCCCGCTCGTCAGGACCGCCAGCCGCTGGTCCACCCCGGGCGGCGCGTGGACCGCCGACTCATAGGTCGCTGCGGCCCCGTTGCCGTCGTCGCAGCCGGGGTGGACGCCGGTGCCCAGACGGCGTCCTGCCTGCAGCACGCTGCCCTCCGGCAGGCTGCCGTCACCGACGTACCGCCGGCCTTGGAAGTCGAGCACCGCCGCGCACGACGCGTCACCCCCATCACCCGTCGTGCCCGGGGAGGCGCAGGAGGTGCCGAGCACCACCACGAGACCGAGCACAGCCCACCCCGCCCGTGTGGCCCTGGCGTCCGCATGTGTCGGTCGGCTGGTCGTCATGGCGCCTCCCCGTCCCCCGGGCCTCGACGCCCGACCTCTCTGCGACGCGCCGCGCGCCTCGCCGGTTCCCCAGGCCGATGCCGGGGTGGTTCCCCGGGCGCGGGCCGGTCGCCAGCGGCCTCCAACGGGCGAGCGACGTAGTCGGACATGCAGAGGCGTCCCGGCTGGGCGTCCGCCCCGCGTGGGGCCTCGCACCGAGCGGCACCTTTGCATGTCCGGCTACGTGCCCCACGGGGGCGCGGCGGCGCCGCGCTGCGGTACGCCGGCGGCGCTGGGGTCGCGACGCGAAAGGCTCAGCGCCTCCGCAGCCACCGGATGACCACGGCGAGGACCAGGAGCGCGACGAGAGCCTGCCTCCAGTAGGCCTTGGCGAGCACCGGCAGCACGGTCGCCCCCAGGTTCAGCGCGTCGTCGCCGTCGTGGCGCACCGGCGCGTGCCGGGTGGCGGTGCGGACGTCCGCGGCCTCCAGCGCAGGCGCGGTCGGTCCGGCGGTCGCGCCGACCTGCCCGTCGCCCGCGGCCGCCGCGGCGGCCGCGACCGTGTCGGCCTGTGCGGCCTCGGCAGGCTCCGGAGCCGCGGCTGCGGGCTGGGCCGCCGCCGCGGGCTCCTCGGCCTGCTCCCCGACCCTGTGCTCGAGGCAGTCGACGAACTGCTGCAGCAGCTTGTCGCTGACGTCCTGGATGACGCCGCGGCCGAACTGGGCCGGCTTGCCGGTGATCGCCAGGTCGGTGACCACGGTGACCTCCGTGGCAGCGGCCGCCTCGCCCGAGGCCTCGGCGAACGTGGCCGTGACCGTGGCGCCCGCGGTGCCGTTGCCGCGCTTGTCCTTGCCCTTCGCCTCCACGACGAACCGCTTGGCGGCCTCGTCCTTCTCCAGGAAGGTGCCCGAGCCGGCGTAGACCAGCGCGATCGGCCCGAGCTTGACCTTGCAGGTCCCCTTGAAGCGGTCGTCGGCGACGTCGGTGACCGTCGCGCCCGGGAAGCACCCCGCCACCGACTCGATGTCGTTGAAGGCGGCCCAGGTGGTGCCGAGGTCGGCCGGGACGGTGAACCGGTGGGTCAGCTCCACGCCGCGATCACGCTCCCGCTGCGGCGAGCACGGCACGCCGGGTGAGCACGGTGGCCAGGTGCCTGCGGTAGTCGGCGTCACCGTTGAGGTCCGAGGGCGGGCTGGTGCCCTCGGCCGCCGACGCGGCGGCCGCTCGTACGGCGTCGTCGGTGGCCGGCCGGCCGACGAGCGCCTGCTCGACCGACCGGGCCCGCAGCGGCGTCGAGCCCATGTTGGTCAGGCCCACCCGCGCCTCGGAGATCGTGCCGCCCTGCACCTGGACCGCCGCGGCGACCGCGACGATGGGCCACTGGTGGGCCACCCGTACGAACTTCTCGTAGTGGGCACCCCAGCCGGACCGCTTGGGGATCCGGACCTCGGTGAGGATCTCGTCGTCGGCCAGCGCGGTGGTGAACAGGTCGACGAAGAAGTCGTCGGCCGGCACGGTGCGGGTGCCGCCCTGCCCGGCGATGACGAACTCGGCGTCGAGGGCCAGCGCCGGGGCCCCGAGGTCGCCGGCGGGGTCGGCGTGCGCCAGCGCCCCGCCGAACGTGCCCCGGTGCCGGATCTGCGGGTCGGCGACCTCGGCGACCGCCTTGCTGACCAGCAGCGCGTGCTCGCGGACGAGGGGGTCGGTCTGCACCTCGTGGTGCGGCGTCATGGCGCCGACCAGGATCGCGTCCCCGTCGTCGCGGACGCCGCGCAGGCCCTCGATGCGGCCGAGGTCGATGATCAGCTCGGGCGCGTTGAGACGCATCCGCAGCACCGGCATCAGGCTCTGCCCGCCGGCCATGATCTTGGCCTCGTCACCGGCGGAGGCGAGCGCGGCCAGCGCCTCCTCCACCGTCGAGGGCGCCACGTAGTCGAACTGTGCCGGGATCATGCGCCTGCCCCTTCCGTGCCCGCACTGCGGTCCGCGGTGTCCTGCTCGTCGAAGTGCGGCGTCGCCGCTTGCCCGGTCGGTTCGCTCCCTGCGCCCTGGATCGCCTTCCAGATCCGCTCGGGGGTGCACGGCATCCGTACGTCGCGCACGCCCCACGGTTGCAGCGCGTCGACGACGGCGTTGACCACCGCAGGCGTCGAGGCGATCGTGCCCGCCTCGCCGACGCCCTTGGCGCCGAGCTGGTTCGTCGTCGCCGGTGTCACCGTGTTCTCGTTCTGGAAGCTCACCGTGTCGGCCGCGGTCGGCACGAGGTAGTCCACGAAGGACGCCGACACCAGGGTCCCGGACTCGTCGTGCACCGCCTCCTCCCACAGCGCCTGCGCCATCCCTTGGACGATCCCGCCGTGGACCTGACCGGCGACGATCAACGGATTCACGATCGTGCCGACGTCGTCCACACTGACGTACTTGCGCACGCTCACCCCGCCGGTCTCGGTGTCGACCTCCAGCGCGCACAGGTGCGTGCCGTGCGGGAACGACCAGTCCTCGGGCTCGAAGGTGGCGTCCGCGTCCAAGGACGACTCGAGCGCCTCGGGGATGTTGTGCCCCTGGAAGACCGCGAAGGCGGCCTCGCCGATGCCCAGGCCCTTGTCCGTGCCCTTGACCGCGAACCTGCCGTCGACGAACTCGAGGTCGTCGACGCTCGCCTCGAGGAGGTGGGCCGCGATCGTCTTCGCCTTGTCGATCACCTTGTCCGCCGCGGCGAGCACCGCCATGCCGCCGACGGCGAGGGAGCGGGAGCCGTAGGTGTCGAGACCCCGGACGGCGATCTGGGTGTCGCCGTGCAGCACCTCGATGTCCTCGAAGGGCACGCCGAGCCGGTCGGCGACGATCTGCGCCCACGCCGTCTCGTGGCCCTGCCCGTGTGGGCTGGTCCCCGTGACGACCTCGACCTTGCCGGTGGGCAGCATGCGTACGGCGGCGTGCTCCCACCCGCCTCCGACGTACCCGGCCTCGCCCAGCCACCGGGAGGGCGCGAAGCCGCACGCCTCGGTGAAGGTGGACACGCCGATGCCGAGCTGGACCGGGTCCTTGCTCTCCCGCCGGCGCCGCTGCTCGGCGCGCAGCTCGTCGTAGCCGAACATCTCCTTCGCCCTCGCGGTCGCCGCCTCGTAGTCGCCCGAGTCGTAGTTCATGTTCGACACGGTGTGGAACGGGAACTCGTCGTGCTTGATCCAGTTCTTCTCGCGGATCTCGAGCGGGTCGACGCCGAGCTCGTTCGCGAGCTCGTCCATGATCCGCTCGATCCCGAAGGTCGCCTCCGGCCGTCCCGCACCGCGGTAGGCGTCGGTCCACGTGGTGTTCGTGAACAGGTTGCGGCACTCGAACCGGTAGGAGCCGAACTTGTAGATGCCGTTGAACATGCGCGACCCGAGCATCGGGACGTACGACGTCACCAGACCCAGGTAGGCGCCCATGTTCGCGAGGAGCTCGACCTTCAGACCCGTGACCGTGCCGTCCTTGCGGGCAGCCAGGGTGAGCTTCTGCCACTGATCGCGACCGTGGTGCGCGGCCATCATGGACTCCGAGCGCGTCTCGGTGTACTTGCACGGCTTGCCGGTCCGGCGGGCCGCAATGACGGTGAGCACCTCCTCCGGCGTGAACTGCAGCTTCCCGCCGAACCCGCCGCCCACGTCCGGCGCGATCACCCGCACCTTCTGCTCGGGTATGCCCAGCACCAGCGCGATGAAGACCTTCACGAAGTGAGGCACCTGCGTGGCGCTCCACACCGTCAGCTGCTCGCTGGTGGGGTCGACCGCGACCGACCGCGGTTCCATGAAGGAGGGGATCAGACGCTGCTGGCGGTACTCGCGCTCGATCACGACGCCGTCTCGCCGGGCCTCGGCGATCGCCTCCTCGACCGAGCCACCGGTGCCCTCGTCGACGGAGTCGATCACGAAGTGGGCGGAGAGGTTCGTGCCGAGGTCGGGATGGCTGAGCACCTGATCGGTGTCTGCCTGCTTCAGGTCGAGCACGGCGGGCAGCTCGTCGTAGTCCACGTCGACCAGCTCGGCGGCGTCGCGTGCCTCTGCTGCCGTCCTGGCGACGACGACCGCGACGATCTCGCCGGCGAAGCTGACCCGGTCCACGGCCATCGACGGGTGCGGCGGCGCCACCTGGTCGGGGGTGGCCATCCAGGCGTTCGGCAGCGAGCCTTGCTCCTCGGCCACGTCGGCGCCGGTCAGCACCGCCAGCACGTTCGGCGCGGCCTTGGCCTCGGTGGTGTCGATGTTCGTGATCCGCGCGTGCGCGAACGGGCTGCGCACCATCGCCAGGTGCAGCATGCCGGGCAGCACGACGTTGTCGGTCCACCGGGTGCGCCCGGTGATCAGCCGCTGGTCCTCCTTGCGGCGCCGGGCCTTGCCGATCTCGGCGGTCTCGGGCGTGCCGGCCCGGTCCTCGGTCACGGTCATGCCGTCACCCCCGCGCCCTCACCGGCTGCCGTCTGCACGGCCTTGACGATGTTGTGGTAGCCGGTGCAGCGGCACAGGTTGCCTTCGAGGCCCTCGCGGATCTCCTGCTCCGAGGGGTTCGGGTTGTCGTTGAGCAGGTCGATCGACTGCATGATCATGCCGGGCGTGCAGTAGCCGCACTGCAGGGCGTGGCACTCGTGGAAGGCCTCCTGCACCGGGTGCAGCCGGCCGTCCTCGGCCAGGCCCTCGACGGTGGTGACCTCGTGGCCGTCGGCCTGGACCGCCAGCATGTTGCAGGACTTCACGCTCCTCCCGTCCAGGTGGACCGTGCAGGCGCCGCAGTTGCTGGTGTCGCAGCCGACCACGGTGCCCACCTTCCCGAGGCGCTCGCGCAGGTAGTGGACGAGGAGCAGGCGCGGTTCGACGTCGTCGGAGTACGTCGAGCCGTCGACGGTGACGGAGATCTTGGCCATGAAGCGAACACTCCCTGAGGGTCCGGTCGTCGGTGAGGAAGCCGACACTAGGCAGGCAGGGTTGGCGAAAGGTTGGCGCGCGATCCGGGCGGACCGGACGGCTCGGGCGACTGGCACACGCCGCGCGGCAGCCCGCCCGGGTCGGCGGGCTCTCTCACCCCCGGGAGGCGGCGAGCCGGCCCTTCAGCAGCGCACGCGCCGGGTGCCGTGCACCACCGAGCGCGGCGAGCGCCACCTCGATGACCTCCGTGTCGTACGGCGCCAGCGCGGTGTAGCGGACCACGGCCTGGGGCTGCGGATCGCTGAGCAGGGCCTCTCGGACGGCCACGGCGACGTAGTCGGCCAGCTCGGCGAGGGCGGGGCTGTTGGTGCCGGGGAACAGGTCGCCGCCGTACACCTCGAGCGCGGCGGCGACGTCGCCCCGGTTCAGCCGCTCGAGCACGGCGTCGACGTCGGTCCGCGAGGGCAGCGTGAGCCGGTAGGGCCGCGACGCGAGCTGCCCGCCGAGCGCGGCGCGCAGGTGTGAGACCTCCGCCTTCAGCGTCGAGAGCGTCACGGACTTGTCGCCGTAGACCAGCGCGTGCAGGTGCTCGAGCGAGAGCCCCTCCGGGTGCAGCGCCAGCAGCGCGAGGATCTCGGTCTGCCGGCGGTTGAGCAGCAGCCGCCGCCCGCCGAGCCGGGCCTCGACGGTGCCGAGCAGGGTCAGGGACAGGCCCGGCGTCACAGGCCGCGGCACCGATCCCGGCGGCACCGGGCCGCGGTCGCCGGCTGGCAGTGCGTGCTCGATCAGCCGCGCCAACACCCGGGCGGTGGCCAGGCCGATCGCGTGGGTGCGGTCCCACGTGGTCGACAGGTCGATCACGCCGAGCTTCTCGCCG
The DNA here is from genome assembly GCA_963835385.1 of uncultured Actinomycetota bacterium. Classification (GTDB taxonomy): domain Bacteria; phylum Actinomycetota; class Actinomycetes; order Propionibacteriales; family Nocardioidaceae; genus Nocardioides_B. Next base: position 170,783 of record CAWIFK010000010.1, read on the forward strand.
GTGACCGGGTCGTGCACCGGCGCCGCCCAGCAGACCCAGTTGTGCACGATCGGCGCGTAGTGCTCGGCGCTGAAGACCATCGACGCAGCGTCGGAGCGCATCGCGAGGTCGAGGGCGTTGGTGCCGACGCTCGCCTCGTCCCACCGCCCGCCGGCCACGAAGTTGACCGACTCGGCCTTGCGACGCATCACCCGGCCGCCGTACGTCCACAGGATCCGGGTGTCGGGGTCGGTGACCGCGACGACCAGGTCACCGTCCTCGGCGGTACGGCGCAGCTCCTCCTCCATGCGCTGCACCGCGACCTGCAGCGGCGAGCCGTTCCAGAACGAGGACGTGTCGGACTCGTCGGCGAGCGGGGCCTCGGTCACGTCGAGACGGAGGGCCGCCCCGGAGCGCTGCCAGCTGCGCAGGATCTCCGGGCGCACCGTCACCGCCGCGCCGTCGCCCCGCTCGACGAACGCGGTCCAGGCGCGCACCGCGTCCAGGCGCCTGCCGTGGAGCTCGTCCGGCGATGTGCTCATCAGGCCCCCCGCCCGCCAGGGTGTGTCGCTGGTCACGGTAGCCGAGGGCCGGTCATGGCGGTACCGGAACTCGGCGGTCCCGCGGACCGGGGCCGCTGCCGCGGCCGCGGCCCGGACCCGGCGAACCAGGGCCGCCTACGGCTGCTACGGGTGCAGGGAGTGGTGGATGCGTTCGTCCAGGTCGGTCAGCCGCGTGCCGCGACCACCCCACTGCAGGGCGATGATCTCCGCGGCGATGCTGACCGCGGTCTCCTCCGGCGTCCGGGCGCCCAGGTCGAGCCCGATCGGCGAGGAGAGCCGGGCGGTCTCCGCGGGGGTCAGCCCGGCCTCCCGCAGCCGCTCGAGCCGGTCCTCGTGGGTGCGGCGCGACCCCATGGCGCCGATGTAGCCCACCTCCGGCAGCCGCAGCGCCACCTCGAGCAGCGGCACGTCGAACTTCGGGTCGTGGGTGAGGACGCACAGGACGGTACGGCGGTCGATCCGCCCCGCCTCGGCCTCCGCCTCGAGGAACCTGTGCGGCCACGCGACGACGACCTCGTCGGCCGCGGGGAAGCGGGAGTTGGTGGCGAACACCGGCCGGGCGTCGCAGACGGTCACGTGGTAGCCGAGGAAGTTGCCGATCCGGGCCACCGCCGCGGCGAAGTCGATCGCGCCGAAGACCAGCATCCGCGGCGGCGGGGCGAACGCCCACACGAACACCCGCATCCCCTCGCCGCGCCGCTCCCCGTCGGGGCCGTAGGTGAGGGTCTGGTGGTGTCCGGCCGCGAGCAGGCCGCGCACGTCGTCGACCACGGCGGCGTCCGCACGCTCGCTGCCCAGCGACCCCTCCACCGGTGCGGCGCCGTTGACCGGCTCCTCCGGGCGCACCACCACGCGGCGGCCGACCCGCGCGGGGTCGGGGTGCTCCACCACGGTGGCCACCGCCACCGGGCGCCCGGCCCCGATGTCGTCGGCGACGTCGCCGAGCCAGGGGCACGTCTGCTGGTCCACCTTCTCCACGAAGACGTCGAGGATGCCGCCGCAGGTCAGGCCGACCGCGAAGGCGTCGTCGTCGCTGACGCCGTACCGCTGCAGCACCGGCGCCCCCGAGCCGACCACCGACTGGCCGAGCTCGTAGACGGCTCCCTCGACGCAGCCCCCGGAGACCGAGCCCACCGCCTCCCCGGCCGGCCCGACCAGCATGCTGGCCCCGGGCGGGCGGGGAGCCGAGCGGAACGTCGCGACCACGGTCCCGACGCCGACCGTCTCGCCGGCGCGCCACCAGCGCATCAGCTCGGGAAGCACCTCACGCATGGGCGACCACCTCGATCAGCTCCTCGAACGTGGCCAGCGAGTGACCGGCCACGAAGTCGTCCACGTGCGCCAGCGACGCCACGATTCCCGCCTGCACCGGCTGGTAGCCGGCCTTGCCGACGTGCGGGTTCACCCAGACCACCCGGTGCGCGAGCGAGTGCAGCCGCCGCATCTGCTCCCCGAGCAGGGTGGTGTCGCCGCGCTCCCAGCCGTCGCTGAAGATCACCACGACCGCACCGCGGGCCAGCCCCCGCTGTCCCCAGCGGTCGAGGAACATCTGCAGCGTCTCGCCGAGCCGGGTGCCACCGGACCAGTCCGGCACCGTCGCGCCGGCCGCGACGATCGCCCGCTCGGGGTCACGCACGCCCATCGCCCGGGTGATCCGGGTGATGCGGGTGCCGACGGTGAACGTCTCCACGCGGCCCCGGGCACCGTGCCCGGTCGCCGCGGTCGTGAACCGGTGGGCCAGGCGCAGCAGCGCGTCCGCGTACGGGCTCATCGACCCCGAGACGTCGAGGAGCAGCACCACCCGGCGCGGCCGCTTCGCCGGGCGCCGCCAGGCGATCTCGGCCGGCTCGCCCATCCGGTGCAGCATCCGGCGCAGGGTCCGGTCGGCGTCGAGCTGCCCGCGGTGCCACGGCAGCCGGCGGTGCGCCCGGCGCATCGGGGTGCGCGGGCGGAGCGTGTCGAAGAGCGCCGCGAGCCGGGCCTTGTCGAGGGCGCTCATCTCGCCGATGTCGCGGTGCCGCAGCACCTCGGTGCCGCTGGCCATCGCCCGCAGCGGGTCGGGATCGGCCTCGCCCCCGCCGGCGTCGGTCTCGACCTCATCGAGGCTCGCCTGCGCCACCGGGGGACGCTCCTGCGGCCGGCCGCCCGAGGGTCGCTCCTCGCCGAGGAACCAGGCCGTGAAGACCTGGTCGTAGCGCTCCAGGTCGTCGGGCCCGGAGCAGAGGCTGGCCCGGCCGGCCCAGTACGTCGCCCGCTGGTCGCCGAGGTCGACGTGGCCCACGGCGTCGAGGAAGGTCTGCGCCCGATCCATCGTCACCGGCACGCCGGCCGCGCGCAGCGCCCGGGCGAAGCCGAGGAGCAGCTCGTCCGGCTCGTGCAGCAGCGCGGCGGGACGGCCGGCGACGTACCCGCCGGCCCCCCCGTCACCCCCGCCGCTGCGCATCGACGAGCCCTACCTACGCGAGCATCCGCTCGAGCGACTGACGCACCCGCTGCGCGTCCTCGCGGTACTTCACGACCGCGCCGAGCGTCGCCGCCGCGGAGGCGACGTCGAGCTGCTCGGTCCCGAGCCGTTGCAGGGCCCGGGCCCAGTCGAGCGTCTCCGCGACCCCGGGCGGCTTCAGCAGCGCCGCGCCGTCGGTGCCCTGGCGCAGCTGCTGGACGAGGCGGACCACCTGCTCGGCGAGCGCCCGGGACACCTCGGGAGCGCGGCTGCGCAGGATCTCCACCTCCCGGGCGAGCCCCGGGTGCTCGACCCAGTGGTAGAGGCAGCGGCGCTTGAGCGCGTCGTGGATCTCGCGGGTCCGGTTGGAGGTCAAGATCACCACCGGGGGCGTGACGGCCGCGATCGTCCCGAGCTCGGGGATCGTCACCTGGTAGGTCGAGAGCACCTCGAGCAGGAACGCCTCGAACTCGTCGTCGGCGCGGTCCACCTCGTCGACCAGCAGCACCGCGGGCGCCTGCCGTAGGGCCTGCAGCACCGGCCGGGCCAGCAGGAACCGCTCCTCGAACATCGAGGACTCGGCCCGGGCCACGTCACCCGCGGTCCCGGCCGCCTCCAGCGCCCGCAGGTGCAGGATCTGGCGGGGGAAGTCCCAGTCGTAGAGCGCCTGGGTGGAGTCGATGCCCTCGTAGCACTGCAGCCGGATCAGGGGGACGTCGAGGGCCTGCGCGACCGCCTCGGCGAGCGCCGTCTTGCCGGTCCCCGGCTCGCCCTCCAGCAGCAGCGGCCGCTGCATCTGCAGGGCCAGCCAGACGATCGTGGCCAGCGAGTCGTCCGCGAGGTAGCCGGTCTGCCCCAGCCGGGCGGCCAGCTCGGCGACGTCACGCGGCGCGTGCGGACCCGGCGGGGCGGCTTCGGCGGACGGCGAGGGCGACGTCATGCTCGTGACTGTACCCACGGCCGCCGGCGCCGCCGAGAGATCGCGCCGACCGGACTGCGTCGCAGCGCTGCGACCTCGGCCGGGGACGCCACCTCCGCACCGCCGGTCGGACCGGCGCTCGCCTCCCGGCTAGCGTCCGGGCAGGTCGGCGGGGGTGTCCAGGTCCCGACCGCTGCCGAGGTCGCCGCACTCCACCAGCCGGACGTCGCGCACCGCGAGGTACTCGCGCGCCCCCCGGTCGCCCCGGGCCGCCTCGGCGATCCCCTCCCAGTGCGCGCGGCCGAGCAGCACCGGGTGGCCCGCCTCGCCGCCGTACGCCGCGCGGGCGAGCGTGTCCGGCTCCGGGCCGACACCGAGCACCCGGGCGACGACCGCCGCGGTCACGCCGGGCAGGTCGACGAGGGTCACGAGCGCGGCGACGGCCGGGTCGTGGTCAGCCGGGCCGGAGGCAGCCGCGTCGGCGGCGGCGAGCCCCGCCCGCAGCGAGGCGCCCATCCCCTCGGCCCAGTCCCCGGCCAGCACCAGGGACACGGCCTCGTCGCCGGTCCAGCCGGCCTCGTCGAGCAGCGCGACCGCCACCTCGGCGGCGGCGCCGAGCACGACGGTGACCGTGGCGCAGCCGCCGTCGAGGAGCGCCCCGACGGCCCGGTCGAGGTACGGCACGCCGCCGGGGTCGCGCAGCTGCGCCTTCGGCAGGCCCATCCGCCGGCCGGCACCGGCGGCCAGCACGACCCCGGTCACCGCGCCCCGCGGGACCGGCCCCGGACCGCCGGACGCGGCGGTCACGGAACCGGCTCCGGCGCGCCCGCCGGCTGGGCCACCGACTCCATGTCCCGCATGGCGCGCAGCACGTTGCCGGACCCGAGCAGGGCCAGGTCGGCCTCCGACCACCGGCGCCTGCGGAGCTCGTCGAACAGGCGTGGGTAGCCGCTGACGTCCTCCATGCCGGCCGGGAAGACGGTGGCGCCGTCGTAGTCGCCGCCCAGCCCGACGTGGTCCACTCCCGCGACGTCGCGCACGTGCTCGACGTGGTCGGCGACCTCGGCGACCGACGGGGGCGGCGGCGCCCGGTGCAGGCGCGCCCGCAGGATCGGGTCGACGTGCTCGAACCTGCGGCGGTCCAGGCCGCGCTCGGTGGCGAGGTCCAGCGCCTCGAAGGACCAGTGCGCCCAGGACTGGCTGATGAAGAAGGCCACCAGGCTCACCATGCAGACGCCACCGTTGGCGGCCAGGCCGCCCAGCACCTCGTCGGGCACGTTGCGCGGATGGTCGCAGATCGCGCGGGCGGAGCTGTGGCTGAAGATCACCGGCGCCGTGGTGGTCTCCAGAGCGTCGTGCATCACCGCGTCGGAGACGTGCGAGAGGTCGACGAACATGCCGAGCCGGTTCATCTCGCGCACGACGTCGCGGCCGAAGCCGGACAGGCCCCCGAGCACCGGGGTGTCGGTGGCCGAGTCCGCCCACGGCACGTTCTCGTTGTGCGTGAGCGTGAGGTACCGAGCGCCACGCCGGTGCATCGAGCGCAGCACCGGCAGCGAGCAGTCGATGGAGTGGCCGCCCTCCATCCCGACCAGCGAGGCGATCCGCCCGCCGGCGACCGCCTTCTCCACCTCGGCGGCGGTGGTGCACACAGCCAGGTCGTCGGGGTACGCCGCGGCCAGCGCGTGCACGAAGTCGATCTGCTCGTACGTCGCCCGCACCGCGTCCGGTCCGCCGAGCGAGCACGGCACGAACACCGACCAGAACTGTCCGGTGACCCCGCCCGCGCGGAGCCGGGGAAGGTCGGTCTGCAGCCTCGGCTCACCCGTCCGCCAGGACAGGGCTTCGAGGTCGTATCCACACAGCTCGCGCACCGACCACGCCAGGTCGTTGTGGCCGTCGAGCACGCCGACCGGCACGGCTCCCTCCGCACCGGAGGCGGCGGCCGTCATCCCCGGGGGGTCACCGGCGAGTTCGGCCGCGCCAGCGGCACCCACAGCGTGTAGCGGTCGGCGCGGAAGGTGGAGCGGGACACCTCGACCGCGATGTTGGCGGCGAACGCGCGCCGGGCGATCCGCAGCACCGGCGCACCCTCGTCGATGCCGAGCAGCTCGGCGTCCTCGGGGCGGGCCGGGGCGGCGTCGACCGAGTCCTCCCCCCACGTCGGGAGCAGGGCGCGCCGCTGCAGGTCGGCGTACAGGCTGTCGGGCAGCGGCAGGTCGAGGAAGTTCGGCACGATCGTGTCGGCCAGGTAGGCGTCCTCGACGCACATCGGGGTGCCGTCGGCGAGCCGCAGCCGCTGCCAGTGCACCACCTTGGTGCCCTCCTCGACCTCGAGGGCGCGGGCCACGCCCGGGCCGGCTGCCTCCATGCGGGCGAGCAGGGTCCGCGAGCCGGGCGTCATGCCGCGCCGGCGCATCTCCTCGGTGTAGCTCGACAGCCGCACCTGGACGTCGATCTTGGCGCGGGCGACGAACGTGCCGCGGCCGGGGACGCGCTCGAGGAGCCCCTCGGACACCAGCGCGTCCAGTGCCTGCCGGACGGTCATCCGGGCCACCCCGAAGTGCTGGACCAGCTCGCGCTCGGACGGGGCCGGATCCCCCGGCTCGGCGCCCTGGATCAGCCCGCGGACGTACTCGCGGACCTGCACGTGCTTGTGCACCTGGCGAGGTCGCTCAGGCGTCGTCAGGTCGGCCATCGCACCTCCCTCGGCCTCGTCCCGCCACCATAGCCAATCGGGTCGGCGATGGCTCGGCGAGGTCCGCACGAGACCGAGGGGGGCGGCCGACATGCCCTATTCGGTCGCGATGGCGTCCAGGACGTCGAGCCGCGCGGCCCGTCTGGCCGGCAGTACGGCGGCCAGGATCCCGATCACCGCGGCGGCGACGACGTACAACGCGAGCTGCACGCCGGGCACGACCAGCACCTCGAGCCCGTCGTCGCGCAGCGAGCTCATCAGCGCGATGCCGAACACGATGCCCATCCCGACGCCGAGGACCGCGCCGAGCACGGCGATCACCACGGCCTCGAGGCGGATCATCCGGCGCAGCTGGCTGCGGCCGAGCCCGATGGCACGGAGCAGGCCGACCTCACGGGTCCGCTCGATCACCGAGAGCGCGAGCGTGTTGACGATGCCGAGCACGGCGATCACCAGGGCGAGTCCGAGCAGGGCGTAGACGATGACCAGCAGCTGGTCGATCGGGGCGCGCTGCTCCTCGGCGAAGCCGGCCTGGTCCTTGACCGTCACCGTGGGCAGGTCGGCGGTCTGGTCCTCGATCGTCGACTGCACGGCCGCGGCGTCGGCGCTGTCGGCCACGTCGACGATCAGGTAGTTGTCCGCCGCGGCGAAGTCGGCCCGCTCGAGCGTCCTGATCGTGGTGGTGAAGGGGAAGGCGAGGACCGGGCTGGAGGAGTCGTAGATCCCGACCACCTCGAGCCGCTGCTCGCCCGCCGGCCACTGCATCGTCACCTCGTCGCCGATCCCGACCCCGTCGTCCTGGGCGCGGGACTCGCTGAGCAGGACCTGGCCGTCGCGCAGGTCCTCGAGCGCGCCCTCGACCATGCCGACGTCGGCGACCTTGCCGAGCGTCTGCGGCTCGATGCCCATCACGCCCTGGCCGCCGTCGAAGTCGGCGTTGGCGTAGCGCAGCCGGCTGACGGTGGCGACGCCGTCGGTCTCGGCGATCCGGTCCGCGATGGTCGTGGAGAACGGCACGCCGACCACGTTGGAGACCACCAGGTCGCCGTAGAAGTTCTCCTCGATCGTCTGGTCGACGCTGGCCTTGGCCGACGAGCCCAGGATCGACATCGTCGAGACCAGGGCCAGCCCGATCATCAGCGCCGAGGCCGTCGCCGCGGTGCGGCGGGGGTTGCGCAGCGCGTTCTGCCCGGCCAGGTTGCCGACCGTGCCGTAGACCCGGCGGTACAGGGCGGCGGCGAGCGCGACCACCGGCCGGCCGATCACTGGTGCGGCGGCGGCGACCCCGAGCAGCACGCCGAGGATCCCCCCTCCGACCCAGAACCCGGCCCTGGGCACGTCGGCGTAGAGGCCGGCGAGCATCGAGCCGGCCCCGGCGACGATCAACGCCACCCCGGCGATGAGCCGCCAGTGCAGCGCGGACTCGGGCATCGCGACGTCGTCGCGCAGCGCCGCCACCGGAGCGATCCGCGCCGAGCGGCGGGCGGGGATGTAGGCCGCCGCGACCGTGACGACCACGCCGACGAGGTACGCCGCGACCACGGTGCGCGGGGCGAAGATCAACGACTGGCCGGAGAGGTCCAGGCCGAAGGTGGCGAACAGCGCCCGGATGCCCATCGCGAGCAGCACGCCGAGCCCGAGGCCGATCGTGGCGCCGACCAGGCCGAGCACCACCGCCTCGAACAGCACCGACCGCGTGACCTGCCGACGGGAGGCGCCGAGGGCGCGCAGCAGGGCGAGCTCGCGGCTGCGCTGGGCGACCAGGATCGAGAAGGTGTTGACGATCAGGAAGCTGCCGACCACGAGCGAGATGCCGGCGAAGATCAGCAGGAACGTGCTGATGAAGGAGATCGCCTGCATCAGCTGGCTCGCCGCCTCGTCGGCGGCCGTGTCGCCGGTGACGGCCTCCACCCCGCTCGGCAGCGTCGCCGCCACGGTGTCGCGCAGCTCCTCCTGGCTGGTGCCGTCCGCGGTGACCCAGATGTCGTTGAACCGGTCCTTGCCCCCGACGAACAGGTCCTGGGCGGTCGCGGTGTCGAAGGCGGTGATGGTGGCGCCGTTCGTCGAAGCCCCCTCCCCGAAGCTCGCGATCCCGACCAGCGTCGGCCGGAGCACCGGCTGCTCGCCGGAGGTGACCAGCTGGACCGTGTCGCCGACCTCGTAGCCGGCACGCTCGGCGGTGCCCTCGTCGAGCACCACCTCGTCGGGACCGGCCGGCTCCGCGCCCTCGACGATCCGCAGCCCTTCGAGACCGTCGGCGGCGGGGGCGTCGTTCCAGTTCACGCCGAGGCCGGGAGCGCCCTGGCCGCCGACCACCTTGCCGTTCTCCCCCACGACGAAGACGCCGTTGGAGCTCACGTTGCCGTCCGCGCGGGCGGCACCCTCGACCCCGGCGAGCTCGTCGACCAGTGAGGCCGGCAGCGTCTTCGTGGTCGGGGCGCTGTCCTCGGTGGTGCTGCCCACCGGGCGCACCACGACGTCTCCGACCGACGAGGCGAAGATCGCGTCGAAGGAGCGGGACAGGGTGTCGGTGAAGATCATCGAGCCGGCGACGAACGCGACGCCCAGCACGATCGCGAACGTGCTCATGATCAGGCGCAGCTTGCGCCCGAGCAGGCTCTTCCAGGCAGCGCGCAGCATCAGGCCTGCTCCGCCCCGGTGCCAGGACGCTCGGTACGAGCCTCGGTGCCGCCCCGGGTACGCGTGGCGGCCTCGAGCTGGCGGGCGTCCATGTGCGTCATCCGCTCGAGCACCGTGTCGCGGTCGGGGTTGCGCAGCTCGTCGACGACCTTGCCGTCGGCCAGGAAGACCACCCGGTCTGTGTACGCCGCGGCCACGGGGTCGTGGGTCACCATCACGATGGTCTGGCCGTACTCGTCGACCGAGCGACGCAGCAGCGTCAGCACCTCGGCGCCGGAACGGGAGTCCAGGTTGCCGGTCGGCTCGTCGGCGAAGACGATGGCGGGGCGGCTCACCAGGGCGCGGGCGACGGCGACCCGCTGCTGCTGCCCCCCGGAGAGCGCGTTGGGGCGGTGGTCGAGGCGGTCGCGCAGATCGACGGTCGCGATGACGCTGTCGTACCACTCCGGGTCGGGCTTGCGGCCCGCGATGGACAGCGGCAGCAGGATGTTCTCCTCCGCGGTGAGCGTCGGCACCAGGTTGAACGACTGGAAGACGAAGCCGACCTGGTCGCGGCGCAGCCGGGTCAGCTCCTTGTCCTTGAGGCGCGAGATCTCGGTCTCCCCGATGTAGACAGAGCCGCTGGTGGCGCTGTCCAGCGCGGCGCAGCAGTGCATGAGGGTGGACTTGCCGGAACCGGAGGGACCCATGACCGCGGTGAACTCACCGCGGTAGAGGTCGAGGGTCACGCCGTCGAGCGCGCGCACCTCGGCGAGTCCGGATCCGTAGATCTTGGTCAGGTCCTGCACGCGTGCGGCGTGGGTCTGGGCGGGAACAGTGATCGTCTGCTCGGTCACGTCGGGGTTCTGCCTTTCGGTGTCGTGGCGGAGGCGGCCGCACCGGCCGGACCTCTCCGTCACCGTCGAATCTAGGAGGTCTTGCCCCGCTCCGGCATCCGACTTTCGACTGTTCGGCCCCTGGTCCAGCCCTGAGGTTGCCCTGAGCGTGACGAATACGACACTCAGGGTCTCACGGCACCGCCAGGTCACGCCTCTAGAACACGTGTTCGAACGCGGGTAGGCTCCCGGCATGAGCGTGGACTTCCAAGCCTCCCTCCTCGAAGCCCTCGACCCCGGTTCGGCGGCCGGCGGGACCGGTCCGGCGGGCGACGGGGCGCCTCGGCTCGGGGCCCTCGACGGCCACGCGGGCGTGCTGCGGCACCGGTTGACCGCGGGCGCCTGGGTGGACGTCCGGCCCGGCTGGGTGACCGACGCCGACGGGCTGTTCGCGAGCCTCGTGCGGGACGTGCCGTGGAAGGCCGAGCGGCGCCAGATGTACGACCGGGTCGTCGACGTACCGCGGCTGCTGAAGTTCTACGACGCCTCCGAGCCGCTCCCCCACGACGCCCTGGCCCAGGCGCGCGACCGGCTGAGCCGCCACTACGCCGGCGAGCTCGGCGAGCCGTTCACCACCGCGGGGCTCTGCTACTACCGCGACGGCCGCGACAGCGTCACGTGGCACGGCGACCGGATCGGGCGCAGCAACACCCAGGACACGATGGTCGCGATCGTCTCGCTCGGCGACGCCCGGCGGCTCTCGCTGCGTCCGCGGCCCGGCTACGCCACCGGCTCCGCGGTGTCGTTCCTGGTCGGCCACGGCGACCTGCTCGTCATGGGCGGGTCGTGCCAGCGCACCTGGGAGCACGCGATCCTCAAGTCCTCGCGCCCGGTCGGGCCCCGCGTCAGCATCCAGTTCCGGCCCCACAACGTGCGCTGACCAGCCCTGACCGGCGGGCCCGGCGGACAGCACGCTCACCCCAGCGGCACAGCGAGGACGCACGAAGGGCCCCGGCCGGAGCCGGGGCCCTTCTGGTGGTGCTGGGTGCTGCTGGTGTCGCTGGGGGCGGGACTCAGAAGTCCATGCCGCCCATGCCGCCCGACGGGTCGCCGCCCATGGGCGCGGCCTTCTCGGGCTTGTCGGCCACGACGGCCTCGGTGGTCAGGAACAGCGCAGCGATCGAGGCTGCGTTCTGCAGCGCCGAGCGGGTCACCTTGGCGGGGTCGATGATGCCGGTGGCGATCATGTCGACGTACTCGCCGGTGGCGGCGTTGAGACCGTTGCCGGGCTCGAGGTTGCGCACCTTCTCCGCCACGACGCCGCCCTCGAGGCCGGCGTTGATCGCGATCTGCTTGAGCGGAGCCTCGGAGGCGTAACGCACGATCTGCGCGCCGGTCGCCTCGTCGCCCACGAGCTCGAGCTTCTCGAACGCCTTGTCGGAGGCCTGGACGAGCGCCACGCCACCGCCGGCGACGATGCCCTCCTCGACGGCCGCCTTGGCGTTGCGGACGGCGTCCTCGATGCGGTGCTTGCGCTCCTTGAGCTCGACCTCCGTGGCCGCGCCGACCTTGATCACCGCGACACCGCCGGCCAGCTTGGCCAGGCGCTCCTGCAGCTTCTCGCGGTCGTAGTCGGAGTCGCTCTTCTCGATCTCGGCGCGGATCTGGTTGACCCGGCCGGCGATCTGGTCGCCGTCGCCGGCGCCCTCGACGATGGTGGTCTCGTCCTTGGTCACCACGACCTTGCGGGCCTGGCCGAGGAGCTCGATGCCGGTGCTCTCGAGCTTGAGGCCGACCTCCTCGGAGATGACCTGGCCGCCGGTCAGGATCGCGATGTCCTGCAGCATGGCCTTGCGGCGGTCACCGAAGCCCGGAGCCTTGACGGCGACGGACTTGAAGGTGCCGCGGATCTTGTTGACGACCAGCGTGGACAGGGCCTCGCCGTCGACGTCCTCGGACAGGATCAGCAGCGGCTTGCCCGACTGCATGACCTTCTCGAGCAGCGGCAGCAGGTCCTTGACGTTCGAGACCTTCTGGTTGGCGATCAGGATGTAGGGGTCCTCGAGGACCGTCTCCATCCGCTCGGCGTCGGTGACGAAGTAGGCCGAGATGTAGCCCTTGTCGAACCGCATGCCCTCGGTGAGCTCGAGGTCGAGCCCGAAGGTGTTCGACTCCTCGACGGTGATGACGCCTTCCTTGCCGACCTTGTCCATGGCCTCGGCGATGATCTCGCCGACGGAGGGGTCGGCGGCCGAGATGGAGGCGGTGGAGGCGATCTGCTCCTTGGTCTCGACGTCCTTGGCCATGCCGAGCAGCTGCTCGGAGACGGCCTCGACGGCGGCCTCGATGCCACGCTTCAGCGCCATCGGGTTCGCACCCGCGGCGACGTTGCGCAGACCCTCGCGGACCATGGCCTGGGCCAGCACGGTGGCAGTGGTGGTGCCGTCACCCGCGACGTCGTCGGTCTTCTTGGCGACCTCCTTGACCAGCTCGGCCCCGATCTTCTCGTAGGGGTCCTCGAGCTCGATCTCCTTGGCGATCGAGACACCGTCGTTGGTGATGGTGGGGGCGCCCCACTTCTTCTCCAGGACGACGTTGCGGCCCTTGGGGCCCAGCGTCACCTTGACGGCGTCGGCCAGCGTGTTCATGCCACGCTCGAGGCCGCGACGGGCCTCTTCGTCAAACGCAATAAGCTTCGGCATTCTCCGCGAATCCTCACGCGTAGATATGGAATGGTCCGGTCGATGCCCGCGACGGACGGCCCCCGTCTGCCCGGCGGACCCTTCCCGCCGGCGCCGGAGACCTCATCTCCCGGTCCGATGACTGTGCTGGTGCGTGGCACTCTCCGATGGAGAGTGCCAACTCACTTTTTAGCACTCGACCTGGGAGAGTGCAAACGACTCCGGCAGGGCCGGACGGCCGGACGCCCGAGCCGGTGGGACCGGGCGGGCCGAGCCCCCGGTCCAGACCATGGGACGTGGTCAGTTAGGGCCATTGACCGTCTCGTTAACACAGTCCTAACCTGAGGGCACCTCGTGGGTGCGACGGGGTTTCGGCCGGAGTGGCGCGTCTCGACGTGCTGCTCCGGCCACTTACGTGTCCGGGTAGGCGATCCGGGTCACCCGTCCGACGACCGCGCACCGAGGGCCGCCACGCAGCCGCCGAACGCCCGCGCCACCTGCGGCACCAGGTCGAGGTAGAACCCCGGCTCGGTCAGCTCCAGCTCACTGAGCACGAGCTCCCCGCCGGGCATCCGCATCAGGTCCGCGCGCGCATACGCCAGCGGTACGCCGAGCAACCGCTCGGCCGCGGCCACCGCCTCGACGGCTCGCGACGCTGCCTCCGGCTCGACCGGGACCTCCGCGGCGGCGCCGCCGTACTCCTCGTGCACCCGGATCTCGCCGCCGGCCGGCACCTTGCGCACCGCGGCCACGGCCCGGCCGCCGACCACGAACACCGACGTCTCCCCCTCGGTGCGCACCGACTCGACGAGGGGCTGCACCACCCAGGGGCCGGGCGTCAGCCGTGACTCGTCCAGGTCCGGGGGCTCGGACTCGTCCGGCGGCTCCCCGTCGAAGACGACCACGCCGCGGCCGCCGGCACCCACGCGTGGCTTGACCACCGCGGGCAGGAAGCCGGCGACGGCCGGCGCCAGCTCCGTCTCGTCCTCGACGACGAGGGTCGGGACGACCGCGACCCCCGCGGCGGCCAGCTCGACGAGGTAGGACTTGTCGGTGTTCCAGGCGAAGGCCTCGGCTCCGTTGAGGAGGGCCGGCCCCACCGAGCGCGCCCAAGCCAGGAACTCGGGCCGGCGCTCCTCGTAGTCCCAGGTGCTGCGCACGGCCACGACGCCGGCCTCGCGCCAGTCGACGGCCGGGTCGTCCCAGGCCACCCACCGCGCCGCCAGCCCCTGGTCGGCCAGCGCCCGGAGCAGCAACTCGCCTCCGTCCTCGCCGTCGGGCCAGGCCGCACAGGTCACCAGCAGCACCTCGCTCATGCGGGCGACGGTAGGCGACGCGGTCCGGGGGGACGCGACCGGGCGGTCAGCCCGAGACCCGGTAGCCGTCCATGAGCGGGCCCCCGACCCGCAGCAGCACGTCCACCGCGGCCCGGTGCAGCACCGCGGTGTCCCCGTAGACGACCACGTGCCGGTGCCCGTCGACCAGCCGCTCGGCGAGGTCCGGCTCGGCGCGCCGCAGCGCCCGGGCCAGCGCCTTGCCGCTCGCGCCCCACCGGCCGGCGGCGGCCAGGGCCAGCTCGGCGGTGTGCCGCAGCACCGCTCCGGCCAGGAACACCAGCTCGTCCTCGGCGTCGCAGCCGGCCAGGTCGTCGAGCAGGTCGGTCAGCGTGTAGCGCATCGCGTCGACCTCCGACCGGGTCAGCGGAGGCGGCCCGGCGGCGATCCGTGCCGCGGCGGCGGCCTGCAGCTCCGCCGCGACCCCGTCGGGGTCGGCGACCACCACGCTCTCGGCGCACATCCGCAGCAGCGAGCAGACCCGCCGCTCGGCGTCCAGCGCCCAGAACCGGTCCAGGCTCTCGCGGGTGTGCACGAACGCCTCGACGACCCAGCGCTGGTCCTCGAAGGTCTCCCGGTAGGGCGCCGGCGGTCCGTCGAGCAGCACCACCACGTCGAGGTCGGAGGTCGGCGTGCGGTCGGCGGTGAGCACGCTGCCGCCTAGCAGGGCCGCCCGCGCCTGCGGGAAGTGGCCGGCCACGAAGCTGGACGCCGCGTGCAGCGGGTCGGGGCGGTCGCCGTACATGTCCTCATCGTGAGGGGTGCGGACGCCGGATCCGTGGATTGGCCGCCCCTACCGGGGGCCAGCCCCGCTCGCCACGGTGCGGGCGGGCGCGGCGGTCAGCCTCCTGCGACGGCCGGGATGACCGAGACCTGGGCGCCCTCCGGCGTCTTGGTCTCCAGAGCGTCGAGGAACCGGACGTCGTCGTTGCCGACGTAGACGTTGACGAACCGGCGGATCGCCCCTTGGTCGTCGAGGATCCTCGCCTTGATGCCGGGGTGGTGCGCGTCGAGGTCGTCGAGGACCTCGGCCAGGGTGGCGCCGGAGGCGGTGACCTCCGACGCGCCGTCGGTGTAGGTGCGCAGGATCGTCGGGATGCGGACCGAGACGCTCATGGGTTCCTCCGTGGGTCTGGTGGTCGACGGACGGCGCTCAGGCCAGGCCGGTGGCGGTGAAGGCCGCGTAGCTCGGGTCGATCGTCGCAGCCGGCCCCACCCGGTCCGCAACCGCGTCGAGCGTCTTCAGCCCGTCGCCGGTGTTGAAGACCACGGTCTCGGCCTCGGGGTCGAGCCGGCCGGTCTCGACCAGCTTCTTCAGCGTGGCGACGGTGACGCCGCCCGCGGTCTCGGCGAAGACGCCCTCGGTGCGGGCGAGCAGCTTGATGCCCTCGCGCACCTCCTCGTCGGACACGTCCTCGACCGCGCCCCCGGTGCGCCGGGTCACGTCGAGGACGTACGGCCCGTCGGCCGGGTTGCCGATCGCGAGCGACTTGGCGATGGTGTCCGGCCGCACCGGTCGTACGACGTCCTGGCCGGACTTGAAGGCCGCCGACACCGGCGAGCAGCCGGTCGCCTGGGCGCCGTACACGCGGTAGGGGCTCTCCTCGACCAGGCCGAGGCGGGACAGCTCGGTGAAGCCCTTGTCGATCTTGGTCAGCTGCGCGCCGGACGCGACCGGGACGACGACCTGCTGCGGAAGCCGCCAGCCGAGCTGCTCGGCGACCTCGTAGGCGAGCGTCTTGGAGCCCTCGGCGTAGTAGGGGCGGACGTTGACGTTCACGAACGCCCAGCCCTCCTCCTCACCGGCGATCTCGGAGGCGAGCCGGTTGACGTCGTCGTAGGTGCCGTTCACCGCGACGAGCGAGTCGGTGTAGACCGCGCTGCTCAGCACCTTGGCGCGCTCGAGGTCGCTGGGGATGAACACGACCGTCTTCATGCCGGCGCGGGCCCCGGCGGCGGCCACGGCGTTGGCCAGGTTGCCGGTGGAGGGGCACGCGAACACGGTCATCCCGAGCTCGCGCGCCGCGGACAGCGCCACCGCGACGACGCGGTCCTTGAACGAGTGGGTCGGGTTGCCCGAGTCGTCCTTCACCCACAGGCTCTTCATGCCGAGGGCGCGCGCGAGGTTGTCGGCCTTGAGCAGCCGGGTGAACCCGGGCTCGATGTTGGGGCTGGAGGTGATGTCGGAGGGCACCGGCAGCAGCTGCTGGTAGCGCCAGATGTTCTTCGGGCCCGCCTCGATGTCGGCGCGGGTCAGGGCCGGGTAGTCGTAGCCGATCTCGAGCGGGCCGAAACACTCCTGACAGGCGTAGAACGGCCCGAGGTCCGAGGTGGCGCCGCACTCGCGGCAGACGAGGTGCCGGGCGTTGCCGAAGGCGCCGTCACGGAGCCCGCCGCGGGCGGTGCCGGTGGAGTCGAGGACTGAGGTGCTCAAGGAGGGCCTCCTTCTCATCTTCCCCGCTCGCCGACGATCGGCAACGGGACGGAATTGGCACCTGGACCGCTCGACGTCTCCACTGGCTGGAGAGGTCGTCGCGGCGGGTTGCCGGGGCTTCGTCGGGCCGTGTCCCTCTGCCCCTCTCGATGAGCAGGCACAACTCTAGGCGCGCGTCTCAGGATGCGCACAACCGGTCCGTCATCCGAGACCCCACCCCGATTCGTCCGCGGTTGCGAGGCGAGTCCGCGCGGGGCCACCGCGGACGAATCGGGGTTGAATACGGGGATGGACATGGACAGGTGGCGGGTGCGGCAGGTGGTCAACCTGGTCAACGGGTCGACGCTGCTCGGCCTGGCGGTCGCGCGGCTCGGCTCGGCCCGGGTCGCCGCGGGGCCCCGGCACCTGCTGATCGCGACCGGCTACCGGCTGCCACTACCGGTCGCCCGCGCCTTCACCCTCGGCAACGTGATCTGCACGCGCTACCAGCCGGGTTGGCTGGAGGCACACCCGCGACTGCTCGCGCACGAGGAGCGGCACACCTGGCAGTACGTCGCCTGCCTCGGCCTGCCGATGCTCCCGCTGTACGCCGTCGCGTCCGGCTGGTCCTGGCTGCGCACCGGGGACGTCGCGCTGGGCAACGCCTTCGAGCGGCTCGCCGGCCTCGACGACGGCGGGTACGGCGGCCGGCGGGGGTGGCGCCCGCTCAGCGGTCGTGCGCTGCGCCGCCGGCGTCCTGAGCCAGCCGCCTGAGCAGGTCCATCACGCCGGCGGGGCCGTCGACGACCAGGTCGGCGATGTCGGCGAGCGCCTGCTCCTCGGCCGAGCCCGAGCAGACCAGCAGCACCGGGAGCCCCTGGTCGCGGTAGCCGCGGGCGGCCTCGAACGCCTCGAGGTCGCCGAGGTCGTCCCCGGCGAAGACGACGGCGCCCGCGTCGACGTCGGCCACGGCCTCCCGCAGCGCATGGCCCTTGTGCATGCCCGGTGCTCGGACCTCGAGCACCAGCCGGCCCGGCTCCAGAGCCAGGCCGTGGTGGGCGGCGGCGTCGGCGAGCCGGGGCTCCAGCCGGTCGAACGCGTCGTGGGCATCCTCCAGCCGCCGGGTGTGCACCGCGACGGCGAGCCCCTTCTCCTCCACGAAGGCGTCCGCTGCGCCGGCTGCCTCCAGCAGGGCGGGCAGCTCGTCGAGGAAGGCCGCCAGCCCCGCCGGCACCTCCGGGCTGGTGAACTCGCGGCTGTGGGAGTCCCAGCGCTCGTTGCCGTACTGCCCGCGCACCAGCAGGCGGGCCTCCGGCGGCAGCAGGCCGGCGACCTCCTCGAGCCGTCCGAGCTCGACCACCTGGCGGGCCGGCCGGCCGGTGACCACGGCGATCGCCCGCACCCGGCCCGCCAGCTCGGCCAGCACGGCAGGGCCGTCGGGGTGGATCCGGGCCTGCGCCGGGTCGTCGACGATGGGCGAGAGCGTGCCGTCGAAGTCGAGGCCGATCAGGGCCTCGCGCGCGCGGCAGGCCACGGCGTCGTACCGGGAGCGGGCGTGGGGGTCGAGCACCTCGATCGCGTCCATCGGCCCAGCCAACCATGACCGCACGCCGGGCGGCAGCCCGGTGCCCGCCGCTCCGCGCACGCCGGTCGACCTCCCGCTGCGCACTCCCGCTGTCGGCGGAGGTCGGCCGTCAGCCCCAGCGGTCAGCGGTCAGCGGTCAGCGGTCAGCGGTCAGCCGGCGTAGTCGGAGGTGAGGATGACCGTGAGCCGGTCCAGCCGCATCTCGCCCTGAGCCGGCATCAGCCGGTCGATGCCGAGGTCACGGGCGAGCAGCTTCGCCTCCGCGGAGAGCCGCTCGGGGAAGTAGACGGTGCTCGCCGGGATGGTGCCGTACCAGTTGTCGGAGCCGACGACCTGCCAGCCGGCCCCCTGGGCGCGCGCGGCGGTGCTGCCGGCGAGGCCGCTGATCCCGGAGTTGTTGTAGACCTCGACGTAGGTCTCCCCGCGCTTGACCGGCGGTGCCTTCGGCTTCGGGGGCTTCGCGGGCTTCTTCTTCTCCCGGATCACCGGCCTCGGCGCAGGAGTCTGGGACTGGCTCGGTGAGGGCCGGGTGGCCACCGGAGCGGCGGCCTGCACCGGCTCCGGGGCGGGCTCCTGCTCGGTGCCGGTGGCGAGGAACGCCACACCGGCCACGACGACCGCGCCCGCGGAGAGCAGGGCGATCGGCGAGGTCAGGGCCATCCCCCGCTGGTCGAGTGCGCGTCGGCCCAGCCGCGCCGTCGGCCGCACGTCAGACCTCGAACCCGAGTCGACGGGCCGAGCGGGCGCGCTGGCGGGCGGCGCGCAGCCGCCGCAGCCGGCGCACCAGCAGCGGGTCGAAGGCGAGCGCCTCCGGACGGTCGATCAGCGCGTTGAGGACCTGGTAGTAGCGCGTGGAGGACATGTCGAACTTCTCGCGGACCGCCTGCTCCTTCGCGCCGGCGTACTTCCACCACTGCCGCTCGAAGTTCAGGATCTCGCGGTCCCGCTCGGACAGGTCCCCGCCGAGGCCGGCGTCGGGTCCGTCGGGCAGTGCGTTCGCGGCGTCCATGTCGACTCCTGGTCTGCGGTGGTGGCTGCGGCGAGGCCCGGGGGCCGGCATGGACAGCCGCCCCGTTCGCTCAGGGCCCATGGTAGGTGACGAACCACAACGATGTCATTCGCTTCGGGCCTGCACCCGACGTGTCGTGTCGGCGCGGCCGGGGACAATGCTGTCCGTGACCTCTGCGAACGCCGCGACCGGCCTGCTGCCCGACCTGCCCCCGCTCGAGACGCCCCGCGGCACCGCCGTGGCCGCACCCCTGTCGGCGGACCGGCCGGTGCGCTGGGGGATCCTGGCCACCGGCAAGATCGCCACCACCTTCGCCGAGAACCTCGCCCTGCTTCCCGAGTGCGAGATCGCCGCGGTCGCCGGCCGCCGCCAGCAGTCCGCCGACGACTTCGCCGCCGCCCACGGCGCCACGACGGCGTACGGCGACTACGCCTCCCTCGTCGCCGACCCCGACGTCGACGTGGTCTACGTCGCGACTCCGCACGCCCTGCACAAGGAGCACGTGCTGCTCGCCTTCGAGGCCGGCAAGCCGGTGCTGTGCGAGAAGTCGCTCACCCTCACCGCCGCCGACGCCGAGGAGCTGGTGGCCGAGTCCCGGGCGCGGGGGCTGTTCCTGATGGAGGCCATGTGGATGCGCTGCCTGCCGATGGTCCGGCGGCTGCAGCAGCTGGTCGACACCGGCGCGGTCGGCGAGGTCCGGCAGGTCCGGGCCGACCTCGGGTTCCGCGTGGACCGACCCTCCACCGACCGGCTCCTGGACCCGGCACTGGGAGGCGGGGCGCTGCTCGACATGGGCGTCTACCCCCTCACCTTCGCCCATCTCTTCCTCGGCGAGCCCTCCCACGTCGCGGCCACCGCGACGCTGGCGGAGACCGGCATCGACCTCGACCTCGCGATCGCGCAGTCCTACGTCTCGGGGGCGGTCGCCGCGCTGACGTCGTCGATGACGGCGGCCACGCCGAGGACCGCCTCGATCGCCACCGACCTCGGCCGCATCGACCTCGACGCACCGTTCCACCACCCGGCGTCGGCCACCTGGACGAGCGCCGAGGGTGAGTCGCAGCCCCTCGAGGAGCCCTACGTCGGCACCGGCCTGGCCCACGAGGCGCTCGAGGTGGTGCGGTGCCTGCGCAACGGCGAGGTGGAGAGCCCGCTGGTCCCGCTCGAGGACACGCTCGCGGTGATGCGTCAGATGGACGACATCCGCCGGGCCGTCGGGGTCCGGTACGCCGCCGACCGCTGACCGGCCGCAGCCGCGGGTCCGTGCCAGCGACCCTCCCGACGCCTGCCACCTCTCCGAGGCGACGCCGGTCGTGCCGACGGCGTACCTGGAGGCGGGCACGGCGAGGGGCATGATGGGCACCATGCACGATCAGGGATGCCGGGTGCTGCTCGTCGAGGACGACGCCCGGGTACGGCGGGTCCTGGCGATCGCGCTGCGCGACGAGGGCTACCGGATCACCGAGTCCGACACCGGCGAGGGCGCCGTGGAGCGGTTCGGGCAGGTGACGCCGGACGTGGTCATCCTCGACCTGATGCTGCCCGACCTCGACGGCTTCGAGGTCTGCCGCCGGCTCCGCCGGGTCTCCGACGTACCGATCGTCATCGTCTCCGCCCTCGGCGACAGCCACGACATCGTCGCCGGTCTCGAGGCCGGCGCCGACGACTACATGACCAAGCCGGTGGTGGCCTCGGAGCTGTCCGCGCGGATCCGGGCGCTGCGGCGGCGCAGCCGGGGCGGGGACCAGCCGGTGTCCACCGTGGTGGGCGCCCTGGAGATCCGGCCGCGCGAGGGGGTGGTGCTCCGCGACGGCGAACCGGTCGCGCTCACCTCCACCGAGCGGCGGCTCGTCGAGCAGCTGGCCACGCACGTGGGTGAGGCCGTCTCCCGGGAGACCCTGCTGACCGAGGTCTGGGGCTACGACTACTTCGGCGACAGCCGGCTCGTCGACGTGCACGTGAGCCGGCTGCGCAGCAAGATCGAGCCCGACCCGGCGAACCCGCGTCACGTCGTCACGGTCCGGGGTCTGGGCTACAAGCTGGCGCCGTGACCCGGATGCGGCTCGGGCTGCGCAAGCGGGTCAGCCTGTCGTTCGCGGTGGGTGCTCTCATGCTGTCGGTGCTGCTGGCGCTGACCACCCACACGATCGCGAGCAGCTACCTCACCGACCAGCGCTACGCGACGCTGACCCGGCAGGCGGTGTTCAACGCCCGGGCCGTCAGCGCCGCCGCCTCCACGACCCGCCCGGCGGTGGACCAGCTGCTCGAGCAGCTGGAGGTCTCCAGCGGCGAGAGCTCGAGCCCGCTCGCCTACTTCGACGGCCGGTGGTTCGACGACCAGCTGCCCGGCGGCTCCGCCGCGCTGCCGAAGGAGTTCGTCGCAGCCGCCGAGGCGGGCCGGGCCGTGGCGCAGCGCTTCGACACCCCGAAGGGCCTGGTGGTCGCCATCGCCCTGCCACTGGAGGCCAGTGGCGGCAGCTACGTCGAGGTGTTCAGCCTGCGCGAGCTGGACCAGGTCCTCACCACGTTGGCCTTGACCTTCCTCGGCACCGCCACGGCGACGACAGTCCTGGGACTGCTCCTCGGCCTCTGGGCCAGCCGGCGCGCGCTGCGGCCGCTGAGCGAGGTCACCACCGCGGCCAGCGCCATCGCCGAAGGGGACCTCGGCGCCCGGCTCGACGTCCGCGACGACCCCGACCTGGAGGGCATCGCCGGCGCGTTCAACCAGACCGCAGCGAGGCTGCAGGCCCGCGTGGAGCGCGACGCGCGCTTCGCCGGCAACGTCAGCCACGAGCTGCGCACCCCGGTGACCACCATGGTCAACGCGGTGGAGCTGCTCGCCGGCCGCGCCGACCGGCTCGGCACCCAGGGCCGCGAGCTGCTCCGGCTGCTCACCGAGGAGGTGCACCGCTTCGCCCAGATGGTCGAGGACCTCCTGGAGATCTCGCGGTCCGACTCCGGCGCCGACGCGATGCACCCGGAACCGACGGAGGTCGCCGGCCTCGTCAGCGTCGTCGCGGACCGGTGTGCCGGCCGGCCGGTGACCGAGGTCGCGCCCGCGGCCCGCGGGCTGGTGGTCCCGGTCGACCGTCGCAGGCTGGAGCGGGTCGTCGCCAACCTGGTGCAGAACGCCCAGGCCCATGCCGGCGGCGTCGACCGGGTGCTGGTCGGCGTCCACCGCGACGCGCTCCGGATCGTCGTGGAGGACCTCGGGCCCGGAGTCCCGCTCGACCAGCGCGAGAAGATCTTCGAGCGGTTCTCCCGCGGCGGGGCGCACCGCACGGGAGGCGCCGCGGACGGGGTGGGCCTGGGCCTGGCCCTGGTCGTCGAGCACGTCCGGCTGCATGGTGGTCGGGTGTGGGCGGAGCCGAACGAACCGTGCGGGGCGCGGTTCGTGGTCGAGATCCCGGTGCAGGCGTGACCCGCCGCCGGTCCGCGCGCTCCCTGCCGCGACGGTACGGCGGTGCGGCGCTCCTCGCGACGCTGGTGCTGACCGGGACCGCGGCCTGCGGGCTGCACGCCCAGGACGCGCCCGAGCCGGTGCCGTCGCACCGGTTGCCGCCGTCCTTCGACGGGGTGACCGGAGACGGCGACGAGCGGCTGCGGCCGTCGCCGTGACCGGGTGGTGCCGTCGGGGACCTGACCTCTGGCGGGTGCGCGACGCCGGGTGAGCCGGTCGCCCCACGGGGGCCGACGTGGGCGCCGGCCCCAGGAGTCGCCGGCGCTCCGTGCCGCGGCCGGCGCCCCGAGCCAGGGCCGGCCGGGGAGACGTGGACCACACCGATCTCCTCCCCTTCCGGGTTAGGTTGATGCGGTGAGCCCACAGCACACCGCCGAGTTCCTCGTCGTCGCCAACCGGTTGCCGGTCGACCGGGTGGTGCACGAGGACGGGTCCGAGGACTGGCGCCGCTCGCCCGGCGGCCTCGTCACGGCCATCGAGCCGGTGATGCGCGCCAACGACGGCGCCTGGATCGGCTGGTCGGGCGGCACCGACGACCACCTGGAGCCGTTCGTCGAGGACGGGCTGACGCTGGTCCCGGTCCCGCTGAGTGCCCAGGAGATCGAGGACTTCTACGAGGGCTTCTCCAACGCCACGCTGTGGCCGCTCTACCACGACCTGGTCGCCAAGCCGGAGTTCCACCGCGAGTGGTGGGAGGCCTACGTGCGGGTCAACCGCCGCTTCGCGGAGCGCACCGCCGACTTCGCCGCGGAGGGCGCCACCGTCTGGGTGCAGGACTACCAGCTGCAGCTGGTGCCGGCGATGCTGCGCGAGCTGCGCCCGGACCTGCGGATCGGCTTCTTCCTGCACATCCCGTTCCCCCCGGTCGAGCTGTTCCAGCAGGTCCCGTGGCGACGCCAGCTCCTCGAAGGTCTCCTCGGCGCTGACCTGGTCGGCTTCCAGCGCCCCAACAACGCCCAGAACTTCGTCCGCCTCGTGCGCCAGCGCGTCGGGCACAAGACCCACCGCGACCTCGTCTACCTGCCCGACGGGCGCGTCGTGCAGGCGGCGCCGTTCCCGATCTCCATCGACGCGCGCGGCCTCGAGGACCTGGCCCGCTCGCCCGAGGTGGACCGGAGGGCCAAGGAGATCCGCGAGCAGCTCGGCAGCCCGCGGCACGTGCTCCTCGGCGTGGACCGGCTCGACTACACCAAGGGCATCTACAATCGGCTCCGCGCCTTCGGCGAGCTGCTCGAGGAGGGCGCGATCTCGGTCGACGAGGCCGTCTTCGTCCAGGTGGCCACCCCTTCCCGCGAACGCGTCGACGAGTACCGCCGCCTGCGTGACGACATCGACCGGCTCGTCGGACGCATCAACGGCGACCGCGGAGAGCTCGGCCGCCCCGCGATCCACTACCTGCACTCCTCGCAGCCGCGGGAGGAGATGGCCGCACTGTTCCGCGCCGCCGACGTCTGCGTCGTGACCCCGTTGGCCGACGGGATGAACTTGGTGGCCAAGGAGTACGTCGTCGCCCGCTACGACGGCGGCGGCGCCCTGGTGCTCTCCGAGTTCGCCGGAGCCGCCGGGGAGCTGCGGCAGGCGTTCATGGTGAACCCCTACGACATGAACGGCATGAAGCGCGCGATCGTCGAGGCGATGCGGGCCCGCCCGCAGGACCTGAACCGCCGCATGCGGGCCATGCGCCGCACCGTGATGGAGAACGACGTGGCGAGCTGGGCGCGGAAGTTCCTCGACACCCTGGCCAAGGAGCCGCAGCTGCACGAGAAGTCGCTGCGCCCCTCTCGCGTCGACTGACCGGGCTTGCCGAGCCGGACAGGTACCGACGCCGGGCCGGCCCCGGGGTCTCCCTCGTCCGCGAGGACGAGCGCCGCGGGCGGCCCCGGAGCGGCCGCCGGGCTCCTGCCGGTGCGCCGCCCCGGCCCGGCGAAGTCACCCGACGGGGACGAGTGCAGCCGCGCCCCTGCGGACGACGATGGGTCCCATGCCCGCCGCCGACCGACCCTCGTCGTCCGCCGACCGCACCTCATCCTCCGCCGAGCCGGCCCGCGGGTCGCGACCGCCCACCAGGGAGAGCACGGCCGCCGGCATCTACGGGGTGATCGTCAGCGCCGGAGTGATGGCCTCCTCGCACGCCGACGGGGCGGGCCAAGTGGCAGTCGCGGTGCTGGTCACGCTGGTGGTCTACTGGGCTGCCGAGCGCTACGCGCGCCTGGTGGCCGAGCGCATCCACGACGATCGCCGGCCCACGTGGCCGCAGGTCCGGGTGCAGCTGACCACCGGCTGGGAGATCGTCAGCGCCTCGACCCTGCCGCTGGTGGTGCTGGTCGCCGTCGACCTGCTCGGGGCCGACGTCACGACGGCCGTCCTGGCCGCGCTGGGCTGCAGCACCGCGCTGCTGTGCGTGGCCGGCTGGGCGATCGGTCGCCACGGCGACCTGCGCCCCTGGGAGCGAGCCGCCTCGGCGATGGTGGCCGGTCTCTTCGGCGTTGCCATGATCGCCCTCAAGACGCTGCTGCACTGAGCGGCCGCCCCGGCGCGCGCGACCTCGCCGGCGGGCGCCCCGGCCTCGCGAAGGCCGGTCCGGCCTTGGGCGGCCGCCGTACTGTTGCGGCTGCGCCGCCCGGCCCGCCCCCGTCACGCGGGGCTGTCGACCGTCGCCTGGCGGCAGACCACCGTCCACAGCACCCGCGCCGAGGAGGTACGACGATGCGCCGGCTCCCCGTCGTGCTGGCCCTGCTGGTGCTGGTGGCCCTCGCCGGCGCCGGCTGCTCCGCTTCCGAGCCCTCCGGCACACCGGACGCCCCGGGCACGACCTCGGTGCCGGCTCCCGACCCGGGTGGCACCGTGGAGACCGACCTGCAGCGCTACGTCGCGCTGGGCGACTCGTTCACGGCCGGCCCGCTCGTGCCGGTCACCGACCTCGCCGACGGCTGCTTCCGGTCCAACCGGAACTACCCGTCCCTGCTCGCGGAGCGGCTGGGACTGCGGCTCAGGGACGTCAGCTGCAGCGGCGCGGACACCGCCGACCTGCTCCGTCGTCAGCAGACCGTCAACCAGGCCTCGGTGCCGCCGCAGCTGACAGCGGTCGGCCCGGACACCGACCTCGTCACGCTGGGCATCGGCGGCAACGACCTGGACCTGTTCTCGACGCTGACCGGGCTGTGCCCGCAGCTGCGGTCCTCCAGCCCTGAGGGGAGCCCCTGCGCCGACGAGCTCGCCCGACGCGGCGAGGACCTGGACGCGCTCACCGGGCGGATCGGGCGCAACGTCACGCGGGCGATCGAGCGCGTGCAGCGGCGCGCGCCGCAGGCCCGGATCGTGCTGGTCGGCTACCTGCGGATCGCCCCGGCCGACGGCGGCACCTGCCCGCGCCGGCTGCCGTTCGCCACCGGCGACCTCGCCTTCGGCGACCGGGTGATCCGCTCGCTCAACGACGCGCTGGCCGGCGCGGCCCGTCGTACCGGCGTGGAGTTCCTGGACATGTACGCGGCCTCGAAGGGTCACGACGTGTGCAGCGCCGACCCCTGGGTCAACGGGCGCCTCACCGACACGCAGCGGGCGCTGGCCTACCACCCCTTCGAGAGCGGGATGGCGGCCGTCGCAGACGAGCTCGCGAAGCTGCTCGCCACCGGTCCCTGACCCCGATTCGTCCGCCGTTGCGAGCCTGGTTGTCGCGGGGCCACCGCGGACGAATCGGGGTGGGACGGCTGGGTAGGGTCGGGCGTCATGACCACCCTGGAGAACCTGGTCGAGCGCGGCCTGGTGACACCGGACTGGGCCGATGCCCTGGCTCCGGTGGAGCCGGACGTCGCGCGCATGGGGCAGTTCCTGCGCAGCGAGCTCGCCGCCGGGCGCACGTACCTTCCGCACGGCGACCACATCCTGCGGGCGTTCAACCGCCCGCTCGCAGACGTCAAGGTGCTCGTGGTCGGGCAGGACCCGTACCCGACGCCCGGACACCCCGTCGGCCTCTCCTTCTCGGTGGCCCCGGACGTCCGGCCGCTGCCCCGGAGCCTGGTCAACATCTACAAGGAGCTCATGGACGACGTGGGCTGCCCGCCGCCGGGCAACGGCGACCTAACGCCGTGGTTCGAGCAGGGCGTGATGCTGCTGAACCGGGTCCTCACCGTTGCTCCCGGGTCACCCGCGTCGCACCGCGGCCGGGGCTGGGAGCAGGTCACCGAGCGGGCGATCGAGGTGCTGGCCGGGCGTGGTGGCCCGCTGGCAGCGATCCTCTGGGGCCGCGACGCGCAAGGTCTCAAGCCCATGCTCGCCGGCGTGCCGCGGGTCGAGTCGGCGCACCCCTCCCCCCTCTCGGCCTCGCGCGGCTTCTTCGGGTCGCGGCCGTTCAGCCGGGTCAACGACCTGCTGGAGCGACAGGGCGGCTCGCCGGTCGACTGGTCGCTGTCCTGAGCCGAAGCCTGCCGCCGTCCGGCGTCGGCGCTCCACGTCACCGCCCGTCGGACATGCACTCGCGCGACCTCCGACCCGGTACGGCGCCCGGCCAGGCGTGAGCGGCCCGGGACGCGCGGCGAGTGCATGTCCCACGGCACGTCCTCTCGCTCGCTCGAGGAGGCGCGGCGCCCTCAGTCCGGCGTGGAGTCAGGCCCGCAGGCCGTGTCGATCCGGTCGATCCGGTCGATCCGGTCGACGATGTGGCCGGCCACCCGCTCCAGCGCGGCGACGTCCTCGGGAGGGAGCCCGTCGAACACCAGGGAGTGGACCGTCGCGACGTGCCCGGGGGCGGCTGCCTTGAGCACCTCCCACCCCTCGTCGGTGAGCGAGACCAACGTGACCCGGCGGCTGTCTGGGCACGGGTGCCGGTGCACCCAGCCGCGCTTCTCCAGCTTGCTGACCACGTGCGAGAGCCGCGAGAGCGTGGCGTTCGTGGAGGCGGCGAGCTCACTCATCCGGCGGGTCCGGCCGTCGACCTCGGAGAGCATCGCGAGGCACAGGTAGTCGAAGTGGGTGAGGTCGCTGTCGCGCTGCAGCTGCGAGTCCAGGCTGGGGCCGAGCTTGAGCATCACGCCGGCCAGCTTGAGCCAGGCCCGGAGCTCCTCGTCGGTCAGCCATCGCGTCATGGGGCCAGCATACCGGACAGTTGATCCTTCAACTCTTGCGGCGTAGGCTGCTGGGACAGCGGAAGGAGCGATGCATGACCGAGCCGACGAGCGAGGCGCGGGCGAGCGCGACCGGGCAGCCCGGCGCAAC
Organism: uncultured Actinomycetota bacterium; assembly: GCA_963835385.1. Taxonomy (GTDB): domain Bacteria; phylum Actinomycetota; class Actinomycetes; order Propionibacteriales; family Nocardioidaceae; genus Nocardioides_B. The sequence goes on from CAWIFK010000010.1 coordinate 198,533, forward strand.
CGACCGGATGCCCGCGCTGTACATCGGGCACGGGGCGCCGCCGCTGCTCGACGACCCCGTCTGGAGCAGCGAGCTCGCGGGGTGGGCGCGCGACCTGCCGCGCCCCAGCGCGATCCTGGTCGTGTCGGCTCACTGGGAGTCCGCGCCGGTCAGCCTCTCGGCGACGACTCCCGGGACTCCGCTCGTCTACGACTTCGGCGGCTTCGCCCAGCGCTACTACGAGATGACCTACGCGACGCCGGACGCCTCCGCCCTGGCGCAGCGCGTCGCCGCGATGATGCCCCGGACCGAGCCGGTGCACCAGCACGAGAGTCGCGGCCTGGACCACGGCGCCTGGGTGCCGCTGACGATCATGTACCCCGAGGCGGACATCCCGGTGGTGCAGATGTCGCTGCCCACGCAGGACCCCTACCGGCTCCTCGAGCTCGGCCGCCGGCTGCGCCCGCTGCGTGACGAGGGCGTGCTCGTCGTCGGGTCCGGCTTCCTCACCCACGGCCTGCCGTTCCTCCGCGAGTTCCGGATCGAGGCGCCCGCGCCCGGCTGGTCGACCGAGTTCGACGCCTGGGCCGCCGAGGCGCTGGCGCGCGGTGACGTCGACGAGCTGGCGGCGTTCCGCAGCAGGGCCCCGGGCATGCCCTACGCCCACCCGACCGTCGAGCACTACACGCCGCTGTTCCTCACGCTCGGCGCTGCCTCGGACCCGGAGACACCGGGCGACCAGCTGATCGAGGGCTACTGGATGGGGCTGTCGAAGCGCTCGCTGCAGGTCGCCTGAGCAACGCCTCATCCGGTCCAGAGGTAGCGCCGCCCGGGGCCCGCCTGCTCGCAGCGCCGCCCGGGGCCTGCCTGCTCGCAGCGCCGCCCGGGGGATGCCTGCTCGCAGCGCCGCCCGGGGCCTGCCTGCTCGCAGCGCAGCCCGCAGCGGAGAGGTCGCGGCGAGACCTCCTCCGCCCGGAGCCTGCGGGCGCCGTGGTCACGGGTCGCGCCTCGGCGCCTGTCGACGCGGCCAGGCCCGGCTGGCCCGTGCCCCGCGACCTGTCCCGACCCGACCGGGACACCTCGGGCAAGATGGACCGGTGAGCATCCTCTCGATCCAGTCCCTGGTCGCCTACGGTCACGCCGGCAACAGCGCTGCTCTCTTCCCGCTGCAGCGCCTCGGCAAAGTGGTGTGGCCGGTGATGACCGTGCACTTCTCCAACCACACGGGCTACGGCGACTGGAAGGGCCCGCTGCTGGCGCCGGCCGACGTCGCCTCGGTGATCGAGGGCGTCGGCGACCGCGGCGCGTTCGAGCGCTGCGAGGCAGTGCTCTCGGGCTACCAGGGGGCCGAGGAGGTCGGCGCCGTCATCCTCGACGCGGTCGCCAAGGTGAAGGCGGCGTCCCCGTCGGCGATCTACTGCTGCGACCCGGTGATGGGCGACGTCGGCCGCGGCATGTTCGTACGCGCGGGCATTCCGGAGTTCATGCGCGAGCGCGTCGTCCCGGCGGCCGACGTGATCACCCCGAACCACTTCGAGCTGGACTTCCTGGCCGGCGCCACCACGACGACGTACGACGAGCTGCTCGAGGCCGTCGACCGCGTCCGGGCCACCGGCCCACGCACCGTGCTGGTGACCAGCGCGATCCTCGACGAGACCCCCGAGGACTCCCTCGACATGGTCGCGGTCTCCGACGAGGGCGCCTGGCGGACCCGCTTCCCGCGGCTGTCGGTGAGCCCGCCGGGCGCCGGCGACCTGACCGCCGCGGTGTTCCTCGCCAACCTCCTCGACGGTCGTGGCCTCGACCGGACGCTGGCGCGCACCACGGCCTCGGTCTTCGCGGTGGTCGCCGCGACCGCGGAGGCCGGCGAGCGCGAGATGCGCATCGTGCAGACCCAGGACGAGCTCGCCGACCCGACGCGGATCTTCGAGCCGGTCCGGCTGCGGTGAGGGGAGCCGCTTGTCAGGTTCGAACTGACGACCTTTCGCTTACAAGGCGAGTGCTCTACCAGCTGAGCTAAAGCGGCGCGACGTGCGCCCTCATCGTAGTGAGAGGTGTCAGCGGAGCGCAGGTGGGTACGCCTGCTGCACACCCGATAGCGAAGGAGGCACCATATGGGCGCCGACGACAAGACGCAGAACAAGACCGAGGGCCTGGTCGGATCGGCCAAGGAGAAGCTCGGTTCTGCCACGGGCGACGAGTCGATGGAGAACGAGGGCAAGACCGAGCAGAGCAAGGCCGACCTGAAGCAGGCCGGCGAGAAGGCGAAGGACGCCTTCAAGTAAGCCGCTGCCCCGGAGGCGCGCCTCGGTGACCCACCGAGGCGCGCCTCCCCCTCTCCGTTGACCCGTCACCTTTTCGACGTTGACCCGTCACTTTCTCCCTGTTGAGCCGTCGCTTCTTGCCTCGTGAGCGCTCACCCTGGCTTGGCCAAGGCATCGCTTCCGCCGGCCCCTCCGCGCCCATGGCCCGCCCGGTCGACGCACCTCGCCGTCGTCGCCCGGCCACGGCGGCACATCGCCGCCCCGCCCGACGGCCTCGCGGCCTCGGCGCTTCGAGCTCGCTCGAGGTCCTGCGCCCGTAGGCTGGTCGCGTGACGCAGCGGGCCCCCCTCACCATCGGCCAGCTCTCCGAGCGCAGCGGCGTGGCTGCCTCCGCTCTGAGGTACTACGAGGATCTGGGACTCATCGCCTCCGAGCGCAGCGCGGGCAATCAGCGCAGGTACCGCTCCGCGACGCTGCGCAGGGTGGCCTTCATCCGGTCCGCCCAGCGCGTCGGACTCTCGCTCGACGAGATCGCAGCGGCCCTCTCCGGCCTGCCGTCGGGCCGGACCCCCACGAAGGCGGACTGGTCGCGGCTGTCGCGGTCCTGGCGTCCGCGCCTCGACGCACAGATCGAGCGGCTCGAACGGCTCCGGGGCCGTCTCGACGGCTGCATCGGCTGCGGCTGCCTCAGCCTGCGCAGCTGCGCCCTGAACAACCCCGACGACGAGGCGGCCCGCAACGGTCCCGGCGCGGTGCTGCTCGAACGGGGCACCTGACCGGGCCGGACCATGACGTCCGACCCGCCCGGGTCCCCGAAGCCGGCTGCCCCGCCGGCTCCGCCTGCCGACCACGTGGGCGCCGGGCACGCCCTCCCACTAGGCTGCCCGGCATGGCGCTACGGATCGTCGCGACCCGACCGAACCCCGCCCTCGTGACCCTCCCCTGGGACCTCCCGCTCGAGGAGTGGGGACCCGATGTCGTGGTGCACCTGCCGCGCGGGATCTCCCGGCACGTGGTGCGGATCGTGCGGCTCGGCAGCGACGTGTACGCCGTGAAGGAGACCCGGGAGCGCTACGCGTTCGGGGAGTACCGGCTGCTGCGGGACCTGCGCCGGCTGCGGCTGCCCACGGTCGAGCCGGTCGGCGTGGTGGACGGCCGGATCGGTCGCGACGGGTCCGAGATCGAGCCGTGCCTGGTCACCCGGCACCTGCACTTCTCGCTGCCCTACCGCTCGCTGTTCTCGCACGGCCTGCCCTCGGAGAACCTCCCCAGCCTGGTCGACGCGCTGGTGGTGCTGCTCGTGCGGCTGCACCTGGCCGGGTTCTACTGGGGCGACGTGTCGCTGTCGAACGTGCTGTTCCGCCGCAGCGCGGGCGAGTTCACGGCGTACCTCGTCGACGCCGAGACCGGCGAGCTCCACGAGCGGCTCAGCAACGGCCAGCGCGCCTACGACCTCGACGTCGCCGTCACCAACATCTTCGGCGAGCTGCTGGACCTGCAGGCCGGGGAGCTCCTCGACGAGTCGGTCGACGCGCACGCGATCGCCGAGCTGGTGCGCAGCCGCTACGAGGCGCTGTGGGCCGAGCTGACCGCCACCGAGGAGTTCGGCACCCAGGAGATCTGGCGGATCGAGCAGCGGATCGAGCGCCTCAACAACCTGGGCTTCGACATCGACGAGCTCGACATCGTCACCGACTGGGACGGCGCGACGGTGCGCGTCCAGCCGAAGGTCGTCGAGGCCGGTCACCACTCACGCGAGCTGCAGGGGCTCACCGGGCTGTACGTCGAGGACAACCAGGCGCGCCGGCTGCTCAACGACCTCGCCGCCTACACCGCGCACTTCGACCTCGGCGCCGAGGACCGTGCGCTCGTCGCGCACCGGTGGCTGACCGAGATCTACGAGCCGATCGTCGCGTTGATCCCGGCGGACATGCGCAGCCGGCTCGAGCCCGCAGAGATGTTCCACGAGGTGCTCGAGCACCGGTGGTACCTCTCCGAGCGCGCCGGCAAGTCGGTGCCGCTCGTCCAGGCCGCGCACGACTACGTCGACGCGGTGCTGGCCGGCCGCCCCGACGAGGCCCTGGCCACCGATCCCGAGACCGGGGAGCTGACCGTGGTCAGCATCGAGGACGCGGTCGACTGAGGTCAGCGCCCCCGTCGCCGCTCTGCGATCGCGTAGAGCGCCACCGAGGCGGCGACACCGGCGTTGAGCGACTCCAGGTCGTTCACCATCGGGATCGACACCAGCTGGTCGCAGGTCTCGGCGACCAGCCGCGAGAGCCCGTCCCCCTCCGACCCGACAACGACCACCAGCGGGCCGTCGGCCAGGTCGAGATCGGGCAGCGAGACGTCCCCGTCGGCGGCCAGACCGACCACCATGCAGCCCGCCTCCTGGTAGGCCTTGAGCTGCCGGGTCAGGTTGGTCGCCTGCGCGACCGGCAGCCGGGAGGCGGCCCCCGCCGAGGTCTTCCACGCGGAGGCGGTCATGCCGGCCGCCCGGCGCTCGGGGACCAGCACGCCGTGCGCGCCGAAGCCGGACGCCGAGCGCACCACCGCGCCGAGGTTGCGCGGGTCCGTGACCGAGTCGAGCGCGACGAGCAGCGGCGGCTCGCCCAGCTCGGCGGCGCGGTCGAGGAGGTCGTCGGGGTGGGCGTACTCGTACGCCGGCACGCGCGCGGCCAGCCCCTGGTGCACGGCGCCGCCGGTGAGCCGGTCGAGCTCGTGGCGCGGCGCCTCCAGCAGCGAGATGCCGCGCTCGGCCGCGACCCGGAACACCTCGCGCAGTCGGCCGTCGCGTTCGGCGCCCTCGGCGACGTACACGGTGGTCACCGGCATCCGGGCCCGCAGCGCCTCGACGACGGAGTTGCGGCCCGCCACCCACTCGGAGTCGCCGGACTTCGCCGGGCGCTTCGGCCGGCCGCCGCCCTTGGCCGCCGCGCGCTTGTCGGAGGAGTAGGCCTTGTGGTTCGGGCGGTCCTTGGCCTTCGGGGTGGGACCCTTGCCCTCCAGGGCCCGCTTGACGCGGCCGCCGGAACCGGCCGTCGGGTTGCCCTTGCCGGTCTTCTTCACCGCGCCACGACGCGCCGAGTTGCCTGCCATCAGATGTCCTTCTTCGTCGGTCGGGTCGCTGCGGTCCGCCCAGGGGCGGGGCTGCGCGGACGGCGCCAGGTCGGCGCCCGGGCGGTCCAGGGGGCGGTCACAGGGACCACTGCGGCCCCTGCGGGGTGTCCTCGAGCTCGATGCCGGCGGCCCGGATCTGGTCGCGGATCGCGTCGGCGGTGGCGAAGTCCTTGGCCGCACGGGCCTCGGACCGGCGGGCGATCATCGCCTCGACGAGCGCGTCCACCGCCGCGGTGAGCTTCTCCTCCCGGCCGGTGGCCGGGCTCGACGCCCAGTGCGGGTCGAACGGGTCGAGACCCAGCACCGCCAGCATCGCGCGGACCGACCCGGCGGCGCCGCGCAGCGCGTCGGTGGCGCCGCCGCCGAGCAGCTTGTTGCCCTCGCGGACCAGCTCGTAGATGGCGGCGACGGCGGCCGGCGTACCGAGGTCGTCGTCCATGGCTTGCTCGAAGTCCGCGCACCACGTGCCGAGCGGCACCTCGCCGAGCACGTCGCGGGCCCGGGTGAGGAAGTGCTCGATGCGCCGGAAACCGGCGGCGGCCTCGTCGAGGGCCTCGAAGCTGAACTCCACGTGCGAGCGGTAGTGCGCCGCGACCATGTAGAACCGCAGCTCGATGCCACGCACCCGCTCGAGCACTGCCGGGATCGCCAGGGTGTTGCCCAGCGACTTGCTCATCTTCTCGCCGGCGGTGGTGATCCAGGCGTTGTGCAGCCAGTACGCCGCGAACTCGTAGCCGGCCGCCCGGGACTGCGCCTGCTCGTTCTCGTGGTGGGGGAAGCGCAGGTCCACCCCGCCGCCGTGGATGTCGAAGCCGCCGCCGAGGTACTTCAGTGCCATCGCCGAGCACTCGATGTGCCACCCGGGCCGGCCCGGTCCCCACGGGGAGGGCCAGGCGGCCGTCTCCGGCTCGGTCTCCTTCTTCCAGCCCTTCCAGAGCGCGAAGTCGCGCGGGTCCCGCTTGCGCGCCGACGAGTGCGGGTCGGCGGCCACCTCCGCGGCCTCCATGTCCTCGATCCGCTGCCCGGTCAGCTCGCCGTACGCCGACCAGGACCGCACGTCGAAGTAGACGTCGCCGGAGCCGTCGTCGGCGGCGTAGGCGTGGCCGCGGGTGATCAGCCGGCCGATCAGCTCGATCATCTCCGGGACGTGGCCGGTGGCGGCGGGCTCGTAGGTCGGCGGGGCCACGTTGAGGGCGTCGTAGGCCTTGTCGAGCTCGATGCGCATCGCGTAGGCGAGGTTGTACCAGGGACGGCCCTGCGCGGCGGACTTGACCAGGATCTTGTCGTCGATGTCGGTGATGTTGCGGATGAACGTCACCTCGTAGCCGCGCGCGACCAGCCAGCGGCGCAGCACGTCGAAGTTCACCCCGGAGCGGACGTGGCCGACGTGCGGCTCGGACTGAACGGTCAGCCCGCACAGGTAGATCCCGGCCTTGCCCGGCTCGATCGGCTCGAAGGCCCGCACCGCGCGGGAGGCGGTGTCGAAGAGCCGCAGGGCCCCCGCGGGTGCGGGGGAGGTCGGCGATCCGGTGGCGTTCACCCGGTCATCGTATCGACGGCCCGCCCCGATTCGTCCTCGGTCACCCCGCGTGGAACCGGCTCGCGATCGCGGACGAATCGGGGTGGGGGCTGTGGCGGCTTGTGAGAAATGGGAACAACGAGACTGCTGAGGCGAGCAGCGCCTACGCTCTGCCGGTGCGCATCGCAGCCCTGACGGCCACCGCCGCTCTCGCCCTGACCGGCCTGGCGCCGGTGTCCTCCGGCCTCGCCGGCGCCGCCCACCCCGCGGCCGCCCCCCGGACGGACGCCGCTGACCTGCGACCCGTCGCGGCCGGCACCCGCGAGGTGCGCTACACCGCCTGGGACAGCCGCCGGCAGCTCGACACCGGCACCTTCGCCGGGACCCGCTCCACCCGCTGGGGCCGGGTCCGCCTGGCCGTACCGAGCGCTCGGCGCAGCCTCGGCGACGTCCGTTACGACGTCGGGCGGTGGACCTCGCCGTGGGTCTCCCCCGGCTTCGGGCTCACCGAGCTGGTGCCGTCGTGGGAGGCGATCACCCCCGAGGGGACCTTCGTCGAGGTCGAGGTCCGTGGCAGCACCTCCGGCGGCCGGCGCAGCAGCTGGGACGTCGTGAGCCGGTGGGCCTCGGGCGACCAGGCGCTGCGGCGTACCTCCGTCGCCGGCCAGGGCGACGACCTCGCCGACGTCAACGTCGACACCTTCGGCACCGACGGCTCCTTCACCGCCTGGCAGGTCCGGGTCTCGCTCAACCGGCGCGTCGGCACCACCCTCTCCCCGGTCCTCGACGCGGCCGGCGGCGTCGCCTCGCGGATCCCCTCCTCGACGGGCGTCGCGACCAGCCGTACGACGCTCACCCGCGACGTCGTGCTCCCGGTGCCGCGCTTCTCCCAGATGATCCACGAGGGCCACTTCCCCGGGTACGGCGGCGGCGGGGAGTCGTGGTGCTCGCCGACGTCGCTGGCCATGGTGCTCGGCTACTACGGGGCCCTGCCGAGCAGCGACGAGACCGTCTGGGCCGGCGCCACGCACCCCGACCGGGTCGTGGACCACCTCGCCCGGATGACTTACGACTACGCCTACCGGGGCACCGGCAACTGGCCGTTCAACACCGCCTACGCCGCGACGCGGGTGCAGCAGGCCTTCGTCACCCGGTTCACCTCCCTGCGCGACGTCGAGCGCCTGGTCGCGGCCGGCATCCCGGTGATCACCTCGGTCTCGTTCCGCAGCGGCGAGCTCAGCGGGGCACCGATCCGGTCCACCAACGGCCACCTGCTGGTCGTCGTCGGCTTCCGCACCGACGGCGACGTCATCGTCAACGACCCGGCCGCGGCCACCCGCCGCGGCGTGCGCCGCACCTACGACCGCGGCCAGTTCGAGGACGCCTGGCTCAAGCGCGGCGTCTACGGCGGGTCCGGCGGCACCGCCTACGTCGTCCGCGACGCCGACCACCCGCTGCCGTCCCGCCTCGGTACGATGAGCTGGTGACCGTGCGGGGGCAAGGCAGCCCGACCGACCGGGCGGTCACGTTCCACGCCTGGCGCGGCGACCAGCTGCGGGCCGGCACCCACCTGGGGACGGCCACGACACCGGCCGGGCTCGCGCTGGTGGAGCCGGTCGGCAGCCGCCGCGCCCCCGGCGGTCCCGACGGTCCGCGCGGCGAGGACCGGCCGGTGCGCCGCTACGCCTGGGCGGCGTGGGTGGGCCCGGAGGTGCGCACCGCCCACCCATTCACCGCGCTGGTGCCCTCGTGGAACGCCACCACGCCCGGCGACAGCTGGCTGGAGGTCGAGGCCCGGGTATCGGCCGACGGCCGCCGTTGGTCGGGGTGGTACTCCCTGGGCAGCTGGGCCGAGACGGACTCGGAGATCTCCCGCACCAGCCACAGCGGCCAGGACGACGAGTGGGCCGGCGTCCGCGTGGACGAGCTGCTGGCGCGCGACGGGACCGCCTGGACCGCCTTCCAGCTGCGGTTGGTCCTGCACCGCGGCCCCGAGAGCGTTGCGGTCCCGACAGTGACGCTGCTGGGCGCGGTGACCTCCGACGAGCGGCCGCGAGCCGACGGCGTCCCCGCGCCTGCCACGTCGGGCAGCAGCCCTGTGCGCGGCGTCGAGCTGGCCGTGCCGGCGTACTCCCAGCAGCTGCACCGCGGCGAGCACCCGCAGTGGGACAGCGGCGGCGCCTCGTGGTGCTCCCCGGCCTCCACCACGATGCTGCTCGCCTCCTGGGGTCTCGGCCCGAAGGAGGAGGAGTACGCCTGGGTGGACGCCGGCTGCGCCGACCGGTTCGTCGACTTCGCGGCGTGCCACGTCTACGACGCCGGGTACGGCGGCGCCGGCAACTGGTCCTTCAACGCTGCCTACGCCGCGCGCTACGGCGCCGAGGCGTTCGTGACCCGGCTCCGCTCGCTCGAGGAGGCCGAGCGGTTCATCGCTGCCGGAATCCCGCTGGTGGCGTCGGTCAGCTTCCACAGCGACCAGCTCGACGGCGCCGGCTACGACACCTCGGGCCACCTGCTGACGATCATCGGCTTCGACGACGAGGGCGACGTGGTCAGCCACGACCCGGCCTCGCACGAGCTGCCGAGCAACGACGAGGTGCGGGCGGTCTACGACCGGACCCAGTTCGAGCGCGTCTGGATCGAGGGCTCGGGCGGCCTGGTCTATGTCGTGCACCCGCCCGAGGTGCCGCTTCCGGAGCCGGCCGACCCCACGCAGCCGAACTGGTGACCCGGGTCGCGCGCCCCCGCCGGCCCGACGGAGGGACTGCGCGCCACCGTCCTCGTCGGGAGGCGGGTCAGGCCTGACCGGCGTTCACCTCGATGCTGTGCCAGCCGGTCGCCCCGTCGGGCACCACGTCGGTGCGCGCGGCGGTCTGGGTGTAGCCGGACTTGTCCGTGGCCCTGACGGCCAGCGTGTGGCTGCCCGGGTCGAGGTCGAGCGTGGCGGCCCACTGGACCCACGTGTCGTCGCTCGGTACGCCGCCGAGCTCGGCGCGCTGCCAGGGCCGGCCGTCGACGCGCACCTCGACCGCGGCGATGCCGGTGTGCTGGGCCCATGCGTGCCCGCCGACCCGGACCCGTCCCGCGCGCACCGACGCGCCGGGGCGCGGCACCTCGATCCGCGACTGGGTCTTGACCGGTCCCCTCGCCGACCAGCCCCGATCGGTCCAGTAGGCCGTGAAGTCCTCGAAGCGGGTCACCTCCAGGTCGACCAGCCACTTGGTCGCCGACACGAAGCCGTAGAGCCCGGGCACCACCATCCGCACCGGGAACCCGTGCTCGACCGGGAGCGGCTCGCCGTTCATGGCGAGGGCGAGCAGGGCGTCCCGGCCGTCGGTGAGCGCCTGCAGCGGGGTCCCGCACGTCCAGCCGTCCTGCGAGGTCTGCAGCACCGCGTCGGCCCCGGGCGCGACCCCCGCCTCGGCGAGCACGTCGGCGATCCGCACGCCGCTCCACCAGGCGTTGCCGATCAGGTCGCCGCCGACCTCGTTCGAGACGCAGCACAGCGTCACCCAGGCCTCGGTGAGCTCGCGGCCGAGCAGGTCGTCGTAGGTGAGGACGAGCTCGCGCTCGACCATGCCGTGCACGCGCAGGCGCCACTCGGAGGGATCGACGGCCGGGACGACGAGGGCGGTGTCGATCCGGTAGAACTGGGCGTTCGGCACCCGCCACGGCGCCGTACCCTCCAGGCCCAGCGTCGCCCCGTCCGGCACCGTGCCGTCGCTGACCGGCAGCCGGAGCAGCTGACGCGCCGTCTCGACCGCGCGCCGGCCCTCACCGAACAGCCGCGCCCCCGCCGCCGCCACGACCGCGACCGCAGCGACACCGCCGGCCTTGAGCAGGAAGCCACGGCGCGAGGCCGGGTCGACGGTGTGCGCCGCGACGTCCACGTCCGCGTCGGCCGGCACGGCGTCGACCAGCAGCGCCAGCACGACGAACCAGGTCGCCAGCCCCGCCCCCAGCGGGATCAGGGCGGCCGAGGTGAAGTCGGCGCCGGCCATCAGCGCCAGCAGCGCCAGGACCCCGGTCGCGGCGACCAGCAGCTGGGCGGCGGTCCGGCTCCGACGGGCCAGCACGCCGCTGAGCGCGCCGAGCCCGATGACCGCCAGGGTGACCCCCGCGACGAGGATCGGCTTGTCGTTGCGCCCGACGAGCTGGATCAGCGCCTCGGCCACCGGACCGGGGGTCAGCTCGATGACCGCCTCCGCGACGGCCTGGACCGGCGTGGCCCGCGCATTGAGCACGTTGGTCAGCAGCAGGCTGGCCGCGAGACCGGAGAGGCCGGCCACGGCGCCGGCCAGGGCGTGGTAACGGCGTGGAGTCCTCACAGTCGGGTGTTCGCCCACGCCCCCAGACTAGATGGGCCGCCTACGGCATGATCGACCTCGTGACCGCACACCCACCCCGCGTCGGCATCGGCAGCGACGTGCACCGCCTGGCCGACGGCGTACCCCTGCACCTGGCCGGAGTCGCGTTCCCCGACGAGCCGCAGGGACTCGCGGGTCACTCGGACGGTGACGTGGCAGCGCACGCCTGCTGCGACGCCCTGCTGTCCGCCTGCGGCCTGGGGGACCTGGGCAGCATCTTCGGCACCTCGGAGCCGCAGTGGGCCGGGGCGTCGGGCGCCTCGCTGCTGGCCGAGACGGTACGCCGGGTCCGCGTCGCCGGCTTCGACGTGGTCAACGTCGCGGTGCAGGTCATCGGCAACCGCCCGCGCCTGGGACCTCGCCGCTCCGAGGCGGAGGCGGCCCTGTCGGCGGCCGCCGGCGCGCCCGTGACGGTCTCGGCGACCACGACCGACGGCCTCGGGCTGACCGGTCGCGGCGAGGGGGTCGCGGCCATCGCGACGGCGCTGGTGGTGCCCTCGGCGTGGCCGCACTCCGGGGCCGGATCGGACATGCTGTAACGCCGGGCGCGCCCGGTCTCACGCGCTGTCGCGCGGGCCGACCTGCACCACGCCGTCGACGACGCGGACCGGGTAGGACGGCACGTGCAGCGAGGCGTCGTCGAGCCCGGCGCCGGTGCGCAGGTCGAAGCGCTGCCGGTGCTCCCGAGTGCCCACGAACGGCACGCCGTCGGCGACGCCGAGGATGCCGCGGGCCAGTCCCCCCGCCCGGGTTCCCGGCTCGTGGTTCCCGAGCGCGAACAGCGCGTCGTCGTCGGTACGGAACACCGCGATGGCGCAGCCGTGGGCCAGCACCGTCACTCCGCGGCCGACCGGGACCCCCTCCAGTGGGCACACCGTCGTCCACACCTCGGGCTCCACCGGTGGCTGCGCCGTCACCCGGCCGACGGTAGGCCGCGCACGTCTCGTCCGTGTACGCGCGATGTTTCGGCGTGGATAACGCTGCACCCCGATTCGTCCGCGGTGGCCCCGCGCGGACCTCGCTCGCAACCGCGGACGAATCGGGGTGTGGGTCTTGCCAGGAGTGACCCCCGTTACTACGGTGTGGACATTCGTGAGAACCATATGCACATATGTGCAGATAGGAGCATCGGCGACCATGACTCCCCGCCTCGGCGACGACGCCGCCACGGCCACGAGCACGCTCGAGACGATGTGGCTGATCCGTCGCTTCGAGGAAGCGGTCGACGACCTGTTCGCCCGCGGCCTGATGCACGGCACCATGCACCTCTCGATCGGCCAGGAGGCTTCGGCCACCGGGGCCTGCTTCGCGCTGCGTGACGACGACGCCATCACCTCCACACACCGGGGACACGGGCACTGCATCGCCAAGGGCGCCGACCTCGAGCGGATGATGGCCGAGCTGCTCGCCAAGGAGACCGGCTACTGCCGTGGGCGTGGCGGCTCGATGCACATCGCCGACGTCGCCACCGGCAACCTCGGCGCCAACGGCATCGTCGCCGGCGGCATCCCGATCGCCGCCGGCGCCGCCCTGGGCTACCGGATGCAGGGCCTCGACCGGGTGGTGGTCAGCTTCTTCGGCGACGGCGCGGCCAACGAGGGCGCCTTCCACGAGGCGGTGAACCTGGCCGCGATCTGGCGGCTCCCCGTCGTGTTCCTGTGCGAGAACAACAAGTACGGCATGTCGTTCAGCACCGAGAAGTCGTTCGCGATCGAGAACATCGCCGAGCGGGCCGCGGCGTACGGCATCCCCGGCGTCACCCTCGACGGCAACGACGTCGAGGCCGTGCATGCCGGCGTCAGCGACGCCGTGGACCGCGCCCGCCGCGGGGAGGGGCCGACGCTCGTCGAGGCGGTGACCTACCGGTGGAAGGGCCACTCGAAGTCCGACAAGAACCTCTACCGCACGCGCGAGGAGATCGCCGAGTGGCGCGAGCGCGACCCGATCGTCCGTTTCGAGTCCGCGGTGCTCGAACGCGGCGTTCTCGACCAGGCAGCGGTGGAGGAGATCCGCAGCCGCGCTACCGCCGACATCCGTACGGCGGTGCGCGCGGCCAACGCCGCACCCGACGCCCGACCCGACGACCTGCTCGAGGCTGTCTTCGCGACGGCCCCCACGGCCTGAGAGGCGACCCCATGACCACTCTGCAGAGCTCCGCCACGACGACGCCGCAGTCCTCCGAGCCGCGGGTCATCACCTACGCCGAGGCGGTGCGCGAGGCACTCGTCGAGGCGATGACCGCCGACGAGCGCGTGTTCGTGCTCGGCGAGGACATCGGCATCTACGGCGGCGCGTTCGGCGTGACCGGCGACCTGTTCCACCGGTTCGGCGCCGAGCGGGTCCGCGACACCCCCATCTCCGAGCTCGGCATCGTCGGCGCGGCGGTCGGCGCGGCGCTGGCCGGGATGCGTCCGGTCGTGGAGATCCAGTTCTCCGACTTCACCTGCCAGGCGATGGACCAGATCGTCAACCAGGCCGCCAAGATCCACTTCATGCTCGGCGGCGCCGCCGAGGTGCCGATGGTGCTGCGCGCCCCGCTCGGCTCCGGCACCGGCGCAGCCGCGCAGCACTCGCAGAGCCTGGAGGCCTGGTTCGCCCACGTGCCCGGCCTCAAGGTGGTGATGCCGGCGACCGCCGAGGACGCCAAGGGCCTGCTGCTCGCCGCGATCGACGATCCGAACCCGGTGATCGTGCTCGAGCACAAGCTGCTCTACCGCACCTCCGGCCCGGTGTCTGAGGGCGCCGGGCGCGTGCCGCTGGGCACCACGGCGGTACGGCGCCGTGGCCGCGACGTCACGATCGTGGCCACCGGCGTGATGGTCTCGCGCAGCCTGGAGGCGGCCGAGCAGCTGGCCGCCGACGGCATCGATGTCTCGGTGATCGACCCGCGCACGCTCTCGCCGCTCGACGACGCGCCGATCCTCGACGACGTCTCGCGCACCGGCCGAGCCCTTCTCGTGCAGGAGGCTCCGGGCCACGTCGGGTTCATGGCCGAGGTGGCCGGCCGGATCGTCGAGTCGCCGGCGGTCTACCGCCTTCTGGCGCCGGTGCGCCGGCTCAGCGGCCTCGACGTACCGATCCCCTACGCGCCCCAGCTGGAGTCCTCGGCCGTCCCCCAGGTCGACGGCATCGTCGACGCCGCCCGTTCGCTGGTGAAGGACTCCTGAGATGGCGCGCATCCCGATCCGCATGCCGAAGATGTCGATGACGATGACCGAGGGCGAGGTGTCGTCATGGACGGCCAAGGTGGGCGACGAGATAGCTGCCGGGGACGTCGTCTGCGAGGTGATGACGGACAAGGTCGACATGGAGGTCGAGAGCACCGGCTCGGGCACCCTCGTCGAGTCGTCGTCGAGGAGGGCACCGTCGCCGTCGGCGAGCCGATCGCCTGGCTCGAGGGCGAGGAGGACCAGGGACTCGGCGACCTGCTCGGCGACGACCCCGCGCCTCCTACCGCCGCGCCGGAGCCAGGGTTCGGGTCCGACTCCGGGGCTCCGGCCGGCCCTGACGGCGCGGCCGCACCGACGACGGCCACGACGTTGGCGCACGAGCACGCCGACACGGCGATCCCCGACGGCGCGATGGCGGCACCGGCCATGGAGCCGACGCCGACGCCGGCACCCGTCACCGACGGACGGCCGGTGGCGGCGGTGCCGCGGGCCCGCGGGCTAGCGCGCCAGCACGGCGTAGACCTGGTCGACGTGGCCGGCTCCGGACCCGGCGGGCTGATGGTGGTGGCCGACGTGGAGGCACGGATCGGTCGCGGCGTTCCCGCTGTCCAGCCGAGCGTCCAGCCGAGCGCCCAGCCGAGCGCCCAGCCGAGCGCCCAGCCGGTTGCCGTCGCGCAGCAGCCCGCTCCCGCGGCGCCCGGGGAGCGGTCCGGCGGGAAGAAGGACCGCAGCGCGATGATCCGCGCCGCGGTGGCGCGCAAGATGGCCGAGAGCGCCGCCGTACCGCAGTTCACCGTGTATCGCGACGTCCACCTCGACGCCACCGACCGGCGCCGCGACGGCGTCTCGTGGACCACCGTACTGCTACACGCGTACGCCGCCGCGCTGCGCCAGGTGCCCGAGCTGCTGTGCCGGTGCGACGCTGAGAGATGCGCGGTGCCCAGCGGACAGCCCGCCGTCGCGCTCGCCGTGGCCACCGACCACGCCTGCTGGTGCCCGTGCTCGCGAACCGCACGCGCGCGACCTCCACGAGCTCGACGCGGAAGTGAAGTCCGTAGTTCGGGCGGCCCATACTGGCCGGCTGGATCCGGCGTACCTCGGCGTGGCCAACGGGTCGCTGTCCAACCTCGGCGGGCTGGGCGTGAACCGCTTCCAGGCACTCGTCACGCTCCCGCAGACCACCGTGCTGGCGCTGGGGGCGGTGCAACACCGCACGGTGGCCGTGCCCGGGGGGCTGGGCTCGCCCTGACGGTCACCGCGGGCCTCACCGTCGACCACCGGATCGGGGACGGCGCCCACGGGGCGCGGCTGCTGGACGCCTTCGTCTCGCAATTCGATTGAAACTTGTACATCCAGGATCTTGACGTGATACAGGTCACAGGTTTAGATGTCGGAACAGATATGAGCACTATTCGCACAGAGGTGAAGATGCCCGCTCCACGAGACCCCAGCACGTTGCTGGCGGCCGCGCGCCTCTACTACCTGCAGAACCGCTCGCAGGCCGAGATCGCGCGCGAGCTGAGCACCACCCGCTCCAACGTGTCCCGCATGCTGACCGAGGCGCAGCGCCAGGGCATCGTCACCATCACGGTGCACGACCCGTCGGCCCGGCTGACCAGCCTCGAGAGCGAGCTGCGCACACGGTTCGGGCTCACCGAGATGCGGGTCGCCCGCGCGACCCGGCCTCGTCGGTCAAGATGAAGGACCAGGTGAGAGCGCAGGCCGCGACCCTGCTCACCGAGCTGATCGCCGACAACATGACCGTGGCGCTGTCCTGGGGCCATGCGCTGCAGGCGATGGTCTACGCCACGGAGGTCTCCCGCGACTACAGCCTCCGGCCCACCCCGCTGGTCGGAGAGCTCTCCTCCATCAGCAACGAGATCACCGAGGGCGAGCTGTCCGCGAACTCGCCACCCGGCTCGGCGCGTAATGGACCTCCCTGCACGCCCCGGCGACCCTCGCCAGCGCGATCGCGCGCACGCGCTGCTCTCCGAGCAGTCGATCGAAAGACCCTCCAGCTCGCACGCTCCGCCGACCTGGTCTTCGTGGGCATCGACACGCCGAGTCACGGCTCCTCCTCCGCCAT
The DNA here is from genome assembly GCA_963835385.1 of uncultured Actinomycetota bacterium. Taxonomy (GTDB): domain Bacteria; phylum Actinomycetota; class Actinomycetes; order Propionibacteriales; family Nocardioidaceae; genus Nocardioides_B. The sequence goes on from CAWIFK010000010.1 coordinate 215,038, forward strand.
CCTCACGTCCCTGCAGCTCAGCACGCTCGAGAAGAAGGATTTCTGGGCCGCAGAGCCCGTCGGCGACCTGGCCGCCCGCTATTACGACGCCGAGGGCCGCGAGATGCAGGGACGGTCGCCGACTGAATACTGGCCATCGACCTCGACGACCTGCGCGGGATCCCCAACGTCGTGGGCGTAGCCTACGGCCGCGCGAAGACCCCCGGCGTGCTCGGCGCCCTCCGCGGCCGCCTCGTGGACTCCCTCGTCTGCGACGAGGCCCTCGCCCGCGCCGTCCTGAGCGAGACCGGCCCGGCCGCGCCCACCGACCGGAGGAACACAGCATGAACACGACCAGCGCGATCGTCCTGCTCGTCGCCGTCGTCGCCGCCTGGATGTGCAGCTCTACCTGAGCTACCAGCAGAGCATGTCCTTCAACCGGCAGGTGACCGCGCTGCGCCGAGACGGCACCGTCAGCGTGGGCGTCGCCGGCAGGCGCTTCCGCGGGGGTCGGGCGTTCGTCGCGATCGCCGTGGACGACCACGGCATCGTCCGAAACGCCATCTCGCTCCGCGGCTGAACCACCTTCGCCCGGGGGCGTCCACTGCCCGAGCTCTTCGACGTCAAGGTCAGCCGCATGAGCGGCGAGGCCCGCATCCTCGGGATCACCCCGCAGCAGAGGGACGCGGCCCGACAAGCCGCCGACCTCCTCCAGAACCGCAGAGCCGCACCCGCCTGAGGAGCAGAACAGCGTAGGCCGCGGGAGGCACCCCGCAGCCGACGCCACACCGAGGGAAACCTCACCAACCCACTGATGCGCTGCGCTGTGCATCCCACGGCCAGGTCCTGCCTCGCTCGATGAGGAGTCATCATGCCACTGCTCGACACGGCAGCGAACGCGGTGTTCGCCGCCGAAGCACCCACCTTGGAAGATCCCGAAGGCTTCTTCGGAGTCCTCGCCCACGCAGCTGAGTGGTTCATCGGCCTCTTCCAGGCAGGCGGCGAGGTCTTCCTGGGCTTGGTCACCGGCATCATCCCCCTGCTGGTCGTCCTGCTGACCGCGGTCAACGCGTTGATCCGGCTCATCGGCTCCGAGCGGATCGAGAACTCGGGGAGTACGCCGCCCGACCCGGACTGTTCTGGTACCCGGTCCGCTACCTCGTCCTGCCCGTCCTGTCGGTCTTCTTCCTGACCAACCCGATGGCCTACACCATGGGCCGGTTCTTGCCGGAGCGCTACAAGCCGGCGTTCTACGACTCTGCGGTGAGCTTCGTGCACCCGATCACCGGCCTGTTCCCGCACGCCAACCCCGGCGAGCTGTTCTCTACCTCGGCATCGCCGCCGGCATCACCAGCTCGGGGGCAGCCTCGGCGATCTGGCCATCCGCTACCTGCTGGTCGGCATGGTCGTCATCCTCATCCGCGGCATCGTCACCGAGTTCATCACCGCTCGATGATGGCCCGCCGCGCCGCCACCGAAGGAGCCCCGGCATGACCACCACCCGACCACCCCGAAGAAGTCTGGCCTGGACAGCTTCAACACCGTCCTGGTCACGATCGGCCGCGGCGTCGGCGGCGTCGTCGGCACCCTCTACCAGGCCGGCAGAGACGAGATCGACAAGATCATCCGCAACATCCTGCCGTTCATGGCCTTCATCGCTGTGCTGATCGGCATCATCAACGAGACCGGCATCGGCAACTGGCTGGCCAACCTGGTCGCCCCCCTGGCATAGAGCCTGATCGGCCTGCTGGTCATCAGCGTCTTCTGCGCCATCCCGGTGCTCTCGCCGGTGCTCGGCCCCGGCGCCGTCATCGCCCAGGTGATCGGCGTGCTCCTCGGCACCCGGATCGGAGCCGATGACATCCCCCCGCAGTACGCCCTGCTGGCTCTGTTCGCGATCAACCCGCAGATCGGGTGCGACTTCATCCCGCTCGGTCTCGCCCTCGGCGAGGCTGAGCCCGAGACCGTCGAAGTCGGCGTACCCGCCTCCTGGTCTCGCGACTGATCACCGGACCGGTCGCGGTCGTGATCGCCTACTTCGCCAGCTTCGGGCTCTACAGCTCCACGAGCTGACCTTCTCCGGGCCGCGACCGCGGCCCTCCGCAAACGACGACTCCAACCAGAGGAGCTGAGAATGAGCGACTACAAGTCGTTCCGAGTCAACCAGGGCTGAGGCGGCTGGGGTGGACCCCTGACGATCACCCCCACCGCCGACAAGCCGTTGATCTACTCGGTGACCGGCGGGGGCACCATCCGGTGGCGCAGCGTATCGCCGAGCTGACCGGCGGCGAGGCCTTCGACGGTTTCAAGAGTTCGGCGCCGTTCGACAGGATCGCGGTGGCGGTCATCGACTGCGGCGGGACTGCCCGGGTCGGGGTCTACCCGATGAAGAAGGTGCTCACCGTCGACATTCACGCCACGTCGCCGGCAGGCCCACTGGCGCAGTTCATCACCGAAGAACTCTTCGTCTCCGGAGTGAAGCCCGACGACGTGGAGCAGGTGTGAACACTGCAGCCGCCACCCGCGTGGTCTACGAGTCGACGGTGACGGCGATCGGCGGCCAGGTGGAGGCGTTCCTCGGTCACGGCATGATCGTGTTCTTCGGCGACGACGCACCCCAGGAGCTGCACGAGATGTCGGTGCGCCATCAGCCGACGGTGACCGAAGAGGGGCCGCGCCCGGGGGACCTGATGGTCCTCGGGGCGACCGAGATTCAGGTCCTCGCCGTCGGCGAGGTTGTGACAGAGAACCTGCTCAACCTCGGCCACCTCGATCTCAAGGCTGACGGCAGCACCGAGGCCCGACTGCCGGCGACGTCTGCGTCGCTCCGCAGTCCCTGCCGCTGCTGCGACCTGGCGATGCCGTCCGCATCGTGCGGGGCGACACCGCGCCCGCCGATACGCCGGAGGTGGCCTCATGAGCTACCGCAAGCGGCTCGAGGCCCGCGAGGCCGAGGTCGGCCGCCCACTGCGGGTAGGCCTCGTCGGCGCTGGGCAGATGGGACGCGGGTTCGCCGCCCAACTGCTTCGGATGCCGGGAATCTCGCTCTCCGCCGTGCTCGACGTGCAACGCGACCGGGCGAAGGAGGCGCTAGCCCAGGCTGGGATCACGCCCTCCTCTGCCTCAGCAACCGACGCAGCAGTGCGCGCCATAGAGAACGGAGAGTCGGTCGCTCTAGGCGGCATCGACGAGCTCGCGGCGCTGCCGATCGACGTCGTCGTGGAGGCCACCGGCGTGCCCGACGTCGGGGCTCGGGTGGCGCTTGAGTCGCTGCTGTCGGGCAAGGGCATCGCCACGCTCAACGTCGAGTCCGACGTCACCATCGGAGCACTGATGGCGTCGGTGGCGGAGAAGACCGGCGCCGTCTACTCGGTGTGCCGGGGCGACGAGCCCGTGGAGACCAAGATCCTCGTCGACTACGCCCGGGACCTCTCCTTCGACGTCGTCTGCGCCGGCAAGGGCAAGAACAACCCGCTCGACGTCTACGCCACGCCAGAGTCTCTGGCCGAACGCGCTCGGACGAAGCAGATGAATCCGAAAATGCTGTGCAGCTTCGTCGACGGGTCCAAGGCAATGATCGAGATGGCGGCGTTGGCCAACACGACCGGGCTCGGTGTCAGCACACGCGGCATGCACGGTCCGGCCTCCTCGGTCCCCGACCTGCACAGGACGTTCGCCCTCAAGGAGGACGGCGGGGTGCTCGAGAGGGCCGGCGTCGTGGACTACTGCACCGGGCCGGTGGCGCCGGGCGTGTTCGTCGTGGTGCGCACAGAAGATCTCTACGTCAACCACGAGATGACCTACCTGCAGATGGGTGATGGGCCGTACTTCTCGCTCTACCGGCCCTATCACCTCGCGAGCATCGAGGCACCGTTGACAGTCTGCGAGATGGTGCTCGACAACCGGCCGTCGTTGGTCGCGGAGCACTGGACGGCTGAGGTCGGCGCGGTCACCAAGCGGCCGTTGCAGGCGGGCGAGAAGATCGACGGCGTGGGTGGCTCTATGGTGCGAGGCCTGATCGACGACGCCAGCGACTTCGAGCGGGACGGCGCCGTCCCGCTCGGCGTGCTGGCAGGAGCTCGGCTGCGCCGTGACGTGCCGGTCGACCGGCTGCTCACCTACGACGACGTGGAGCTCGACGACAGCTCGACGATCGTCCGGCTTCGACGGATGCAGGACGCCATGGTCGCCGCAGGGATGCCATCCCTGGACGATCTAGCGGCGCTCGTTCGCAGCTGATGCTAAGGCCACCGCTCCGGCTTCGGGTGCAGCATTACGTCGGGGCGCTAGGCTCGGGCGGTGTCCTGCCCCCGTCCCCCGCGAGCGGCACTGGTCCTGCTCGCGGCCGGCGAGGGCCGGCGCCTGGGGCACGACACCAACAAGGTGCTGCTGCCGCTGGCCGGGCGGCGGGTCTTCACGTGGGCGGCACGCTGGGCCACGTCGCTGCCCCAGATCGACCACGTCGTGCTGGTGATCCGCGACGGCGACCAGCAGGCCGTCGAGGCCACCCTGGCCCGCGAGCTCCCCGACCAGCGGGTGACCGTCGTCCGGGGTGGGTCCTCGCGCCACGAGTCGGAGTGGAAGGCCCTGACAACCCTCCGCCCCGTCATCGAGTCGGGGCAGACCGACGTGGTGGTCATCCACGACGCCGCCCGGCCGCTCGCCTCGGCACAGCTGTTCAGCGACGTCATCGAGGCGGCCCAGGAGTACGGCGGGGCGCTGCCCGTGACCGAGCAGCCCGCCCTGGCACCGATCGAGCACGCCGGGGAGCCGGTGCGCACCCGGACGGTCGCCGTCCAGACCCCGCAGGCGTTTCGCGCCGAGCCGCTGCTGAGGGCCTACGCCGCCGCCGAGGCCGACGGTTTCCTCGGCACGGACACCGCCGGCTGCATGGAGCGCTACACCGACGTCCCGGTCCGCTGCGTGGCCGGCGACGCCCGCAACATCAAGATCACCTTCCCCGAGGACCTGGTCCTGGCGGAGCGGCTGCTGGCCAAGGCGCACTGGGACCTGTCGGCCACGGTCGCAGAGGGGCGATGAGCATCGGGCAGGCCGCAGCGGCCCTACCAGCGTGCCGCACGCGGTCCTCGCGGGCTTCCTCACCGCGCGGCCGGCAGCCCTTCTGCGCCGGCCCGCGACGTCCGCCCGGGGGCTCTCGTCGCTCGTACGCCGGTGGGCGCCCTCAGCTCTCCTCGACGGTCGGTCCGAGCTCGTCGAGGCACTCCAGCACCTGCAGCGCGTGCTCGTCGGCGACCCGTCGCGCCATCGAGGGTGCCTTCACCAGCTCCAGCGGACCGCGCTCGCGCAGCCACTCCGCGAGCCTCGAGAAGTCCTCGACCGGTGGCGGGCCGTCGACGGCGAGGCGACCCGGGACGGTCACCGGCGAGGCGATCACCGCGAGCCGGTCCCGGTCCACGGTGCCGACGATCCGGTCCTCGACGACCGTCTTCACCGTGTCCGTGACCGGCCGGTAGCCCGCGACGGACCGGCCCGGCCGCGCCTGCGCGAGCGCCTGGGCCACGAACTCGCCGGGCACCAGCGGGCACAACGGGTCGACGAGCACCACGTCAGGCGCCGTGGTCGCGGCCGCCCACGACGCCCACCAGCCGCCGGCGTCCACGACCTCGACACCGAGCCCTGCCCCGGCCAGGGCCTGCCGCGCCTGTGCCGCGACGGCCTCGTCGACGGTGACGACCACCTCGCGGACCGCGGGACTCGCCAGCAGCGTGCGCACGGCGTGCAGGAACAGGGGCTCGCCGTGCAGCGCGCTCAGCGGCAGCCCGTCCCGCGTCTCCAGCGGCACCACGCCGACGTACCGCACGGCGTCCCCCACGCCGGTCACGGGACGACGTGGCCCCGCGGCTCCGCGGCAGCGGTGAGCGCCTCCAGCGCCGGTACGTCGTCGGAGCCCGTGAGCCGCCGAGCCTGCTCAGGGGCCGCCAGCTCCTGCAGCGGGAACCGCTCGCGCAGCTGCGCCACCCAGCGCGGCAGGTCGGTCAGGTCGGGCCAGTCGTCGAGGGTCGCCACCACCGCGGCGGGCAGCACGACCGGGGAGGCCACCTGCTCGCCGAGCATGCCGACCACGACCGACCGGGTGGACGCGGCGTGCGCGACCGCCCGGGCGAGGAAGTCCGCAGGGGCGCCGGCGCAGAGCGGGTCGTGCACCAGCAGCGGCAGCTCGCGGGCGACCACGTCGTCCCACGAGGCGTTGAAGTCGAGCAGCTCGACGTCGGCGTGCCCGACCGCCCACGACGCCACCGCCACCAGCGACTCGCCGTGCAGGAGTATGAACGGCATCGAGCCGCGCCCGTCGGTGGGCACCACGCCCAGCGCGCCGTCGGTCCAGGTCGCCTCGGTCATGGGCCCAGCCTCCCAGAGATGCACGGAAGCCCCTGCGCCAGGGCGCAGGGGCTTCCGTGTGCTGTTCGTCTCGCTGCGGCGGAGCAGAGGCTCGATCCCGACCCGAGCCGCTTCGCTCAGGAAGCGAGGACCTCGTCGAGGAGCGCCTCGGCCTTGTCCTCGTTGGTGTGCTCGGCCAGCGCGAGCTCGGAGACCAGGATCTGACGAGCCTTGGCGAGCATCCGCTTCTCACCGGCCGACAGGCCACGGTCACGCTCGCGACGCCACAGGTCACGAACGACCTCGGCCACCTTCATGACGTCACCGGAGTGCAGCTTCTCCAGGTTCGCCTTGTACCGACGCGACCAGTTGGTCGGCTCTTCGGTGTGCGAGGCCCGCAGCACGTCGAAGACGCGGTCCAGGCCTTCCTTGTCGACCACGTCCCGGACTCCTACGAGATCCAGGTTGCAGGCCGGGACGCGCACCACGAGATCCTGCTGGGCGACGATGCGCAGTACGAGGTACTGCCTGTCCTCTCCCTTGATCTGCCGGGTTTCGATGTCCTCGATGACCGCTGCACCGTGATTTGGGTAAACAACCGTTTCGCCGACGGTAAATGTCATGTGCCAAGTACCCCTTCCTAGGTGACTAGGATAACACGCCCTGGCTAGACCCCCAGCGACGTTTGCGCAGGTCAGAGGCCCAAACGGGGGTTGACAGAGGCCGCATTCATGTGCAGAGCGCAAGGTCTGGGTATTCCTCGCCGCCCCGTCAGACGGTCGAATCAGGCCGTTGCCGACACCGTTCCCCGGCCCCACCCGGCACTCCCCCGACCCCCACCCGGCGATCCCCCGACCCCCACCCGGCGATCCCCCGACCCGGCGCCCCTCGCTCCCCTGACCGGGCCGAACCGCCCAGGGGTGGTGCCACTCACGTCGACGTACTGCGCCCCGGTGGCGGCCGCTCTCCCGGCGGCCGGACTCGTGGTGGCCGCCCGCGACGTCGGCCTGCGCCGGCAACCGTTAGACTCGGCGCTCGCCAGCAGTCGTCTTCGTGTCCCTCCCGTGCGGGACGCAGCGAGAGGAACCCGAGCCGTGAACGTTCGTCGCAGCATCGCCGTCGCCGCCGCTCTGCTGGCGGCCCCCGCGCTGACCTCGTGCGGCTTCGACGCCCAGACGAACCAGAACTACAACCCGGCCGTCGGCGTGAACGCCCGGCACGGCGAGGTGAAGGTGCTCAACGCGCTGGTCGTCGTGGACGACCTCACCGCCAGCCAGGGCGCGGTCATCGCGACCCTGGTCAACAGCGACCTCGAGCAGGCCGACGCGCTCACCGGGGTCTCCGGCTCCGGGGAGTCGCAGAGCACCACGTTCCAGATCCAGGGCGGCCAGGTGGAGATCCCGCCGGCGGGGCTGGTCGACCTCTCGAAGAGCGGCGCGGTCACGTTCCGGGGCGGCGATCTCACCGCGGGCCTGATGATCCCCGTGACGTTCAGCTTCGAGCGCGCGTCGTCGGTGACCGTGAAGGTGCCGGTGGTCCAGAACCGGGGTCCCTACGCCGAGGTGCCGCTGCCGTAACTGGCTAGGCTGCGGGGCATGAGTGCGCCGTACACCTTGATCCTGCTCCGCCACGGCGAGAGCGACTGGAACGCCAAGAACCTGTTCACCGGGTGGGTCGACGTCCCGCTCACCGAGAAGGGCCGCGTCGAGGCCGCCCGGGGCGGGACTTTGATGAGCGAGGCCGGGCTGCTGCCGGAGGTGCTGCACACCTCGGTGCTCCGCCGGGCGATCACCACCGCCCAGCTCGCGCTCGACGCCTGCGAGCGGCACTGGATCCCGGTGCAGCGGTCGTGGCGGCTCAACGAGCGGCACTACGGTGCGCTGCAGGGCAAGAACAAGAAGCAGACCCTCGAGGAGTTCGGCGAGGAGCAGTTCATGCTGTGGCGCCGCTCCTACGACACCCCGCCGCCGCCGATCGACGACGACTCCGAGTGGAGCCAGAGCGCCGACGCCCGGTACGCCGACCTCCCCGACGAGATCAAGCCGCGCACGGAGTGCCTGGCCGACGTGGTCGAGCGGATGCTCCCCTACTGGTACGACGCGATCGTGCCCGACCTGCGCAGCGGCCGCACCGTCTGCGTGGCGGCGCACGGCAACTCGCTGCGCGCGCTGGTCAAGCACCTCGACGGCATGTCCGAGGAGGCGGTCGTCGGCCTCAACATCCCGACCGGGATCCCGCTGGTCTACCGGCTCGACGAGTCGATGCGGCCGCTGGAGCGCGGCGGGGAGTACCTCGACCCCGACGCCGCAGCCGACGCGATCGCCGCGGTGGCGAACCAGGGCCGCTGACCGGTCCTGCTGCGCCGGCGCGCCGGGCGCGGCGCGGCATGGCGGGCGGCGCAGGTGCTGCGGGCGTGGCGCGCCGCTGCGCCCAGGACCACGACCGTTGCCGTCCATCTGGCCGATAACGGCCGCCGGAACCGCCGATCCGACGACCGGCATCCATGTGGACGAGTTGCGGCTCGACTCACGCGTCCGCGCAGCAATCCATGCGGCGCTGGAGGGGCGCCGAGCGGCGTACCTGTGGACAACGGCCGCGGGCGACCACGGATCCTTGCCACGCTGCTCTGGTGGACCAGCCGCTCGACCTCACGCACCCCTTCACCACCGCCCAGGCGCACGCCGCCGGCCTCACCACCGGCCAGCTTCGCGGTCCGCAGTTCCGGTCGCTCGGCAAGGGCGTCCACGTCTCGTCCGCGCGCGAGCCGAGCGCGCTGCTGAACGCCGAGGCCGCCCTGCTGCCCCACCCACAGCCGGCGTACGCGAGCCACTTCACTGCGGCACGTGTCTTCAAGATGCCGGTGCCGACGCACCCGGACGAGCACGTCAGTGTCCGACACGCCGACCAGCGCCGTCGGCGCCACCACGTCCGCTGCCACGTCGCGCCCCCGGACGCGCGGGTGATCACGGTCAGGGGCATACCTCTCTCACCGCCGGAGCAGATCTTCGTCGAGCTCGCGGAGTACCTCCCTCTCGTCGAGCTCGTCGTCGTGGGGGACCACATCGTGCGCAAGAAGTGGAGCACGCCTGCCGACCTGGTGGCCTTCTGCGAGAGCTCCAAGGACCGGCATGCGCGCCGGGCGCTCCGGGCCGCGCGGTTCGTGCGCTCAGGCGTCGACTCACCCATGGAGACCAGGTTGCGCATGCTCATCGTGCTCGCTGGGCTGCCGGAGCCGACGGTGGACCTACGTCTCCATGACGGCAACGGTGACCTCCGTCGCCGCTTCGACCTGGCCTACCCGGAGCTGCGAGTGGTGGTGGAGTACGACGGGCGCCAGCACGCCTCGGACCCGGACCAGTACGACTCCGACATCTACCGCCGCGAGGAGCTCGACGACGCCGAGTGGCGCATCGTCGTGGTCACGGCGAAGGGGATCTTCCAGAAGCCGGAGGAGACGCTGGCCCGGGTCGCCAAGGTGCTCAGGTCGCGCGGCGCCACGGTGCCCCGCCTGTCGGACAAGTGGCGCGCGCACTTCCCCGGGTACTCGCCGCTGGCGCCGGCGTCCTGACTGGCTGCTGATCCGACGGGGGCGGCGCAGCGACGACCGTTGCCGTCCATACGGACGCCAACCGCTGCCGCAACGGCCGATCACACGACCGTTGCCGTCCATACGGACGCCAACCGCTGCGGCAACGGCCGATCACACGACCGTTGCCGTCCATGGGGACGAAAACGATGTGCAGCGCTGGTCGCCGCAACGCCGCTCGCCGCTACTGGATCTCCAGCGTGGCCCGCCTGCGGCCCTCGACCTCGAGCAACCGCAGGGCGACCAGGCCGATCCCGCCGTAGAGCACGCCGAGGCCCACCTCGCGGCCGACCAGCCCGGCGACCGAGCCGAGCGAGCCCCCGGCTGCCAGCTCGCGGGCCGCCTCGATCGCGTGGGTCAGCGGCAGCCAGGACCCGACGGCCGCCATCCAGGCCGGCAGCGAGTCGAGGGCGACGTTGACGCCGCAGAAGATCAGCAGCACGCCGAAGAGCACGTTCGAGAGCACGGCGGTCTCGCGCACCCGCAGGCCGAGCGCCGCGTTCGTGAGGCCCAGGCCGGTGCACGACATCGCCGCGACCGCGACCACCAGGGCCAGCGGCAGCCAGGCCGACGCCGGGATCGAGACGCCGAGTAGCAGCGAGCCGACCACGAGGCTGAACATCGAGACGAAGAAGCCGTTGAGCACCACCGGCAGCGATCGGCCGAGGAATAGCGGCACCCGGCGCGCCGGCGTCGAGAGCACGATGCCCAGCGTCTGGGTCCAGCGCTCGCCTGCGACGGTGTTGGCCATCGCGAACAGGCACGGGATGGCGCTGTACTGCACGGCGTTGCCGATGACGAAGAACGCGTCGGACTCGATGCCGGCCGAGCGGCCGATGAACGCGAACAACAGGATCTGGAAGATCGGGGCCACCAGCAGCGACGGGATGTAGATCCACGGGCTGAGCCAGTTGAACAGCGCCCGGAAGCTGATCACACCCCCGACGAGGAAGATCCGGGCGGAGGTGACCAGGCCCGAGCTGGTCCCGGCCGGCCGCGCCTGGGCCGTGTCGGCAGGTGCCGAGGTGCGGACCGGGGCGCTCACGTCAGCGCCAGGGTGGCGTTGCGGCGTGCGGAGCGCAGCACCGTCTCGGACAGGAGCGCGCCGGCGGCGCCGTACGCCGCACCCAGCGCGAGGCAGACCAGGATGTCGCGCCACGGGGACCCGCCGGCCGCGGAGTCACGGATCGCCTGCATGCCCCAGGTCGGCGGCAGCGCGTAGGAGACCCAGGTCGCCCAGGTCGGGAACAGCGTGAGCGGGACGAGGAAGCCGCACAGCAGCCAGCCCGGGTACTCCAGCAGGTTCCCCAGCGCCCAGGCGGTGCGATAGCGCACCACCGAGACCGACAGCAGGAAGCCGATCAGCGCGATCGAGAGGATCGAGACCACGATCGAGAGCGCGAACAGCACCGGGTGCGCCACCGGGACGGTGATGTCGAACAGCAGCCAGCCCCACAGCAGCGTCGACCCCAGGGAGTAGAGACCCAGGCTGGCCATCGCGGTGGTGATCGGCACCAGGATCAGCGCGAAGCGGGTCGGCGAGGCGACGAGGAGCTCCAGCGTGCCCAGCCAGCGCTCGCGCTGCAGCACGCCGGAGGCGGTGGTCGCGATCACCGACCAGATGCCCATGACCGCCGCACCGAGGCCGGCGTAGACCATGACCTCCGGGTCGTCGGCCTGCCGGTAGACCAGGAAGGCGGTCGTGGCGAAGAACAGCGGCCAGATGACCTGGAAGACGCCCTCGAAGACGGAGACGGCGAGCATCTTCAGGTGCAGCCACCAGGCGATGGCGAGCATCCGCAGGATCCTCATGCTGTGCCCACCAGCTCGACGTAGGCGTCTTCGAGCGTGGGCTCGCGCGCGGTGACCCGGCCGACGTTGACGCCGCCGAGCGAGCCGAGCACCGCGGAGGTGACCTCGGCGCCCGGCTCCACCTGGACGAGCAGCAGCTGCGCCTGGCCGCGGTCCTCGACGGCGGCGGTGCGGACCCCCGGCAACGTGCGTACGGCGTCCAGGCCGGAGTCCGGGATGCCGTAGGTCTCCACCTCCAGCACGTGTCCGTTGCTCACCCGCTGCTTGAGGCCGGTGGGCGTCCCCTCGGCGACCACCTCGCCGGAGCGGATCACCGCGATCCGGTCGCACAGCTCGTCGGCCTCGAACATGTAGTGGGTGGTGAGCAGGATGGTCTTGCCCTGCTCCTTCAAGGTGCCGATCGTGGCGCGGAGCTCGCGGGCACCGACCGGGTCGATGCCGATCGTGGGCTCGTCGAGGAACAGCACCTCCGGGTCGTGCAGCAGGCCCCGGGCGATGTGCAGCCGCTGGCGCATGCCCCGGGAGAACCCCTCGACCCGCTCCTTCTCCCGTCCGGTCAGCCCCACGAGCTCGAGCAGGTAGCCGATCCGCTGCCTCTGCTCGCGCGGAGCGACGCCGTACAGCTCGGCGAAGTAGCGGAGGTTGTCGAGTGCGTTGAGCCGCTCGTAGAGGCCGCGGTCCCCACCGAACACGTAGCCGATGTGGCGCCGGACCTCACGCGCGTCGGTGACCACGTCGTGGCCGAGCACGGTGGCCGAGCCGCCGGTGGGCAGCAGCAGCGTGATGAGCATCTTGATCGTCGTGGTCTTGCCGGCGCCGTTGGGCCCGAGCAGGCCGAACAGCTCGCCCTGGTCGATCCCGAGGCTCACCCCGCGGACCGCGTGCACCTCTGTGCGCTCGCGCTTCCACATCCCGGTGCGGGTGCGGTAGCTCCGACGCAGATCCGAGGCTTCGACGACGCTCATGAGCCGAAACGTAAGCGACATCGACGCCAGGAGCGAACCTCTTTTCGCTCCGGTCGTCCGGCCCGCCGGCGCGGCGTCCGGTAGCGCGCCCCGGCGGTCCCGCTCAGGCCCGCCCGACGCGGTCGAGACCGGCGCCGTGGCTGCCGCTGAGGGTCACCGCGGCATCCCGGCCTCCGACGTGTCAGTGCGCCTCGGCGGTGACCGTCTCCCCGGTGACGAGGTAGACCACCCGGCGGGCCAGCGAGACCGCGTGGTCGGCGATCCGCTCGTAGTAGCGGCCGAGCAGGGCCATGTCGACCGCGGGCTCGACGCCGTGGGGCCACGAGTCGTCGAGCATCACGCGGAACGAGGAGCGCCGGAGCCTGTCCATCTCCTCGTCGGACTCCTCCAGCGCACGCGCAGCCTCGACGTCGCGGTCGGCGATGATGTCCGCGGCCCGTCCGACCATCGACTCCGCGACGTCGGCCATCCGCTCGACGGTGGGCAGCAGCTCGGCGGGGATGGCGACCGCCGGCACGCGCAGCCGCGCCACCTTCGCCACGTGCACGGACAGGTCGCCCATCCGCTCGAGCTCGGCCACCATGCGCAGGGCGGCGACGAGCATCCGGAGATCGGAGGCGACCGGCTGCTGCAGGGCGAGGAGCTCGAAAGCGCGTTCCTCGATGCGCTCGCGTTCGGCGTCGATCCGGGCGTCGTCGGAGATGACCTGCTCGGCGACCTCGATGTCGGCCGTCAGCAGCGACACCGTCGCCTTGCGCACGGCCACCTTGACGTCACGGGTCATGGTCACCAGCTCGTCGACGATCGAGTCGAGCTGGTCGAAGTAGGCTTCACGCATGTCATGAACAGTAGGCGCCCATTCCCACCACGAGGTGAAGAGGGGGCGACGGGGAGTGAACGTGACATGAACAGTCGGGGAAAGCGCAGGTCAGAGGCGGTCTGCGCGACGACCGTTCGATGAAGGGATGCGTACGATCGGCAGCGTGGAAACCTGGAGCCAGCAGCTGCTCTTCGCGCTCCTCGGCGCGGTGCTCGGCGCCGGGGTGGTCCTGGCGTGGCGGGTCTCCGAGCGACAGATGCGCGGCCCGGTGGTCAGCCCCGAGCCCGTCGTGCCACAGGGCATCGCCACGGTGCTGAGCGTGCTGCGCTACAGCGCGGTGGTGGTCGACGCCGACGACCGGGTGGTCAAGGCCTCGGCCGAGGCGTACTCCCTCGGGCTGGTCCGCGGCACCGCTCTCGGCCCGCCCGAGCTCGCCGACCTGGTGCGCCGGGTCCGCCGCGACGGGCAGATCCGCGAGACCGACCTGTCCCTGCCACGCGGCCGCTCCGCGCTGCACCTGACCGCCCGGATCGCCCCGCTGAGCAGCCGGCTCGTGCTCGCGCTGGTCGAGGACCGCACCCGCGAACGTCGCGTCGAGGCGATCCGCCGCGACTTCGTCGCCAACGTCTCCCACGAGCTGAAGACGCCCGTCGGCGCCCTCAACCTGCTCGCCGAGGCGGTGCAGGACGCCGCGGACGACCCCGAGGCGGTGGTCCGGTTCGCCGGGCGCATGCAGACCGAGAGCGCACGCCTGACCCGGCTGGTCCAGCAGATCATCGAGCTGTCCCGGCTGCAGGGCGACGACCCGCTCGACGAGCCCGAGAGCGTGGACGTCGACCGGGTGGTGGACCGGGCCATCGACCAGAGCTCGATCGACGCGGAGGCCAAGCACATCGAGGTGGTCCACAACGGCGAGCGGGGCCTGCACATCCTGGGCAACCCCGACGAGGTGGCGCTGGCGCTCGGCAACCTGGTCAGCAACGCGGTGACCTACTCCGACGACCGCAGCCGCGTCGTGGTCGGCGCCAAGGGCGTCGAGGACCGCGTCGAGCTGAGCGTCAGCGACCAGGGCATCGGCATCCCGCCCGCGGAGATCGACCGGATCTTCGAGCGCTTCTACCGGGTGGACCCGGCCCGGCACCGCTCCACCGGCGGCACCGGCCTCGGCCTCTCGATCGTCAAGCACGTCGCCGCATCGCACGGTGGCGACGTGGGCGTGTGGTCGGTCGAGGGCCAGGGGTCGACCTTCACGCTGTCGCTGCCCCGCGGTACGGCGGCCGGGTCGGCCGCTCCCGGGCCGGCCGAGCCCGCCGGCCGCCGTACCCCTGATGCTCGACCGTCCGGCACCGCCACGAACCCCACGCCGACCCAGGAGGCCCGACCGTGACCCGAGTTCTCGTCGTGGAGGACGAGGAGTCCTACAGCGACGCGTTGTCCTACATGCTGCGCAAGGAGGGCTTCGACGTCTCGCTGGCGAGCACCGGACCCGACGCGATCGCCGAGTTCGAGCAGTCCGGCGCCGACATCGTCCTGCTCGACCTGATGCTGCCGGGGATGCCGGGGACGGAGGTGTGCCGGCGGATCCGGCAGACCTCGAACGTGCCGGTGATCATGGTCAGCGCCAAGGACTCCGAGGTCGACAAGGTGGTGGGCCTCGAGCTCGGCGCCGACGACTACGTCACCAAGCCCTACGCCCCCCGCGAGCTGGTCGCCCGGATCCGGGCGGTCCTGCGGCGCGGGCAGGAGCCGGACCTCGCACCGGCGACGCTCGAGGTGGGGCCGGTGCGGATGGACGTCGAGCGGCACCAGGTGAGCGTCAACGGCGCGGACACCCGGCTGCCGCTGAAGGAGTTCGAGCTCCTCGAGATGTTCCTGCGCAACCCCGGCCGGGTGCTCACCCGCGGGCAGCTGATCGACCGGGTCTGGGGCTCGGACTACGTCGGCGACACCAAGACGCTGGACGTGCACGTGAAGCGGCTGCGGGCCAAGATCGAGCCGGACCCGGGGACGCCGTCGTTCCTCGTGACCGTGCGCGGCCTGGGCTACAAGCTCGACGCCTGACCCGCCCACCGGGCGGTCCCGGGCGCCAGGTCCGATATCCGCGAGCGTCCGGTCGGTGCCCGCGCGTAGCGTTCCCTGCGTGACCAGCCAGACCACCGCCCGACCGCTGCTGCCGCTCCTGGCCGTCGGCACCACCCTGCTGTTCTGGGCGTCCGCGTTCGTGGCGATCCGGCACCTCGGCGACCACGTCGGGCCGGGGGCGCTGTCGCTCGGCCGGCTGGCGGTCGGCTCGCTGTGCCTGGGGGCCGTGCTGCTGACGCGGGGCTGGACCCCGCCCCGGCGCAGCGACTGGCTGCCCCTGCTGCTCATCGGGCTGCTGTGGTTCGGGATCTACAACGTCGCGCTCAACGAGGGCGAGCGGCGCGTCGACGCCGGCACCGCCGCGATGCTGATCCAGGTGGCGCCGGTGCTGATCGCGGTGCTGGCCGTGCTGTTCCTGCGCGAGCGCTCCTCCGTCTTCCTCTGGGTCGGCCTGGTCGTGGCGTTCGCCGGCGTCGCGGTGATCAGCCTCTCGACCAGCCCGGGCGGCGACCGCGACCTCCTCGGCGTCGTGCTGTGCCTGCTCTCCGCGGCGGTGTACTCGGTCTCGGTGATCCTGCAGAAGCCGCTGCTGACCCACATGTCCGCACTCCAGGTCACCTGGATCGCGTGCACGGTGGGCATGGTCGTCTGCCTGCCGTTCGCCGGCCAGCTGTGGCGCGAGGCCTCCGCGGCGTCGGCCGCCGAAATCGGGTGGGTGGTCTACCTGGGCGCGTTCCCGACCGCGGTGGCCTTCACCACCTATGCCTACGCGCTGACCCACATGGACGCGAGCAGCCTCGGCGTCACGACCTACCTGGTGCCGCCGATCACCGTGCTGATGGCCTGGGCGCTGCTCGCCGAGGTGCCGCCGACGCTGACCTACGTGGGCGGGGCGCTGTGCCTGGCCGGCGTGGCGCTCGCCCGGCACCGTCCGCGACGGCCCCGGCCGGCCCGCCCGGTGCCGGAGCGCGCCGCGGCCTGAGGAGGGGCCGGCGGGGTTTGCCGGTGCGTGGCCGGGGCACCGGAGGGGGTCTTGTCCCCTCTCTTGGAGGCCCGATGACCCACCTCCTCTCGATCCGCAGCTCAGAGCAGGCCCCGGCGATCGTCCGGTTCACCCAGCGGCTGGAGAGCGCCGACGCGCTCGACGGCCCGGTCCGGGCGCTGCAGCCGGTGGCCGACCGGCTGCTGGCCGACGACACCCGGGAGGCGGCGCTGCGGGGCATGTGGCTCGGCCACGCGCTGCACCCGCTGCTCACCGACGTACCGGTCGGCGTCT
Organism: uncultured Actinomycetota bacterium; assembly: GCA_963835385.1. Taxonomy (GTDB): domain Bacteria; phylum Actinomycetota; class Actinomycetes; order Propionibacteriales; family Nocardioidaceae; genus Nocardioides_B. The sequence continues at coordinate 231,897 of CAWIFK010000010.1, forward strand.
GGACCTCGGCCAGCATCCTCGACCTCGTCGGCGGCTCGCCCGCGCGGCCCGCGGCCCGGACCCTGATCGGCGTCGGCATCCTCGCCTCGCTGCCGACCGCGGTGACCGGCCTCGCCGAGTGGGGCGGGACCGGCACCCGGGAGAAGCGGATCGGGGCGCTGCACGCGATCGGCAACGTCGCGGCCCTCGGCCTCTACTCCGCCTCCTGGCTCGCCCGGCGGCGCGGCCGTCACGAGCGCGGCAAGCGGCTCGCCCTGGCCGGCGCCGTGGCCCTGGGTGGCGGTGCCTACCTCGGCGGGCACCTCACCGAGGCCCGGAAGGTGTCGAGCTACCACCCGGCCTACGACCACGGTCCGAGGCACTGATGCGCGTCGTCGTCACCGGCGCCAGCGGCAACGTCGGCTCGGCCGTACTGCGCCGCCTGGTCTCCGCCGGCACCCATGACATCACCGGCATCGCCCGCCGTGTACCCACCGAGGGGCTCCCCTTCACCGAGGTGTCCTGGCATGCGATCGACCTCAGCCGGCCGACGGCCGTCGCCCAGCTGAAGGAGGCGTTCCGCGGCGCCGACGCGGTGGTCCACCTGGCCTGGGGGTTCCAGCCCTCGCACGACCTGGCGCACCTCGCCGAGCTCGGTGTCGGCGGCACCCGCCGCGTCCTGGAGGCCGTCCGGGCCGAAGAGGTGCCGCACCTGGTGCACATGTCCTCGGTCGGCGCCTACTCGCCCAAGCGCGACGACGACCCGGTCGGCGAGGACTACCCCACGCACGGCGTGCCGACGTCGCCGTACAGCCGGCACAAGGCGACCGCCGAGCGGATGCTCGACGACTTCGAGCGCGCCGTCGACACCACCGTGGTGACCCGGATGCGCCCCGGGATCGTCGGGCAGTCCCGTGCGGGCAGCTCGCTGCTGCGGTACGGCGTCCCGGCGATCGTGCCGTCGCGGGCCCTCGGGCTGCTCCCGGTGCTGCCGCTGGACCGCGGCCTGACCATCCCGATGGTGCACGCCGACGACGTGGCGGCCGCGATCGCCCTGGCGCTGGGGAGCCGGACGCCCGGTGCGTTCAACCTGGCCGCCGAGCCCGACGTCACCGCGGCCGACATCGCGGCGGCGCTCGGGGCGCGGCTGGTGCACGTGCCGGCCGCCGCGGTGCGGGCGCTGGCCTCGATCACCTGGCACGCCCGCCTGCAGCAGGTGGACCCCGGCTGGGTGGACCTCGGCTACGCCGTGCCCCTCATGGACACCACCCGGGCCCGGGAGGAGCTGGGCTGGAAGCCGGAGACCGACGGGCTGTCGGTGCTCGAGGAGACCCTGGCCGGGATGCGGACGGCCGTCGCGGACTCCACCCCGGTGCTCCGGCCGCGTCGCGTCGGGGAGCTGCTCGCCCGCGCCGTCCGGCACGGCCCGGTCAGCGAGCGCCGGCGCCCCTGAGCGAGCGCCGGCGCCCCCCGGTGCGCCGCGGTGCGCCGCGGTGCGGCGGCGTCCCGTGCGCGTCGGCGCGCCGGCGTCAGGCCTCGGAGCCGTCGCGCTCCAGCAGGCCGCGGAACGCCTCGAGGTTCTTCGTCGACTCACCCCGTGAGGTCCGCCACTCCCACTCCTTGCGGATGGAGCTGGCGAACCCGAGCTCGAGGATCGTGTTGAAGGACTCGTCGGCGTAGGTCAGCACCGAGCCGAGCAACCGGTCGAGCTCCCCGGGACCGATCGCGGCCAGGGGCAGCCGGCCGTCGAGGTAGATGTCGCCGAGGTGGTCGAGCGCGAACGCGACGCCGTACAGCTTGAGGTTGCGCTCGAGCAGCCAGCGGTAGACCCGCTCGTGGTTCTCGTCGGGGCGGCGGGCGACGAAGGCGTGCACCCCCAGCGCGTGCCGGCCGACGTCGAGGCGCACCGGGGTCTGCAGCTTCTTCTCCCCGGGCAGGACGACGGTGAAGACGCCGCTCTGGCCGGGCAGCTCCTGCCACTCCAGCTCGCTGCCGGCCAGGTAGTCGCGGACGGCCCCGACCGGGTCGGCGGCGGCGTCCTCGGGTCCGCTCACGAGGCCGCGGCCGCCTCGGCGAGGTCGCGCCGCATCAGCCGGTGCGCGTTGCGGTACACCTCGATGGTGGCTTCGGCGGTCCGCTCCCAGCCGAAGTCGGCCGCCTGGGCCACCGCAGCGCGGCCCATCGAGTCGCGCAGCTGCGGCTGCTCGACGATGCGCCGGATCGCCCGGGCATAGTCGTCCGGGTCGTGCCCCTCCACGAGCAGGCCGGAGACGCCGTCGCGCACGACGGTGGGCAGGCCACCGACGGCCGCGGCCACCACCGGGGTGCCGGCGGCCTGGGCCTCGACGGCGACCAGCCCGAACGACTCGTTGTAGGAGGGAACGCACACCAGTGTCGCGGCGGCGTACCAGTCGGCCAGCTCCGCCTGCGCGACCGGCGGCACGAACCGGACCACGTCCTGGATGCCGAGCGCGGACGCCAGCTGGGCCAGCGACTCCGGGTGCTCCAGGCCCGAGCCGGAGGGACCGCCGACGACCGGCACCACGAGCCGGGGTCGCAGCGACGGGTCCTGCTCGAGGAGCCGGGCGACCGCCCGCAGCAGCACGTCGGGAGCCTTCAGTGGCTGGATCCGGCCGGCGAACATCAGCACGACGGCGTCCGCCGGGAGCGCCAGCCGGGCGCGCGCGGTGCCGGAGGGCCGGAAGACCGAGAGGTCGACGCCGGGGTGGACGACCTCGACCCGGCCGGGGTCGGCGTCGTAGAGGTTGACCAGCTGCTTGGCCTCGATGTCGGTGTTCGCGATCAGCATGTCGGCGGCGTCCACGACCTGCTCCTCGCCGATCACCCGCCCCTCCGGCTCGGGGGTGTCCCCCTCGGCCAGCGACTCGTTCTTCACCTTGGCCATCGTGTGCATCGAGTGCACCAGCGGCACGCTCCAGCGGTCCCGCGCGAGCGCCCCCACCTGGCCCGACAGCCAGTAGTGCGAGTGGATGACGTCGTACCAGCCCTGCTCGTGGTGCGCCTCGGTGCGCAGCACCTCGCGGGCGAACGCGCACATCTGCCCGGGCAGCTCCTGCTTCGCGAGCCCCTCGAACGGCCCCGCGTGCACGTGGCGGACGGTGACGCCTGCGAAGGCCTCGACGACGAGCGGCAGCGACGACGACGTCGCGCGGGTGTAGATCTCGACCGCGACGTTGCGCTCGGCGAGCCTTTTGGCCAGCTCGACGACGTACACGTTCATCCCGCCTGCATCACCGGTCCCCGGCTGGTCGAGCGGGGACGTGTGCAGGCTGATCATCGCGATCCGGCCTCTGGGCGTGGTCACTTAGGGTGCACCTCCGTCTTCCAGCAACCCCGGTGGAGTGTCCCCTATTTCCTCATCGCTCAATCGGGCGGCCGTGGCGAAGGCGACACGCGGCCGCGGCGAGCACCCGTGCCGTCGCCGGACAGCCCGTGACATCCTGACCGCATGGGCCACGTGGGCCGGATCCGGGTCGGCATCTCGGGGTGGACGTACGCCGGTTGGCGCGGCGACTTCTACCCGGTCGGTCTGGTGCAGCGCTCCGAGCTGGCCTATGCCGCCGGGCGGATGACCAGCATCGAGATCAACGGCTCGTTCTACTCCCTGCAGCGGCCCTCCTCGTACGCCGCCTGGCGCGACCAGACGCCCGAGGACTTCGTGTTCGCCGTCAAGGGCGGCCGCTTCATCACGCACATGAAGCGGCTGCGCGACGTCGAGGGCCCGCTGGCGAACTTCTTCGCCTCCGGGGTGCTCGCGCTGGGCGCCAAGACCGGGCCGTTCCTGTGGCAGCTGCCCCCGACCCTCGCCTTCGACGAGGACCTGCTGCACTCGTTCCTGGCCCAGCTGCCGCGCACTTCGCTGCAGGCCGCCGCCCTCGCCGCGCGCCACGACGGCCGGCTGGCCGGCGACCGGGTGCTCACCGCCGCCGACGCCGACCGGCCGCTGCGGCACGCGTTCGAGGTGCGGCACGAGAGCTGGACCGACGACGCGGCGGTGGCCGTCCTCGCCGAGCACGACGTCGCGCTCGTCGTGGCCGACACGGCCGGTCGGTGGCCCCGGCTGGACCGGCAGACCAGCGACTTCGTCTACGTGCGGCTGCACGGCGACACCGAGCTGTACGCCAGCGGCTACTCCGCGGCGGCGCTCGACCGGTGGGCAGGCTGCTGCGGGGACTGGGCCGACGCCGGCCGCGACGTGTTCGTCTACTTCGACAACGACGCGAAGGGCTTCGCGCCGCACGACGCACTGTCCCTCATCGAGCGCGTCGGTCGCTGAGCGGTCCGGCCGCGCAGTGCCGCGACCCGGCGCTCGACGTACGACGTGGCCCGCGAGCCGGCCTGCCAGGCGAGCACGCCCACGGCCAGCGAGAGCACCGTCGCGGCGAGCGGGAACCGGTCCTCGAGGTGCGGGTAGACCTGCCAGTGCGTGAGGTAGATGTAGAGCGAGGCGGACGCGAGCACGCCGGCGAGCCGGGCCACCGGCGCGGGCACCCGGACGGCGCGCAGCCACACGAGCAGCAGCAGCCCGAGCACCACGACGCCCTCCCGGGCGGCGTCGCCGAAGAAGCCGGGGACGGTGGCCACCAGCACGACCGAGACCAGCGCACGGTGTCGCCACCCCGCCGCCCGGACCGCGGCCCAGCCGAGGGCGAAGAGCCAGAACACCACGCCGGCGCGGTGGATCTCGTCGCCGGGCAGCAGCTCCACGACGTCGTAGCGGGTCAGCAGGCCGGCCAGCGCGAGTCCGAACGGCAGCCAGAAGGGGTGCCTGCGCTCGGCGCGGTCGACCCACGGCAGGGCCATCAGCGCGGTCAGCGCGAGCAGCAGGGAGACCAACACCTCGATGAACCAGTACCACCACTCGGGCTCCGCCCACCCCCGCGGCCCCAGCAGCGCGTTGAGCAGCAGCACGTTGCGCCAGCCGATGTCGCGGGTGAGGAGCGCGACCCCGGCCAGCCACACCATGGACGGCACCGCGATGCGCGCGACGCTGGTGAGCAGGTGGGCCACGCGCTCGCGGCGGGGCGCGTCGGTCAGGTGGAACCGGCCGAAGTTGAAGCCGGCGACGCCGAGCAGGACGTGTGCACCGCCGACCAGCACGATCAGGTTCGCGTGGGTGGCGACGATCGCCACGATCGCCGCGGCCCGCAGCAGCACGTTGGTCTCGAGGGTGCGGCCGCGGCGAGACGCGGTGGCGGCGGCGGCCAGGTCGCGGATCGGCGTCGTGTGCCAGCCGGGCGGCAGCACCCCCAGGACCTGCTCGAGACGGATCGAGGTCTCCACGTAGGACAGCGAGTCGCCTTCGAGGGAGGTGAAGCTGTCCTGCGGCGTGGCGTCCGGCCGGTCCAGCACGGCGGCGTACACCCGGCGGACGTCCTCCACCCCGGGCGCGGCCGGGGGGGACGTCGCGGGCGCCGCCGTGCGGGCGCGGGGGCGGACGCGGGCGTGGCCGGCAAGCGTGCGGTAGTCCGGCTTCCCGTTGGGCAGCCGGGGTACGGCGTCGAGCCGGAGCACCTGGACCGCACGCGGCGGCAGCCCGATCTCGTCCCGGGCCAGCCGGGTCATGGCCGCCGCGGCGTCGTCGGACAGCGGCTTGGCGGAGGTGTCGACGGCGAGCAGCAGCCGGTCGCCGCCGTCGGCGCAGAGGACCACGTGGCCGGCCCGGGCGTAGACCCGCTCCACCTGGTCGAGGTCGATGCGCAGGCCGAAGACCTTCGCCCACCTGTTGCGGCGGCCGATCACCTCGAAGAGCCCGTCGGGCCGCCGGCGGGCGACGTCGCCGGTGTGCAGCGCGTGCACGTCCCGGCCGCGGGCCAGGTCGTCGGGGCCGGTCGCGTAGCCGAGCATCACGTTCGGACCCTCGTAGACCAGCTCGCCCACCTCGAGGTCGGCGGATCCCGTCAGCGGCGCCTCCGGCAGCGGCGCCAGGGAGAAGGAGCCCTCCGGGATCGGCAGCCCGATCGCCTCCGGGGCCACGTCGGCGAGGTCCGGCGGGAGGTAGGCCATCCGCGCCGTCGCCTCGGTCTGTCCGTACATCACGAACAGGTCCCAGCCCCGCGCGCGCCCCAGGGCGGCGTACTCCCGCACCCGGTCGGGCGCCAGCCGGCCGCCGGCCTGCGTGACGTAGCGCAGCGAGGGCAGGTCCATCGAGGCGAACCCGACCCGGTCCAGCAGGTCGAAGGTGTACGGGACGCCGGCGAAGGTGCTGACGCGGTGGCGCCGGACGTCGTCCCAGAAACAGGTGTCCACGACGGACCGGTCGGTCAGCAGCAGCGCCGCCCCCGTGGCCAGGTGGCTGTTCACCACCGACAGCCCGTAGCAGTAGTGCAGCGGCAGCGTGGTCGCCGCGACGTCGTCGGGGCGGATGCCGAGATAGGCCGCGATGGCGCTGGCGTTGGCCTGCACGCCGTCCGACGAGAGCCGCACCAGCTTGGCCGAGCCGGTGGAGCCTGAGGTGGTGAGCAGCAGCGCCAGGTCGCGGTGGAGCTCGTGCCGGGTGCCGGCCCGCCTCTCCAGCACGCTGCCGTGCCGCCCGAGGACCACGTCGGGGTCGTAGGCGTCGACGACGTCGGCGACGTGGCCGTCATGGTCGCCGGGGACCAGCAGCACCGGGTGCCGACCGACCAGGCAGGCGAGGTAGCCGACCACCGCGTCGACGTCGTTGGCGCCCCGCAGCAGCACCAGCCTGCGCTCGCTGCCGAGCCGGTCGGCCAGGTCCGCGACCCGTGCGGCCAGGTCGGCGTACGTCACCGTGAGGTCGCCGGCGACCAGCGCCGGGCGGTCGCCCTGGTCGGCCAGCCGCTCCCAGAACCGCGCGGCCTCAGGGTCCCGAGCAGGGTCCCGGGCAGGGTGCGGCACAGGACGGGGGTGCGAGATCACGCCGGCCACGATATTAGGTAAGCCTTACCTATGCCAATCTCGGCCCCCCGATTCGTCCGCGGTTGCGAGCCTGCTCCACGCGGGGCGACCGCGGACGAATCGGGGTTCAGCGGGGCGCTGTGGGCAGAATGTGCCCATGACGACGAGAACCGCAGTGGTGACCGGGGCGAGCAGCGGGATCGGGGCGGCGACCGCCCGGCGGTTGGCCGCGGAGGGTTTCCACGTGCTCTGTGCCGCCCGCCGTGAGGAGCGGGTGGCGGCGCTCGCCGAGGAGATCGGGGGTACGGCGGTGCGCTGCGACGTGACCTCCGCGGACGACGTCGCCGCACTCGCCGACCGGGTCGGGCCGACGCTCGACGTACTGGTCAACAACGCCGGCGGCGCGTTCGGTGCCGACCCGGTCGCCACCGCCGACGTCGACGACTGGCGGCGGATGTACGAGGTGAACGTGATCGGCCTGGTGCAGGTCACCCAGGCGCTGCTCCCGGCCCTGGTCGCCGCCGGAGCGGGCATCGTGGTGAACGTCGGCTCGACCGCCGGGCGGATCGCCTACGAGGGCGGCGGCGGCTACACCGCGGCGAAGCACGGCACCCAGGTCGTCTCCGAGACGCTGCGGCTCGAGCTCTACGACCAGCCGGTCCGGATCTGCGAGATCGCTCCGGGCATGGTCAAGACCGACGAGTTCTCCACCGTGCGCTTCGGCGGGGACGCCGCGAAGGCCGAGGCGGTGTACGCCGGCGTCGCGGAGCCGCTGGTCGCCGAGGACGTCGCCGACGCGATCGTCTGGGTGGCGACCAGGCCCGCCCACGTCAACGTCGACGAGCTGGTGATCCGCCCGCGCGCCCAGGCCGCCCAGCACAAGGTGCACCGGGTCCCCTGACCGGCACGGGAGCCTCAGTCGTCGAGCACCACGCGGGCCAGCCGCGACAGCTCGGGAGTCAGGTCCTGCTCGGCGACCACCACCTCGTCCCCGTCGACGACGAACGCGTAGACGTAGCGGTCGGGCTGGGCCGGCGATCCGGTCGCCTGCTGCAGCGTGGGCAGGTCGATCCGCCCGAGCAGCTGCTGCACCTCGGGCGCACGGGGGTCCTCCTCGCCCAGGCGGACCTCGGCCTCCCGGCGCAGCCCGGCGAACCCGCCGGTGCGGCTGACCAGGACCCGTTCCGGCGTACCCGAGCCGGCACCGGCTCCGGTCCCGCCGGACGCCGCGCCGGCGGCTCCCGAGCCCGTGCCGGACCCGGCGTCCACCACCTCCACGCCGACCTCGCGCCACGCCGCCACGACGGCCTCGCGCGCCGCCTCGTCGGCGATGTCGCCGGCCGCAGCCGCGGTCGCCTCCGCGAACTCGACGAAGCCCGCGGACGGGCCGATCCCGGAGGTGAGCGCGGCGTACCAGATCCGCCCCGGCAGCTCCCACGACGGGCCGCCGAGCGCGACGGCAGCGAGCTGGAACGCCCGGTTCGGGATGCCGGAGTTCAGGTGCACGCCGCCGTTGTCCTCCGTGGTCTCGACGTAGTCGGCCATCGAGGCCACCTGCGGGTCCTTGCCCAGCACCGGGTCGTCGTAGGCGGTGCCGGGCTCGGCCATCGACCGCAGCGCACGCCCCTGCACCGCCGGGGTGAAGATCCCCTCACCGATCAGCCAGTCGGCCTGCTCCGCGGTCTGGCCGAGCAGCCGCTGCTTGAGGCAGGAGGCGAACACGTCCGAGATCGACTCGTTGAGGGCGCCGGACTGACCGGAGTAGTCGAAGCCCGAGGTGTACTGCGTGACCGCGTGCGTGAACTCGTGGCCGAGCACGTCCACCGGCTTGGTGAACCGCTCGAAGACCTGGCCGTCCCCGTCGCCGAACACCAGCTGGCGGCCGTCCCAGAAGGCGTTGTCGTAGTCGCGCCCGTAGTGGACCGTCGCCACGACCGGCGCCCCCCGGTCGTCGTACGAGGTGCGCCCGAACGCCTCCGCGAACAGCGCCAGTGACGCCTCCACACCGGCGTGGGCCTCGTCCACCGCCGGGTCGCCGACCGGCCCCTGGTCGGCCGACCGCGCGACCGGGCCCGGCAGCGTGGTGCCGCCGCCGGCGTCGCACACCGAGAACGGTCCCGCGGGCGAGGTCGGCGCCCCTGCGGCCGCACGCCCGGAGCGCATCCGCGCGTCGACGGCCAGGGTGTCGCGCGAGCAGCCCGTGACTGCCTCGTCAGGATGCGCGGCCGCGACGCGCTCGAGCAGGTAGGGCGGCACGAAGGAGCAGAAGGTCATGTCCCAGGCCTATCCCACCGCACCGACAGCGCCAAGCCCTCGACGGCGCCCCGGTCCGCCGGGCCCCGGACGCCCTCCCCCGTGGCTCCGGCCCCGCCCGGGGCCAGGGCTGTGCCAGACTCGGGGCGTGCTGAGCATCGGACTCGTCGGGGGGATGAGCTGGGAGAGCAGCCAGGAGTACTACCGGCTGCTCAACGTCGGCGTGGAGCAGCGCCTCGGCGGGCTGCACTCGGCGCGGACCACGATGACCTCGGTCGACTTCGGAGAGCTCACCGACCTGCAGCGGGCCGACCGGTGGGACGACGTCGCCCGGCTCCTCGCCGAGTCGGCGCGGGGCGTGGAGGCGGCGGGCGCGGACATGCTGCTGCTCTGCTCCACGGCCTTCCACCGGGTGGCCGAGGAGGTCGAGGCCGCGGTCGGCATCCCGTTCCTGCACCTCGCCGACGTGGTCGCCCGGGCGGCGCGGGAGCGCGGGATGACCCGCGTCGGGCTGGTCGGCACGTCGTTCACGATGAGCCACGACTTCTTCACCGACCGGATGGCCACCCATGGCCTCGAGGTGCTCGTTCCCGGCGAGCAGCACCATGCGGCGCTGGACCGGGTCGTCTACGACGAGGTGGTGCACGGCCGGATGCTCGACCCGAGCCGGCGCGAGGTGGTCGCGGTCATCGACGAGCTGTGGGACGCCGGCGCCCAGGGGGTCGTGCTCGGCTGCACCGAGCTCGAGATGCTGGTGAAGCAGGCCGACTGCGAGCTGCCGGTGTTCCCCTGCACGACGCTGCACGTCGAGGCCGCGCTCGACCAGGCGCTGGTCTGAGCCCACCGGGTCGCGCCGGCGGCCACGCTCGGCGGCCGCCGCGTCAGAGGATCGCGTCGACCGCGGGGCCCAGCACCTCACCGGCACGACCCCGCACCACCAGGGTCGCCAGCTCGTCGAGCGGGGTCGGCTCGTCGTTGACGATCACCACCCGTGCACCCTGCCGCTCGGCGACCTCGGGGAGCGCCGCGGCCGGGTACACCTGCAGCGAGGAGCCCGCCGTCACCAGCACGTCGCAGCGCGACACCAGGTCGTAGGCCGCCTCCACCACCCAGGGGAACAGCACCTGCTCGAAGGAGACGGTGGCCGACTTGACCAGCCCGCCGCACGCGGGGCAGCCCGGGTCCGGGTCGCCTGCGTCGATCGCGCTGAACGCCCAGGCGTACGGCGCCGTCCAGCCGCACCCGTCCGGCACCCCCCGCGCCGGGGCGTGCCCGATGCACATCACCTCGCGCGCACTGCCGTGCAGCTCCACGACGGTGCGCGAGCCGGCCTCCTGGTGCAGGCCGTCGATGTTCTGGGTCACCACGCCGAGGCTCCGCCCGGCCTGCTCGAGCCGCGCCAGCGCGACGTGCGCGGCGTTCGGGGCGACCGGCATGTCGAAGAAGCTCCGCCGCATCTGCCACGTCAGCGTCCGGACGGCCGGGTCCGCGACGTACCGGGGGAAGGTCAGCTCGGTCGGGTCGTAGCGCGACCACAGGCCGCCGGGCGAGCGGAAGTCGGGGATGCCGGACTCGGTCGAGACCCCCGCGCCGGTGAACGCCACGACGCGCGAGGCCTCGGCGAGCAGCTCCGCGAGTGGCTCCTGCAGCTGTGTCACGCCGCCAATGTATGCCTCACGCCGGCAGGTCGAACCCGGCCGCCAGGTTCAGGATCGTGGCGAAGGTGAGGTACATCAGCCACAGCCCGGTGGCGACGTGGAACAGTCCCAGCAGCCGCTCGGCGGCGCCCATCCCGATCCCGACGAAGAAGTCGGCGACGTAGACCCCGGAGAGCCCGGCGAACAGCAGCCCGACCGGCCAGACGCCGGCGTCGAAGAACACGATCGCGCCGGTCACCGAGAGCACCGTGAACGCCACGGACATCCCGGCGTTGGTGCGCGGGTCGTGACCGGAGAAGCGGTTCCAGCCGAGGGCGAACCAGTGGATGCCGTAGGCGGTGAACGCGACCGCCGCCATGTACAGCGGCGGGTCGTCCTTGAACACCTGGAACCACGTGATGCCGACGAAGAGGATGAGGCCGGTGACCACCTGGCACAGGCCGGGCAGGAAGATCCCCCAGACTCCGGTGGATCGGTCGAGCTTGCGCGCCGCCACCTCGTCGGTAGGGCGGGACGGGAAGTCGAAGAGCTCCTGCGGCCCCCAGATCAGGTAGCCCGTCCCGAGCCCGAAGAACCCGAGGGCCACGGGGACGAAGTCGGACGCTGCGAACGTCATGGCAGACCTCCTAGGTTGTCCACCACCCCGGTACCGAATCGTGCGGTTGCGCAAACGTCCGGATTCTCCCTCCGCGCGTCGCACCATGGAACGGTCGCGCTCCGACGGTGCTCACCCTCGCGCGGGCGGGGCGGCTCGCTCACCGCGGTAGGATCGGGCCTGCCCGGTGCCGGTACGGCGCCCGCGCGACCCCCGACGAAAGCGACAACGCTCAGCCATGTCTGCCCAGCCCGAGAACAGCCCCCTCCAGCGCACCGACCTGCGCAACGTCGCCATCGTGGCGCACGTCGACCACGGCAAGACCACGCTGGTGGACGCGATGCTGTGGCAGGGCGGGGCGTTCGGCGAGCACCAGCACGTCGACGAGCGGGCGATGGACTCCGGCGACCTCGAGCGCGAGAAGGGCATCACGATCCTCGCGAAGAACACCGCGATCCGCTACACCGGTGCCGCCGCGCACGGCGAGCCGATGACGATCAACATCATCGACACCCCCGGCCACGCCGACTTCGGCGGTGAGGTCGAGCGCGGCCTGTCGATGGTCGACGGCATCGTGCTGCTCGTCGACGCCTCGGAGGGCCCGCTGCCGCAGACCCGCTTCGTGCTCCGCAAGGCGCTCAACGCCGACCTGCCCGTCGTCCTCGTCGTGAACAAGGTCGACCGGTCCGACGCGCGCATCAGCGAGGTCGTCGACGAGACCTACGAGCTGTTCATGGACCTCCTCGACGACAGCCACAACCCCGACGCGCTCGACTTCCCGGTCGTCTACGCCAGCGCGAAGGCGGGCCGCGCGTCCACGACGATGCCGGAGAACGGCGGCCTGCCGGACTCCGACAACCTGGAACCTCTCTTCCAGACCATCCTCGAGACGATCCCGGCTCCGACGTACACCGAGGGTGCGCCGCTGCAGGCGCACGTCACGAACCTGGACTCCTCGCCGTTCCTGGGCCGGCTGGCACTGGTCCGGGTCAAGGAGGGCTACCTGAAGAAGGGTCAGCAGGTCGCCTGGATCAAGCGCGACGGGTCCCACCAGAACACCAAGGTGACCGAGCTGCTGGTCACCGAGGGCCTCGAGCGCAAGCCCGGCGAGTCCGCCGGCCCCGGCGACATCGTCGCGATCGCCGGCATGCCCGACATCATGATCGGCGAGACGCTGGCCGACCCGGAGAACCCCCAGCCGCTGCCGCTGATCACCGTCGACGAGCCGGCCATCTCGATGACGATCGGCACCAACACCTCGCCACTCGCGGGCCGCGGCCCGACCAAGAACACCAAGGTCACCGCCCGCCTCGTCAAGGACCGCCTCGACGCCGAGCTGGTCGGCAACGTGTCGATCAAGGTGCTGCCGACCGAGCGCCCCGACGCCTGGGAGGTCCAGGGCCGTGGCGAGCTGGCGCTGGCGATCCTCGTCGAGCAGATGCGCCGCGAGGGCTACGAGCTGACCGTCGGCAAGCCGCAGGTGGTCACCCGCGAGATCAACGGCAAGGTGCACGAGCCCGTCGAGCGGCTCACCATCGACGCGCCCGAGGAGTACCTCGGCACCATCACCCAGCTCCTCGCGGTCCGCAAGGGCCGGATGGAGCAGATGGTCAACCACGGCACCGGCTGGGTCCGGATGGAGTTCCTGGTCCCGGCGCGCGGTCTGATCGGCTTCCGCACCGAGTTCCTCACCGACACCCGGGGCACCGGCATCGCTCACCACGTCTTCGAGGGCTACGAGCCGTGGGCCGGGGAGATCCGGTCCCGCAACTCCGGCTCGCTGGTGGCCGACCGCGCGGGTGCGGCGACGGCGTACGCGATGACCAACCTGCAGGAGCGCGGCGTCATGTTCGTGGAGCCGACCACCGGGGTCTACGAGGGCATGATCGTCGGCGAGAACTCCCGCGAGGACGACATGGACGTCAACATCACCAAGGAGAAGAAGCAGACCAACGTCCGCTCCTCCACCTCCGACAACTTCGAGAAGCTGATCCCGCCGCGCAAGCTCTCGCTGGAGCAGAGCCTGGAGTTCTGCCGCGAGGACGAGTGCGTCGAGGTGACGCCGGACGCGGTGCGGATCCGCAAGGTGGTGCTCGACCAGAACGAGCGGGGCAGGTCCGCGGCCCGGGCGCGCAAGGGCTGATCCCCGCTCCTCCCCGGCAGCACAAAGCGCTCACCGTGCGCCCTCAGCGCTGCCACGAACCCCCGCCCACAGCACAAACCGCTCACGGTGCGCGCTCAGTGCTGCCACCCACGATCGCCCGGCAGCCGGCGCGCGCCATTGGCGTGGGCACCACACGGCCCGAACCGCAGCACGCTCAGGAGCCCTGCCGGACCCAGCGGTACTCCACCTCGGGGCGCCCGCCGCCGCCGTACCGCGACTGGCGCGCCACCAGCCCGCTGTCGGCGAGGTGCTCGAGGTAGCGCCGCGCCGTCACCCGTGACGCGCCGATCAGCTCGGCGACCTCCGAGGCCGAGCGCCCGGCGTCGTCGGTGCGCAGCCGGTCGGTGACCAGCCGCAGAGTCTCCGGGCTCATGCCCTTGGGCAGCGGGGTCTCGCCGGCGGGGCGGAGCATGCCGAGCAGCTGGTCGACCTCGCCCTGCACCACCTCGTCCTCGGTGGCGGCGAGGTGGGCCGCGTAGGCGGCGTACTGCTCGAGCTTGGCGCGGAGCCCGGCGAACGTGAACGGCTTGAGGAGGTACGACACCACGCCCTGCGCCACCGCCCGCCGCACCACGTCGAGGTCCCGCGCGGAGGTCACCGCGACCACGTCGCACAGGTGACCGTCCTGACGCAGCCGCTGCAGCAGCTCGAGACCGTGCACGTCGGGCAGGTGCATGTCGAGCAGCACGAGGTCGACCGGCCCGCGGCGCAGGAGCCGCAGCGCCTCCGTGCCCGACCGCGCGACGCCGGCGACCTCGAAGCCGTCGACACGGTCGACGTACGCCGCGTGCGCCGCCGCCGCGATCTCCTCGTCCTCCACGACCAGCACCCGGATGCTCACGCGCGGTCCCGGGACCGCGTCACGTGCACCTCGAAGCGGGCGCCGCCGAGGTCGGAGCCGCAGACCTCGACCCGCCCGCCGTAGCGCCGCACCGTCTGCCCCACCAGCGCCAGCCCGAGCCCGCGGCCACCGCCGGACTTGGTCGACCAGCCGCGCTCGAACACCAGCCCGGCGTCCTGCTCGCGGACGCCGGCACCGCTGTCGTCCACGCGCAGGTCCAGCACGTCGGCGTCGGCGACCACCCGGACGACCACCCGGCGCTCCCCCTGCCCGGCGACGGCGTCCAGGGCGTTGTCGACCAGGTTGCCGAGCAGGGTCACCAGGTCACGGCTCTCCACCGGCAGCCCCTCCACCCGGCTCGCGGGGTCGACCTGCAGGTCGATCCCGCGCTCGGCGGCCTCGGCGGACTTGCCGAGCAGCACCGCCGAGACGACCGGCTCCTCCACGGCGCCGACCACGGTGTCGGTGAGCAGCTGGGCGGAGGCGAGCTCCTCGGTGGCGAACCCGACCGCCTCGTCGACCCGGCCGAGCTCGATCAGCGAGACGACGGTGTGCAGCCGGTTGGCGGCCTCGTGGTTCTGCGAGCGCAGCGACTCGGTCAGCCCGCGCACGGTGTCGAGCTCGCCCGAGACCGCCTGCAGCTCGGTACGGTCCCGGAACGTCACCACCGACCCGACGACGCGGCCCTGCCAGCGCGCCTCGGCCTGGTTCACCACGAGCACGCGGTCGCCCACGAGGTGGATCTCGTCCGGCTCCGTCGCACCGGCCCCGAGCGTGCGGGCAAGGCCCGTGGGCAGGCCCAGCTCGGTGACCGACCGGCCGACCACACGGCGGCCGGCACCGTCGTACGGCGGCGCGCCCTCCCCGGCCGGTCCGAGCCCGAGCAGCCGCACCGCCTCGTCGTTGGCGAGCCGGACCCGGCCGTCGACGTCGAGGAGCAGCAGGCCCTCGCGCACGGCGTGCAGGACCGAGTCGTAGTACTCGTACATCCGCGTGATCTCGGCCGCCCCCAGCCCGTGGGTCTGGCGCCGCAGCCGGCGACTGATCAGCCACGCGCCGGAACCGCCCACGGCGAGGACCGCCAGGGCGGCGAGACCGATGGGCACCAGCCGGTCGTTGAGCTGGCGGCTGATCCGGTCCAGCGTGATGCCCACCGACACCAGCGCGACGACGTCCGCCTCGTCGCGCACCGGGACGACCGCGCGCATCGACGGGCCGAGCGTGCCGGCGTACTCCTGGGTGAACACCTCGCCCTGCGGCGCACCGCCGAGGTCGCCGACGAAGGACTCGCCGATCCGGGACCTGACCGGATGGGTGTAGCGGGTGCGGTCCAGCGCCATGACCACGACGAAGTCGGTGCCGGTGTCGCGGCGGACCTGCTCGGCGTAGGGCTGCAGCACCGCCGACGGGTCCCGGCTGCGCAGGGCGGTGAGCACCGTCGGGGAGTCGGCGACGGCCTCGGCGATGTCCACGGAGCGGGTGCGGGCGCTCTCGATCTGGTCCCGTCGCGTGTCCACGTAGGCGAGCGCCACGGCCGAGGCCACGACGAGGAGCACGGTGAGCACCTGCAGCACCAGGATCTGCTGCGCCAGCGACCGGTCGCGCGACCGCACGTAACGCCTCCTCGCGTCGGGCTGGACGGTGAACTCAACGAACACAACGGTGACGGCCGTCACAGCAGCTCACAGCATGGTGTCAGAGGTGGTCCGACGACCATCCATGACGCACGACGGAGGAACCATGGCACACCCCACCGGCGCGAGCGCAGGCAGCCAGACGGCGCCTCGACGCGACCGCACGCACTACCTCTACCTCGCGGTGATCGTCGCGGTGCTGCTCGGCATCGTCGTCGGCTTCGTCGCTCCCGACTTCGCCGTGCAGCTGAAGCCGATCGGCAGCGCGTTCGTGGCGCTGATCAAGATGATGATCGCGCCGGTGATCTTCTGCACGCTGGTGCTCGGCGTCGGCTCGGTCCGCAGCGCCGCCAGCGTCGGCCGGGTCGGCGGCCTGGCCCTCGGCTACTTCCTGGTGATGTCGACGTTCGCCCTCGGCATCGGGCTGCTGGTCGGCAACATCCTGAACCCGGGCAGCGGCCTGCAGCTGACCGACCAGGTCGCCGCGGCGGGCGCCGAGCAGGCCGGCGAGGCAGGCTCGACGACCGACTTCGTGCTGGGCATCATCCCCGACACCCTGCTCTCGGCGCTCACCTCCGGCGAGGTGCTGCAGGCCCTGCTGGTCTCGTTGCTGATCGGCTTCGCACTGCAGGCCATGGGCGCGGCCGGACAGCCGGTGCTGCGGGGCATCGGTCACCTGCAGCGGCTGGTGTTCCGGGTGCTGGCGATGATCATGTGGGCGGCACCGATCGGTGCCTTCGGCGCGATCGCCGCGGTGGTCGGGGAGACCGGCGTCGACGCGCTGAAGAGCCTCGCGGTGATCATGATCGCCTTCTACATCACCTGCGCGCTGTTCGTGTTCGTGCTGCTCGGTGCGGTGCTGCGGCTGACCGCCGGCGTCAACGTGTTCAGCCTGCTGCGCTACCTCGGCCGCGAGTTCCTGCTGATCCTGTCGACGTCCTCCTCCGAGTCGGCGCTGCCGCGACTGATCGCCAAGATGGAGCACGCGGGCGTCGAGCGCACCACCGTCGGTGTCGTGGTGCCGACCGGCTACTCCTTCAACCTCGACGGGACCGCGATCTACCTGACGATGGCCTCCCTGTTCATCGCCTCCGCGATGGGCGACCCGTTGAGCCTCACCGAGCAGGTCTCCCTGCTGGTGTTCATGATCGTCGCCTCCAAGGGAGCCGCGGGCGTCACCGGCGCCGGCCTCGCCACGCTCGCCGGTGGCCTCGCCTCGCACCGGCCCGAGCTGCTCGACGGCGTCGGCCTGATCGTCGGCATCGACCGGTTCATGTCCGAGGCCCGCGCGCTGACCAACTTCGCCGGCAACGCGATCGCCACGGTGGTCATCGGCACCTGGACCGGCAGCCTCGACAAGGAGCGGCTCACGGCGGTCCTGGCCGGCGACGCCCCGTTCGACGAGGCGACGATGCTCGACGACCCCGCGGACGAGATGTCCGGCACGCCGGCCGAGGTGGCCGCCGCGGAGCCGGGCGAGCGGGTCCGCATCTGAGCGGTCCTTTGTGCGGTCCGTCTGACGACCGGTGCCCGGACGCGCGAGTGGCGTCCGGGCACCGCTACGTCCGGGACCGCGGGGGCGTCGGCTCAGGCCGCGGGGTCCTCGCCCACCCGGACGAGCAGCTTGCCGAAGTTGGACCCGCGCAGCAGGCCGCGGAACGCCTCGGGTGCCTGCTCCAGCCCGTCGACGACGTCCTCGCGGTAGCGCACCCGGCCCTCGCGGACCCACTCGGTCATGTCGCGGACGAAGTCACGCCCGTGCGTCCGGGTGAACTCGTCCTGGATGAAGCCCCGCACGGTCAGGCTGCGGGAGAGGATCTGTCCCATCAGGGCCGGCAGCCGGTCGGGGCCGTCGGGGGCCTGGGTGGCGTTGTAGTTGGCGACCAGCCCGCACACCGGCACCCGGGCGTAGGTGTTGAGGCGCCGGAACACCGCGTCCCCCACGGGGCCGCCGACGTTCTCGAAGTAGACGTCGACACCGTCGGGCGTGGCGGCCTTCAGGTCCTCGACGAAGTCGGGCGAGCGGTGGTCGAGCGCGACGTCGAAGCCGAACTCCTCGGTCAGCGCACGGCGCTTGTCCGGCCCGCCGGCGATCCCGACGGAGCGGGCGCCCTTCACCTGGGCGATCTGGCCGACGGCCGACCCGACCGGGCCGGTGGCGGCCGCCACCACGACGGTCTCCCCCGGCTTCGGCCGGCCGATCTCCAGCAGGCCGGCGTAGGCGGTGAACCCCGGCATGCCGAGCACCCCGAGGGCGGTCGAGACCGGCGCGGCCGACGGGTCGAGCCGCCGTACGGCGCCGGCGTCCACGACCGAGTGGGTCTGCCAGCCGGAGAAGGACAGCACCATGTCGCCGGCCGAGACGTCGTCCGAGCGCGACTCGACGACCTCGGACACGGTGCCACCGAGCATCACGTCGCCGATCTCGAGCGGGGTGGCGTAGGAACGGGCGGTGCTCATCCGGCCGCGCATGTAGGGGTCGAGCGAGAGGTACACCGTGCGCAGCAGCAGCTGGCCCTCCCCCGGTTCGGGGAGGTCCGCCTTGACGGTCTCGAAGCAGCTGTCGTCGGGCTCGCCGACCGGACGAGCGGCCAGCCGGATCTGGGTCGTGGAAGTCATGTGTCCAGTGTTCCCAGGCGGCGCCTGCCTCAACGTGACCCGGCTGACATCCCGAGGAGTCGCTCGGCCGGGTCCCCGGCGGCCGCCACAGCCTCGAGCTCGCCGTCGGGCACGTCCTCGCGGCGACGCCGGAGGAGCTCGAGCTGGCGCAGCACGTCGTCGGCCCGGTCGCCGTCGACGAGGTCGAGAAGGTCGCGCAGCATCGCCTCCAGGCGGCGGTGCACCCGCAGCGAGCTGGCTCCCCAGTGCCGCGCCTCGTCGCACCCCAGCGCGAGGAAGTCGGCCCAGGTCGGCACCGGGATCCGCAGCCGGACGGTGCCGTCGACGATGGTGTCCCCGACGGCCAGGTCCCGGCGCGCCAGCCGGCGCAGCAGCGCGTGCACCCGGTCGAGGCACTGCACGGCGGTGGTGGGGTCGTTGACGCCCGGGGACAGTGCCCGCTCGGCGATGTCGATGATCTGCCGGAAGCCGTACGCCGGGTCGCGCTTGACGTCCCGCTCGTTGCTGAGTCCGATGAACGAGCGCAGCCGCGCCGTCGCGTCCGGGTCGTTCTCGCCGCCCCGGACCAGCAGCACCGGCTGCCCCTCGCAGACCCAGCTCCCGGGCGCCACCAGCACCTCCACGGTGACGTCCTGGTCCTCCGCGCGCTCCACGATCGCGTCCCGGTCGAACCACGACAGCACGCCGTCCCCCGGAGTGGCGACCGCGACGCCCTCCCCCGGCACGAGCCGGCCGGCGCCGCCGCCGCGGTCGTCGTCGGCGTACCACGCCTCGATCGCGCCCCGCGTCTGGTCGTGGATGCGGTCGATGATCGTGACCACCCGCAGCGACTGCGCCATGTGGTGGATGAACCCGACCAGCGTGCCGATGCTGGCGAGCCCGAGCAGCAGTGCGAGACCGACTGCGAGACCCGGCACGAAGCTGTTCTCGCCGCCGCGGACCTCGCGGAGCACCAGCAGGGAGAAGACGAACGAGCCGACGAACACCGCCAGCGACGTCTGCGTCCACCGGTCCTGCAGCAGCGAGCTCAGCACCCGCGGCGAGAACTGGCTGGAGGCCAGCTGCAGGGCCACCACGGTGATGGAGAAGGTCAGTGCCGCGAACGTGAGCACCGAGGAGGCGACGGCCGCGAGCATCGCGCGTGCCGACTCCGGGCCGCCGGCGAACAGCAGCCCGAACGTGCCGCCGAGCGCCCGGTCCAGCCACACCGCGAGGAGGGCCAGTGCAGCGGCGAGCACCGCCCCGAGAGCCGGAAGCGTCCAGAAGGCGCCGGTGACCCGGTTCAGCAGCATCCGCAGGTTCATCCCGACACCGTAGTCGCAGCGGCGCTTCGCCGCGTTCGCCCCGTACGCCGCTTTGGGCCAGGTGTGACCGCTGCGGCGTCAGTCCGGCTGCTCGACCGCCGCGCGCCGCAACGGCAGCAGCGCAGTGAGTCCGAGCAGGGCGAGCCCTGCGAGCAGCAGCAGCGCGCCGGGCATCCCCAGCGGGTGCGCCAGCCCGCCGACGACCGCCGAGCCGATCCCGCCGCCGACGAGGAACATCAGCGTGGCCAGGCCCAGCGCGACACCCCGCACGTCGTCGTCGACGGCGTCACCGACCACCGCCATCAGGGCCGGCTGCCCGAGGCCGAAGGCGAACGTCACGGCGACGACCGCGGCCACCAGCAGCACGGCCGAGCCGGTCCCGGCGCCGCCGGCCGCGATCACCAGGGCGACCGCGACGATCGAGCCGGCGACCGCCAGCGAGGCGGTGCCGCCGATGCGGTCGAGCACCGGCGAGGCGATCCGCGGCGCGGCCAGCCCGGTCACTGCGCTGGGCAGCAGCGCAACTCCGACCTGCCAGGGCTCCCAGCCCTCCGCGACGAGCACGGCCGGCACGGCGATCAGCAGCGCGAACCACGAGCCGGGGACCGCTGCCGCCGCCACCGCGCTGCGGACCACGACGTGGTTGCTGAGGACCGATTGCGGCAGGAATCCGTGCGGGCGGCGCCGTACCCACCAGGCGACGGCCGGCACTCCCAGCACCAGCAGCACCGCCCCGGCGAGCGCCACGACGGCACCGGTCGAGGGCGACTGCACCAGCATGATCAGGCCGGCGGAGGTGCCGGCGACCAGCACGGCGCCCCACAGGTCGAGCCGGGCGCCGCTGCCGTCGGTCGGCAGCGCGCGCCACAGCAGCGGCACCAGCAGGGCGCCGAGCACCGGCAGCGCGATGACGGCCCGCCAGCCGAGCAGCTCCTCGACCGCGCCGCCGGCCAGCGGACCCAGGCAGCTCAGCGCAGCCGCCACCCCGGCGACCCGGCCGAGCGCGGCGGACCGGTCGGCCCCGGCGTACCGTGCGCTGATCACCGCGACGCCCAGCGTCGGGACGGCGGCCGCGCCGGCGCCCTGCAGGATCCGCGCCGAGAGCAGGACGCCGAAGCTGGGCGCCAGCGCCCCGGCGACCGCGCCGACGGTCATCAGCGCGACCCCGAACAGCAGCGGGGCGCGGATGCCGACCAGGTCCGAGACGCGCCCGTAGACGGCGGTGGCGACCGCGAGCATCAAGGCGTACAGGCTGACCGCCCAGGCGCTGACGCCCGTGCTGACACCCAGCCCGTCGGCGAGCGTGGGCAGGGCGATCGCGGCCGAGGAGCTGCCGAGCCCGGCCAGGCCGAAGAGCAGGCCGACCAGCACCGAGACCCGGCGGGAGTCGGTGGCGCCGGGCCGCCCGGACGGCGGGGTGGTGGCGCGCTCGTCCGCCGGGCGCTCGGGCGCAGGGGCGGTGCCCGCCTCGGCGGGGGCGGGCTCGGTCACGTCGCGGGCGGGCATGGAGGCGGCAACGCCGTGACCCGGGCGTGTCATTCCCTCGCCCGGCTCTGGCCGGCTGCGGACGACCGGTGCCGGGGCTTCGGGTGCTCGGGAGCCCGGTCGGGCGGGGGCGTGATCGGCCGGCCCGCGTCAACGGGGCGCGCGGTCCGGCGGGAAGCCGCCGGTGGCGATCGGCCCCCAGGAGTCGACGGTGATCCGGATCAGGGACTTGCCCTGCCGGCGCATCGCCTGGCGGTACTCGTCCCAGTCCGGGTGCTCGCCGCTGATGCACCGGAAGTACTCCACCAGCCCCTCCTCGGCCTCCGGCGAGGGCATGTCGAGGACCGCGGCGGTGCCGTCGACCTGGACGTAGGGCCCGCTCCAGTCGTCGGAGTGCACGAGCACCGAGCACCGCGGGTCGCGGCGCAGGTTGACCGCCTTCGCGCGGTCGGGGTACGTCGAGACGACGATCCGGCCCTCGGCGTCGACGCCGCCCGACACCGGCGACATCTGCGGGCGGCCGTTGCGCCTGGTGGTGACGAGGGTCAGCTGGTGACGGGTGCGGGCGAAGTCGAGCAGCTCGTCCCGGTCCACCCGGTTGGTGGTCGCGATGGTGGCCATGCCCTCCACCTTAGGACGCCGGTCGGGGCCGCCGACGCGGCCGTCGGACATGCACTCGACGGCCGGCGTGCTGCCGCCCACGCGCGGCGCAGGGCCGGGCCGCCGACGCGCCCCCCGGACATGCACTCGCCAGCCGGCGCGCTGCCGCTCAGGCGGGGCGGCGCAGCGACGGAGCCGCGAGTGCATGTCGGACGGGCTGCCCGGACAGCATCGCGACCAGCGCCGTCAGCACGGACCGCACGTAGTCGGGCCGGAACATCGCGTGCTCCCACGAGAACCGGACCACCAGCCACCCGTCCATGACGAGGGCGTTGTAGCGCTCGCAGTCGAGCACCAGCGCACGGCGCCTCCCGTGGAACTCGAAGGAGTCCGCCTCGATGACGAGGCCGAGGCGCTGGTCGACGAGATCCGGACGGCCGATGTCACCCAGCCAGACCTGGGGCTCGACCCGGAGGCCCCGCACCTCGGATGCGATCGCTCGCACCAGGGACTCGAGGGCGCTCTCGGCGCGGCCGTCCGCCGCCTCGACCACGCGCACGCAGCGCGCCCGGTACCGGTCCGGCTCCCGGTGGGCGCGGCTGAGGAGACCCTCCTTCGTGACCGAGCCGCTGCGCAGCGCCGAGTCCGCGATCACGAGCGCCTCGTCGAACGGCATCCGGGCCGCGCACCGGATCACCGTCGGCATCGGCCTCGTCGCCAGTCCGGACACGTCGTCGGGGTCCAGGTCCTGGAACCGGACGCGGATGCCCTGGGTCCGGTCGGCGGTGAGGTGCCGGTTGCGCGGCACCGCGATGCACGGAGACGGTGGCCGGTGCTTGAGCTGCCAGCCGTGGTGCTGGGCAGCGCTGTCCTCGGCCAGGACGCCGCTCAGCCGGTTGGCGGCTCGCAAGGCCTCCGCGACTCCGGCCAGGGAGTAGCGGCCCCGGTTGTCGCGGACCACCTGGCCGCTGAGCACCGCGGACCTGATCCGGCGCTTCGTCGTCAGCCGCACCAGCTGCTGCGTCGTCGCAACGCCGCCCAGCCGCTCCAATGCCCGCTCCGCTCGCACCTGCTCAGCGTGCCGTGGCCGCCCGCGCCACGCGAACGGTCGTCCACAGGCGTCCTGCACCAGCCGCTCGGCCATCTCGACCCCCCGCGGGCCGGCGCGCGCTGACCGCCGGTCCCCTGCACGCGGCCACCCCCGGCACCCGCGGGCCGGCGCGCGCTGACTGCCGGTCCCGTCGAACATGCACTCGGCCACCTCGACGCTGGCGAGCAGGCTCGCCCGGGCCGCCCAGCCGGGTCGAGTGCATGTCGGACGGTCGCGGCGGCGCCGCTCAATGACCGACGCGCCGGCCGCGACCGGGGTCAGGAGAGCAGCAGCGCTGCGATCCCGACGATCACGGGGAGCGAGAGCACCGTGGTCACGAAGATCGTGTCGCGCACCAGCACGGTGGAGCGGTCGAAGGTGGTGGCGTGCACGAAGATGTTCTGGGCGGTCGGCAGCGCCGCGAGCACCACCACGCCGAGCAGGACGTCCCCCTCCAGGCCGAGGACCGCACGGGCGACCACCCAGCCGACCAGCGGCTGCAGCCCGAGCTTCAACGTCGAGGTCAGCGCCGTCTCGCCGAACGAGCCGCCGCTGCCGGGGCGCGGGCCCAGTCGCAGCGAGACGCCGTACGCCAGCAGCATCGTGGGCACCGCCATCGCCGCCACCAGCTCGAGCGGGTCCTGCACCACCACCGGCAGCCGCCACCCGGTGACCGCCAGCAGCAGGCCGAGCATCGAGGCGACGGTCAGCGGCATGGTCAGCGGGCGCAGCATCGTGGCGGCCGACGCCGGAGTGTCGGCGGTCATGGTGGTCAGCAGCCCCAGGGCGACCGGCTGGATGACCAGGATCTGCATGAGCAGCAGTGGGGCGATCAGGGAGGCGTCCCCGAGCACGTACGCCGCGATGGGCAGGCCGAGGTTGCCGGCGTTGACGTACACCGAGGACAGCGTGCCGAGCACCAGGTCGGGGCCTCGGCGCCGCCACACCAGCCGGGCGGTGACCACGTACACCACGCCGGTGACCAGCACGGCGGCGGCGGTGGCCACCAGGCTGCGCGAGAACACCTGCGCGACGTCGGTGTCCTGGAGCACCGTCACCATCAGCGCCGGCGAGGCGACCAGGAACGAGAGCCGCGACAGCATGACCTGGGCCGGCAGGTCCAGCACGCCGAGATGGCCGAGCAGCGAGCCCAGGGCGATGACCGCCACCAGGGTCGCGAAGCCGAGGAGTACGTCGGTCAGCGGGAGGTCCCGGGGACGTGGCCGGCCGGCCGATCGCTCTGCACGCGCCGCATCGTAAGCGGGGGGCCGTCTCGATCTGCGGTGGCCGTCTCACCGCGAGCCGAGGCGCAGGCCGCCGAGGTCGCGGATAGGGTCGGGAGGTGGTCTCGGGTGGGGTGGTGGCCCTGGTGGCGCTGGTCGTGTTCGCCGGCGCGCTGACCCGCGCGACGTTCGGCTTCGGCGAGGCGCTGGTCGCCATGCCGCTGCTCGCGCTGCTGCCCATCGGGCTGCCCACGGCAGCGTCCCTGATCGCGATCGTCAGCCTCACCTTGGCGGTTCTCGGCATCGCCGGCGGGACGGGGTCGGTCGACACGGCGGTGCTGCTGCGGCTGTCGGTCGGCGCGCTGGCCGGTGTCCCGATCGGTGTCGCGCTGGTCCTGCTCGTCCCCGAACCGGTGGTGGCGGCGGCGCTGGGCTGCTTCCTGGTCGGCTACGGGTGGTACGCCGCTGCCTCCCGCCGGCCAGCGGCGACCGCCCCGGTCAGGGTCGCCTGGCCGGTCGGCGTCGTGGCCGGCAGCCTGGGAGGCGCCTACGGGTTCCACGGCATCCCGGTGGTCGTCTACGGCACCCGGCGCGACTGGTCGCCGGCGATGTTCCGCGAGACCCTGCACGTCTTCTTCCTGGTCGCCGGCGTGCTGGTGGTCGGCGGGCAGGCGCTCGGCGGCCTGTGGAGCGGGAGGCTGCCGGTGCTCGTCGCGGTGTCGCTGCCGGTGGTCGTGCTGGCCGCGCTGCTCGGCCGGGCACTGCACCGGCGGATCCCCGTCGACAGGTTCCAGCGGTCGGTGCACCTGCTGGTGCTGGTGCTCGGTGTGGTGCTGCTCGCCCGGGCGGCTTCGGCCTGACCGCGGTCGCGTGCGAGGGGTTCCCCGCGCCGCTCCTGCGACGAGCCGCCGGCGCCGCCGGCGCGGACGGCCGAGGCCTATCCTGAGCCGGTGAGCGCGCCGTCGGTCTGGGGCAGGACGCCCCGCGAGAGCATCGAGCAGGAGTGCGCACGTCGCGGGAAGGACGCCGTCGTCGCCGGATGCATGGACCTGCTCCGCGGCGGCGACGCCGACGCCGAGCTGGTCCTCGCCCTGGGCGGCCCTCCGGCGCGCTGGGTCGTCACCGGCGAGCCGGCCGGGGCGCCCTACTGGTTGCGGGTGTGGGCGGCACGCGGGCTGCTCTGGGCGTGGGACGACGTGGCGACCGGGTCGCTGGAGACGGCGCTGAACGACGACGCCTGGCGGGTGCGCGAGATGGCGCTCAAGGTGGTCGCCCGGCACCGGCTCGAAGACACGCTCCTGACCGTCGTCGACCTCCAGGAGGACCCCTCCGCCCGCGTGCGTGCGGCTGCCTCACGCGCGTTGATGCGGATCTCGGCGTCCCCACGGTGACCACGGGAGGCACGGCCGACCACCCCGGTGGACCAGGGCTCAGTCCGCGCCCAGCACCTCGGCGGCGAGGGCCCGCGCCACCTCGGTCATCTGCTCCACGAGCCCGTCCTGGGCGGCGCCGGCGAAGCGCTCGGACGGGCCGGACAGCGAGATCGCGGCGACCACGTCGTCGCCCCGGCCGACCGGGACGGCCACGCAGCGCACGCCCCGCTCCTGCTCCCCCTCGTCGGCCGCCCAGCCCCGCTCCCGCGCGCGGTCGAGCTCGGCGAGCAGGTCGGCCGGGTCGGTGATCGTGGTCTCGGTCAGCCGCGGCAGCGGCAGCCGCCGTACGACGCCGGCGGCGCGCTCCGGGGGCAGGCCGGCCAGCAGCACCTTGCCGGAGGCCGTGCTGTGCGGAGGAACGTGCCGGCCGACCTCGGCGAACATCCGCAGGGTGTGCGGCGAGGACACCTGGGCGACGTAGACGACGTCGTCGCCCTCGAGCACCGACAGGTTCGCGGTCTCGCCGGTGGCCTGCACCAGCTCGGCGAGGTACGGCCGGGCGCTGTGCGCGACGCTGCGATGCGTGGGGCGGCCGAGCCGCAGGGCCGCGGCGCCGAGCGAGTACTTCCGGGCGGCGTCGTGCCGGACGTAGCCACGCGACTGCAGGGTGCGCAGCAACCGGTGTGCCGTGCCCTGCGGCAGGCCGGTCATCGCCGCCACCTCGCCGACGCCCACCGGGTGGCCGGCCCCGGCCAGCGCCTCGAGGAGGTCGAGCGCCCGGTCGACCGACTGGACCCCGCCGCTCCGGGCGGCGCGCACCGGCGCCGACGAAGCGGCCCCCGAGACGGGCCGGGCGGGGCCGGCAGCACCGGCCCCGCCCTGTCGTGCTCCGTCCGCCTCGCCCGCAGGCAGGGGGCGGCCTGTGGGTCGCTCCCCTGCCTGCGATGTCACGGCGGGTCTGCCTCCACGTGCGTCGTTCAGGGCACCATCCAGTCCAGCACCGGCGTGGACTGCAGCGCCACGATGACACACATGAACGCGAGGAGCACGAGGCTCCAACCGAACACCTTACGGAACAGGTCGCCCTCCCGGCCGGCCATGCCGACCGCGGCGGCCGCGATCGCCAGGTTCTGCGGGCTGACCATCTTGCCTAGCACGCCGCCGGAGGAGTTCGCTGCGGCCATCAGCACCGGGTCCAGCCCCGTGCGTGCGGCGGTCTGGACCTGCAGCGCGCCGAACAGCGCGTTCGCCGACGTGTCGGACCCCGTGACTGCCACGCCGAGCCAGCCGAGGATCGGCGAGATCAGCACGAACAGCCCGCCCGCTCCCGCCAGCCAGGCGCCGAGCGTGGTGGTCTGGCCCGAGGAGTTCATGACGTAGGCCAGCGCGAGCACCGCCATGACCGTGACGATCGCCCACTTCAGCTCGATGTAGGTGTCGACGTACGCCTTGAGGGCGCGCGCCGGGGACACCTTCAGCAACAGCGCGGTGAGGATGCCGGCGATGATCATCAGCGTGCCCGCGGCCGGCAGCCAGTTGAAGTTGTAGGTCATCGAGGACAGCGGGTCACCGGCGGTGTTGCGCAGGTCCAGGCCCGGCCACTGGAACGCGTAGGTCCAGGGCTTCTCGGCCAGCGCCTCCTTCACCGCGGTGATGTTCGTGATCGCGAAGATGGCGATGATGATGAGGTACGGCGCGTAGGCCTTCCAGATCTCGCCACGGTCGGTCACCGAGGGACCGCTCCCGACGGTCGCCGTCCCGGCGCCACCGGCGGCCGCCGGGCCGGACCCGGACGCCTCGGCCCGGTCGCGCCCGACGTTGCCGGTGCCGGCGTTGGCGGTGACGCGGCCCCCGGCTGCGCCGGCCCCTGCACCTGCACCGGCACCTGCACCGGCACCCGCGGTCTCGCCATGCGTGAACTCCTCGGCCGGCTGCCACACCCGCAGCAGCAGTACGACGGCGGCGGCGGCGACCAGCGAGGCGATGATGTCGGTCAGCGGCACCGAGACGTAGTTGGCGGCGAGGAACTGTGCCACGCCGAAGGAGAGCCCCGCGACGACAGCCGGCAGCCAGGTCTGGCGCAGGCCGCGCCGGCCGTCGACCACGTAGACCAGCACCAGCGGCACGAACACGGCCAGGATCGGGGTCTGCCGGCCGACCATGCCACCCAGGGTGTCGACGGTCAGGCCGGGGTTGTCGTTCACGCCGGAGGTGACGGTGGCCAGCGTGACGATCGGGGTCGCCAGGGCGCCGAAGGCGACCGGGGCGGTGTTCGCGATCAGCGCGACGGCCGCGGCCTTGATCGGCTCGAAGCCCAGCGCCATCAGCATCACGACCGTGATCGCCACCGGGGTCCCGAACCCGGCGAGCGCCTCGAGCAGCGCACCGAAGCAGAACGCGATGATGATCGCCTGGATCCGGTGGTCGGCGCTGACCGACTCGAACGAGTGCCGCAGCACCTCGAAGTGGCCGCTGACGACCGTCAGGTTGTAGACCCAGATGGCGTTGATGACGATCCACAGGATCGGGAAGAAGCCGAACGCCGCGCCCTCCGTGGCGGCGAGCACCGCCTGGCCGGTCGGCATCTCGAAGAAGAGCACGGCGACGACGAGGGCGACGACCAGCGCGGCCACACCGGCGATCCACGCCTTGGTGCGCAGGCCGCCGAGCAGCACGAACAGCGTGACGAGCGGCAGCGCCGCGCACAGTGCGCTGAGCCCGAGTGACCCGGAGACCGGGTCCAGTGTCTGTTGGAACATGTCCTGACTACCCCTGGATGTGATGAGTGGTGGGAACTTCCGATGACACGGCCCGGCCGGTCAGGGTGGTGGCGGGCAGGCCGCGCAGTGAGGCGTCGAGCACCTCGATCGTGTGGGCCATGCCCAGGCGATGACCTGTGTGACCGGACCGCTCGATCCGTTGCAGTCCAGCGGTCACCTGCATGAGGCAGCCCGGGTTCGCCGTGACCAGCAGCTCGGCTCCGGTGGCCACGATGTTCGCGGCCTTCCGGTCGCCGAGCTCGCGGGCGGGCTCGGGGTTGAGGATGTTGTAGATGCCGGCCGAGCCGCAGCACAGCTCGGCCTCGGCGATCTCGCGCAGCTCGATGCCGGGGATGCCGCGCAGCAGGTCGCGGGGCTGGCTGCGGATGCCCTGGGCGTGTCCGAGGTGGCAGGCGTCGTGGTAGGCGACGGTGACCTCCAGCGGGTGCCTGGTCGCGACCGGGCCGAGCTCGACGAGCAGCTCCGAGACGTCGCGGACCTTCTCCGCGAACGCCCGGGCGCGCTCGGCGTACGCCGGGTCGTCGGCCAGCAGGTCGGCGTACTCCTTCATCGTGGACCCGCAGCCGGCGGCGTTGACGACGATCCGCTCGACACCGGCCTCCTCGAAGGAGTCCACGAGGTCGCGGGCGTAGCGCTGGGCCTCGCCCTCTCGCCCGTTGTGGACCGACAGTGCCCCGCAGCAGCCCTGGCTCTGCGGGATCAGCACCTCGCAGCCTTCGTACTGCAGCACGCGGACCGTCGCGGCGTTGACGCCGGGGAAGAACTCGCGCTGCACGCAGCCGGTGAGCATCCCCACCACCATCCGCCTCTCGCCGGCCGGGAGGGCGCGCTGCGGCAGCCGCTCGGGCTTGCCGAGCCGCGGCGCGAGGCTCTCCATCGCGGCCAGCTGGGGTGCGAGCCGCTCGAGGAGCCCGGTGCGGCGCACCAGCCGCTCGAGGCCGGAGGCCTGGTAGCCGCGCAGCGGTCCGCGCAGCAGCCGCAGCCGCCTGGGGTGCGGGAACAGCGAGAAGATCAGCCCGCGCAGCGCCTTGTCGGCCGCGGTCCGGTCGTGGCGGCGCTCGACCTGAGCGCGCGTCTGCTCGATCAGCCGGTCGTACTGCACGCCCGAGGGGCAGGCCGTCACGCACGCCATGCAGCCCAGGCAGCGGTCCCAGTGCTGGACCATCGAGTCGCTCATCGGCTCGCCCTCGAGCCCCTGCTTCATCAGGTGGATCCGCCCGCGCGGGGAGTCCATCTCCTCGCCCCACAGCACGTACGTCGGGCAGGTCGGCAGGCAGAACCCGCAGTGCACGCAGTCGCCGACGAGTGCCGGGTCCGGCGGGTGGTGCTCGTCGAAGGCGCCGCGCGGGACGGGCAGGCCGAGGTCGACCAGCGGGGCGTCGGGTACGGCGTCGCCGGAGCTGGCCCGGTGCTCGTCGGGGCCGGTGTCGCGGTGGTTCTCTCGGGTCTGGGTCATGCTCAGATGCCTCCCACGAAGCGTCCGGGGGCGAGCCGGTGGTCGGGGTCGAACTGGTCCTTGACCCGGCGCATCAGGTCCAGCGCCGGGAGCGGTCCCCACGGGTCGACGGCGTCCTTGACGTCGGCGGGGGCGTCGAGCACGACGAGGCCGCCGCCGTGGCGCAGGCAGGCCGCGCGCAGCCGGTCGACGGTGGCCGCGGCCGCGGCGGGGTCGGTGCCGGCCGGCAGGGCGCCGTACGCCACGCCGACGCCGGCCGAGCCGCGCACGTGCACCGGCACCGGCGCGTCCGCAGCCGCGCGGAGGACGTCCTGGAGGCCCGACAGCGCGAAGGCGAGCTTGAGCGCGGTCACCCGGTCTTCGCCGCCTCCGGCCCCGGCCCCGTGCGGCTGGGGCGACCAGGGCAGCTCGCCCCAGCCGGGAGGTACGTCGTCGGAGGCCTGCGCGGCGTCCCCGAGCAGCGACAGCGTGGTGGCCGTGCGGCCCTCGACGCCGGCCTCGATGCCCTCGAGCAGCACCGTCAGGGTCAACGGGCCCTCCGGAGGGGCGTCGACCTCGAGCCCGCCGGGGACGACCTGGGAGTGGATCATCGCCTGGGCCAGGCGGTGGGCGTCGGCCGGCCCGTCGACCGCCACGCTGACGAAGCGCCGCGCCGCCGGCAGCGGGTGCAGCCGGAACAGCGCCTCGGTGACGACCATCAGCGTGCCGAACGACCCGTGCACGAGCTTGCCGAGGTCGTAGCCGGCGACGTTCTTGACCACCCGGCCGCCGGACTTGGCGACCACGCCGTCGGCGCGGACCGCCGTGACGCCGATCAGCAGGTCACGCATCGTGCCGGTGGCCATCCGGCCGGGCCCGCTGGTGCCGGCGGCGAGGGTGCCGCCGATGCTTGCGCCGGGCACGGTCTCGTCGACCGCCAGCCGCTGCCGGGCCCCGGACACCGCCGCCTGCACCTCGGAGAGCGGCGTTCCCGCCTGCGTCTCCACGATCAGGTCGCCGGCGGCGTGGTCGAGCACCCGGTCCATCGCGCTGAGGTCGACGACCACGTCGGCGCGCGCGGGCGGGCGGCCCCAGCTGATCTTGGTGCCCCGGCCGCGCGGCACGACCGCGAGGCCGTGGGCGGCGGCGGCCCGCATGACCTCGGCGACCTCCTCGGTCGAGGCGGGCCGGGCCACCAGCGCCGGTGCGACGCCGTCGACCGCGTCGTCCGACGTGGCCTCGCGGACCTCGCCGCACGCCTGCTCCAGCGCCGAGCGGGCCGTGCCCGCGACCTCGGCCGGTCCGACCTGCCGGTCTGCCCCGGCCGCCGTACCGCTCCCCCGTCGGTTCATCAGAAGACCTCCGCCAGTCCTGACTCCTGCAGCGGGTGGACACCCGTGCGCCTGCCCGGTCTCTCCCCGCACAGCCGCGGTGTCGGGAAGACCTTGCCGGGGTTGGAGATGCTCTGCGGGTCGAACGCGCAGCGCACCATCTGCATCGTGTCGAGGTCGTCGTCGTTGAACATCCGCGGCATGTAGGCCGCCTTGTCGATGCCGACGCCGTGCTCCCCGGTGATCGAGCCGCCGTGGCCGATGCACAGGTCGAGGATGGCGCCGCTGACCTTCTCCGCCGCCTCGCCGGCGCCCTCGACCGACTCGTCGAAGAGCACCAGCGGGTGCAGGTTGCCGTCACCGGCGTGGAAGACGTTGGCGACCCGGACGCCCGAGGACTCCGAGAGCTCGGCGATCGCGCGGAGCACCTCCGGCAGGGCGGTCCGGGGGATCACGCCGTCCTGGACGATGTAGTCGGGGCTGATCCGGCCGACCGCGGCGAACGCCGACTTGCGGCCCTTCCAGATCAGCGCGCGGTCGGTGGCGTCGGTGGCGACGCGCATCTCGAAGGCGTGCGCGTCGCGGCACAGCCGCTCCACCTCGCCGAACTCGTGCTCCACCTCGACCGCTGCGCCGTCGAGCTCGATCACCAGCACCGCGCCGGCACCGGCGGGGTAGTTGCAGTGCACGGCCTCCTCGGCCGCCTCGATCGCGAGGGCGTCCATCATCTCGATGGCCGCCGGCACGATCCCGGCCGCGATGATGGCGCTGGTCGCCGCGCCGGCGTGGTCGGTGGACTCGAACCCGGCGAGAAGGGTGCGCACCTCCTCCGGAGCGCGGACCAGCCGGACGGTCGCCGCGGTGACGACGCCGAGGGTGCCCTCGGAGCCGACGACCGCGCCGAGCAGGTCGTAGCCGGGCGCGTCCGGCGCCAGGCCGCCGAGCTCGACGACGTCGCCGTCGGGGGTGACCAGCTCGGCGCCGAGCACGTGGTTGGTGGTGAAGCCGTACTTCAGGCAGTGCGCCCCGCCGGAGTTCTCCGCGAGGTTGCCGCCGATCGAGCAGATCTGCTGGCTGGACGGGTCGGGTGCGTAGTAGTAGCCGTACGGCGTCGCGGCGCGCGTGACGTCGAGGTTGATCACGCCCGGCTCCACGACGGCGCGCTGGTCGTCGCGGCGTACCTCCCGGATCCCCCGCATCCGGGAGGTGACGACCAGGATCCCGTCGGCGCGCGGCAGCGCCCCGCCGGAGAGGCCGGTCCCCGAGCCGCGGGCGACGAACGGCAGCTCGTGCTCGGCGCACGCCCGCACCACGGCAGCGAGCTGCCCGGTGGTCTCGGGGATCACCACGAGCGCCGGGGTGACCTTGTAGTGGGCCAGACCGTCGCACTCGTAGGTCCGCAGCCGCTGGTGGTCGCTGATGATGCCCTCGTCGGGGATCACCTCGCGGGCCCGCCGGGTGACGGCGTCGATCGCTGCCTGCCGGGTGCCGCTCTCGCCGGTGGCCGCGGTGGCCTCCGGCGGGACCTGGTCCGTCGTCGGTCCGGCCGACGTGGTGGTGCCGTGCGTGCCGCTCATCGGAGCCCCCTCCCCCGTGTCAGGGCATGCGCTCGTAGGCCGGCAGGGTGAGGAAGTCGGCGTACTCGTCGGCGAGGGCCATCTCCGTGAACGTGGCCCGGGCGTCGTCCCAGCGGCCCTTCTCGAACGACTCGTCGCCGACCTTCTCGCGGATCGCGGCCAGCTCCTCCTCGATCATCGACTCGACGAGCTCGCGGGTGACCTGGTGGCCGTTGCTCAGCTCGACGCCGTTGTGCAGCCACTGCCAGACCTGGCTGCGGGAGATCTCCGCGGTGGCGGCATCCTCCATGAGGTTGTTGATCCCGACCGCGCCGCTGCCGCGCAGCCAGGACTCGAGGTACTGGATGCCGACGCTGATGTTGTTGCGCAGCCCGTCCTCGGTGACCTCACCGGGGGTGGACCGCACGTCGAGCAGCTGCTCGGCGGTGACGTGCACGTCCTCGCGCAGCTTGTCGAGCTGGTTGGGGCGCTCGCCGAGGACCTTGGTGAACTCCTCCTTGCAGATCTCCACCATGCCGGGGTGGGCGACCCAGGAGCCGTCGAAGCCGTCACCGGCCTCCCGGGCCTTGTCGGCCGCCACCTTCTCGTAGGCGGCCTTGTTGACCTCGGGGTCCTTGCTCGGGATGAACGCCGCCATGCCGCCGATCGCGTGCGCGCCGCGCTTGTGGCAGGTGCGCACCAGCAGCTCGGTGTAGGCGCGCATGAACGGCACCGTCATCGTCACCGAGTTGCGGTCCGGCAGCAGGAAGTCCTCGCCCCGGGTGCGGAAGCTCTTGATCACGCTGAACATGTAGTCCCAGCGGCCGGCGTTGAGGCCCGCCGAGTGCTCGCGCAGCTCGTAGAGGATCTCCTCCATCTCGAACGCCGCGGGGTAGGTCTCGATCAGCACGGTGGCGCGGATGGTGCCGCGCGGGATGCCCAGGTGGTCCTGGGCGAGGTTGAACGCGTCGTTCCACAGGCGCGCCTCGAGGTGGGACTCCATCTTCGGCAGGTAGAAGTAGGGGCCGAAGCCCTTGTCGAGCTGCTTCTGGCCGCACGCGGTCAGGTACAGCGCGAAGTCGACCAGCCCGCCCGAGGTCTCCTCGCCGTCGACGGTGAGGTGCTTCTCCGGCAGGTGCCAGCCGCGGGGGCGGACCACGATCGTGGCCAGGTCGCCGCCCTTGAGCGCGTAGCTCTTGCCCTCGGGGCTGGTGAAGTCGATGTTGCGCTCGACCGCGTCGAGCAGGTTGAGCTGGCCGCCGACGACGTTCTCCCACAGCGGCGTGTTGGCGTCCTCGTGGTCGGCCAGCCACACCTTCGCGCCGGAGTTCAGCGCGTTGATGGTCATCTTGCGGTCGGTGGGGCCGGTGATCTCCACGCGGCGGTCGACCAGCCCGGGAGCCGGGGCCGCGACCCGCCAGGAGTCGTCCTCCCGGATCTCCCGGGTCTCCTCGAGGAAGGCCAGGGTGCCGCCGTCGGCCAGGTCCTGCACCCGTCGGCTGCGAGCGGCGAGCAGCTCCTTGCGGCGGCCGTTGAGCTCGCGGTGCAGCATGCCGACGAGGTCCAGCGCGGTCGGGGTGAGGATCTCGTCGAACCGGTCGTGCATCGGGCCGGTGATCTCGATGCCGTCGGGCGTGTCCATGGCGTCTCCCTCGTCGAAGTCCCTGCCGCCCCCCAGGAGTTTCCGCATCGTGGAAGGCATCTTCTGTCCAACGGAACAGTAAAGCCAGTGTGGCCGGGACCACAATGCCTGTGGCCGATCTTCTTTTCGATTCGCACGACTCTGACTGAGTGACGGAAAGTGACCGTGGCGTGCCGTACCCCCGCGATGGGCGGGCAGGCGTCCGGTACGGCGGCGTGGCTAGACCACCCCGCCGACCCGCCCGCTTTGCCCGCCGAGCCGCGCCGACCCGCCCCGTCTGCAGCGCCCGACCCCACCGACCCGTCCCCTCTGCAACGCCCGACCCACCCCGATCGTGCGGGGACGATCCTGCCGACGGCTCTGCCTGCGCAGGTGTCGGCCACATGGACGGCAACGGTTGCCCGAACAGCCCAGAACGCGACCGTTTCCGTCCACGTGGACGATGTCGCTACCCCGATCGCTCGCCTGTCCCCGCCAGTGCAGGCCACGCGGAGCGGGGGCGGGGCAGGGGCCCTGAGCGCAGCGGCCGGCCGGGGCTGCGGGGCAGCGAGCAGGTGGCCTTGAGCGCAGCGGGCAGCGGGGCGTCAGGGCAGCGGGCAGCGGGGCGTCAGGGCAGCGGCGTCAGGGCAGCATCGACCCGGGGCTGAGCATCCCGGTCGGGTCGAGGGCGGCCTTGACCGCCGCGTGCACGTCGAGCGCCACCGGGTCGAGCTCGGTGCGCAGCCAGTCCCGCTTCAGCCGGCCGACCCCGTGCTCGCCGGTGATGGTGCCGCCGAGCTCCAGGGCGGTGCGGGTCATCTCGTCGAACGCCGACAGCGCCGCCGTACGACTCTCCGGGACGGCGTCCTCGAAGATCAGGGTGGGGTGCAGGTTGCCGTCACCGGCGTGCCCGAAGACGCCGATCGTGACCCCGTGCCGCTCCCCGATCTGCTCGACGGCGGCGATGAACTCGACCATGCGCGAACGTGGCACGGCGACGTCGTCGAGCAACCAGTCCCCGAGCCGCTCGAGGGCCGGGAGCGCGAGCCGGCGCGCCTCCATCAGCAGCGCCGCCTCGTCGGGGTCGGAGCTGCGGGCGAGGTCGACGGCGCCGCACCTGCCGCAGATCTCCTCGATCCGGGCGAGCAGGTCGTCGGCGTGCGGGTCGTCGCTCTGCACGAGGAGCAGCGCGGCCACCTCCTCGCCGAGCCCCATGCCGGACATGGCGTCGACGGCCTGGACCGTGGTGCGGTCGAGGATCTCGAGCAGCGACGGCGTCAGCCCGGCGGCGACCACCTCCGAGACCACGGCGCCCGCGTCCTGCAGCTTCGCGAACGAGGCGACGACCGTCTGCGGCGCGAGCGGTTCGGGCACGAGGCGCACGGTCACCTCGGTGACCACGCCGAGCGTCCCCTCGGAGCCGACGAACAGGTGTGTGAGGTCGTAGCCGGCGACGCCCTTGACCGTCCGGCGTCCGGTGCGCATCACCCGTCCGTCGGCGAGCACCACCTCGAGACCGATCACGAAGTCGCCGGTGACGCCGTACTTCACGCAGCACATCCCGCCCGCGTTGGTCGCCACGTTGCCGCCCACGGTGCCGAGCTCCACGCTGCCCGGGTCGGGCGGGTAGAACAGCCCGGCCTCGCGCGCGGCGGCGCGCAGATCGGCGGTCACCACTCCGGGCTGTACGACGGCGAGCCGGTCGGCCGGGTTGACCTCGAGGATCCGGTCCATCCGGTGCAGCGACAGCACGACCGATCCGGCCGAGGCGTTGGCCGCGCCGACGAGTCCGCTACCGGCGCCGCGCGGGACGACGGGGAGGCCGGCCGCGTGCGCCGCCCGCAGGCACTGCGCGACCTCGTCGGTGCTGCGCGGCATCACGACCGCGACCGGCATCGCGTGCTCGGTGAACCGGCTCTGGTCACGGGCGTAGCCGGCCATCACGTCCGGATCGGTGAGGACGATGTCGGCCGGCAGTCCGGCCAGTCCGGCCGGTCCGGCCGGTCCGGCCGGTCCGGACTGGCCGGGCGCGCGGGTGTCCGTCATGGACCGGACGGTACCCCGCTCCGGCCGTCGTACCTCCGACCTCGGCGGGGTCGGTGCGGGTCAGCCCACCAGCACGACGTGGAGCGTGCGCGGCCCGTGAACCCCCTCGACCCGGTTCAGCTCGATGTCGCTGGTGGCGCTGGGCCCGCTGATCCAGGTCTGGGGGCGCGTCGGGTCGAGCCGGGCGACGGCGGCCGGCACGTCGGCGACGACCTGGTCGGCCCGCACCACGCAGACGTGCAGGTCGGGCACCAGGCTGATGGCGCGCCGCCCCTGGTCGGGCCCGTGGGTGAGCACGATCGTCCCGGTCTCGGCGATGCCGACCGCGGCGGCGGTCACGACGGCCTCGATCCCGTCGAGCTCCGGCGCCGACAGCACTGGCAGCACCGGCGTCCCGGCGTCCCCGGCGGACCGCCCGTCGCCCTCCCTGCCGTCGCCGTGCTGGCCCTGCCCCTGCTGGCCGTCGCCGTGCTGGCTCTGCCGGTCCGCGCCGCCGTCGACCACCACGTCGAGTCCGGTCGCCGCCAGCGCCTCGTCGACGGTGCCGTCGGCGGCGCCGGCGAGGTCCCACGGCAGGCCGGCCGGGACGACCACGCGGGCGCCGTCCGGCAGCGCGGCGAGCACCGCCCCGACCACGCCGTCGTCGTCCGGCACCCGGGTCACCGTCGCCCGGTAGTCCTCGACGCGGTCGACGAACAGCTCGACGCCGCCCGCCACCGCGGGACGGGAGCGGTAGGACCGCGGCACGTGCACCTCGCCGGTCTCGGTGCCCTCGAGCGCCGACCTGACCCGGCCCAGGATCTCCTCCCGCGCGCTCATCGCTCCTCCTTGCGGCCGCCGTCGGTGCGCTTCCACCACGCCCGGAACGACTCCTCCGGCGGCGCCGGCAGGTCCCGGGCGTCGGTCCAGGCCGCGCCGGGTCCCGGCAGGCGGGACAGCGCACGGCGCCCGCCGGGCGAGGTACGTCGTCCGAGCCGGACGGCCACGCGGCCGGCGAGACCGGACGCCGCTTCGGCGGCAGCCATCCGGCGCGCGGAGGAGAACACCCAGGTCGTCGCCTTCATCGCCACCGCCTCACCCTTCGGCAGGTGCGGCCGGCGACGGGCCGCGGGCGCGGGCGCGGTCGCACCCTCCCGGGCGGCGCCGCGGCCCGCCGTACCGTCGGCGACCGCTGCGTCGCCCTGCCCCCGACCGCGATGCGCGTCGACCACCTGGGCACGCAGGTCGACCAGCACCGAGGGGATGTCGATCCGGACGGGGCAGGCCTCGAAGCACGCGCCGCACAGCGACGAGGCGTAGGGCAGCGAGTCGGTCTGCTCGTCGACGCCCACACCGTGCAGCAGCGGGTTGAGGATCGCGCCGATCGGTCCCGGGTAGACCGATCCGTAGGCGTGGCCGCCGGTGCGCTCGTAGACCGGGCAGACGTTCAGGCACGCCGAGCAGCGGATGCACCGCAGCGCCTGGCGCCCCACCTCGTCGGCCAGCGCACGCGTGCGGCCGTTGTCGAGGAGCACCACGTGCACCTCCTGCGGGCCGTCGCCGGGGGTGACGCCCGACCACACCGACGTGTACGGGTTCATCCGCTCGCCGGTCGAGGACCGCGGCAGCAGGGAGAGGAACACGTCGAGGTCGGTCCACGTGGGCACCACCTTCTCGATGCCCACGACCGAGACCAGCACCTCGGGCAGCGTCAGGCACATCCGGCCGTTGCCCTCGGACTCCACGACGACCAGCGAGCCGGTCCCGGCGACCGCGAAGTTGGCGCCCGAGACCGCGACCTTGGCGCGCAGGAACTTCTCCCGCAGGTGCAGCCGCGCGGCCTCGGCCAGCCGGGGCGGGTCGTCGGTGAGGTCCTGCGGCGCCGGGCGCCCGGCGCCGGCCATGTGGTCGAGGAAGATCTGCCGGATCTCCGCCCGGTTGCGGTGGATCGCCGGCACCAGGATGTGCGAGGGCAGGTCGTCGCCAAGCTGCACGATCAGCTCGGCGAGGTCGGTCTCCCAGGCGGCGATACCCTCGGCCTCGAGCGCCTCGTTGAGCCCGATCTCCTGCGTGGCCATCGACTTGACCTTCACGACCTCGTCGACCTGGTGCTCCTTGGCCACCTCGGCGACGATCCGGCAGGCCTCGTCGGCGTCGCGCGCCCAGTGCACGACGGCGCCCTGCTCGGTGAGCGTCTGCTCGAGCCGGACGAGGTGCTCGTCGAGGTGGCGCAGGGTGTTGTCCTTCACCGCCGCACCGGCCAGGCGCAGCTCCTCCCAGTCGTCGACCTCGGCGACCACCCGCAGCCGCTTGGCCCGGATCGTCGCAGTGGCGTGCGACAGGTTGGCCCGCAGCTGGGTGTCGGCCAGCGCCGTACGCGCCGCCGAGGGGAACGCCGGCATCCCGACGAAGGTGCCGCTCATCGCTCCCCCTCCCCCGACTGCACCGACTCGGGCGCGGCCGTCCCGGGCGCCGGATGCCCCGAGGACGACCCGACCAGTGACTCCGCCCGTGCGCCCGGGGACGCGGCGTCGACGGGATGCTCACCGCTCGTCGACGCGGTCGAGGCGAGCACCTCGGCCAGGTGCAGGACGCGTACGCCGGCTCGCTGCCGCGACAGCATCCCGCCGATGTGCATGAGGCACGAGGAGTCGCCGGCGACCAGCACCTCGGCACCGGAGGCGACCACGTTGCGGGCCTTGTCGGCGCCCATCGCCACCGACGTGTCGGCGTTCTTGACCGCGAACGTGCCGCCGAAGCCGCAGCAGGACTCGGCCGCCGGCAACTCGACGAGCCGCAGGCCGCGGACCGCCCGCAGCAGCGACAGCGGCCGGTCGCCGACGCCGAGCATCCGCAGCGAGTGGCAGGTCGGGTGGTAGGTCACGGTGTGCGGGAAGGACGCGCCGACGTCGGTGACGCCCAGCACGTCGACGAGGAACTCCGAGAGCTCGAGCACCTTCGGCGAGGTCTCCTCGACCGCCCGCACCAGCCCGGGGTCCCCGGACCGCCGGGCGACGATCGAGTGCTGGTGGCGCGCACAGCCGGTGCACGAGCCCGACGGCGCCACCACGTAGTCGTAGCCCGCGAACGCGTCGACGAAGGTGCGCACCACCGGCACCGCTTCGTCGAGGTAGCCGGTGTTCACCATCGGCTGCGCGCAGCAGGTCTGCGACGCCGGGAACTCGACGTCGACCCCCAGGCGCCGCAGCAGCGTGACGACGGCCTTGCCGGCGTCGGGGAACAGAGCATCGTTGAGACACGTCACCATCAGGGCCACCCGCATGGCACTCACCCTCACACAGCTGTCTAGGCACCGGCGTCCAGGACGGCCCTGGTTCTCGCCGTCCTGTCCGCGCCGGTACCCACGCCGGCGCGCGGCAGCGCATGCACCCACCGCCGTTGTCGCCGGTCCCCATCGGCGGACCCGGACCGGCTTATCGCACCGGGACCGGCTGACGCTCCTCGACGGGCTCGTCGCCGCGCAGGCTCTCGCCCTCGATGTCGACGTTCGGCAGCAGCCGGTCCAGCCGGCGCGGCAGCCACCACGCGCGGTCGCCGAGGAAGGACATGACCGCGGGCACCAGCGACAGGCGGACGACGAACGCGTCCACCGCGACGCCGAACGCCAGGGCGAAGCCCATCGACTTGATGATCGGGTCCTCGACCAGCACGAATCCGGCGAACACCGCGACCATGATCAGGGCGGCAGCGGCCACGACGCGGGCGCCGTGCCCCACGCCGGACCGGACTGCCTCCTCGGCGCTCGCGCCGTGCACGAAGTCCTCGCGCATCCGCGAGACCAGGAAGACCTCGTAGTCCATCGCCAGGCCGAACAGGATCCCGATCAGCAGGATCGGCAGGAAGCTGACCAGGGGCCCGGCGGTGTCGAGGCCGACGAGCCCGGAGGCCCAGCCCCACTGGAAGATGGCGACGGTCGCGCCGAACGTGGCGCCGACGGTGAGCAGGAAGCCGACCGTCGCCTTCAGCGGCACCAGCACCGAGCGGAACACCAGCATGAGCAGCACGAAGCTGAGCCCGACCACCAGCACGAGGTAGACCGGCAGGGCGTCGCGGAGCTTGTCGGAGATGTCCACGCCGAGGGCGGTGGCGCCGGTGAGCGAGATGTCGGCCCCGGCGGCGTCGGCGACCGGAGCGAGCTCGCGGCGCAGGTCGCGCACGAGCTCGAACGTGGCCTCGTCGTCCGGTGCGGAGGCGGGCACGATGCCGACCAGGGCTGTCTCCTGGTCGGCGCTGGGCTGCGCCGGCGCCACGCTCACCACGCCGTCGGTCCCGGACACCACCTCGGTGGCCTGGTCCACCGCGGCCTGGACGGTCGCCGCGCTGTCGCCGTTCACGACCATGACGAGCCGGCCGTTGAAGCCCTCGCCGAACCCTTCGGCGATGAGGTCGTAGGCCTCGCGCTTGCTGGTGCCCTCCGGCGCCGTACCGTCGTCGGGCAGCGCGAGCTGCATGCTCAGGACGGGCACGGCGAGCACGCCGAGCGCGAGAACCCCCACGATCAGCACCGGGACGCGTGCCTTCCGGACCGTCCGGGCCCAGGCGAACCCGCGCCGGGTGGCGCCGTCCTCCACGTCCGCGCGGTGGGTCCCGGTGCGGGCGGGCCGGCGCCGCTGGCGAGAGAGCACCCGGTCCCCGGCGTACCCCAGCAGCGCGGGCAGCAGCGTCACGGCCACCAGTACCGCCACCGCGACGGTGCCGGCGGCGGCCAGTCCCATCGAGGTGAGGAACGGGATCCCGACCACGGAGAGACCGGCCAGGGCGATGATCACCGTGAGCCCCGCGAACACCACCGCCGACCCGGCGGTGCCGACCGCCCTCCCGGCGGCCTCCTGCCGGTCGAGCCCGAGATCGACGTTGTGCCGGTAGCGGGAGGTGATGAACAGCGAGTAGTCGATGCCGACCGCGAGTCCGAGCATCAGCGCGAGCACCGGCGTCACGCTGGTGAGGTCCGCCACGTGCCCGACCAGCAGCAGTCCGAGCATGCCCACGCCGACGCCGATCAGCGCGTTGAGCATCGTCATGCCGGCCGCTACCAGGGAGCCGAAGGTGACCACGAGCACGACCAGGGCCACCGCGACCCCGATGGCCTCGGTGGAGCCGACCTCGGGCTCGGTCATCAGCGGCTCGCCTCCCGCGGCCACCGACCAGGCGTCGGGCGCGTCGTCACCGACTGCCTCGTAGGCGGCACGCTGGTCGTCGGCGAGCGCGTCCGCGGGCTCGGCGAACGCGACGGTGACCAGGGCGTAGCGACCGTCGCGGCTCACCGCCCGGGTGTCGTACGGGCTGAGCGCGCCCACCACCCCCGGCAGCCGGTTCGCCTCCTCGACCACCGCACCGACGGTGTCCCGGTTGGCGGGGTCGAGGACGCTCTCCCCCTCGGGTGCGCGGATGACCACTGTGCCGGAGGCGCCGCTCGCCTGCGGGAACTCCTTCGCCAGCGCATCCAGGGCGCGTTGCGACTCGGTTCCGGGGATGCTGATGCTCGAGGTCGGCGCGGTGCCGGCCGCGGCGAGCAGCCCGCCGAGGACCGCGAGCAGCAGGACCCACGCCGACACGACCGTGCCGCGGCGCCGGAACCCGAGGCTTCCGATCCGGTAGAGGAAGGTGGCCATTCGCAAATCTCCAGGTGCACGGTGCGGGTCCCGGCGCACGCCGGGCTGACCCAGCAAAGTTATCCGATCGGCTAGACTGAAACAAGCCGATCGGCTAACTGAAGGTGCTACCGTGCGGGACCTCACGCGACCGGGGCGG
Organism: uncultured Actinomycetota bacterium; assembly: GCA_963835385.1. GTDB lineage: Bacteria > Actinomycetota > Actinomycetes > Propionibacteriales > Nocardioidaceae > Nocardioides_B. Next base: position 274,114 of record CAWIFK010000010.1, read on the forward strand.
ACCCGGCGCACGGCTCGGCGAGGAAGAGGTACGGCGACATGGCGAGACCACACGCACCGCGCGGTCAGGGGCGCGGCCGGGTCATCGGCGCCGCCCTCGAGCTCTTCGCCGTGCACGGCGTGAGCGGCACGTCGCTGCAGATGATCGCCGACCACCTCGGGGTCACGAAGGCCGCGGTCTACTACCAGTTCCGGGCCAAGGACGACATCGTGCTCGCGGTCGTCGAGGCGCCGTTCGCCCAGATGCGCACCTTCCTCGCCACCGCCGAGGCCGCGCCGACACCGGCCGCGGCGGCCGACGTCGCGCTGCACGGGCTGGTCGACCTCATCATCGACCACCGGCAGGTGATGGACACCGTCGCCCGCGACCCCGAGCTGCGGCGGATCCTGGACGCACACACCGAGTTCCGCCCGCTCACCCGGCGCCTCGCGGCGGCGCTGCGGGGGCCCGACCCGGACACCCGGCGCCGGTGCGCCGTGGCGGTGGCCGGCGCGGGCCTGGCCCAGGCGGCTGCCGACCCGGACCTGGAGGACGTCGGCGACGCCGAGCTGCGCGAGCAGCTGCTCCACCTCGGCGGCGTCCTGCTCGCGCCTGCCGACGGCTGACCCCTTCGCGGCCGCGCCGCCGCAGGCCACGAGCCCGCCGGTTGGAGGGATACTCGGACGTCCAACTACCATGCTGGCCATGCCTGCTGACCGCGTGATGCCCACGGAGGAGGCGGCGGACCTGATCGGCCTCGTCCGCGACCTCGCCGCCAAGGAGCTCGCTCCCCGCGCCGCGGAGGCCGAGGCCACCGAGACCTTCCCGCGCGACGTCTTCACGCTGCTGGGCCGGGCCGGGCTGCTCGGGCTCCCCTACCCCGAGGAGTACGGCGGCGGCGGCCAGCCCTACGAGGTCTACCTCCAGGTGCTGGAGGAGATCGCCGCCGTGTGGAGCAGCGTCGGCGTGGGCGTCAGCGTCCACGCGCTGAGCTGTTTCGGGCTCTTCACCCGCGGCACCGAGGAGCAGCGGCAGCGCTTCCTGCCCGACATGCTCGGCGGCGAGCTGCTCGGGGCGTACTGCCTCTCCGAGCCGCACGCCGGCTCCGACCCGGCTGCGATGACGACCCGCGCAGTGCGCGACGGGGACGACTACGTGCTCACCGGCGCGAAGGCCTGGACCACTCACGGCGGCCACGCCGACTTCTACAAGGTGATGGCCCGCACCGGCGAGGGCCCGGACAGTCGACGCGACATCTCCTGCTTCCTCGTCCCGGGCGACGCCGCGGGCCTCACCGCCGACCCGCCGGAGCGGAAGATGGGGCTGACCGGCTCGGCGACCGCGACGATGCGCCTCGACGGTGTCCGCATCCCGGCCGAGCGCCGGCTCGGCGAGGAGGGCGAGGGCCTGAAGATCGCGCTCGCCGGGCTCGACGCCGGCCGGCTCGGGATCGCCGCCGTCGCCACCGGGCTCTCGCAGGGGGCACTCGACACCGCCGTGGCCTACGCGCTGGAGCGCGAGACCTTCGGCCAGAGGATCATCGAGCACCAGGGCCTCGCCTTCGTGCTGGCCGACATGGCCGCCGCGGTCGAGTCGGCGCGGGCGACGTACCTCGCGGCGGCGCGCCTCAAGGACCAGGGGCTGGCCTACTCCACCCCGGCGTCGATCGCGAAGATGGTCGCCACCGACAACGCCATGAAGGTCACCACGGACGCCGTGCAGGTGCTCGGCGGCTACGGCTACACCCGTGACTTCCCGGTCGAGCGCTACATGCGCGAGGCCAAGGTCATGCAGATCTTCGAGGGCACCAACCAGATCCAGCGGATGGTGATCGGCCGCGCGCTCGCCAGGACCGGCGTGCGCAGCGGCACCGTCACCGTCGCACCGACCGTGCAGGAGAACTGATGCAGCTCGACAACACCGCCGCGATCGTCACCGGCGGCGCCTCCGGCCTCGGGGCCGCCACGGCGCAGGCCCTGGCCAAGCAGGGGGCGCACGTCTTCGCGCTCGACCTGAAGATCGACGAGGCGCCCGAGGTGGACGGCGTCACCTACGTCGCCACGGACGTCACCGACCCCGCCCAGGTCCAGGCGGCGGTCGACCGGGCCGCGGGCGCCGGCGTCCCGCTGCGCGCGGTCGTCAACTGCGCCGGCATCGCGCCGTCGGCCCGGATCCTCGGCAAGAAGGGCGTCCACGACCTCGAGCTCTACGCGACGGTCGTCAAGGTCAACCTGATCGGGTCGTTCAACGTGCTGACCCTCGCCGCGGAGAAGATCGCCGCCACCGAACCCCTCGAGGACGGCGCGCGCGGCGTGGTCGTCAACACCGCCTCCATCGCGGCGTACGACGGGCAGGTGGGGCAGGCGGCCTACTCCTCGTCCAAGGGTGGCATCGTCGGCCTCACGCTGCCGGCGGCGCGTGACCTGGCGCAGTACGGCATCCGCGTGGTGACGATCGCCCCGGGCATCGTGGAGACGCCGATGCTGGCCACGGTGTCGGAGGAGTTCCGCGCCGGCCTCGCCGCCGGCGTCCCGTTCCCGCAGCGGCTGGCCCGCGCCGAGGAGTACGCCCAGCTGGCGCTGGCGGTCATCGACCACGACTACCTCAACGGCGAGGTCATCCGCATGGACGGCGCGCTGCGGATGGCGCCTCGCTGACCCGAGCGCGCCGGTCCCGCCGGACAGTCCCGCGCGGCCGTCCCGCCGGACCCGGACCCGGACGACCCCGCGGGGGCGCTCACGACCCGACGGCGGACCTGACCGCCTGGTACGTCGTCGCTCCGTACGCCACGATACGAGCCTCCTGGACCGCCGCCGACGCGCCGGCCGCGCGCAGGGTCTCGACCGCGGTCGCGATCGCGTCCTCGCGCGGCCAGCCGTAGATGCCGGCCGAGACCAGCGGGAAGGCGACCGATCCGGCGCCGAGCTCGTCGGCCACGGCGAGTGCGTTGGCGTAGCAGGACTCCAGCAGCGACCGGTCCCGCTCGCCGGCCCGCCAGTTCGGGCCCACGACGTGGATCACCCACCTCGCCGGGAGCCGGTGACCGGCCGTCCAGCCCGCCTCCCCGGTGGCCAGCCCGGCCGGGAACCGCTGCACGCACTCGCGCAGGAGGTCCGGCCCGGCCGCGGCGTGGATCGCACCGTCGACCCCGCCCCCGCCGCGCATGCCGCGGTTGGCCGCGTTGACGACGGCGTCGACCTGCTGGGCGGTGATGTCGCCCTCCACCACGGTGAGTCGCACGGACAGCTCCCTCCAGACACGACGCCCGTTCCGGGCGAGCGGTCGCGGCGGCGGCCCCGCCCGGCCCCGATGGTAGCGACGCGCCCCGACGACGGGTGGGCTCAGTCGCGCGAGCGCCGCCGGAAGGCCCGCACCGCCAGCGGCGCGAACACCGCCGTGAGCAGCACGCACCAGAAAAGCGTCACCGGCACGGCGTGCTGCAGCGGCCACGCCGCGTCGTCGGGCGCCGGCAGCCCGTTGTTGCCCCACAGCTCCCGGGTCGCCTGCACGAGCGCCGACAGCGGGTTCCACTCCGCGATCACCCGCAGGAACGTCGGCATGTTCTCCGTAGGGGCGAACGTGTTGGCCAGGAAGGTCAGCGGGAAGATCGTGGTGAACATCAGGCCCTGCACGGCTTCCACCGACCGCATCGACGAGCCCACCAGGATGCCGGCCCAGATCGTGGCGAAGCCGAACGCCAGCATGAGCGCGAACGCCAGCACCGCGTCCCAGAAGCCGTTGCGGATGCGCCAGCCCACCACCAGCCCGGTCAGAGCCATCACGGTGATCCCGATGCTCGAGTGGATCAGGCTGGAGACGCTGCGCCCCACCAGGATCGAGGAGCGGTGGATCGGCAGCGACTTCAACCGGTCCACGATGCCGTTCTTCAGGTCGGTGGTCAGGCCGATGGCGACGACGAACGAGGAGAACGCGATGGTCTGCGCCATGATCCCCGGGACCAGGAACTCGCGGTAGCTCGACCCCGGCACGTCGATCGAGCCGCCGAAGACGTAGGCGAACAGCAGCACGAACATCACCGGCTGGATCGTGACGTCGAGCAGCATCTCCGGCATCCGCTTGATGTGGATCAGGTTGCGCCGCACGACCACCAGGGAGGACGTCAGCAGCGAGAGCCGCTGGGTCGCCTCGCGGCCCTGCTCGGCGTCGCCCTCGGTGTTCGGCTGCTGCACGAGCACGGTCATCGCCGGGCTCCTTCCATGGCGTCGTCGGCGTCGTCGTCGTCGGCAGCGGCGGCGGCGGCGGGGCGACGGTCGGCGGTGTCGGCGGCGGCGGCGGTGTCGGCGGTGTCGGCGAAGGCGGCTGGATCATCGAGGTCAGGGCTGCCGGCGGCTCCGGCATCGGCAGACCCGTCGACCGCCCGGTGTCCGGTCAGGTGCAGGAAGACGTCGTCGAGGCTGGGGCGCTTCAGGCCCAGGTCGTCGACGCGGACCCCGGCGTCGGCGAGGATCTGCCCGATCCGGGTCATGTCCGCGACGCCGTCGGCGGGGGCGGTCAGCCGCCGGGCCGCCGGCTCGACGTACAGCTCCCCGGCCACGCCGCGCACCAGCTGCTCGACGTGCCCGAGGTCGGCGGGGTCGCTGAGCGTGACCACGACCGACGCGCGACCGGCCTGGTCCTTCAGCTGGGTGGGGGTGCCGTGGGCGATGACGCGGCCCCGGTCGACCACCACGATGTCGTCGCAGAGCTGGTCGGCCTCCTCGAGGTACTGCGTCGTGAGCAGCAGCGTGGTGCCCTCCGCGACCAGGTCGCGCAGCACCTGCCACAGGTCGTTGCGGCTGCGGGGGTCGAGCCCGGTGGTGGGCTCGTCGAGGAACAGGACCGGCGGTGTGGCGATCAGGCTCACGGCGAGGTCCAGCCGGCGGCGCATGCCGCCGGAGTAGGTCTTGACGACCCGGTCGGCCGCCTCCGTGAGCGAGAACCGCTCCAGGAGCCCCTCGCCCGTCGCGGCGATCCGCCGACGCGACAGCCCGCAGAGCCGGCCGATGAGCCAGAGGTTCTCGCGTGCGGTGAGCAACTCGTCCACCGTCGCGGCCTGCCCGGTCAGGCCCATGCTGCGGCGGACCTGGTCCGGCTCCCGTACGACGTCGTGGCCCGCCACCCGGGCGGTGCCTGCGGTCGGGATCGACAGGGTCGTGAGCATGCGGACCGTCGTGGTCTTGCCGGCGCCGTTGGGGCCGAGGAGCCCGAGGACGGTGCCTTCGGGGACGGTGAAGCTGACGCCGTCCACAGCCGTCGTGTCGCCGAACCGCTTCACCAGGCCCTGGGCCTCGACGGCCGGCTGCGGGGCTGGGGTGGTCATCGCCCCACTCCAGCAGGGACGACCGACGGTTTCGCTTCGAGGAAGAACGACGAGGGCACGGGACCTCCAGGGGCCGGAGCGGCAGCGGACAGGCTCAGGGATTCGGACCGGACGGGACCGTCGAACTCATCGGCCCGGGCCGCCCGGCGTCAGCAGGCGCCCGACGAGCCGACGACGGTCCGGCGGCACGCGCGGCCTAGCGACGGGTGAGCGAGCGGAGCACCGGCCGGGCGTCGACGAGGTACACGATCGCGGCTACGGCCCCGAGCAGGTTCACGATGTGGAAGGGGTTCCCGAGCAGCACGATGTGGGCGGCCAGCGCGACGCCCAGGATGGCCAGCCAGATCTTCTTCGTCTGCTTGCCCCCGGCGACGTACGCCTCCGAGCGGTGCGAGACCGCGTCGACGAACGCCCACGCCTGCATGGCGAGGAGTCCGAAGGTGAGCGTCAGCAGCAGCAGGCTCTGGAAGCTGGAGAACAACGACACCCCTCCAGCGTAGCGAACCCCGATTCGTCCGCGGTGGCCCCGAGCGAACTTGCCTCGGGATCGCGGACGAATCGGGGTGCGGTGTCCTACTTGTCGTTCGTGCCGGCCTTGGCGGCGGCGTCACCGGCGGCCTGGACGGTCGCGGCGGCGGTCTCCTGAGCCGTCGAGGCGGTGGCCTTCGCCGAGGAGGTCGCCGGCTTGGCGGACTTCTTGGCCGTCGAGGTCGTCTTCTTCGCAGCGCTCGAGGTCGAGTCCGAGGCGGCCTTGGCCGCGTCCGAGGTCGACTTCGCCGCGGAGGAAGCGGACTTCTTCGCGGTCGAGGTGGTCTTCTTCGCCGACTTCTTCGCCTGCGTGGTGGTGGTCTTGGCCTTCGCCTTGGTCGTCTTGGCGGCCTTCTCGGCCTCCTGGGTCGACTCCTGGCCCCGCACGCGGGCCACGAAGGTCTGGCCGCGGTCGGCCAGCAGCTCGTAGCTGCGGTTGAGGTCGTCGAGAGTCTCGGTCAGCTCGCCGATGTACTCGTTGACGGCCTTCTGCAGCCGGGTCGGGAGCGCCTTGGCCTCGCTCTGCAGCTCGGCGATGCGGGCCTCGAGCGTGCCCTGGGCCTTCTTGGCGTCGCCCTGGAGCTCCTCGACACGGGCGGTCACGAGGGTGACTGCGTGCTCGCGCAGCGCCTTCGGCTCCAGGTCGATCCGGCCGAAGCGGGCCTGGGCCTCGGCGGCGGCGGTGCGGGCGTAGCCGACGGCCAGGTCGCCGGCGCCGACGACGGCGTACAGGGCGGTGCTGTCGAGCTTGAAGCCACGGGTCTTGGTGTCACTCATCTGAGTCCTCCTCAGGGTTGATGTTCGCTGCCCGGAACGACTGGTAGACGTCCAGCAGGGACTGCTTCTGTCGTTCGGTCAGGCCGGAGTCGGCGAGGATCGCCAGCTCCACCGACCGGACCTCGCCGTCGTCCGGGTCGAGGATCCCCGCTCGCACGTAGAGCGTCTCGGCGGAGACCCGCAGTGCCTTGGCGAGCTGTTGCAGCACCTCGGCGGACGGCCGGCGCAGGCCGCGTTCGATCTGGCTCAGGTACGGGTTGGAGACCCCGGCCTGCTCGGCCAGCTGCCGCAGGGAGAGCTGCGCGCCGAGGCGCTGCTCCCTGAGGTAGTCACCGAGGGTGCCGACGGTCTTACCGACTCCGAACTTCGCCATGTCTCCATAGTGCTAACTCCTGCAAGCATATGCAAGGCCTACGGACGTGAGTGATCGCACACAAGCCGCTTGGCACAAGGAGGTTTGCATCCATAGCCCCGCATGCTGGCAGCATCCGCCCTGCAGTACGTCGAGCAGCAGCCCGCCGCGGCACACCGGGAAGGGCGCCGCTCACGCCCTCATGCGCGCAACGCCGGACCCTGCGCGTGCCACCACCGCGCCGCCGCGCGCTGCCAGGGGGGCGCCGAGGCCGACGCAGCGATCAAGGGAAGGGCCGGCGAGCCCGACATCCCCAGGGCGTACATCTTGGCCCGCTCCCCGAGCGACCACTCCTGGCCCAACGAGGCCCGAAGGACGTGGTCGGAGGTCGGGCTGAGCGGCAGGTGCCCGACGCCTTGGATCAGCGGGGCGCGCACCGCCTCGTCGGCGTCGTCGAGCAGGCCGAGCATCCGCAGCCGGTGGGTCTCGTCGGACAGGTAGCGCACCAGCGTCGCCATCCGCAGCCGCATCCACGCCGAGTGCTGCTCCCGGTCGCCGAGGACGAGCAGGAGGCAGTCGGTGACCGCCTGCCCGAAGGGCGACGAGGCCACCAGCAGCGCGGCGAGGTGCCGGCGCTCGGAGTCGCGGTGGAACAACGCCTCCCGGACCAACCGGGTGAGCATCCGGTCCTCGTGGTAGGCCGCCTCCTGCGGCACCCGCCGCCGGGCGTGGTCGGCCACCTGCTGGGCGAACGCCCGTGCGCGGGCGGCCGGGATCTCCTCGCCGTGCTCGACGGCGTAGCCGAGCTTGCGCCGGCCGGCACGGGTGGCGGCGTGCACGAGGGTGTTGCGCACGCCCTCGGGCAGCTCGGCGATCAGCTCCGCCAGGTCCTCGCTGGCTCGCGTGGGGTCCCGCCGCCACAGCGCCAGCACGATCATGTCCAGCCGGTCGCGCTCCTGTGGCGTGAAGTCGCCGTTGTGGAGCTTCTGGGCGGCCAGCCACACCCCGGTGGAGAACGCCAGCTCGTTGGCCGGATCCTCGATGATGTCGAGCACCAGCTTCGCCGACTCGCGGGTGGGCAGCCGGTCCAGCAGCCCCACCGGGCTCGTGATCACCTGCACGTCCGGGTCGGCGACGTAGGCCGCGATCGCCTCGACCAGGAAGCCCTGGGCCCGCGGCACCAGCGCGAAGTTGAACGCCGCGGTGCTGTACTGGCGGTAGGCGAGCTTGACGCTGCGCGGCACCAGCCAGACCAGGCGCGTGCACAGCGTCGCCCAGGTGTCCGCACGCAGGTGCACCACCGGCACGGCGGCGAGGTGCCAGCCGAGCTCCTGCCAGTCCCGCGCCCGGGCGTGCCCCTCCTCGGCGAGCTCGATGAGCTCGTCGAGCCGGGCGCTGAAGGCGGGGCTGGCCGGGTCGAGCCTGGGCCGCACCAGCCGGGTCTTGACCCGGGGCATGATCGCGCCGATGTAGGAGGTGATCGAGGCGATCTGGCCCTCCTGGAGCCCGAGCACCCGCTCGTAGGCGGCCATCGCCTCGTAGGAGACCGGGATCTCGCCGGACTCCCATCGCGACAGCACGCTGCGGCTGGCCGGCACCCCCGCGGCGGCGAGCGCGGCGGCGAAGACCTGTCCGTCGCGGAACGACCCGTCCCGGTGGTGCAGCCGCGACATCGCCAGCAGCCAGCCGATCCGCGACTCGACGTCGACCTGAGCGGCGTTCATCGGCGTCTCGTCGTAGGCGATGCGCTGGACGCGCCCCGGGCGCTTGGCCGTCACCGTGTGGCTCCTCGCTTCGTGCCGGCGGGGCCGGTGCAGCGGTCCCTCCGCAATCCCTCCGGGCGACAGCCTAGACCGCTGCCGGCGGTGGTGCGGGACAACGGCCGCGCGCCCGGACCGACGCCTCAGAAGAGAGACCGGATGGCCCCCACCACCCGGCCGCCGCCGAGCAGGTCGAGCTGTCCGGTGGCCGCCACCTCTTCCAGGTCCACCCCCGCTACGTCGTCGATGCCGAGCCGCCGCAGGGCCGCGGCCATCAGCACCGGACGGACCCGCGGCGCCCCGTCGTCGGTCTTCAGGGCCACCGCCCGGCCGTCCGCCAGCGCCACCGCGTAGCACGACTCGGCCCCCGCCTTGCCGATGGCGCCCGGCACGGCCCGCAGCAGGCGCGCCTCGTCGCGGCTGCTGCCCGAGGTGTACTCGGGGAACTCTCGGATCGCGCCGGCGACCCGGGCCTCGGGCCCGTCGACGGCGATGGCGAGCGTCCGGAAGGCGCGGGCCAGGCCGGCCAGCGACGTCGAGAGCAGCGGGGCGCCGCAGCCGTCGACCGCGACCGCCTCGACGGGTTCGCCAGTGAGCTCGGCGAAGGCTCCGGCGATCGCGACCTGCAGCGGGTGCCCGGGCTCCAGGTAGTCCGCGGTGTCCCAGCCGTTGGCCACGCACGTGGCGAGCATGGCGGCGTGCTTGCCCGAGCAGTTCATCGCGATCCGCTCGCGAGCGTTCCCGGCCGCCAGCCACTGCTCGCGGGCCGCGTCGTCGAGCGGCAGGTCCGGGGGCGTCTGCAGGGCCGACTCGTCCAGGCCCGCACCGGCGAGGATCTTGCGCACCCCGTCGAGGTGGAACGGCTCGCCCGAGTGCGACGCACAGGCCAGCGCGAGCAGCCGGCCGTCGAGGTCGAGACCGCTGCGCAGCATCCCCAGCGCCTGCACCGGCTTGTTGCACGAGCGCGGCAGCATCGGGGAGGTCACGTCGCCGACCGAGAACGCGACCGACCCATCGGCCTCGAGCGCGACCACCGAGCCGTAGTGGTGGCCCTCGACGAAACCGGAGCGGACGATCTCGGCCACCGGCACTGGAGCAGTCATGCCGCCGACCCTAGGAGGAGCCGGGTGCGGCACACTTACCGGGTGCCCGACCAGTCCCCGCCCCGGCCGCTCGCCGAGCCACTGCCCCAGCACTGCCCGACTCCGCGCGAGCTCGACGACCTCGAGCTGCTGACCCATGGCGCGCTCGCCCCGCTGACCGGCTTCGAGGGGCCGGACGGCCTGGTCACCCTGTCGGCGCCGGCCGCGGTCGCCGCCGCCGCGCAGGCCGCGGGCACCCTCGAGCTGGTGGACCCCGAGGGCGTCCCGCTGGCCACGGTCACCGTGACGTCGACGTACCCGAGTCACGCGGGCGCGGTCGGCATCGAGGGGGCTGTCACCCCGCTGGCGCACCCCGAGTTCGGCGCCTTCCGGTCGCTGTACCTCTCCCCTGCCCAGGTGCGCGAGCGGTACGGCGCCGACGTCCTCACCGTGCCGGTGGCCGGGCCGCTGACCGGGCCGGACCTGGACCTGGTGCGCCGGGCCGCCGGTGACAAGCCGGTGCTGCTGCTGGCCCTCACCGGTCACGGCACCCCCGAGCTGTCCGCCCCGGCGCTGGTGCGCGCCACCCTGGCGGCCGCCGCGCTGCTCCCCGACGCGCACGTGGCCGCAGCACCGCTGTCCTCCCGCGGGGACGCCACCGCCGACCACGCGCTCGGTCAGCGGGTGGTCGCGGCCTACGCGCCCGGCGACGTCGTCGGGATCACCGGCGAGGGCGACCTGCCGGAGGAGGTCGCGGCCATCGCCGGTCGCGACCGCCCCGGCCCCGGGGAGCAGGGGCTGGTGGTGTTCTTCACCGGGCTCTCCGGCAGCGGCAAGTCCACGCTCGCGCGGGCGCTGCACGACGTGGTGCTCGAGCGCGGCGACCGGACCGTCACCAGCCTCGACGGCGACGTGGTGCGCCGCAACCTCTCGGCCGGGCTGACCTTCTCCCGCGAGGACCGCGAGACCAACATCCGCCGCATCGGCTGGGTCGCCGCCGAGATCGGCCGGCACGGCGGCGTCGCGATCTGCTCCCCGATCGCACCCTTCGACGCCACCCGCCGGCAGGTCCGCGCGATGGTCGAGGAGGCCGGCGGCGCGTTCGTGCTGGTCCACGTGGCCACACCGCTCGAGGAGTGCGAGCGCCGCGACCGCAAGGGCCTCTACGCCAAGGCGCGGGCCGGGCAGATCCCCGAGTTCACCGGGATCTCCTCGCCCTACGAGGAGCCGGCCGACGCCGCGGTCCGGGTCGACACCACTGGCCGCAGCATCGACGACGCCCTCGCTGACGTGCTGGACCGGCTCGACGAGGCCGGACACCTCCCGAGGGGCGACTGATGGACGAGCTCCTCACCACCGCGGCGCTCTCGGTGCTGCTGGTCAGCTTCGGGGTGGGCATCGTCGTCGGTCTCACCGGCATGGGCGGTGGTGCGCTGATGACGCCGGCACTGATCTTCCTCGGGGTGAACCCGACCGCCGCCGTCGCCAACGACCTGGTCGCCGCGAGCGTCAACAAGTCGGTCGGCGCGACCGTGCACTGGCGGCACGGCAAGCCGAACCTCAAGCTCGCCGGGCTGCTGATCGTCGCCTCGGTGCCGACGGCGTTCGCGGGCGCGTTCATCATCGAGGCGGTGGGCGGCGGCGGCGAGCAGGACAGCTTCCTCACCTACGCGATCGGCGCCGCGCTGATGTTCACCGCGGCGACGTACGCCTTGCGGATGTACCTGCAGCTGCGGTTCGTCACCTCCGGCAACGTGATCCCCGAGGACGATCCCGTCGTGCGACCGGTCCCCACGTTGATGGTCGGCGCGGTCGGCGGGCTGCTGGTCGGTATCACGAGCGTCGGGTCCGGCTCGCTGATCATGGTCGCGTTGCTGCTGCTGTACCCGACGCTGAGCGCGCTGCGGCTGGTCGGCACCGACCTGGTGCAGGCGGTGCCGCTGGTGCTGTCCGCGGCGATCAGCCACGTGATCGTCAGCGGCGTCGAGTGGGCGGTGCTGATCCCGTTGATCGTAGGAGGTACGCCGGGCACGTTCCTGGGCGCCCGGCTGGCGAACTGGGTCTCGCAGTCGGTCATCCGCCGCGGCATCGTCATCGTGCTCACGCTCACCGGTCTGAAGATGCTGGGCGTCGCACCCGAGCTGGTCGGCATCATCGGTGCCGCGATGCTGCTGCTCGGCCCGCTGCTGTGGGGCTTCCTGCGCCAGACCCGCGGCCTGCCGGCGTTCGACAACAACGCCGCCGCGTGGTTCCACCCGGCCGGCGACGCCGGGCAGCACCGGGCGGACCACCCCGCCGCAGAGCCGGGACAGCACCGGGCGGACCACCCGGCCGACCACCGGCCGGAGCCGGCCCGGGAGCCGCAGCCCGAGCGGGAGCGCCCGGCCGCAGAGGCAACGCCGGAGCGCCGGCCCGAGCGTCAGCCGGCCGAGGACTGAGCCGTGCGACTGCGCAGGCGGGCTGAGGGCGAGGGGCCGGACACGCAGCTGCTCGCCGCCCAGCTCGACCTGCTCACCGGCATGGCCGAGGGGCGGACCCTCGCGCAGGCCCTGGAGTCGCTGCTGCTGGTCGTGGAGAGCGTCTCCACCGACGGGCTGCTCGCGTCGGTGCTGCTGGTCGACGAGGACGGACGGCACCTGCTGCACGGCGCGGCCCCGAGCCTGCCGGCCGACTACAACGCCGCCCTGCACGGGCTCGAGATCGGCCCCTCCGTCGGCTCGTGCGGCACGGCGGCGTACCGCCGTGAGCAGGTGGTCGTCGAGGACATCGCCGAGGACCCGCTGTGGGAGGGCTTCCGCGAGCTCGCGATGGACGCCGGCCTGCGCGCCTGCTGGTCCACCCCGATCCTCGCCGCCGGCGGGCGGGTGCTGGGCACGTTCGCGATGTACTACCCGCAGCCCTGCCGGCCCGGCGCCGGCGACCTGGCGCTGATCGACGTGCTGGTGCGCAGCGTCTCGACGGCGATCCAGCGCAGTCGCCTCGACGAGCAGCGTGAGCGCGAGCTGGCCGCCGAGCGGAGCCTGGCACTGACCTTCCAGCAGAGCCTGCTCTCGGAGGTTCCGCGTCGGATCGGCGCCGTCGACCTCGCTGCCCGCTACCGCACCGGTGACGCCGGCGTCCAGGTCGGCGGCGACTGGTTCGACGCGATCGACGTCGACGACGGCCTGGTGCTGGTGGTCGGGGACGTCCAGGGCCATGACGTCGGGGCGGCCGCGCTGATGGGCCAGCTGCGGACCGTCGTCCGCGCGACCGCCGCGGAGGGCCACCCGCCGGCCGGGATCCTCGCGCGTGCCGGGGACTACCTCGACCGGCTGGAGAGCGACCTGCTCGCCACTGCCCTGGTGGTGCACCTCGACACCGAGGCCCGGCTGGCCACGGTCGGGTGTGCGGGCCACCTGCCACCGGCGGTGCTGGTGCCCGGCGACGACGGGTTCGCGGTGCACGACCTCGCCGTCGAGACCGGGCCGCCGCTCGGCGTCGGGCACCGGTGGGAGGAGCGCAGCTCGTTGCTGCCGCCCGGAGCGGTCCTGCTGATCTACACCGACGGCCTCGTCGAGACCCGCACCTGGGACATCGACGAGGGCATCCGGCACCTCGGCGAGCTGCTCGAGACGCTGCCGACCGACGCCCGGCCCGCGACCGTGCTCGACACCGCCCTGGACCTGCTGCCGGCCGGCCGGCGCGGCGACGACGTGGCGGCGCTCGCCGCCGCGCTTCCCGCCGGACCGTCGAGCCCCGCCCGGGCCGTGGAGCGCTCGCTGCCGGCCCAGCCGATGTCCGCGCCGCTGGCCCGCTCGTGGACCGAGGGGTGGCTGGCCGGCTGGTCGGCGTCCCGGCGGCTGCGCGACGCCGCGCTGCTCGTGGTCTCCGAGCTGGTCTCCAACGCGGTGCGGCAGGGCGACGCGCCGGTGCGGGTCTCCCTGCAGCTGTCCGAGGAGTCGCTGCTGGTCGAGGTCTTCGACGCCGGCCACCGCATGCCCGAGCAGGGCAGCGGCGACCCCGAGTCCACCGGCGGTCGCGGCCTCCAGCTGGTCGAGGCAGTCAGCCATGCCTGGGGCGTGCGCGAGGAGCTGGACGGCAAGACGGTCTGGGCCCGGCTCGCACGCTGACCGCCCGCCGCGCACGGGAGGCACCGGCGCACCGAGGCGGACCCGATCCCGCCGGCGAGGCAGCTCTGACCTCGGGGCTTGCGTGCGGTGGTATTCGGGTAGGACAAGGCAGCACGAACACCCAACCTGCAACGAAGGACTACACACATGCTCTGGGACATCATCGGCTTCCTGGTCTTCGGCCTCGTGGTCGGCGCTCTGGCGCGTCTGATCAAGCCGGGACGTCAGCACCTCAGCATCGGGATGACCCTGCTGCTGGGCGTCGTCGGCTCGATCATCGGCGGGTTCATCGCCAGCCTGCTCGGCACCGGGGACATCTTCGAGCTCAACATCCTCGGCGCGATCATCGCGATCATCGCCGCGGTGCTGCTCATCGGCGTCGCGGAGGGCTCGTCCGGCCGGGGGCGCTCGCGCGCCTGACCTGACACCCGAAGCGGGGCCCGGCCGACACGGCCGGGCCCCGCTTCGTCGTTCCGGACCGGCTCAGGCGAGCTCCGGCAGCACCTGGTCCTGCACCAGCGCGCCCGCGAACAGGTCGCCGCGCTCCGCGAGCCGGTCGGGCAGGGTGCGCACCGTGAACCGGTCCGGCCGGAGGTCGGGGTCCTCGAGCTCGTCCCAGCCGATCGGCGCCGACACCGGAGCGCCGGCCGCGGCGCGCGGGCTGTACGGCGCGACGAGCGTCCGGTTCACGGCGTTCTGGGTGTAGTCCAGGCGCGCCTTGCCACCGCGTGCCTTGACCTCCCACTTCCAGCTCACCAGCTCGGGTACGACGGCCGAGACCGTCTTGGACAGCCGCTCCACCCAGGCGCGGGTCTCCTCGAAGCCGGGCCCGCGAGCGATCGGCACCCACACCTGGATCCCGCGACTGCCGGTCACCTTGGGGTAGGCCCGGAGGCGGACGTGCTCGAAGGCGGTCCGGTGCAGCCGCGCCAGGATCAGCAGGTCGTCCCAGGAGGTCGACCCTCCGGGGTCCAGGTCGACGAGGGCGTACGTCGGCTGGTGCGGCCGGTCGGTCCGCGACGTCCAGGGGTGCCACTCCAGAGCGCCGAGCTGAGCCGCCCAGACGACGGCGGCCGACTCGTCGAGCACGGCGTAGGTGCCGGTCTCGCCGGGATCGGCGTCGGGGTTGTCCCAGGCGGTCAGCCACTCCGGTGCGTGGTCCGGCCGCTCCTTGTGCCAGAAGCCCTTGGTCTGGGCGCCGTTCGGGTGCCGCCGCAGGTTCACGGCGCGACCGGAGAGGTACGGGGTCACGGTCGGCGCCACCGCCGCCGCATAGGCCAGCAGCTCGCGCTTGGTCACCGGCGGCTCGCCGTCGATGCCGGGGAACAGCTCCTTGTCGAGGTTGGTGACCTTCAGGTCGCGTCCGAAGACCCGCCAGGTGCCGCCGCCGCCCAGCTCGTCGAGCGTCGCGGCGGCCGCCCGGACGGGATCGGCGGAGACCGCGAGCGCGACGTCGGCCTCGTCGGCCGGGACCCCGGAGTGCCACACCCGGTCGTGGTCGGCGCGCACCTGGTCGGAGGTCCGGCCGGAGAGGACCGAGCGGGGATGCTGGCCGGCGTCCCAGCCCTCGACGGCGTCGGCGTCGCGCTTGTGCACCAGCAGCCACTGCTCCCGCTCCCCCGGCTCACCACGCCGCACCAGGGCGAACCGGCCCCGCAACCGCTGCCCGAACAGGTCCGCGTGGAGCTCGCCGGCCTCAACCGCGGCCCGCGGCCGGTCGGTCCCGTGCGGCGTCCAGAACCCGGTGTCCCAGACGATCACGTCGCCGGCGCCGTACTGCCCCTCCTCGATGACGCCCTCGAAGTGCAGGTAGTCCATCGGGTGGTCCCCGACCTTGAACGCGGTGCGCCGCGACGTCGGGTCGAGCGTCGGGCCCTTGGGCACCGCCCAGCTGACGAGGGCCCCGCCGGTCTCGAGCCGCAGGTCGTAGTGGTCGCTGCTGGCGCGGTGCCGCTGCACCACGAACCGGCGCAGCCGGTGGCGCGAGCCCGCAGGTCCGCCGGGTCCCTCCGCCATGGTGGACCGTTCAGGCCCGGGAGCCCGCGTCGTGACGGGCGCGACCGTTCTCCCGGTGCGCGCCGTCCGAACCGCCGTCGGCGTCGTTCTTCTCCCCCGCGCCGCCGTCGCCGCTGTCGCTCTCGCCCGTCGCGTCGCCGTCCTCCGCCGTCCCTGCGGACGTCGGCGAGGACGGGCCCACCAGCCGGTCGGCGACCCGGTAGCCGACCGCGACCAGCGGCACCGACACCACCGCGCCGCCGATGCCGCCGACGACCGCGCCGACCGCGACGGCGAGCACGATCACGACCGGGTGCAGGTCGACGGCGCGTCCCATCACGAGCGGCTGCACCAGGTTGCCCTCGAGCTGCTGCACGAGCAGCACGACACCGACCACGACGGCTGCCTGCCAGAGCCCGACCGTCGCAGCAGTCACCCCCACCGCCAGTGCCCCGCTGATCGTGGCACCGACGATGGGGATGAACGCGCCGAGGAACACCAGCAGCATCAGCGAGAACGCCAGGGGCACACCGAGCACGAACAGCCCGATGCCGATGAAGACCGAGTCGACGAGCGCCACCACCACCATGCCGAGGGCGTAGCCGCTCATCGTCTCCCAGGCCCGGCTGCCCAGGTCCTCGAGCAGTCCCCGGTTGCGGGGGGTGCTCCACCGCATCGCCCAGCGCCCCATCTGCCGGCCGTCCTTGAGCAGGAAGAAGAGCAGGAACACCACGATCGCAGTCCCGCTGAGCACCTCCGCGACGATCGTCGCGCCCGTGCCCGGGCTGGGCAGCACACTGCTGACGAGCTCGAGGATCCGCTCGCGGAGGTTGTCGACGCGCTGGGCCGGCAGCGAGAGCGGCGGCTTCGTCAGGGTGTCCTGGGCCTGGGCGAGCGCCTTGTCGACGGCGTTCTGCAGGTCCGAGACCTGGGCCACCGCGCGCCGCACGACGAGGGTGAGGGTGCCGAAGACGGCCACCAGCACCAGCAGCACGCCGAGCAGCGCTCCCAGCCAGCGTGGCACTCCGACGCGGTGGGCCCAGTTCACCAGCGGCATCACCATCGCCGCGAGCAGCAGCGCCGCGAAGACGGAGTAGAAGACGACCGGTGCCGCGAGCAGGATCTGGGTCAGCAGCCAGGCCGTGAACGCGAAGATCATGAACGCGACGCAGTAGCCCACGCCCCTGACCAGCCACGTGGGAAACAGCCTCACTGCACTCTCCTGCTCCTCGGGTCTCCGGGAACTGCCCGGGCCCGTGTCCGTCGTCGTCGGCGGGCCTTCCGGACCGCCGCGTTCCCTCTTTCCGATGCCCCTCGGTGCGCGGGGTATGCCTCGCGCGACGGTCCGGCGCCGTCGCTGCCGGCTCGTTCGGTACGCCGGCGCTGGTGGAGAATCGCGTTGAGCTCACCGCCGACCATCAGCGCGACGCTCAACAGGTACATCCACAGCATGACGATGGCGCCGCCGCCGAACGCACCGATGACCGGGTTGCCGCCGCCGACGTACCGCAGGTAGAGGCTGAAGCCGCCGGTCGCGAGCAGCCACGCCACCGCCGTGGCCAGCGCGCCGGGGAGCGACGAGAGCCAGCGGGTGTCCCGGTTCGGAGCGTAGTGGTAGACCGACATCAGCCAGAGCGTCAGCACCGTGAACAGCACCGGCAGCCGCATCAGTTGCCACACCTGCACGAACGCCCGGTCCCACCCGAGGGCCCCGGCGAGGTCCTCGCCCTGGCCCATGAGCGGACCGACCACCACCACCGCCAGGGTCAGCACGACGATCACCACCGTCGCCAACCCGAGCCACAGGCCGAGCCACCGGCGGTGCAGCCAGTTGCGCCGCTCCTCGGTGTCGTAGGCGAGGTTGAGGGCTTCGACGACCGTCGCCCAGGCGCCGGAGAGGCTGACCAGCGCGCCGAGGGCGGCGACGGTGAGCAGGCCGTTGTAGCCGCCCTCGAAGAAGGCCTGCACCGAGTTGGTCACGCCGCTGGCCTGGTCGGTCAGGATGGTGTCGAGCGCCTCGGTGACCCGGTCGCGGATCCGCCCGGACACGTCCGTGCCGACGACCACGTCGAGGAGGCCGAGGAGGCCGGCGGCGAGCAACAGGGACGGGAACAGGCTGAGGACGGCGAAGAACGCCGTCTCCGCAGCCAGCTTCGGCACCCGGTCGTCGCGGATCTCCTCCACCATCCGGCGCAGCAGGTCGGGCGTCCGCGCCAGGACGGCGCGCTTGGCGTGACCGAGCCGCTCCCTCGGGCTTTGTGTGTGCTCCATCCCCCCTGCGCCTACCCGGCCGCGAGGGCGCCGACACCCCCCGGCCGCCCGGCGGCCCGTCGAGACGGGGGCCGGTGCTCCTAGGCGTCCACCTCCACCGCGTTGCGCCCGATGACGTCGGCGTACCAGTGCCCGCTGTCCTTCACGGTCCGCTTCTGGGTGTCGTAGTCCACGTGCACGATCCCGAACCGCTTGGAGTAGCCGTAGGCCCACTCGAAGTTGTCCAGTAGCGACCACAGGTAGTAGCCCTTGACGTTGGCGCCGGCCCTGATCGCCTGCTGGACCGCGGCGAGGTGCTGCCGGAGGTAGCCGATCCGCTCCTCGTCGTGGACCGCGCCGTCCTCGCCCACGACGTCGGGGTATGCCGCGCCGTTCTCGGTGACGTAGAGGTCGACCTCCGGGTAGTCCGCCGCGAGCCGGGTGAGCAGCTCGTGCATCCCGCGCGCGTCGATGCTCCAGCCCATGTCGGTGTACGGGCCGGGCTGCTGGGGGAACTCGATGTCGTCGCACGCCGGCCAGGCGCTCGCGCCTCCCTGGCCGTGACCGTCCGCCTCGACCCGGGCCGCCTCGCCGGTGTGGGCCCGCACCAGCGAGGGGGTGTAGTAGTTGAGCCCCAGGGCGTCGAGGGGCTGGTGGATGAGCTCCAGGTCGCCGTCGCGGACGAAGGACCAGTCGGTCACCGAGGCGGTGTCGTCGAGGACGTCGGCGGGGTAGGCACCGCGCATCGTCGGCTCCAGGAACACCCGGTTCTGCAGGCCGTCGATGCGGCGGGCGGCGGAGGCGTCCGCCTCGGAGTCGGTCTCCGGCCGCACCCAGGCCAGGTTCAGCGTCAGCGCGACCTTCGCCTGCGGCGCCGCGCGACGGATCGCGGTCACCGCGAGGCCGTGCGCGAGGTTGAGGTGGTGCACCGCGGTGAGCGCTGCAGCCGGCTCGGTGCGGCCGGGTGCGTGGACCCCGCTGGCGTAACCCAGGTAGGCCGAGCACCAGGGCTCGTTGAGGGTGATGAACGTGCCGATCCGGTCGCCGAGCCGCTCGGCCACCACAGCGGCGTACTCGGCGAACCGCTCAGCGGTCGCGCGGTTGGTCCAGCCACCCGCATCCTCGAGGGCCTGGGGCAGGTCCCAGTGGTACAGCGTGGCGGCGGGCGTGATGCCCGCGCCGATCAGCTCGTCCACCAGACGCGAGTAGAAGTCGAGCCCTGCCTCGTTGACCGGGCCGAGCTCGTCGGCCGTGACGTCGGGGGTGATCCGCGGCCACGCCACCGAGAACCGGTACGACGTCACGCCGAGCGACTTCATGATCGCCACGTCCTCGGGGTACCGGTGGTAGTGGTCGTCGGCCACGTCGCCGGTGTCGCCGTCCAGCACCTTGCCCGGGGTGTGGCTGAAGGTGTCCCAGATGGAGGCCGTCCGACCGTCCTCGCCGGCTGCCCCCTCGATCTGGTACGACGCGGTGGCCGTCCCCCACACGAACCCGGCGGGAAACTCCAGCCGCGTGTTCTCGAGCGGGCTCTCCTGGGTCTCGGTCATCCTCATCCTTCCTCTGCCGGGTGGAGCTCGTACCCCTGGCCCAGGTTGCTCAGCGCCACCTGGACGACGATCCTCCGGAGCCTACCGCCGCCGACGGACGGACCGCCGCGGCGTCGATCGCCGCCCCCGAGGGCCGTGGCCGGGGCTACGGTGGACCGAGGGAGGTGGGCGCCCATGGCGAGCAGGCGGACCCCCGCCGTCGGCGAGACCGCGGAGATGACCCGGGTGATCACCGACGAGGACATCGCGCTGTTCAGCAGGATCAGCGGTGACTACAACCCGCTGCACTACGACGAGGCGGCCGCGGCGAGGACCCGGTTCGGCGGCATCGTCGTCCAGGGCGGCATCACCAGCGCGATCCTCAACGCCGTGGTCGCCGAGAAGCTGCCAGGCCCCGGCACCGTGTTCATGACCGTCAACTGGGACTTCAAGGCGCCGGCCCGCCCCGGTGACCGGATCTCCGGTCGGGTGGAGGTGACGTCCGCACGCGCGGACAAGCCGATCACCGAGCTGCGCACCACGGTCACCAACGGTGACGGGACGGTCCTCCTCGACGGCACCGCGGTCTGCTGGACCATGGACGTCTGAGCCGTCCGCGCTCGACGAGCGGCGGCCGCACGCCCCGCGAGCGGCCGGCCCGCACCATGCACCGCCGCCCGCCGCGCCCACGGGATTACTCGCGGCTCTCTTGGGGTAACCAACGGTTGCGTATGCGCAACTGCCGCCCCGTCAACGAAGGAGAAGAGCGTGCCGGTGTGGCTTCAGGCCGGGGCCTGGGGGCTGCTCGCGGGCGGCGCCCTGGTCATCGGGGCCGCGATCGCGTGGTTCGCCCACGTGCGGCAGCGGATCGTCGCCATCGTGATGGCGTTCGGCGCCGGCGTGCTGATCTCCGCGCTGGCCTTCGACCTGGTCGCCGATGCGGAGGAGACCGGCGGGCTGGTGCCGACCGTGCTGGGCTTCCTGGGCGGGGCGATCACCTACGTGGCGGCCAACGTCGCGCTGTCACGGCGCGGCGCGAGGCATCGCAAGCGGTCCCAGGAGCAGCAGCCCTCCGAGGACGACCAGTCCGGCAGCGGCGCGGCCATCGCGGTCGGGGCGCTGCTCGACGGCGTGCCGGAGTCCGTGGTCCTCGGCATCTCGCTGCTCGGCGGGTCGGGTGTCGGCGTACCGGTGCTCGTCGCGATCTTCATCTCGAACCTTCCCGAGGGGCTCTCCAGCGCCGCCGGCATGAAGAATGCCGGCCGCGGCGCCGGCTACGTGTTCGGGGTCTGGGGCAGCATCGCCGTGGCGAGCGGGCTCGCCGGCCTCCTCGGGGCTCTGCTGCTCCAGGGCGCTCCCGACGCCGCGATAGCTGCGATCACCGCCGTCGCCGCCGGTGCGATCCTCGCGATGATCGCGGACACGATGATCCCGGAGGCGTTCGAGCGCGCCCACCTCTACGCCGGCCTGGTCACCACCCTGGGCTTCATCCTCAGCTTCACGATCGAGCACGCAGGCTGATCACATCGGGCCATTGAGGCAGTGGGACGGAGCGGCGAGGATCGCCGCATGACGACGACGGGGGCGCTGCTGCGCGCGCTGGGAGTGGGCGTGGCCGGTGGCCTGGTGGCACGGCTGCTGATGCGCATGGTGGTGCTGGTCCGTGGCGAGGAGCCCTCGTTCTCCGTCGTCATGACCGCGGCGATCACGAGCGTCTTCGTGCTGGCGGCTCTGGGCGCGGCGACTGCCGGCTCCCTGCGCTGGCACTGGGTCTTCCGAGCGGTCCTGGTCGCGGCCACCTCCCTCTTCCTGGCGATGGGTGCGGTGTCCATCGGGGTCAGCGAGCTGGAGTTCTCCGCCGAGGACGGGCTGTCGGCGGTGCAGTGGACCGGGGTCATCGCCAGCGCCATCGCCATCTTGGCGATCAGCGCGGCGATGCCGTGGCTCGGCTACCGGTTGGGCCGTCGAGCACTGGCACGCCGCACCTCGCTCGCCGACCCCGCCCCTGCCGCCGTGGTGGGGACGGCCTGACCGCCAAACCGGGCATGATCGGCCTGGGTCGCGACGCGTGGCCGGAACGGAGCACGGGGCGAGCATGCGCACGGTCGGCACGAAGGTCGCTGCTGGTCTGGCGGCCGTTGGCGTAGCGGCGTCCGCCGTCCAGGGCGGACGTCTTGACCGCCCGGTGCAGGACGTCGACGGCACCGCGCTGACCTGCACCTGAGGTGGTGCCGGCGGGCCCGGCCGCCCGTCGGACAGGCACTCGCCAGCGCCGCAGCGCGAAGAACGCGCACGAAGCGGTACGAATCGGGCACGCCGACGCAGGAGTGCATGTCTGGAGGGACATCAGCGGCCGGGGTTGCCGTCCATGGGCGCGCGTGCAGCGCGATCAGAAGGTCCACCAGTTGTGCATCCGCGCCGCCAGCTCCACGCGAGCGCCGCCGGCTCCCGATCCGCCGCCCGCGCCCGCGTCAGCGCGTCCACCGACCCGAGCCGCGGCGCCAGCATCCGCGTCCGCGCCAGGTCCAGCGCCGGTTCCCTCCAGCACCTGCGACAGCCGGAACAGGAACGCCGCGATCCCGGCCGCTCCTTGCATCCAGCCGACCCCCGGAGGCAGCAGCGGTTCGGGCGCCGAGGGCTCGACGAACCTCCACCACGCGTGCGGCCCGTCCGGCACCGCCCGCTCGAGCAGGACGTCGGCCAGGTGCACGGCGAACTCCAGGTCCCGAGTGTCGCCGCCGCGGACCCACGAGTCGAGGAACGCCTCCGCGACGCCAGCGGTGCCGCAGCACCTCCCGTCGTTGTCCCAGAAGCCCGGACGCAGGCGAGCGGGCAGGCCGGACTCGCGGACGCCCTCGAGGCAGGCGCGGTGCCAGGTGATCGGTTCCTCGCCCACGACCCGGTCGACGCCCGCCAGGTCCAGGGCGAGGAACAGCAGCGACGTACCGGTTCCGCCGTGGCACCAGCCGTGCGTGACCTCGTCACCGTGCCGGTCCTCGTGAGGGATCGTCCTCGGGATGACGAAGCCGTCGCCGACCGCGCGCCCCAGCGTGACGAGGTGCTCGGCCCCGAGCCGGGCGGCGTCGACGAGGTCGGACCGGTCCAGCTCGATCCCGGCACAGGCGAGGGCGGTGGCAACGCCCGCCAGACCGTGCGAGTAGTTCGGCATCTGGGCCCCGTCGGGCCTGAAGCGCGCCGGCACGAACCTCCAGTTGAGGCCGGAGGGGAGGTGCTCGGCCTCGGCCATCAGCACGTCGACCGCCCTCCCGGCCAGCGCCGACGCCCCTCGGACACCGTGGCGGTGCGCCCATACGGCCGCGAGCAGGACGCCCGCCGTACCGAGCGTCACGTCGTTGATGCGGGCGCCTTCCGGGTACGCCGGTGGCCCCGCCGCCGTCTGCGGCCACCCGTCCTCGGCCGCGAGCTGCGCCAGCCGTGCGACCGCCAGGTCGGAACCGGACGCTCCGAGCGCGGTCAGCGCATCCACCGCGCCGGCCAGCCCGTCGAAGTAGCTGCAGTCCCTCTGGGCCGGGATCGACGCCCGGACCCGGTCGGCGATCGCCTCGGCCAGCGACTCCTCCTCATCGGTCCAGGGCCGCGACAGCCGGACCTCTCCGAGCGCGAGAGCGAGGCCTCCCACACCGCTGTGCACCCCGTCGCGGTCCCAGGCCGGCGCATCCGCCGGCGGTTCGGTGACCGACACCGGCACCCAGGGCCCCTCGTCCGCGCGCACCTGTTCGAGCACCCAGCGCCACGCCGCTTCCGCGCAGTCGCGGTACGCCGGGGCCGGGGTCACCGCCCGAGCATGCCACGCGCGGTGCAGGCCACGCCCGGAAGCCGGAAGCACGATCGTCACCGGACCTGACCTCAGCCCGGTCCCGCGACGCGTGGCCGAGCGGACGTCAAGGGCGGCGTCGCTCGCCGCCCCCGGGCAGCGGAATGTCGTACTGCCCGATCTTGCGATACATCGTCGCCCGGCTCATCCCGAGCTCCTTGGAAGCCGCGGTGACGGTCGCACCGGCCCGGCTGAGCGCCCGGACGATCTCGTGCCGCTCCAGCGACTCCAGACGCGTGAGGCGGTGCCCCGGCGCGCTGACTACCGCGGCCGGCAGGTGTGGCAGGTCGACGAGGTCGGTCCGTTGCACCACGTCGGTGACCACCGCGACGAGCTGCGCGACGTTTCCCGGCCAGCGGGCAGACCGGAGGGCGCGTACGGCCGTCGGGGTGAACGCGACGTCGCGGCCCCGCGCCCGCCGAGCGGCGTGCGCCGCAAGCGGCTGTACGTCGTCGGGGCGGTCGCGCAGCGGCGCCACCGGCACGATCCGGTCGACGAGGGACGTGAGTGGCGCCGGGATCTCGGTGAAACGCTCGGCGGTCAGCGCCAGCGCCAGTCGTTCACCGTCGGCCGCCAGCCGGACGCGCTCCACGTCGATCAGCTCGCGCAGTCGCTGCGCCGCCCAGACCGAGAGCGTATCGACGTCGTGCACGATCACGGCGGTGTGCGGCTTGCCGAGCTCCGGCGTCCACAACGACAGCCACACGTCGACGTCGCCCGGGTTCGGCGGGCTGGCCCCCAGGATCCGGTCGCGGGGCCGGGTGCGCCGGTGCGCGAGCGAGAGCAAGGTGGCCCGGCCGGAGCCGTCCTCGCCGACGGCGGCAACCACCTCGCCGCTGCCGAGCGCGCCGGCGGCGTCGTCCAGCGCCGTGCGCCATGCCGACCCCAGGTCGCTGAGCGAGTCGGAGGCGGCACCGTGGCGCGGCGCCAGCAGGCGGAACACCTCGCCGTGCGGCTGCCGGCGCGCGACCCGTCCCCTGGACCGGGCCAGCATCAGCGCCGCGGTGGTACCGGCCGCGGACTGCGCGAGTGCGAGCAGCAGCGCGCTGGAGGACTCCGAGCGGGTGGTCAGGTTGACGCTGCCCTCCAGCCGGCCGGTGACCGGGTCGATGACCGGCACGGCGGCGCAGGTGAAGCCCCCGAGGCCGACGCTGTAGTGCTCGGCCGCGTGCACGAGGCTGGGCACCCGGTCGGCGAGCGCGAGGCTGAGACCGTTCGTGCCGGCCTCGCGCTCGGAGAAGGCGAAGCCGGGAGCGAGGTGCACCGCGTCGAGTGCGCGCAGCAGCTCCCGGTCGCCGGTGAACCGGTTGAGCACCAGCCCCTGGCTGTCGGTGAGCATCATCGCCAACGGCTCGTTGGCCAGCGTCGCGTGCAGTCCGGAGAGCACCTCGTTGCCGCACTGGAAGAACAGCGACTCCTCGTCCACGGAACCGACGTAGACGGGGTCGACGCCCTCGGGGGAGACGCCGTAGTCGGCGCTGCGCTGCCACGACGCGAGCAGCCGGTCGGAGAGGACCACCTCGGCCGAGGCACCGTCCCGGAGCAGTGCCTGGAAGCGGTCGGGCAGCCGTTCGGACGCGCGCTCGCTCACCGCAGCACCTCCTCCGCCGTGTGAGCGACGTTACCTCCGGTTTCCGCCGCCGTCCGGCGGTCCGGTGTCTCAAATTGAGACACCGTGGCCCTACCGGCTCCACGAACCGGTTCCTACCGTCGTCACCAACGGCACGTGACGTCCGTCACGGCGGGACGGAGGAGCGATGTACACCAAGGACGGCGCGAACTACTTCATCGTGGACGCGCACATCGCGCTATGGGACGCCAGGCCGGAGAACCAGCGCAACATCCACGGCAGGCAGTTCATCGACTGCTTCTACGACTACCACCGCAACCTCAGCCCGGAGTCGGAGGTGTGGGGCTACGAGGACTACCTGTACCAGGGCGGCGAGCGCCTGATGCACGACCTCTTCGAGGTCGGGTACGTCGACCACGCGATCTTCCAGCCGGCTGCGCTGTCCGAGTTCTACCACCGTGGCTTCGGCCAGACCGACGAGGCGTTCGCGCTGGCCGAGGAGCACCCGGACAAGCTCACCTACAACCACAACTGGGATCCCCGCAACGGCGAGGAGGGCCTGGCGCAACTCAAGCGGGACGCCGAGCGCTTCCACCTCAAGGGCGTGAAGCTCTACACCGCCGAGTGGCACGGCGACTCCCGCGGCTACAAGCTCGACGACCCCTGGTCCTACCGCTACTTCGAGGCGGCCCAGCAGCTCGGCATCAAGAACATCCACATCCACAAGGGCCCGACGATCCGTCCGCTGGACCGAGACGCGTTCGACGTGGCCGACGTCGACAAGGTCGCCACCGACTTCACCGAGCTCAACTTCGTCGTCGAGCACTGCGGGCTGCCCCGACTGGAGGACTTCTGCTGGATCGCCACCCAGGAGCCCAACGTGCACGCGGGTCTCGCGGTCGCGATGCCGTTCATCCACACCCGACCGCGGTACTTCGCGCAGATCATCGGCGAGCTCCTCTACTGGATCGGCGAGGACCGCATCCAGTTCTCCTCCGACTACGCGCTGTGGACCCCGCGGTGGCTGGTCGAGCGGTTCGTGGACTTCCAGATCCCCGAGGACATGACCGAGTACGCCCCGCTCACCACCGAGCAGAAGCGCAAGATCCTCGGCCTCAACGCCGCCGCGATGTACGACCTCGACGTGCCGGCCGAGCTGCGGCTGCCCGACTCCGGGGAGCCCGAGACCGGCCCGCGCCAGCCCGAGCTCGCCGACCTGGCGGCGACGCGATGACGGTCGCCGGCACCCGGCCGGGCCGGCTGGCGGCGCGGCCGGACCCCGCGGCGGTACGACGGGCACTGGACTCGGTCCTGGACCCCGAGCTGGACGAGCCGATCACCGACCTCGGTTTCGTGCGCTCGATCGACGTCGCCGCGAACGGGTCGGTGGAGGTTCACCTGCGGCTGCCCACGTCGTTCTGCTCGCCGAACTTCGCCTACCTGATGGCCTCGGACGCCAAGGACGCCGTCGCCACGCTCACCGGCGGTGACCGGGTGGTGGTCGAGCTCGACGACCACCACGACTCGCCCCTGATCAACCGGGGCCTCGCGGCGGACGCCGGCTACCGCGGCACCTTCGGGTCCGAGGCCGACCAGGACCTGGAAGACCTCCGGCTGACGTTCCGCCGGAAGGCCCACACGGCGGCGATGGAGCGCGCCCTCACCGGGCTGCTCCACAGCCGCGCGGAGCTCTCCGAGTCCGACCTCGGCACGGTCCGGCTGGCCGACCTGCCGGACGGCTCCGCGACCACGGCGCTGCTCCGGCGGCGTACCGCACTCGGCCTGCCCGTCGACGCCGACGCGCTCGTGATGGTCGACGAGCACGGCGCCGGCTACCCGCCGGAGGAGGTGCCGCTACGGCTGCGGCGGGCCCGGTCGACGCGGATCTCGATCGACGGCAACGCGCACTTCTGCCGCGGGCTGCTGCGCACGCGCTACCCGGACGCGGTGGGCGACCAGGTGCACCGGGCCGAGGGTGCCGAGCCCGCCGACGGGGCCGACGCGACGTTCGTACCGTTGACCGACCTCATTCCTTCCCTCACCGAGGAGCATCGATGAGCCAGACCATGCGAGCCGTCCAGGTGGTGGGCTACCACCAGGACCTGGAGCTGACCGAGCTGCCGGTGCCGGAGCCGGCCGGCCCCTACGACGTCGTCGTCAAGATCGGCGGCGCCGGGGTGTGCCGCACGGACCTGCACATCCTCGAGGGCCAGTGGGCGGAGAAGAGCGGGGTCGCGCTGCCCTACACGATCGGGCACGAGAACGCCGGTTGGGTGGCGGCCGTCGGCAGCGCCGTCAGCAACGTGGCCGAGGGCGACAAGGTGATCGTGCACCCGCTGATCACCTGTGGACTGTGCCGTGCCTGCCGGTCGGGCGACGACGTCCACTGCACCGACAGCGAGTTCCCCGGCATCGACACCCACGGCGGGTACGCCGACTACCTCCGCACGTCGGCGCGCAGCGTGGTCAAGATCGACGAGTCGCTCGAGCCCGCCGACGTCGCGGCGCTCGCCGACGCGGGCCTGACTGCCTACCACGCGGCGGCCAAGGCGGCGCGGCGGCTGCGCCCCGGCGACCGGGTGGTCGTGATCGGCGCTGGGGGTCTCGGCCACATCGGCATCCAGGTGCTCCGGGCGATCACCGCCTCCGACATCGTGGTCGTGGACCGCAACCCTGACGCGTTGAAGCTCGCGCTCGACATCGGCGCCCACCACGGCGTGGTCGCCGACGGCGACCACGTGGACCGGGTCCTCGAGCTGACCGGCGGCGAGGGCGCCGAGGTGGTCGTCGACTTCGTCGGCGAGGGCGGCGCGACCCAGGACGGCATCGCGATGCTCCGGCGGGCCGGCGACTACCACGTCGTCGGCTACGGCGAGAACATCGACGTGCCGACCATCGACGTCATCTCCACGGAGATCAACTTCATCGGCAACCTGGTCGGCTCCTATACCGACCTGACCGAGCTGATGGTGCTGGCCGCGCGCGGCGACGTCACGCTGCACACGCAGAAGTACCCGCTGGCCGACTTCCAGAGCGCGATCGACGACCTCGACGCCGGCAAGGTGCGGGGGCGAGCGATCCTGACCCCCTGACCCCCTGACCGCCGGGACGAGCGAGAGGCCGGCCGGTCCCTGACCGGCCGGCCTCGCTGCTGCGAGTCCGGTGCGATCCCGTTTGAGGTGATGTCTCGCAGGTTCTGAAGTGTGGAGTTCCCGTGGACATCGTGTGCCCCGGGCGTGGACGCCGGCTTCGTAGCGTTCCAGTCATCACCAACGGAGTACCCGCGGGAGGTTTACGACCGCGCCAAACCGGTTAAGTGTTCAACTAGCACCCGATCACCTCTCAGGGAGGTTGCCTGATGAACACGCCCGGGAACGTCGCGATCGTCTACTACTCCTCGACCGGCACCACCCACCAGATGGCCGACCGGCTGCGGCAGTCGGCCGAGAAGGCCGGGGCCGACGTGCGCCTGCGGCAGGTCACCGAGCTCGCTCCCGACGAGGTCGTCAACAGCGTCGACGCGTGGGCGCAGCACCGCGAGGACACCCGCGACATCCCGGTCGCGACCGCCGAGGACGTGACCTGGGCCGACGTGGTCCTGCTCGGCTCCCCCACCCGCTTCGGCAACGTGGCCAGCCAGCTCAAGCAGTTCCTCGACACGCTCGGCCCCCAGTGGGGCCAGGGCCAGCTCGCGGACAAGGTGTACGCCGGGTTCACCTCCAGCCAGACCGCGCACGGCGGCCAGGAGTCGACGCTGCTCGCGCTCTACAACACGCTGCACCACTTCGGCGGCCTGATCGTCTCCCCGGGCTACACCGACCCGGTCAAGTTCGCCGACGGCAACCCGTACGGCGTCAGCCACGTCACCGGCGCCACCAACGACGCCCCGCTCGGCCAGGCCGAGTACGACGCACTCGACCACCTCGCCGAGCGGGCGATCCGCGTGGCGGCGAAGCTGAAGGCCGGCGAGCAGGCCGCCTGAGGCCAAGGGGCCGACGCGGCTCACCCTCTCCTCAAACCACCCCGTCCGCACCCACGCACCGGAGGCCGGACCCCACGCCAGGGGCCGGCCTCCGGTCACGTCCGGACCCGCTCGTGTCGTTTCCGTCACATCGCGCGCCACGAGGTGTGCGCCATCGCGCCTCCTACGCCCGGCGAGAAGTCGCTGCTCCAGACCAGCGCCCGCGCGAGGGTTGACATTTGGTGGTGGTCGCTACAACTGTTCCGGGTGCGGCGACGCCGAGTCCTGCCCGCCGCCCCTCCGAATCCGACGACACCACAGAACCCGACAGGCAGGAGTGGGGGACCCAACGTTCCTCGCGGTGCTGATCGTCTCCGGACGTTTCGCACCGCTCGGGGTGAAGCCAACCGGCCGGCAACGGCTCGGATGGCAGGGCACCTTTCAGCCCTAACCCGACAGCTCACCTCACAGGCGCGGAAAGGACCTGCGCCATGCCTGTGCGCCTTGCTCTGCGCCACTCCCTCCTTCTCGCGTTCCTCCTGCTGGCCTCGTTCGCCGTGACGGCAGCCCCCGCCTCCGCGCACACCGGGCCGACCCGGTGGGACTGCCTGGCTCACTACGAGTCCACCCACCGCTGGCACATCAACACCCACAACGGCCACTACGGCGGCGTCCAGTTCTCGTTGTCGACGTGGCGCTACTACGGCGGCCCCCGATCGACCGGCAACTACTGGCCGCACCGCGCGACCCGCGCGGAGCAGATCCGCATCGCCAAGCGGGTCGCCTACTACGGCTGGGGACACCGCGCCCCGCAGGGCGGCTGGAACGCCTGGCCGAACACCTGGCCGCGCTGCCACTGATCCGACAGGCACCTCTGCACATCGGGACGTACCCGGCGATCCCGCCGGGTACCGTCCCTGTGTGTCATTGACCCCCTGACCAACCGGCGATCGACTGGACCGCGAGCGGCGCCGTACCTCCGGCGCCACCGACACCAGGGAGTTCGCTATGGCCGACAGAGTGGTGCACTTCGAGGTGCCGTGCGACGACGCGGAGCGGGCTCGCTCCTTCTACGCCGACGTGTTCTCCTGGGAGGTCACGCCGATGCCGGAGATGCAGTACACGATGGTCGCGACCGGGCCGAGCGGGGAGCAGGGGCCCTCGGAGCCGGGCTACATCAACGGCGGCATGTTCGAGCGCGGTGACTTCCCGGTCACCGCACCGGTCATCACGATCGGGGTGGACGACATCGACGCGTGCCTGCAGAAGGTCGGCACCTCCGGCGGCGCCACCGTCGTCGACAAGATGGCGGTCGGGGACATGGGCTTCACGGCGTACTTCAAGGACCCCGAAGGCAACGTGCTGGGGCTCTGGCAGAACCGGTGAGCGACCACCCGGCGCGGCTGCCGCGCTGCATGAGGAGCGTCTCCGTGCCGTATTGCTGGGGCGCGGCTCAGCTCGCCTTGTCGACGCAGGTGATGGCGAGGCGCCCGCTGCTCGGGTAGTAGACAAGGCGCACGTCGAGGCGGCGGTAGACGCGCGGTGAGGTGCCCATGGTTCAGGCCGTGACCGGCTTCGGCTCCACCTCCGGGATGCTGTGACGGTCCGCTCGCCACAGCGACCACCCCGCGGCCGCCCAGGCGATCATCATGGGCCACATCCCGAGGGCTTGGGTCGACAGCATGACCAGCACCTGTGAGAGCGGCAACGACAGCGCGAGCACCCAACCGGTCAGCCGTGGCCGGAAGCCGCTCCGGATCAACCCGATGCCGAGCATGGTCTGCCCGACGGTGTTCACCAGCATCGACGGCAGCGTGACGGCGAGGAAGACCAGGTCCAGGTTGGCGATCCAGTAAGTGAAGAACATCGAGACCAGCATCAGGCAGTACGACGTGATCGTGAGTCGCCAGCCCCACCGCTCGGAAAAGCGCAGCGTCGTGGGCCGTCGGCTCCGAACCGCGGCCGCGCAGGCGAGCACGGCCACGAGGGCGAACACGTAGAACTTCCCGTACGTCTCGTACACGGTGTCCGGCGCGCCCCAGTCCACCAGCGGGCCGAGCGTCTGCATGGCGGGGTCGGCCCACCAGTAGGCGAGAGGGTTGTCGAAGTCGCTGCGCCCATCCTCGGTGCGCATTCGGGCCAGTGCGTTGAGCGGTGCCATTGCCAGGCTCAAGCCCGCCATCACCACCACGGCGAGACCGGCGCGGCGTACAGCAGTGTCGTTCATGAAGGGCTCCTGACGGTCGTCCGGTTTCCTCCGACGCTAGGAGCGCGCGATCGCCCCGGGATCGGTCTGCGGGTCACACTTCCCTCCATCCTGGGGTTGACTGCGAGCGCGGCATCTGAGACGTAGCGTTGGTCCATGAAGCTCCCGCTCGGCCTGACGCGGACCGACGTCGTGCTGCCGCTGGCGCTCGCGTTAGCCGGCGTGGCCGAGGCGCTCGTAGCGGACGTCAACCGTCCGGTCGCAGTCGTGACGACCGTCGCTGTCGGCATCGCGCTGTGCGGGCGCCGCCAATGGCCGGTGGTGTGTGCGGTCGGTGCCTGCCTGCTGCTGGTGGGCCAAGCCCGCATGGGCGTGCCCGATGACGAGCTGGTAGTCCCCCTCGCGCTGGTCTTCACCGCCTGCTACGCCCTGGGACGGTACGCCGACCTCGTCGGCGGGCTGGTCGGCCTCCTCGTGGTGGACCTCGCGGTCCATGAGGCCGAGGGGCTTGCGGTGCCCGGCTTCCAGGACCTGTTGTGGGTGCTCACCATGACCGCCGGTCCGTGGCTCGCCGGTCGCTTGGTCGCAGCCCACGCAGCTCGCGGCGAGGAGCTGGTCCGACAGGCACACCAGCTGGTCGTCGACCAGGTCGAGCTCAGCGAACAACTGGTGGCCGAGGAGTGACGCCGTCTGGCCCGGGAGCTTCACGACATCATCGCCCACTCGCTCAGTGTCATGGTCGTGCAGGCCGGCGCAGCCTCCGACCTGCTGCGGCGCGACCCCGGCGCCGCGGAGCGTGCCCTGGCCGAGAGCCAACGGGCCGGCCGTTCGGCGCTGGAGGAGACCGGACGCCTGCTGCACCTGCTCCGCGAGGACGCCGACTCCGAGCTCAAGCCGCAGCCCGCCGCCGGTGATCTGCCCGGTCTGGTGGAGGTCTTCCATTCCGCCGGTCTCGACGTGGAGCTGGTCATCGAGGGCTCCACCGACGGGCTGCCGCCGGGGGTCGACCTGTCCGTCTACCGCATCGTCCAGGAAGGGCTGACCAACGCACTGAAGCATGCGCCACGGAGCCCGGCCAGCGTCACCGTCCGACGCGACCCCGGTGGGGTCGACATCGAGTTGCGCAACACCGAGGAACGTGACCCGAGGCCCGTGTCGTCCGGACGTGGTCTGGTCGGCATGCGCGAGCGGGTCGCCGTCTACGGGGGTGCCCTCGACGCCGGTCCGACCGACGATGGCGCCTTCCGGGTGCACGCCCACCTGCCGCTCCCGACGGACCGAACGGCGTGACGACCGTCGTCCTGGCCGACGACCAGGAGATGATCCGGGTCGGCCTGAAGGTCATGCTCGAGACCCGCGGCATCGAGGTCGTCGGGGAGGCTGGCGACGGGCGCGAGGCCATCGCGCTGGTCCGACGGCACCGGCCCGAGGTCGTCCTGATGGACGTGCGGATGCCGGTGCTCGACGGGATCGCCGCCACCGAGGCGATCGTCGCCGAGGCCCTGCCAACGCAGGTGCCGGTGGTGACGACGTACGACCTCGACGAGCTGGTGTATCGCGCCCTACGCGCTGGCGCGGCCGGGTTCATGCTCAAGAGCACGCCGGCCGACCGCATCGCGAACGGCGTCGAGCTCGTCGCCGCCGGGGAGTCGCTGCTCTCACCGACCGTGACGCGGCGGCTGATCGAGCAGTACGTCAGCCGCCCGCCACCTGGCGGCGCAGCGCCACTGCTCCACCGGCTGACCGAACGGGAGCGCGAGGTACTCCGACTGGTCGCGCAGGGCCTGTCGAACGCCCAGATCGCCGAAAGCCTGGTGGTGTCGCTCCCCACGGTCAAGACACACGTCAACCGCATCTTCGCCAAGCTGCACCTGGAGAACCGGGTGCAGGCGGTGGTGCGCGCCTACGAGTGCGGCCTCGTCGTTCCCGGTGTGTCTCAGGGATCCACCCGCCCACGGTGACCAAGGCGCCCGGCCGGCTGCGTCCTGCTGAGTCACGTCCGCGCCAGCAGTCAGCACCACCAGTCACTGCCTGCCGCCGTTCGTGAGAGCGCAGGTCCGGACCGCTCGAGGTGCCGGTCTTGGGGAACGAATCGCCCGAGCCGCTGACGGTTTGTGCCGACGCGGCTCCGCGCGTCCGCGTCGGGGATAGGCTCGTTGACGAGGTGGTCGTCATGAGTCAGCAAGCTGCACCGGCGCTGGAACGACGTCGACTCGGTGGCGGAGCGATCGCCTCGCTCTCCGGCCTCGCGGTGCTGGCCATCTTCGTGGTCCAGAACACCCAGGAGATCAGGTTCCAGTTCCTGTTCCTCGAGTTCACCTGGCCGCTGTGGCTCTACACGATCGTGGTCGCGGTGTTCGGCGCCGTCGTCTGGTTGGGGCTGGGCGTGATGCGACGCCACCGGCGTCGCAAGGCACGACGCGCAGAGCGACGCGGCTGACCCTCGGTTTCGCCAGGGTGGCTCGCCTAATCGACTGGAGCCGTGCTCCGCGGGCGCTCCGGTCGCTCCTACCGCTCCCGGACCGCGTAGGTCAGGTGCGTGACCCTCGGGGACGGCTCCGCGCTGACCGGGTCCAGAGCCACCCTGCTCGCGTCCACACCCTCGAACAGGCGGACTCCGGAGCCGAACAGCACGGGCGACAGCGCGATCGAGAACTCGCGCCTCTCGTGCGTCACGACGAAGACCGGCGTGTGGAACGGTGCCTCCTCGGGCCATGCCTCCTCGCCGGCGTCGAACATGCGCTTGCCCATGACGCTCGCACCGGTGCGCTGGAACGTCTCCCTCAGGATGTCGTTGTCGCGCCCCTCCTCGCCGCCCTCACCTAACTGCAGGTTCTCCCGGAAGGACCGCTGCGGAAGACCCACTGCTGCAGCTCCCTCCACTGCCGCCCCATCAAGTCCGTCAGCGACTCGGGCGCGATGAACCCGTCCAGCGACATCGACACGCTGAAGAACACCTTGCTGGCCATCAACCCTTCGCCGCCTTCTGAAGGACCTCGGTGACGTAGGCAGCCAGGTTGCCCAGGGTCTGCTGGCCACCCTGGACGGCGTGGTACTTCTCGACCGCCTCGTCGCGCAGCTCCTTGGTGGGAAAAGCCGTGTCCATCTGGATCCGGGTCGCCGCGCCGGCGGGCCCGAAGGTCAGCACTGACTCGAAGGCATTCGGATCATCGCGGGACTCGCCGTGGAGCATCGCGATCCGCTCCGGCGGGGCAATCTCGGTCCAACTGATCCACTCGGGGTAGTCAGTGCCGTCCGGCCCGTGCATCACGAAGTCCCACTCTCCGCCGACGCGGAACTCGAAGGCCCGGGTGGTGGTGGTGAACCCCTCCGGCCCCCACCACCGCGACAGGTGCCGGACCTCGGTGAACGCCTCGAACACCAGCTCCCTTGGCGCGTCGACGACCCGGGAGATCACGATCTCCCGGTCGGCAGTCCCCGACTGCGCCTGCGACTGCGGCTTCGCTGCTCGTCCTGTCTCGCTCATCAGCTGCTCCCCTACTGGCCGGCTCGCTCAAGTCCTGCACGTACGCGTCCAGCCGGTCGAAGCTCTCGCCCCAGAACCGCTCGAACCCGCCGGTCCACTCGTGGACCGGCCGCAGCCCGCGTGCGTCGAGGCCGTAGATGCGCTGCTTGCCCGCCTTGCGGTCCTGCACCAGCCCGACCTCACGGAGCACCCGCAGGTGCTTGGAGGCACGCGGCTGGGTCATCCCCAGCTCGCGGGCCAGCTCGGTCACCGGCCACTCGCCCGCCCGCAGCAGCACCAGGATCTCCCGGCGCTGCGGCTCCGCGATCGCGTTGAAGACGTCCGACGTGGTCGCAGCTCGTGCCATGGCGTCATCGGATGCCCATATGAGCATGCGTCAAGAGGTGGCAGGCGGTGCTGTGCACGCCAGTGCGCCCGAGCACACGGGCGTGCTCGGGTGGCGTGGTTGCTGGTGCTGATGACCCTGCCGTGCGGGGCGGGTCGGGAGAACGCTCGAGTTGAGGAGCCGGCGCCCAGGTTTGAAACTTCGGCCGGTCCGCGGCCGGGGCCGCGTGATTTACGTCCGGAGCTGGATGTGGACTTTGCCGTCGGGGAGCTGGTGGGCGCGGTAGGTGTGGTCGTGGATGCGTTGGTGGTGATAACGGCACAGCAGCCGGCCGTTGGCCACCGAGGTCTCGCCGCCGTCGGCCCAGGCCTTGTCGTGGTGGGCGTGGCACCAGGACGCGGGTCGGTCACACCCGAGGGCGGTGCAGGTCTTGTCCCGCATCCCGAGGAGGATGCGTTGGTAGTCGTCGTGGAAGCGGCGTTTGCGGCCCACATCGATCGGGACCGAGTCGCCGCCGAGGACGACCGGGATCAGCCGGGCCCGGGCGGCGAGCCGGCGGGCCTCCGCGGCGGAGATCTCGCCGCCGGTGTCCAGCCCGGCGACGCCGATGTCGCCGAGGAGCTGCTCGAGGCTCATCATCACCACCACGGTGGCGTTGCCCCCGCCGGCCTTCGGCAGCGTGTCGACCGGGAGGGTCTCGAGCAGCTCCATCAGGCCGCGGCCGAGCAGCTCGTGTGCCGGCCGGGGGTTGCCGTGCTCATCGCGGCGGGCCTGGGGGCCGATCCGGGCCGGCGCGACGAGTGCCCGCAGTGCCTTCTCCAGCATCTCCGCGTGCAGGGTCGGCAGCTTGAGGGTGGCGTTGACGGTGCCGTCGCCGTTGGGCCGGAACCGGACACTGGCCTTGCGGCGGGCCTCGCGTTCCTCGGCCTCGAGCTTCTCCCCGAGCCGGCGTTCGGCCTCCTCGGGGGCGAGCACCTCCAGCAGGTGCCGGCCCAGCTGCCGCAGCGCCTTGGCGTCGTGCTCGGCGGCGGCCTCGACCAGGTGCGCCTCCCCGCGACGCCGGTCGGGCTCGTCGATGTCGGCGGGTAGGTCGGCGATCGCAACCACGATCACCCGGGCCTGGGCCAGGTTGATCTGCCCGGTCGCCAGCGCCCGCCTCGTGAGGTCGTGTTCGTCGAGGGCTGTCGCGGTGCGTAGGTCGGCGTGGGCCCGGCGCCGCTCCACCCGGGCGTGGTGGGCCACCCAGTCCGCGGTCGAGGCCGCGGCGTCCACGTCGCCGACCCGGTTGCGGTCCGCCGAGGCGAGCACCCGGTACTTCAGCTCGGCGAGCCGGGCCTGTGCCTGCTCCAGGGTCAGTAACGCGTCCCGCTGCTGGTCCGGGGTCATCGACCACGCCGGCGTATCTCCCAGACGATCCAACGCCCGACCCAGCCCCACCCCGAACACCGACACCGGATGCCCCACCGGCGACGGCGAGGACTGCGACGGCGAAAACTGCGGCGGCGGGGACTGCGGCGGCCGTTGCTGGGGTGGCCGCGACTGCGGCGGGGACTGCGGCGGGAACTGCGCCGGCGGGGTCGACGCGCCTGCCGACGGGTCGCTCGCCACCGGGCCGCGCTCACACCCCGGCGCCACCCACGCGCCAGCCGCCGCATCCACGGAGGCGGCGCCGCCGGACCGGGCGCCCACAGGCGGGGCGTCCGCAGCCCCGGTGGGCCGCGCGCCCACCGGCGGGGCGCCGGCCGGCGGCGGAGGCTGGGTGCTGGTCGTGCTGCTCATGACTCCACGCTAGGGAAACCCGCCCCCCGCCACCGAACGAGCATGCGCCCCTGTGGACCCAGCGGCCAAACCCGGATCTGTGGACGAAATCCGGCTCGACACCGCGTCCGGCACGCATGACGACACAGGCGCCACAGCCGCTGGACCGACGAGAACGACGCCGTCAGGGCCCTTCTGTCCCAGCCACCGGGACAGGCGCCGAAACGGGCGCGGGCACTGGTGGCGGCACCACCTCGACGACAAGCGTCCGCGTCGCTGACCGGTAGGGAAGCTGCTTCGCCACCCGGACCGTGTACGACGTCGTACCGGCCGGCTTCGGGTCGACCACGCGGAACCGTCCGTCCGCGCCCGTCGTGGCGGTCAGGTCGGACACCGCGCCGTCCACCGATCGGGACACCGTCACGGCGACACCAGGACGCGCACGGCCGGCTGACGTCACCGCTCCTTCGAGGACGACGTCAGTCCCGGCGGGAACCGACGCAGGGCCGATGACCGTGAGGTTGGTGCCGATGAGGTAGGCGTCCACGGTGCTCGTCGCGTCGGCCCGCGTCGCAGCGAGACGACGCGTGCCGGCGTACCGCAGGGTGTAGACGGTCGGCGTGCGCGGACGGTCGCGAACCGTGGCGACACCGCGCCGGTCGGTCGTCACCTCACCGCGCAGCGTCCAGCCGCGTCGGCCGACGGGCCGGGTGAACCACGCCACCCGCTCCCCCGCCGC
Source organism: uncultured Actinomycetota bacterium (assembly GCA_963835385.1). Lineage (GTDB taxonomy): Bacteria > Actinomycetota > Actinomycetes > Propionibacteriales > Nocardioidaceae > Nocardioides_B. Next base: position 311,676 of record CAWIFK010000010.1, read on the forward strand.
CGCGCCGCCGATGGAGCCGAGGCGAGCCGTCATGGCGACGGTTGGCGTTCCGGCCGGGACGCGAGCGAGCGACGAGGAGGTCGTGTGGAGCGTCGTGGGCGCCGGCGGCAGTCCGCTCCTGCCCAGCAGGTCGACGAAGCGATAGCCGCGCGCCTGGTAGAAGCTGATGACCGCCGGCAGTGCCGCGACGTCGTTGCTCCGGTTGGAGGAGACCTGCCACTCCGGCTCCTTGCTGGCCTTCCCGTCATGGAAGAGGACGACAGGGTGCGTCTGCGAGCCGCCGGCGCTGGCCCGGTCGACGATGCTGGCGGTGGCGGCAGCCGTGGTACGACCGGGCTGCTTCCAGTCCTCCGTGTCCACGCTCCACATCACGGTCGACATCCCCAACCGAGCCGCGGTCTGGGTCAGGCCCGACGTCAGGTAGCCGCCCGGGGGGCGGAAGAAGCACGGCCGCTGGCCGGTGACGTCGAGCGCGAGAGCGTTGGTCCGCTTGAACTGGCCGGTGAGATAAGCGCGCGACCACCCTCCGGGCACCTGCTGCGGGTAGCGGTGCTCATAGGTGTGGTTGGCGACCAGGTGTCCTTCGGCGACGACCTGGCGAGCCAGCGCACGGTGGCCGGCGATGTGGGCACCGGTCTGGAAGAAGGTCGCGCGTACGCCGAAGCGGCGCAGGATCGCGAGGATCTGCGGTGTGAACTCGGACGGGCCGTCGTCGAAGGTCAACGCCACCGTCCGACCCGCACCGGGCGCCGACCGGACGATGTCGGAGTGCGGGCGTGGACAGCCGGTGCTCACGAGAGCATGGCGCTCCATCTTCGGAGAGGCAGCGAGACCCGGCACCACGACCAGGGCGGTCAGCACGAGGCCGCTGACGAGCGCGGAAAGGAGACGGGACGGGCGTTCGTCGAGCGCGCGCGACCCGACAATTCGGAACAGCACGAAACCCCCAGAGAACTGCCAGCCGCCCGCGATGCTGCAGTCGGCAACGCGAAGGTATGCGGCTTATAGGCATTTTGGGCGATTTCGGCGAAGGTCAGGTCCCGGCCACTTCTTGCGTGCGTTTTCGATGGCCCGGGGATCGGTGACTCGCACCTTCGCGCCCTGCAGCTGCATCTGCGCCGCAACGCTCAGCGCGGGCGAGTCGCGTACGTCGTCGCTCTCGGGCTTGAAGGACGCGCCCAGGACAGCGATACGGCGGCCGACGATCGAGCCACCGCACACCTCGCGGGCCAGATCCACCATCCGGACCCGGCGCCGCATGTTGATGGAGTCGACCTCCTGCAAATGAACGAGATCTTGGTGGCGAGGAAGGAGCTGGCCGCGACCTTGACCAGCTGCGCCGTCGCCAGGTCCGTCTCGATCTTCGGCGTGCCCTCTGCCAGGGCCGCGGCGTACCACGACGTCGCCCGGCTTCAGGTGGGGCGCCAGGTCAGCGATGGCAGCCGCCTCCCGGCCAGTCAACGGACAAGTCCAACAGATCGCGCGCCACCCGCAGCGCCCAAATCGCTCAAGCGACCGCGGACTCGGTAGCATGGCCGCTGCTCCCGACGAGAGGCCACACCCAGCTCATGACGATCACCCATGCGGACTACCGCCTGAGCCAGCTCGACGAGCTCGAGGCAGAGTCGATCCACATCTTCCGCGAGGTCGCGGCCGAGTTCGAGAAGCCGGTGCTGATGTTCTCCGGCGGCAAGGACTCCATCGTGATGCTCCGCCTCGCGGAGAAGGCGTTCTTCCCCGCAAAGATCCCCTTCCCCGTGCTGCAGGTGGACACCGGCTTCGACTTCCCCGAGGTCCTCGAGACCCGGGACAACTGGGTGAGCCGCCTGGGCGTCCGCCTGGTCGTCGCCTCCGTCGACGAGGCCATCAAGAGCGGCGTCGTCGTCGACGACGGCAAGACCAGCCGCAACCGTCTCCAGATCGGCACGCTGCTCAACGCCATCGAGGAGGAGGGCTTCACGGCCGCCTTCGGTGGCGGCCGCCGCGACGAGGAGAAGGCCCGGGCCAAGGAGCGTGTCTACTCCCACCGCGACGAGTTCGGCCAGTGGGACCCGAAGATGCAGCGCCCCGAGCTGTGGAGCCTCTACAACGGCCGCATCCACGGCGGCGAGCACATGCGGATCTTCCCGCTGAGCAACTGGACCGAGCTGGACATCTGGGCCTACATCCACCAGGAGCAGATGGAGATCCCCTCGATCTACTTCGCCCACCAGCGCCGCGTGATCGCGCGTGACGGCATGCTGCTCTCCGAGTCCGACGCCGTACAGCCCAAGGCCAACGAGACGGTCGAGGAGCGCACGGTGCGGTTCCGCACCGTCGGCGACATGACCCTGACCGGCTGCGTGGAGAGCACCGCGTCCACCACGGCCGAGATCATGGAGGAGATCGCCATCGCCCGGGTCACCGAGCGTGGCGCCACCCGTGGCGACGACCGCTTCTCGGAAGCAGCCATGGAAGACCGCAAGAAGGAAGGTTACTTCTGATGTCCGCCTCCGAAGCGCCCGAGGCGCTCCGCTCCATGGACCTGCTGCGGTTCGCCACCGCCGGCTCAGTCGACGACGGCAAGTCCACCCTCATCGGCCGCCTGCTGCTGGACTCCAAGGCGATCTTCGAGGACCAGCTCGAGGCGGTGGAGACGACCTCGCAGTCGAAGGGCTACGACTACACCGACCTGGCGCTGCTCACCGACGGCCTGCGATCCGAGCGCGAGCAGGGCATCACGATCGACGTGGCCTACCGCTACTTCGCCACGCCCGAGCGCAAGTTCATCATCGCCGACACCCCGGGCCACGTGCAGTACACCCGCAACATGGTCACCGGTGCCTCCACCGCCGACCTCGGCCTGGTGCTCGTCGACGCCCGCCAGGGGCTGACCGAGCAGTCCCGCCGGCACGCGGTGATCCTGTCGCTGCTGCGGGTCCCCCACCTGGTGCTGGCCGTCAACAAGATGGACCTCGTCGACTACGACGAGAAGGTCTTCGACGAGATCCACCGCGAGTTCACCTCGTTCGCGACCAAGCTGAACATCCCGGACCTCGAGATCATCCCGATCTCGGCGCTCAAGGGCGACAACGTGGTCACCCGCTCGGAGCACATGCCGTGGTACGACGGCCCGTCGCTCATGCACCACCTCGAGCATGTCCACGTCGCCTCCGACCGCGACCTGGTCGACACCCGCTTCCCCGTCCAGTACGTCGTCCGGCCGAAGTCCGACGAGTACCACGACTACCGCGGCTACGCGGGCCGCGTGGCCGGCGGCGTGCTGAAGCCCGGCGACGAGGTCGTCGTGCTGCCCAGCGGTCTGACCAGCAAGATCGCCGGCATCGACATGTTCGACAAGGAGGTCGACGAGGCGTTCCCGCCGATGTCGGTCACCGTCCGCCTCGAGGACGACGTCGACGTGTCCCGCGGCGACATGATCGCCCGGGTCAACAACGCCCCCCAGCCCAGCCAGGACATCGACGCGATGATCTGCTGGATGACCAACGAGCCGCTGAAGCCCCGGCAGAAGCTGGCGATCAAGCACACGACCCGCACCGGCCGCGCACTCGTGAAGGACATCCAGTACCGCCTCGACGTCAACACGCTGCACCGCGACCAGGAGACCAAGGAGCTCGGGCTCAACGAGATCGGCCGGGTGCAGCTGCGCACGACCGTCCCGCTGCTGTGCGACTCCTACTCCAAGAACCGGACGACCGGGTCGTTCATCCTGATCGACGAGGCCACCGGAGTCACCGTCGGCGCCGGCATGATCAACAGCGGCAGCTAGCGCATCTGCCGATCCTGCCTGACAGGCCTCCCTTGTCAGGTAGAAAGAACTTCATGCATCTCCTCGAGAACCCCGTGCGTGACTACGCATGGGGTTCTCGCACGCATATCCCCGAGCTGCTCGGCGTCGACCCCGCCGACCACCCGTGGGCCGAGATGTGGATGGGGGCCCACCCGTCGGCTCCCTCCCGGCTCGACGACGGTCGCACGCTCGTCGAGGCCATCGAGGAGGATCCCGACGAGATGCTGGGCGCCCCGGTGCGGGCCGCCTTCGGCGACCGGCTGCCGTTCCTGATGAAGGTGCTCGCAGCGGCCGAGCCGCTGTCGCTCCAGGTCCATCCCACCAGCGAGCGCGCGCGGATCCGGTTCGCCGAGCAGGAGGCGGCCGGCATCCCGCTCGACGCCCCCGAGCGGAGCTATCCCGACGCCTCGCACAAGCCCGAGCTGGTCTACGCGCTGACCCGGTTCGAGGGGATGGCCGGGTTCCGCGACCCGACCAGGTCGGCGCTCATCCTGCGGGGGTTCGACCTGCCCTGGCTCGACGAGATCGCGCACCGGCTCACCACCACGGTGACGCCCTTCCAGACGCTTCGCGACCTCGTGACCGAGCTGCTGGCCATGCGCGGGCCCCACCTCGAGCATCGGCTCCAGGAGCTGCGGGTCGCTGCCACCAGTGCGGAGGCGCGCTCGCACCTCCACCTGGTGAGGACCCGGGGCGTCCTGGTCGACCCCACGACCGTCGAGCGAGAGTCGACCCGGGTCTACGCCGCCACCGTTCAGCTCATCGACAAGTACCCCTCCGACTCCGGCGTCCTGGTGACGCTCCTGCTCAATCACGTGGTGCTCGCCGCCGGCGAGGCCATGTTCATCGACGCCGGCGTCATCCACGCCTACACGTCCGGCTTCGGCGTCGAGATCATGGCCGCCTCCGACTGCGTGCTGCGGGCGGGTCTGACACCGAAGTACGTCGACGCGGCAGAGCTGCTGGAGGTCACCAACTTCACGCCGATGCCGCCGCCCCTGTGGGCGGCCAACCGGCTGGACCCGTCGGTCACGCTGGACGCCACGGTGATCACGCCGCCGACGAGCGAGTTCGAGCTGGCGTTGCTGCACCTGCGCGGAGAGGCTGCTGAGCTCCGTCGGGCCCCGCAGATCATGCTCTGCCTGGCCGGCGACGTCGAGGTCACGAGCGACCGGGGCACCCTGCGGATCGGCAGGGGCCAAGCCGTCTACGTCTGCGCGTCCGAGAAGGACGTCACCGTCCGCGGGACCGGTCACGTTGCCGTCGGCCGCACCCCCGAGTAGCGCTGCCGGCCCACGAGCCCGCCGAGCCGGGTCAGCCGTCGCCGAGGCGGCTGTGGAGGAACGCGGTGGCCCAGTCTTCCAGGCGGTCGCTGCCTTCCAGGCGGTCGCTGCTCCAGGACGGCGCCCGCACCAGGATCCGCTCCCGGTCCTCGCGCAGCGCCTCGTCCACGCGGGGGTCCCTCTGCAGCCGGGCGACGAGGTCGTCGACCAGCCGGTGCTCGGCGGCGATCTGCTCCTGCACGCTCAGCTCCCAGGTGCCGTCGTCGCACACGCTCACCTCGACCAGGGGCTCGTCGACGAGCGGTGCGGGCACGGCCTGCCCGCCGAGCTTGGTGATCAGCGAACGGGCGAGGATGGTGAGGTTGTCGTCCTCAGGCTGCTGCACGGGTGGGAGGCCGGTCGGCTGCAGCTCGGGTCGGCTGCCCCGGACGTGACGGCGGGCCCGCGGTCCGACGCAGGCCCCGAGGGCGAACTCGACGTTGCCGTGCGCGAGCACCGGATGGTTCTGCTCCCCCGTAGCTCCGCACCCGGTCGTAGCCACCCGCCACTTCGCGTCAGGGGCGCCGCGCTCCACGACACGGCAGAGGTACGACGTCAGCCCGTCGGCCAGGTCGATGGAGTCGTCCGAGAGCAGTCGCTCCGGCCCACCTCCCTCGTACCGCAGCCAGCTGGGGCCTTCTGCTTGTCGCCGCGGCTCGGCGCGGTCGGCGAGTCGATCACGCACCCACAGCCAGAGCGGGGTGAGGCTCTCCGGCGAGCCGTCGAGCAGCCGCCCCGGGTCCTCGCCGGCGGCGTGCAGCCGCTGGTCGGCAAGCCGACGGGGGCCTGAACGACCCATGTCGGTGCGGTCATCGCGCTGCTAGCGTCGAACAAGCCGGCCCGGCGAGCCCGGCGCCGGGAAATCCCGTGGAGGGCCCATGTCGGACTACAAGGCACTGACGCAGGAGATGTACCGAGCCGTGGCCGCGGGTGGAGATGTCGATGCAGCCGTCGACCGGTACATGGCGGAGGACTTCTTCGAGCACGAGGACATCCCGGGCATGGACAACACGCGGGACACGCCGCGGCAGCTCTTCAAGATGCTGCACGCAGCCATCACCGACTTCGACGTCGAGGTCCACGAGCTGCTCCAAGACGGCGACAAGGTGGTCGCGCGGGTCTCGTTCGTCGGCACCCACACCGGTGACTTCATGGGCGTGCCGGCAAGCGGCAACCCGGTCCACATCAACGCCATCGACATCCTGCAGTTCCGCGGCGACCAGTGCGCCGCCCACTGGGGCGTCATGGACATGGCGGGCGCGATGGCCCAGATGGGGGCAGTGCCCCAGTCCTGACGCCGACCAGGCCGCATACTGCTGAGATGGCGTACAACCGGGTGCTGGCCGACCGGCTGCGGGACGTGCTCGAGGGTGAGCCGGGGGTCAGTGAGAAGCGCATGTTCGGCGGCCTGGCCTTCCTGGTCCACGGCAACATGGCGGTCGCGGCGAGCAGCACGGGCGGGCTGATGCTCCGCGTCGATCCCGGTCGGACCGACGAGCTCGTCGAGCACGAGCACGTCGACCGGTTCGAGATGCGGGGACGGAAGATGGACGGGTGGCTGCACGTCGGAGACGACGCCGTGCTGACCGAGCAAGAGCTGGAGAGCTGGGTCGAGCGCGGAGTGACCTACGCCCGGTCGCTGCCGCCCAAGTGACCACCGTCCGGTGTGGCGATGACGCTCCTGCGCCGGCGCGCGAGATGATCGCGCTTCGACGCGTCGGGGCCCGGCCGTGCGCGGATCACGAATGCACAGGAGACACGCATGACCGACCCGGCTGCCACACCGCCGCTGAAGCGGCTGGCGTCCGTCGCGTGGGGCCTCCTGATCGTCGTCTTCGACGTCCGGATCGAGCAGCTGGACGTCATCCCCGACCCGCTGGGCTGGGTGGTCGCCGCCCTCGCGCTGGGCAGTCTGGCCCGCCTGCACCCCGGCTACCGCGTCGCCGCCGCGGCCAGCGCCGCCGCGGTCGTCCCCGCGGTCCCGGACCTTGTCGGCGTCCAGCATCCCGCCCTCACGACGGCGTCCACGGTGCTCACCAGCATCGTCGTGTTCGCCGTCTGCACGGCGATCATGGCGGCGGCCCCCGAGCGGCGGACCGCCGCCGACACGATCCGCTGGATCGACGTCGCCACCACCGCGGTCCTGCTGCTGACCGCGATCCCGGACCGTCAGCGCCACCTCGAGCAGCCCCTGCCGCTGGTCTTCGTCGTGGTCTCCACCGTCCTGGTCATGCTCGCCACGTTCATCTGGTTCCTGGTGCTGCTGTTCAAGGTGTCCAGGCGGCCGGACACCGGCGTCGGCGCCTCCCTGGCTTAGACATTTCGTCATCGGGAACCGTCTCCCAGAGAAGGTGACGACAGGCCCGACCACAGGGAGGCACCATGCCCGCGAAACAGCCACAGGAGATGGCCGAAGCAGCCGTCAAGACAGGCGCCGGCAAGACCCAACGGACCTGGGACAAGGTGTTCATCAGCGCCTTCCTGGCCGGCGCCTACATCTCGTTCGGCGGCCTGGTGGCGATCACGGTCTCCTCCGGGATGGACCCTGCAGTGTGGGGCACGCTCCCGACCCTGTTCACCGGAGCCGCGTTCAGCCTCGGCCTGGTCCTGGTGCTGATCGCGGGCTCCGACCTGCTGACCGGCAACATGATGCTGGTCCCGATGAGCGCCATGCGCGGCAAGATCGCCCTCGGCGACGTCTCCACCAACCTCCTGCTCGTCCTCATCGGCAACCTCGCCGGCGCGCTGTTCGTGGCCTTCTTCCTCGCCGTGCAGACCGGCGTCATCGGCTCGGCCGGGGCCGACGCCGGCAGCACGGCCGCCCTCACCTACGAGCGGCTGGCCGGCATCGCCCAGGGCAAGGCGCTCGAGCACACCGCGTGGGAGACCTTCCTGCGGGCGGTCGGCTGCAACTGGCTGGTCTGCCTGGCGGTGTGGATGTCCCTGGCCGCCAGCACCGTCTCGGGCAAGATCCTCGCGATCTTCTTCCCGATCATGGCCTTCGTCGCGATGGGCTTCGACCACGTGGTCGCCAACATGTTCTTCCTGCCCGCCGCCATCTTCGCCAACGTTCCGAACCTCGGCTGGGACGACGTCCTGCTCAACTGGGTGCTGGCAGGCGCCGGCAACCTGGTCGGAGCGGTGATCTTCGTGGCGACCGCCTACTGGTACCTCTTCCTCAAGGACCAGCCCGACGAGGAGGACGAGAAGGCAGACGCCCCCCAGGCCGAGCGCGCCTGACACCTCGTGCGAAAGGTGCCTACGCTCCTGCCGGCGGACCGGTCCGCCGCGCTCGAGTCCGCGCCCTTCACCTACGACGCCGTCGGGGCGACCGAGACCGGAGACGTGCCGCGGGGCGTGCACTGGTTCAGCAGATCCCGCACGCTCGCGCGGCGCGACTTCGAGGAGGCCGTCGAGGACCTGCTCGGATGGCGCGTGCAGGCGCGCTCCGGCCTCGCCGTCGCGGCGTCGGCGCCGCGGGCGGAACCGGGCGCCGTCGTACGGATGCGCCTCGGGGTCCCGCCGCTGCAGGTCACCATCCCGTGCCGGGTCGTCTATGTCGTGGACGAGCCGCACCGGGCCGGGTTCGCCTACGGCTCCCTGCCCGGGCATCCGGAGCGCGGCGAGGAGGTCTTCCTGCTCGAGCGAGCCGCGGAGGGCGGCGCCCTCACCTTCACGGTCGCTGCGTTCTCCGAGCCCGCCACCCTCCTGACGCGCGCAGGGGGACCGGCCCATCGGGCGTTCCAGAGATTCATGACCGGCCGCTACCTCACCGCTCTCGACCGCTGATCCGGGACGCCGGAAGGCGGTGCACAGGCGATCGACGCCCTACCGTGGGCCCATGCGCGCATACCGATGGGTCGTCGGTCTCGAGCGGACGTGGGACACCTCCCGGCTCCGGCGGGCGGGCTCCCGCCCACCCGCCGACTTCCGGATCGAGCCGTACGGCGGCCACGGAGGCGCCGGCGGCGTGGTCGTCCGCGGGCGGGTGCTCGACGACCCGCCCCGGTCCGCCGCCGTCGAGGGCGAGAGCGCCGTGGCCGCGGTGCGCCGCACCCTGCGCGACTTCCTGACCGACGAGCTGCCGGGCGTGCCGCTGCGGATCACCGTCGGCGACGCCACCGCAGAGACCTGCACCGACGGCGACGGCTACTTCATGACCCGCCTCGAGCCGACGCCCGGGTCGCTGACCTCGCCCTGGACCAGCGGCACCGTCGAGCTCGCGGGCGAGTACCGCGGGCTCACCCCACCGCACCGCGCCCCGCTCGAGGTCCGCGTCCCCGGGCCGGACGCCGCCTTCGGCGTCGTCTCCGACGTCGACGACACGATCCTGCAGACCGGCGTCCAGCGCGTGGGCCAGATGATCAGGAACACCTTCGCCGGGTCCGCGCTCACCCGGGCGGCGTTCCCCGGCGCGGCCGAGCTCTACCGCGACCTCGCACTCACGGCGAACCCGGTCTTCTACGTCTCCTCGAGTCCCTGGAACCTGCACGGCTTCATCCTGTCGTTCCTGCAGCACCGCGGCTTTCCTGCGGGGCCGGTGCTGCTGCGCGACCTGCTCGGGACCGTCAAGGGCCGCGAGCAGAAGGACGTCCGCATCCGCGAGGTCCTCGACACCCACCCGCAGCTCCCGTTCGTGCTGATCGGTGACTCCGGCGAGCGGGACCCCCAGATCTACGCCGACATCGTCCGCGCCTACCCCGGCCGGATCCGGGCGGTCTACATCCGCGAGGTGCGGCTCGACCCCGGCGACGGGCGCGTCGAGCAGGTGTCCGGCTCGTGGGCGCAGGACGTGCCGTTCGTGCTGGCACCCGACAGCGACGCCGTACGCCGGCACGCCACCGGGCTCGGGCTGCTGCCGGCGATGAAGTAGGGGTGATCCCCCGGTCTACACAGGGGAATATCCCGATGCGCCGCAGCGCGGCGAGTGCTGGAGTGGTGAGATGCACGCACACATCGCCGGGCGACTGACCGGCCCCGTCTCGAAGTGGATCGTCGTCGCGCTGTGGCTGGTCGGTCTTGTCGTGATGGCCGGCTTCGCGCAGAAGCTGACCGACGTGCAGAACAACGAGGCCTCCTCCTGGCTCCCGGAGAGCGCGGAGTCCACCAAGGCCATCGAGAAGCTGGCGCCGTTCCAGGATCCCGACAACATCCCGACGGTCGTGGCCTACGAGCGGCCGTCCGGGCTGACCCCGGCCGACATCGCGGCGGCCACCGCCGACGCCAGGCAGTTCGGCGGTGTCGACGGCGTCACCGGCGACGTCGTCGGGCCGCTGGTCTCCGAGGACGGCCGCGCGATGCAGACCCTGGTCAGCTTCAACTACGGCTCCAACGGGTGGTCGGAGATGCCGAGCACCGCCGACCAGCTGCGCGAGATCGCGGCCAGCGACGGCGTCGACGTCTTCGTCACCGGCGCCGGCGGCCAGGCCGCGGACGGCTCCGAGGTGTTCGAGGGCATCGACGGCACCCTGCTCTTCGCCACCCTCGGCATCGTGATCCTGATTCTGCTGTTCACCTACCGCAGCCCGGTGCTGTGGATGCTGCCGCTGTTCTCCTCGGTGGTCGCGTTGATGGTGGCCCAGGGGCTGATCTACTTCCTCGCGGAGTACGCCGACCTCACCGTCAACGGGCAGAGCCAGGCGATCCTGACCATCCTGGTGATCGGCGCCGGCACCGACTACGCCCTGCTGCTCGTCGCGCGCTACCGCGAGGAGCTGCGCCGGCACGCCGACCGGCACGAGGCGATGGCCTTCGCCCTGCACCGCGCCGCTCCGGCGATCCTGGCGAGCGCCGCGACGGTCGTGGTCAGCATGCTGTGCCTGCTCTTCGCCGACCTCAACTCGACGGCCGGGCTCGGCCCGGTGGCCGCGATCGGGGTCGCCGTCACCTACCTCGTCATGGTGACGCTGCTGCCGGCCCTCCTCGTGGTGTTCGGCCGCTGGGTGTTCTGGCCCAAGCGCCCGGCGTACGGCTCCGCCGAGCCGCTGTCCAGCGGCGTCTGGGCCCGGATCGGGCGCCGGATCGCGGTCCGGCCCCGGCAGGTGTGGGTGGTCACCAGCGTCCTGCTCGCGATCGCCTGCCTCGGCGTGGTCCGGCTCGACACCGGCGGTCTGGCCACCGAGGACAGCTACACCAAGGAGTTCCAGTCCGTCACCGGCCAGCAGATGCTCGCCGAGCACGGGCTGGCCGACGCCTCCAACACCGTGCAGGTCGTCACCAACGCCGACCACGCCCAGCAGGTGCGGCAGGCGATGACCGGCATCGACGGCGTGGGCGAGCCCAGCCGGCCGGTGGCGCAGGGCGGGGTCGCGTTCATCCAGGCCACGCTGACCGGTGACGCCGCCTCCCCCGGCGCCTTCGACCAGGTCGAGGCCGTGCGCTCGGCGGTGCACCAGGTCGACGGAGCGGACCCGCTGGTCGCCGGATGGTCGGCGATCTACCTCGACACCAAGGTGGCCGCCAACCGGGACAACCTGCTGATCATCCCGATCATCCTGCTGGTGGTGCTGCTGATCCTGATGGCGCTGCTGCGCGCCGTCGCCGCCCCGTTGATGCTGCTCGCCACCGTCGTGCTGTCGTTCGGGGCCGCCATGGGCATCTCGGCGCTGCTCTTCGACTTCGTGTTCGGGTTCGCCGGCTCCGACCCCGGCTTCCCGCTGTTCGCGTTCGTGTTCCTGGTCGCCCTCGGGATCGACTACAACATCTTCCTGATGACCCGCGTGCGCGAGGAGTCCGAGCGCTTCGGCACCAGGCGTGGTGCCCTCATCGGGCTCACCTCCACCGGCGGGGTGATCACCTCCGCCGGGCTGGTCCTGGCCGCGACCTTCCTGGTGCTCGGCACCATCCCGATCGTGTTCCTGGCCGAGCTCGGCACCGCGGTCGCCATCGGCATCCTGCTCGACACGCTCGTCGTCCGGTCGGTGCTGGTCACCGCGCTGAACCTCGACCTCGGCCGCAGGATCTGGTGGCCGAACCCGCTGTGGCACAAGCGCGACGAGGAGCCGACGCCGGCCGACGACGACCGGGCGCTGGTCCCTGGCTGAGCCGTCCCTCGTGGTGGGTGCCCGCGTCAGGCGGGAACCGGGAGGCGGTCGGCGAACGCGTCGACCTTCTGGACCCACCCGTCCTCGAGCGGGCCCTTCATGCCGGTGACGTAGACCTTCTCCTCGGCGACCTCCACCAGGCCCTCGTCGGCCAGGATCCTGTTCATCGTGGGCCGGACCTTCTCCCACTTGGCGATCTCGTCCTCGGTGGGCATCCGGCCGGTCTTCTTGTCGGGCTTGGGAGCACCCTCCGTGGTGAGCAGGGCGTACGGCGTGCCCGCCGGCAGCGTCAGCCGCTTCAGGAACCGCCGCATGCTGCCGATCGGCCTGCCCATCCGCCCCGGGGAGCTGAACAGGTACAGGTCGGCCGCCGGAAGGTCCTCGGCCTTCACGTCGCGCACGTGGTGCACCGCGACCTCCACCCCCCGGCCCTGCATGCGCTTGCTGAACTCCTCCGCCACCGCGGCGCCGTTGCCGAACTTGGAGGCGTGGACGTACTCGATCCTCATGGCTGTCCTCCTCCCTCCAGCCTTCGCAGCGCCGCCGGGACGGGGCAGGGGCGAAGGTCACGCCGTCGCCGACGGCCGCGCGGTGGCGGTCTAGTCCTCACGCCAGGTGTCGGCGCCAGTGTCCGGTCGGGTGATCCGGGGGGTTTGAGAGGTCGGATCTGCGGACATCCAAAGGGAACCATGGACCAGTGGACGACGGATCGGATCGACAAGCTCTTCGGCACCCTCGACCACCACCTCGACGAGGCGGTGCGGCTGCGCCGTCGGTTGCACGCCGACCCGCGGCTCAGCGGCGAGGAGGACGACACCACCGCGGCGATGCTGGGCGCGCTCGGCCTCGAGGCCACCCCTCTGCCCGAGGGCGGCGCCGTGGTCCGCGTCGGCACGACCGGCGCCCCTGCGGTCGCGCTCCGGGCCGAGCTCGACGCGCTGCCGGTCCAGGAGCAGACCGACGTGGCCTGGGCCTCGACGAACGGCGCGATGCACGCCTGCGGCCACGACGTGCACCTGGCTGCGGCCTACGCGGTCGCGCGCGCGGTCCAGGACGTCGGCGGCCCGCTGCCGTTGCTGCTGGTGCTCCAGCCGCGGGAGGAGACGCTGCCCTCCGGGGCGCGCGACGTCGCTGAGTCGGGCGTCTTCGAGGTCAACGACGTCCGCGCCTGCATCGGCGCCCACGTGCAGCCGCGGCTGCGCGAGGGGACGTTCGCCGCGACGGCCGGCCCGGTCAACGCCGCGGCCGACGAGTTCATGATCACCGTCGAGGGCAGGCCCGGACACGCGGCGTACCCGCACCTGACCGCGGACCCGGTCGTGGCCGCCGCCGACCTGGTCGGCACCCTGCAGCACCTGATCTCGCGCCAGGTCGACCCCACCAACCCGACGGTGCTGACGGTCGGCTCCATCAACGGCGGCACCTCGCCGAACGTGGTGCCGTCCGAGGTCCGGATGACCGGGATCCTGCGCACCTTCGACGAGCACGACCGGGTCCGGCTGCACCGGGCGCTGGAGGACACCACCACCGCCGTGGCCGACGTGCACCGCTGTGACGGCACCGCCGAGGTCTACCTCGGCGCCCCGGTGCTCTACAACGACCCCCACCTCAGCAAGACTGCGGCGAGCGTGATCACCGGCGCCGGACTCGAGGAGGCGCCGCCGCTGCGCTCCTGCGGGGCCGACGACTTCTCCTACTACTGTCCGCTGGTGCCCTCGCTGATGGTCTTCGTCGGCGTCGGCTCCGGCGGTGCGGAGCAGCCGGGGCTGCACCACCCGCAGTTCCTGCCGCCGGAGCGGACCGTGGGCGACGTGGCCACCGCGATGCTCGGCGCCTACCTCGGCGCGTGCACCACCGTCGCCGCCGAGGCCGGTCCGGGGGTGGTGACCGGCTGAGCCGGGTTCCTGGCGGCGGTGCCGCCCGGCGCGTGGCGGACGCCGCGCAGCCGGCGGACGGCCGGCGGGCGGCGCGGCCCGGCGGTCAGCCGTCGGTGCCGGCGGTGACCCGGGCGAGGTCGGCGACCACGTCGGAGAGTCGCCCGGTCTTCTCGAACACGGACCGCTGCCGCTGGGCGCCGTTGCCGCGGGCCAGCACCGCCGCGAGCCGCTCGTCGACCAGGTCGGCGTCGCCGTTGTCCTCCAGCGCCGCCCGGACGTGCCGCACCAGGTCGCCGAGCACGTCGGCGGCCTTGCGCGGCTGCGAGGTCATCGGGTCGAGGAGGTTGCCCTCCAGACCGGCCCGTCCCGCCTGCCAGCCGGCCAGCCGGATCATCGCCGTGGGTACGTCCGGCGGCGGCGTGCCGTCGGCCCACTCACGCGCCGCGGTGTCGACGAGCCCGCGGCACAGCGCGGCGATCAGCACCGCGTCCTCGGCGTGCAGGCAGACGTCGGCGACGCGCACCTCGAGCGTCGGATAGTGCCGCGAGAGCCGGGCGTCGAAGTAGACCATCCCCTCGTCGAGCAGGACCCCGGACTCGACCATCGCCGCCACCATCGCGTGGTAGGCCTGCGCCGAGCCGAAGACGTCCGAGGGACCGGCGGAGGGCCAGCGGACCATCGCCTGGGAGCGGAAGCTCGCGTAGCTGGTGTCCTTGCCCTGCCAGTACGGCGAGTTGGCGCTCAGCGCGAGCAACGGGGGCAGCCAGGCCCGGATCCGGTCCAGGACCGCCACGCCCTCCTCGGGCCCCTCGACCGAGACGTGGGTGTGGAACCCGCAGGTGAGGTGCTCGGCGACGGTCAGGCCGTACCACTCCCGGATCTCCTGGTAGCGCGGGTCCCGCTCCATGTCGGGCTCCACCTCGACCGGGGAGGTGGCCGCCGCGACGACCTTCGCACCGTGCTGGCGGGCCGTGGTGGTCGCCAGGCTGCGCCAGCGGCGTACGTCGGCGTCGAGCTCCTCCATGTCGGCACACGGCGAGGTGCCGGTCTCCACCTGCTGCCGGTTCAGCTCGGCGCCGACCGGCTCACCCGGGGCGTGGTTCGGGCCGCCGCCGAGGCCGGCCTTGTCCAGCCGGTTGGGGCTGGCCGCGTCGCGGCGCACCCTCTCGGCGACCGAGACCGGCCGACCGCTCTCCGCGTCGACGACGAGCAGCTCTTCTTCGATCCCCACGGTTCGCATTGCATTGCCCTCTCCAGCCGGTGACAGATCCGTGCGCGCAGGGCTGGGCACCCCCGTACGGCGTCCGGCAGTGGTACCCACCGCTCGCCGGGCGAATCACGCGCCACCTCACACCCGGCAGGCAGCGCCGCACCGCCCCACCCGACTGGCCTGTCGCCGCGCCCGTATGACCCGTGGTTGCGACGTCGCGTCAGGGAGCGGTGTAGTCGACGTGGAGCAGTGTCGCGGTGCTCGCGCCGCCCTCGAACGCCTCCGCGGTCCGCCGCCCGGTGCCCGAGACCTGCAGCGCCAGCGCGTTCCCGGCACTCCACCCCGACCGCGAGACCACCGCCTGCACCAGCGCGGCCAGGTTCGGCGTGCGCTGCCCCGCACCGGCCGCCCCCTTCGTCGGCCAGTCCGGCGGACTCCACGCGACACTCGCCGCCGTCGTCGCCCGCGACGTGACGTTCCCACTGGTCGCGGCGTACGTCGGCGCATTGTCGGAGTTCTCCGCCCGCACCGTCAACGACGCCGCACCCGTGCTGACCTCGTCGACCTGGAACTGCAGGTAGGCATTGGTCACCGTGGCACCACGCGGCACCGCGACGTTCGTGAACCGCATCCCGACCACCTGCTGCGTCGTCCCGTCCGTGGTCAGCTCCAGGTCCGAGCTGGACAGGCTCGTCGACCCGGTCAACCGCTGCTCGGCATCATCGGACCCGGCCGCCACCCGCTTCTCGAAGCTGCCACTGCTCCCACCGCCCGCGGCCAGCACCGTCACCGCCACCTGGTCCGTGGCCGTGAGGGCGCCGTCGGTCGCGCTCAGCTGCAGCACGTAGCTGCCCGCCACCGAGAACGTCGCCGTGGTGTCCACCGCCGCACTGTTGCCGAAGGCCACCGTGCCCGGACCCGACACCCGCGACCACGCCGTGGTGACCGCACCCGGCGGGCTCGGCAGCCCGTCGTCGGTCACCGTCCCGTCCAAGCTCGCCACCGCCGGCAGCACGACCGTCGCATCCGGCCCCGCATTCACCGCCGGGGCCGCGTTGGCCGGGGTGCCCGTGCCTGAGGTGTAGTCGACGTGGAGCAGTGTCGCGGTGCTCGCGCCGCCCTCGAACGCCTCCGCGGTCCGCCGCCCGGTGCCCGAGACCTGCAGCGCCAGCGCGTTCCCGGCACTCCACCCCGACCGCGAGACCACCGCCTGCACCAGCGCGGCCAGGTTCGGCGTGCGCTGCCCCGCACCGGCCGCCCCCTTCGTCGGCCAGTCCGGCGGACTCCACGCGACACTCGCCGCCGTCGTCGCCCGCGACGTGACGTTCCCACTGGTCGCGGCGTACGTCGGCGCATTGTCGGAGTTCTCCGCCCGCACCGTCAACGACGCCGCACCCGTGCTGACCTCGTCGACCTGGAACTGCAGGTAGGCATTGGTCACCGTGGCACCACGCGGCACCGCGACGTTCGTGAACCGCATCCCGACCACCTGCTGCGTCGTCCCGTCCGTGGTCAGCTCCAGGTCCGAGCTGGACAGGCTCGTCGACCCGGTCAACCGCTGCTCGGCATCATCGGACCCGGCCGCCACCCGCTTCTCGAAGCTGCCACTGCTCCCACCGCCCGCGGCCAGCACCGTCACCGCCACCTGGTCCGTGGCCGTGAGGGCGCCGTCGGTCGCGCTCAGCTGCAGCACGTAGCTGCCCGCCACCGAGAACGTCGCCGTGGTGTCCACCGCCGCACTGTTGCCGAAGGCCACCGTGCCCGGACCCGACACCCGCGACCACGCCGTGGTGACCGCACCCGGCGGGCTCGGCAGCCCGTCGTCGGTCACTGTCCCGTCCAAGCTCGCCACCGCCGGCAGCACGACCGTCGCATCCGGCCCCGCGTTAACCGCCGGGGGCTGGTTCGTCGGCGCACCGATCGGCGGCATCGTGACGGTGAACTCGTAGAGCCGGCCGTCGTTCTCGGTGGGATGGGAGTCGTTGTCGACACCACGGGTCACCACGTAGTACCCGCGGCTGGAGCCGACGGTGTTCGGCGCGATCGTCACGCCGGCGGCGTTGACCATGTTGGCAGCGCTGGTGTCGACGGTGTTCAGCAGCGCGCCGGTGCGGTCCAGCTCGAGCAGCCGGTCGGAGTTGTCGTCGAGCACGACCAGGGTGTCGCGGACCGCGTCGTAGGCGATGCCCTCCGGGTCCTCGGCACCGTACCGGCCGACGTCGAAGTGGGAGCGCACGTCGTCGCCGGTGCCGAAGCGCCCGTCGCCGCCCGCCTGCACCCGGAAGACCTCCGCGTCGACACCGTCGGTCGTCCAGATCGAGTTCGTGACCGGGTCGTACTCGACACCCTCCGGGTCGTCGTTGCCGTTGGCGAGCGTGCTGAAGGAGGTGACCGTGTCGTCGCCGGTCCCCCACCGGTTGTCGCCCCCGGCGACGATCTCGTACACAGCGCGGTCGTCGTCGTCGCTGACGAACAGGTGGTTGTTGCCCGGGTTGTAGCCGACGCCGACCGGCTCGTCGGACCACGGCTGGCTGACCCCGGTGTCGGTGAGGCTGCCGCCGCGGGTGGTGGTGAACAGGTTGACGTTGCGGAAGATGGACATCTCGTCGACCTCGCCGTCCCCGATGACCAGGCGGTCGCGGGAGGGGACGTAGACGAGACCGGACGGATCCGGGCTCGGCGGGCTGAACGCCGACGTGGCGAGGCTCTTGAAGCCGACCGGGACGGTGGCCGCGAGGGCGACCGGGGCGTCCAGCGTCGCCTCCACGACCTGGCCGAGCCGTCCCGCGCCGCCGGCGTCGGCGACGTAGAGGCTCTGCACCGACGGGTCGTCGGAGGAGTCGGCCGAGGGTCCGAAGGCCAGCGCGGTGACGTCGACCAGGTCGAGGCCCGAGACGTCGTACGCCGCCACCTCCCCGGCACCGTCCACCGCGACGAGCTCGCGAGCCGTCGCGTCGAAGGTGTAGAGCAGGCCGGTGTCCTCCCGGAACGCCAGGCCGCGCAGGTCGTGACCGCTCCTGGTCCCGACGGTCGTGGGGACGGCGCCGCCCACGCGGTGGATCCGTCCCTGCTGCAGGACCTGGAGGGTCCCGGTGTCGTCGTACGCCGCCCCCTGCACCGCGCCGGCCGGGCCTCGCCCGCGGTCCTGGGTCGGGACCGCGTCGTGGCGGCCCCGGAGCCGGTCGGCGCCCAGCCCCTCGACCCGGCCCGCCGTGGTGACGAAGGTGACCGCCCCGGACCGCGGATCGAGCGCCAGGCTGCCCGGACGGGCAGCGCTCTCCACGGTCGTGGCGCCGATCCCGCGTCCGTCGGGCGTCACGCTGCGCAGCCGGGTGCGAGCCGCACGCTCCTCGGCGATCACGAGACCACCCAGGGTGTCGCTCCAGGCCAGGCCGGCCGGCCGGCCGGCACCGAGGTCGGCGGTGGGCACGTCGCGGACCTCGCGGAGGTCGGTGGTGGTCGCGTCGGCCGCGAAGGGGCCGGTGGATCGCGGAGCGGCGGTCGTCGACGGCGTCGGGGCCGCGGGTGCCGCGGCCGTCCCCGGCTGCTGGGCGCCGAGGACCAGCACGGGCACGAGCACGACCGCCCCCGGGCCCAGGAGACGGTGGACGGAAGCTGCCAGATGAACCATGAGGGACCCCCGTCGGGCGCAGACGCTCGGTCGTCCCACCATGGCCGCGTGCCGTCTCCGCGCGCATCCCCCCGTCGGCCTAGTCCCTTCCGCCCGAACCGCATGCACCGTCACAGAGCGACGGGGACCGCGGCCGGCAGCCCGGCCGCGCCTCAGGACAGATCGAGGTGCGCAGCCGGGCCGTGGCCGTCGGCGGTGACCGGAAGGCTCAGCGCGACGCGGGGGCTGGCTCGGGGTCCTCGACGTCCTCGCCGGCCCCACCGTCCGCGAGCTCGAGGTGCCGCGGGGCGAGGAACGCCGCGGCGACGGCACCGGCGAACAGCACCACGGCCGCCACCAGGAAGGCGGTGTGCGCCGCGTCGACGAACGACTGCTCCGCGGTGCTGACCAGCCGGCGGCCGACGTCGCCGAACTGCTGCAGCCGGTCCTCGCCGAGCTTGATGAACGAGACCGACGACAGCGCCCGCTCGGCGACCTGCTCCGGCAGCTGCGCCGCGAGGCCGCTGAGGCCGTTGCGGTAGGCGTCGTTGAGCGCGCTGCCCAGGATCGCGATGCCGAGCACGCTGCCGAGCTCGCGCGCCGCGTCGTTGACGGCCGACCCGACGCCCTGCTTCGAGTCCGGCAGCGACGAGACGATCGCCGTGGTGGCCGGCGTACCGGCCAGGCCCATGCCGGCGGCGAAGACCACCAGTGCCAGGGCCAGGTGCCAGTAGGTGAAGTCCACCTCGAGCTGGCGCATCAGCAGCATCCCGGTGCCGCTCAGCGCGAGTCCCACCGGGAGCACCCGGGCGATGCCGATCCGCGCCGCGATGCGCGGGGCGTTGCGGGCCAGCGGGATCATCACCAGTGGCAGCGGCAGCAGCGCAGCGGCCGACTCCAGCGGGGAGAGGCCGGCGATGTACTGCAGGTACTGGATGGCCACGAAGAACAGGCCGAAGCTGCCGAAGAACTGCACGGTGAGGACCAGGCTGCCGGTGCCGAAGCCGCGCAGCCGGAACAGGCGGGGGTCCAGCATCGGCTGGTCGGTGCGCAGCTCCCAGAGCACGAAGCCGACCAGCGCCAGGCCGCCGACCACGAAGCCGGTGACCGTGAGCGGGTCGCCCCAGCCCCGCTCGGGCCCCTCGATGATCGAGAAGACGACCCCCACGATGCCGACCAACGACAGCGCCGCACCGACCGGGTCGAGCGGGGTCGCGTCGTCGTCGCGCGAACCCGGGATGAAGGCGATGGTGCCGATCAGGGCGAGCACCGCGAGGGTGACGTTCAGTCCGAAGAACGAGCTCCACGCGAAGACCTCGAGCAGCGCTCCCGAGGCGAAGAGGCCGAGTACGGCGCCGCCGCCGGCCACCCCGACCCAGACGCCGACCGCCCGGCCGCGCTCCTCCGGCGGGAACGAGGTGGTGATGATCGACAGCGTGGAGGGCATCACGGCTGCGGCCCCCACGCCCATGGCGGCCCGCAGCCCGATCAGCACCGTGGGGTCGTCGACGAACATGGCAGCGGCAGCCGCCGCCCCGAAGATGCTGAGCCCGGCGAGCAGGGCACCGCGCCGGCCGAACCGGTCCCCGACGGCGCCCGCGGGCAGCAGCAGGCCGACGAACGCCAGCGTGTAGGCGTCGACGATCCAGGTGACCTGCGTCTGGCTGGCGCCGGTGTCGACGGCGAGGTCGGGCAGTGCGACGTTCAGGCCGCTGACGGCGGAGACCACCATCATCAGCGCGAAGGCGACGACGACGAGGATCAGCCTGCGCCGTCGAGCGGTGAGCGTGTCGTTCATGGGAGGTGCCTCCGGTCGGTCGGTCAGACGAGGTACGCTAATTCTGCACACGATGAATTCATCACGTCAAGAATTATTTCCACCGGGAGGAACCGTGGAGACCGACCGCCGAGGGCGCCGCCCGGGACCGAGCAGCACTCGCGACGCGATCATCACCGCCGCCCGGCGGCAGTTCGGCGAGCTCGGCTACGACCGCACGTCGATGCGCCAGGTCGCCAAGGAGGCCGGGGTCGATCCGGCCCTGGTCAGCCACTACTTCGGCACGAAGCCGCGGCTGTTCGCCGAGGCCGCCGACCTGCCCTTCGAGGGCAAGGAGGTGATCCCGCGGCTGCTGGTCAACGGACCGGAGGGAGCCGGCGAGCAGCTGGCCAGGTTCGCCCTCGGTGTGCTCGAGCAGGAGGGCGGCCGCGGCCCGGTCATGTCCGTCGTCCGCGCCGCCACCGCCGAGCCGGCCGCCGCAGAGATGATCCGCGAGCGGCTGACCGAGCACATCCTGCTGCCGCTCGCCGAGCAGGTCGGCGCCGGCGACGCGGCGTACCGCGCCTGCCTGGCGATGTCGCAGGTCGTCGGGCTGGTGATGGCGCGCTACGTCGTCCGGATCGAGCCGCTCGCCAGCGCCGCCCCCGACGATGTCGCGGCCGACCTCGCCCGGACGCTGCAGGCCTACCTCGCGGGGCCGCTCCCCAGCCGCGGTTGAGGCCGGTCGGCTCCGACGCGGCTACCGTGCGGGCAGAGCGTCACTTCCGCTGCAGCTCGCGCTCCACCGCCGTCGCCAGGTCGGCGACGAGCCGGGTGTGCCACCGCTCGTGCGCCGCGAGGTCCGCCACGAGCGCGAAGCAGTCCGGGCACTCCCGGTGATGAGTGTGGTCAGCGTGCTCGGCGTGCTGGAGGTGGCGGGTGTCGTCCATGACGGGCGCTCCTTCTCGGTCGGGGCGCCTCTCGGGCAAGGTGCCCTGTGTGGTGTGGCTGCTTCATCTCCACCGGGGCGCGACGGGAGTCGCCGTGCGCCATCGCACTCACCTCTCCGTCGGCGCCGGGCCCGGCGTGCAGTGCGGCCGCGCCGGACCGTCTCTCTCCCAGTGTGAACCCGGTCGGCATCGGCGCAAGGGGCTTTGCTTGTGCGACCCGGCGCACAGCGCACGGCTCAGCAAGGCCCGCAGTTCCGACGGCGCTCGGGCCGGAGGGACCCGCGCACGGCGAATGGGTTCCGGGGAGAACCGGTGGGACGGGCCCTTGTCGAAGCAGGAGTGCTCACATGAGACGCATCGACGACGAGCGGCGACCTCGACAGTCGTCAGGAACTGTCGGTGCTCTCTGAGACGGTCAAGTCATGTCGGTGAACGCTCTCCACGGAGGCCAGCTTCCGAGCTGGCTCACGGTCGTGCGCGAGGCCGCCGAGGCTGCGGGCGACGTCCCGCTCGGCGCCGTCCCGGACGACGAGCTCGGTGAGGCGCTGCGCGCGGTGGTGCAGGCGGAGTCGCAGCTGCGCTCGCTTCGTCTCCGACTGCTGCGCGAGTCCGACGTGCGCCGCTCGGCCGAGGCTGACGCCGCCAGCGACACGGCCGCATGGGCGGCGAAGCTCACCGGCACGACGCGGGGCGTGATGTCCGGTGGACTGCGGCTCGCCCGGCTCCTGGAGGAGAAGTACGACCTCACCCGCCAGGCGTTCGCCAGGGGTGCCATCAACGAGAAGCAGGTCCGCGTCGTCGTCGACGCCGCCGAGCAGATGCCGCCCGCAGCCACCGCCGAGGACCGCCAGGTCGCCGAGGCCGGGCTTCTCGAGCTCGCGGTGGACGGCATGAACGCTCGGCGGCTGCGTCAGCGGGCGAGGCGGATGCTCGAACGCATCTCCCGCGAGCTCGCCGACCAGCAGGAGCGCGACATGCTCGAGCGCGAGGAGGACGACGCCGAGCAGGAGACCTGGCTGACGCTCGGCGACCGGGGTGACGGCACCTACGCCGGGAAGTTCGTGATCCCCGAGACCCAGGGCCGGATGCTCGCGAACTTCCTCGAGCGGCTCACCGCGCCGCGCCGCCTGGTCCACAACAAGGCCGGCGAACCGGTGCAGGACGGCACGGTCGACCCTACGAGTCCCGGTGGGCCGAACTGGTCCGAGCGGCTCGGCCTCGGCTTCCTGGAGCTGATCGAGCACCTGCCGGCCCACGGCTGGACCGGCTCGAACACCACGATGATCGTCACCGTCGACCTCCAGCACCTGCGTGACGGGCTGGGAGCAGCACATCTCGACACCGGGCAGGCGATGTCCGCGGGTCAGGCCCGCCGCCTGGCCTGCGAGGCCGCGATCGTGCCGGCCGTGCTCGGCGGGCCCTCGGAGGTGCTCGACCTCGGCCGGAGCATGCGGCTCGCGAGCACCGCGATCCAGCGCGGTATCCGTCTTCTGCACGACACCTGCGCGGCCGAGGGCTGCGAGCGTCCGGTCGCCTGGTGCGAGCTGCACCACGCCGTGCCCTGGAGCGAGGGCGGTGCAACCAGCCTCGAGAACACCGTTCCCCTGTGCGGCCATCACCACCGACGCGCCCATGACCAGCGCTACCTGACCAGCACCGTCGAGGGGGGCCAGATCAGGTTCCGGCTCCGGCGACGGCGATCGGCGCCGACGGGCGACCAGCCGTCATGGAACGGTCAGTGGCAGGTCACCCGGTTCCCCAACGGGAGTACGACGGTCATCCCGGCTCCTGGCACCGCCCTGTCCGCACAGACGCCGCCCACACAACGTCGAGGCCCGGAAAGGGCCGAAGCCGACGGGTGTATCGATCCACCGCCCGGCACCCCAGGTGTTCCACCACCGGCCATGCAGCGGTCCCTTGCCCTCTACCCTGCTTGAACTCGCACGCTTTGTTCATGCGCTTGCCGTGCCAGATCCACCCCGACTTGTTCTTCGCCGAGCACGCGGACGACTTGAGGAGTGCACGCGTGCTGTGCGGCACCTGTCCGGTCCGGACCGCGTGCCTTTCTGGAGCCATCGCCCGTCAAGAGCCATGGGGCGTGTGGGGTGGCGAGATCCTGGTCCAGGGCGTCCCCAGGGCCACCAAGCGGGGCCGGGGGCGGCCGCCCAAGCAGGCACCGGTCCCCGTCACGTCCGTCGCCTGACCGGCCGGTCCCCGTCACCGGGCCCGCACCCGACGCGCCCGACGCACCCGGCACGGCCCGCGCCCGACGCGCCCGGACGGACGACCGATCCGCCCGAGGCGCCGGATACCCGCGATGCACCAGATGCGCCGGATGCGACCGAGATGCCCATCCAGGGTCTGCAGAGCCGGTCAATGTGCGGGTCGCAATTACGCCGAAAGGACGGCGGCAGGCCGAGACGACGCTCCTAGCGTCGACTCATGGTGGCACTGGCCGAGGGAACGCGGGCGCCGGCCGGGGGACCCGGCCGGCGTGGCTTCCTGCGACGGCACCGGGCGATGGCCGTGCTCGTCGCGCTGCTCCTCGCCGTCTCCACGGCAGTCGGTGTCGCCGCACTCCGGCTGAACACCATGATCGCCAACATCCCGCGCTTCGACGCCGGGTTGGGCGCCCCTCTGGAGACCGGCCGCTCCGGTGCAGCGGTCTCCCCGGGACTGGTGCGCCCGCGGACGGGCAGCGGCACCGCCATCCTCGTCGTCGGCGTCGACGACGGCCACGGGACCGACCTGCGGTCGGCGCTCACCGCCGCGACCTGGCCCAAGGGCGTCTTCCGCAGCGATACCATCATGGTGCTGCACCTCGACGAGGACCGGCGGGCCGGACAGCTGGTGTCGATCCCCCGCGACTCCTACGTCCCGGTGGCCGGCTACGGACACACCAAGATCAACGCCGCCTTCTCCTACGGCGGCCCGCGACTGCTCACCCAGACGGTGGAGCAGGTCACCGGGATGCGACTCGACCACGTCGTCGTGGCGGACCTCGACGGCTTCTCCGGGGCTGTCCAGGCGGTAGGCGGCGTCAGCATTCCCGCTCCTGCCGGAATCGGCACCGAGCACCTCGACGGCGCCGGCGCGCTCGAGTACGTCCGCGAGCGGGAGACGCTCCCCCGTGGTGACTTCGACCGGGTGCAGCGCCAGCAGAACCTCCTGCGGGCGATCCTGGACAAGACCTCGACAGCCGGCGTGCTGCTGAACCCGGTGAAGCTCGACGGCCTCATCGGGTCGCTCAGCGAGCACCTCGCCGTGGACGAGGACCTGACCACCGGAACGATCCGCAACCTGGCGCTGGGCAGCCGCGTGGGTTCCGACGACCTTCGCTTCGTCACCGCTCCGGCCCTGGGCACCGCCACCGTCGACGGCGCCAGCATCGTGCGGCTGGACGAGCAGAGCACCCGGGAGATGTTCGCGGCGATGGGCCGCGACGAGTTCGAGTCCTGGTACGGCGACCACCAGGTCGACGAGCTGCCCGACGCCGTCGACGTGGACTGACTGGGTGTGTGTCCCGCTTGCGCGGATCGAGCGCGTCGTCGCACTGGGGGTGCCCGCCTCCGCGGCCTGAACGGACAGCCCGGCTCTCGGTTCAGTCCGGTGCGCAGACGTAGATCTGGAGCGCAGCATCAGCGGTGATGGGGGCGCGGGACCAGTCGCCGAAGCGTTCGACGACTCGGAGACCGCCGAGCGCGAGCAGCAGCGGCAGCTCCTGGGGGAAGATGCTCCTCATCTCGAGCGGCGCGACGACGAAGTCGGTCTCGGAGTCGGTCGAGAAGAACCACGTCCCGCGAGTCACCTGCGAGGCCGCGTCGTACGTCTCCTCGACATCGACGTGCACGACGCCGCGATCCGGATCCACGAACGACAACGCGTCGCGCCTGCGTCGCACCCCGTCGGCTTGCGCGAGCATGCGCACGCTCGGGTTGAACACGTCGAAGATGAGCCGCGCCCCCGGCGCCAGGTGCCGTCGCACCGACCGGAGACACTCCACAAGGTCGTCAGGCTCATGAAGATGGAGCAGTGAGTTGGCGGCGATGAACACGAGATCGAACGTCCGAACCAGCTCGAGCTCGCGCATGTCGCCCTGCAGCCACTCCACCGCCACTCCGCGCTCGTCAGCCTTGCGCTGAGCCTCGGCAAGCATCTCCGGCGAGAGCTCCAGGCCCGTGCACGGATGGCCGTCGGACGCGATGGGGATCAACTTCTGTCCCGTCCCGCACCCGAGTTCCAGGACACTCCCGCCCTGCCGGTCAGCCTCGGCTCGGTAGAAGCAAAGGGCCTGTTCAGCTCCGGGAAACAACCGGTCGTACCGCCTCGCATCCGAGTAGAACTGCTCGCTCATGCGGTTGCATCCTCCCTGGACATCCGCGGTTTCCGTTCGCTGGATCGACGCCATCCCCAACAGACCACGCTCACCCCGTGGCAAACCAGAGGATTCCTCACGGGTGCGGAACTGACCCGTGGCGGGGACGTCGACGCGCCGACGCGCCCGTCGGTCGATGCATGCGGATCCGGCGACGGGGCACGAACAAGGCTCCGAAGGGAGGCACACATGAGTGGATTGACGCAGATGGTCAGCAAGGTGATGGGTAACCGCGGAGGCGGTACCGGTCGCGCAGGACGCGGGGGCGCCATGGGCGGTCGTCGCGGGAGCCGCGGCGGTAACCGTTCGCAGGACCAGGCGATCGGCCGCGGCGTGCGCTCGCTGCTGCGCCGCGTGCGCTGAGCGACGACAACGTCACGACGACGGCCCCCGGACCACCACGGTCCGGGGGCCGTCGTCGCGCGTGACGATCCGCCCCTGCGCCGCCGACCCTGCACGACCGACCCTGCACGTCGAGCCCTGCCGCGACGAGCCCTGACGCAGCGTAGGGCGGTCTGGACCGGCGTTACGGTGCTCCCCGGCCGGGGGACTCTCTCTCCAAGACATCGAAACCCCGGAGTCCGGCAATGCTTCCGCCCCGGGGAGCGGGGGCCGGACCCGGGAGGACGCATGCTTCGCACCATCGACCACTCCACAGCGCACACCACGCCCGGCGCGGAGGCTGCGGAGTGGGCCGTGAAGACCGACGAGGCTCTGGCGAAGCTGGTGCACCGAGCCTTCAAGGACCTCGCCCGTCATGACGAGCACTACGCGCGACTGTTCGCGAACCGGGCCGGGATCCGGCTGTCCTATCACGTGCAGGCAGGACAGATCGACCGACTCAGCGACGAGGGGCGGGTGACCATGCAGGCGACGTACCTCTCCCTGCAGGCCGCACTCGCCCTCGAACCCGGGCTGGACACCAACGCGTTCCGGGCGCGGCTGAGCAGCACCCACTAGACCCCGGCCCGGCGACGAGACCTCCCCTTCCCTCGCCGGGCCGGGAACCAATCCGCCGCGGGGACACCCCGACCACCTGGACGGCCGCGTCATCATGGCCTCCGGATGCCGTCACACCGCGGCGGCCATCCTCCGCACCGCGTCGCAGAGGATCTCGGGCGTGGTGGCCAGGTTCAGCCGGACGTGGCCGTGACCGCCGGTGCCGAACGGCGCACCCGAGCTGAGCGCGACCCTGCCGCGGGTGAGGAAGACCTCGGCCGGGTCGTCGACGAACGCGAGCTTGCGGCAGTCCAGCCAGGCCAGGTAGGTGCCCTGCGGCGGCCGGTAGCGCACTGCCGGGATCAGGTCGGCCAGGGACGCCGCCAGCCGGTGCCGGTTCTCGTCCAGGTCGGCCAGCAGGGCGTCGAGCCACTCCCGGCCGTCCCGAAGGGCCGCGGTGTGCGCGATCGCGCCCAGATGGCTCGCGCCGTGGCTGGCCACGTCGGGCATCCGGCGCAGGTCCCGGACCGCCGTCGTACCCGCCACGGCGATCGCCGACTTGAGCCCCGCCAGGTTCCAGGCCTTCGACGCCGACAGCAGCACGATCGCGTCCTCGCTGCCGGGCATCGACAGCAACGGGTGGTGCCGCTCGCCGTCGTAGACCAGGGGCGCGTGGATCTCGTCGACGACGAGGCGCACGCCGTACTCGTGTGCGAGCGCAATCACCGTCGCGAGCTCCTCGCGCCTGTGGACGGTGCCGGTGGGGTTGTGCGGGCTGCACAGCAAGTACGCCGCCCGTCCGGTGCGCAGGGCGGTGGACCGGAACGCGTCCTCGAGGTCCGCGAAGTCGATCCGGTGATCGGGTCCGAGCGGGGACTCGACGACCCGGCGGCCCAGGTGCTCGACGAGGTCGTAGAACGGCGGGTAGACCGGTGAGTTGACGACGACCGGGTCGCCCGGAGCGGTCAGCACCTTGAGCACCTCGACGATGCCGAGCACCACGTCGGGCACCAGCACCGCCTGGTCGGCCTCGAACTCCCACTCCCAGCGCGCCGACGCGAAGTCGCGGAAGGCCTCGGTGTAGCCGGCGCCCCAGGCGTAGCCGGTGTCGCCGCGCCTCAGCGCGTCCTGCACCGCGGCGACGACCGGCTCGGCCAGCGGCGTGTCCATCTCCGCGACCCAGAGCGGCAGCACGTCTCGTGGGTGGGCCCGCCACTTGAGGCTCGTGCGGGCGCGCAGCTCCTCCAGGCCCAGCCGGTGCAGGGGTCCGCCCCTGCCGACGGCGCGGCCAGAGCCTGCCGGTCCCGTCCCGGAGTCGTTCTCGGCTGACGTGACGTCCACGTGTCGCCCCCTGTGCTGCTCGAACCGATGCCGACCCGCTGCTCGACCGGCCCATCGACTGCTGAACGCCGGGATCACCCCCGACCGGCTGCGTCGCGCCGGTCCCCATCCGCTACGAGTTTCAACGGACTGCCGAGGCGACGCAGGGGCCGTAAGTCCCGATTCCCTGTCTCAAACGTTGCTGTACCGCACCATTGTCGCAACACCCGCTAAATCGGACATCAGCGCACCGACATTGAGGACGTGACCTTGGCCGAGCCGTCGTGGCTGCTGCGTGCGACCCGGCTCAACGCTGCCCAGGGCCGGTGGCGGACGGCGGCCGTGTTCGCGCAGGGCAACGGCGAGGTGCCGGCGGTGAACCGTTCCCAGGTGACGCGGTGGGAACGCGGCGAGATCGCTCCCACCTACGCCGTCGTCCGCCGCTACGAGGTCCTCTGCGAGCTGCCCGAGGGTCACCTGGCGTGTGCGTTCGACCTGGTGCACCGGCACGCGAGGCCGATCGCCGCGACGCCGGTCCTGCGCCGGCCACCGGGCGAGGACGCGGCCGCCGAGACCGACGCCCTGGTGAGCCGTGCACTCGAGGACGAGCCGCTCACCGGCCTGGAGTGGGACCGACTCTCCGCGCTGCTGGGCGAGACCCCGGCCTCCTTCATGCTCGGCCGAGACTGGCAACGGCTGGTCAGGCGCGGCCTGAGGGAGATGGAGGTCAGCGTCCGACTCGGCTACTGCCAGCGTTCGGAGGCGATGAGCCGGATCGCCGGGCATCCCCGCGCCGCGCACCATACCGCCGAGCTCGTCCGCGACATCCTCAGCGATCCGCACGCCCAGGTCTACAGCGAGGCCGCGGCGCTCCTGCGCTACGTCGACCACCCGGACGCCCACCGCACCCTGCAGGAGGTCATCGCCGACCCCGTGAGCCCGCACGCGAGACGGGCCGCGCTCTACGCCGCCGCCCCACTGGTGCGCGACCGGCGCACCCCTCACGAGACGGCGGCGGCCCTGGTCCGGACGGCGCTGGAGATCGCCCGCGACCCCCAGCAGCCCTACCGGGTACGCCGCAGCGCGGCCGACGTGCTGCTCGCGCTGCGGCCGGCGACGCGGGCCTCGATCGCAGACGAGTTCCGCCGCCGCCCCGAGGATCTCGCCCTGGCCTCGATCGTCACCGGCGACGGTCCCCGCTCGCGGGCGCAGAGCCGCGCGCTGCGCACCCGGATCGTCGACCGGGTCCAGGGCCTGGCGACCTCGTCGCTGCACGACCAGCCCGAGCTGCTGAAGCTGCTCAACTACATCACCGTCGAGAGCAACGACGAGCTGCGCAGCTTCGCGCTGTACCTGCTGATGCTGCTGCCGTTCGGCCCGGCGGTCGGCCACGCGTACCTCGCCGAGCTCGCGGCGTGTGTCGAGGACGGCGACGAGTTCGCCATGCACGAGGTGCTCGGCGTGCTGATCGCCCTCACCCCTGGGGAGAACCTGACCCTGCTGACCGACCTCGCCGTCCGGTCGGTCCCCCTGCCCGAGGACGGCGACCAGATCGCGATGGAGGCGGCATGGGGCCTGGGCAACGCACCGGTCGTGC
Source organism: uncultured Actinomycetota bacterium (assembly GCA_963835385.1). Taxonomy (GTDB): domain Bacteria; phylum Actinomycetota; class Actinomycetes; order Propionibacteriales; family Nocardioidaceae; genus Nocardioides_B. The sequence continues at coordinate 341,465 of CAWIFK010000010.1, forward strand.
CGGGGGCCGACCCGACGAACGGTGAGCCGTCGGTGGCCTTCCCGACGGGAGGCGACCCGACGGGAGGCGACCCGACGGGAGGCGACCCGACGGGAGGCGACCCGACGGGAGGCGGACCGACAGTGGCCGACCGGATCGCCGCGGCGGTCCGCGAGTCGTGGAGCGGGCTACGACCGACCCCTCCCGAGCTGGTCGAGGCGTGGGCCTACGCGTTGGGCATGCGCGGCCGGGTCGACCTGCTCACCGGGCTCGTCGCGCCACCCGGGGCGCTGAACGGTCCCACCTGGGAGCGGTCCCGGCAGTGGTGGCTGGACGTGCCCCGGCACCTGCTGGCCGGCCCCGGCCGCTAGCCGGGCCACTCAGAGGACCTGCAGCCCAGCGACCCAGCGACCGAGCGACCGAGCGACCGAGCGACCCCCAGCCTTGCGACCGAGCGTCCCCCAGCCTTGCGACCGAGCGGCCCTGCGACCCTGAGACCGAGCGGCCCTACGTGCGACCGGAGAGCCGGGCGCCGACCTGCTCGGGAGGCGTCGTCGCCCGGCGCAGCGCCGCGCGGGTCACCTGGATCGAGGGGTCCTTCTCGAGGAGCGCGTCGAGGAAGGCGTCGAGGCGCCGGCAGATCGAGTGCGTCCGCAACGGAAGCCCCCACCTCTCCTCCCAGCGCACCGGCCCTACCTCGACGTGCAACCGGCCATGATCTCCTGCCCGGGTCTGCAGGTAGATGCGCTCGCGCCCGCCGCGCAGCACCGAGCTCTGTGCCAGCATCGGGCGGCCGCCGTCGAGGACGAGCCAACCGCCGCGCGAGAGCCGCTCCTTGAACAGCGCCCGCACGGTCGGGTCGGCGAGATCGGTGACCAGCACGCGCGGCGCGATGCGCCGGCGCAGGCCTCGTCGCGCGACCAGCACCACCGCGCCCCCCAGCGCAGCCAGCGCCGCTGCGCCCAGCAGCGCATACAAGACGGTCCCCCCGTTCACGTGTCCCCCCACGTTCGAGAGCTCGGGAGCGGCGGCGGTCTCTGGGCCGTCGGACTCCCCTCGAAGTTGAAGATTCTCATGACGTCGACGCGGCGTCCGGTCATTGCGCAAATCCGTCGTAAAGACTACGAATTATGACGAATCGGACACCTCTCTCTGTCAGCAGTCAGCCGGTCGTGGCCGTGCAGTTGCGGCAGGTCCCGAAGACGGCCAGGTGGCCCAGGTCGGGGGTGAAGCCGTGGTCGCGGCGGAGCAGCCGCGTCAACGCGGACAGCTCCTCGACCGCGAGCTCGTCGACCGCACCGCACTCACGGCAGACGAGGTGGGCATGGGTCGGCGTGGTCGTCGAGTGGTACGTCGGGGCCCGGTCGGTGAGATGGGCGTGCCGGACCATGCCGAGCTCCTCGAGCAGCTCGAGCGTCCGGTAGACCGTCGACAGGTTCACCGCCCGGGACTCCTCGTGCACGGCCGCCATCACCTCGTCCGGCGTGGCGTGCCCCAGCCGCTGCACGGCGCCCAGCACCAGCTCGCGTTGGGGGGTCAGCCGGTATCCCCTCGCCCGCAGCTGGGCCTGCCAGTCCTGCCCGGCCGATTCGTCCGCGTCGACTCCGGGCGGCGCCGGTGCGTGCCGGTGCCCATGGCCCTCACGGTCACGGTGGCGGTCGGCTGGCACACGACCCAGTCTAGGTCGGCGGTGCCGCACGACGCTGGTCGAGCAGTCCCGCCCGGCGGGCGTGGGCGACCGCCTGGCCGCGGCTGACGGCGTCGAGCTTGGCCAGCAGGTGCGACACGTGCACCGAGACGGTCTTGCGGGAGATGACCAGCTCCTGGGCGATGTCTCCGTTGCTGGCTCCCTCGGCGAGCATCGCGAGCACCTCGCGCTCCCGGGCGGTGAGCGGCTGGTCGGGAGGCGCCATGCCGAGGCCCGCGGCGCCGAGGTGAGCTTCGCCTCCCGCCGCGCCCGACACCCCGGCGCCGCCGACGGTCCCCCGCAGCCGGAGCCCCAGCTCGCGGGCCTCGCCCCGCACCCGCTCGGCGAGCAGCACGGCTCCGAGCGTCTCGGCGCCCCTGAGCGAGCGCTCCAGGGCGGCCCGCGCCAGGTCCCGCTCCTGCCGTTCCGCCGCCACCAGGCCCAGCCGCCGCCAGGACCACGCCTGCCAGTGCGGCATCTCCGCCTCGTCCCAGCACGCCAGCGCGTCGCGGCACCGCTGCACGTCGGGCCGGCCGCCGGCCACGGCCAGATCCGCTCTGACCTGCGCGGCCATGGTGTCGCGGCCCCCGGGTGTGGCGAGCCCCTGCGCCAGCTCGGCGATGCGGTCCACGAGCACCCGGTCGGGTCCGCCGGGGCCGGGCGCTCCCGCCAGCGGTGCCGCACCGGTCGCGGCTGGCACCGCTACGGCGTCCGCCTCGATCCGCGCGAGCACCATCAGGACCTGCCACAGGAAGCTCGGGTACGCCTGCTCCACGCGGGGGCGCCAGAGGACGGGCCGGGCGTGCGCCCGCGCCTCGTCGGTCCGGCCCAGCAGCGCGAGGACGTCGGCAAGGGTGCAGACGTCCGGGAGGCTGTCCTGGAGCCGGACGCGGGCGTCGGTGAGGTGCTCCCCCTCGGCGGTCGGCCGGAACGCACGCGGATCCACCTCCCCGCGCCACGTGCACAGCCACAGGCGCAGCCGCTGGCACCAGCCCGCGGTCCAGGCGGAGAGGTCCGGCTGCTGCTCGACGACCTGCAGCTGCGCCTCCGCCTCGCCCCAGGCACCAGAGTCCACAAGGCCTTCGACGAGGTTCAGCGTGTGGATCCTCCACGCGAGGGGCAGGAACCGCGGCCCGGCCGGTCCCCCGAGCAGCTCCTGGGCCTGCCGTGCCGCCTCCTGGGCGCCCCGCCAGTCGCCGGCATGCCAGCGGACCACGGACTCACCCATCAACGCCTCCTCGCGCATGATCAGGTCGCCGACGCGGTCCGCGACGGCGCGGTCCGCCGCCGTGCTGCGCAGGGCCGCGGGGAAGTCGCCCAGCGCCGCCTGCACCAGGCCGCGTTGGCCCAAGCCCTTCGCCACGAGCGCCTCGTCCCCGACCTCCTCCGCGAGGGTCGCCCCCTCCTGGGCGAGGGGCAACGCCGCGTGAGGGTCTCCGTCCTGCAGCAGCGCGTTCGACAGGGTCTGCACCGCCAGCACCAGGTGCCGACCAGGCGGCTGGCCGCGCAGGCGGTCCACGACCTCGCGCATCTCCTCGGTGCCGACGCCCTCGTTCTCCTGCCAGCGCAGCCAGCACGCGATCAGGTCGAGCCACGCGAGCCGCGGCTCGTCACCGGGCGAGGTGACCACCCGAGCGCGCCGCAGGGAGTCCCGCGTCACCGCCGTGCTGTCGAGCAGGTAGCCGATCTCCGCGGCGTCCGCGAGGAGGTCGGCCGGGTCAACCCCTGGCCCGGGGCCGTCGGCGGGCAGCTCGTCGCACAGGTCGAGGGCGAGCCGTAGCAGCCGCAGCCGTTCGTGCAGTGCGTTCGCGCGCGCCGCCTCCTCGACGGCGGTCAGGGTGCAGGTCAGGGCCCGGCGGGGTCGCCGGCCTCCCGCCAGTGGGTGGCGAGCGCGACCACCGTCCCCGGTGACCGCGCCGCCCGCGCCTCGATCGACTGCGCGCAGGCGCGGTGCCAGCGCGCCCGGCGGCGCGGGGGGGACCTGGGCCAGCGCCGCCTCGCGCAGCAACGCGTGCCGGAACCGGCAGTCGCCGGCCTGCCCGACGAGCAGCACGCCCGCTGCACGCACCTCCGCCAGAGCCACGTCGAAGCTGTCGTCGTCCAGGCCGCACGCGCCGAACACGGTGTGCGGGTCGCTCGGGTCCCCGGCGACCGCTGCGACCTCGACCAGGCGCCGGGCGTCGTCGGACAGCGCCAGGATGCGGGAGCCGAGCAGGTCCGCGGCGAACGTCGCGGGTGCCGACGCCGTATCGCCGCCGGCCGCGACGAGCTCCTCCACGAGGAACGGCAGGCCTGCGGTGAGGTCGAGGACGCGCTCCACGGTCGGGGCGGTCGGGTCCGTCCCGGCAGCTGGCGGACCTGCTCGCCCACCTCGGCCCGGCCGAGCGGAGCCAGCCGCAGCCGCCGGACGTCCGGCAGCCGCACCAGCTCCTCGATGCTCGGGCGCACCCGCTCGTACGACGGGTCGCCGGTGCGGGCCGTCACGACCATGAGCAGCCGCTCCTCCCGCAGCCGCCGCACCACGTAGTCCACCAGCGCCAGGCTCGACTCGTCGGCCCAGTGCACGTCCTCGAGGACCATCACGGTCGGCGACTCGGCGACCGAGGCCAGGAGCGTCCGGGTGAGCGCCTCCAGCAGCTGGCCCTGGGTGACGGATCCGACGGGGTTCGGCAGCTTCTCCAGCAGCGCCGACCACAGCGAGAACGGGAGGTCACGGCTGACGGTGGGGGCGCAGCCGCCCTTGAGCAGGCGCATGCCGGCGGCCTCCAGTCGCGCGGCCACCTCGCGCACCAGCCGGGTCTTGCCGATGCCGGCCTCTCCCTCGACCAGCACCACGGCCGGGACGCCACCGCGCGCCCGCTCCCCGAGCCGTTCCATGAGAGCCAGCTCGGCGTGGCGGCCCACCACCGAGGACGGGGCGACGCTCCCCGTCCGCCAGCGTGACAGCCGCGCGGCCGATCGGCACCCCCCCGTACCGGACGACGACCTGCGGGCCGGGACGCCGACGCCGGGGTCGTGGGACGCCGGGACGCCGTCAATGCAGACAAAGCAGGCGCCGAGGAGCCCTTGCAGACTCCCACCGAACGCCCCGGGGGCATAGGCTTGCTCCGAGCGCAAGGGGGTTGCCGATGGCTGAGCGGCTGAGACGGCTGGCCGCACTCACCTCTGCCCTCGGCGCCGCGGTGACCGTCGACGAGGTCGCCCGCACGTCCCTCGAGCAGGCGATGCAGATCGAGGGCGTCGTGCGCGCGGGCCTCGCCGTCAGCGAGGGCGCCGGCCGCGCGCTGCGCTTCGTCTCCACCGACGAGGAGGCGCTGAGCCCCGTCGGCGTGCGCTGGTGCACCATCGACGGCCTCGAGGACGTGCCGGTCGCCCGCAGCGTCCGCACCAGCCAGGCCGTCTGGCTGCTCACGCCGGCCGACATCGCCGACGCCTTCCCGCACCTCGTGTCGCGGGCACGCATGCTCGGCACCCGCTCCATGGCGTCGGTTCCCCTGCTCGTCGACGGGTCGTGCGCCGGCGCGCTGCTCCTCTCCTTCGACCGCGAGGCGCTGCACACCCCCGAGCAGCAGGCGTTCATCGTCGCCTACGCCGCCCAAGTGGCGCAGGCCGTCCAGCGCGGGCTGGCCTACCAGGTGCAGCACTCCACCTCCGAGCAGCTCCAGCGCAGCCTCATGCCGCACTCCCTGCCCGACCTCCCCGGTCTCGCGATGGGCGCGCACTTCCAGCCCGGCGGCATCAACGTCGACGTCGGCGGCGACTGGTACGACGTGCTCGAGCTGCCCGACGGATCGGTCGTGCTGACGCTCGGGGACGTGATGGGCAAGGGCCTGCCGGCGGCGATCGTGATGAGCGAGATCCGGGCGGCCGGGCGCGCCTACGCCCTGCTTGACCCCGATCCCGGCGTCGTCCTGGAGCGGCTGAGCCGACTGGTGGGAACCCTGCCGACCGCCGACCAGGTGGTGACGCTGCTCTACGGCCTGGTCGACCCCGAGCGGCGCCGGATGTGCATCGGCATGGCCGGCCACCCACCGCCGCTGCTGGTCACCCCCGAGGGCCGGCCCACCGTGCTGGACCACGAGATCGGCCCTGCCCTCGGCGTCGGCCCGGGCAGGTGGCCGACGCTCGACGTGCCCCTCCAGGACGGCGCGACCGTGCTGTTCTACAGCGACGGCCTGGTCGAGACCCGGCACCAGGATCTCTTCGACGGCATCGACCGCCTGCGTGACCGGGTGGAGGAGCTGGCGCCGCGGCGGCGCAACCCGCGCGAGCTGTGCGCGCGACTGAGCGACCTGATGGACTCCGGCGCAGCCGAGGACGACGTCACGATCCTGGCGGTGACCGCCGCGCGCCACCAGCGGCGGGCGACCTGCGACCTGTCGGCCGACCCCACCGCCGCCGGGGCGGCCCGGGACTTCGTGGGCTCCGTGCTGCGTGAGTGGTCCGTCGACGACACCGTCGTGGAGACCGCCCGGCTGTGCGTCTCGGAGCTGGCGACCAACGCGGTGATCCACTCCGGCACCAGCTCGTCGGTCACGGTGCAGGCCGACGACGAGTACGTCGTGGTGCTGGTCCAGGACCACGGCGGCCGCGGCGCCGTACGGCAGCCCGACGAGCTCGACGTCGAGAGCGTGTCCGGGCGGGGGCTGTCCCTGGTGGACGCGTTGTCGGCGGCGTGGGCGGCCGAGCACAGCACCGACGGCACCACCGTCTGGTTCGAGCTGCCGCTGACCGCCCCGGCCTTCGGCGAGGACGAGCTGCTGTCGTCCTCGTCCTGACTGCCCGCCCGGCCCGGTCCTACTGACGGACCAGGCGTCCCCACAGGTGCGGCTGGAGCGGCTGCCCGACGGCGGCCATGTCGTAGGCCCACAGCAGGTCTCCCTCGACCATGCCGTACATCCGGTGCCCGCCGCTCATCTCCTTCGCCGTCTGCGTCCGGGCGACGGCGTCGGTGGTGATCTCCAGACGAGGCGTGCCGATCTCCGCGGCGCCGTACCAGATCTCGACGAAGCCGGTGTTGTGGGTCAGCAGCCACTCGAGGCTGCCGTCGGCCTTCGGCCGGACGAAGCCGGTCTCGATCGCGGCGTCGCGGACCTTCTCACCCTGGTCGTCGACGATCCAGGCCCGGCTCATGTAGTGGAAGAACGGCCGCCCGTCGTGGGTGAAGATGCACTCCTGGCCGAACGAGAACTTCTCGATCGTCGGGTAGTCGCCGTGGCCGTTGCCGCGCCACGTGCCGAGCAACCAGGCGACCGGGGCGCAGTCCGGGTGCAGGTTCTGCGGGATCTCGAATGGCATCAGTGCTTGCTGAGCCCGTTGTCGGTCTTGAACAGGCGGTAGAGCACCACGAGCGCGACCCAGCCGCTGAGCAGCACGACGAGGGCCATCAGGGCGATGAAGACGGCTTCCATGACGCCTGAGTCTAGTGTGCTGCGCATGGCGGACCGACTGGTGGTGAAGGTGACCTGCGGCACGGACGACCTCGAGCGCTGCAACCAGGCGTTCACGGTGGCCGCGGCCGGGGTCGCCGCCGGCGTGCCGGTGTCGCTGTGGCTGACGGGGGAGGCGGCCTGGTTCGCGGTTCCGGGACGGGCCGCGGACGTCGCGCTCCCGCACGCCACGCCGCTCGCGGACCTGCTCGCGCTCCTGCTGGAGTCGGGCACCGTGACGCTGTGCACCCAGTGCGCCGCCCGCCGCGAGCTCACGGAGGGCGACCTGCTCCCCCGGGTACGGGTCGCCGGGGCGGCCACCTTCGTCGAGGAGGCTATGGCCGACGGCACCCAGGCCCTCGTCTACTGAGCAGGTCTCCCGCGGGGGTTCTCCCGAGCAGGTCTCCTGAGCGGGTCTCCTGAGCGGGACCCCGGGACAGTGAGCGGGACCCCGGGACAGACGGTGCAGCCCGTTCGGGTCACGGTGTCCCGCCGGCCGGCTCGACCGGGGCGACGAGCGCCGGCCGGGTCAGCGATCGCGCACGGCGAGCAGCTCGCGCGCCTCGACCGGCGTCATCGGGCTGCGCTGGGCGATGCGGCCCAGCTCGACCGCGCGGCTGACCAGCTGCTCGTTGTGCACGACCGGGACGCCCCGGGCCAGGGTGAGCACGTCCTCCATGCCCACGCGCAGGTGCCCGCCCTTGCTGAGGGAGGCCAGCGCCACCGGCAGCGTGGAGCGGCCGATCCCGGTCGCCGACCACGACGTGACCTCCGCCGGCAGCGCGGCGACGGCGGCGACCAGCGCGTCCGCGGTGCCGGGCATGCCACCCGGCACGCCCATCACCAGGTCGACGTGCACCCGGCCGCCGTACGGCAGGCCGAAGCGGTCGAGCAGGCGGTGCAGCGCGGCGACGTGGCCGAGGTCGAACAGCTCGAACTCGGGGACGACCTGCCGCTCCTGGGAGAGCCGGTAGAGCTCGGTGATGAACGGCCAGGGGTTGGAGAAGACGTCGTCACCGAAGTTCGTGGTGCCCATCGTCAGGCTGCAGGAGTCCGGCGCGGCGTCGAGCACCCGCAGCCGGTCGGCCAGCGGGTCGTGCACCGAGCCGCCGGTGGACAGCTGGACGACGAGGTCGGTGGCCTCGTGCAGCGCCTCGACGGTCGCGGTCAGCCGTCCGAGGTCGAGGGTCGGCTCGTGCGCGTCGTCGCGGATGTGCACGTGGATCATCGCCGCCCCGGCGCCCTGGCAGCGCTGCGCGGTCTCGACGAGCTCCTCGAGCGTGGTCGGCAGCTGCGGGCAGTCGTCCTTGCGGGTCTCCGCGCCGGTCGGCGCGACGGTGATCAGCAGCCCGGTCGGGTCGGGGCGCCCTGGGCGGCCGGGAGGCGCGGGAGGTACTGCGTCGGTCATGGGCGCATCGTGCCAGACTTCACCGGACCGGTCGAACCTCGATCCAGGAAGATTTCTCGATGCGCACGGTGATCCAGCGAGTTCTTTCCGCCTCGGTCTCGATCGACGGGACGGTCGTCGGCGCGATCGCGGGGCCGGGTCTGCTCGCCCTGGTCGGCGTCACCCACGACGACGGTCCCGACCAGGTCGCCTGGACGGCACGGAAGATCTGGGAGCTGCGGCTCCTGCGCGAGGAACGGTCCGCCTCGGAGGTGGGCGCGCCGATCCTCGTGGTCAGCCAGTTCACGCTCTACGCCGAGGCGCGCAAGGGTCGCCGGCCGACCTGGAACAGGGCCGCCCCCGGCGCGGTCTCCGAGCCGCTCTACGAGGCCGTCTGTGTCGAGCTCGAGCGCCTCGGCGCGACGGTGGAGCGCGGCGTGTTCGGCGCCGACATGCAGGTGAGCCTGGTCAACGACGGCCCGGTCACACTGGTGCTCGAGACTCCCGAGGCGACACCCCCGGGTCGGTTCGCCGCCGGTGGGGTATGTGGGTGACATGAGACTGTCGACCTCTCCCCAGCGGCGATGACCCGGATGCACCGTGCCGAGGCCACGGGCCCTCTGTGGATCCTGCTCCGACTCGGAGCGCTGGTCCTCGCCTCCGTGCTCGCCGGCGTGCTGGCAGCCGGCATCGCGATCCCGTTCGCGGCGCTGGCCGGCTTCGCCACCCGGTCCGTGGCCGACGGCGTCGACCGGCTGCCGGTCGACCTGACGACCGAGCCCCTCGCCCAGCGCACCCGCGTGCTGGACCGCAACGGCAAGGTGCTCGCCCGGTTCTACGACACCTACCGGATCAACGTGCCGCTGGCGAAGGTCGCCCCGGTGATGCGCCGGGCGATCGTGTCGGTCGAGGACGCGCGGTTCTACGAGCACTCCGCGGTCGACGTCCGCGGCACGCTCCGGGCGTTCGTGACCAACCAGACCAGCGACGAGGTGCAGGGCGGCTCGACGATCACCCAGCAGATGGTGAAGCTGACGCTGCTCGACCAGGCCGACACACCCGAGGAGCAGGCGGCCGCGACCGAGCAGACCTACCAGCGCAAGCTGAACGAGCTGCGCTACGCGATCGCCATCGAGAAGGAGCGCTCCAAGGACTGGATCCTGCAGCGCTACCTCAACCTGGCCTACTTCGGCGACGGGGCGTACGGCATCGAGGCCGCGGCCCGGCACTACTTCTCCCGACCGGCTGCCCGGCTCCGCCTGCACCAGGCCGCGCTGCTGGCCGGCCTGGTGAAGAACCCGACCGGCTACGACCCCACGAACCGCCCGGCCGACGCCCGGCAGCGCCGCGACGTGGTGCTGCGGCGGATGGCGGCGGTCCACGCGATCACCCCGGAGCAGGCGGACGAGGCGCAGGCCCGGTCGCTGGGCCTGAAGGTGATGCCCCTGCGCAACGGCTGCGTGTCGACGGTGGCGCCGTTCTTCTGCGACTACGTCCGTGAGTACCTCCTGGCGGACAAGGCGCTCGGAGCGACGCGAGCCGACCGGTCCCGGCTGCTGCGCGACGGCGGGCTGAGCATCCACACGACGCTGGACCGGGGCATGCAGCGCGCCGCGGACCGGTCCGTTGGCCGGCACGTCTTCGCCAAGGACGGCGCGATCGGCGCGCTGGCGCTGGTGCAGCCGCGCTCGGGCGCCGTCCGCGCGCTGGCGCAGTCGCGGCCGATGGGCGCCCAGAAGAAGCGCGGGCAGACCTTCCTCAACTACACGGTGCCCACGCAGTACGGCGACGCCAACGGCTTCCAGGCCGGCTCGACGTTCAAGGCGTTCGTGCTCGCGGCCGCCATCTCCCAGGGCATCCCGCTGGACACCGAGATCGAAGCACCGCCGCAGGTGTCCATCCCGGTACGCCGGTTCCGGGACTGCAACGGCCGACTGACCAGTGACGACGTGTGGGAGCCGAAGAACTCGACCGGGTCGGGCACGTTCGACCTGATCACCGGCACCCGCCGGTCGGTGAACACCTTCTTCGCGCGCCTCGAGCTGCGCACCGGGCTGTGCCGGCCGTTCCGGCTGGCCCGGCAGATGGGCGTGCAGCTCGACGACCCCGACAACCAGCGGGTGCCCTCGTTCACGCTGGGCGTCGTCGGCACCGACCCGCTGACGATGGCCGGGGCCTACGCCACCTTCGCGGCCCGCGGCCTGCACTGCGCCAACCGTCCGGTGACCAAGGTCGTCGGCGACGACGGCGAGGTCCTGCGCCGCTACCGGCGCGACTGCCGGCGGGTGCTGCGCAAGCCGGTGGCCGACGCCGTCAACGCGGTGCTGCGCGGCGTGCAGGAGCCGGGCGGCTTCGGCTATGAGCGCGGGCTCGGGCTGCAGCAGCCGTCGGCCGGCAAGACCGGCACCACGAACAGCGGCAGGGCGGTCTGGTTCGTCGGCTACACACCGAACATGTCGGGCGCGGCCATGATCGCCGGGGTCAAGCGCGACGGCGGGTGGGCCAGCCTCGACGGCCGCTCCGTCGGCGGGCGGCGGATCGTCAGCGCCTCGGGCAGCGGCGACGCCGGCCCGATCTGGGGCGACGCGATGAAGGTGGTGCAGCGCTGGCTGCCGGACCGCGGCTTCCACCGGCCGAATCCGCGTGCGGTCCGGGGCGCCCCGGTCACCGTGCCCTCGGTCGTCGGGCTGACCCGGTCCGTGGCCGCGGCCCGGCTGCGCAAGGTCGGCCTGGTCCTCGGCGACACCCCGTCGGTGGACTCGGCCAGCGCCGCCGGCACCGTGGTGGGCTCGCAGCCGGCGGCCGGCTCCCGGATCGGGTCGGGGCGCTCTGTGGCGCTGTCGATCTCGGACGGGACGCCGTACGTGCCGCCTCCGCCTCCGCCTCCGCCGGAGCCCGCAGCCAAGCCGAAGCCGGACCCGAAGCCGAAGCCGAAGCCGGAGCAGGAGCCCAAGCCCAAGCCGAAGCCGGAGCAGAAGCCGAAGCCCCAGCAGCGGCAGTGAACCCCGATTCGTCCGCGGTCCCCCCGCTCAGGGCAGGCTCGGTTCCGCGGACGAATCGGGGGTTGGCCGGCCCTCAGAGGGTGACGGCGACCTCGGCGACGCTGCCCTTCTGGGCGACGACCGGCCGGTCCACGACCTCGGCCTGGGGGGCTAGCGTCCGCAGGGTCCACTCCCCCGGTGCCGCGAAGAACCGGAAGTGGCCGGTCGCGGAGGTGGGCACCTCCGCGGTGAACTCGCCGGTGCGGTCCAGCAACCGCACGTAGGCGTTTCCGACCGGCTGGTCCCCGCGGGTCACGACCCCCTGGATCACGGCCTCCTTGTGGATGTCGACGCCGTCCAGGGACAGGCCGCCTCTTGTTGCTCCGCACATGTTCTTGTCGCCTCTCTCTCGTCTGCTCTGACCTGGCGCCGGGCGCTCAGTCGGCCGATCCGGCCTCGTCGCCGAGGACCACGGGGACGCCCACCAGGGAGCCGTACTCGGTCCAGGAGCCGTCGTAGTTCTTCACGTTCTGCTGACCGAGCAGCTCGCGCAGCACGAACCAGGTGTGGCTCGAGCGCTCGCCGATGCGGCAGTAGGCGATGGTGTCCTTGTCCCAGTCGACGCCCGCCTCGGTGTAGAGCTTCTGCAGGTCCTCGTCGGACTTGAAGGTGCCGTCGTCGTTGGCCGCCCTGCTCCACGGCACGTTGGCCGCCGTGGGGATGTGCCCGGCGCGCTGCGCCTGCTCCTGGGGCAGGTGGGCCGGGGCCATGAGCCGGCCGGCGTACTCGTCGGGACTGCGGACGTCGACGAGGTTCTGGGTGCCGATTGCCGCGACGACCTCGTCGCGGAAGGCCCGGATGGACCGGTCCTGCTCCTGGGCGGTGTAGCTGGTCTGCTCGCGGTTCGGTGCCGCGTCGGTCAGCTCCCGGCTGTCGAGCTCCCACTTCTTGCGGCCGCCGTCGAGGAGCTTGACCGACTCGTGGCCGTAGAGCTTGAAGTACCAGTAGGCGTAGGCGGCGAACCAGTTGTTGTTGCCGCCGTAGAGGACCACGGTGTCGTCGTTGGCGACTCCCTTGCCCGAGAGCAGCGCCTCGAACTGCTGCTTGTCGACGAAGTCACGGCGGACCTGGTCCTGCAGCTCGGTGGTCCAGTCGAGCTTGATGGCGCCCTTGATGTGGCACTTGTCGTAGGCGGAGGTGTCCTCGTCGACCTCGACGAGGACCACCTTCGGGTCGTCGAGGTGCTCCTGGACCCAGTCGGCGGTGACGAGTGCGGTGTCGCGGCTCATGATGGTTCCTTCCTGGTGCCGTGCGGCGGCGGTTGGGTTGTCCCTGTGAATCGTGCGCTGGGGCCGGGGCGACCGGTCGGACCGGCCGGCCGGGCCGGTGTCAGGTGGTCGCGCTCCGCCCTCCTGCGAGTTGCCTGCCGGCCAGGTAGAGCTCGCAGCCCAGGCACAGGCCGAACGCGGCGTTGAGGAACGCAGCGGCCAGCGCCAGGCCGGTCGCGACGGCACCCAGCAGGTCCGCACCACCCAGGTAGCCGCCGAGCGCCACCACCGCGAACGTCAGGCCGACGCTCTGGGCGAAGCGGACCGGCGCGGCGTCCTCGAGCTCGGTGGGCGGTGCCAGTCGCGGGCGCACGGCGCGTCGGAAGAGCCAGCCGTACGGCGTCCGGGCGATGCCGGCCGCGGCGCCCACGGCGAACAGCAGCGTCTGCACGGCCAGCAGCGCCACGCCCGCCGTCGAGGGCGCGGTGAGCAGCACCACGGCGAGGACCAGGGTGGTCACGGTCGCGGCGAAGCGAGGCCCGCGGGGGTCGACCCGCCCGGCCGGAGCCCGGTGGCTGCGGGGCCGGTCGGTGCGGACCTGCGCGGTGCTGGACATGTCTCTCCTGCTGCTGTGCGGACGGCTGGGGCGAACGGCTGAACGGACGGCGGGGCGCACGGCCTGTTGGTCGGGCCGGCCGGCTGAGGACGTCGGCGTACGCGCCGGGTGCGGTCACCGGCGGCAAGCGCCGGCTGCGCGGGTGCTCCGCGGCGGCGAGGATGCACAGAGGGAGGTGACGTCCCCGGTCAGGACATTCGACACAGCGCCGACCGGACGCGGCAGTGGTCCACTGCGCGGCGGCGGGTCAGCATGGTCGAGGACATGCCGCCCAGAGTAGGGCGCCCCCGACGGGGGACGGAAACGGCGGTCTCATCATTCAGACAGTCGGCTCACACTATGAGACGACTGGAGGCATACAAAATGCTGTGGCACCTGCGGACGGTGGTCCCCCACCAGAACCGTCCCCAGGTGCCACAGCCGGAACTCGCGGCCGACGAGCGCTCCGCTGTGCGTGACAGCGGTCCCCTTCCACCGGCTCGGCAGTGCGGCGCTGACCGTCACCACCGGGACCGGACGCCTCGCCGGCTGCGGGTTGCAGGCCCGCGGTCCGTCGTCGACATCGCCCCCGTGGCGAGGCCGAGCTCAGGACTCGGGCGTCGCGCGGCGCTGCTTCGGCGGCGTCTGCCCGAGCAGGAGCAGCCGCACCCGGATCTCCGAGGCGGAGTAGCGCCGGTGCCCCCCGAGCGTGCGGATGGAGCTGATCAGCCCGGTGTCGGCCCACCGTGCGACGGTCTTCGGGTCGACCCCGAAGATCGCGGCCACTTCAGCCGGCGTCAGGAGCTCCTCCTGTGTCGTGCGTGCTCTCGTCATGCTGTGCCCCTCCCGTGTATGCCCCTCGATTTACGCGATGTACGCGATTTCGAGCGTGCGCGTCGGGAGAGGGGGCGTCAAGAGGACCAAAGTCCATAGGCCCAGAGATGACCCGAATGGGGCAGACCGATTCTGGCGAGTTCTACCTATCTGTCCCGCTCTGGCCGCAACGCCTCCAGTGTACGACCGGTTCCTTGACCACGTCAGCCGGTCAGCCGAACCCGCGGTGCGGCACCCGCCGCGGCGACGTCGTCGACGACCCGCAGCACGTCCGGGTGCAGCCGCGGGTCCCAGTCCGCGCCGTGCGCGGCCGCGTGCGTCGCCCGGGTGAGGATCTCCAGCAGGTACGTCGTCGCCACCACGTCCCGGGCCGGTTCCGGCACGCCGAGCGCCCCCAGCAGGGGCGCGGCGGCGTAGACGCCGGCGACCGCGTCCGCCAGCGTGGCGCCGCGGGCGTCGAGCCGGTCGTGGAAGTGCCAGTGCAGCAGGTCGAAGCCGACCGGCACGGCCCCGTCGGAGTGCGCCCATCCCCAGGCCACCGGACCCGAGCGGCCGCGGCCGACGTTGCCGGGTAGCCAGTCCCCGTGCCACCTGCCCAGCGGCACGGGCGCCCCGCTGCGCCGGATCCGCGCAGCGAGGCCGGCCAGCGCCGCGCTCGCAGCCGGTTCGGCCGACGACGACTCGGCCAGCCGGCCCTCCACACTCCGCAGGTAGCCGCGGAGGTCCACCGGTCGCGGCGCGCCTACCACCTCGGGCCCGAGCGCGCCGGACAGCGAGGCGAGCATCCGCGACATCTGCTCCGGCGGCGGGCGCAGCCGGCGCACCGGGGGCAGCGGCGCGGTGACGATGTAGTCGGCGCCCTGCCAGGAGCCTGCGTCGCGCAGCCGGGGCGCGATCACCTCTCCGGCGCGGCCGCGCAGCGCCCAGAGCACCCGGCCCTCGTTGCGGACCAGCCGCCGGGTGAACGGCGACCAGCCGACCTCGAGGTGCCCCTGCGCGACTCCCGACCTGTCGATGAGCTGTGCCACCGGTCGGCTGACCGCGCTCGCCGGCGGCACCGGCAGCACGGCGGCCACCTCGTGACGCAGCCGCGACGACAGCCGTCGCAGCAGCAGCCACTCGCGCAGCATCCGCTCGGGGACCCGGCGGTCCACACCCACGGTCAGCCGGGTGCGCAGCATCGGCTCGGCCGCGCCGGTCCACCAGCCCGCGGCGGCAGCGCGGCCGGCCAGCCGGGGTCGGCCGGCCGGGCGGACCACGTCGTGCGCCAGCGCCGCGGTCACCGCCTGCCGGTTGCCGGCCGGGACGAGGAAGCGCGGCGCCTGCAGGTGCGGCACGACGACGTACACCTCGACCGGGCGGTGCGTCGCCGGCAGCTCGCCGAAGGTCGTGACCACCGGGGAGTCGGACATGACGAGGCCCTCGGGGTCGCTCTGCCAGAACCGTCGCACCAGCGCCGCGAGGTCCGCCGGCGGCAGGGGGACGGCCCCCTCCTTGATAGCGCTCATCCCCCACCCCCCTGCCGCCCCGCCCCTGCAAGCCCCCAGCCGGTCCGCCGACACAAGACGACAGAGGACCGCATCGATGTCTCGGGGTACCACGCGCCGCGGCGGCGCCTCAACGGGAACGACCGGACTTGACGCCAACTCACCAGCGTCGCCGCCGCGGGGGGCCTATGCGTACTGCGCGGTCCGGGCAGCGCGGTCGAGACGGACGAAGCGGGCGGACCGGGCACCCTCGGTGAGCGGCGACCTCCCGACAGGCACTCGGCGCCGACCGCTGTCCGGTTCGATGGAGTTCGTTTGGATTCTCGGCCCCGCAGCTGCGGCACGTGCATGTCCGACGGGCGCGCGCAGACCGGGAGGCAGTCAGGGTGACCCGGGGGTCGGGGGAGCGTCAGCGCAGCTGCGGGCGGACGTGCAGCCCGACCTCGGGGTCGACCAGCACCTCCTGGGCCGCCCGGATGCCGTCGGTCTCCAGCTCGGCGTCGAGCGCGACGTTGCGCTTGACCATCGCCAGCGCGATCGGTCCGAGCTCGTGGTGCCGGGCCGAGGTGCCGACGAAGCCGACCGTGCGTCCCTCGAGCACGAGGTCGCTGCCGCGTGCGGGCAGCCGGTCGGCCGACCCGTCGAGGTGCAGCATCGTCAGCCGGCGCGGCGGCCGACCGAGCGTGTGTACCCGCGCGACCGTCTCCTGGCCGCGGTAGCAGCCCTTGTCCAGGTGCACGGCGCTGCCGATCCAGCCGGCCTCGTTCGGGATCGTGCGGGCATCGGTGTCCAGCCCGATCCGCGGTTCGCCCCGTGCGATGCGCAGCGCCTCGTAGGCCCACAGGCCGCAGGCGGGACCGGCGGCCTCGGCGAAGGCGGTCAGCTCGGCGCGCGGCACGAAGGCGTGACCGGCGTACGGCGCCCCCTCCGCCTGAGCTGCCGGTCGCCAGGTCACCCCGAGCTCCTCGGACAGGTCGGCGACCTCGACGCGCATCATGAACCGCATCCGGTCCAGCCACTCGACGAGCCCCGGCGCCTCTCCGGGCTCGACGTGCGCGGTGAACGACTCCCCGTCGTCGACCCCGTACATCGCGTGCTCGACGTGGCCCTGGGGACTGAGCACCAGGGTGCCGGTCCAGGCGCCGGGCGCCAGCCGATCGAGGTGCTGGGAGGTCAGCGAGTGCAGCCAGCCGAGGCGGTCGGGCCCGGTGATGCGGACCACGCCGCGGTGCGAGAGGTCGACGAACCCCTCTCCCGCCTCGAGCGTGCGCTGCTCGCCGTGGAACGAGCCGTAGTGGGCTGCGACCGGGGCGTCGATGCCGTCTGCTGCGACGGCTCCGGGCAGGTCGAGGAGGGGGCTGCGGTAGTCAGTCATGGCGACTCCATCGTCCCAGGCGCGGCAAGTCGAGAGGGCCACCGGTGAGGGCGGGCGGGATCCCGTGCAGCGACCCGGCGTCGCGGACCGGGTCGGCGCGCTCCTGCACGGGCGCGCTCACGCGACCACGCGTGCCAGGGTGGCCAGCACCGTGTCCCGGGTGGGCGCGCCGCCGGCGCGGGTCACCTCGCAGCCGTCGGCGTCGAGCACCAGCGTCGTCGGGGTGCGCAGCACGCCCAGCCGGCGCACCAGGTCGAGGTGCTGCTCGGCGTCGACCTCGACGTGCTCGACTCCGGGCACGGTCTGTGCCACGTCGGCGAGCACGCGTCGGGTCACCCGGCAGGGCGCACAGAACGCCGAGGAGAACTGCAGCAGCGTCGCACGCTCGCCCAGCGCATGGTCCAGGTCGCTGTCGGCCAGCACGCTCACCCGCTCCTCCTCGCCGCTCGACCCGCCGTCCGCCGGGACGCCGCGCACGCGGTGCGTGCCCCGGAACCTGCCGTCGCGAAGGGCGCGGACCAGCCCGAAGGCGGTGGCCGCGACCAGGGCGACGACGAGCACCCATGCGCCCTGACTCATGATCCGATTCAACCACCGCACCGCGTTGCGCATTCCCCGGCCGGCCGCGTGGCTGCACGCAGGCACCGTGCGCCCGACCGCCTAAGGTCGGGCACGTGGCCGCCTCCCTCGTGCTCGTCGCGCTCGTCCTGGTCGCGGGCACGCTCGGTCGCACCGGCCGGGCGGGCGCCGTCGCGCTGGCCGTGCTCTCGCTGCTCTGGCTGATGGTCAATACACCGATGGAGGGGCCCACGCTCGTGCGGCTCAGCGACACGCATGGAGTCACCGGGGCGGACCTGACCGCAGTGGCCGGGTTCGCGCTGGCGCTCTGGCGCTGGCGCGCGCCGGCGGACTGAGCGGTGCCGACGTCAGGCGCCGGCGACGTTGACCAGCCAGCTCACGCCGAAACGGTCCACGCACATGCCGAACACGTCACCCCACGGCGCCCTCGCCATCGGCAGCGTGACGGTGCCGCCGTCGGCGAGCTTGTCCCAGTAGCCGCGCAGCTCCGCCTCGTCGGCGGCCTGGCCGCTCAGCGACACCGAGTGCGGGCCCTGGGCGTGGTAGTCCATCGAGTTCGGGGTGTCGGCAGCCATCAGCACGAGCCCGCCGGGCGTCTCCAGCATCGAGTGCATGATCTTGTCGGCCTCGGCGGGGTCCTCGCTGGCCTGGAACTCCGCGAACGTGCTGCTGGACAGCTCGCCCCCGAACACCGACTGGTAGAACTCCATCGCCGCGCGGGCGCTGTCGCGGAAACCCAGGTAGGGGTTGAGTCGTGCGGTCATGTGGCGGCTCCTCGGATGCCGGCGGAGGTGGATGCCGGGACAGACCCGGTCCGCTGCGCAGAATCATCGCGCGGGCCGGCGTCAGCCTCCCGCGAACGGCGGCAGGAGCTCCACGGTGTCGCCCGGGCGCAGCAGGACCTCGGCCGGGTCGCTGGCACCGACCGGCCGGTCGCCGACCAGGATCGAGCACGCCCTCAGCACGTCGGCCAGCCTCGGCCGGTCCGGGTGCGACGCGCGTACGACGTCCAGCAGCGCGGCCAGCGACGTACCGGAGCCCACCTCGACCACGTCGGAGTCCACCCCGGCCGCCGCGCGGGCAGCCGCCCAGTAGCGGACCAGGACGGTCCCGTCGACGGACGGCTCGGGCGGGAGGTCGCTCACCTTCGGTATCCTGCCTCATCGAGACGGTCGCCATGGCGACCCCCTCGGCCATCGTTCGGCTCAACGGCGAGCCGGGTCGGAACCCGTCCGGGCCCCACCGGGAGGTGCCATGAGCGCCCTGCTGCTGCTGACGAGCTCGACCGAGGCCTCCGCCGAGGTGCTGCCGGCACTGAGCCTGCTGCCGCACCAGGTCAAGATCCTGCCCGCCGAGGGCAGCGCCCTGCTCGACGCCCCCGAGGTGGACCTCGTGCTCGTCGACGGCCGCCGCGACCTGGCGCAGGCGCGCGACCTGTGCCGGCTGATCCGGACCACCGGCTCCGACAGCCCGGTGCTGCTGATCCTGACCGAGGGCGGCCTCGCCGTCGCGGCGGCCGACTGGGCCATGGACGACGTGCTGCTGGCGACCGCCGGCCCGGCCGAGCTGGACGCCCGGATCCGGCTGGCGATCGGCCGGCTGGCGGAGAAGCGGGACGCCGACAACCCCGAGTCGCACATCATCCGCTCCGGCGAGGTCAGCGTCGACGACGCGACGTACACCGCCAAGCTGGGGGGCAGGCCGCTCGACCTGACCTTCAAGGAGTTCGAGCTGCTGAAGTACCTCGTGCAGCACCCCGGCCGGGTCTTCACCCGCGAACAGCTGCTCCAGGAGGTCTGGGGCTACGACTACTTCGGGGGCACCCGCACCGTGGACGTGCACGTGCGCCGGCTGCGGGCGAAGCTCGGCCCCGAGAACGAGACCCTGATCGGCACCGTGCGCAACGTCGGCTACCGGTTCGTGCTGCCGCCGAAGGAGAACAGGGAGCGGGAGACCTCCCCGGCCTGACCCGTCCCGTCGGCTCACGCCGCCTTGCCGACCGACCGGGGGCGTGCTGGCGTGGCGGGTCGTCCCACGGCGATCGACGGAGCGATACGCCGTACCGCGCAGGACCCACTGCAGAGCCACGCCGGTGACCAGGGCGACCGCGACCGCGGTCGACAGCGCACCCAGCAGCGCGATCAGCCAGACCTGCCAGCCGGGCTGGTCCGCACGCCACAACGGCGCCACGACCGAGAGGTAGGCGAACAGGCCGACGGTCCACGCCAGCCCTGTCGATCCCACCCAGACCAGGGCGTCCTCGGCGTGGTGCCGCAGCTCGATCCACTGCGCGCCCCCGACGCCTACCAGCAGGAGGATGCCGCCGAGCGCACCCAGCGCGCCGCCGACCCGGTCGGGCCAGCTCATCCACATCGCCGTGAACGTCGTCGGAACCATCGCGCCGGCCCAGGAGAGGCCGACGGCGAGCGAGGTGAGGGCGATCCAGCGACCGCTGCGCAGCGCCGGCAGCACGCCCCTCATCACCCGCGCCTGCGACCAGCCGAGCACGGCACCCTGAACGGCCCCGGCCAGCGCCAGGCCGGCCAGGAGCGACGCGCCGTGTGAGCTGCGCAGCACGGCAACCGCAGACGCCGGAGCGACGGCCCCCACGAGCACCCCCACCGTCACCGAGGCGGTCCACGCACGCAGCAGTCCCCGTCCCTCGCTCACGTCCCCAGGCTCGCGCCCGGCCGCCGCCGGCGACTGCGGGCGGAGGTCGCCGGCCGTAGGGCCGATGGTCCCTGGCGCACCTGGCCGGGCAGCGGCCGGGACGACCCCGGCGGTCACCCGGACGCGCGGGTCAGCCCGTGGGCACGACGAGCGACCCGGACTCCATGGACGGCGCGCCGGGCTGTCCGGGAACGGCCGGGTGCGTGGACACCGGGATGGCGAGCACGGGCGGTGGGTCGGGCGCGCACCGCGCCTTGCGGACCGCGGCCGGCAGTCCGTCCTCGAGCCACGCCAGCCAGAACAGGAACGCCAGGCCGAGGCACGGGAAGACCGCGACCGAGACCAGCATGATCAGGAGGTCCATCTGTCCCCCGGTACGCAGAACCTAGGGTGGACGCCATGAGCTCCACCGAACCGGCCGACCCGGGCAGCACCGGCAGCACGGGCAGCACCACAGCCGGCACCGAGGCCTCCGGCGGCGGCAGCGCAGACAGGCGCGACGGCGACCGGGTGAGCGCGGTCCAGCCGGACGGCTTCGACTGGTCGGCAGCCGCCGGCCCCGCCGCCCGGCTGCGGGCGGTCGTCGACGCCGCGTCCCGGGCCGACGGCGCCTCGCCGCTCGACGAGGCCGCACTGCTGCGGCTGCGACACGACGGGCTCGCCGGGTCGCAGCTGTGGCTCGCCGACGCACCGGCCGCGGGCTTCGCCTGGCTCCGCGCCGACGACACCGGCCTCCCGCTCGACGCGGCGGTCGACCCGGCCCACCGCCGTACCGGCGTGGGGGCCGCGCTCGTCGGCGCCGCGCTCGCACGGGCCGACGGACCGGTCAGCGCGTGGTCGCACGGTGGCCATCCGGGTGCGGCGGCGCTGGCGGCGAGGTACGGCTTCGAGCGGGTCCGCGACCTGTGGGTGATGCGCCGGCCGACCGCCCGGGAGCTGCCTCCGCTCGAGCCGACCGACAGCGTGGTGGTGCGGGCCTTCGAGCCGGGCCGCGACGAGGACGCCTGGGTGGCGCTCAACGCCGAGGCGTTCGCGGGGCACCCCGAGCAGGGCCGGATGACCCGCGCCGACCTCGAGCAGCGGATGGAGGAGGCGTGGTTCGACCCGGCCGGCTTCTTCGTCGCGGAGCCGCCCGACGACCCCGGGAACCTGCTGGCATTCCACTGGACCAAGGTGCACGAGGACGAGCCCGGCATCGGGGAGGTGTACGTCGTCGGAGTGTCGCCGCGCGCACAGGGCTCCGGCCTCGGGCGGCTGCTCACCCTGACCGGGCTGCACCACCTCGCGGCGCGCGGGCTCGACGAGGTGGTGCTCTACGTCGAGTCCGACAACGCCCCGGCGCTCGCCGTCTACGAGCGGCTCGGCTTCTCCCACGCCGCCGCCGACACCCACGTGCAGTACCGCCGCCCGCTCGAGTGACACCGCACGGCGGGGTCAGCCGTGCAGGGCGTCGCCGACCCGGTCGGCGATCTCCGCCACGGCGGCCCGCTGGGTGCGCCCGACGGCCACCACGTTGAAGAAGCCGTGGATGAAGCCCGGGTAGCGTCGCAGCGACACCTCGACGCCGGCGTCGGCCAGCGCCCGGGCCCACGCCTCCCCCTCGTCGCGCAGCGGGTCGAAGCCGGCGGTGACGACCAGCGCCGGAGCGAGTCCCTCGGGGATCTTCTCGGTGAACGCCACCGACAGCAGGGGGTCCCGCCGGTCCACGCCCTCGGGGATGTAGACCTCCTCGGAGAGGCCGATGAACTCGTCGGTCAGGTAGAACCCGCGGCCGAACATCGTCCGGCTCCCGGACGGCTCGGCCATGTTCGTGATCGGGTAGACCAGCATCTGGAACGAGCACGGCACGCCCGCCTCGGCCGCGCGGATCGCCACCACCGCGGAGAGGTAGCCGCCCGCCGAGTCGCCGCCGACGGCCAGCCGCTCCGGGTCGGCGCCGAGGTCCGCGGCGTGCTGGGCGACCCACTCGTAGGCCGCCCAGCAGTCCTCGACGGCAGCGGGGAACGGGTGCTCGGGCGCCAACCGGTAGTCCAGCGCCAGCACCCGTACGGCGGCCCGCTCGGCCAGCAGCCGGCAGGGGCCGTCGTGACTGTCGAGGTCGCCGTACATCATCCCGCCGCCGTGCAGGAACACCAGCAACGGCGCCGGGTCACGGCTGTCCAGCAGCGCACGAGGCGTGTAGAGCCGCGCCTCGACCGGCCCGTCGGCGGCGGGCACCTGGACCCGCTCGACCACGCCGACCGGCAGGCCGCGACCGGTCAGCCCGGCCTGCCGCAGCACCACGCGCCGGCCCTCGCTCACCGGCAGCGTCTCCGCCGCCAGCTCCTTGAGGGCCTCCTTGAGCCGCAGCATCCACTGCGTCTCGACGTCGAGCACCTGCTCGTCGAGGACGACCGGCCGGCCGGCGAGCCGGCGCATCACCGGTCTCGGCAGCGCCATCAGGGCACGGAAGGCCGACGCCTCCGCCCGGGCGAGGAAGGGGTGCACCATGCAGCGAAGGTAGCGCGAGCCCCGACCAACGGTCCGGTTCGCGGGGCAGCCCGTGGACCTATGCCCCTGTGCGGGGCCCGGGGACGAGGGGATCGTTACCGCTGAATTGCCCAACGGTGACACGATGGACCGAGGTGAGACGAGCGTGACGACAGACCGCACCGGCGGTCACCCCGACCCGGGTTGGGCCTCACCGGTGACGCAGGAGGACACCATGACCGTGGACCGGCCGCTGGCCGTCGTGCCGGAGGAGACCTTCGACGTCGAGCCGCCCTACGACGCCGCGGCCCTCGACCTGCCCGAGGAGCGGTTCCTCGACCGGGAGCTGTCCTGGCTGCGCTTCAACACCCGCGTCCTCGAGCTCGCCGAGGACCCGAACGTCCCGCTGCTGGAGCGGACGCGGTTCCTCGCGATCTTCGCCTCGAACCTCGACGAGTTCTTCATGGTCCGGGTGGCCGGGCTCAAGCGCCGGATCGCCGCCGGGGTGGCCGTGCCCGGCGCGTCGGGGCTGATGCCGCGGGAGGTGCTGGAGCGCATCTGGGAGACCACCGGGGCCCTGATGCAGCGGCACGCCACGCTGTTCCGCGACGAGATCGTGCCGCTGCTCGCCGAGCAGAACATCGAGGTGCTGCGCTGGCACGAGCTCGACCGGGAGGAGCAGCGGCACTGCAAGAAGCTGTTCCGTGACCGGGTCTTCCCGGTGCTGACGCCGCTGGCGGTCGACCCGGCGCACCCCTTCCCCTACATCTCCGGCCTGTCGCTGAACCTCGCTGTCCTGGTGCGCAACCCCAAGACCGGCAAGGAGCACTTCGCCCGCGTGAAGGTGCCGCCGATCTTCAGCCGGTTCGTGCCGGTCGGCGAGCAGCGGTTCGTGCCGCTCGAGGACGTCATCGCCGAGCACCTGAAGCGGCTGTTCCCCGGGATGGAGGTGCTCGGCAGCCACACCTTCCGGGTCACCCGCAACGAGGACCTCGAGGTCGAGGAGGACGACGCGGAGAACCTGCTCGCGGCGTTGGAGAAGGAGCTCCTGCGGCGGCGCTTCGGCCCGCCCGTGCGCCTCGAGGTCGAGGACACGACGGACGACCACATCCTCGACCTGCTGGTCAGCGAGCTCGGGGTCTCCCCGGCCGAGGTGGTCCGGCTCCGCGGGCCCCTGGACCTCACCGGCCTCAACGACATCGCCGACCTGGACCGCGCCGAGCTGAAGTTCCCGGCGCTCGTGCCCTCCACCCACGTGCAGCTGGCGCCGGTCGAGTCGGCCTCGCCCGTGGACGTGTTCAAGGCGCTGAAGCGCAACGACGTGCTCCTGCACCACCCGTACGACTCGTTCTCCACCTCGGTGCAGCGCTTCATCGAGCAGGCGGCGGCCGACCCGCAGGTGCTCGCGATCAAGCACACGCTCTACCGCACCTCCGGCGACTCGCCGATCATCGACGCGCTGGTCGACGCCGCAGACGCCGGCAAGCAGGTGCTGGTGCTGGTGGAGATCAAGGCCCGGTTCGACGAGCAGGCGAACATCCGCTGGGCCCGCAAGCTCGAGCACGCCGGGTGCCACGTCGTCTACGGCCTGGTCGGTCTCAAGACGCACTGCAAGCTGGCGATGGTGGTGCGCGACGAGCCGGAGGGCATCCGGCGCTACGTGCACATCGGCACCGGCAACTACAACCCGAAGACCGCACGCATGTACGAGGACTTCGGGCTGCTCACCGTCAACGAGATCATCGGCGAGGACGTCGCCCACCTGTTCAACAACCTCTCCGGCTTCTCCCGCAACGCCACCTACGAGAACCTCCTGGTGGCTCCGGACTCGATGCGCAGCGGCCTGATCGACCGGATCGGCGAGGAGGTCGACCACCACCGCGCCGGACGTCCCGCCCGGATCCGGATCAAGGCCAACTCGATCGTCGACGAGGCCACGATCGACGCGCTCTACCGCGCCTCGGGCACCGGCGTGCCGATCGACCTGATGGTGCGCGGCATCTGCGCCCTGCGCCCCGGCGTCCCGGGCCTCTCCGAGACCGTGCGCGTCCGGTCGGTGCTCGGCCGGTTCCTCGAGCACAGCCGGGTGTTCCTGTTCGAGAACGGCGGCGAGCCACGTGCCTGGATCGGTTCGGCGGACCTGATGCACCGCAACCTCGACCGCCGCGTCGAGGCGCTCGTCGAGCTCCCCGGCGCCGCACAGGTCGAGGAGGTCAACCGGTTGCTCGACCTCGCCTTCGACGACCGTACGTCGTCGTGGTGGCTCGACGGCGACGGGACCTGGACCCGGCACCACCTCGCCGAGGACGGGACGCCCCTGCGCGACCTGCAGAGCACGCTGATCGCGGTGAAGCGCCGCCGCCGGCACAACGCCACCGCTCCCTGACCCCGGCGCCGCACCGCGCTGACCCCTCCCTGACTGCCCCAGGGCCGACGACCGCCCGGGGCCTGACATTTGTCCGAACCGCCCCTCAAGTCCGCTCTGCTGGGTTCCGACCCTGTCTGTGACGGCTTCCTTGCCGCGCCCGCAGGCGCCGTCGCGAAAGCTGCACCACAGGAGAACCCACCGAAGCGTGGGAGTCACCGGCTCACTGGGAGGCGAGCCGACGACCACCTTCACCAGGCCTTGGGAGGGGCCTTCGTGATGACTGCTGCCCTGTCCTGGACCCGGCGCGCGCTCCGTACCACCACCGGCGGGCTCGCCGCGGCGGTGCTGGCCGCGGGGCTCACCGTCGCCACCGCACCCGCCTCGACCGCCGCCACCCCGGTCATGAGCGAGTCGGCCACCCCGAGCGTGGAGCCGGCGACCTACGAGCAGCGGGTCCGGGTCCTGGTCAACCGGCAGCGGGTGGCTCACGGGCTGCCCGCGCTCCGCTTCGTCCGGTGCGCGAACGGCACCGCCACCCGCTGGTCGCGCCACCTCGCGTCGACGGGCTCCTTCTACCACCAGGACATGGGGCAGGTGCTCGACGCCTGCAACGCGACCTACGCCGGTGAGACCCTGGGCCGCGGCTCGATCACGCCGCGCCGCCTCGTCCGGTTGTGGATGGAGTCGCCCGGCCACAAGCACATCCTGCTGACGAAGTACGCCCGCCGCATCGGCATCGGCTCCGTCGTGGACTCCCACGGCCAGTGGGTCACCGCCGCCAACTTCGTCCGGCTCTGACCCCAGGCCCGGCGGCGCCCCGGCGCTCCGCCGGGACCCGACACCGACCGACCACCTCCCCCACCGACGGGACGGGTGGTGTGAGACTGATGCCGTGGCCAGCCCCCAGACGGACCGCGACACCCCCTCCCCGGCCGAGGTCGTCGCCGCCGGCGCCGTCGTCACCCGCAAGGGCCCCCGCGGCCCGCAGGTGCTGCTGGTGCACCGGCCGAAGTACGACGACTGGTCGTTCCCGAAGGGGAAGCTCGACCCCGGCGAGCACGCCCTCGCGGCGGCGCTGCGGGAGGTGGCCGAGGAGACCGGGCTCGACGTCACCCTGGGCATGCCGCTCAGCGACCAGGAGTACGTCGTCGGCAACGGGACCGCACGGCCCAAGCGGGTGCACTACTGGGTCGGCCGCCCGCTCGGCGACGGCGACGTGTCCGACTACGAGGTCAACGCCGAGATCGACCGGCTGGAGTGGCTCGACGTCGACACCGCGCGGAAGCGGATCACGCGTGACCTGGACCGCGACACGCTCGAGGAGTTCGTCGAGGTACGCCGCCGCACCGTCCCGCTGATCGTGCTGCGCCACGCCAAGGCGCTGCCCCGCAAGGGCTGGACCGGCGACGACCGGGAGCGGCCGCTCAGCGACCTCGGCGAGATCCAGAGCGACCAGGTGGTCGCACTTCTGGCGGCCTACGGCGTGCGCCGGGTCGTCAGCTCGAGCAGCCGGCGGTGCTGGACCACGGCGGCGCCGTACGCCCACGTCGCACGGGCGGACCTCGAGGTCGCCGACGAGCTGTCGGAGGAGGACGCCACGGCCGACGGCGTGGCGCAGATCGTCACCGTGCTGCGCGAGGACCGGCAGCCGGCGGTGCTGTGCACGCACCGCATGGTGCTGCCGCACGTGATGGCCGCTCTGGACCTGCCGGAGCGGAGCCTGGAGACCGCGGGGATGCTCGTCGTGCACCACCGGCAGGGACGCGTCGAGGCCGTGGAGGTCCACGAACCGCCGATCCTCCCCGAAACGCGCTGACCTGGGCAGACGCCGCCGGGCAGCACGCCGGCACCGCTTCGTTCACGTGCCGGACGTCTCGCCGCCGGCGGCTGGTCGCCGAGCCGGCGACCACCGTTCACCCTCCGTTCACCCAGTCCGGACGGTCGCTTCACCTCGGCTGCCTACCTTCGGCTGCGTAAGCACCCGACTGTCTCGGAAACCGACCCCAGGAGAACAGAAGTGAACATCACTTCCATCCGCCGGCTCGCGGCTCCCGCCGCGGTCCTGGCCCTCGGCCTGAGCCTCACCGCGTGCGGTGCGGCCAACGAGGAGCCGTCGGCCAGTGGCGCGGAGAGCGGCGACAGCTCGCTGTCCGGCACCCTGAACGGCGCGGGATCCAGCGCCCAGGAGGCCGCGCAGGGCGCGTGGCAGGCCGGCTTCCAGAGCGCGAACCCCGACGTCACCGTGAACTACGACCCGGTCGGCTCCGGCGGTGGCCGTGAGCAGTTCATCGCCGGTGGCGTCGCCTTCGCCGGCTCCGACGCCTACCTGAGCGAGGACGACGGCGAGATCAAGGGCGCCACCGAGCGCTGCAACGGCCAGCCGGCCATCGAGATCCCCGACTACGTCAGCCCGATCGCGCTGATCTACAACGTCGAGGGCGTCGACGAGCTGCAGCTCGACCCGGAGACCGTCGCCGGCATCTTCGCCGGCACGATCACGCAGTGGGACGACCCAGCGATCACCTCGGCCAACCCCGACGCGGACCTGCCCTCGGAGCGGATCAACCCGGTCCACCGGTCCGACGACTCGGGCACCACGGAGAACTTCACCTCCTACCTCGCGGCCGTCGCGCCGGACGCCTGGACCGCGGGTGAGGTGGAGACCTGGCCGATCAAGGGCGGCGAGGCGGCCAACGGCACCTCCGGCGTCGTCTCGGCGGTCCAGAACGGCGCCAACTCGATCGGCTACGCCGACGAGAGCCAGGCCGGCGACCTCTCCGTCGCGAAGGTGAAGGTCGGCGAGGAGTACGTCGGCCCCAGTGCCGAGGCCGCCGCCAAGGTCCTCGAGGTCTCCCCGCGCGTGGAGGGCCGCTCGGACGTCAGCATGGCGGTCGACCTGGACCGCAGCACCAGCGAGTCCGGCGCGTACCCGATCGTGCTGACCTCCTACCTGATCGCCTGCCAGAGCTACGACGACCAGCAGACCGCCGACCTGGTCAAGGGCTACCTCGACTACGTCGTCAGCGACGAGGGCCAGCAGGCCGCCGCCGAGACGGCCGGCTCCGCCCCGCTCTCGGCCTCGCTGCAGGAAGAGGCCCAGGGAATCGTCGACAAGATCTCCGCGGGCAGCTGAGACCATCACGACCACGAGCACACGGGGGACACGGTCCGCGCCGACAGCGACAGCTGCCGGCGCGGGCCACGCCCGTTGTCAGGGCAGGCGCCGTGAGCCGGGTCACCCCGGCCGCCACGACGCCGAGCAGGACCCCCGAGACTCCCAGGAAGCCGAGGACCGCACGTGACCACCGCCACCACCTCCCCACCGCGGCGGACGCGCCGGCGCCGCGGCGACGTGGTCTTCTCCGGCGCCACCCGGATCGCCGGGCTGGTGATGCTGCTCGCCCTGGCCGGCGTCGCGATCTTCCTCACCGCCGAGGGCCTGCCCGCCCTCGGCGCACCGGCGGACCAGATGGCGGGCGCGAGCTCGCTGGCGGCCTACATCTGGCCGCTGTTGTTCGGCACGCTGCTCTCCGCCGTCATCGCCCTGCTGATCGCCACCCCGCTGTCGCTGGGCGTGGCCCTGGTGATCTCGCACTACGCGCCGCGGCAGCTCTCGCGTCCGGTCGGCTACGTGATCGACCTGCTGGCCGCCGTACCCTCCGTCGTCTACGGCATCTGGGGGCTGGCCTTCCTCGGCCCGCGCCTCGGTGACCTGTACGCCGTGCTGGAGGAGTACCTCGGCTGGGTGCCGCTGTTCGCCGGTCCCGCCGCCGACACCGGGCGCACCATCCTGACCGCGGGGGTCGTGCTCGCGATCATGGCGCTGCCGATCATCACCGCGATCTGCCGCGAGGTGTTCGCGCAGACCCCGACGCTGCACCAGGAGGCGGCTCTCGCCCTCGGCGCCACACGCTGGGAGATGATCCGGATGGCGGTGCTCCCCTACGCGCGCTCGGGCATCGTCTCCGCGGTGATGCTCGGCCTGGGGCGTGCGCTCGGCGAGACCATGGCCGTCGCCATCGTGCTCTCCGCCAACCGCGTCGTCACGTTCAACCTGATCACCGCGGTGAGCCCGTCCACCATCGCGGCGAACATCGCCAACAAGTTCCCCGAGGCGACGGGCCTCGGGGTCAACGTGCTGATCGCAAGCGGCCTGGTGCTGTTCGTGATCACGTTCGCGGTCAACTTCGCCGCCCGCGCGATCGTCGTCCGCAGCCAGAGGGAGGCCGCGTGATGACCACGGTCCACACCCGCCCGACGGAGCAGGACGACAATGCCGGCCGGCACGTGCCGCTGACCCACCCGAAGCTGCCGAGGTGGGCGCCGCTGCTCGTGGCCGTCGTCGCCGCCGCCGCAGCCGGGCTGCTCACCGCGGTGACGGGCTGGGGTCCGGTGGCCTTCGTGTGCCTGACGGCGCTCGTCTACGGCGTCGCCCTGCCGATCTGGTCGCGCGTGGTCGAGAGCCCTCGCGCCGCCACGGACCGGTGGGTGACCACGCTGGTCTGGGTCGCGTTCTCGCTCGCCGTGATCCCCCTGGTCTCGTTGATCTGGACGGTGCTGCGCAACGGCCTGCCGGCGCTGAGCGCGGAGTTCTTCACCTACTCGATGCGCAACGTGGTCGGCGAGGGCGGTGGCATCTACCACGCGCTCATGGGCACGGTGCTGATCACGCTGGCCGCCACCGCCATCTCGGTGCCGATCGGCCTGATGACCGCGATCTACCTCGTCGAGTACGGCAGCGGCGGCCGCATGGCCCGCTGGCTGACCTTCCTGGTCGACGTAATGACCGGCATCCCCTCCATCGTCGCGGGCCTGTTCGCCTATGCGTTGTTCGTGCTGTTCTTCGGCCCCGGCGTCCGGCTCGGCATCGGCGGCGCCGTGGCGCTCTCGATCCTGATGGTCCCGATCGTGGTCCGCTCCAGCGAGGAGATGCTCAAGCTGGTGCCCGACGACCTCCGTGAGGCGTCGTACGCCCTCGGAGTGCCGAAGTGGCGCACGATCACCAGGGTGGTGCTGCCGACCGCGATGGCCGGCCTGGTCACCGGGATCATGCTCGCGATCGCGCGCGTGGCCGGCGAGACCGCTCCGCTGCTGATCATCGCCGGCTCCACAGACTCGGTGAACTTCAACCTGTTCGGCGAGCGGATGATGACGCTGCCGGTCTTCACCTACTACTCCTACATGCAGCCCGGCGTCCCGCCGGAGTTCGGGCGCGAGCGGGCCTGGGGCGCGGCGCTGGTGCTGATCGCCCTGGTGATGGCCTTGAACCTGGTCGCCCGCGCGCTCGGACGATACTTCTCCCCCAAGACCGGTCGCTGAGAGACCACGTGAGGAAGCACTGACATGGCCAAGAGCATCGACGTCTCCGACCTCGACATCTACTACGGCGACTTCAAGGCCGTCGAGGGGGTCACGATGACGATCCCCGCCCGCTCCGTGACCGCCCTGATCGGGCCGTCCGGCTGCGGCAAGTCGACGTTCCTGCGCTCGCTGAACCGGATGCACGAGGTGATCCCCGGCGCCCGCGTGGAGGGCAAGATCGTCATCGACGGCGAGGACCTCTACGGCCCCGACGTCGACCCCGTCGAGGTACGCCGGATGGTGGGCATGGTGTTCCAGCGGCCCAACCCGTTCCCGACGATGTCCATCTACGAGAACGTGCTCGCCGGGTCGCGGCTCAACAGCAAGCGGATGCCCAAGGGCGAGGCCGACTCGGTCGTGGAGCGGTCGCTGCGCGGCGCGAACCTGTGGGAGGAGGTCAAGGACCGCCTCAACAAGCCCGGTGGCGGCCTCTCCGGCGGCCAGCAGCAGCGGTTGTGCATCGCGCGCGCGATCGCCGTCGAGCCGCAGGTGCTGCTCATGGACGAGCCGTGCTCCGCGCTCGACCCGATCTCCACCTCGGCCATCGAGGACCTGATCCACGACCTGAAGTCCGACTACACGATCGTGATCGTCACCCACAACATGCAGCAGGCGGCCCGGGTCTCGGAGGACACCGGCTTCTTCAACCTCGCCGGTGCCGGGAAGCCCGGCCAGCTCGTGGAGATGAACCCGACCCGCAAGATCTTCGCCAACCCCGACGAGCCGGCCACCGAGGCCTACATCTCAGGTCGCTTCGGCTGAGCCCGCCCGGCTGAGCAGGGGTCAGGGCAGCCTGAACACGTAGCGGCAGATCGCGTAGACCAGCGCGGCTGCCGCGCCGGCCGCGGGGAACGTGAGCACCCACGCCATCACGATCGAGCGAGCCACCCCCCAGCGCACCGCGGAGAACCGCTTGGTCGCTCCGGCGCCCATCACCGCCGAGGTGATGATGTGCGTGGTGGAGATCGGGGCGGCGAACACGAAGGCAGTGGTGTAGAGCACGCCGGCGGCGACGGACTCCGAGGCGAAGCCGCGGGCGGGGTCGAGGTGGATGATTCGCCGGCCGAGCGTCCGCATGATCCGCCAGCCGCCCGAGTAGGTGCCCAGCGAGATCGCCGTGGCCGCCGCGACGATGACCCACACGGGCAGATCCTGGTCAGCAGTGACGAAGCCGCCGGTGAGCAGCGCCAGGAAGATCACGCCCATCGTCTTCTGGGCGTCCTGGAGGCCGTGACCGAGCGCCATCGCAGCCGCGGAGACGGTCTGGGCGAGCCGGAATCCGCGGGTGACCCGGTGCGGGTTGGCACGACGAAAGATCCACATGATCGCCAGCATCACCGCGAAGGCAGCCGCGAACCCGAACAGCGGGGAGGCCACCATCGGGATCACCACCTTGTCCAGGATCACCCCCCACCGCACCAATGAGCCGGAGGCCACCGCGGCGCCGACCAGGCCGCCGATGAGCGCGTGCGAGGACGAGGAGGGCAGCCCGTAGTACCAGGTGACCAGGTTCCAGGTGATGGCGCCGATCAGACCGGCCATCACCACCACCAGCCCGTGCACGTCCGAGCCGGCCGGCTGGATGACGTCGCTGACCGTCTTGGCGACCTTCTGGCCGAGGAACGCGCCGACGAAGTTCATGACCGCCGCCATCACCAGAGCGACCCGGGGCGTCAGCGCCCGGGTCGACACGGAGGTGGCGATGGCGTTCGCCGCGTCGTGGAAGCCGTTGGTGTAGTCGAAGATCAGGGCGACGACGATGACCGCGACGATGATCGCGAGCTCCACGCTCAGGACTCCTTGACGGCGATCTGCTCGACGATGTTCGCCACCCGCTCGAACGCGTCCACCGCGGCCTCGAGGGAGTCGACGACGTCCTTGAGCTTGAGCACCTCGAGCGCTTCGTACTTGCCGCTGAACAGCTTGGCGAGGATGCGGCGGTAGGACTTGTCACCGGCGTTCTCGAGCCGGTTGATCTCGATCCAGTACTCCTCGAGGTCCTTCATGGTCTGCAGCCGCGGCATCGCCTCAGCGGTGAGGTCCGCGCACCGCTGGAGGACCTCCACCAGCTCGGCGAGCTCGGAGGGCAGCGTCATGATCTCGTAGAGCAGGACGAGGTCGACCGCCTCCTCCATGAAGTCCATGACGTCGTCGAGGCCGGAGGCGAGGGCGTAGATGTCCTCGCGGTCGAACGGCGTGACGAAGGTGCTGTTGACCCGGCGGATGAGGTGGTGCGTCGACTCGTCGGCAGCATGCTCGGCATCGCGCATCTGCTGCGCGATGTTTTCGCGGTCGTTGCCGTCGCCCAGCATCTCCGCGAGCAGCTCCGCACCCACGACGAGGTGCTGGGCGGACTGTGCGAAGAGCTCGTAGAACGAGGTGTCGGCGGGGCGGAAGCGCAAGGCCACAGCGGGACTCCGTAAGTGTTCGGAACAGAACCGTGGCACATGGTATGGGCAGAGTCGCATCAACGGCGAACCCGGACAGCCGGGCCGTGCGCCCACTCAGGCGGCGGGGGCCCCGCAGCCCGACGCGGACGGGCGCTCGTGCTGATCGACTGAGGTGCAGATCACGCGTCGCGTGACTGCTGTGCCGGGATGGGCGGGCCCTCGACACCGAGCAGGAGGTCGATGGCGTCCTGGTCGAGCGTGGTGTCGGCCTCGCTGGCAGCGATGATCAGATTGGTGGTGAGCTCCACCTCAGCCAGCAGCTCGACGTCCTCGAGAGGGACGTCCAGCTTGTCGTTCATGAGAACGCTCCCTCCGGGTCCCGAGATCATGGGGGCTCCGTCCGTCCGCCGAGTGGTTCTTGGCTGTTGCAGCCATTGTGACGGGCTGCTCGGGTCCTACCCATAGTCATTTGAGACAAACCACGAGGGCCCCGACAGAATCCTGTCGGGGCCCTCGATGGCGCCTTTGGGGCAGATCTAGCGATCAGACCGGACGAACGTTCTCCGCCTGGGGACCCTTGGGGCCCTGCGTGACGTCGAACTCGACCTTCTGGTTCTCGTCCAGGGACTTGTAACCCTGGGTCTGGATCGCAGAGTAGTGAACGAAGACGTCGTCGCCGCCGTCCTCCTGCGCAATGAAGCCGAAACCCTTCTCGGCGTTGAACCACTTGACGGTGCCCTGAGCCATGCTCTGTTACTCCTACTGATGGGGCTTGGGACCGCCACCTCGGCGGCCCCGCGGCAGATGCGGTGAAACGCCGTACCCCCTCAAGCAATGACTCAAGAGAACGCCGTCGGATCACAAACTCCGCGGCGGTCCACCTCGTGGAAGACCTGTGGAACTTGCACCTGCTGCGTGGCAGACACTATCAACTCCCGTGACGGATGCCGAGTCGCCCGAGGACAAATCCTGCAAACAGATCTCACAGGCGTCCCGGGGAGGTCCTCGAGCCCGGCGTCCGCCTGCGCGGAGGGACCTCGACGGAGCCGCCGTCGCTCGCCGGCTGGCCGGCCGCTCGGCTCACCAGCCAGGACCGGCGGCCTGCCCCTCCGCCCGCTGCTCGAGCGCCCGGCGGACCTTGGCCAACCGGCGGGTGCGGCCCCGTGACCGGCGGGAGCGGCGCGCCGCCGAACGGGCCATGTCCGCGGCCCCGACGAAACCTGCCTCGGGACCGAGTGCGGCGGCGACGATGACCGGCTCCGTCCGGTACCCGCGACCGACCAGCGCCCGCGCGAACGCCTCCCGCGCCGGCGCCAGGAGGAGCTCGCCGGCCGCCGAGACACCGCCACCGACGACGATGCAGCTGGGGTCGAACGCGGCTGTCATCCCGGCCAGACCCACTCCGAGCCAGCGGCCGACGTCGACCAACAGCTCGACCGAGAGTGGGTCGCCGGCTCGGGCAGCCTCGGTGATCTGCGGCCCGGTCAAGAGGGCCGGGTCACCACCGACGAGCTCGCTGAGCCGGTGCGCGTGCGGCGAGCCGGCGCTGATCAGCTCGCGCGCCTCGCGGACGAGGGCGTTGCCCGAGGCGTACTGCTCCCAGCAGCCGCGGTTGCCGCAGGGACAGCGGTGGCCGTCCTCGACGACCTGGATGTGCCCGAACTCGCCGGCCATGCCGTTGGCGCCGCGGAAGACCCGGTGGTCGATCACCAGCGCACCGCCGATGCCGGTGCCGAGCGTGACGCAGAGGACGTAGCGGTGGCCGGCTCCGGCTCCGAAGCGGCTCTCTGCCAGCGCCGCGGTGTTCGCGTCGTTGTCCACGACGACCGGCAGCCGGATCCGGTCGGCCACGGCAGCGCGTAGCGGCTCGTCGCGCCACGCCAGATGCGGGGAGAAGGTGACCACCGAGCGGCTGGCGTCGACGAATCCCGCGGCCCCGATGCCGACCGCGGCGACGTTGTACCTGCGGCCCAGCGAGGTCACCAGGTCGACGACGGTGTCCTCGACCGCGGCCACGCTCCTGCCCGGCGTCGCGCGCTGCTCGGTCGCGAGCACGGCGCCGAGCGGGTCGACGACTCCGGCGAGCACCTTGGAACCGCCGATGTCGATCCCGACCGTGAGCGGGTCCCAGCGGCTCGGACGCGGGCGTCGGGAAGCCTCGGGCATGGCCGCAAGGCTACCGGCGCGGCGCGCGGGGTGCCGGTGGCTGGGACAGGCAGTGGGTGGCTTCCGCGCAACGAGAAGGAATGCCCTGCAGCTGGTGACCTTTGCCCCCACCGCGCAGCGATGCGATGAGTCAGGCTGGAAGCCGAGGGAGTCACCCGGGTGGGTGAGGGGAATGCGTGCTTTCAGGGGTCTGCTGGTCGCGGTCTCCGTCCTGGCGATCACACTGTCGGGATGCGGCAGCGGCTCTACCCCTGAGAGCGCCGCCCGCCAGGGCGCACGCGACACGACGGCGGTCCGGGCGCTCGACGCCGAGCAGTGCACGGTTCCCCCGCGGTTGCGGGGCCAGGACGTGGCCCGGCTGCCGGTGACGGCCAAGCTGGTCGCGCTCACGTTCGACGCCGGTGCCAACGCCGACGCAGTCCCCTCGATCCGGGCCACGCTGACCGCCCGGCACGCTCGCGCGACGTTCTTCCTCACCGGCTCGTTCGTCCGGATGTTCCCGAGGAAGTCGGCGCAGATCGGTGCCGAGTACCTCGTCGGCAACCACACCAACACTCATCCCGACCTCACGACCCTGACCGACGACGAGGTGCGCGCACAGGTCCGGCGCGCGCAGGCCCGGATCCTCGCGCGGACCGGGCAGGACCCCCGCCGGTTCTTCCGGTTCCCGTTCGGCGCCACCAACGCCCACCTGGTCGGCCTGCTCAACGACCTCTGCTACGTGCCGTTCCGCTGGACGGTCGACACCCTCGGCTGGAAGGGCACGTCCGGCGGGATGACCGCCGACACGGTGCTCGCCCGGGTGCTGGCGGCGGTCCGACCCGGTGCGATCGTGCTGATGCACGTGGGGTCCAACCCTAACGACGGGTCGACGCTCGACGCCGATGCGCTGCCCCGGGTCATCCGCCAGCTGCGGGCCCGCGGCTACACGCTCGTACAGCTGTCGCGGGTGCTGGCCGCCGCCCCGTGACACGCGCCTGTGCGCGTGCCTCGGGGCAGTCGGTCAGCGTGCTCGGTTCGTCAGCGAAGGGTGCCGGCGAACCACTGGTTGGTCCAGACCCGCTCGCGCTTGACGCGCTCGCCGGTGCGCGGGGAGTGCAGGATGACGCGACGCCCGTTGCTCCAGCCCGCGAACAGCCCGACGTGGTAGACCCGTCCCCCGCTGTGGAAGAACATCAGGTCGCCGCGGCGCATGTTGCTGCGCTTGATGTGTCGGGCGAAGCGCGCCTGGGAAGAGGACGTGCGGGGGATGTTGCTGATCCCGGCCCTGCGGAAGGCGTAGTAGGTCAGCCCGGAGCAGTCGAAGGCGTTCGGGCCGGCAGCACCCCAGCGGTAGGGGTCACCCTGCTGGTAGCGAGCGATCTGGAAGGCGTTGGCCACCTTGCGGGCGCGGGTGGTGGCATCCGCGGGAACGGTCGAGACGATCATGGAGCCGAGCAGGACGGCGATGAGGAGGAACGGCAGCAGCGCGGCGTGCCGGGGGCGTGCGGAGACAGACAGGTGAGACATGGAAGAGAGCCCTTTCCGCGCCTGTGAGGTGAGCTGTCGGGTTAGGGCTGAAAGGTGCCCCGCCTCCGGGTCCGGTGGTCGCCGCACGTGCGGCGCCGATGAACCTGGGTGGCTTCACCCCAAGCAACGGCACCCGACGAATCGGGTGCTGCTGCGTAGTGCGGTGGGTCCCCCACTCCTGCCCGCGTCGGTTGACGGATGGGACCAGGCAAACGGCGGGCAGGACTCGGCGTCTCCGTGCCTGGGTATGAAGTTGTCACGACTCCTGGGGAACCGGTCGCTGAACCGGGCCTCAAGCGTGCTTAAGAATCATTGACCGCTTCGGGGTTTTCACGCACTTGTGAAGCACTTCACAAAAACTGTCCGGACCACCGGCTCTCCACGACGGTGCCGCGGCGCCCGTCGACACCCGCCACCGGGCCGGGATGCCGGAGCTTCACGCCCCGCCCGCCCGGGGCGTGGGCGGCACCTCGAACGGTGGTCGGCTGGGGCTGCGGGTCCTGTACGCCCGGCCGCGAGGGCCGGGTGTGCGGCATGCCGTGGCCACGTCAGGGGGTCTATGTGCGGAGTTGGATGTGGATGCGGCCGTCGGGGAGCTGGTGGGCGCGGTAGGTGTGGTCGTGGATGCGTTGGTGGTGGTAGCGGCACAGCAGCCGGCCGTTGGCGACCGAGGTCTCGCCGCCGTCGGCCCAGGCCTTGTCGTGGTGGGCGTGGCACCAGGACGCGGGTCGGTCACACCCGAGGGCGGTGCAGGTCTTGTCCCGCATCCCGAGGAGGATGCGTTGGTAGTCGTCGTGGAAGCGGCGTTTGCGGCCCACATCGATCGGGACCGAGTCGCCGCCGAGGACGACCGGGATCAGCCGGGCGCCGGCGGCGAGCCGGCGGGCCTCCGCGGCGGAGATCTCGCCGCCGGTGTCCAGCCCGGCGACGCCGATGTCGCCGAGGAGCTGTTCGATGCTCATCATCACCACCACGGTGGCGTTGCCCCCGCCGGCCTGGGGCAGCGTGTCGACCGGGAGGGTCTCGAGCAGCTCCATCAGGCCGCGGCCGAGCAGCTCGTGTGCCGGCCGGGGGTTGCCGTGCTCATCGAGGCGGGCCTGGGGGCCGATCCGGGCCGGCGCGACGAGTGCCCGCAGTGCCTTCTCCAGCATCTGCGCGTGCAGGGTCGGCAGCTTGAGGGTGGCGTTGACGGTGCCGTCGCCGTTGGGCCGGAACCGGACGCTGGCCTTGCGGCGGGCCTCGCGTTCCTCGGCCTCGAGCTTCTCCCCGAGCCGGCGTTCGGCCTCCTCGGGGGCGAGCACCTCCAGCAGGTGCCGGCCCAGCTGCCGCAGCGCGGGCGCGTCGTGCTCGGCGGCGGCCTCGACCAGGTGCGCCTCCCCGCGGGCCCGGTCCTCGGGGGCGATGTCGGCGGGCAGGTCGTCGACCGCGGACAGGATCACCTGGGCCTGGGCCAGGTTCACCTGTCCGGTCGCCAACGCCCGCCTCGTCACCTCGTGGCCATCGAGCGCCGTGGCGAGCCGGAGGTCGGCGTGGGCCCGGCGCCGCTCCACCCGGGCGTGGTGGGCCACCCAGTCCGCGGTCGACGCCGCGGCGTCGACATCCCCGACCCGGTTGCGGTCCGCCGAGGCGAGCACCCGCAGCCTCAGCTCGGCCAGCCGGGCCTGTGCCCGCTCCAGGCCCAGCAACGCCTCGCGCTGCTGATCCGGGCTCATCGACCACGCCGGCACCTGCCGCACCCGGTCCAACGCCCGACCCAGCCCGACCAGGAACACCGTCACCGGATGCCCCGACGACGAGCCCGACGACTCCTGCGACGGGGGCGACGACTCCGGCGTAGGCGGCGACGATTGCTCGGTCGGAGGTGACTGCGGCAACGACTCCTGCGACGGGGGCGACGACTGCGACGGCGGGGACTGTGGCGACGGCGGCGACGACTGCGGCGGCGGGGTCGATCCGCCACCGGTCGGGCCACTCGCCAAAGGGCCGCGGTCGCACCCCGGCGCGACCCACGCGCCGGCCGCGGTGTCCACGGATCGGGCGTCCGCGGGCTTGGTGCCCACAGGCGCGGCGTCCACAGGCCCGGTCCCGGCGGCGGGCGCAGTGCCCACCGGCCGAGTGCCCGCCGACGACGGCGGGAGCTGGGTGCTGGTTGTGCTGCTCATGCCTCCACGCTAGGGAAACCAGCCGACCACCACCGCACACACGATCGGCCCTGTGGACCCACAGGTCGAACCCGCGACTGTGGACGAAAGCCGGCTCGCCGACAGCGACGTCGCTGGGCCCTGCCGCCGCAGCAGGGCCGCCGCCGCCGCTCACTGCCGCCACATCAGGGCGCCGCCCCGGCTCACAGCCGTCGCCGCTCGCCGCTCCCGGCTCGCGAACCGCACCCGCACCCGCACCCGCACCCGCACCCGCACCCGCACCTGAGCGCACCCTGGCGGCTCACCCTTCAGTGGCCGCGACTCCCGTCAGGACACCCGGTCCCAGCCGCGGCGCGGCGAGTGGCTGCCGAGCGCCCGGTCGTCGCGGGAGCGGTAGACGATGTAGGGCCGGGTGAGATAGCCCAGCGGGGCGCTGAACACGTGCACCAGCCTGGTGAAGGGCCACAGCGCGAACAGCGACATCGCCACCAGCCCGTGCAGCTGGAACCCGATCGGCGCGTCGGCCATCAGGTCAGGGTGGAGGTCGAACCGGAAGATGCCCCTGAACCAGATCGACACCGACTCGCGGTAGTCGTAGTGGTCGAAGACGTTCGCCACGACGGTGTTCCACAGTCCCAGCACGATCACGGTCGCCAGGAACAGGTACATGACCTTGTCCATCTTCGTGGTGGCGGAGAAGACCGGCCCCACGGTCCGCCGCCGGTAGATCAGGATCGCCAGACCGACGAGGGTGCAGACCCCGGCGACGGCGCCGACCGAGACCGCCAGGAAGTGGTAGAGCCCCTCGCTGACGCCCACTGCCTCGGTCCACGACTTCGGCACGCCGAGTCCCATCACGTGACCGAGGAACACCGCGAGGATCCCGAAGTGGAACAGCGGGCTGCCCAGGCGCAGCAGCCGGTCCTCGTAGAGCTGGGAGGACCGCGTGGTCCAGCCGAACTTGTCGTAGCGGTAGCGCCAGAAGTGACCGACGACGAAGGCAGTCAGGCAGACGTAGGGGAAGACGACCCACAGGAACTCGTTCATGTTCTCACTCCCGGGAAGCTGGGCATCGGCAGCTGCTGCGTGGACCCGGGCGACGGGGCCGACGTCGACCGGGGCCGGTCGAGGGCCGGGTCGAAGCTGGGGCCGGCGTAGGGGTCCAGGCCGACCTCCTCCTCGGGCGGGCCCTCCGCGGCGAGCCGGCGTACCGCCTCGCGCTCGTCGCCGCGCAGCGCCGGCAGCGTCGCGCTGAGCGCCACCAGCGCCGGCGCCCACGGCGAGCCCGACTCCACCAGGGCGAGCCGGAGCAGCTCCAGGCCGGCACGGTGGTCGAGGAGCAGCCCCCAGCCGAGGTCCGCGTCGACGGTGGCGGCGTACTCCAGCACCACGCACAGATGGTCGGGCAGCTCGCCCCCCGAGTCCGGGCCCGCGTCGAGGACGAAGCCCGAGCGAAGGTACGTCTGCTTGAAGCGCAGCAGCGCGACGCCGCGCTTGCGGGTGTCCCCGTGGGCGAAGTACGTCAGGAACAGGTTGCAGCGGCGCCGGCTGTCGAACGTCTCGACGTAGTCGGCCTGCAGCTGCGGCAACGGGGTCTGCTCCAGGTGTACGGCGAGCGCGCGGACCGGGTCGCCGACCTCGCGAGGCAGTGTGCGGGACGCCCGCCGGACCAGGTCCAGCTCGTCGAGCAGCGCCTCGTCGGGATAGCCGAGCAGCAGCGACACCGACTGCCACGCGACAGCGAGCTGCTCGGCAGACAGCGCCGGCCTCGGGTGCTTGCGGCTCACGGCCGCTCCCCCTGCTCGGCGCCGGCGTCCGGGGGTGAGCCGGCCGCGCCACCCGTGGCGGTGGTGCCTCCGGTGAGACCCGCAGCGGCCCCCGGCGTCTCCGGCGCGTCGGGACGCGGCGGGAACAGCCCGCTGGGAGCGCCCTTGCCGTCCCAGTTGAGCAGGTTGACCCTCGACCCCTTCCCCGCGGGTGCGGCGAGCGTGTCGGAGGTCTGCCGGTTCTGCAGCATCTGGAAGTTCTCGACCGCGATCGGGGTCGGTGCTCCCGAGCCCTCCCCGAACGGCCCGGAGCCGCCCATGCCGGGACCGCCCTCGTAGTCGAGGCTGCACTCGGTGGCGAGCTCCTCGAGTGAGTGCGCCTGCTCGGCGTGCGCGGTGGGGATGACATAGCGCTCGTCGTACTTGGCGATCGCGAGGAGGCGATACATGTCGTAGACCTCCTCCTCGCTCATCCCCACCGATGCCGGGATCGCCGCGTCGGGCTCGCGGCCCATGTTGATGTCACGCATGTAGGCGCGCATCGCGGCGAGCTTCCGGAGCACGCGGTCGACCGGGGCGACGTCGCCGGCGGTGAACAGCTCGGCGAGGTACTCGATCGGGATCCGCAGCGCGTCGATCGCCGCGAACAGGTTGCCCTGGTCCTCGGCGTCGTAGCCGGTGTCCTTGACGACGTCGACGACCGGCGACAGCGGCGGGATGTACCAGACCATCGGCATGGTGCGGTACTCCGGGTGCAGCGGGAGCGCGACCTTGAACCGGTTGATCAGTGCGTAGATCGGCGAGCGCTGCGCGGCGTCGATCCAGTCGCGCGGGATGCCCGCCCGTTCGGCCTCGCGGACCACCTCCGGGTCCGAGGGGTCCAGGAAGACGTCGCGCTGTGCCTCGTAGAGCCCGGTGTCGTCCGGGGTCGACGCGGCGGCGAGGACCCGGTCGGCGTCGTACAGCATGAGGCCGATGTAGCGCAGCCGGCCCACGCAGGTCTCCGAGCACACCGTCGGCAGGCCGACCTCGATCCGCGGGAAGCAGAACGTGCACTTCTCGGCCTTGCCGGTGCGGTGGTTGAAGTAGACCTTCTTGTAGGGGCAGCCCGACACGCACATGCGCCAGCCGCGGCAGCGGTCCTGGTCGACGAGAACGATGCCGTCCTCGGAGCGCTTGTAGATCGCGCCGCTCGGGCAGCTCGCCGCGCAGGACGGGTTCAGGCAGTGCTCGCAGATCCGGGGCAGGTAGAACATGAACGTCTGCTCGAACTCGAGCTTCACGGCCTTGTTGACGTCGGCCAGCTTCTTCAGCAGCGGGTCGAACCTCTCGGTGGCCTGGGAGCCGCCGAGGTTGTCATCCCAGTTCGACGACCACTCGATCTTCATGTCCTTGCCCGACAGCAGCGACTTGGGCCGGGCGACGGGGGTGTGCTCCTGCGCCGGCGCGTCGGTGAGCGTCGCGTAGTCGTAGGTCCAGGGCTCGTAGTAGTCCTGGATCGAGGGCATCTTCGGGTTGCTGAAGATCGTCGCCAGCTTCTTCAGCCGGCCACCGGCCTTCAGCTTGAGCCGACCCCGTTTGTTGAGCGTCCAGCCGCCCTGCCACTCCTCCTGGTCCTCGTAGGTCCGGGGGTAGCCCTGGCCGGGCCGGGTCTCGACGTTGTTGAACCAGACGTACTCCGTGCCGGTGCGGTTGGTCCAGGCCTGCTTGCAGGTGACCGAGCACGTGTGGCACCCGATGCACTTGTCGAGGTTCATCACCATCGCCATCTGTGCCATGACCCGCATCAGTACTGAACCTCCTGGCTGCGCTTGCGGATGACGGTCACTTCGTCCCTCTGGTTGCCGGTGGGGCCCAGGTAGTTGAACGCGAAGGCCAGCTGGGCGTAGCCGCCGATCACGTGGCTCGGCTTCACCAGGATCCGGGTCAGCGAGTTGTGGATGCCGCCGCGCTTGCCCGACGTCTCGGCGATGGGTACGTCGATCAGCCGGTCCTGCGCGTGGTGCATGTAGACGGTGCCCTCGGGCATCCGGTGGGACACGATCGCCCGCGCCACCACCACGCCGT
This sequence comes from uncultured Actinomycetota bacterium, assembly GCA_963835385.1. Lineage (GTDB taxonomy): Bacteria > Actinomycetota > Actinomycetes > Propionibacteriales > Nocardioidaceae > Nocardioides_B. The sequence continues at coordinate 383,973 of CAWIFK010000010.1, forward strand.
TGCGGTTGACCGCCTCGATCCAGTCGTTGTCCTTCACCCCGACCTTGGCGGCGTCCTGGTCGCTCATCCAGATCGTCTGGCCACCGCGCGAGAGCGACAGCATGAACAGGTTGTCCTGGTACTCGGAGTGGATCGACCACTTGTTGTGCGGCGTCAGGTAGCGGACGGTCACGCCCAGCTCGCCGGTGGAGCCGATCTCGGGCTCGGCGAACAGCGCGCCCATGTTCAGCGGCGGCCGGTAGACCGGCAGGCCCTCGCCGATCTCGGTCATCCAGTCGTGGTCGAGGTAGAAGTGCTGGCGGCCGGTCAGGGTGTGCCACGGCTTGAGTCGCTCCACGTTGATCGTGAACGGCGAGTAGCGCCGTCCGCCGGTCTCCGAGCCCGACCACTCCGGCGAGGTGATCACCGGGACCGGTGCGGCCACGGTGTCCTGGAAGCTGATCTGCTTGCCCTCGTGCTCGGCGGCCAGGTCGTGCAGCTGCGTGCCGGTGCGCTTCTCCAGGGTCTTGAACCCCTGCGTGGCGAGGTGCCCGTTGGTGGTGCCGGACAGGGCGAGGATCGCCTCGGCGGCGTGGAGGTCGCGCTTCAGCGACGGCCGCCCGTCGCCCGGACCGCCACGAACCGGGCCGTTCTTGTGCGTCAGGTAGTCGATCGAGGCCGTGACGTCGTAGGTGATGCCCTTCGTCGTCGCCCCCAGCCTGTCCAGGAGCGGACCGAGCGCCGCCATCTGCGCACCGACCGCGGTGTAGTCGCGCTCGACCTCGACGATCTTCGGCATCGTCACGCCGGGGACCGGCTCGCACTCTCCGTGCTTCCAGTCGCGGACGACGCCGTGCGGGTTGGCCATGGCGTCGGGGGTGTCGTGCAGGAGCGGCACGGCCACGACGTCCGTGCGGGTGTCGAGCCGGCCGACCGCGAGCTCGCTGAACTTCTGCGCGATGGCCTGGAAGGCGTCCCAGTCGGTGCGGGTCTGCCACGGCGGCGCGATGGCGGGGTTGAACGAGTGCACGAAGGGGTGCATGTCCGTGGTGTTGAGGTCGTGCTTCTCGTACCACGTCGCGGCCGGCAGCACGACGTCGGAGAAGATCGTGGTGCTGGTCTGGCGGAAGTCCAGCGTCAGCAGCAGGTCGAGCTTGCCCTCGGGCGCCTGCTCGTGCCAGTCCACCTCGCCGGGCCGCTGGCTCTCGCTCGCCTCCGCTGCCCGCAGCGAGCTGTCGGTGCCGAGCAGGTGCTTGAGGAAGTACTCGTTGCCCTTGCCGGACGAGCCCAGCAGGTTCGCGCGCCAGATCGCCAGCACCCGCGGGAAGTTCTCCGGAGCGTCCGGCGCCTCGGCGGCGAAGCGGAGCTCCCCGGTCTTCAGCTGCTCGACGACGTGCTCGGCCACCGGACGCCCCCCGGCTGCCGCCTCGTCCGCCAGGTCCAGCGGGTTGCGGTCGAACGTCGGGTAGGACGGCATCCAGCCCATCCGGGCGCTCTTCGCGATCACGTCCGCGGTGGTCAGCCCGGCGAGCTTGCCGGTGCCGGTCTTGGCCGCCACCACGTCCGCGCCGAAGTGGTCGTAGCGGAACTGGTCGGTGTGCAGGTACCAGTACGCCGTATGGATCATCTGCCGCGGCGGCCGCTTCCAGTCCAGGCCGAACGCCAGCTGCGCCCAGCCGGTGATCGGGCGGCACTTCTCCTGCCCCACGTAGTGCGCCCAGCCGCCGCCGTTCACGCCCTGGCAGCCGGTCAGCGTGGTCAGTGCCAGGAAGCCGCGGTAGATCGTGTCGGAGTGGAACCAGTGGTTGGTGCCGGCTCCCATCAGGATCATCGAGCGGCCGCGGGACTCCTCGGCGTTGCGGGCGAACTCGCGGGCGATGCGGGCGGCCGCGGGCCCCGGGACGTTGGTGATGCGTTCCTGCCAGGCCGGGGTGTACGGCGCGGTGGCGTCGTCGTATCCGCTCGGCCACTCCCCCGGCAGGCCCGGCCGGCCGACGCCGTACTGGGCGAGCATCAGGTCGTAGACGGTAGTGACGAGATGCCCGCCGACGCGGCGCACCGGGACGCCCCGCAGCATCGAGTCAGGGGTGCCGTTCACGTCGTCGAAGCGCGGCAGCTCCACCGTGGCCGTGTCGTGGCTGGTGTCGATCAGCGACAGCTTCGGGTCGACGCCCTCGAGGTCGAGGTTCCAGCGGCCCGCCCCGGTCTCCCCGAACCGGTGGCCCAGCGCGCCGTTCGGCACCAACGGCTCGTCGGTCCGCGCGTCGATCATCACGGTCTTGAAGTGAGCGTTCTCGACATGCTGATGAGTGGGGAGGTCCGCCGCGGTCAGGAACTTCCCCGGCCGCAGCACGCGGGCCCCGCCCCCGGCGCCCACCGACGGCGTCCCGCCGGGGCCCTCGACCTCGTCCAGGACGACCAGGTGGGGCAGGTCGGTGTACTTCTTCGTGTAGTCGGTGAAGTACGCCGTCGGCCGGTCGACGAAGAACTCCTTGAGGATCACGTGGCCCATCGCCATCGCGAGCGCGCCGTCGGTGCCCGGCGCGATCGCGAGCCAGTCGTCGGCGAACTTCACGTTGTCGGCGTAGTCCGGGGACACCACGACGACCTTCTGGCCCCGGTAGCGCGCCTCGGTCATCCAGTGCGCGTCCGGCGTCCGGGTGACCGGCACGTTGGAGCCCCACATGACGAGGTAGCCGGCGTCCCACCAGTCGCCGGACTCCGGCACGTCCGTCTGGTCGCCGAAGACCTGCGGCGAGGCCACCGGGAGGTCGGCGTACCAGTCGTAGAAGGACAGCATCGAGCCGCCGACCAGCGAGGTGAACCGGGCCCCCGAGGCGTGCGAGACCATCGACATGGCCGGGATCGGCGAGAAGCCGGCGACCCGGTCGGGACCCCACTTCCGGATCGTGTGCACGTAGGCGGCGGCGACCATCTCGGTGGCCTCCTCCCACGAGGCGCGGACCAGGCCGCCCTTGCCTCGGGCGGACTTGTAGGCCTTCGCCCGCAGCGGGTTGTCGACGATGTGCGCCCAGGCTGCGACCGGGTCGCCGTCGTGCTGGCTCTTCGCCTCGCGGTACATCTGCAGCAGCACGCCACGCACGTAGGGGTAGCGCACCCGGGTCGGCGAGTAGGTGTACCAGGAGAACGCCGCTCCGCGCGGGCAGCCCCGCGGCTCGTACTCCGGCTTGTCCGGGCCGACCGAGGGGTAGTCGGTCTGCTGGGTCTCCCAGGTGATGATCCCGTCCTTGACGTAGACCTTCCACGAGCACGAGCCGGTGCAGTTCACGCCGTGGGTCGAGCGCACCACCTTGTCGTGGCTCCACCGGTCGCGGTAGAACGCGTCCGCACCCCGGCCGCCTGTGCGGTGCAGGCTGCGCAGGTCCTGCGACACCTCCGCCTTGGTGAAGTAGCGGCGCGAGCGGACCAGCGCCTGCGCGACACCTCCGTCCATGCCCGGGGAGCTCGCCCCGGTGGCCGGTGCTTGTGCTTCGCGGGGTGTCTGGGTCACGTGCGACTCCTGGTCAGAGGGGGGCAGGCAGGGGGCAGCAAGGGTTCCGGCGAGCGGTCCGGATCGGGGGCGGGCAGCGGGCAGCGACGCGCCCCGTCGAGCCGTGCCGGCGCCGCAGCGCATCCCCGAGACGTCGCATGGCTCAGGTCGCCGCCGGTGCGGTCGCGGACGAGGTGGCCTCGACCAAGGTGCGACGTACGACGGTCAGCGTCAGCAGCAGGGTGAGCGCCGCGGTCACCGCGAGCAGCACCAGACCGATCGCGTAGGAGTCGGTGCGGCCGTAGACGTAGCCCATGATCAGCGGCGGGACGAAGCCGCCCAGGCCGCCTGCGGCCCCGACCAGGCCGGTGACGCCGCCGACCCGCCCCGGCTCCACCACCCGGGCGATCAGGGCGAAGGTCGCACCGGCTCCCGAGCCGAGCGCGGCCGCCATGGCGAGGAAGGCGACGGTGCCGACGTGCTCGAGGATCGGCGTGGTGGAGGCAGTCACGGCACCGGCCACCACGACGCCGTACCCGGCGGCGAGGACCGGCACCGGCCCGAACCGGTCCGAGAGCCAGCCGCCGACGGGGCGCATCAGCACCGCGACCACGACGAAGCCGGCCATGCGGTTGGCGGCGTCGGCAGGGGTCAGGTCGTAGGCGGTCTTGAGGTAGGCCGGCAGGTACACCGAGAAGGCGACGTAGCCGCCGAACGCCACGGCGTAGAGCAGGCATGCCTGCCAGGTGATCGGCAGCCGGGCGTTGGCCGAGAGCCGGCTCATCAGGGTGCCGGCGGGTGGGGTGCGTCCGGGCGCGTCCTCCATCAGCAGCCACGCGACCACCGCGAAGGCCACCAGCGCGATCGCGGTGGCGACGAACGGAGCCTTGTCGCCGGCTTCGTAGAGCTTCACGGTGGTCAGCGCGCTGATCGCGGTGCCCCCCATGCCGGCGCCGAATACGCCGACGGCGAAACCGCGCCGCTCGGGCGGGAACCAGGCGTTGACGAAGGGCACGCCGACGGCGAACGAGGTGCCGCCGATGCCGAGGAAGAACCCGCCGACCAGGACGGCGACGAAGGACGACTGGGCGAAGAAGCCGAGGAAGATCACCGGGACGACCGTGGCCAGCGAGACCAGCACGAACATCTCCCGGCCGCCGAACCGGTCCGTCAGTGCGCCGACCGGGATCCGGCCGAGCGACCCGACGATGACCGGGACCGCGACCATCAGCGCGACGTCGGGCTCGCTGAGGGTGCCGAGCGTGCCGTTCTCGCGGAACAGCGGGCCGAGCGGGCTGAGCAGCGCCCAGGCCCAGAAGTTGATCGCGAAGCCGATGGTGGCCAGGGCGAGCATCAGCAAGGGCGACCGGTGCTGCCCCGATGTCACGTGCTCTGCGCTCCTCGCGTGCGTGCGGACGGACATGCTGCGCTCCCTCTGACTGTGTCGGACTGCGGCAACCATGCCAAGCGCGGCACGCCGGGGAAGTGGGCCGAAAGTCCTGTCAAGGGCCGCAAGGGTCCTGCGGGGGCGGCCGCCGCGGTGAGGGCCGGCCGCGGAGCTGGACCGACGGCCCTGGCACGCGCCCGCGTCAGAGGTGTGCGGGCCCGACGGCGAGCAGCAGCGACGCGCACCAGGCGTCCCCGAGGAACACCGGTGCGCGTCGCTGCGACGGGGGCGCTAACCCGCGTGCTCGCTCTCCTCCGTCATCCGGACGTCGGCGGCACCGAGGCGCGCCGCGTCGGCGGTGCGGTCGTCGGGCTGCTCCTGCGAGTCGATCTCGGCCGCCACGCGTGCCCGGTAGTGCTCCACCTCGTTCTTGGCCTGCTCGTCGCTCCAGCCCAGCAGCGGCGCCACGATCTGGGCCACCTCCTCGGCCGCCGCCACGCCCCGGTCCGTGGCCTGGATCGAGATCCGGGTCCGTCGGGTGAGGATGTCGTCGAGGTGCAGCGCCCCCTCGGCCAGCGCGGCGTAGTAGGCCTCGACGCGCAGGTACGTCGGCGCGGCCGGCAGCGGCTCGGCGAGCTCCGGCTGCTCCTTCACCAACGCGAGCAGCTCACCGACGAGCGACCCGTAGCGGTGCAGCAGGTGCTCGATCCGGGCCAGGTGCAGCCCCGACTCCTCGGCCATCTGCTCGCGGCTGTTCCACGCGGCCCGGTAGCCCTCCGCGCCCACCAGCGGGATGGTGTCGGTGCAGCACTCCGGCTCCTTGAGCGGGAGGCTGTGCACCACCGCGTCGACGGCGTCCTTGGCCATCACCCGGTAGGTGGTGTACTTCCCGCCGGCGACCATCACCAGGCCGGCCACCGGCGAGACCACGGCGTGCTCGCGGGAGAGCTGGCTGGTGTCCTCCGACTCCCCCGACAGCAGCGGTCGCAGGCCCGCGTAGACGCCGACGACGTCCTCGTGGGTGAGCGGCGTGTGCAGCAGGGCGTTGGCGTGCTCGAGCAGGTAGTCGACGTCGCGCCGGCTGGCTGCCGGGTGGGCGAGGTCGAGCTCCCAGTCGGTGTCGGTGGTGCCGATGATCCAGTGCGAGTCCCACGGGATGATGAACAGCACGCTCTTCTCGGTGCGGGCGATGATCCCGGTCTCGGCGCGGATCCGGTCGCGGGGCACCACGATGTGCACCCCCTTGGAGGCGCGCACGTTGATCTGTCCGCGGCCTCCCACCATCTCCTGGATCTCGTCGGTCCACACGCCCGCGGCGTTGATCGTCTGGCGGGCGCGGATCTCGATCTCCTCCCCGGTCTCGAGGTTGTGCACCTTCGCACCGGCGACGCGGTCACCCTCGCGGATGAAGCCGGTCACCCGGGCGCTGGTGGCGACGTGGGCGCCGTACTCCGCCGCCGTGCGCGCCAGCATCATCGTGTGCCGGGCGTCGTCGACCTGGCCGTCGTAGTACTGGATCGCCCCGACGAGGGCGTCCTTGCGCAACGACGGGAAGGCCCTGAGCGCCTGACGTTTGGTCAGGTGCCGGTGGCTCGGCACGCCGTGACGCCCGCCCATCGTGTCGTAGATCAGCACGCCGCTGCCGACGTAGAACCGCTCCCACACCCGGTGCTGCAGGGGGTAGAGGAACGGCACCGGCCGGGCCAGGTGCGGACAGAGCCGGTTGAGGATCAGCGACCGCTCGCGCAGCGCCTCCCGCACCAGACCGAAGTCGAGCTGCTCGAGGTAGCGCAGGCCGCCGTGGACGAGCTTGCTCGACCGCGACGACGTGCCGGAGGCGAAGTCGCGCGCCTCCACCAGCCCCACCCGAAGCCCGCGGGTGACGGCGTCGAGGGCGGCCCCCGTGCCCACGACGCCGCCGCCGATCACGAGCACGTCCAGCGGTTCGCGCGCCATCTCCCGCAGTGACTCCTCGCGCCGCTGCGGGTCCAGGTGCACTGCTGTCCTGCTCATCGCCTTGATCACTCCACTTCCACCCAGTCCAGGGTCCTCTTGACGGCCTTCTGCCAGCCCTTGTAGCCCTCTTCGCGCTGCTCCTCGGACCACGTGGGCTCCCAGCGCTTGTCCTCGTTCCAGTTCTTGCGCAGCTCCTCGCGGTCGGACCAGAAGCCCACGGCCAGGCCGGCGGCGTACGCCGACCCGAGGGCGGTGGTCTCGGCGACCACCGGCTTGCTCACCGGCACGCCGAGCACGTCGGCCTGGATCTGCATGCACAGGTCGTTGGCCGTCACCCCGCCGTCCACCTTGAGCACCTCCAGCTTGACCCCCGAGTCCTTCTCCATGGCGTCGGCGACGTCACGGCTCTGGTAGCAGATCGCCTCCAGCGTGGCACGGGCCAGGTGGGCGTTGGTGTTGAAGCGCGACAGGCCCACGATGGCGCCACGGGCGTCCGAGCGCCAGTACGGCGCGAACAGGCCCGAGAACGCCGGCACGAAGTAGACACCGCCGTTGTCGTCCACCTGGCGGGCCAGGCTCTCGCTCTGCGACGCGCCACTGATGATCCCCAGCTGGTCGCGCAGCCACTGCACCGCGGACCCGGTGACCGCGATCGACCCCTCGAGCGCGTAGACCGGCTTCTCGTCGCCGAACTGGTAGCAGACGGTCGTGAGCAGGCCGTTCTCCGACCGGACCAGCTCCGTGCCGGTGTTGAGCAGCAGGAAGTTGCCGGTGCCGTAGGTGTTCTTCGCCTCGCCCGGCGCCAGGCACACCTGGCCGACCATCGCGGCCTGCTGGTCGCCGAGGGCCGCAGTCAGCGGCACCTCGGCCCCCAGGGGACCGTTGGCCAGGGTGTGCCCGTAGGGCTCGGGGGACGACGAGGGCCGGATCTCGGGCAGCATCTGGCGGGGGATGTCGAAGAAGCCGAGCAGCTCGTCGTCCCAGTCCAGCGTCTCCAGGTTCATCAGCATGGTCCGGCTGGCGTTGGTGACGTCGGTGACGTGCACCCCGCCGTCGGTGCCGCCGGTGAGGTTCCACAGCAGCCAGCTGTCGGTCGTGCCGAAGACGGCGTCACCGGACTCGGCGGCCTCGCGGACCCCGTCGACGTTCTCGAGGATCCACTGGATCTTCCCGCCGGCGAAGTACGTCGCCGGAGGGAGCCCGGCCTTCCGCCGGATCACGTCGCCGCGGCCGTCGCGGTCCAGCGCGTTCGCGATCCGGTCGGTGCGGGTGTCCTGCCAGACGATCGCGTTGTAGTACGGGCGGCCGGTCTTCTTGTTCCAGACGACCGTCGTCTCGCGCTGGTTGGTGATGCCGAGCGCCGCGAGGTCCGAACCGTTCATCCCGCTGCGCGCCAGTGTCGTCTTCAGCACCGAGCTGGTCCGCTCCCAGATCTCGATCGGCGAGTGCTCGACCCAGCCGGCCTGCGGCAGGATCTGCTCGTGCTCGAGCTGGTGACGGGCGACCTCGTTGCCGCCGTGGTCGAAGATCATGAAGCGAGTGCTGGTAGTGCCCTGGTCGATGGCGCCGACGTAGTCAGCCATGTGGATGTCTCCTTCTGAGGGTCGAACTGGTGGTCGAGCCGGTCAGGGGCGGGTGGACGGGTCGGTGGCGGTGCCGGCGGCCCCGTCGACGTGGGGGCGGTCGTCCGCGATCCGCCCGACCTCGTCGGCCTCCTCCGGGGAGGGCATGAACCGGCCGACGCCGAGCTTGTAGGCCGCCGCCCCGATCAGGCCACCGATGAACGGGCCGATGATCGGCACCCAGAAGTAGAGGTCACCTCTCTGGTCGCGCCACGCCGTGTCGTAGCCGGTGATGAAGCTGGCCAGCCGCGGGCCGAAGTCACGAGCCGGGTTGATCGCGTAGCCGGCGTTGGTGCCCCACGCCATCCCGATGGCCACGACGACCAGACCGATGATGAACGGCGCCAACCAGGACATCGGCGCGTCGTTGTTGGTGTCGGTGAGGGCGAAGATCAGGAACAGCAGGATCGCGGTGCCGACGATCTGGTCGAAGAAGGCAGTCGAGGTGGAGATGTCCAACCCACCGTTGCCGGGCAGGGTGGAGAAGATGCCCTGCGTCGCGACGGTGTGGCCGGGGTCGACGAGGCCGATCGCGTCGGCGTAGATCCAGCGCACGATCAGGGCCGCGACGAAGGCGCCCAGGCACTGTGCCACCACGAACGGGATGACCTTGCGCCACTCGAAGCCGGCGAAGGCGGCCAGAGCGAGGGTGACGGCCGGGTTGATGTGCGCACCGCTGATCCGGGCGGCGGTGTAGACGCCGAACGTGACGCCGAGGCCCCAGGCCCACGCGATCGAGTCGTGGTTGCCGAGGCTGCCCTCGCTGGTGACGACCTGGGCGACGACGCCGACGCCGAAGAGGATGAGGATGGCGGTGCCGGCGAACTCGGCGACGCACTCGCCGAGCAGCGTTCTCCTGCCGAATGATGAGGCCACGAGCAGCTCCTTGGTCTGGGACCCCGAGACGATCCGTGGAAGACGGTGTGTGATGCGACGCTAAGCGCGAGTGACGCGCACCACAACGGCGTTCGTTCGGTATTGCCGAACTGCCCGCGCTCTGGGCGATTTCTTTACCGATCACGTTCGGCATGGCCGAACCCGCGATAGCGTCGCTCCATGGCAGCACGGGTCCAGTCGGTGGAGCGGGCCGCCGCGATCCTGCAGGTCCTCGCCGACGAGCAAGAGCCGACGACACTCGCCCATCTCGCTGCCGCGCTAGGGCTGGCGAAGCCCACGGTGCACGGCCTGGTGCAGACGCTGCGCGAGGTCGGCTTCGTCGACCAGGACCCCGACACCGGCCTGTACGCCGTCGGAGCGGACCTGCTCCACCTCGGCGCCTCGCCGCTGGACCGCAACGAGCTGAAGGCCCGGGCGCTCAACTGGACCGACGCACTGGCCGGCCACACCGGCGAGTCCAGCCTGGTCGCCAAGGTGGAGGACGGAGCGGCGCTGGTCGTGCACCACGTCTTCCGCCCCGACGAGAGCCCGCAGACCTTGCAGACCGGCTCCACGAGGCCGCTGCACGCCACGGCGCTCGGCAAGGTGCTCCTGGCCCACGACCCCCGCGCCGCCCGGACGCTCGGTGCGGGACGGCTGGACGCCTACACCCAACGGACCGTCGTCGACCCTGCCCGTCTGCACCGCGAGCTGGCCGACGTCCGCGACCTCGGCTGGGCGGCCTCCGTGGAGGAGTGGCGCCCCGGTCAGGCCAGCCTGGCCGCGCCGGTGCGCGACCGCTCCGGGTTCGTGATCGCAGCGGTGTGCATCGAGGGCCGGCCCGACGCGCTCTGCGACTCGCGCCTGCGTCCCCGGCCCGACCTCGCCAAGCGGGTCATGGACGCCGGCCGGTCGATCTCCCGCGAGCTGGGCCACGGGCGCCGGGGATGAGCGCGTCCTACGTCGCGGCGATCGACCAGGGCACCACCTCGACGCGCTGCGTCCTCTTCGACCGGCAGGGCCGGATGGTCTCGGTGGCCCAGCGCCAGCATCGGCAGAGCTACCCGCGCCCGGGCTGGGTCGAGCACGACGCCCAGGAGATCTGGCGGTTGGTCTGCCAGCTCGTGCCGATGGCGCTGGAGGACGCCGGTGCGAGCGTGGACCAGGTCGTCGGTCTCGGGGTCACGAACCAGCGCGAGACCACCGTCGTGTGGGACCGGAGCACGGGCGTCCCGGTCGCCCCGGCGATCGTCTGGCAGGACACGCGTACGGCGGCGGACCTGCCGGCCATCACCGACCACGTGGAGCCGGCCGAGCTGACCCGGCGCACCGGCCTGCCGCTGTCGCCGTACCCCGCGGGTCCCAAGCTGCGCTGGATCCTCGACAGCGACCAGACCCTGCGCGAGCGTGCCGAGCGGGGCGACCTGCTGTTCGGCACCATGGACACCTGGCTGGTGTGGAAGCTGACCGGCGGCCTGCACGTCACCGACGCCACCAACGCCAGCCGGACGCTGCTGATGGACCTCGAGACGTTGACCTGGGACCCCGACCTCCTGGCGGCCATGCACGTGCCGGTCTCGATGCTGCCGGAGATCCGGCCCTCGATGGGCGTGCTCGGCACGACCGTCGAGCCGGTGGCCGGGATCCCGATCAGCGCGGTGCTCGGCGACCAGCAGGCGTCCCTGTTCGGCCAGACCGCGTTCGACCCCGGCGACGCGAAGTGCACGTTCGGCACCGGCAGCTTCCTGCTCATGAACACCGGCACCGACATCGTCCGCTCCCACGCCGGCCTGATCACCACCGTCGCCCACGCGATGGAGGGCGAGAAGCCCACCTACGCCTTGGAGGGGTCGATCGCGGTCGCCGGGGCGCTGGTCGAGTGGTGCCGCACCAGCCTGGGGCTGATCCGGTCGGCTGCGGAGATCGAGACGCTCGCCCGGACCGTCGAGGACAGCGGTGGGTGCTACGTGGTCCCGGCGTTCGCGGGGCTCTACGCGCCGTACTGGGAGAGCAAGGCGCAGGGCATCGTCGCGGGGCTCACCTCCTACATCACCAAGGGCCATCTCGCCCGCGCTGTGCTGGAGGCCTCGGCATGGCAGGCCAAGGACGTCGTGGACGCGATGCTCGTGGACGCTCAGGTGCCGATGAACTCGCTGGCCGTCGACGGCGGCATGACCTCCAACAACCTGCTGATGCAGACGCTGGCCGACGTCCTCGACGTGCCGGTGATCCGGCCGATGATGGCCGAGAGCGTCGCCCTCGGCGCCGCGTACGCCGCCGGGCTGGCGGTCGGCTACTGGCCGGACCGCCGGGTGCTGAAGGGCAACTGGCACCGGGCGGCCGAGTGGCGCTCGGAGATCACCCGCGAGGAGCGGGACCGCTCCTACGCGGCCTGGCGGCAGGCAGTCGAGCTGTCGATCGCCTGGGGCCGCGGCCGCGCGTGACGGGGGGGACCGGCCGCACTGATCGGACCCGTCGGGCCGGCAGGGCCGGCAGGCTCAGGTGGCGAGGGTCGCGACGACGGTGAGGACGAGCAGGATCAGCAGCATCAGGCCGAGTCCCGCGTCGGGCTCCGAGACGCCGTCGGAGACGGGCTTCTCGTTGGTGGGCGCAGTCATGGGTGGGGCTCCTGGGTCTTCCGTGCGCTCAGGTGGCCCGAGGCTGGACCGCGCTGCTGGCTCCTTGTTACCCCGGTCCACGTGGTCGTACCCGTGTCCGTTGCACCACGTTTCGTCACGATTCGATCAAGGTGCCGCCGGCGTGCGGTCCGCGGCGCGCTCACGCGCCGCCGTTGTCGCCGCCCAGCGACCCCGGATGGTCCTCCTGCGACATCGCCGCCGGGCCGCCCGCGGCGATGTCGCCGCTCGCCGGTCCGCTGCCGCGCGGCTCCACCGGCCGGCGGTAGAGCTCGCAGTCGGCGTTCGGGCAGAAGTCGACTGCCGCCATCTCACCGGGCCGCAGCTCGGGGCGCGGGGCCTTGTCCTGGTCGAAGTCGAGCACCGCCTGCTCGAGCTCGGTGCCGCACCTCGGGCAGTGCGTCGGCCACTCCTGCGGCTCCTCGGCCGTCATCTCGTCGCTCATGCGCGAGATGGTGCCCCCGGTTCGCGAATCCCACGCGTACCCACGCCGGACGAGCCACCGGGCGAGCGGCACGAGCCGGCGCCGCATCGCATGGGTCGCATGGGACGTGAGACACCGGGTACCGGGGAGCACATGCAGACCGACAAGACCACTGCCCGAAAGTGGAGCCTCACCGCCGTCCGGATCCCGCTGCTGCTGCTGCTCGGCCTGCTCGCCATGCTCGTGGTCGGCTTCGCCGTCCTGGGCTGACCCCGGCTCCCCCGCCGCGGACGAGGCGGCACCTCCGGCTTCCCCCCACGATGGGTTCAGGACCGGGGCGAGCGGCCTGCGCCGGACGTCCCGGCCGGGACTCGCCGGGAGAGGGGCCTGATCATGAGCACCACGCCGCAGACGCCGTACGTGCGGGAGGAGAGCCGGCTCGGCGGGGTCATCATCTTCGGTGCGGTGATGATGATGGTGCTGGGCTTCTTCGAGGTGGTGATGGGGCTCACCGCGCTCTTCCAGGACGACTACTTCGACGGGCAGGGAGACGTCCTCGTCTTCAGCGACAACTTCACGCTGTGGGGCTGGTCGCACATCGCCCTCGGAGTCCTGGTCATCGTCGCCGGGTCCGCCCTGCTCCAAGGCCGGATGTGGGGGCGCGTGGTGGGCGTCGCGGTGGCCCTGGTGACCGCGGTCGTCAACATGGCCTTCGTGGGGACCGCGCCGATCTGGTCGCTGTCGGCCATGGCGCTCAGCCTCCTGGTCGTCTACGCCATCGTGGCGCACGGCGGCGACTTCGAGCTCTGAGCCGCTCCGCCGGTCCGCGCGCCGGCGCAGCGTTCGCACGCGTCGTGCGGGCGGCGACGCCGATGTCGCGCATGTCGTGCGAGCGGAGTGGGTAGGAGAACCCCGGTCGATTCGGACACCTGGAGGATGCGCGCACGTGGAGCCCGTTCCGGAGACTCGACAGGCACTGGTAGACCTCGCCGAGCAGGGCGAGGACGACCTCGAACCCACCCTGCGCGCCATGAGTGCGGTGGCGCAGGAGATCGCACCTGCCTGCGTGGGGCTGAGCCTGGCCCAGCTCGCCGACGGGCTCACGTTCACCATGGTTGCGAGCAACGACGAGGCAGCGGTCCTCGATGCAGTCCAGTACCTCGACGGCGGACCGTGCGTCGAGGCAGGCCACGAGGCGCACCTGGTCGACGTCTCGGGCACCGACCTCATGAACGAGGGCCGCTGGCTGCTCTACGCGCACACCACGGCGGCAACGGGAGTGGCGAGCAGCCTCACGCTCCCGATCCTGCAGCAGGGCCGGGTCATCGGAAGCGTCAACCTGTACGGCGCCACACCGGACGCCTTCGACGGGCGCCATGAACAGCTCGCCCGGGCCCTCGGCGCGTCCGCCGAGGCGGCCGTCTCCAACGCCGACCTCTCGTTCCGCACCCGACTGGCGGCCGCCTACGCCCCCCAGCGGGTCGCCGACCGCGACGACGTGGACATCGCCGTGGGCATGATCGCAGCCCGGCAGCGGGTCGACATCCCGATCGCCGAGGAGCGGCTGCGCCAGGCCGCCGCGCGCGCGGGCCTCACCGAGGGGCAGGTCGCCCGGGTGATCCGCGCGCTGACCCTCCCGGAGAGCTAGGGCCCCGTTTGACCGGGCGGCACGAAGACTCGTAGCCTCCTGACCACCGGCCCTGCTCACCAGGCTCCGTGACCATGCGTCGCGATCCATGGGTCCCCCGGGGACTCGACCAAGAAGCGGTCATCGCCCCCTCCGAACGGAACCAGGTCGATCATGCCGCCACTGCCCTCCTCCCCGGACTCCGCCGCTCCCTCCCCGGACTCCGCCGCTGCCTCGCCGTCGCGTCACGTCGTCGCGGGTGCGTCGTTGGACGTCACCGTCACGTCGCAGAACGGCTACGCGGTCGTGAGCGTGCAGGGAGAGATCGACGTCGCGACGGCGCCGCAGCTCGGCGCCGACCTGGGCCGCGTCCTCGATGGCGGCGCCGAGGCGCTCGTGCTCGACCTCGAAGGTGTGTCCTTCCTCGACTCGACCGGCCTGGGGGTGCTGGTGGCCGCACATCGACGTACCGCGCGTTCCGGTGGGTCCCTGAGCCTGGTGTGCCACGAACCGAGGTGCCTGCGGGTCATGGAGATCACCGGCCTGACGAAGCTGTTCGACCTTCAGCCCTCGGTCGCGGCGGCAACCGCGGTCGCCAGGGACGGCGACTGACCGGGCGGCGCCTAAGACGTCGTCGAACCAGCTGCCTGCCCCGTGCCCGGGCGGAGGCCGCGGACGAAGGGACGGAATCCCGCAAGGTCGTCGGTGCCGATGTAGTCGACGCCTGCCGCGACGAGCTGACGCCAGACCGCGTCGCGTGCCGGCCCCCGGTCGTCGGGGGTGTTGTAGAACCTGATCGCCGAACCGGCGGCGTGTGCGACGCCCACCATGTCGTCGAGCTCGGCGCGCTCAGCGCCGGGGAGGCTCCCGTGGCCGTTCCAGGTGAAGTAGGCGTCCCAGCGGGCGGAGACCAATGGGGTGATGGCCTTCTGCAGGCCGGTGTCGCGGGCCCGTTCAGGCTGCATGTCGTACCCGAAGTAGGAGACGGTCCCCGGTGACGGCGCGGCGGGGCGGACGTGCCTGCCCGAGACGACGACGCTCACGGGCCCGGAGCTGACGGCGCAGCCGCGGTAGCGGGTCAGCACCGGCGCGTAGGAGGCGAGCTGGTCGCGCAGCAGCGGCAGCGTCGCCGACGGGGCGCTCTTGACGTCGACGAGGAGCTGCACCGTCGGGACGCGCGGACTGTCCCGGACGTCCGCGAAGTGCTCGGCGAGCGGCCGGAGGTACAGGCTGCTCAGGGTCCGCGCCGGGTCCACCTCGTCGCGTGCGTGCGCCACCAGCAGCTCCCCGTCCACGGCCCACACGTCGGCCTCGACGCTGGTCAGCCCGGCGTCCAACGCGTCGAGGAGGGGACGGCGGTGCTCGTAGTCGTTGTGCGCGTGCCCCCGGGGCACCCCGCCGGACGGCGTCCAGGCCGCACCCGGAGCAGTGGCCCCGGCGCCGTACCAGCCGACTGAGCAGTTCCGCGGGATCGGGACAGGCGTGGCGTTGGCCCAGAAGCTGGCGGCGAGGAAGACCGCCAGCAGCGCCACGAGACGCACCCGCCACTCCCCTTCGTCGTTTTCCGGGGCCGCGCCTCGTGGCTCCGGCTCCCGGAGGACGGAGCAGTGGTGGGCACGGACTGCTGCCGGGAGGCAGCGAGAAGAGGGTTACCCGCAGCGGACCAGACCAAGCACCCACCCGTTGAGTCGGCACTTCTTCCACGTTGAGTCGGCACTTTTCCGTCTGTCCGCAGCTTGTAGGCCCCGTGGGACTCGAACCCACAACCCGCGGATTAAAAGTCCGCTGCTCTGCCAGTTGAGCTAGAGGCCCGGGGCATAGGGGAAGTAATCGGGACAACCTCAAGCACAACCTAGGGAGACCCGATCCGCACACGCCCGCAGCGCCATCTTGCCAGAGGCCACTGCGTGGCCCGGTCGAGGTCATCCACCACGCGGCCCAACGCGCGCCCCGCCGCTGGCAACGTCAACGTGCTGCCGGTCCCCCGCACGCCGCTGCGGGTAGCGAGCGGCCCCCTCTCAGCATCGCGGAGGCGGTCGGGACGGCGCAGCAGCCCCACCAGAACTCCTCTCCCGGATAAGAGCTGCTCGTCTGCCGCGATCTAAACGTCCAAGGCGCGCGGTCGAAGAACGCGTCCTCCAGCAGATACTCGCAGCGGTCAGGCCATCCTGGCCGCGCGCACGCTGGTTGACTAGTGCTGCGACCTCGCTCCGGAGCAACTTCGTGCGGATGGACAAGCGGGTCAAGGCCGCGAACGCGGCGATTGACGACGCTGCGTGGACCACCATCGAGTACACCGACCCGATCTTCGACGAAGCCACGATCACCGGCGCCGTCGTCGCGGCAGCGAACGGGACGACGAGCGTGGCCAGCAGACCGAACTCGACCTGTGGACTGAGACATGCTCGGCCGTCCTGTCGGGCGTCGGCCGATGCTCCTTCGCCTGTCAGGTGCGGCCCGACGATGCGGTCTGTGTGGTTCCCCCCGAATCGTGGAGGGCTTCCCCTATGCGGCTTCCTGGTCGGGGGCCGCGGTGTTCTCGTAGTTGACCGGGCTCATCATGCCCACGGAGCTGTGCCGCCCGCTCGTGGTTGTAGAACCCGTAGCACCAGTCCAGCACAACGGCCTGAGCCTGGCGGGTGTTGGCGAACTCGTGTCGCGAGAGGACCTCCCACTCCAGGGAGCTGAAGAACGCCTCGGCGGCGGCGTTGTCGAAGCACGACCCGACCCGTCCCATCGACTGACGGATGCCCATCGTGCGGCACAGCTTGGTGAACGAGTTCGCCGTGTAGGTCGAGCCCCTATCGGTGTGGAAGATGACCCGCTCGGCCTCATCCTCGCGCCAGATCGCGGCCTTCCCGCCCCGAGCAGCCACGGCCATCTTGATCGCCGCGCAGGCCAGATCAGCATCCGGATGCAGTCGCGGCGCGGCGCCGAGCAGACGACGCGAGTACAGGTCGATCACTGTCGCCAGATACAGCTTCGGACCCGGCCGGCCCTGCCCGTCGACGGTGGGAATCTCCGTCATGTCGCCCACCCACTTGGCATCGCGCCGGTCCGCGGTGAAGTTCCTCCTGAGGAGGTCTGGGAACTTCGGGGCGGTCTTGTCCTGCCGGGTGAGCCCGTTCCTGCGCTTGATCCGGCGCGCTACGAGCCCCTGGCGGCGCATCGAGTCCGCGACCGTCTTCTCACTGACCTCCCAGCCGTCGTCGCGCAGATCGGCGTGCAGCCGGGGCGAGCCATGCAGCCCTCGCTTCTTGGTGAACATCACCTTCACGGCCCGATCGATGGTGTCGCGGCGCCGGTCCATGGCCGTGAACAGCCCACTCGAAGCAGCCGGGCCAAGACCACGGTCGCGCCACTTGTAGAACCACGCCAGGCTGACGCCGAGCAGCAGGCACGTGACCGTGTGCGGCACTCGATAGTTCGTCCTCTGGTCGGCGATGAAGCGTGCCACGCTCACTTCGTCGCCTCCTTCACCCACAGGACCACGGATCGCTTGAGGACATCGCGCTCCATCCGGAGCTCGGCGACCTCGGCACGCAGCCGCTTGAGCTCCTCCACGTCGTCCTTCGACAACCCACGGGTGCCCTCGGCAGCCTCGCGTGCACGAGCGACCCAGTTGCCCAAGGTGCCCTCGTTCACACCCAGGTCGCGCGCGACCGGCGCGATCGGCTTGTTGGTCTCTTCGACGATCCGAACAGCTCCCTCACGGAACTCCCGGTCGTACTTCTTCCGCTTCTCTGGCATCTCGATCCCTATTGTCGATGCCTCTACGGTCCGGGGGGAACCTCAGTCAAAGGTCCCCTAGCAGTGCAAGCGTTTCGCGGACCTCGCCAAGGACGACCGGGCCGACGTTTCCTCTGCGCTCGTGGATACGAGTAGTGGCCACGGAGCGCACATGCTGGCACTGCGCGGAAGAAGTTTCGCCCCGACGGTTGTCCTCGTCAGGCTCGATGATCACCTCGGTGCTGCCGTGGCGGATTGTCCGAGTCAGCGGCACGACCTGTAGGACGTTCGGCCCACCTCTCAGAACCCGTTGCGCTGTCACGACGATGGCCGGCCGACGAAGTCCGGCCTCGCTACCGGATGGCATGCCTAGATCGAGGGCGACGACGTCACCCTGCGTCAGCATCAAGCCACGCCGCCTCCCTGCACCGGTTGGCAGCCGTCGAGCTCGTGCCCCCGCCGCCGGGTCACCGCACTACCAGGCGGGACTTCCGACTAGCCAGACGGCCGCATACGCCCTGAGACTTCCCTCCCATGTCTCCGCACCGCACAGCACCGCGCAGCACCGGGGCGGCGACTCACCACCGCGGGACGACCCACCGTCAGCCAGCGACGCCCTCGTTACCCGATCGGCCGCCGCCCGGGGATACGGGCGGCCCCGGGGGCCCGGAGTCAGGAGGTCGGCGTGGGGCCGGCACGTCATGGCCGATCACCGCCGGCGGAGCCGGGTCCGCGGCCGAGTCCTGACCCTCCCCCGGCTCCGGCGTCGCGTCGTCGGCTCCCGGCTGGACCGAGGGGATCCTTCCGGTGAAGAACAGCGAGGAGACGGCGATCAGCGCCAGCACGGCGAGAGCAGCGTCGATGCCGTCGATGCGCGCGGTCGCGTTCTCCTCGACCGCGACCTGCGTCCGCTGCTGGCTCGCTCCGTTGTCGGCCATGGCGGCCTCGACCTGCGCGTCGGACAGGAACGGCACTCCCGAGGCAAGCTCGACGTTGGCCCGGGCCGCCACGTCGTCGGGGACGGCCGGATTCGCCTCGATGCCGGCCAGGAAGGAGGCCGTGAGCACCCCGATCATGACCGATCCGGCCAGTGCGGTGCCCAGGGAGGCTCCGAGGTTGGTCGCGGTGTTCTGCAGACCGCCCACGTCGCTGCTCTGCTCGGTGGGCACCGAGGACGCCGTCACGCTGCCGAGCTGGGAGGCGAGGCAGCCGATGCCCAGTCCGACCATGAGCATCGGTCCCGACACCACGGTGGCGTCCGCGTTCGCGTCGATCGCCACCATCAGCCACAGGATGCCGACCAGCATCAGCACGACGCCGACGCGCACCACCCTTCGCGGGGAGACCCGGGGCAGCACCTTGGGGATGCCGAGAGCGGTGATCAGCAGGCCCACGGACAGCGGCATCACCCTCAGCCCGGTCTCCATCGCGGAGACGCCGAGCGCCACCGAGAGGAACAGCGGCACGACGAAGAACGTGCCGGACTGCAGCAGGAACTGGAAGGCGAACATCACCAGACCGCCGTCGAGCTGGCGGTGGGCGAAGATCGACGGGTCGACCAGCGGGTCACCCCCGGTGGAGACCATGTGCGCCTCCCACCGGAAGAACACCCAGACCACGGAGAGCCCCGCCACGACGAGCCAGAAGCAGAGCGACAGGCCGAACAGTGCCGGTGCGCCGTCCTTGGGCTGGATGAGGCCCCAGTCGGTGGTCCGCAGCACGCCGTACACGGCCATGCCCAGACCGAGCACGGACAGAGAGGTTCCGACCCAGTCGAGAGGCCGCTTCGCCTCCGCCTCCACCGGCGCGTCGGCGATCCCCCTCGAGGTCCACAGGATGACGGCGACGAGGAGGACCTCGCCGAAGAACACCAGCCGCCAGGACGCGTACGTCGTCGCCGCGCCGCCGATCAGGGGGCCGAGTGCGACCGCACACGCACCGGCCGCCGCGACCAGCCCGAACGCCTGGGGCCGCGCGACCTTGTCGAAGTTGGTGGCGACCAGCGCGACGATGGCCGGCATGATCAAGGCGGCGCCCATGCCCTCGAGGAAGGACCAGCCGATGATCAGCACGGTCAGGTTCTGCGAGACGCCGGTGACGAAGGAGCCCAGCCCGTAGACGACGCACCCGATCGAGAACGCCTTCAGCCGGCCGATCCGGCTGCCGATCTTCCCGCCAGTGATCATCAGCGTCGCCATCACCAGGGTGTACAGCGTGATGGCGGTCTGGATGCCGGTGATCGAGGTGCCGAGGTCGTCGGCGACCGTCGCCATGGAGACGTTCATGACCGAGCTGTCCAGCGTCATCAGGAACTGCGCAGAGGCCAGAGTGATCAGCACTCCGCCGGTCGCCTTCGCCGCCGTGCCCGGGCGGCCGGCCTCCATTGCCATGCTGCCTGAATCGTCCACGGTTCCTCCACGACGGCGGTTCCTCGATGCGGCCAGGACCGGCTGCCCCCTCCCACGGCGGCCGCTGGGCGGCGGCGCGCGGTACGGCGATCTGACTCTGCCTCTGATCGGGAGCAGGCACATCATCCGCGTCTCACCCGCGCAGGGTGATATCGCCGCGACCGGAACGCGCGGCTGCGCCGACGTCGGGCGTCGGAGGCCGGGGAGCCGGGCTCAGCCGGCTTGTTGCTCGAGCACCGAGGGAGGCAGCTCCAGGTCCGGAACCAGCTCGACCAGCAGGCTGCGGACCCGTGCGTCGAGGTCGGCGATGATGCGGCGCACGGTGGCCTCGTCCTGACCGCCGGGGTCGTCGACGGGCCAGTCGCGGTAGACGACGCCGGGCACGTAGGGGCACTCCTCGCCGCAGCCCAGGGTGATCGCGAGATCACTGGCCGCGATCGTCTCCCGCGTCAGCAGCTTGGGGTGCTCGGCGGAGGTGTCCAGGCCGAGCTTCTCCAGCACGTCGGCGACCTCGGGATGGATGTGCTCGCCGGGTTGGGTGCCCGCCGAGAGCGCGACCACACGGCCCCTCGCGTAGTGCGCGGCAAGCACTCGCGAGGCGACGGAGCGCCCGCCGTTGCGCACGCAGGCGAACACCACCTGAGGCAGGCGCCCCTCGGTGCCCTCGGGCGGGTTGTTCATCTCGGACTCCTGGGCTCGGTGGCCGGGACGGACCGGGCGGCACTGATCCGGCCGGGCGCCGCGTGCTCGCACGAGACGACGTCGTCCGGGGCCGTGTCGCCGATGCTGCCACAAGCGCCTGGAGGGCGACCAGGTCGAGGTGCGGGTCTCGCGGCGACGCTCTGGGGCATCCGTGAGGTCTGCGGTGGCTCATGTGGCCCGGTCGGGGCTGGCGCAACCCCCGCCGCCGGAGGACGCTCGGCCCATGAGCAAGTCGTGGTGGTGCCGGTTCGGGCACCATGCGTGGCGTCCGGAACGCAGCGACGACGGGCAGAGGTACCGCACCTGCCGTCGGTGCGGGAAGTACGACGACCCGGGCGGACGGATGACGTCGAGCCCGTTCACCGGCTGAGCGCCCGGACGGACCGAGGGCCACCGGCGGCGACGGGCACCGCCGGTCCCCCGAGCTGTGCCCGCTCCCCATGGGCGACCGCTCCGTCGACCGCAGCCGGACCGGGCGAAGGCTCAGCGCTCGTCCTCGAAGCTGACGTGCGCCACGCTCATCTCGCTGCCGTCGATACCGCTGCTGTGCACGTCCTCGATGATGGCGCGCACCTGCCGCCGTTGCTGCTCGTCGCGACACTCGACGAGCAGCCGCTCGGTGCCACCCGACATGTCCGAAACGGCGGCGATCCCGTGGTGGGACAGCGCCGCCATCAGCACGGCCGGGTCCTGACCGGTCGGGACGACGTACGACAGCGAGTGCCGGGCCGGTTCGTGCAGCCGGTCCTCGACAGCGACCTCGTCCAAGGTCAGCCGCCTCAGCACCAGCGCGAGCGCCAGTACGGCGACGAGGACCCCGACGATCAGCATCGCGAACCCGATCATGACTCCTCCCACCCGCGGGCTGGCCGAGGGACGGTGCCTCCGGTGTCCGCTGCGCCGGACACACCCGGTCCGACACCTCGAGCGTGGGGCCGCCGAGCCGTCGCCGTCAGGGTCCTCGGTCCCCTGACCCCGATTCGTCCGTCCTCTCCCCGCGGCAAGCTGGCTCGCAACCGCGGACGAATCGGGGTTCGGAGGCCTAGGCTGGGCACGACGCCCGACCCACGACGCATGGCGCCGGTGGCCGCACCCGCCGGGGCGCCGGACCGGCACGGGAGGAGAGACGTGAGCACCGAGCAGACGAGCAAGACGCCGGCAGAGTCGATCGCGCTGCCGAACCTCGTGGAGATGGTGACCGCCTCCACCCGCTACCTCGGCGCGCTGAGCGACCTGACCGACGAGGAGGCGGCAGGGCCGTCGCTGCTCCTCGGCTGGACCCGCGCCCATGTCATCACGCACCTGGCCCGCAACGCCGACGCCCTGTGCAACCTGCTGCACTGGGCGGAGACCGGCGAGGTGCACTACATGTACGCCTCCCGCGAGACCCGCGACGCCGACATCGCGGCCGGTGCCGACCGGTCAGCCCACGACCTCCGGGTCGACGCCTCGGCCTCGGCCGGCCGGCTGATCCAGGCGGTCAACGAGCTCGACGTACGCCACGAGAACGCCCAGGTCGCGCGGCGACCGGGCGACGCGACGTTCCCGGCCAAGGAGGTCCCGACGCACCGGTGGGTCGAGCTGCAGGTGCACGAGGCCGACCTCGACCACGGCTACACCGCCGCCGACTGGAGCCCCCGGTTCTGCGACGTGCTGCTCTCGCTGGTCGTTCCCGACCGCGCCCACGGCCCGTCGATGACGTTGCGCGCCACCGACACCTCCGGCGTCTGGCAGTACGGCGGTGCGGCCGGCCAGCCGGGGGCCGGGCCGACGATCGAGGGCCGCGCCTGCGACCTCGCGTGGTGGGCCGTGGGCCGGGGCGACGGGTCCGGCCTGTCCTCGGACGCCGGGGACCTGCCGCAGCTCAGCCCCTGGCGCTGACCGGCGCCGATCGGCCAGGACGCGTGATCGCGCCGCCGAACCGGAGCGACGGGTGGGTGCCGGGCCCGGGCCGCCTGCGGACCGGCGACAACGTCAGATGCCGGGCTCGTCCGGGGTGGCCAGGGTGAGCACCGCCTCGCGGATGTAGGACTCCTCCTCGAGCTCGTGCTCGAGCTCGCGCAGCCGGTAGGCGACCCGGGACTCCGGCTGCTCGCCGGCGAGGTCGACGCTGGCGACCAGGAGCGCCTGGCGCGGCCCGACGAACTCCAGGCGCAGGTAGGCCACCCGGCTCACGTCCGGCAGCTCCTTGAGCCGCTTGACGGTCAGGTTGCGCAGCCGCTCGTCGCTCTCCTGGCCGGTGATGAAACGGCGGTTCTGGTTGATCAGCACGATCGCCACGACGCCGAGCAGCAGGCCCACGAGGATGGAGCCGACGGCGTCCCACACCGGCTGGTCGGTGACCTGGTGCAGGAACACGCCGGTCGCCGCGATCACGAGACCGGTGAGGGCCGCGGAGTCCTCGGCGAACACGGCGCGCAACGTGGGGTCGGAGGTCTTCAGGGCGTGCTGGATGACGTCGCGCTCGACCTCGCGGGCCTCCCGCTTGGTCTGCCGGTAGGCCTGCGCGAACGAGATGCCCTCGAAGACGAACGCGATCCCCAGGACCACGTACGCCCAGGTGTAGGAGACGTCCTCCTCCGACGACGCGGTGAGCTTGGAGATGCCGTTCCAGATCGACACGATCGCGCCGGCGGTGAAGAGGCCGAAGGCGGCCATCAGCGACCAGACGTAGGCCTCGCGACCGTAGCCGAGCGGGTGCGAGGGGTCGGCCGGCCGCCGGGAGCGCTTGTCGGCGATGAACAGCAGGATCTGGTTGCCGGTGTCGGCCCAGGAGTGAGCCGCCTCCGCCAGCATGGAGGCGGAACCGGTGATCAGGCCGACGACGCTCTTCGCGATCGCGATCAGGAGGTTGGCGAAGAAGGCGATGATCACCGTCGTGGTGGTCTCGCCGCCGCCCTGCTCCTCCTGGCCCGACCCTTCGCTCTGGTCCTGCTCGGTGGTCGTCGCTTCCGCCTGCTCGCTCATCGCGCTCCTCGCTCGTGTTCGACACAGTGGTGCCCCCAGCGGCACCTGCGGAAACGCAATGGTGGGTGCGACCAAGCAGCAGCCCCGGCTTCCGCGCCGCAGCCGGGCAGTGGTGTCATGGACCGTGGCCATCGAGTTCCGCAGCTCCCCGCGCCCCACCGTGGGCGTCGAGTGGGAGTTCGCGCTGGTCGACAAGGTGACCCGCGACCTGTCGAACACCGCCGCGGAGCTCTTCGACGCCGTCCACGCCCAGCGCGACGCCGAGCCGGTCGACGAGTCCCGGCTGCACAAGGAGCTGCTGCGCAACACCGTCGAGATCGTGACCGGCGTCTGCGAGACGGTGCCGGAGGCGATCGAGGACCTGGCCGCGACCACCCGGACCGTGCGCCGCAGCGCCGACGCGATCGGTGTCGACCTCTACTCCGCCGGCACGCACCCGTTCGCGCAGTGGTCGAGCCAGCTGGTGACGCCGGGCGAGCGCTACGAGGAGCTGATGTCGCGCACCCAGTGGTGGGGCCGGCAGATGTTGATCTGGGGCCTGCACATCCACGTGGGGGTACGGCGTCGTGACCACGTCCTCCCGATCGTGACCTCGCTGCTCAACCATTTCCCGCACCTGCAGGCGCTGAGCGCGTCCTCGCCGATGTGGAGCGGCACCGACACCGGCTACGCCAGCAACCGGGCCATGATGTTCCAGCAGCTGCCCACCGCCGGGCTGCCCTTCCAGTTCCAGACCTGGGACGAGTACGAGCGGTACGTCGACGACGAGCTCACCACCGGCGTGATCGAGCATCTCGGCGACATCCGGTGGGACGTGCGCCCCTCGCCGGCTCTCGGCACCGTCGAGGTCCGCATCTGCGACGGGGTGTCGAACCTGCGCGAGCTGGGCGCCCTCACCGCGCTGACCCATTGCCTGGTGGTGGACCTCGACCGCCGCCTGGACGCGGGCGAGGAGCTGCCGACGATGCCGCCCTGGCTCGTCCAGGAGAACAAGTGGCGATCAGCGCGCTACGGGATCGACGCCGAGATCATCCTCGACGCGCGCTGCCGCGAGCGGCTCGTGACCGACGACCTCCTCGACCTCCTGGACCGGCTGGCACCGCTGGCGGCCGAGCTCGGCTGCGCCGACGAGCTGGCGTCGGTGGCCGACATCCCCAAGGTGGGCGCGCCGTACCAGCGGCAGCGGCAGGTCGCGGCCCACTCAGGCGGCGACCTGACCGCCGTCGTCGACAGCGTGGTGCGCGAGCTCGAGACCTGACCGGCCCTGCGTCGTGGCGACCGGGTCAGTGGTGGCGGGTGCGGGCCCCGTCCCCGGTGGCGAGACCACCCGGGACGGGGCCCCTCTGCAGCGGCTCGAGCCCCACCCGCAGGTCTAGAGCACTTCCCGCGCCGCTATGGGCGATGTGCCCACCGGTCGCCGCTCCATTCCCGGCCGCGGATGTGACGCGGGCCGCCCCACCCCGCGCCTCGCCGGTGCCCCGGCCCCGCGCGGCGCCGCCCCCACCGCTCCGTGGCCGATGGTCCAGCGCGCCGGCACGCCGGTCGGCCACCACGCCTAAGGTGAGGCCATGCAGACCAGACGGATCGGTGACCGCGACGTCAGCGCGATCGGGCTCGGCGCGATGCCGATGTCGGCGCGCGAGCACAACGACGACGAGCGGGGCCTCGAGACGATCCGGTGCGCGATCGAGCTCGGCGTCACGCTGATCGACACCGCGGACGCCTACGCCCCCGACGAGGCCTCCTTCGGCCACAACGAGGAGCTGGTCGCCCGCGCGCTCGAGCGGTACGGCGCCGGGGCGGACGTCCTGGTGGCCACGAAGGGCGGCCACACCCGCCGCGGCAAGGAGTGGCTGCTCGACGGGCGCCCGGAGTACCTCCGCGACGCCTGCCTGGCCTCGATGGCGAGACTCGAGGTCGAGCAGATCGACCTCTACCAGTTCCACCGTCCCGACCCGGCCGTGCCGTGGGAGGAGACGATGGGCGGTCTCCTGGCGCTGCTCGACGAAGGACTGATCGCCGCAGCCGGCGTCTCCAACGCCGATCCGGAGCAGATCCGCACCGCCCGGGCGATCCTCGGCGACGGCCTCGTCGCGGTGCAGAACCAGTTCTCGCCGGCCTTCCGCACCTCCGCCCCCGAGATCGGCCTGTGCGACGAGCTGGGCCTGGCGTTCCTCGCGTGGAGCCCGCTGGGCGGGATGTCGCGCGCCGCCGATCTCGGGTCGACGTGGGAGGCGTTCGCGGAGGTGGCCCGCAAGCACGACGCCAGCCCGCAGCAGGTGTGCCTGGCGTGGGAGCTCTCGCTCTCGCCGGCCGTGGTGCCGATCCCGGGAGCCAGCCGTCCCGCGAGCGTCAGCGACTCGGTGGCGGCGCTCGACCTGGAGCTGGACGCCGAGGACCTGTCCGCGCTTTCCTGACCCGGACGAGCCGACAGGTCCGGACCGGTCGCCTCGAACGGTGCCCCTGGGGCGCCAGGCGCCCTACGGTGGACAGGCCGGTCTAGAAGAAGGGCGGCGCGACCACGGTGGGGAGAACCTCAAGCCAGCCCCCGGGATGCCCGGACAGCGCGCGAGTGTAGGAACCAGCGGTGTCAGCAGGACCGTCGTCGGCCCGGTCGGCGGCGGTCCTGTGTGTCACCGACGCCTACGAGACCGCACCCGACCGTCCCCGCACAGCACAAAGCGCTCACCGTGCGCGACCCGTGCTGCCACCACCGTCCCCGCACAGCCCAAAGCACTCACCGTGCGCGACCCGTGCTGCCACCACCGTCCCCGCACAGCACAAAGCGCTCACCGTGCGCGACCCGTGCGGAAGGATGGCGAGGGTCGGACTTGGCCGTCCAGACGAGGTCAGCGGAGGACCGGGAAGTGCGGTCGCCAGTCGTCGCTCAGCCGGCGAGGCAGGTCGCGGCAGCCTCGCCGGCGCAGGGCCTTCAGCACCCGTTCGAGCGTCCGGTCGGGACGCCGGTAGATGCCCCGGGAGAACACCGGCACCCGGACCCAGCCGGCGTCGTCCATCCATTCGTCACGCTCGACGTCGTGGTCCCACTGGTCCAGGTCGTCGCGGTGCTGACGCCCGTCGTACTCCACCGCCAACTTCACCTCGGGCCACGCGAGGTCGAACCGGTACCGGAGCCGGCCGTCCTCGTGGAACACCTTCACGTTGACCGTCGGCTCCGGCAGCCCCGCCAGGACGATCAGCATCCGCAGCCGGGTCTCCATCGCCGACTCGACGTCGCGCCGGACGTACCGCGCCGCCCGCCGGGCCGCGGGACCACCATGCTGGGCGCAGTAGGTCACCACGTCCTCCGGCGTCAGCAGCTTGCGGTGCACCAGGTCGTCCCCGACCACCACCAGGTCGATGAGGCACAACAGCTGCGCCAGCTCCACGAACAGCTGCCTCGGCGCCGAGACCGGAAGCCCCCGGTAGCGATTCACGGGGGTCCGCACCGGCACCACATGGGTCCGGACGCCCGCACGCCGCCGTCGGTCGGCCGGATGGCACACGCTCACGTGCTCGCCGTCCAAGCCCGCCGGCAGCGGTACGCCGTACACCCGACCGGCGCTCGTGTGACTGGCGTAGACGCGAGGCGGATGCACCAGCAGCGCGGCGACCACTGCCTGCCGCGGGTCCGGTGGGACCGCGGCAGACACGTAGACGCCCTGCAGCACTCGGCGGAACCGCGGCCCCCTCAGCCGCGCTTTGCTGAGGCCCGCGGCAAGGCCGGCCGCCACCGTGAACGGCCGTCGCTCGTCGAAGGGATCGGTCCAAGGAGAGTTGTCGGGCATCCGTCGATGATGCCGATCAGCGGCGATGGGCGGCGCGGCCTGTCCACAGCCCCGCTCACCCGCCTCCGCGCAGCACAAACCGCTCACCGTGCGCGATCCGTGCTGCCACCTCCGCCTCCGCGCAGCACAAACCGCTCACTATGCGCGATCGGTGCTGCCACGGCCGCCCCCACACAGCACCATGGGCGCGAGCCGGACGGGCACGCCGCCCGGCGTACCGACGAAGCTGTCGGCAGCCGGGCGGCGTGCCCGTTCACGAAGCGGTGGGTGCCTGGCCTCAGCGCCTCGCGATCCGCTGCGCGTAGGTCTTGACGCCCGAGGCGTTGCCCGCGTTGTCCGTGCCGGCGACCTTCAGGACCAGGTAGCCCCTGCGCAGCCCGGGCAGCCGGTAGCCCCAGTTCGAGGTGCTGGGCCTGAGCACTGCCGGGCGGCTGACGCGCAGGGCTGCGAAACGGTTCCACTTCCGCACCCAGCTGCGGGTGGTCGCCCGGTAGGCGTACCAGGAGCGGCCGCGCTTCTCGACCACTCGCACCGTCACGGTGTCCACGCCGGCGCCGGCGTCGACGGCTGTGCCTCGCACGACCCGCCAGGCGCGGAGCGAGCGAGCTCTCGCCGGCCGCTTGAGGTTCACGACGGGGCCGGTAGTGTCCGCGGCGACCTGGACGGTGCCGGCGGCGATCGTCCGCGAGTTCTGAGCGTTGTCGGTCAGGGTCACCGAGACCTTGTAGCTCCCGGCCGAGCCGTAGGCGTGCGTCAGGTCGGCCGACGTGGTGCCGTCGCCCCAGGCGACGCTGCGCTTGATGTCGGCGGTCGGCGTGAAGTCGTCCTTGAGGTTGCTCTCGGTCAGCGCCACCTTGGTGAAGCCGGCCCAGACGGAGCCCGAGGGAACGGCGTAGGTCGCGGTGGGTGCGGTGAGGTCCTTGACCTCGATCGTGGCGGTCGCCTGGTCCGTGCGGGTCAGGCTGCTCACCGTCAGCTTGACGTGGTAGCTGCCCGGGCTCTTGTAGGTGTGGGTCGGGTTCTGCGCGGTGGACGTGGCGCCGTCACCGAAGTTCCACGCCCACTTGGTCGGCGACCCTGTGGAGGTGTCGGTGAACGTCACGTCGAGCGGGGCTGAGCCCGACGTCTTGGACGCGGTGAACTTCGCGTCCACCACGGGAGTCGACGCCCGCTGGCCGAAGATGTAGACCGCGTGCTCCAGCGGCGGGTTGGTCGGGTCGTCGAAGCCGTCGGAGACGTAGAGCGCACCGTCGACGTAGGCCACTCCCCGTGCGTCCAACACCCCGGCAGCCTTGACGTCGAGGTGCCACACCACGGTCCTGCTGGCCCAGTCGGCCATGACCACCTCGATCGCCTGGGGATCAGACGTCTTGGTGCGCGCGACGAAGAGCTCGGAGCCGTCCGGGGAGAAGTCCAGACCCAGGATGTTGGTGAGGTTGCCGACCCGGAACCGCTCCCCGGCGACGTTCGTCGCGAAGTCGTAGGTCTGCATCCAGGAGCCCTTGCCGACGTAGATCTTGCCGTCGTCGGGGCTCCATGCGGCGGCGGTGAAGTCGGTGTCCGGCGTCGGCAGCTCCTGGTAGTCGAGCAGCTCCAGCTTGTCGCCCTGACGCGTCAGCCGGAACACCGTGGGGACGTTGATGTCGGGCTTGTTGCTGCCGGAGAACACGTAGAGGATGTCGTTGGCGGCGTCGTAGGCGATGCTCTCCATGTCCCAGAAGTTCAACTTGGTCGCCCGCGGCGCCCCCGGCGCGCCGCCGGTCGCCGGGACGGTCTCGAGGTCTGCGGGGAAGATCGTGCGGCGCCGCTCTCCCGTGGTGGCGTCGACCTCGTAGATCCTCCCGGTGTCCTGCACCAGCCACAGCGCGTCGTCGCGCTCGACGTACGACGACCCCTCGTCGTCGGCCATGCTGCCGCCGTTGGAGAACGGCGAGGTGCGGATGATGCCGGTCGGGGCGCCCGAGGGGAGGGCGGTGGCCGCTGTGGCGGCGGCGGCCGGCAGCAGGACGAGGGCGGTGGTCGCAAGGCTGCCGGTGACGACCATGCTGGCCATCCGGCGCGCTGAGGACCTGAAATGCTGGTTCATGGGCATCCCGATCAGAGACGTAACAAACGGATTGCCCTATGAAGCCCTGAAAGGTGCCCCCGGACCATCGTGCGTCGACGTGGACTCGCCTACGACAAACGGTGGAGCGGCCCGAGCCCGGTCAGTGCAGGGAGTGGGTGAGGCTGATGTGCTCGAAGATCAGGTGCGTCTCGGTCATCGCCACGTCCGTCGAGGCGCTGAGGTTGTCGACGACGAAGTCGCGCAGCGTGTCGGTCGACTCCGAGGCGACGTGCACCTGGAAGTCGTCGGCGCCGGCGAGGAAGTAGACGTTGAGCACGCCCGGCAACGTGCAGAGATAGTGGGCGAACTCGCGGATCCGGGTGCGCGCCTGCGCCTGCAGCCGGACCACGACGATCGCCTGCAGCGGACGGCCGAGGGCCTCCGGCGCCACGTCGGCGTGGTAGCCACGGATCACCCCGGACTCCCGCAGCGCCCGGATCCGGGCGTGGCACGTCGACGGCGCGACCCCGACCCGGTCGGCGATCGCGTTGTTGGGCAGCCGGGCGTCCTCGGCGAGGAGCCGGAGGATCTCCCGGTCCACCTCGTCGAGCCCCGGACGCGCCGTACCCGACGGCGGTCGAACATCGTTCACCCTCACCCCACCTCACCCACCTGTGCGCCGAATCGTTCGAGCACATACTGGCACGCAACCGAAGGAGATGCGGTCCACTTGCCGTCTTGCCGAACATCGCACGAGAATCGGTGGACCAGCGACCAAGGAGAAGGCTCATGCGCGTCGGCGTGCCGAAGGAAGTCAAGAACCACGAGTACCGGGTGGCGATCACGCCGGCGGGCGTGCACGAGCTGGTCCGGCACGGCCACGAGGTGGTGGTGGAGGCCTCGGCGGGAGTGGGGTCCTCGATCACCGACGAGGAGTACGCCGCGGCGGGGGCGCGCATCATCGAGGGCGCCGACGACGTCTGGGCAGAAGCCGAGCTGGTGCTGAAGGTCAAGGAGCCGGTGGCCTCGGAGTATCACCGGATGCGGGAGGGGCAGGTGCTGTTCACCTACCTGCACCTGGCCGCGGACAAGGCGCTGACCGAGGAGCTGGTCGGCCGGGGCGTGACCGGCATCGCCTACGAGACGGTGCAGAGCACCGACGGGGCGCTGCCGCTGCTGGCGCCCATGAGCGAGGTCGCGGGCCGGTTGGCCCCCCAGGCCGGCGCCTACCACCTGATGCGTGCCGGCGGCGGCCGCGGGGTGCTGCTCGGCGGGGTCTCCGGGGTCTACGCCGGCAAGGTGGTGGTGATCGGCGCCGGGGTCTCGGGCATGAACGCGGCCGCGATCGCGCTCGGCATGCAGGCCGAGGTGCTGCTGCTGGACAAGGACGTCAACAAGCTGCGGGCCGCGGACCGGATCTACCAAGGGCACCTGCAGACCGTGACCTCGAACACCTACGAGGTGGAGCGCGCCGTGCTCGACGCCGACCTGGTCATCGGAGCGGTGCTTGTCCCGGGCGCCAAGGCCCCCACCCTGATCAGCAACGACCTGGTCGCCGCCATGAAGCCCGGCAGCGTGCTGGTCGACATCTCCATCGACCAGGGCGGCTGCTTCGAGGACTCGCGGCCGACCACGCACACCGACCCCGTCTACGGGGTGCACGAGTCGATCTTCTACTGCGTGGCCAACATGCCCGGCGCGGTCCCGCACACCTCCACCTACGCGCTGACCAACGTCACGCTGCCCTACGCCGTCGCCCTGGCCGACAAGGGCTGGCAGCAGGCCCTGCGCGACGACCACTCCCTCGCCCTCGGCCTCAACACCCACGCGGGCAAGGTCACCTACCCCCCGGTCGCCGACGCCCACGGCCTCGAGTCGGAGTCGCTGGCCGCCGCGCTGGGCTGAGCACCTCGGCAACCCCGATTCGTCCGCGGTGGCCCCGCGGCAGGGTGGCTCGCGACCGCGGACGAATCGGGGCTCAGGAGCCGGGGTGGGCGGCGTCGCGGATCTCGCCGACCAGCTCCTCGAGAACGTCCTCGAGCGTGACCAGGCCGAGCACGGTTCCCTCGTCGTCCACGACCCGGCCGAGGTGGGCGCCGCGGGAGCGCAGTGTGCCCAGCGCGCCGTGCAGCACGTCGCCGGAGCGGACGGTCGCGAACGGGCGGATCCACTTGTCGTCGACGGCCCGTTCACGCCGCTGCGGATCGGTCTCCAGCACGTCCTTCACGTGCAGGTAGCCGAGCAGCTCCCCGGCCTCGGTCACCGGGAACCGCGAGAACCCGGTCTCGGCGCAGACCTTCTCGACGTCCGCCCCGGTGGCGCCCCGCGTGACGGTGACCAGCGTCGGCGTTCTCAGCAGCACGTCGAGCACCGTCCGCTCGGTGAACCCGAGGGAAGCGGAGAGCCGGTCGTACTCGCGCTCCTCGAGCAGCCCCTCGCCGTGGGACTCGTCGACCATCGCGGCGACCTCCTCGCGGGTGAACGTGGAGGTGACCTCGTCCTGCGGTTCGACGCGCAGCAGGCGGAGCAGCCCGTTGGCGATCGCGTTCAGCGTCACGACGACCGGCTTGAGGATCACCACGACCAGCATCATCGGGGGCCCGAGCACCAGCGCCGCCCGCTCCGGCCCGGCGATCGCGATGTTCTTCGGGACCATCTCGCCGAGGACGACGTGCAGGAAGACCACGACCAGCAGCGCCAGGACGAACGACACCGGGTGCAGCAGGTCCTCGGGCAGGCCGACGAGCTCGAACAGCGGCTCGACGAGGTGGGCGACGGCCGGCTCGCCGATCGCCCCGAGCCCGAGCGAGGACATGGTGATGCCGAGCTGGGCGCCGGCCATCACCAGCGAGACCTGCTGCATGGCGTGGAGCGTGGTGCGGGCCGCCCGCGAGCCGGAGGCCGCGCGCGGCTCGATCTGGCTTCGCCGGGCAGAGACCAGCGCGAACTCGGAGCCCACGAAGAACGCGTTGGCCGCGAGCAGCGCCACGGCGACCAGGACGGCGGTGAGGTCGTTCATGCGAGCCGGCTCCGGACGTCGACGCGGTCGATGCGCAGCCCGTCGAGCCGTTCGACCGTGAGCACCGCCTCCTCGGCCGGCAGCGGGTCGCCGTCCTCGTCGGTGCGGGCCGGGAGCGGAACGACGACGGTGTCGCCGACCTCGGGCATCCGGCCGAGGTGCTGGAGGACGAGCCCTGCGACGGTGTCGTAGTCATCGTGCTCGGGCAGCTCCACCCCGGTCGCCGACGCGACCTCGTCGGGACGCATGAGCCCGGACACGGAGCTCGAGCCGTCGCGGCGGGGGCGGGTGCGCGAGCCGAGCCGGTCGTGCTCGTCGGCGATGTCCCCGACGATCTCCTCGACGACGTCCTCGAGGGTGACCACGCCGGCGGTGCCGCCGTACTCGTCGGCGACCAGCGCCATCTGGAAGCCCTCCTGGCGCAGCAGGGCGAGCAGCGGGTCGAGGCGCAGGCTCTCGGGGACCACGGTCGGCTCGACCATCACCTGGCGCACGCGGGTGCTGGCGCGGGACTCCGGGGCAACCGCGACGGCGTTCTTCACGTGCACCGCGCCGATGACGTCGTCGTCGCTGCCGTGCACCACCGGGAACCGGGAGTGGCCGGTGCGCCGCGCGGTCTCGATGACGACCGACACCGGGTCGGTGGCCTGGATACGGTCCATGCGCACCCGCGGCGTCATGATCTCGCCGGCCATCCGGTCACCGAAGCTCACCGAGCGCTGCATCAGCTCGGCGGTGTCCTGGTCGAGGGTGCCCTCCGAGGCGGAGCGGCTGATCAGCGAGGACAGCTCGTTGACGCTGCGCGCCGACCGGAGCTCCTCCTGCGGCTCGATCCCCAGGCGGCGCACCACGGTGTTCGCCGAGCCGTTGAGCACGCGGATGGGTCCGCGCATCGTCGCGGTGAAGGCGCGCACGAACGCCTGGGTGGCCCGCGCGGTCGCCATCGGCTTCGCGATCGCGATGTTCTTGGGCACGAGCTCGCCGAGCAGCATGGTCACGACCGTGGCCAGGACCAGGCCGAACCCGACCGCGACCGGGGACACGGCCGACTCCGGGAGACCCAGGGCGGTCAACGGCTCGCGCACCAGCTCGGCCACGGCCGGCTCGGCGAGGTAGCCGATCGCGAGGTTCGTGACGGTGATCCCCACCTGCGCGCCGGACAGCTGCGTGGACAGCGACCGCAACGCGCTCTGCACGCCCGCGGCACCGCGCTCCCCCTGCTCGACGGCCCGGTCGGCGGCGGCGCGGTCGACGGTGATGAAGGCGAACTCGGCGGCGACGAAGACGCCGCAGGCGAGCACCAGGAGCAGGGAGATGAGCAGGTACGCGGACTCGGTCACCACCTCACCGCCGGGTCAGCCGGAGGCGGGCAGGGACTGTGACAGTCGTCCATGACGGACTGGCTCTCCTCGGGAGACGGGCCGGGACGCTCGTGGGTCGACCGGCAGGGGGATCTTCGTCCTCCTCGACGATAGCGGGTTCCACCGAAGGGGTGCGAAACGACGTGTTCAGGTTCGATCCAGGTGGGTCGCGCAGACTGGAGCCGGTACGGCGGCCGGGTGGCCGCCGAGCAGAGGAGCGAAGCGATGTTCGATCTCGTCAACGGGCTGCCGGTGCACGTCCTGGTGGTGCATGCCGTCGTCGTGCTGCTGCCCCTCGGTGCGGTCGGCGCGATCGCGCTGGCGGTCCGCCGGAGCTGGGTGCGGCCCTACGGCCTGCTGGTGCTGGCCGACCTGGCGCTGGCGACGGTCCTGCTCCCGGTGGCCACGAGCAGCGGCGAGGCCCTCGAGGAGCGGGTCGGCTCGCCGGGCGAGCACGCCGAGCTCGGCGACGCCCTGATCTGGTTCACGATCCCGGCGCTGGTGCTGGTCGCCGCCCTGGTGTGGTTCGACCGGCGCCGCACGCAGGAGCCGAGCTTCACCGCGGTGCGGGCCGTCAGCGCTCTGACGGTCGTCGCCGCGCTGGCGATGACCGTCCAGGTGATCCGCGTCGGGGACTCCGGCGCCCGGGCGGCATGGGACGACAAGGTCGCCAACACCGTCGCGAACACCCCCGCCTCCGGCGACGACGACTGACGGCGGAGGGGGGCGAGCCGTGAGAGATGAGGCGTTGGCCTCCGGACCGCCGCTGCGGGTGGGGGTCTGCGAGGACGACGCCTCCATCCGCAAGGTGCTCGTCGAGGGCCTCCGCCTCGCCGGGCACGAGGTGCTCGCCGCCCACGACGGCGCCGAGGCGATGCGCCTGTTCGGTGACGGAGGCCGGCTCGACGTCCTGGTCCTCGACATCGGTCTGCCCGACGCGGACGGCCGCGACGTGTGCGCGGCGCTGCGCGCCGGCGGCCAGCGCGCCCCGGTGCTGTTCCTGACCGCCTACGACGCCCTGCACGACCGGCTCTCGGGCTTCCACGCGGGCGGCGACGACTACCTCACCAAGCCGTTCGACATCCGCGAGGTGCTGGTGCGGCTGGCCGCCCTGGTCCGTCGTACCGGCGCCGGGGAACCCGACTCCGGGGGACTGCGCCTGGACCCGCAGCGCCACACGCTGCGCACCGAGTCCGCGGAGGTGCTGCTCACCCCCACCGAGTACCGCATGCTCGCCGCGATCGCCGCCCGCCCCGGCGAGGTGGTACGGCGGCGTGCCGTCGTCGCCGCGGCCTGGCCGGACGGCGCGGCCGTCAGCGAGAACACCGTCGACACCTACCTGAGCCGGATCCGCCGCAAGCTGGAGGAGGTCGGGGCGTCGGCCACCGTGCAGACCGTCCGCGGCGTCGGGTTCGTGCTGCGGTGAACCCGAAGGCCCCACCGGCCGGGCGGCCGCGGTCCTTGCGCCGGCAGCTCGTGCTGGCCTCCGGGGCGGTCACCGCCACGGCGATGCTGCTGCTGCTCGCCGCGGTGCAGCTGGTCACCAACCACGTCATCGACGCCAACATCGACCAGGTGCTCAGCGACCGGGTGGACGCCACCCGGGCCCTGGTGGCCTCCGCCGCGCGGGAGGAGCGGGCCCTGGCCCGGTTGGACGGCGGGGTGGCCGTCTACGACCCCGACGGCCGGCTGGTCGGCGGGTCGCTGCCGTCCGGGGTCCGCGACGCGGTCGCAGAGCTCACGACGACCCGGACCCGGCGGACCGTCGAGGTCGACGAGACCACGCGGTTGCTCGCGGCGCCGCTGCGGACCGACCGCCTGGACGGCGTGGTGGTGGCGGCCGAGCCGCTGGCGCCGTACGAGCGCGGTGAGCACTACGCGGTCCTCGCCAGCGGCGTCCTGGCCCTCGTGACGATCGCGGGAGTCGTGGCGCTCACCGCATGGACGGTGCGGCGCACGCTGGCGCCGGTGGCGACCATGGCGGCGACCGCCGACGACTGGAGTGCCCACGACCTCGGCCGGAGGTTCGCCCTCGGGCCGCCCACCAACGAGATCTCGTCGCTGGGGGCCACCCTCGACCACCTGCTGGACCGGGTGGCGGGAGCGCTGCGCGCCGAGCAGCGGCTCACCGCCGAGGTCGCGCACGAGCTCCGCACCCCACTGACGGCGATCATCGGCTCGGCCGACGTGGCGCTGCTGCGCCCGGGGCTCGACACCGTGAGCCGGGAGGCCCTCGAGGACATCGCCGTGTCGGCACGTCGGATGTCGGCGACCATCACGGCACTGGTCGACCTGGCCCGCTCCGGCGAGGACGGCTTCGCCGAGGCCTGCCCGGTCGGGGTGGTGCTGGCCTCCTTCGACGGCAACGACCTGACGCTGGTCGCGCCGGAGGCGGACCGCGCAGTGGAGGTGGCGCTCCCCTGCACGCTGGCCGTCCGCGCCCTGGCACCGGTGCTCGACAATGCCCGGCGGCACCGCCGCACCACCGTTCGGGTCAGCACCGAGGTCGGCGCCCACCACGTCGACCTGGTCGTGGACGACGACGGTCCCGGCACCGGCGAGGTGGATCCCGAGACGCTGTTCGAGCCGGGTGCCCGCAGCCCGCACAGCACCGGAGCGGGGCTCGGTCTGCCGCTCGCTCGCCGCATCGCCCGGGCCGCGGGGGGCGACGTGCTGGCGCTGCCCCGGGAGTCCGGGGCGCGGTTCGTGGTGCGGCTGCCGCGGCGGTGACCGGTCGGCGTTCAGGTTGCGTTCATGCCGCAGGAGGATGATGGCGTGAGGAGGAGGTGCACGCCGTGGAGGGTTGGATCTGGACGGTCGCCGTCGGGCTGTCCGTGGTGGCCGCGACGTACCTCCTGCTGACCGTGCTCGCCCTCCGGCTCCCCCCGGGACCGCTGCGCGACCTCGTGCGGGTGCTCCCCGACTGCGTCGTGGCGCTGCGCGCGCTGCACAAGGACCCTCGCGTCCCCCGCAGCGCGAAGGTGGGCCTGTGGATCGCGCTGCTCTGGGTGCTCTCCCCGGTCGACCTGATCCCCGAGTTCCTGCCGGTGATCGGCCCCCTCGACGACATCCTCGTGGTCGCGCTCGCGCTGCGGCACGCGGTGAAGGTCAGCCCGCGCGAGGCGGTCGAGGACGCCTGGCCGGGTGACCCGGCGATGCTCGAGCGGCTCCTGCCCAGGGCACCCCGGTCCGCCGCGCCGGTCGAGCGCGGCACGGTCGAGGAGCCCCCGTGAGCCCGCATCTGATCGCACTGCTCGCCCACTACGGGCTCTTCGTGCTCTTCGCCGCGATCGGCCTGGAGTCGATGGGGATCCCGCTGCCGGGCGAGACCGTGCTGCTGGCGACCACCGCCTACGCCGCCCACGTGGGCGCCTGGAGCCCCGAGACGATCTTCGCCGTCGCAGCCGCCGCCGCGGTGGTCGGCGACAACGCCGGCTACGGGCTCGGGCGCTGGGGCGGCTGGCCGGTGGTGCGTCGCTGGGGCCGCTACGCCCGCCTCGACGACCGGCGGCTCAAGGTCGCGCGCTACGTCTTCGCCCGGCACGGCGGCTGGGTGGTCCTCGTAGGGCGGTTCGTGGCGCTGCTGCGCACCACGTCGGCCTTCCTCGCCGGCGTCAACCTGATGCCCTGGCGGCGGTTCCTGGCCTTCAACGCCGTCGGCGGCCTGGCCTGGGCGGCGGTCTGGACCGTCGTCGGGTACGTCGTCGGGGCGCACGTGTCCCTGGCCGGGGGGCCGCTGCACTGGGTGCTCCCGGCGGCCGCGCTCGCCGGGATCGCGGGCGGGGCGCTTCTGCTTCGGCGGCACTGGGACGCGCTGGCCGGCAGGGCCGAGGCCACCTACCCCGGGCCGCTCTGAGCCG
The DNA here is from genome assembly GCA_963835385.1 of uncultured Actinomycetota bacterium. Lineage (GTDB taxonomy): Bacteria > Actinomycetota > Actinomycetes > Propionibacteriales > Nocardioidaceae > Nocardioides_B. Next base: position 421,851 of record CAWIFK010000010.1, read on the forward strand.
TCGATGAGGCCGCCCGCGTCGCCGCTCCCGGAGGCACGGCTGAACCGTCATGTCCGGTTCGTGCTCCTCGACCGAGTGGTGCTGCTCGCCGGCCTGGGGGTGCTCGGCCTGCGGCTGCCGTTCCTGGCCGGCCCGGCTGCGCCCGACGAGGCCGGCTACCTGCTGGTCGCGCGGCACTGGTCGCTGCTCGACCAGCCGACCGGGTCGCTCTACGGCCACTTCTGGGTCGACCGGCCGCCCCTGCTGCTGCTGGTCTTCAAGCTCGCCGACGTGCTGCCCGGGTCGCCGATGCCCGCGCTGCGGCTGCTCGGGTTGCTGGCCTGCCTCCTCGGCGTCGGGGCTGCGGCGGTCCTCGGAGCGCGCATCGGCGGCCTGGCCGCGGCGCGGGCGGCCGCATTGGTCGCTGCTGCGTTGACCGCCAGCGACGCGCTCGGCGCCCAGGAGATCGACGGCGAGCTGCTGGGGGTGCCGATCGCCCTGCTCTCGTTGGCCCTGTTGATGAGCGCCCTGGCGTCCGGTGCCGGCGGGGCACGGCCCGGTGGCCGGCGCGCCGTGCTGCTCGGTGCCGGCGCCGGGGCCGCGGCCACCGGCGCGCTGCTGGTCAAGCAGAACATCGCCGACGGGTGGGTGTTCGCGCTCGTCCTGGCGGGGCTGGCGATCGCTCGCCGCGAGGTGACGCCGGTGGGCCGACGCACCGCCGTGGGGTTCGCGGCCGGTTCCGGCGCCGTCGCGGCGGCGGTCCTGAGCTGGGCGGTGCGCGGGCCGGGCGTGTGGACGCTGTGGGAGGCGACGTACGGCTTCCGGGTGGCAGCGGCCCGGGCCGTCGACAGTGGCAGCCACGCCCGTCCCGACGCCCGGCTCCACACGCTGCTGTGGATGCTGCTGCTGAGCGGCCTGGCCGTGCTGCTTGCGGTGGGAGGAAGGGCCGCGATGCGCGGCATGCGCAGGGGCGAGTCGCTGGCGTGGGCGGCGGGCGCGGTGCTGGCGGTCGAGGTGGTCGGGGTGCTCGCCGGCGCCAGCTTCTGGCTGCACTACCTGCTGCTGCTGGTGCCGGGCTCCGTCCTGCTCACGGCACTGCTGGCCCGGCACCGGCGTACCACCGCGGCCGTCGTCACGTTGGTCGCCGGCTCTGCCGTGGCCTTCACCGGGCTCGCCGGCGTGCAGTGGGCTGCCGGGCACCCGCACGGCGCCGACGAGCAGGCAGCCGGGCGGTGGTTGGCCGGCGCTTCGCTGCCCGGCGACACGCTGGTGGTCGCCTACGGCCGCGCGGACGTGGTGCTGGCGTCCGGGCTGGGCGCGCCCTACCCGCTGCTCTGGAGCCTGCCGGTGCGGGTGCGGGACCCGCAGCTGGCGCGGCTCGGCGCGCTGCTGGCTTCGCCGCGGCGGCCGACCTGGCTGCTGGAGTGGTCCCCGCTCGATACCTGGGGGCTCGACCCGCGGGGCCGGCTGCAGGCGACAGTGGACCGGCTCTACCGGCCCGCCGGAGAGCTGTGCGGACACCCGGTGCTGCTCGACCGGGCCGCCGGGCGGCGGCCGACGCCGCCCGGACCGCGCTGCTAGACCGCCGCTGACACGTCGGCGCCCGCGTCCGCGGCCGGACTCGGTGCCGTCTCGAGCCGAATCTGTGCCGTCTCAACGAGGATCGGTGCCGTCTCAACGAAGGTCGGTGCCGTCTCGAGAGAGGGCCTCAGTCCTCGCCCATGGCCATGACGAGCCGGTCCCAGGCGAGGCGGTGCCGCGGACCGCGCCCCTCGAGGGCCGTCCGGTGGACGGTGTCGTGCAGGCGGGTCAGCTCCTCGCAGCCGGCCACGAAGCACGTGAGCGCGCAGGCGTCGGGAGCCACCAGGGCGGCGCGGGCCGACCGGGCCGACGGCGAGCCGCCGACCGCGGTGACGCGGTGCTCCCAGGCCACATGGGCGGCCATCGCGCCCAGCGCGGTCGCGGGGCGCGTCGGGTCGAGGTCGAGCCGGTGGCCGCGGGCCCAGCCGGGCACGGCGTCGCGTCGCATCGGCCGGGCGATGCCGTAGCCCTGGCCGGAGTCGACCCCGAGCTGCACGGCGGCCTCGATCAGCCCCGGCGTCTCCAGGCCCTCGAGCGTCACGTGCAGGCCGAGGTTGTGCGCGATGTCGGTGATCGGCTGGACGAACTGCAGGGCGGTGCGCGGGGCCACCGCCGTGCCCCTGATCAGGGACTGGTCGATCTTGACCATGTCGAAGTCGAAGTGCCGCAGCCGCAGCAGGGAGCTGTAGCCGGAGCCCAGGTCGTCCTGCGCCAGCCGGACACCGAGCCGCTTGAACATGTCGAGCGCCGCCTTGCGGTCGACCAGCGAGCCGAGCAGGTCGCCGCTCTCGAGCAGCTCGAGGGTGAGCCGGGACGGGTCGACGCCGTGCCGGGCGAGCGCGTCGGAGACCGCGACCAGGTAGCGACGGTCCAGCGCGGACAGGACCGGGAGGTTCACCGACACGCAGGTGGGCAGTCCGTCGCCCTCCCACCCCGTCAGCGCGGACAGCGACTGGTCGAGCCCGATCTCGAACAGCCGGAGCAGCTCCTCGTCGCCGAACGCCGGCAGGAACTGCGCCGGCGACACCAGCCGGGCACCGTCGCGGAGCCGGGCCAGCGCCTCCAGCTTCAGCAGCGCACCGTCGGGCAGCGAGACCACCGGCTGGTAGACCATCTCCACCTCACCGGCGGCCAGCCGGCCCAGGTGCAGCGCCCGGTCCCCGTAGCCCTGGACGCCGGCGGACACGTCGGGCCGGCTCTCCAGCCCGGCCAGCGCCCGCTCGACGACGACCTTGACCTGGTCGAGCATGGCGGCGCGGGTGGCGTAGGAGAAGTACCCCGGCCACGCGGCGTAGAGCGACAGCATCGCATGCGGTGCGCCGCGTTCGCCGCACAGCGGTACGGCGGCGCTGGCCCGCCAGCCGAACCGCTCGGCCCACGCCCGCCACGGGCGGGTGGCCGGATCGCTCAGGTAGGCGTCGCAGACGACGACGTCGCCGGAGCGCCAAGCGCGGCCCACCGGGCCCTGACCCAACGGGCTGTCCGTAGCGGTGGTGACCACCGGGGAGCCGTCGCGATGGGTCCAGTCGATCAGGACGTCGACACCGTCGCCGGCCCCGGCCTCGAACAGGAAGGCGCCGGTCTGGTCGGGACGGCTCACGAAGACCGCGACCATCCCGTCGAGGAGGCTGAGGCCGTCCAGCACCCCGCGGACCAGGTCGGCGACCGTGCGGGACTCGGCCACCGTCCGGCTCACGTGCAGGAGCACCCGCGACTGCGCCCCGTCGACGTCGCGGTAGCCCTGCAGCACGGCGTTCAGGTCCGCCATGAAGCGCTCCGTGACGAGTGCGGCGGCGCGGCCGCGGTCGACGTCGCAGCCGCGGGCGGCGACCACGTCGAGCACGGCCCGCAGGTGCTCGGCCGCGGCCGCGGCGTACGAGTCGGTCTCGACGCCGACCATGGCGTGCACCCGGCCGGTCCCCCGGCTGCGGGCCGCGCGCGTCGAGGCGTCGGCGCCCGGGTCGAGGAGCACCGCGAGGTGCTCGACCTCCGCCTGCCGCAGCCGCCGGACGTCCGCCTCGCTCAGCCGGGCGGTCACCTGCCAGGGGCCGGCGGCGGCAGCGTCGTGCCCGCGGGCGACGATCGTCTCGAGCTCGGGGAGGACCAGGTCCCGCACCCGGGCGAGCAGGTCGGCGGCGTCAAGGTCGATGGCCGGCAGTGCCGGCGGTGCCGGCGGTGCCGGCGGTGCCGGCGGTGCAGGCGAGGCCGGCACCCGGATCGGCAGCGCACCCACGTCGGCCACCTCGCTCTCCGGTCGCTGATCCCGGCCACTGACGAGCGTAAAGGGTGCAAACCTGCCGCGTCAGGCGACTTCACCGGTCCGTCACCTATACCCGATTCGTGCGCCGAGGCGACATCCGGCCGCGCCGCGCTCCCCGGCTCGGCCGGACTCAGCTCAGCTCAGGTCAGGCGAGGCTCGCGTCGTGCTTCGCGCCGCGCTGGCCGGTGTCGGTCAGCCGGGTCTCCTCGGCGGCCTTCGCCTCGAGGTCGGCCCGGGTGACGTCGAGCAGGTCCTCGGCCGCGTCGTACACCTCCGGGTGCGCGACCAGGTCCGAGGCACCGCCCTTGAGCCGGTTCAACGCCGCACGGGCGAAGATCTGCTGCTCGGTGGTGGTGCGCTCGGAACGCCCGCTGCCCACGAAGCTGACCGCCCAGTGCAGCAGCGCGGTGACCTGGTTCTTGAACCCGGTGATGTAGACGAGGTGCAGACCCAGCCACATCAGCCAGGCGAGGAACCCGGTGAAGCGCAGCTTGCCGATGAGGGCGACCGCGCTGAAGCGCGAGATCGTGGCCATGCTGCCCTTGTCGAAGTACCTGAACGGCTGCTGCGGCGGCCGGTCCTCGATCCGGTTGCCGATCTCCTTGGCGGCGTACTTCGCGCCCTGGATCGCCACCTGCGCGACCCCGGGCAGGTTGTTCAGGCTGATCATGTCGCCGATGACGAACACCTCGGGGTGACCGGGCAGCGTGAGGTCGGGGTTCACCCCGATCCGGCCGGCCCGGTCCAGCGGCGCACCGGTCTGCTCCGACAGCTGACGACCCAGCGGGCTCGCCTGCACCCCGGCGGCCCACACCTTGGTGACCGCCTCGATCCGCCGCTCCGTGCCGTCCTTGTCGCGGACCACCAGGCCGCGCTCGTCGACGTCGGTGACCATCGCGCCGAGCTGGACCTCCACGCCGAGCCCCTCGAGGTCCTTCTTGGCGCGCGCCCCCAGCTTGGCACCGAACGGCGGCAGCACCTGAGGCGCCGCGTCCAGCAGGATCACCCGGGCCCGCCGGGTGTTGATCTTGCGGAAGTCCTTGTGCAGCGTGCGGTGCGCCAGCTCGGCGATCTGCCCGGCCATCTCCACCCCGGTGGGCCCGGCGCCGACGACGACGAAGGTCAGCAGCCGCTCGATCTCGGCCTCGTCGTCGGAGATCTCGGCGAGCTCGAAGGCGCCGAAGATCCGGCCGCGCAGCTCCAGCGCGTCGTCGATGCTCTTCATGCCCGGAGCGAACTCGGAGAACTGGTCGTTGCCGAAGTAGGACTGCCCGGCGCCCGCCGCCACGATCAGCGAGTCGTACGGCGTGACCGTGGTCCGGTTGAGCACGTGCGAGGTGACCGTCCGCTTCTCCAGGTCGATCTCGCCCACCTCGCCCAGGATCACGCGGGCGTTCTCCTGGCCGGAGAGCACCTCGCGGGTCGGCGGTGCGATCTCGCCCTCGGACAGGATCCCGGTCGCCACCTGGTAGAGCAGCGGCTGGAACAAGTGGTGGGTCGTCTTGGCCACCATCGTGACGTCCACGTCGGCGCCCTTGAGCGCCTTGGTCCCGAACAGTCCCCCGAAGCCTGATCCGATGACCACGACCCGGTGGCGGTCGCGTGCAGAACTCTGCATCTCGGTCATGTCTCACCTTTCGCAGCGGTCGGTCCCCATCTTGGTCCTTCTACCCGGGAAACGCCTACTGGTGTCCGGGTGATGGCAGCGCGGACCATGTCCTCGGTCACATGCGCACCGGCGCGCCAGGTATCGCCCGAGGTGCGCCCGGGCAGGATGGGTCCGTGACCACTCCCGCAGGCGGCACCCGCACCCGGCAGGTCGACCTGGCCGTGATCGGCTCCGGTTCCGGCAACGGCATCGTCGACCAGGCGTTCGACGACTGGGAGGTCGCGATCCTCGAGAAGGGCGTCTTCGGCGGCACCTGCCTGAACTACGGGTGCATCCCGACCAAGATGTTCGTCTACCCGGCCGACGTCGCCCACCAGGCCGCGCACGGTCCCGGCCTCGGCGTGCACACGCGCTCCGACGGCGCGGTGTGGCGCTCGGTGCGCGACCGGATCTTCGCCCGGATCGACCCGATCTCCCAGGCAGGGCGGCACTGGCGCGCCGAGGGCCGGCGCAACGTCCGGCTCTACGAGGGCGAGGCCCGGTTCGTCGGCGAGCGGCTGGTCGAGACCGGCACCGGCGAGGTGCTCTCCGCCGACCAGGTCGTGATCGCGGCGGGGTCCCGTCCGCTGGTCCCGCCGATCCCCGGCCTCGACGACGTCCCCTTCCACACCAGCGACACCGTCATGCGGCTCGAGGAGCAGCCGCACCGGCTGCTGATCCTCGGCGGCGGGTTCGTCTCGGCCGAGCTCGCTCACGTCTTCTCCGCCTTCGGCACCCACGTCACGGTGGTGAACCGCTCGGCGACGCTGCTCGGCAAGGAGGACCACGAGGTCGCCGCCCGGTTCACCGAGCTCGCCGCGAGCCGCTGGGACCTTCGCCTCGGGCGCACCGTGGCGTCGGTCGAGCGGTGGGGCGCGGGCGTCCGCGCGCACCTCGACGACGGCGCCACGCTCGAGGCCGACGTGCTCCTGGTGGCCACCGGCCGGCGGTCGAACTCCGACACGCTCGATCTCGACCGGGGCGGAGTGAAGGTCGACGACGCCGGCCTCGTGGTGGTCGACGAGTTCCAGCGGACCACGGCCCCGGGTGTGTGGGCGCTCGGCGACGTCAGCAACACCTACCAGCTCAAGCACCTGTCCAACCACGAGGCCCGGGTGGTGCGGCACAACCTGCTGCACCGCGACGACCCGGACGCGCTGCTCACCTCGACCCACGAGCACGTGCCCAGCGCCGTCTTCAGCCACCCGCAGGTCGCCAGCGTGGGGCTCACCGAGCGGGACGCCGAGGCGGCCGGCCGCCGCTTCGTCGTGTCCAAGCAGATGTACGCCGACACCGCGTACGGCTGGGCGATGGAGGACACCACCAGCTTCGCGAAGGTGCTGGCCGACCCCGACACCGGCCTGCTGCTCGGCGCGCACCTGATCGGCCCGCAGGCCGCGAACCTCGTCCAGCCGCTCATCCAGGCGATGGCGCTGGGGCTGACCGCCCACCAGGTCGCGCGCGGACAGTTCTGGATCCACCCGGCGCTGATGGAGGTCGTCGAGAACGCGTTGCTCGGCGTCCGGCTCGACTGAGCGCCGTCCGAAGGGCGGGTCGGGTCAGCTCGGGCCGATCACGACCTCGTCGACGGTCTCGAGCCAGGGAGCGCCCGGGTCGTCGCCGACCACTCCCTTCTCCCACCGCAGCAGCAGGCCGGCGTCGCCGTCCTCCAGCGTGGCGATCATGTTGTCGAACCACGGTCCGGCCAGCTTGCGCCAGCCGAACGGCGGATCGGCGACGTGCGCGGAGCGGGACACCACGCGGCCGAGCGGACCGGCGATCGCGTAGGCCAGCAGCGCGGTCATGTAGCGCAGGACGCGGGGCAGCGGGTTGCGGATCGGGGAGCAGACCGCCTGGACGATCCGGGCCGGCCGGTCCTCTCCGACGCGGCGCGGGCGCGGACGCCGTACCTCCGAGACGTAGGAGTGGTGCACGTCGCCGGAGAGGAACGTCACCGTCCGCGGCGCCGGACCGCGCTTGCCGTCGGCGACCTCGGTCGCCATCTCGCAGACCTGCCGGAAGCTGCGCTGCCAGGCGCCCCAGTGCTCGAGGTCCACGGTCTGGCGCATCCACTCGCCGAACCGGCGGAACCGGGGCCCCCACGCACCTCCGGCCACCGCCTCGTTCCACGCCTCCAGGTGGTGCAGGCCGGGCGGGAGCAGGAACGGCAGCGAGGTGCCGACCAGCAGGTGCCGGACGCCGCCCTGCATCTGGGCGTCGAGCCAGCCGAGCTCCAGCGGGTCGAGCATCGCGCGCCGCTCGGGGTCGAGGACGCGGGCGCAGCGGGAGTCGACGACCACCAGCCGCACCCCGGCGATGTCGCGGGCGTAGCTCCAGCGGTACGCCTCCGGGTCGGCGTCCACCCGCTCGGCGAGCGAGTCGAGGGCCTCGGTCAGGTCGAGCTCGCCGGGGCCCTCGTGGGCCAGCACCAGCTTCCAGATCTCGTCCTCGGCGCGCTCCTGGGGGGACAGGTTGCCGACGTGCTGGTAGATCCAGTACGACGCCAGCCCGGCGACCAACCGCTGGTGCCACCACCGGGTCGCGTCCATCGCCTGCTTCCAGGACAGCGAGGTGTTCCAGTCGTCGCGGACGTCGTGGTCGTCGAAGATCATCGCGCTCGGCAGCGTCGAGAGGAGCCACCGGTTGGCCGGGTCGGTCCAGGCGAGCCGGTAGAGGTGGGCGTACTCCTCGAAGTCCTTGAGCTCCTTGCCCGGTGGCGCCTCGATGTCGCGCCGGGCGGCGATGAACTCGTGCATCGCCTCGGTCGTCTCGTCGGCGTACACCTGGTCGCCCAGGAACAGCACCAGGTCGGGCCAGCGCACGTCGGGGTCGGCGGCCATCCGCAGCGACAGCGCCCGCAGCGCGTCAACGCCGTGGGTGCGGTTGCCCTTCTCGTCGTGCGTCACCGACGTCCGGCAAGACCCGTAGGCCAGCCGCAGCGGCTTCCCGGGCTCCAGCGTCGCGATCACGCTCGCCGGCAGCTCGCTGCCCGGTCCGCTCACCGGCGGCCACACCGGCCGACCGTCGACCGCGACCGTGTAGCGGGTCTTGCTGCCCGGCTCGAGCCCCGTGACGTCGACCAGGGCGTAGTGGTGGCCGTGCGCCGCGAACGTGCTGGTCTCGAAGTCGCGTCCGCCCGCGACCACCCGCACGCGTGCGGCATGGCCGGTCTCCACCCAGACGGCCGCCGTCGTGGTGTCGACGTACCGCATGAGCGGGCCGAGCACCAGGGAGCCCTGGGAGTCGTCGGCGCCGCCAGTCGCTGGTGAGGGCATTGGATATTTGTACCGTGCGGACTGCTCCGGCACAGCCCTTCGGGGTACCTTCCGCACATGGACCTCTCCACCGGCGAGATCGACCGCAAGGCCGACTCCAGCGACCTGCTCGACCGCGCCGTGCAGGTGGGTCTGGTCTCCTACGGTGTCGAGCACCTGCTGCTCGCCTGGCTGGCCCTGCAGCTGGCGTTCGGCGAGCGCGCCGGGCAGGCCTCGGCCAGCGGCGCGCTGCACGAGCTGGCGCAGAAGCCGCTGGGCGAGATCCTGCTCTACGTGCTCGCCGCCGGGTTCTTCGCGCTGGTGGTCTGGCAGGCGCTGGAGGCGGCGGTCGGGCACCGCGACGCCGACGGCGGCAAGCGCGTCGTCAAGCGGGTCACCTCCGCGGGCAAGGTGGTGCTGTACGGCGTCCTCGGCGTGACCGCCCTCAGGATCGCGGTGGGGTCCTCCGGCGGGGGCGGCAGCTCGACCCAGACCTGGACCGCCAAGCTGATGTCGGTGCCGGCCGGCCAGGTGCTGGTCGGTCTGGTGGGCGTCGCGATCATCACCGTCGCATGCGTCGAGGCCTGGCGTGGCTGGACCGAGAAGTTCCGCAGCAAGCTGGACGCCGAGGGGAACAGCGGCAGCGACGGGCGCGCCTACGTCCTGTTCGGCAAGATCGGCTACCTGTCGAAGGGCGCGGCGCTGGCGCTGGTCGGGGTGCTGTTCGTCTTCGCGGCCGTCAACCACAACGCGAAGCAGTCCGGCGGGCTCGACCAGGCCCTCAAGGAGCTGCTCGACCAGCCGTTCGGGCCGGTCGGGCTGGCCGTGATCGCGGCCGGGATGGCCTGCTACGGGCTGTTCTGCTTCGCGTGGGCGCGGCACCTCGACCGCTGAGCCGGGGCCGCGGCACGCCTGACCACGCTCGCACCCGCGCCGGACCCGCCGCCGTTGCAACCGCGTGCACAACGGTCGAATAGGTAATGTCTCGCTTGTGAGTCCGCGCCTGCTGCTCGACCCCGAGCCCCAGTCGGTGCGACGCGCACGCAAGTGGGTCGTCGAGGCGTTCCAGGACCTGGGGCGTGAGGACCTCGTCGACTCCGCCGAGCTCGGCGTCTCCGAGCTCGTCACGAACGCGATCCTGCACGCGGCGCCGCCGATCTCCGTGCGCGTGCGCGGCACGTCCCAGCACCCGCGCGTCGAGGTCCACGACACCTCCCCCCGGCCGCCCGAGGTCAACGCCGAGATGGCCGACGACGAGCACCTGCTGAGCATGGTGGGCCGCGGCCTCGGCCTGGTCTCGTTGTACTCCTCCCGGTGGGGGGCGGACCTCTCCAGTGACGGCAAGGTGGTGTGGTTCGAGCCGGTGGACGCCCCCGACGTCGGCTCCGAGCCCCAGGGTGACGTCTTCGACCTCGACCGTGTGGTCGCCGAGCGGCTGGAGCTGCGCCGGCTCGACCCCGCCACGATGGTGCACGTGCGGCTGCTCCAGATGCCGGTGCCGCTCTTCGCCGAGTTCCGGCTCTGGTACGCCGAGATCCGCCGCGAGCTCCGGATCCTCGCCCTGAACCATCCCGGCGTCTACCCGCTCGCGGAGCAGATCACCGACCTCACCCTGCAGATCGAGGAGGAGCGCGCGCAGGCGGTCGGCGTCGGCACGCTCGACTCCGCGATCGACTCCGGTCGGGACCGGGTCGACCTCGACTACCGGGTGCCACCCCAGGCGCCGGACACGATGCGCCGGGCCGCCGCGCTGATGGACGGGATCGACGACTTCGCCCGCGAGCAGGGCCTGCTCACGATGCCGGCGGTCCCGGAGGTGGTCGCGCTGCGGCGCTGGTACCTCGGCGAGTTCGCCCGCCAGGCCGCCGGCGAGCCGCCGGCACCCTGGACCGGCCCGACCCACGTACCCGACCTCTGATCCGCCCGCCCTCCCCCGTTGAGGCGTCAGTCTTTCGCTGTTCAGGCGTCAAGCAGTCGCTGTTCAGGCGTCAGTCATTCGCTGTCGAGGCGTCAGGCGTAGCCCAGCTCGTGCAGCCGGTCGTCGTCGATGCCGAAGTGGTGGGCGATCTCGTGTACGACGGTGATCCGCACCTCCTCCACGACCTCCGCCTCCGTGGCGCACATGTCCAAGGTCGGGGTGCGGAAGATCGTGATCCGGTCCGGCAGTGCCATCACGTAGTCGCCGCCGCGCTCGGTCAGCGGCGTGCCGTCGTAGACGCCCAACAGGTCGGGGTCGTCGGCCGGGGGCTCGTCCTCGACCAGCACCACGCAGTTGTCGATCAGGGCGGCCAGCTCGGCCGGCACGGTGTCCAGCGCCTCGGCGACCAGGCCCTCGAAGTGGTGACGGGTCATCTCGATCACGGCGCCATCCTCCCGCGCCGCTCCAACGGGTGTCCCGTCCGGCGGTTGCCGCACCGCGCCGAGGAGCTGATCGCCTTGTCGATCCTCCCGATTTGGCGGGGAAGATGCCGGGCCCTATGCTTTTCCGGTCCCTGACGGCAGTCGTGCCCGACGGCTTTGAGGGAAGTTCGAGGACAAGCCCCCATCGTCTAGCGGCCTAGGACCCCGCCCTTTCACGGCGGTAGCACGGGTTCGAATCCCGTTGGGGGTACTGCTCCGACCCCGGTCGGAGCAAGCTCCGGATCCCGATTCGGAGTGTGGCGGTCAGTGCGTTAGCATTGCGCCGCCTGCTGTTGAGAGGCACGAAGCACCACAGATCCACACCTGGCCCCGTAGCGCAGTTGGTTAGCGCGCCGCCCTGTCACGGCGGAGGCCGCGGGTTCGAGTCCCGTCGGGGTCGCCACCAGTGAAGCGCCCCGGACGCACAGTCGTCCGGGGCGCTTTCTCGTCCCTCCACCCCGATTCGTCCGCGGTTGGGAGCCACGTCCCCGCCGGGGGACCGCGGGCGAATCGGGGTTCTCAGGAATAGTTGAATGGTCAATCACTGTTGCACGGGTCATGAACACTGCACTCCGACTCTCCCCCGAGGCCCAGGACCTGCTGTTCCGTGAGGCCCGCACCGCGAACACGTTCACCGACGAACCCGTGAGCGACGACCAGGTCGCCGCGATCTACGACCTGGTGAAGCACGCGCCGACCGCGATGAACGCCCAGCCGCTGCGCGTCCTGCTGGTGCGCGACGGAGAGCCGCGTGAGCGACTGCTCAAGCACATGGCCGACGGCAACCGGGACAAGACGGCGTCGGCGCCCCTAGTCGCAGTCCTGGCCGCGGACACCGACTTCCACGAGCACCTCGCGCGGACCTTCCCCCACTTCCCCGGCGCACGCGAGGCCTTCGCGGACGAGGAGAAGCGCACCGAGACGGCACGGTTCAACGCCACCCTGCAGATCGGCTACCTGCTGCTCGGCATCCGCGCGGCCGGCCTCGCCGCCGGCCCGATGGCCGGCTTCGACGCGACCGGGATCGACGAGGAGTTCTTCGCCGGCACCAGCCTGCAGACCCTGCTGGTGGTCAACATCGGCCGACCGGGCGAGAACGCGTGGTACGAGCGGCTGCCACGGCTCGAGCAGAGCGAGGTCCTCCTCGAGGCCTGAGCGCCCCAGCCGGCTCGGCGCGAGCTGAGGGCCCGCAAGCCGTTGCCCCGGCGCAACGCGACGCCGACGGGCGCGTCCGCGGCCACAGGGTCCGCCGCGCCGGTCCGTGCCGTCTAGACAGCGCATCGGCTGGACGCGAATGGGTACTGGCCTCGGGGCGCTGTTGGGGAACGGCCCGGGGAACAGTCGGGGGCGGCCGAACCCAACAGCGCCCTCACGCGCATCCCGGCCGCCGGCGATAGGCACCGACGAGCAGCCACCACGACGTTCGAGCGACGCCACGGGGGAGGCGCCGCTCGAACGGAATCACCGTAAAATCCCGCCCACGGCCGGTTCAACCCTGGTACAGACCATTGCGACACCGCACTTGTCAGGTGCGGTGAGCTGTCGCCGGGCGCGCCGCCTCTCGGACGCCCCCGGCATGGACCGCTGCAGCATTCCGGCGAGCTCTGCCCTTGCCACGGAACTGAACATGCGTTTAGCATGCTGAACATGCGTTCAGCCCACTCCGACGTCACGGCCCGCGCCCGGATCCGGGACGCGGCGGTGACGCTGTTCGGCCGCGACGGCTTCGCCGGTACGTCGATGCGCGCGATCGCCTCGGGCGCCGGCGTCTCGCCAGCGCTCGTGGTGCACCACTTCGGGTCCAAGGAGGGCCTGCGGGACGCGTGCGACGAGCACCTCCTGCGGCTGGTCCGCGAAGGCAAGCAGGCCGCGATGACGAGCCCCGGCCCACCGAGCCTCGAGGCGTACCTCGCCACCGTGGGCGACGCCGAGCCCCTGTTGCGCTACCTGGCCCGGCTCCTGCACGAGGGCGGCCCGGCGGCAGTGCGCATCTACACCGGAATGGTCGACGATGCCGTCGACTACCTCGCCGACGCCGAGCGCGCCGGCACGATCGGGAGCACACCGGATCCTCGTGCCCGGGCGACCCTGCTGGTCGGCTGGGGCCTGTCCAACCTCCTCCTGGGACCGCTGGCGGCCCACGCCCTCGCGGCGCCCGACGAGGTGACCGCGGCCGTCCGGATCGCGGGCCCCGCGCTGGAGATCTACACCCACGGGCTGTTCACCGACACCCGGTTCCTCGACGGGTTCCACGCCGAGGGCCGACGACCGCAAGGAGAGAGCTCGTGAGCGTCATCGTCGCCGAGTCGCTGGTCAAGAACTACGGCAACCACCAGGCGGTCCGCGGCATCGACCTCGACGTGGCACCCGGCGAGGTGTACGGCGTGATCGGACCCAACGGAGCCGGGAAGACCAGCACCATGCGGATGCTGCTCGACATCATCCGACCCACGTCCGGCCGTCTGGAGGTCCTCGGCGCCGTCCCGCGCTTCGCCGACGCCTCGCTGCGGCGCCGGATCGGCTACCTGCCGGGGGAGCTGAGGCTGGACGGCCGGGCGCAGGTCCTGGAGCTGCTGCGGTTCTACGCCGACCTCAACGGGGGCGTCTCCGAGGCCCGGCTGCACGGACTCGCCGACCGGCTCGGGCTCGACGTGTCCGGGCCCGTGCGGACGCTGTCCAAGGGCAACAAGCAGAAGGTCGGCCTCGTGCAGGCCTTCGCACACCAGCCCGACCTGCTCGTTCTCGACGAACCGACGAGCGGGCTCGACCCACTCCTCCAGCAGGAGTTCCTCGCGATGGTCCGCGAAGCCCGCGCGCAGGGCCAGACAGTCTTCCTCAGCTCGCACGTCCTGTCCGAGGTGCAGCAGGTGGCGGACCGCGTCGCCATCGTCCGCGACGGCACGGTCCTCACCGTCTCCGACCCGGAGACCCTGCGCCGGAGCGCCGAGCACCGCGTCCTGATGCGGTTCGCCGAGCCCGTCGGCGCCGAGACGTTCCTCGACCTGCCCGGCGTGCGAGAGGTGCACGCCCATGACGGTCAGGTGAGAGTCGACATCCAGGGCTCCCCCGACTCGGTGATCAAGGCGGCTGCGCGGTTCACCGTGCTGGACCTGGTCGCCGAGGAACCGGACCTCGAGTCCGCGGTGCTCCGGCTCTACTCCGAGAAGGTGGCGACATGACGACTCCCGTGCTGCGGCGATGGCTCCGCGACAACCGGCGAGCGACGATCGGCTGGGCGGCAGGGCTCGCCCTCGTCGTGCTGATGTACCTGCCGCTCTTCCCCTCCCTGACCAGTAGCGGCGCCCTGCAGAGCAGCGTCGACTCGCTGCCCCCGGATGTCGCCGAGGCGTTCGGCATGACCCAGATGTCCGACGGCGCCGGCTACGCCCAGTCCACCGTCTTCGGGCTCCTCGGCATGCTGCTCCTCACCATCGCCGCGATCGGTGCGGGCGCCCGTGCGGTCGCGGGCGACGAGGAGCGCGGCGGACTCGAGCTCACGCTCGCGCACGCCGTCAGCCGCTCCCGCGTCACCTTCGAGCGTGCCGCCGGAGTCGCCCTGACCGTGGTCGCCCTGGCGTTCTTCGTCGGCCTGCTCACCCTCACCCTGAACACGCCGGCGCAGCTGGACCTGTCCCTGTCCGGGATCGTGGCCGTCACCCTGGCGCTGGCCGGCCTCGCCCTCGTGCACGGCTGTGTGGCACTCGCCATCGGCGCAGCGACCGGCAGCCGCGTCGCGGCCATGGGTGGAGCCGCGGCCGTCGCCGTCCTCGGCTACCTCCTGCACACGCTCGGTCCCCAGCTGTCCGGGGGAGCCGGCCTGGGCGGCATCTCCCCCTTCCAGTGGGCGTACGGCGCCGACCCGCTGTCGACAGGTCCCGACTGGACGGGACTCGCACTCCTGGTCGCAGCCGCGTCGCTCCTGGTCGCCGCCGCCACCGCGCTGCTGAACCGCCGCGACATCGCCTCCTGAGACGCCGGCCGTCCCACGCGAGCACGCAGCGTGAGCGGCTCGTCCACCGTCACACGGTTGCGCACACGCGCGGGGTCCACGGTGGGGTCGACCCGCCAGCCGACCGGAAGGAACCACCATGACCATGACCATGACCACCACGGCAACCTCGACCAGCACGTCGCCCGGCGATGCGGGCGCCACCGCCGCGTCCGTCCTGACCGATGCGATGCTCTCCCGCTTCGACGCCCGCGCAGCGCGCTACGACCGGGAGAACCGGTTCTTCACCGAGGACTTCGACGAGCTCAAGGCCGCGGGCTACCTCGACCTCGCGCTGCCCGCCGAGTACGGCGGCCCGGGACGCAGCCTCGCCGAGATCGGTGCCCTGCAGCGACGGCTCGCCTACCACGCGCCGGCGACCGCTATCGCGGTGAACATGCACTTCTACTGGACCGGTGTCGCCGCCGACCTGCTCCGCGCCGGCGACGACAGCATGGCGTGGGTCCTGGAACGCGCCGCCGCAGGAGACGTGTTCGCCGCCGGCCACGGCGAGTCCGGCAACGACATCCCGCTGTTCCTCTCCACGACCCAGGCCACCCGCGTGGACGGCGGCTGGCGGCTCACCGGCCGCAAGATCTTCGGCAGCCTCTCGCCGGTGTGGGACTGGCTCGGCGTGCACGCCATCGACACCAGCGACGCCGCGGCACCGGTCATCGTGCACGGGTTCATCCCCCGCAACGCCGACAACTACCGCATCGAGCAGACCTGGGACGTCCTCGGGATGCGCGCCACGGCCAGCCACGACACGGTTCTCGACGGCACCTTCCTCGCCGACGAGGACGTGGTCCTGACCTGCCCCGCGGGCTTCGCCGGCGCCGGCCCGTTCCAGGTCGCCGTCTTCGCCTGGGCGATGCTCGGGTTCGCGCAGGTCTACACCGGCATCGCCCAGCGTGCCTTCGACCTCGCCGTCGAGCGCGTCCACCAGCGCGGCTCCATCGCGCTGACCCGCTCGATGGCCCACCACCCCGAGGTGCAGCACCAGGTCGCCGAGATGCGGATGGCGCTGGAGACCGTCGACGCACACCTCACCCGAGTCAGCGAGCAGTGGTCGACCGGAACCGACCACGGCGCCCTATGGCCGTTGAAGATCCTCACGACCAAGCACGTCGCGGTCACCCAGGCCTGGCAGGTCGTCGACACCGCCATGGAGCTGTCGGGCGGCGCCGGGATCTTCACCCGCAACCGGATGGAGCAGCTCTTCCGCGACGCACGCCTGGGTCGCATCCACCCCGGCAACTCCGCGCTCACCCACGAGCTGGTCGCCAAGTTCTCCCTCGGCATCAGCCCCGACGAACAGCCCCGCTGGGGCTGAATCCCCGAGGCCCGACCGGCCACGTGCCTGCCGGGGCGTCCGCCGGCGCCCCGGCAGGTGCCCGCCGACCGGGTCGCCCCCAGCACGAACGGACCCCCATGCACCCCCAGACCCCCGGCCTCCGCTCTTCTTCGGCCCCGCCCGGCCGGCCGTCCTCGCTGCCGGTGACGACGTACGTCGCCACCGGGCCGGGCGACGGTGGGTTCCTCGTCCGCCCGGCCGTCCTGGCCGATGCCCAGGCTCTGTGCGACCTCAGCCGAGCGGCGATCATGGTGTCGGCCGCAGAGCACTACACGCTGGCCCAGCGAAGCGCCTGGGCCCGTCGACGCACACTCGCTGCACATCGACGGATGATCCGAGACACCACCGGCTTCGTCGCCGCCGAGGCGGGCTCCGCAGCCGCGATCGGGTTCGCGACCGTGTCGCTGACCGCCATCGGCTCCCTCGAGCGCGGAGAGGTCGACCAGCTGTTCGTGCACCCCGACCACACGGGTCGTGGCATCGCCGGGGAGCTGCTCGCCCGGGTCGAGACAGCGGCA
Organism: uncultured Actinomycetota bacterium; assembly: GCA_963835385.1. Lineage (GTDB taxonomy): Bacteria > Actinomycetota > Actinomycetes > Propionibacteriales > Nocardioidaceae > Nocardioides_B. The sequence goes on from CAWIFK010000010.1 coordinate 438,833, forward strand.
CGCGCCGCCGGCCTCGATGGCCTGGTGACGCACGCGTCGTGGCGGGCGATGCCGGTGTTCGAGCGGTTCGGCTATGCGCCGCTGGAGACGGAGGCGGTGGTCGTGGACGGTCTCGAGCTCACCCGGATGCGGATGACGAAGCTCCTCGAGGGGTGAGCACCGCCTCCGGACCGGCGTTGCGACCAGGGGAAGGAGGCGTGGCTCAGCCGGGGCTACCGGCCGACAAGAGACATCACGGTCAGCCCATGTATGCTTCTGCGAGTCCGGGAGGCATGTGGGCTCTTCTCCGCACGAGCAGGCCTCCTCATGTTCCCGGGGTGGGGCAGGTAGCTCAGTTGGTACGAGCGTCCGCCTGAAAAGTGGAAGGTCGGCGGTTCGACCCCGCCCCTGCCCACCACCACAGCAGGTCACCGGCCTGCAGCCCGCCCCCGCCGCTCGCCCGGCGGGGGCGTTCGGCTTTCGGGGACCGGCCGCCGACAGGGATGTCGTTCACCAAGTGTTCACTTGAGGTGCGCGACCGGTGCGCGTCACCATCAGACATGACCCTCGTATCCCAGGTCGCTCCCGACGAGGAGCGCCGGGTCGCCGATGTCGTGGAGCGGCTCCGGCGGCGGTACCCCGCCGTCGACCAGGAGCTGGTCACCTGGGTCGTCGACGCCGCACACCGAGATCTGGACGGTGCCCGGGTCCGCGACTTCGTCCCGATCCTGGTCGAGAAGCACGCCCGCGACGTGCTCGACCAGGAGGCCAGGTGGGTCGAGGCCTGAGCCGCGCCCCCGCAATCCTCGTGGTCGCCGGCGACTCGTCATGAGCCCCCCGGCTCTCCCGGTTTAGGATCGTTCCCAACCATCCGACACCGGAGACAGGGGGGTCCCTGTGAGTGGTGAGCAGCACCGCGCGGAACCCGATGCCGTCGAGCAGCTCGACGCCATGGGACAGGCGGTCATCACCACCGACGCCAGCGGACACGTCGTCTATTGGAACAAGGCCGCCGAGAGCCTCTACGGCTGGACCGCCGAGGAGGCCCTCGGTCGAGACATCAGCGAGCTCAGCGTGCCGGACATGGCTCTGGAGGTGGCCGAGGAGATCATGGGCGCGCTGCGCACCGGCGTACCTTGGTCCGGCGGATTCCCCTGCCGCCGCAAGGACGGCAGCACGTTCCCGGCGCTGGTCACCGACGCCGGCATCTACCGCGACGGCGAGCTGGTCGGCATCGTCGGGGTCTCGACGAACCTCGGCACCGCCGTCCGACCGCTCCTGGAGCGGTCCACGGACGCAGCGCTGGTGCTGCGCTCCGACGCGGTGGTGACCTACGCGAGCCCGGCGGTCACGCAGCTGTTCGGCTGGAGCGACCAGGAAGTGCTGGGCGCGTCGGTGATCCCCTTGCTGCACCCCGACGACCGGGCGACCCTCGGGGACTTCCTGGCCTCCGTCGTCGCGCGTCCGGGAGTGCACGCGCCGGTCGAGATGCGGGTCCGCTGCGACGGCGGCTGGACGTGGGTCGAGGCGGCGCTGACGAACCTGCTCGACGACCCGCACGTGCGGGGGGTCGTCTGCAACCTGCGGGTCAGCCTTCGCCGCACGGCGCAGGAGGCTGCCGAGGAGCGCGCCGCGCAGCTGCAGACGGCGCTGGAGACCCGGCTGCTGATCGAGCGCGCCAAGGGGTTCCTCGCCGGGCGCGACGGCATCGACCCCGAGACGGCGTTCGACCGGATGCGCCGTGATGCCCGGAGCAGGCAGATCTCGGTGAACCAGGTGTCGGCCGAGGTTCTCGACGGCAGGTCGCTGCCTGACGACTGAGGCACCACCACGGGACGAAACGGACGACTCGCCGCGGCATGGCCCGTCCGGGTCATTGTCCGCGCCCATCGTTGTCACCTCGTCAAGGCATTGCTACCGTCGGAGACGTCCTACTCGCCCCTTGCTTCGCAAGGTGCCGCCCGAGAACCCCGGTGGCTCTGACTGCCCCGGACGGTGGACATGCCCCTTCTCGCCGACGCGCCTTCGCGTCCCCCTCGCCCGCACCGGTTCGCTTACGCAGCGGCGGGTCGGGCATCGGTGGTGACCGCTCTGACGACGACCGACTGCCGGCCCATCGCCGAGAGGTCACGGCGAGAGGGGCTCCCCCGATGAGTGAGCGCGACCAGGACCCGCAGCAGCGCGACCAGGACCAGCACGCCGTACGAGCGCCCGGACGCGCGTCGCGACGGCACCTCGAACGCCCGCAGCGGCTGGGTGGGCGAGCCGTCGACGGGTCGACCGACGACCGCCGCTGGCGGTTCACCGACGCGGTGCAGGCTGCCCGTCAGCTCCACACCTGAGGGCCGGCCCCGGCCCGACGCCCGAGGCGGGCTGGTGCTCAGCGGCGCGGGAACAGAGGCGCCACGAGCCGGACCCGGAGCACCCGCTCCCGCTCGCGCGCCTCCTGCTGGTCGCGCTGACGGGCAGTGAGCAGCTGGGTCAGCGAGAGCACGCCGACCACGACGCCCGGATCCTCGTGGTCGACGACCGGGACCCGGTTGACCTCCGCGCGCGACATCAGCTCCGCGACGTGGCGCAGGGTCTGGTCGCCGTGCACCACGGCCGCGGGCGGTCGGCAGAGGTCGGCCATGGTCCGGTCACCGTGCCCGGCGGCCTCCTCGTGCAGGAGGGTACGGCGGGTCACCACCCCGCTCAGCCGACCGGCCGGGTCGACGACCGGGTACAGCCGCTGGAACCAGCCGTTGCCGCCGTCGAGCGGCGCTCCCAGCTCCTGCACCGCCTCGGCGACGACCAGGTCCTCGGAGAACTCCAGCACGTCCTTGCTCATGACCTCGTCGGCGAAGACCACCTCGAGCGGGTCGACGTCGTACTCCCGGCTCAGATGCAGCCCCCGGCGTGCGATCTTCTCGGTGAGCACGGAGCGCTTGAGCAGCAGCACCGACACGGCGAACGCGGTGGTCGCCGCGATCACCAGCGGGACCAGGGCGTCCCAGCGCTCGGTCAGCTCCATCGCGAACACGACGCCGGTGAGCGGGCAGCGCATCACCCCGCCCAGCACCCCGGCCAGGGCCACCAGCGCCCAGAAGCCCGGGCCGACCGAGGTGAACACGTGCCCCTCCAGGGCACCGAGCGCGCCGCCGATCATGAACATCGGCGCGAGCACCCCGCCGGACGTGCCCGACCCCAGCGACAGCGACCAGATGAGTGTCTTGACGACAAGGACGCCGACCACGAGGCTCAGCCCGATCGACCCGGTCAGCTCGGCGTCGATGATGTCGTAGCCGACGCCGAGCGCCTCGGGCACGAACAGCCCGCCGACGCCGATCACCAGCCCGCCGACCGCCGGCCACCACATCCAGTGCACGGGCAGCCTGGCGAACAGGTCCTCCGAGGCGTAGACCAGCGCGGTCGCCACCAGCGCCAACAGGCCGGACAGCACGCCCGAGACCACGCACAGCAGGTACGCCGCCGTAGTGACGTGCAGCTCCCCGGGCGCCGGGAACAACGGTCCCGGACCGAGCAGCGGCTCCCGCACGACGGCGGCCACGCTGACCGCGGCTGCGACCGGCACGAGGCTGCGCGGGCGCCACTCGAACAGCAGCAGCTCCACGGCGAGGACCAGCGAGGCAAGGGGGGCGTTGAAGGTGGCCGCCATGCCCCCCACCGCCCCGGAGACCAGCAAGGTCTTGCGCTCGTCGGCGGTCAGCCGCAGGAACTGGGCGATCAGCGATCCGAGGGCCCCGCCGGTCATGATGATCGGCCCCTCGGCCCCGAACGGCCCGCCGGTGCCGATCGCGACCGCGGCCGAGACCGGCTTCAGCCCGGCCACCCGCGGCTGCACCTTGCTGCCGCGGGTCAGGATCGCCTCGATCGTCTCGGGCATGCCGTGCCCGCGGATCCGCTCGGACCCGAAGCGAGCCATGAGACCGACGACGAGGCCACCCGCGACCGGGGCCAGCAGCACCAGCAGCGGGTTGTGGTCCTGCGCGCCCGGCGCCACGATCGCGGTGCCGAGGCGCTGGTAGAAGACGGCGTTCGTGATCAGCCCGATCAGCCGGACCAGCATCCAGGAGGCCACTGCCGCCAGCGCACCGATCGGGACCGCCAGGGCCGTGATCGCCAGCATCCTCGGGGTCGCGGTGAAGTCGCCGAGGTGGCGGACGTCGCGGATGGTGGCGGAGTTCGTCACGGCAGGGGTCACCTCGCGAGAAAAGTATCGGGAGACGACATATTATCGGACCCGTGCCGAACGACGACGAGTACGCACGTCTGCTGGACTTCCGGGTCCGGCTGCGCGAGTTCGACCAGTGGAGCCGGGAGGCGGCCGCCGGGCAGGGCCTGACCCATGCGCAGCACCAGCTGCTGCTCGCCGTCCGTGGTCACCGAGGGCCGGCGCCGACGATCCGGGACGTCGCCGCGGCGCTGCTGGTCAAGCACCACACCGCCAGCGAGCTCGTCGACCGGACCCAGGCGCTCGACCTGCTGAGCCGGGTCCGCGACCCCGACGACCAGCGGCGGGTGCGCCTCGAGCTGACCCCCCGCGGGCAGGACGTGCTGGGCCGGCTCACCGCGGTGCACCTCGACGAGCTGCGCCGGCTGGCTCCCGTCCTCGACCGCCTGTGAGGAGCGTCCCGGCGGTGCCCGGCCCCGCGGGACCCGCGCGGCGGGGCGGGCGGCGAGACGGGCGGCGCAGTGGCCGGCGGGCTGGGCGGGCGGGGATCGGGGTACGGCGTCGAGGTGAGCACTGACATGGAGCGCGAGGCTCCTGGCACCGGGGCGGACGGGGCGCGTCACGGCCGGCGCGCCCGGAGCGGTCACAACCCGGCCCTGCGACTGACCTACCGGATCGCCGTGTTCGTCGTCGGTCTGGCCCTCATCGCGCTCGGCGGCGCGCTCGTCGTACTCCCGGGGCCGCTGACCATCCCGCCCGTGGTGCTGGGACTGTGGATCTGGTCGAGAGAGTTCGCCTGGGCCCATCGGCTCTGGGAACGAGGCCGGAAGCAGGGGCTCGAGGCCTGGCAGCACGCCAAGCGGCACCCGGTCAGCTCGACGATCGTCACCGTCGCGGGGCTCGCCGCGGCCGGCGCCGCCTTCTGGGCCGTCTCGCACTACCAGCTGGTCGCGCGCGCACGGGACCTCGTCGGCCTCTGACACCCCGATTCGTCCGCTCCTCCTCCACAGGAGAGGGGCTCGGAAACGCGGACGAATCGGGGTGGGGGGCGGTTATCGGCGGGGACCATCGGGTACCCACCAGCCATGGTTGAACAGAGCGGCAACGAGAACATCTCCGAGCAGATCGGCACCGACGCGGCCGACGCGGCCGACGGGTCCTCGAACGAGCAGGAGAGCTACCACGGCTACAGCGTGGACGACGAGACCCAGCCGCAGGGCGAGGGTGACAGCCTCTCCGACGACCGCGGGCTCGCCGAGCCCATGGACGAGGGCTACTCGCCACCGGAGAAGTGGTCGGTCGCCGAGGGCTACGGCAACACCCCGCTCGAGGAGGAGCTCGGCGAGACGCTCGACCAGCGGGTCGCCCAGGAGGTCCCCGAGCCCGACCCCTACGAGCAGGCCGCCACCGAGGCCGCGAACGTCAGCGGCGAGGTCGGCGAGCAGCGCGCGGGCCGTCTGGTCGCCGAGGACGAGGGCGCGCACACCGACACCGAGAAGGACCTGGTCGCCGAGGACGTCGGCATCGACGGCGCCGCCGCGAGCGCCGAGGAGGCCGCCGTCCACGTCGTCGACGAGGACCGGTAGCCCGAACCCCGATTCGTCCGCTCCTCCTCCGCGGCGGGACCGCTCGGAAGGGCGGACGAATCGGGGTTGTGGGTCAGACGGTGACCGGGCTGCCACCGGTGACGGCGAGGACCTCACCGGTGATGTAGCTGGCCGCGGTCGAGGCGAGGAAGACGTACGCCGGGGCGACCTCGGCCGGCTGTCCCGCGCGGCCGAGCGGCGTCTGCTTGCCGAAGTCCTCGACGGCCTCGGGCGGCATCGTGGCCGGGATCAGCGGCGTCCAGATCGGCCCGGGGGCCACCGCGTTGACGCGGATCCCGTCGGGCGCCACCATCTCGGCCAGTCCCCGGGTGAAGTTCGCGATGCCGGCCTTGGTGGTGGCGTAGTCGAGCAGGTGCGGCGACGGCGAGGACGCCTGCACCGACGTCGTGTTGATGATGCTGCTGCCGCGCTTCATGTGCGGCAGCGCCATCTGGCAGAGCCAGAAGAGCGCGTAGAGGTTCGTCTTCATCACCCGGTCGAGCTGCTCGGTGCTGATCTCCGCGATGCCGCCGGGCTGCGACTTCTGGAAGGCGGCGTTGTTCACGAGGATGTCGATGCGGCCCAGCTCCTCGACGGTGCGCTTGACCAGCAGCCGGCAGGACGCCTCGCTGGTCAGGTCGGACGGCACGAGCACGGCCCGGCGGCCGGCGGCCTCCACCAGCTCGGCCGTGCGGCGGGCGTCCTTCTCCTCCTCCTCCAGGTAGGCGATCACCACGTCGGCGCCCTCGCGGGCGAACGCGAGCGACACCGCCCGGCCGATGCCGGAGTCGCCGCCGGTCACGAGCGCCGCCTGGTCGCTCAACCGGCCGCTCCCCTCGTAGCTGTCCTCGCCGTGGTCGGGCTCGTCGCGCATCTCCGGCGTCACCGAGCCGGCGGCACCGGGCTCCGGCAGCTGCTCACCCTCGGTCTCCGGCTGGGTGTGCACCTGTGCCGGGTCGTGGCGGGTGTCGCTGTCGGTCTGGTCGGCGGGCATGCGTGACTCCTCGTCGGTCGGGTGCGGGTGCATACGGTGCGTACGGTGTCGGAGCCCGTTACCCCGCCGAGTGCACCGAAAACGTGCTCCCGCGCCGGCGCGCCGGGGTAGGGAGCGCCGCGCGGGTCACTGAGCCGGCGCGCTGCCGCCCCCCGCACGGCGGCGCGCCGGCTCGGCAGCCCGCGCCGCCTCAGGCGACCGGCTGGACCGGCCCGCCGCGCCCCGCCGTCCGGACGTCGCCCGCGTAGCCGGCGTGCCCCGCGAGGTCGAAGCTCGCCCAGATCTGCTTGCCATCGCCCGAGGCGTCGCCCTCCACGCCCCAGGCGGACGCGTAGGCGTCGACCAGCGTCAGGCCGCGCCCGCTGGAGGCATGGCTGTCGCGGGGTGCCGGGTTCGGAGACCGGGACGAGCCGTCGTGGACGCGCAGCGTCACCCCGTCGGGGGAGCGCTCGAGGACCACGGTGAACGGTGTCCGGGCATGGCGGACTGCGTTGGTGGCCAGCTCGCTGACCACGAGACGGACGTCGAAGACCAGCTGCCAGAGCAGCTGGGTCTCCAGATGGTCGACGACGAAGCCACGGGCGAGCGCCACACTCGCCGGATCATTCGGCCACGTCTCCTGGAAGGACCAACGGGCAGACACACCGACCCCTTTCGCCATGGTGCACGGCGACGCATCACGCGGGGTCTCGGCGCTGATGAGCCTCTATGAGCATTCTAGTCTCACTACCCGATCGGCGACACCACAAAACGTGTCGGATCCGCCGGGTCCCGTCCCCTGGCGCGGGTGTGCGCGCCGACGTCACGCAGTAGGGTGGGGAACTCCACGACCTGCGTCTGCGGGCCGAGATCGGCGGACCAACGGGGAGGTGAGATGGAGCCCGACGGCCGCACTCCCACCGACGACCGCAGCGGCGCGACCGCCCGAACCCGCGTCGCCGAGCTGTGCGACGTCTGCGTGCGCCTGGCCGACGTCGACGGCGGCGGCGTGAGCATGCTGTCCTCGCACGGCGTCCCGGTGCCCGTGCACTCGACCGACCCGGTGTCGGCGACCATCGAGGACCTCCAGTTCACGCTGGGCGAGGGGCCGTGCATCGACGCGGCGTCGCACGGCTCGCCGGTCCTGGTCGGCGATCTGTCCGACCCGGGCGAAGGCGTCCTCGCGCGGTGGCCGACCTTCATGACCGAGGCGCGCCGCGTCGGCGTCCGCGCTGTCTTCGCGTTCCCCATCCGCACCGGCGCCATCTCGCTGGGCACCCTCGACCTGTACCGCCGCGAGCCCGGACCGCTGAACACCGAACAGCTGGGCCTCGGCCTGCGGACCGTCGACGCCATCGGCAGCTGGTTGCTCGGCGCCGAACCACCGGAGTCGGTCGTCGAGAAGGCGTACCCCATGAAGGTGCACCAGGCCGCAGGAATGGTCATGGCCCAGTTGGACACTTCCATCGAGGACGCACTGGTGAGGCTCCGCGCAACCGCGTACGCAGAAGGAATCGCCGTGGCCGAGCTCGCGTCACAGGTGGTCGGTGGACAGCGCCGTTTCTCAAAGGAGGACCCGTGAACCATTCACCTCACCACTTCAGGGGGCTCTGATGAACGGCGATTCCCGCGACTCGATGCTGGCCGAGCGCTTCGTGGCGCTCGCGGACACGCTGGTCGCGGACTACGACGTGGTCGAGCTGCTCGACCGGCTGGTGCAGACCTGCGTCGAGCTGCTGTCCGTCACGGCCGCAGGCCTCCTGCTGGTCGACCAGCGCGGCAACCTGAGCCCCGTCGCCTCCTCCACCGAGGAGACGCGCCTGCTCGAGCTCTTCCAGCTGCAGAACCACGAGGGGCCGTGCCTCGACTGCATCCGCGGTGGTGTCGTCGTCACCGTGCCGGAGCTCGCCGCGGCCCACGAACGCTGGCCGCAGTTCACCCCGGCGGCCCTGGAGCAGGGCTTCGACTCGGTGCACGCGCTGCCCATGCGGCTGCGCCAGGAGACCATCGGCAGCCTGAACCTGTTCACCCGAGCCGCTCCTCCGCTCGGGCCGGAGGACCAGCGGATCGCCCAGGCACTCGCCGACGTGGCCACCATCGGCATCATCCAGCAGCGCTCCCTGCACCGGGCCTCCATGCTCGCCGAGCAGCTGCAGGCGGCTCTGAACACGCGGATCGTCATCGAGCAGGCCAAGGGGGTGCTCGCCGAGCACGGCGGCGTCGGCATGGATGGAGCCTTCCAGGCGCTGCGCAGCTACGCCCGGGGCCGACGTCGCAAGCTCAGTGAAGTGGCCGACGCCGTTGTCCGCCGCGGCATCGACCCCGCAGAGGTGCTCGCGGAGCAGCCGGACTGAGTCCACCGCGCTCGCAGCCGTGGCTGTCCTCGGCCGCGGCCGCGACGAACGCTGTCGGACCCCGGCTCCTGAGCGGCGGGTGCGGCCGGCTCAGCCGAACAGCCCCAGCGCGCGTGCCTCCTCGACGAGCTCCTCACGGACGTCGGGATGGGCGGCCCGCTCCACGAGGTGGCGCGCCTGCTGCTCCTGCGTGTGGCCGAACAACGGCGCGACACCTTGCTCGGTGACCACGGCGGAGGGCTGGAAGGAGGTCACCGGCTCCTCGACCATCGGCACGATCGTGGAGACGTCGGCGCGCGGGTGCCACGAGCGAAGCGCGATCAGCGCCTGCCCTCCGTCGGCGTGCAGAGCGCCGACGATGAAGTCGGTCTGCCCGCCGAAGCCGCTGTGGATCCGTCCGTTCACGCGGGAGGCGTTGACCTGCCCGTAGAGGTCCACCTGCAGTGCAGTGTTGACCGAGACCATCAGCCGGTTGCGAGCGATCAGCCCGGGGTCGTTGACGGTCTCCGTGCGCAGCAGCCGGAGCCGGGGGTTCAGGTTCGCCCACGCGTAGAGCTCCTCCGAGCCGAGCAGGAACGACGCGGTCAGCGGCGTCCGGCCGTCGAGGCAACCGCGCCGCTCGAGGTCGAGGATGCCGTCACTGACCATCTCCGACCACACCCTCAGCCCGGTGCGCCCGGTCAGCCCGGCCAGGACCGCGTCCGGCACCGCTCCGATCCCCAGCTGGAGCGTGGCGCCGTCGACGACCCGGTCGGCCACCCGCGCCGCGATCGCCGCGGTGACGTCGTCGGGCGCGCTGGGGACCGGCACCCCGAGCGGGTCTCCCGCCTCCACGAGGTGGTCGAACACGTCGGGGTGCAGCTCCCCGTCGCCGAACACGTACGGCACGGCGGGGTCGACCTGGCCGACCACGACGCCGCCACGCCGCCGTACCGCCTCGATGGCGGCCGGCAGGATGTTCACCTCCGGGCCCAGCGACACCCGGCCGTCGTACGGCGGCGAGGTGCGCACCAGCACCACGTCGGGCGGCAGCGCGGAGGCGAACAGCTGCGGCACCAGCGACAGCCGGGCCGGCACGTACGCGAGCCGCGGCGAGCGGCGTACCCCGGCCCCGACGAACGCGGTCTCGAGGACCACCCCCTCGCGGTCCGGTACGCCGCAGTGGGCGTTCAGCAGGTGCAGGGTGTAGCGCTCGACGGCCCGGTCGAAGCAGCGCAGCAGGGTCCACGGCGTCGCGCCGTTGCCGGCGACCACCACCCGCGGCCGGTCCGGCAGCGGGCCCAGGGTGCGCTCGAGGTCCTCCAGCCGGGTGAGCGCCCGACCCGTCACCGAACGCGCACCGCGACGACGCCCGGGACCGAGCCCGCGAGGGCGGTTGCGAGCCGGCGCTCCGCCTCGCCGGCCGGCCCCGTCACGTCCACCGTGCCGTCCCGGACGTCGGCGAGCCAGTCGACCCCGTCGGCGCGGAACAGCTCGGTGACCTCCGTCTCGATCCGGTCGTCGCTGCGGGCGAGCAGGTGCACGACGTCGCGCCGGCTCAGCATGCCCGCCACCACCCCGTCGACGACGACGGGGACGCTCTTCACCGAGGTGGAGGTGAGCAGGTCCACGGCCTCGGCCAGGTCGTCGTCCGGGTGCACCGTCACGGGGAAGGTGGTCATCACCTCCTCGACCCGGCTCGCCGCAAGCGTCCCGGCACGGCCCGGCGGCATCATGTGCGCCCGGGGGTCGGGCCGGAGCACCTCACGCACGAGGTCGGCCTCGCTGACCACTCCTACCAGGCGGCCGCCGCGGTCCAGCACCGGCATCGAGGTGATGCCGTGCTCGTCCAGGAGGCGGACCGCCTCGCGCACCGACGCCTCGGCCGTGGTGCTGACCACCGGTGAGCTCATCACTTCGCGCACGAGCATCGCGCTCATCTCCTTCGACCTTGCCTCGACGACCAGGTCCAGCGTGTTCTCCTGAGGGGGCGGGCCGGACCTGCTGCTGGTCATCGGGCGCCGGGACCGAAGTCCCGTCCGCCACCGCCGGTCCCCAAGATGAGCATCCGGACTCACCCGGCCTGGGTGATCGTTCCCTGCACGACGGGCGGTCGTTCATGGCTTGATGAGCACATGACGCGCTACGCCGACCCCCGCCGCTGCCCGGACTGTGCGGGCACGATCACGGCGGGCCTCCCCGTCTGCCCGGCCTGCGGCCTTCCCCTGGCCGGGACGCTCGCGCAGCGGCTCTACCAGACGCTGCTGACCGCCGACGGCCTGCTCGCCGAGCTACGGGCCTCCGCCGGGGCGCAGGCGGCCACACCGGCCGGCACCGCGCCGAGCGCCGTGGCACTCGCTCGCGCGGCGGGCGTCGGACCGGCCGCCCCGCCGCTGCCGGCGCCGTCGCCGTCGGCCTCCTCGCTGACGGGACCGCCGTTCCCGCCTTCGCGGCGCGACCGGCACCGCGGGCTCGGCGCCGCGTCGGTCCCGAAGATCCTGCTCGGCCTGGGCGCCGGGTGCGTGCTCGTCGCGGCGCTGGTGTTCCTGGCCGTCACCTGGTCGGCTCTGGGCGTCGGAGGGCGGACCGCGCTGCTCGTGGTGGTGACGCTGGCCTGCGCCGCGCTGGCCTGGTTCCTGGCCCGGCGTCCCCTGCGGGGCGGCGCCGAGGCACTGTCGGTCCTGGCGTGGGGACTGCTCACGCTCGACCTCTACGGCGCCCGCGACGCCGGCTGGCTCGGCGACATCTCCGACGCGAGCTACCTGCTGCTGCTCGGCGCGGCGCTGCTCGCGACCGGGACGGCGGCCGGGCTCGCGGCGCGGCGCGCACCCGTCGGCCGGCTCACGGGAGCAGAGCTCGTCGCCGGGCTCGGCACCGCGGCGGTCTGCCTCGGCGTTGCCGGACAGCCGGTGTTCAGCGTCGCGGTCGGGCTGCTGCTTTCCACCCTGGTCGCCGGCGGGGTGGTCGCGGTCGCGGCGCGGCTGGAGCTGCGGTGGACCCAGCGGACGGCCGTCGTGGTCGCGCTGGCGTCGTGGGCCGGCCTGGTCGGCGTCGGGCTGGTGCGGATCACCGACCACCCGAGCCTCACCGGCGTGTGGGGCGACCTCCGGGGCTGGCCGCTGCTCGCCGCCGCCACGGTGGCCGCCGGGGCGGCCGCCCTCCCGGGGCGCTCCCACGCCTTCCGGGTGGGCGCTGCCGCCGTTGCGCTCGTGACGCTCGCGGTGCCCGTCGCGGCACCGGCGCTCGACGAGGGCGCGACCACGCTCCTGCTCACCGCGCTGGCCCTCCTGGCGGCGGGGGCCGCGGGCGGCTGGTTCCTCCCGCCGCGGTGGCGGCCCGCGACGGTCCTGCTCGAGCTCGGCGCCGGCCTGGTGGTGACCGGGTTCCTCGTCGCGATGACCGCCACCTCGGCGGCCATGCTGGTCGACGCCGCGGTGCCGACCTGGGCCGCGGCGCCCACCGACCGCTTCACGACGCCCTCGACAGCGGTCGACCTCCCGCCCGGCTGGCTGCTCCCGGTGGTGGTCGCGGCGCTGCTCGGCACCGCGGCCGTGCTGGTCGGCATGCTCGGCCACCCTGCCGCCGCGCCCACGACGACCGGTGGCGCTCGCGAGCCGGCCGGGTCGTCGTCCGCCCCGGGACGGACCGCGCTCTCCCCGGTCCGGTCGGTGCTCATCGACCTGCGGGTCGTGACCGTCCTGCTCGCCGTCGCGACGGTGCTGGCTCTCGTGCTGCACGAGGTCCCGATCTGGACCGCCGTCCTCGCCGGAGCCGCCCTCGGCCTCGGCTTCGTCGCCTGGTGGTGGCGCGGGCAGGCCCCCCTGACGCTCCTGTCCGGCGCGGTGCTGCTGACCGGGGCCGCCGCGCTCTCGCTGGCCGCCGCCGAGCTCACCGCGGCCGCGCTGGCCGCCGCCCTGCTCGCCGCCGCAGCCGCGCACCTGCACGCCTCCCACACGGACACCTCCGCGGTCGCCGGCGCGGTGGTGATGGCCGCAGCCGGTGGGTCCGGCTGGACCTGGGCCTACCTGGCGGGCGTGGCCCCGCAGTGGGGCGTGCTGACCACCCTGGTGGTGCTCGCGGCGGTGACCCTCCTCGTGCAACCCCTGCCCGGGCGGGTGTGGGCGTGCCCGGACAGCGCGGTGGCCCGGGCCGGGATCGAGGTCGGCGCGGCCGTCGCGGCACTGCCGCTGGTGAGCGCCGGGGTGCTGCTCGCCCCGCAGCCGGAGGCGGAGACCTGGACGGCGATCTACCTGACGGTGGCCGGCGCCGCCGTCACCGCCCTGGGGCTGCTGCGCTCCGACCGGCGCCGGCTGCTGCCCGCCGGGGCACTGCTGCTGCTGGCGGCCAGCTGGGTGCGGCTCCACGAGATCGGGGTGGGCGCCGTGGAGGCGTACACGGTGCCGGCCGCGCTGGTCCTGGGCGCCACCGGTCTGGTCCAGCTGTGCCGCCACCGCGACCTCCGCACCGCCCAGGCGCTCACAGCCGCCCTGTCGCTCGGTCTGGTGCCCTCACTGCTCTGGGTCCTCGCGGACCCGACCGGCGTCCGGCCGCTGCTGCTCGGTCTGGGCTGCTTCGCGCTGGTGGTCGCCGGGGCGCGGATGCAGTGGGCGGCACCGCTGGGATGGGGCGCTGCCGTCGGAGCGGTGCTGGTGGTGTGGCTGGCCGCGCCGTACGTGGGCGCCGCCGTGCCACGCTGGGTGCTCATCGGCTCCGCCGGCGCGGTCCTGATCGCTCTCGGCGTCACCTACGAGCAGCGCCTGCAGGAGGCGCGACGGCTCGCGGGCTACCTGCACGAGCTGCGCTGACCCGGGTGCACGGGCCGGCGCGTGCAAGGATCCTCCGCGCGGCGCGCGGGAGTCCCGGCACCCGCACGGGGTGCCGGGACGCGCTGAGCAGCCGACGCCGCCGCCAGGCGGCGGCTCGGCGGCTCAGTCCCGTTCGTCCCCGCGCCGCTGCTCCGGGACCATGCCCGACAGCAGCTCACGGACCTCAGACTCGCGATACCGGCGATGTCCCCCCAAGGTCCGGATCGAGCTCAGCTTGCCGGCCTTCGCCCACCGGGTGACCGTCTTCGGGTCGACCCGGAACATGGCAGCAACCTCGGCAGGCGTAAGCAACGGCTCGGACTCCGGTGGCCGCGTGTTCATCGGGCCTCCCTCATGTTGTCCCTACCCAACAGGACATGCGCGACCAGTCGGACCGACCGGCCGTTCATGCTCCCCCGTCCCCCAGTGTTGCATGAAGCGTAGAGCGGACGGGCAAATCCCGACAATGGTCTAAACGGGTCATCAATCCTCTGCTATCAGACCCCGCCAGTCCGACCGACCACGCGACGGACGGAACCCGCGCCGTTCCGGATGTGCGTCGCCGGCGCGTCGCCGGAGCAGTCCGACCGGGTCGCAGGCCGCCCTCGTCGGGGCGGGCGGCATGTGACCCTCGTCGCACGAAGCGGCCGGCTTCTCCTACCCTGGTCACGACCGGCCGCACCACTCCCGTGGCCGGGCCCCGTTGCCCGCACCACCCCCGCGGGCCGAAACCGAAAGGTCACCACCGTGCCCGACACCGCCGTCGGCGCCGTGACCGGGACTCCGGGCGTCTTCGCCCAGGCGTCCGGACACGAGCAGGTCGTCTTCTGCCGAGACGAGCCCTCCGGGCTCAGCGCGATCATCGCGATCCACTCCACCGCACTCGGGCCCGGGTTGGGGGGCACGCGGTTCTATCCCTACGCCACCGAGCAGGACGCGCTCGCCGACGTCCTCGCGCTCTCGCGCGGCATGACCTACAAGGCCGCACTCGCCGGCCTGGACCTCGGCGGGGGCAAGGCCGTCATCATCGGCGACCCGGCCACGGTGAAGACCGAGGCGTTGCTGCGCGCCTACGGACGCTTCGTGCAGTCGCTGAACGGGCGCTACTTCACCGCCTGCGACGTCGGCACGTACTCGGCGGACATGGACGTGATCGCACGGGAGTGCGCATTCGTCACCGGTCGAAGCGTGGCGCACGGCGGCGCCGGCGACTCCTCCGTGCTCACGGCGTACGGCGTCTTCCAGGGCATGCGCGCCGCTGCCGAGACCACCTGGGGCGCTCCCTCGCTGCACGGCCGGACCGTCGGGGTCGCCGGGGTGGGCAAGGTCGGTCACCACCTGGTCCGCCACCTCGTCGAGGACGGCGCCGACGTCGTGGTGACCGACGTGTCCGAGGAGGCGGTCGCCCGCGTGCAGGCCGAGCACCCGGAAGTCCGCTCCGTCGCCGACACCGACGCGTTGGTCGGCGCCGACCTGGACGTCTACGCCCCGTGCGCGCTCGGCGGCGCGCTCTCCGACGACGTCGTCGGCGCGCTCACCGCGAAGATCGTCTGCGGTGCGGCCAACAACCAGCTGGCCCACGACGGCATCGAGAAGCAGCTGCAGGACCGGGGCGTGCTCTACGCGCCCGACTACATGGTCAACTCCGGGGGCCTGATCCAGGTCGCCGACGAGCTGGAGGGCTTCTCCTTCGAGCGGGCCAGGTCGCGCGCGGCCGGCATCTACGACACGACCAGGCGGGTGTTCGCGCTGGCCGCCGCCGACGGGGTCCCGCCGGCCGTCGCCGCGGACCGCCTCGCCGAGCAGCGGATCCGCGAGATCGGCCGGCTGCGCGGCATGCACCTGGGCCGAACCGCCGGGCCGGGTCTGGCATGAGCGATCGGGGCGCCGTCGTCGACGGCGCCCCGGGCTCATGATCGCCGGGTCCTCAGCGGGCGGAGGCCACCGGGGCCGGGGCGTCCGCAGCCGGGTCGGGGGTGCTCCTCAACCGCGTCAGTCGCGCGCGGAGCGTGACTGGCCGTAGTCGGCCCATTCGTCGTCCTCGTCCTCCGGAACGTCGGAGGACTGGTCCTTGTCGCCGTGCAGCTCCCGCGCCAGCGCACTGAGGTCCGTCTCGTGAGAGCGGTACTTCAGGTCGCGGGCGACCTTGGTCTGCTTGGCTTTCGCACGGCCGCGCCCCATAGGGTCGACCCCCTCGGTCACTCGGCCGGAGTCACGTCGACCCCAGCCTCGGCACAGGTGTCACGGTGCCGTGGTCGGGGCGGATCGCGCGTCCGGTCTCTGCTGTCGGTTTCTCGTTCCACAACCGTACCCGGCGGCCGGGTGTCCCGCACATCGGGGCTGGAACTTTCTCTGCGATTCGGACGCGTTTACGCCGTGGGCGGACACGCCTGCCGTCCCGTCCGGTCCGGGCCGGCGGGCCCGAGGAGGCCGCGTGGCGGTGCAGCAGGCGGTGCGCTACCAGCCGGGGTGCTGGCCGGTCAGCGTCACGGAGCCGGGCGCGGCACCGGACGTCGCCGCGTCCTGGACCTCCCCGCAGACCCAGGCGTCGACCCCGTGGCCGGCGAGCAGCGCGACCGCCGCGTCGGCGTCCTCGGGATCCACCATCGCCACCATCCCGACCCCGCAGTTGAGGGTCCGCTCGAGGTCGGGCTGGGCCACCCGACCGACCCGCCGGACCAGGTCGAAGACCGGTTGCGGGGTCCAGGTGCCGCGGTCGAGGGTGACCACGACCTCCTCGGGCAGCACCCGGTGGAGGTTCGCCGCCAGACCGCCGCCGGTGACGTGCGACATCGCGTGGGTGCGCGTGCTGCGGGCCAGGTCCAGGCAGGCCTTGGCGTACACCCGGGTCGGCTCGAGCAGCTCCTCGCCGAGCGGTCGGCCGAGCTCGTCGACGTGCCGGTCCAGGGCCCACCCGGCCCCACCGGCCGCCGGCGGCGCGAGCAGCACGTGGCGCACCAGCGAGTAGCCGTTGGAGTGCAGGCCGCTGGCCGCCATGGCGACCACCACGTCGCCGGCGCGCACCCGTCCGGGGCCCAGCAGGTCGGCGGCCTCCACCACCCCGGTGGTCGACCCGGCGACGTCGTACTCGTCGGGACCGAGCAGGCCGGGGTGCTCCGCGGTCTCGCCGCCGACCAGCGCACAGCCGGCGTGCACGCAGGCCTCGGCGATGCCCTGGACGATCGCGGCGATCCGCTCGGGTACGACGCGCCCGGTGGCGATGTAGTCGGTGAGGAACAACGGCTCCGCGCCGCAGACCACCAGGTCGTCGACGAGCATGCCGACCAGGTCGAAGCCGATGGTGTGGTGGACGTCCATCGCCTGCGCGATCGCGACCTTCGTGCCCACCCCGTCGGCGGAGGTGGCCAGCAACGGGTGGTCGAAGGCCTTCAGCGCCGTCGCGTCGAACAGCCCCGCGAACCCGCCGATGCCGCCGACCATCTCCGGGCGGCGTGCCTTGTCGATCCAGACCTTCATCAGCTCCACGGCCTTGTCACCGGCGTCGATGGAGACGCCGGCCGACTCGTAGGTGGCGCCCGGGGCCGGCTCGGTGGTCGGGTCGGTCATGGGGTCCTCTCCTGTGCTCGCCGGCCCGGACGGCCGAGGCTGGTCGCTACCGGGCTGCTCAGGGACGCTCGAGGGCATCCGGGGCCCCGCCGCTCTGCGCGAACGACAGCCGCGTGTCCTCCGCCGGAGGGGGCGGCTCGAGCTCCAGCATGTGCTTGCCGAGGTCCTCGGGCTCGGGCAGCCCCACCGGGTAGACCCCGTCGAAGCAGGCGCGGCAGAGCTTGTCGTTGGGGACCGTGGTGGCCTCGACCAGCTGCTCGAGGGAGATGTAGCTGAGCGAGTCGGCGGCGATCGAGCGGCAGATCTCCTCGCTGTTCAGGCCGTTGGCGATCAGCTCGGCGCGGCTGGCGAAGTCGATGCCGTAGAAGCACGGCCACTTCACCGGCGGGCTCGAGATCCGCACGTGCACCTCGCGGGCCCCGGCCTCGCGCAGCATCCGGACGAGCGCACGCTGGGTGTTGCCGCGCACGATCGAGTCGTCGACGACCACCAGCCGCTTGCCCTCGATCACGTCGCGCAGCGGGTTCAGCTTCAGCCGGATGCCCAGCTGCCGGATGGTCTGCGAGGGCTGGATGAAGGTGCGGCCCACGTAGGAGTTCTTGACCAGCCCGCTGCCGTAGGGGATCCCGCTCTCCTCGGCGTAGCCGATCGCGGCCGGGGTGCCCGACTCCGGCACCGGGATCACCAGGTCGGCGTCGGCGGGGAACTCGCGCGCCAGCCGGCGGCCGATCTCGACCCGGACGCTGTGCACCCGCTGGTCGTTCATCAGCGTGTCCGGCCGGGCCAGGTAGACGAACTCGAACAGGCAGTGCTTGGGGGCCGGCTCGGCGAAGTGCCGGCTGCGCAGCCCGTCCACGTCGACCGCGACCATCTCCCCGGGCTCGACCTCCCGGATGAACGAGGCACCGACGATGTCGAGCGCCGCGGTCTCCGAGGCCACCACCCAACCGCGCTCCAGGCGGCCCAGCACGAGCGGGCGGATGCCCTGGGGGTCGCGGGCGGCGTAGAGCGTGTGCTCGTCCATCCAGACGAACGAGAACGCGCCCCGGATCGTGGGGAGCAGCTCCGCTGCGTTCTCCTCGAGGCTGCGGTCCGGGTGGTGCGCGAGCAGGGCGGTGACCAGGCTGGTGTCGTTGGTGGCCGCGGGCGCGTTGCGCATCGGCACGTCGAGCTCGCCGAGCGCGGGGCCGATCTCCTGCACCCGGGCGGCGAGCTCGCGGGTGTTGGTCAGGTTGCCGTTGTGGGCGAGCGCGATGGAGCCGGTCTCGGTGGGCCGGAAGGTCGGCTGGGCGTTGTCCCAGGTGCTCGCGCCGGTGGTCGAGTACCGCGCGTGGCCGACCGCCAGGTGCCCCTGCAACGAGGCCAGCGTGCTCTCGTCGAAGACCTGGGAGACCAGGCCCATGTCCTTGTAGACCAGGATCTGGCGGCCGTTGCTGACCGCGATGCCGGCCGACTCCTGGCCCCGGTGCTGCAGCGCATAGAGGCCGTAGTAGGTGAGCTTCGCGACGTCCTCACCCGGCGCCCAGACGCCGAACACCCCGCAGGCGTCCTGAGGGCTGCGGTCGTGAGGGTCGAGGTCGTGGGTCAGTCGGCCGTCTCCGCGGCGGGCACCAGACACACCTTCATGCTACGGGCTGGGCCGCTTTCTGTCGCATCCGCGCCCGGCCGCGTGGGCAGCCCCACCGTCCCCGTGCCGTGGTCCCGGCTGCCGTGGCCCCGGCTGCCGTGGCCTCGGCTGCCGTGGCCTGAGCTGCCGTGGCCTCAGCTGCCCAGTGCCTCGGCCAGGTTGTGCAGCAGCATCGCCTCGGCGAGGCAGACCTTCTCGAACTCGGCGAGGTGCAGCCCCTCGTTCGCGCCGTGGGCGCGGGTGTCGGGGTCCTCGACGCCGGTGACGAGGACGGCGGCGTCGGGGAAGGCGTCGTTGAAGGCCGCGATGAACGGGATCGAGCCGCCGACCCCCATGTCGACCGGCTCGGTGCCGTCCCAGGCGTCACGGAAGGCGGCGCGGGCCGCGTCGTACGCCGGGCCGGTGGCGTCGATCTGGGTGGGCTCGCCGAACTCGCCCTCGGTGAAGGTCAGCTGCGCGCCCCACGGGACGTGCTTCTCGAGGTGGGCGCGCAGCACCTCCATCGCGCGCCGGGAGCTGTCGCCGGGGGCGAGGCGCACCGACAGCTTCGCCTTGACCGACGGCATCAGCGTGTTGCTCGCGTCGGCCGTGCGGGTGGCGTCGAAGCCGATCGTGGTGATGGCCGGCCTGGTCCAGAGCCGCTCGACCACCGAGCCCGAGCCGATCAGCTGGACGCCGTCGGCGATGCCCGACTCGGCCCGGACCCGCGACTCGGGGTAGTCGACGTCGGCGGCGGGGCCGGAGACCAGCCCCTCGACGGCCACGTTCCCCTCGTCGTCGTGCAGCGTGGCCAGCAACCGCATCATCGTGGTCACCGCGTCGGGGACGACGCCGCCCCACATGCCGGAGTGGACGCCGTGCTGGAGGGTGCGGACCTCCACGAAGCAGTCGACCAGCCCGCGCAGGCTGGTGGTCAGCGCGGGCTCGCCGATGTCCCAGTTGCCGCTGTCGGCGATCACGATCACGTCGGCGTCGAGCAGGTCCTTGTGCTCGGCCAGGAACGCCTCGAGCGTCGGCGAGCCGACCTCCTCCTCGCCCTCGACGAGCACGGTGATGCCGACCGGCAGGTCGGCGCCGAAGGTACGGACCGCGGCCAGGTGCGCAGCGATCCCCGCCTTGTCGTCGGCCGCACCGCGGCCGTAGAGCCGCTCCCCGCGCTCGGTCGGCTCGAACGGCTCGCTGTCCCAGAGCGCCGCGTCACCGGTGGGCTGGACGTCGTGGTGGGCGTAGAGCAGGACCGTCGGGGCGCCCTCGGGTGCCGGCTTGCGGGCCAGCACCGCCGGGGCGCCGCCCGCCGCGCTGAGGATGCGCACGTCCTCGAAGCCCTCGCCGCGGAACAGGTCGGCGGTGGCCTCCGCGGACCGGCGCACGTCCTCGGCGCGGGCCGGGTCGGCGCTGACCGACGGGATCCGGACCAGGGCCTCGAGGTCGGCGCGGACGGAGGGCATCACCTCGCGCACGGCGGCGCGGATCTCATGGGGGCTCGTGAGCATGGCGGTCACCCTAGCCCCCGGCGTACGGCTGGCGGCGGCCGGCGCGATGCCGGCCGTCGGGCTCACAGCAGGGGCAGCAGGCCGCCGAGGTCGGAGCGCTCCCCGGAGGCGGTCACCCTGCCGGCTTCGGCAGCCTCGTCCCAGGTGAGGTCGCCGACCGCGAGCTCGATCCAGGTCGCGGGGTCGGTCTCGACCACGGCCGGCGGCGTGCCCCGGGTGTGCCGGGTCCCCTCGACACACTGGGCGACGGCGTACGGCGGCACGCGGACCTCCACCGCCCCGCCCGGAGCCCGGCCCACCAGGACCGCCAGCAGGTGCTTGGTCAGCAGGCGCAGGTCGGCGGGATCGCGGACGCCGTCGTGGAACCGCGCCAGCGCGGCGGCCACCAGGGCCGGGTCGGCGTGGCGAAGGCGGACGGGCACCCGCCCATTCTGCCCACCCACCCCGATTCGTCCGCGGTCACCCCGCGCAGGACCGGCTCGCGATCGCGGACGAATCGGGGTGGACTTGGCACGTCTTTCGTCAAAGCCGTGTGGCAGGTGGTGTACCTGTGACTACAGTGACTCCGCTCATCGACCCTGGGAGTCACGATGTCGCTCACCCGAGCCCTTGCCCGACCTGCCGGCCGTCCGGCCCGCTGGCTGCGACGCCTGCTGGCCACCACGGCGACCGGCGCCCTGGTCGTCACCGCCGGGTCCGGACTGGCCGGCCCCGCCGCGGCCGAGGACGTCAACGTGGCGACGCCGGGGAACTTCACCGGCTACGGCTTCGACCAGTGCCTCGCGCCCTCCCAGACGGCGATGGACGCGTGGCTGCGCAGCTCCCCCTTCTGGGCGGTCGGGATCTACATCTCCGGGGACTCCCGCGGCTGCACGTCCCAGCCGAACCTGACCCCCACCTGGGTCTCCACCCAGCTGAGGAACGGGTGGCGGCTGCTGCCGATCACGCTGGGCCCGCAGGCGTGGTGCACCACCCGTGACCGGTACCTGCACCAGGTGCGGATCAACCCGGACCCGACGACCCGCTACCTGAAGGCCCGCCAGCAGGGCGTGGGCGAGGCCGACAAGAGCGTCGCCCGCGCCGCACAGCTGGGCCTCAGCACCGGCAGCACGCTGTGGTACGACATCGAGGCGTTCGACACCAGCCAGACCAACTGCCGCGAGTCGGCGCTCAGCTTCCTGCACGCCTGGACCAACCGCCTGCACCGCAAGGGCTACGTCTCCGGCGTCTACTCCAGCGCGGCCTCGGGCATCCGGATGCTCGACGACGCGCGGGCCACCCGGCCGGGCACCTATGTCATGCCCGACCAGGTGTGGATCGCCGACTGGAACGGTCGCGCCGACGTCACCTCGTCGTACGTCCGCAGCAGCGGCTGGATGCCGCACGCCCGGGTGCACCAGTACCGCGGCCCGCACCGCGAGACCCACGGCGGCGTCACCATCGACATCGACAGCAACTTCCTCGACCTCGGACGCGGCTCGGTGGCCCCCCGAGCGACCCGGCCCTGCGGGGTCCGCATCAACTTCCCCGACTACCCGTTCCTTCGCGTCGGGTCCACGGGCGACCGGGTGCGGGCGGCGCAGTGCCTGCTCACCTTCGGCGGGTGGTACCAGGGCGAGATCACCGGCGTGTACGACGACGCACTGGCGAGGGCCGCGCGCAGCTACCGCTCCAGCCTGGGCCTGCGACGCGCCGGCACGATCAACAACCGGGTCTGGACCGCCCTCGTGGTCCGCGGCCGCGGGAACCCGCTGATGAAGTACGGCGCCGGGTCCCAGCAGGTCCGCCGGCTCCAGCGCGGCCTCAACGCGGCCGACGGCGCCCGGCTCGGCGTGAGCGGTGTCTTCGAGGCGAGCACCACCGCCGCCGTCCGCAGCTACCAGGCCGACCACCAGCTGCCGGTGACCGGCGTGGTGACCGACCAGATCTGGAAGCTGCTGCGCGCCGGCGCCCTCTGACGGCACGCACCCCACAGACCCTCTGCCCTGCCCCCCCGACCCCGGCGCATCCGCGGCCCGCCCCCCGCCGCGGATGCCCGGGGTCACCCCCATCTGCGCGCGGGCTGCCGGGCGCCGGTCAGCCCAGCGCGGCCGGCAGGGTCGCCGCCCAGCCGGCCCGGAGCTCCGCGAGCGGCACCGAGAACTGCTCCTGCACGTCGAGGACCGCGTCCGGCCCGTGACCGTCGGTGACGCCGATCCGCTGGTGCGCGAAGCCCCGCGCGGTGCACATGTCGGTGAACCGGACCTCCTCCGAGCGCGGCACCGCGACGATCGCCCGGGCCGCCGACTCGCTGAAGAGCGCCACGAACGGCTCCAGGCCGTCGGGCAGCCACACCCGCGCCCCCACTTCGTTGCGCAGGCACGACTCCGCCAGCGCCTGCGCCAGGCCGCCGTCGGAGAGGTCGTGGGCGCTGTCGATCAACCCGTCGCGCGAGGCGTTGACGAGGATGTCGGCCAGCTCCTTCTCGGCCGCGAGGTCCACGGCGGGCGGCAGGCCGCCGAGGTGGCCGTGCACGACGTGCGCCCACTCGGAGCCGGAGAGCTCCTCGCGGGTCGTCCCGAGGAGGTAGACCTGCTGGCCCTCGGCGACGAAGCCCGACGGGGTACGGCGGGTCACGTCGTCGATCACGCCGAGCACCGCGACGACGGGGGTCGGCAGGATCGCGCTGTCGCCGGTCTGGTTGTAGAGGCTGACGTTGCCGCCGGTCACCGGCACGCCGAGCGCGGCGCAGCCGTCGGCGAGGCCGCGCGTCGCCTCCGCGAACTGCCACATGACGGCCGGGTCCTCCGGCGAGCCGAAGTTGAGGCAGTCGCTGACCGCGAGCGGGCGTGCCCCGGTGGTGGCGACGTTGCGGAACGACTCGGCGAGCGCGAGCTGCGCACCGGCGTACGGGTCGAGCCGGGCGAACCGGCCGTTGCAGTCGGTGGAGACGGCGACGCCGAGGTTGCTCTCCTCGTCGACACGGACCATGCCGGAGTCCTCGGGCTGCGCAAGCACGGTGTTGCCCTGCACGTAGCGGTCGTACTGGTCGGTGATCCAGGACTTGTCGCACAGGTTCGGGCTGGCCACCAGCCGCAGCAGCGTCTCGCGGAGCTCCTCGCCGGTGCCCGGTCGCGGCAGCGACTCGGCGCGGTCGGCCTGCAGCGCGTCCTGGTCGTCGGGGCGGGCGAACGGGCGGTGGTACGTCGGTCCCTCGTGGGCGACCGACCGCGGCGGCACGTCCACCACCGACTCGCCACGCCACTCGATCGTCAGCCGCCCGGACTCGTTGACCTCGCCGACGACGTGGGCGTCGACCTCCCACTTCTCGCAGATCTCCAGGAAGCGCTTGACGTCGGCCGGCTCGACGACCGCCATCATCCGCTCCTGCGACTCGCTCATCAGGATCTCCTCGGGAGCCAGCGTGGAGTCACGCAGCGGCACCCGGTCGAGCCAGACGTGCATGCCGCCGTCGCCGGCGGAGGCCAGCTCGGAGGTCGCGCAGGACAGTCCGGCGCCGCCGAGGTCCTGGATGCCGACGACGAGGTCCTCGGCGAAGATCTCCAGGGTGCACTCGATCAGCAGCTTCTCCATGAACGGGTCGCCCACCTGCACCGCCGGCCGCTTGGTCGGCCCGCTCTCCCCGTCGGGCCCTGACTCGAACGTCTCGGAGGCCAGCACCGAGACGCCGCCGATCCCGTCGCCGCCGGTCTTGGCGCCGTAGAGGATGACCTGGTTCCCGGCCCCGGACGCCTTCGCCAGGTGCAGCTGCTCGTGGCGCATGACGCCGACGCAGAGGGCGTTGACCAGCGGGTTGCCGGCGTACGTCGCGTCGAAGACCGCCTCGCCGCCGATGTTCGGCAGGCCGAGGCAGTTGCCGTAGCCGCCGACCCCGGCCACGATCCCGGGCAGCACCCGGTGGGTGTCGGGCGCGTCGAGCGGACCGAAGCGCAGCGGGTCCATGACCGCGACGGGCCGTGCACCCATCGCCAGGATGTCGCGGACGATGCCGCCCACGCCGGTGGCCGCGCCCTGGTAGGGCTCGACGTACGACGGGTGGTTGTGCGACTCGACCTTGAAGGTGACCGCGTAGCCGTCGCCGACGTCGACGACACCGGCGTTCTCGCCGATCCCGACCATCAGGTGACGGCGCATCTCCTCGGTCATCGTCTCGCCGAACTGCCTGAGGTGCACCTTCGAGGACTTGTAGGAGCAGTGCTCGCTCCACATGACCGAGTACATCGCCAGCTCCGAGGACGTCGGCCGGCGGCCGAGGATCTCGCGGATCTCGGCGTACTCGTCGGGCTTCAGGCCCAGGTCGGCCCAGGGCTGGGTGTGGTCGGGGCTGGTGGTGGCGGCCTCGACGGTGTCGAGGTGCAGGCGCGGGTCGGTCACCGGGTCGGGCTCCGTGTCGAGTGCTGGGGCGGCCGGGTCGGCCTCGAGGGCTGCGCCGGCCCGTCGCCGCGAGGCTTCCGGGGCGCCGCGGTGCTCAATCTACTCGCCGCTCGCCGGCCGCCGCCCGTCGCCGTCCGCCGCGCGGATCCGGCCCTGCGCCCCGTCGGCAGCCGACCGTCGGCACCGAGGCACCGAGGCGCCGAGGCGCCGAGGCGCCGACCACGACCGGATGCTCCGCGTGACCTGACACCATGGCGCCATGCGACCCGTGGTGCCACCCGGCCGGCTGGTCGGCCTGGACGTGGCGCGCTGCCTCGCGCTGATCGGCATGATCGCCACCCACACGCTGGTCAGCAGGACCCCCGACGGCGGCGTGACGACGGTGCAGGCGATCGCGGGGGGCCGGGCGTCCGCGCTGTTCGCGGTGCTCGCCGGGGTGAGCCTGGCCCTGATGAGCGGACGCACCGAACCGCTGTCGGGACGCCCGCTGCGGGCCGCCGCCGCAGGTCTCGCCGCCCGCGCCGCCGTGATCGCCCTGGTCGGGCTGGTGCTCGGCGCCCTGGAGACCACGATCGCGGTGATCCTGACCTACTACGGGGTGCTGTTCTGCCTGGGCCTGCCGTTCCTGCGCCTGCGCGCCGGTGCCCTCGCCGCGCTGGGGGTGGGCTGGGCCCTCGTCGGGCCGGTCCTCTCTCACCTCGTGCGCCCGGCGCTGCCCGCCCGGGGCTACGACAGCCCGTCCCTGGCCGGCCTGGCCGAGCCGCCGCGACTGCTCGGCGAGCTGCTGTTCACCGGCTACTACCCGGCGGTGACCTGGCTGTCCTACCTGCTCATCGGGATGGCCCTGGGCCGCTCGCAGCTGCGCCGTCCGGCGACCGCGGTGGGCCTGGTCGCCGCGGGTGCCGGCGCCGCCGCGCTCGCGTGGGCGGTGTCCTCGACGCTGCTGGCGCTGCCCGGCGCCGTGCCGGCCCTGGCCCGCACCTCGACCGGCCCCGTCGAGCCGGGTGGTCTGGCCGCCACGCTCGAGCACGGCCTCTACGGCACCACCCCGACGGGCAGCTGGTGGTGGCTGGCGGTGCACGCGCCGCACTCCGGCACCCCGTTCGACCTGCTGCACACCGCCGGCTGCGCCGTGGCGGTCATCGGCGCCTGCCTGCTGGTCGGCCGCCTCGCCCCGGCGGTGCTCGCCGTGGTGTTCGGGGCCGGGGCGATGACCTTGACGACGTACTCCCTGCACGTGGTCATGCGGACCCCCGGGGCCTGGCCCGACGACGACGTGGACACGTTCGTGCGCCACGTGCTGCTGGTGCTCCTCGTGGGGGCCGCCTACCGGCTGGCCGGACGCAGCGGTCCGCTGGAGCGGGCGGCGAGCTCGCTGGCGAACCGCGTGCGACGCCGCGTCGACGCCGGCGACCGGGACCCGACGGGTCCGGTCAGACCAGCGCCTCGAGCACCGAGGTGAAGAAGCCCAGCCCGTCGGCCCCGGGGCCGCACAGGTCCTCGACCGCGTGCTCGGGGTGCGGCATCAGGCCGACCACGTTGCCGCGCTCGTTGGTGATCCCGGCGATGTCACGCAGCGACCCGTTGGGGTTGACGTCGAGGTAGCGCGCGACGACCCGGCCCTCCCCCTCGAGCCGGTCCAGGGTGTCCTCGTCCGCGACGTAGCAGCCCTCACCGTTCTTGAGCACGACGGTGATCTCGGCGCCCTCGACGTAGGAGGACGTCCACGCGGTCCGGTGGTTCTCGATGCGCAGCCGCTGGTCGCGGCAGACGAACCTCTGGTGGTCGTTGCGGATGAGCGCGCCGGGGAGCAGGTGCGACTCGCACAGGACCTGGAAGCCGTTGCAGATGCCGAGCACCGGCAGGCCGGCGCCGGCGCCCGCGACGATCTCGGTCATCACCGGCGAGAACCGGGAGATGGCGCCGCAGCGCAGGTAGTCGCCGTAGGAGAAGCCGCCGGGGAGCACCACCGCGTCGACCTCGCGCAGGTCGTGGTCCCCGTGCCAGAGCGCGACGGCCTCGTGCCCGGCCAGCGTGACCGCACGGCGGGCGTCGACGTCGTCGAGGGAGCCCGGGAAGGTGACGACGCCGACCCTCACGCGTCCACCGCTTCCACGTGGACCTCGAAGTCCTCGATCACCGGGTTCGACAGCAGCCTCTCCGCGATCTCGTGGACCTCCGCGAGCCGGGCCGAGGTGAGCTCGCCGTCGATCTCGAGCTCGAACCGCTTGCCCTGGCGGACGCCGCTCACCCCGTCGTACCCGAGCCGGGGCAGCGCGCCGTGGACGGCCTTCCCCTGGGGGTCGAGGATCTCGGGCTTGAGCATGACGTCGACGACGACACGTGCCACAGCAGCGCTCCTAAGCACTTGGGTGGGGCGACGCGGCGGAGTCTACCGGGGCACCGCCGCCGGGCTCCCCGGGCGCCACTGCGGCGAGGTCAGGACAGCTCGCGCTTGAGGATCTTGCCGGTCGCGGTCATCGGCAACGCGTCCACCACCTCGACGACGCGGGGGTACTTGTAGGCGGCCATCTGCTCCTTGGCCCACTCCACCAGCTCCTCGCCGGTGACCGACGCGCCGTCCTCGAGGATCACGAACGCCTTGATCTCCTCGCCGTGGCTCTCGTGGGGGACCCCGACCACGGCGGCGAGCGAGACCGCCTCGTGGCTCATCAGCACCTCCTCGACCTCGCGGGGGTACACGTTGAACCCACCGCGGATGATCATGTCCTTGGCGCGGTCGACGATGTAGTAGAAGCCGTCGGCGTCGCGGCGGGCCAGGTCACCGGAGCGGAACCAGCCGTCGCGCATGACCTCGGCCGTGGCCTCCGGACGGTTGTAGTAGCCCTTCATGATGTTGTGGCCGCGGATCGCGATCTCGCCGATGGCGTCCTCGCCGGAGTCGACCTCGTTCCAGTCGGCGTCGACCAGCTTGCACTCCACGCCCCAGATCGGGACCCCGATCGAGCCGGGCCGGGGGTCCCGCTCGGCGTCGCTGAAGGTCGCCACCGGCGAGGTCTCCGAGAGCCCGTAGCCCTCGAGGATCGTGACCCCGAACCGCTTCTGCACCTGGGTGATGATCTCCACCGGCAGCGAGGCGCCGCCCGAGACGGCGCGGCGCAGGTTGCCGGCGATCTTGTCGACGTCGACCCGGTCGGTCAGCGCACCGAGCAGCCCCCACCACATGGTCGGCACACCGGCGAAGAACGTGATCTCCTCCTTCTCCAGCAGCGCGACCGCGGCGGCGGCGTCGAAGCGCGGCAGCAGCACCAGCGTCGCGCCGACCGAGAAGCCGGCGTTCATCTGCACGCTCGACCCGAAGGAGTGGAACAGCGGCAAGGTGACCAGGTGCCGCTCGTGGAGGGTCGTGTCGGCGCCGAAGAGCCGGTTGCAGGTGAGCGCGTTCATCACGAGGTTGGAGTGCGAGAGCTCGGCGCCCTTCGGCTGCCCCGTGGTGCCGCTGGTGTAGAGGATCACCGCGGTGTCGGTCTCCTCGGTGACCACCGGCTCGAACGTCGGCGGCTGACCGGCCAGCGCCTGGCCGAGGGTCTCCGCACCCTCGACGGAGGACTCGGCCGCCGGGTCGGCCATCACCACGAAGAAGTGCTCGCAGCCGTCCGCCTCGTCGAACCCGGCCTTGCCCTCGGCGCCCATCGGCAGGTCCGGGGTGCCCTGGAAGCAGAAGTACGCCTTCGCGTCCGCGTCACCGAGGTGGTAGGCGATCTCGCGGCGCTTGAGCAGCACGTTGAGCGGCACCACGACCGCCCCGGCCTTGAGGATGCCGTAGTAGATCACCGGGAAGAACGGCAGGTTCGGGCACGACAGCGCCACCTTGTCGCCCGGCTCGATCCCCCGGGAGACCAGCAGGTTGGCGACCTGGTTCGCCATCGCGTCGACCTGGGCGTACGACAGCCGGGTCTCCCCCAGGACGACGGCCTCGCGCTCGGGGCGGCGACGGGCGCTGTCTTCGAGAAGCACGGACAGGTTGAGCATGCGATCCTCCTGGGCCTGCGGCGATCCGGCGATCCGGTGGGTGCGACTGGTGGCGCCAACCTACTGGCCGGTTCTGCGCTCGACCAGAGCCTTGCGGCCTCGGCGCCCGTCGGACATGCACTCGCGGCCCTGTCCGGGGTGCGCCCGGCTGGCGGACCGCGGTCGCGGCGTCCGAGTGCATGTCGGAGGGACGCTCAGAAGGCGAGGCCGGTGAGCCGTTCGTAGGCCTCGAGGTAGCGCGAGCGGGTCCGCTCCACGACGTGCGGCGGGAGCGGCGGGGGCGGCTCGCCCGAGGACCGGTCCCAGCCGCTCTCGGCGGAGGTGAGCCAGTTGCGGACGATCTGCTTGTCGTACGACGGCTGCTGCCGCCCGGGCCGCCAGTCGTCCGCGGGCCAGAACCGGGACGAGTCGGGGGTCAGCACCTCGTCGGCCAGCACCATGGTGCCGTCGTCGCGGGCCCCGAACTCCAGCTTGGTGTCGGCCAGGATGATGCCGCGCTCGCGGGCGGCCTGCTCGGCGCGCGCGTAGACGGCCAGGGTGAGCTGCCGCAGCCGGGCGGCGACGTCCGCGCCGACGGCCCCGACGACGGCGTCGTAGGAGACGTTCTCGTCGTGCTCGCCGAGATCGGCCTTCGTGGCCGGGGTGAAGATCGGCTCCGGCAGCCGGCTGCCGTCCTCGAGGCCGGCGGGCAGCGCGATGCCGCAGACCTCGCCGGTGGCGCGGTAGTCGACCAGCCCGGAGCCGGTGAGGTAGCCACGCGCCACGCACTCGACCGGCCACATCTGCAACGGCTCGCAGACCACCGCCCGGCCGGCCACCTCGGCCGGCACGTCGGTGGACAGCACGTGGTGCGGCACCAGGTCGGCGAGCCGGTCGAACCACCACAGCGACATCCGGGTCAGGATCGCGCCCTTGTCGGGGATCGTGGTGTCGAGGACGAAGTCGAAGGCGGAGATCCGGTCGCTGGCGACCATCAGCAGTCGGCCGTCCTCGAGCCGGTACAGGTCGCGCACCTTGCCCGAGTGCAGGTGGGTCGCGCCGGGGAGCTCGGGCGGGTCCGGGATGCCTCGCATGGCGCTCACCCTAACGACGCCACCGCGGTACGGCGGCGCGGCCGCCGACCGCCGGTCGGTGGGCGGTCCCCTGTGCCTAGCCGGCGCCGCCGCCCATGCTTGGGCCTTGCCGACGCGGGGGATGCTGGACCGGTGACCGACGTACGCTCCGACGCGCCCCGCACCGACGCCACGGACGAGCCGGACCCGCGCCGCTGGCGGATCCTCGCCGTCACGCTGGTCATCGGCTTCATGGCCCTGCTCGACGTCACCATCGTCAACGTCGCGCTGCCCTCCATCCGCGAAGGCCTCGGCGCCTCGGCCGGGGAGGTGCAGTGGATCGTCTCGGGGTACGCGCTGACCTTCGGGCTCACGCTGGTCTCGGGAGGCCGGCTCGGCGACACCTACGGTCGCCGCCGGATGATGATGGTCGGGCTCGCCGGGTTCGTGCTCGCCAGCGCGGCGGTCGGGCTGGCACCGAACGAGGTCACGGTCGTCGCGGCGCGGCTGGTGCAAGGGGTCGCCGCCGGGCTGCTCACCCCCCAGAACTCGGGCCTGATCCAGCAGTTGTTCCGCGGCGCCGAGCGCGGCCGGGCCTTCGGCTACTTCGGCCTGACCGTGTCGGTGTCGGCCGCCACCGGACCGGTCCTCGGCGGGCTCATCATCGCCGCACTGGGCACCGGCATGGGCTGGCGCGCGATCTTCCTGGTCAACGTCCCGATCGGGCTGGTGGCCCTGGTCTTCGTGTGGCGGCTGGTGCCCGGCCCCTCGTCGACCGCGGAGGAGCGGCGGGCGTCCCGGCTGGACCTTCCCGGCGCCGCTCTGCTCGGCGGCGCGGTGCTGTGCGTGCTGCTCCCGCTGATCGGCGCGATGGAGAGCCTCTCGCCGGTGGTGGGGCTGCTGGTGCTGGCACCGCCGCTGCTCTACGCGTTCCTGCGCTGGGAGCGCCGGGTGGTGGCGCGCGGCGGTGCACCGCTGCTCGACGTGACCCTGCTCGGCAAGGCTCCCGGCTACGCCTCCGGGATCGCGGTCGGCACGTTGTACTTCACCGGCTTCACCGGCGTCTTCCTGGTGCTGTCGGTGTTCCTGCAGGACGGTCTCGGCTACTCCGCGCTGGCCACCGGCCTGCTGCTCACGCCGTTCGCGGTCGGCTCCGCTCTGACCGCGACGCCCGCCGGCCGGCTGGTCTCCCGGATCGGCCGCAAGATCACGGTGATCGCGGTGTCGGTGGTGATCGCCGGGCTGCTGCTCGTCACGTTCCTCGCACCGTCCGAGGGCGAGGAGCTGCGGTGGCCACTGCTGGTGCTGCCGCTGCTGCTGGCCGGCCTCGGCGGCGGCGGGGTGGTGTCCCCGAACTTCACGCTGACCCTCGCCGAGGTGCCCTCGAGCATGGGCGGAGCCGCGGGCGGCGCGCTCCAGACCGGCCAGCGGATCGGCTCGGCGCTCGGCGCGGCGCTGCTGATGACGGCGTACCAGGTCACGCTGGGCCGCACCGACGACACCGGCACCGCGCTGAAGGTCGCCCTGGGCTCGGCGCTGGTGGTGATGGCGGTGACCCTGACGCTGGCGATCCGCGACCTCCGCCTGGACCGGGCCCGCGACCTCGGCTGACTGTGAGGATTCCCTTCGCAGCCTGATGGTGCTGGGCTGTGGGGCGGTGACTACGGGTGTGACCCTTCGCCTGACTGGCTTCGTGCCTTTGACGGGACTTGTCCGCTCGTGGTTGCCGGCCCCGGCCCGGGCGGAGTAGCTGGCCTGATCAGGAGCTTGACCGACCGGTGTTCGCGCACTGGTCGTGTCTCATCACAGTCCTGCCGAATCTCCGCCCCGGACCGGAAACCACATCCGCTCCCAGGCAAGGAGAGAACGCAGTGTCCAGTCTGACTGATCTTCGTGAGGTGGTCGATGTCGTCATCGGCGTCGACACCCACGTCCACACCCATTCCGCGGCCATCCTCGACGCCCGCACCGGCGGCGTTCTGGATGAGATCACCGTCGAGGCGACCGCGGATGGCTACGCCGAGCTGGTCGAGTTCGCCGACGAGCACGCAGCGCTGCGTGCCTGGGCGATCGAGGGCACCGGCGGCCATGGCGCCGGGTTGACGCGGCACCTGGAGCGGGGTGAAGAGGTCGTGATCGAGCTCGACCGTCCCGAACGCGCCCAGCGTCGCCACGGCGCCAAGTCCGACCCTCTCGACGCCATCCGCGCCGCACGGGAGGCACTGTCGCGACCCCGGTTGGGTGGCCCTCGCAGCGGCGGGGACCGCCAAGCTCTCTCGGTGCTGCTGGCCGCACGCCGGTCCGCGGTCAAGGCCGCCACCGACGCGCAGCGGCAGGTGTTCAGCCTGGTCATCGCCGCCCCCGAGCAGATCCGGGAGCGGTTCCGCGGCCAGAAGCTGCCCGCGATGGTCAAGACCGCCGCCGCCCTGCGGGTCCATGCCTCGTGGGACGTGGAGACCACCACCACCGTGACCGTGCTGCGCTCCCTGGCCCGCCGCGCCCGCGCGCTGGCCGAGGAGGCCGCCGAGCACGAGAAGGCCCTTAAGGCGATCGTGCGGTCCTGGCGGCCCGACCTGCTCGAACAGCTCGGCATCGGGCCGATCGTGGCGGCGACCGTGCTCTGCGCCTGGTCCCACC
This sequence comes from uncultured Actinomycetota bacterium, assembly GCA_963835385.1. Taxonomy (GTDB): domain Bacteria; phylum Actinomycetota; class Actinomycetes; order Propionibacteriales; family Nocardioidaceae; genus Nocardioides_B. Next base: position 471,426 of record CAWIFK010000010.1, read on the forward strand.
CCGGCCGGATCCACTCCGAGGCCGCCTTCGCGATGCTCGCCGGCGTCGCACCGATTCCGGCCAACAGCGGCCAGGTCACCACCCGGCACCGGCTCAACCGCTACGGCGACCGGCAGCTCAACCGTGCCCTGCACACCATCGTGCTCGCACGGATCCGCTATGACCCGACCACCGGCCACTACGTGGCCCGCCGCACCAGCGAAGGCAAGACCACCCGAGAGATCAAACGCTGCCTCAAGCGCTACATCGCCCGAGACCTCTACCGGCTACTCGAGCACCGGCCAATTACGGCTTGACGATCCATAGGAGCGTCCCTCCCCACCCCGATTCGTCCGCGGTTGCGAGCCGGGTCTGAGCGGTGCGGGAGCGGACGAATCGGGGTCAGTCGACGCCGAAGCGGCTGTGCCCCTGCGGTACGGCGTCGGAGGCCTGCACCGAGTCCACGCCGGCGTGCGAGGGACCGGAGCGGCACCAGTCGACCAGCGCGTCGACGGCCCCGGCCGGACCCTCGAAGTGGCCGGCCACCGTACCGTCCGGCTCGTTGCGCACCCACCCGGTCACGCCGAGCCGCTGCGCCTCGTGCAGGCAGTTGAACCGGAACCCCACGCCCTGGACCATGCCGTGCACCGTCACCCGGCGGGCGACCACCTCGCCAGGTCCGCGGTCGTGATCCATGGCCCCACCTTGCCACGCGAGCCGCACCTGAGTCGGCGCGGTCCGGGCCGGCAGACCAGCCGGTCGGCCTCAGAGGATCTCGCCGGCGGTGTAGGCCGCGGCCTGCGGGTGGGCCGCGCTCACCTCCTCGACGCGGCGGACGACGGCCTGCACCTGCTCGACCGCGGCGCCGGTGAAGGTGATCGGGTCGGCGACGAGCGAGTCGAGCTGCTCGGCGGTCAGGCCCAGGCGCGGGTCGGTGGCGAGACGCTCGAACACGTCGTTCTCCGCCTGCCCCTGCCGCATGCCGAGCGCCGTCGCCAGAGCACTGTCCTTGATCGCCTCGTGGGCGGTCTCCCGGCCCACCCCGTTGCGCACCGCGGCCATCAGCACCTTGGTCGTCGCCAGGAACGGCAGGTAGCGGTCGAGCTCGCGCTGGACCACCGCCGGGAAGGCGCCGAACTCGTCGAGCACGGTGAGGAAGGTCTGGAAGAGCCCGTCGGTGGCGAAGAACGCGTCCGGCAGCGCCACCCGGCGCACCACCGAGCAGGAGACGTCGCCCTCGTTCCACTGGTCGCCGGCCAGCTCGCTGACCATCGACAGGTGGCCGCGGACCACCACGGCGAGGCCGTTGACGCGCTCGCAGGAGCGGGTGTTCATCTTGTGCGGCATCGCCGAGGAGCCGACCTGCCCCTCCTTGAACCCCTCGGTGACCAGCTCGATGCCGGCCATCAGCCGGATCGTCGTGGCGAGGTTGGAGGGCCCGGACACGACCTGCACGAGCGCCGAGACCACGTCGAAGTCCAGCGAGCGCGGGTAGACCTGCCCGACCGAGGTCAGCACCCGGTCGAAGCCGAGGTGGGCGGCGACCCGCTGCTCCAGCGCGGCCAGCGCCGAGGGGTCGCCGTCGAGGAGGTCGAGCATGTCCTGCGCCGTGCCGACCGGGCCCTTGATCCCGCGCAGCGGGTAGCGACCGATCAGGTCCTCGAGCCGCTCCAGCCCGACCAGCATCTCGTCGGCGACCGTCGCGAACCGCTTGCCGAGCGTGGTGGCCTGGGCGGCGACGTTGTGCGAGCGGCCGGCCATCACCAGCGTCTCGTGCTCGGCGGCCAGCCGGCCGAGCCGGGCCAGGGTGGCCACGACCCGGTCCCGGACGATCCGCAGCGAGGCCAGCACCTGCAGCTGCTCGACGTTCTCCGTCAGGTCGCGGCTGGTCATCCCCTTGTGGATGTGCTCCTGGCCGGCGAGCGCCGAGAACTCCTCGATGCGGGCCTTCACGTCGTGGCGGGTGACCCGCTCGCGCGCTGCGATCGACTCCAGGTCGACCCGCTCGACGACCGCCTCGTAGGCCTCGACGACACCGTCCGGCACGTCGATGCCGAGGTCGCGCTGGGCCTTCAGGACCGCGATCCAGAGCTGCCGCTCCAGCACGATCTTGTGCTCGGGCGACCAGATCGCGGCGAGGTCGGCGCCGGCGTACCGGGTGGCGAGAACGTTCGAGATCGGCACCGGAGGGCCTCCTTGGGTGGGCTACAGGTCCCGTCCACATGGACGGAAACGGTCGTGCGGATGGCGAGGGAGGCGACCGTTGCCGTCCACGTGGACGGCAACGAGCGGGGCGGCTGCGTTCGGACGGTCGGTCACCTCAGATGCCGGCGGCGATGTCGGTGCGGTGGTGGGCGCCGTCGATACGGATCCGGGCGACGCCGTCGTACGCGCGGGCGCGGGCCTGCGCCACGGACGGTCCGGTGGCGGTCACGGCCAGCACCCGGCCGCCGGCGGTCACCAGGTCGCCGTCGCGCAGGGCGGTGCCGGCCTGGACGACGTGCACGCCCTCGAGCGTCTCGGCGTCCTCGAGGCCCGTGACCGCGTCGCCGGTGCGCGGCGCGGCCGGGTAGTCCTTCGCGGCGAGCACGACCGCGACCGCGGCGCCGTCGTGCCACCTCAGCGGGCCGACGTCGGCCAGCCGGCCCTCGGCCGCCGCGCGCAGCACCGCGCCGAGCGGCGAGGCGAGCAGTGCGAGCAGCGGCTGCGTCTCGGGGTCTCCGAACCGGGCGTTGAACTCCACCACCCGGGTGCCCCGGGAGGTCAGCGCGAGGCCGGCGTAGAGCAGGCCGCTGAACGGGGTGCCGCGCCGGGCCATCTCCTCGACCGTCGGCTGCAGCACGGTGGCGGTGACCTCCTCGACCAGACCGGCCGGCGCCCAGGGCAGCGGCGTGTAGGCGCCCATGCCGCCGGTGTTGGGCCCCGCGCCGCCGTCGAGGGCCCGCTTGAAGTCCTGGGCGGGCAGCATCGGCAGGACGGTACGGCCGTCGGTGATCGCGAACAGCGACACCTCCGGACCGTCGAGGTACTCCTCCACCAACACCCGCTCGCAGCCGGCCGCGTGGGCGAGCGCCTCGTCCCGGTCGCGGGTCACCACGACCCCCTTGCCGGCGGCGAGCCCGTCGTCCTTCACGACGTACGGCGCACCGAACGTGTCGAGGGCCGAGGCGACCTCCTCGGCGCTCGTGCAGGCGCGGGCCCGCGCGGTCGGTACGCCGGCGGCGGCCATCACGTCCTTGGCGAACGCCTTCGAGCCCTCGAGCAGCGCGGCCTCGCGCGAGGGGCCGAAGCACGAGATCCCGACCTCCCGGACGGCGTCGGCGACGCCCGCGACGAGAGGCGCCTCCGGTCCGACCACCACGAGGTCGACGCCGAGGTCCCGGGCGAGCCCGGCGACCGCCGTACCGTCGAGCGGGTCGACCGGGTGCAGGGTCGCGGCAGCCGCCATCCCGGGGTTGCCCGGTGCGGCGTGCACCTCCTCGACCTCGGGGTCGCGCGCGAGCGCCAGCGTGAGCGCGTGCTCGCGGCCACCTGAGCCGACGACGAGCGCCTTCATGCGGGCCTCCCGGCCAGGTCGGGGCGAGCGGTCATCGCAGCACGACCGTCTGCTCCCGCCCGGGGCCGACGCCGACGGCCCAGAAGGGCGCACCGGACATCTCCTCGAGCGCGCGGACGTAGGTCTGGGCGTTCTTCGGCAGCTCCTCGAAGGAGCGGCAGGCGGAGATGTCGCTGTTCCAGCCCTCGAAGAACTCGTAGACCGGTGTGGCGTGGTGGAACTCCGACTGCGTCATCGGCATCTCGTCGTGCCGGACGCCGTCCACCTCGTAGCCCACGCAGACGGGGATCCGGTCCCAGTCGCCGAGCACGTCGAGCTTGGTCAGGCAGAACTCGGTCAGCCCGTTGACGCGGGCGGCGTAGCGGGCGATCACCGCGTCGTACCAGCCGCACCGGCGGGGCCGCCCGGTCGTCACGCCGAACTCGCCGCCGACCGTGCGCAGCCGCTCGCCGTCCTCGTCTTGGAGCTCGGTCGGGAACGGGCCGGAGCCGACGCGGGTGGTGTAGGCCTTGACCACGCCGATGACCCGGTCGATGCGGGTGGGGCCGACGCCGGCGCCGGTGCAGACCCCGCCGCTGACCGGGGAGGACGAGGTGACGAACGGGTACGTGCCGTGGTCGACGTCGAGCATCGTGGCCTGGGCGCCCTCGAAGAGCACGGTCTTGCCCTCGTCGAGCGCACGGTTGAGCAGCAGGCTGGTGTCCGCGGCCATCGGGCGCAGCCGGTCGGCGTAGGAGAGCAGCTCCTCGACGACCTGGTCGGGCTCGATCGCCCGGCGGTTGTAGACCTTGACCAGGACCTGGTTCTTCAGGTCCAGGGAGGCCTCGACCTTCTGCTGCAGGATCTTCTCGTCGAAGAGGTCGGCGACCCGGATGCCGGACCGGCTGATCTTGTCGGCGTAGGTGGGGCCGATGCCGCGGCCCGTCGTACCGATCAGGTTCTTGCCGAGGAACCGCTCGGTGACCTTGTCGAGAGTGGTGTGGTAGCTGGTGATCAGGTGCGCGTTCGCGGAGACGAGGAGGTTCTCGACGTGCACGCCGCGGGCCGCGAAGCCGTCGATCTCCCCGAAGAGCGCCGCCGGGTCCACCACCACCCCGTTGGCGATGACCGGCACGCAGTCGGGGTTGAGGATCGTCGAGGGCAGCAGGTGCGTGTCGAACTTCTCGCCGTCGACCACGATGGTGTGGCCGGCATTGTTTCCGCCTGACGTCCTAACGCAATAATCCAGGGGCGACGAGCCGAGCAGGTCGGTCGCCTTGCCCTTCCCCTCGTCACCCCACTGGGCTCCGAGGACCACGATGGCGGGCATCTGGTTCACCTTCTCTCGCTGACCGGGCCGGTGCGGCGCTGGCCGGCCGCGGCCGACCCGGGAGGGGGAGGTCTGCTCCGGGCGCTGCCGTCCCGGCCGGGCTGCACGCCGGGACGTCGGAGCCCTGGAACGACGAAGCCCCGCATGCAACAGCACCGGGGCTCTTGCGGCAGCACGCTACCAGAGCAGCCGCCGGCCACCGGGCCCGTCCGCAGCGCGGTACGCCGGGCCCGTCACGCCATTCGGTACGGCGCGCGCAGGTCCCTCCGGTACTGTCCACGGATGTGGAGCCCCTTCTGCTGATCACCAACTCCGGAGCCGGCAGCAACGCAGCCGAGCGGCTGGAGCAGGCACTGGCGGTGCTCCGCGAGCATGCCGACGTGGAGGTCGCGGAAACCCAGGACCAGGGGGAGCTCGACGGCGTGCTGCACCGCCGCGGTGGCCGCAGGCTGGTCGTGGCCGGTGGCGACGGCAGCCTGCACGCGGTCGTCGCTGCACTGCACCGGCGCAACGAGCTCTCCGACGCCGTGGTGGGCCTGCTGCCGCTGGGCACCGGCAACGACTTCGCGCGCGGCGTCGGCCTGCCGCTGGATCCGGCGGAGGCGGCCGAGGTGATCGTCTCGGGCACCGAGCGCCCGGTCGACCTGATCGTCGACTGCGTCGGGGAGGTCGTGGTCAACAACGTGCACGTGGGGGTCGGCGCGCAGGCCAGCTACAACGCCAAGTGGTGGAAGAGGTGGATCGGCCGGGGCGGCTACGTCCTCGGCGCCTTCACCGCCGCGGTCCACCCACCGTTCTTCCGCTTCCGCGTGGAGGTGGACGGCCAGGTGGTCGCCGACATGGACCGGCACGTCGCCCAGGTGGCGATCGGCAACGGCTCCACCGTGGGCGGCGGCACCGAGATCACCCCGCACGCCGTCACCGGCGACGGGAAGCTCGACGTGATGGTCTCCTTCAGCGTCGGACCGCTGTCCCGCTTCGGCTACGCCGCCCGGCTGAGGCTCGGCCGGCACCCCGAGCGCGAGGACGTGCTCTACCTGCGCGGCACCACGGTCTCGGTCGCGGGCGACTCCTTCCACTGCAGCGCGGACGGGGAGCTCTACGGCCCCGAGCGCAAGCGGACCTGGCGCGTCGAGCCCGCGGCGTTCCGGATGCCGCTGCCGGACGCCAGCTCCTAGCCGGACGTCGCGCACCGGCCCCGGCTCACAGCCAGCCGCGCCGGACCGCCTCCACGCCGGCCTGGAAGCGGGAGGCCGCGCCGAGCTCGTCCATCAGCTCCGCGACCCGCCGCCGGACCGTGCGCAGGCTCAGGCCGAGGGTGCGCGCGATCTGATCGTCCTTGGCGCCCCGGGTCAGCTGGTCCAGCAGCAGCCGGCGGGCGCCGGCACTCACCTCGGCCGGGGCCGCACCGATGCCGGGCACCACCATCGCCCGCTCCCACAGGCTCTCGAACAGCACGGTCAGGGCCGAGACGAGGCCGGGCTGCTCGATCACGAGCACGTCTCCCCCGACCTGGTCGAAGCGGCGCGGGACCAGCGCGGCGGCCTCCCCCACGACGGCCAGTCGCCCCGGCAGCTGGGCCAGGACCCGCACGTGCTCCCCCCGGTCGGCCCGGGCGCGGACCGCCTCGGGGGCCTCCTCCAGTGCGCGTGCCGGGTAGATCACCCGCGAGCGGCGGCCCCGGGCCAGCAGCTCCTCGACCCACCGGTCGACCACCGTGCCGTACGGGAAGCGCCACTGGTCGGGCCGGAGCCACAGCAGCTCGCCCTGGGCCGAGGGCGCCAGGCTGCGCAGCGTCAGGACCACCTCCTCCGGCGTGATGACCCGGATCTGCTCCGTCCCGCCCCGCACCTCGTGCGCGGCCCGGTAGTCCGCCTCGAGGGCGGGCAGCAGCCGCCGCAGCGAGTCCAGCTGCTGGCTCACCGCCGCCAGCGCCCGGCTGCGCTCGCCGATGATCCGCTCCAGGGTGGGCCCCGGAGCCGCGGCGACCACCGTGCCCTCGCGCACGTCGACGAGGCCGGCATCGGCCAGTCGGGCCAGCAGCCGGGCCGCCTGCTCGGGCGGCAGCCCCAGCCGCTCCGCGACGTCGGCGGCCGGCAGCGGCGCACTGCGCAGCAGCGTGCGGTAGGACCGCTCGTCGACGAGGGGGAGGTCGTCCCAGCCGGGGATCCCGGTCGCCCCGGCGCCGGGCGCCGGGGCGGACGCGTCGGCTCCCGGCCGGTCGGGCTCTGCGGGGTCCGGAACCGGGGAGTCGGAGGGCATCATTCTGGCAGGATAGTGCCATTGGCACACTACGGCCAGGCGGTCGGTTCACGGAACTGACATCGTCATGTCACGTGCCGACCGGGCGACGTGTCGGGGGACGAGAACGTCACCCGGGTCGGTCACCATCGAAGCGCCGGAATCGCAGCAGGGGACGATTCCGGCGCTTCGATGCGTCCGGGGCCGGCTGGGGCCGACGAGTCCGGCGTCAGCCCAGCAGCGCGTCGGCAGCAGCCGGGCTGCTGTCACGCAGGAACTCCCGGCAGCGCTGCTCCTCGGGGTCCTCGCCGATCCGGCCGGCGGCGATCGCCAGGGCCGCCAGCGCCCGCAGGAAGCCGCGGTTCGGCTCGTGCTCCCAGGGCACCGGGCCGTGTCCCTTCCAGCCGTTGCGACGCAGCAGGTCCAGGCTGCGGTGGTAGCCCACGCGTGCGTAGGCGTAGGCGGTGACGTCGTCGCTCGCACCGTCGGCCAGCGCCGCCTCGGCGAGGGAGGCCCAGGCCAGCGGCGACTCCGGGTGACGACGTACGACCTCGGTCGCCGCGACACCGGAAGCGAGCTCATCGGCCGCGGGGTCCGGCGGAAGGTGGGTCGGGGGAGGGCCGGCCATCAGGTCCTGGAACGTCATGGCCTCCATTGTGCCGGGCGAGGGCGCGGCGCCGCCGCGGGGTCATGGACGGTGGGTGGCGTCATGCCACCGGTCGTCGGTCCATGACCCCGCGGCACGGGGCTCGGGCGACCCGTCTGCTCAGACGCCGACCGAGGTGCCGGTCGAGCTCAGGTTCTCGCAGGCCTCCTGCACGCGCGCGGCCATCCCGGCCTCGCCCGCCTTGCCCCAGGCCCGCGGGTCGTAGGCCTTCTTGTTGCCGACGTCGCCGTCGACCTTCAGCACGCCGTCATAGTTGTCGAACATGTGCGCGGCGACCGGACGCGTGAAGGCGTACTGGGTGTCGGTGTCGACGTTCATCTTGACCACGCCGAACCCGACCGCCGCGGCGATCTCCTCGGCCAGCGACCCGGAGCCGCCGTGGAACACCAGGTCGAACGGCTTGGAGCCGGCGTCGAGGCCGAGCTTCTCGCAGACGGCGTCCTGGGCATGCTTGAGGATCTCCGGGCGCAGCTTGACGTTGCCGGGCTTGTAGACGCCGTGCACGTTGCCGAAGGTCAGCGCGGTCATGTAGCGCCCCTTCTCCCCGGTGCCGAGCGCGGCGACCGTGGCGAGCGCGTCGTCAGTGGTGCTGTACAGCTTGTCGCCGGACCCGCCCTCGACCCCGTCCTCCTCGCCGCCGACCACGCCGACCTCGATCTCGAGGACGATGTGCGCGGCGGCCGCCTTCTCGAGCAGCTCCTGGGCGATGGAGAGGTTCTCCTCGAGCGGTACGGCGGAGCCGTCCCACATGTGCGACTGGAACAGCGGGGCCTGGCCGTTCTTCACCCGCTCGATCGAGATCTCGAGCAGCGGACGGACGAACCCGTCGAGCTTGTCCTTCGGGCAGTGGTCGGTGTGCAGCGCGATGTTGACGGGGTAGTTCTTGGCGACCTCGGTGGCGTAGGCGGCGAACGCGACCGAGCCGGTCACCATGTTCTTCACCGTCGGGCCGGAGAGGTACTCCGCACCGCCCGTGGAGACCTGGATGATCCCGTCGCTGCCGGCGTCGGCGAAGCCCTTGAGGGCGGCGTTCAGGGTCTGCGAGGAGCTGACGTTGATGGCCGGGTAGGCGAAGGACTCGCGCTTGGCCTTGTCGAGCATCTCCGCGTAGGTCTCGGGCGAGGCGATGGGCATGGTCGGTCTCCTGTGGTCGTACGGCGGTCGAGCGGGCCAACCGGTCCGAGGGCCGGGACTGCCCACTCTAGAAGGCCCGGGCGCCCCGGGCGAGCGACGTCCGAACGACATCCGTCGACCCGTCGGTCCCGGCCGGCCGGGGCCACCCCGATTCGTCCGCGGTCACCCCGCGCGGGACCGGCTCGCAAGCGCGGACGGATCGGGGTGGCGCTCACGTCCGGGGGTCGGCAGGTCGAACCGGCGGATCGCCGCCCGGAACAGCACGTAGTACACGGCGGCGTACCCGAGCCCGACCGGGACCAGCAGCAGCGGCCGGGTCGCGATCGTGAAGTTCAGCGCGTAGTCGATCGCGCCCGCGGAGAACGCGAAGCCGTCCTTGATCCCGAGCGCGTTCACCAGCGCCATCGAGGTCCCGGTCAGCACCGCGTGCAGCACGAACAGCGGCCACGCGACGAACAGGAACGCGAACTCCAGCGGCTCGGTGACCCCGGTCAGGAACGACGTCAGCGCCCCCGAGAGCAGCACCCCGCCGACCAGCCCGCGGCGCCCCGGAGCGGCCTCGTGGTAGATCGCCACCGCGGCGGCGGGCAGCGCGAACATCGTGATCGGGAAAAAGCCGGTCATGTAGGCGCCCGCGGTCGGGTCCCCGCTGAGGAAGCGGGCGACGTCGCCCCGCACCACCTCACCGCCGGCGCTCTCGTAGGAGCCGACCACGAACCAGGGCACGGAGTTGACGAGGTGGTGCAGCCCCAACGGCACCGTCAGCCGGTTGGCCAGGCCGTAGACGCCGGCGCCCAGCACATGGTTGCCGACCAGCCACTCCCCCAGCGCGGTGAGCCCGCGGTCGAAGGCGGGATAGACGAACGACAGCAGCACGCCGACCAGCAGCGAGACCAGCGCGGTGACGATCGGCACGAACCGGCGGCCACCGAAGAACGCGAGGTAGGTCGGCAGCGCCAGGCGGTGGTAGCGCTGCCACAGCACGGCCGCGACGAGACCGATCACGATCCCGCCGGCCACCTCGTAGTCGATGACGGAGGAGGAGGACGTGCGCGGGTCCAGGACGTAGGGCGACATGGCGGTCGTCACGGCGTCGAAGGTCAGGTAGCCGACCACCGCGGCCATCGCCGTCGACCCGTCCGAGCGCCGCGCGAACCCGACGGCGACACCGACGGCGAAGAGCAGCCCCAGGTGGGCGAAGAGCGCCTCGCCCGCGGCCGCGAGGACGGCGGCCACCGGCTCCAGCCACGACCAGCGTGCGGCGAGGGCCAGCCCGGAGTCCCCGGCGCCGAGCATGTCCGGCTGGCCCAGGCGCAGCAGCAGCGCCGCGACCGGCAGCGCCGCGATCGGCAGCATGAGGCTGCGTCCCAGCCGCTGCAGCACGTCGAGACCCGGCCGCCGGTCCGTGCGCGCCGACGCCCCACCGGGGGAACCGGCCGGTTCCTGAGTCGCACCGGAGCGCGGTCGGTCGCTGGCCACCGGCTCTCCTCTCGTGCCCCGTGCCCCGGCAGGCCCGGCCGCCGGCGGCCGGCGTCAGGTCGCCGAGTGGTTCAATTCCATCATGAGCCGGGCTGAGCAGATCGTGGCCGGCCTGGGTGGACCAGGCAACATCGTCGAGATCGAGGCCTGCATCACCCGGCTGCGGACCGCGCTGCGCGACGCGGCACTGGTCGACGAGCCGGTCCTGCGCGCCGCCGGCGCCCACGGGGTCATGCGCTCGGGCAGCGTCGTGCAGGTCGTGCTGGGGCCGGACGCGGACACCGTCGCCAGCGCCATCGAGGACCTCCTCTGAGGCCGCCGATGGTCCAGGTGCTCTCCCCGGTGGCGGGACAACGGCAAGAGGTCAGCGAGATGCCGGACCCGGTCTTCGCGACGGGACTGGTCGGTCCCGGCGCGGCGATCATGCCGCGCCCCGGACCGCAGGTGGCGCTGTCCCCCATCACCGGCACGGTGACGAAGGCGTTCCCGCACGCCTTCCTCGTGCTGAGCGACCGCGGGCCCTGCGTGCTGGTGCACCTCGGGATCGACACCGTGCAGATGCACGGTGACGGGTTCACCTCGCTCGTGGCCGAGCACGACCGGGTGTGCGCCGGCCAGGAGATGGTGCGGTGGGACCCGGCCGAGGTGGTGCGCAGCGGACGCTCACCGATCTGCGCGGTCGTGGTCCTCGACTGTCCCTATCCCGCGGTGCCGTTGCAGGAGTGGGGCGAGGACGTCGAGGCGTCGGCGCCGCTGTTCTCCATCGAGTGCTGACCACGGCCGGAGCGACCGCGCGGCCGCGCCGGGCTCACCCGCGCCAGGTGGCCCCGTCGCTCAGGTCGGCGTGCTGGCGGATCCAGGTGTGCATGGCGATCGCCGCCGCCGACGAGGCGTTGATCGAGCGCGTCGAGCCGAACTGCGCGATCGAGAAGGTCCCGTCGCACCGCTCGTGGGCGGCTGCGGAGAGTCCCGGTCCCTCCTGCCCGAACAGCAGGCAGACCCGCCGGGGCAGCTGCAGCGTCTCGATCGGCATCGAGCCCGGCAGGTTGTCGACGCCGAGCAGCAGCACCCCCTGGGCGTGCAGGCGGTCGGCGAGCTCCTCGACGCCCCGGTGGTGCCGCACGTGCTGGTAGCGGTCGGTCACCATCGCCCCGCGACGGTTCCAGCGCCGGTTGCCGACGATGTGCACCTCGCGGGCCAGGAACGCGTTCGCGGTCCGCACGATCGTGCCGATGTTGAAGTCGTGCTGCCAGTTCTCGATCGCCACGTGGAAGTCGTGCCGCCGCGCGTCGAGGTCGGCGACGATCGCAGCCATCGTCCAGTACCGGTACCGGTCGACCACGTTCCTCCGGTCGCCCTCGGCGAGCAGCTGCTCGTCGTACTGCTCGCCGTGGGGCCACTCCCCCTCCCAGGGCCCCACGCCGACCTCCGCCGGGCCGTGCGGCATCGGGTCGTACGGCGCCCGCCGGACCGGGTCGGGCGCGCGAGCGGCGTCGGGGTCGGTGTCCACGGCGACGATGCTAGGCGCCGCGGACACCGGCGACCGCGGCGCACCGGGGGCTGCTGCGTGGCGCCGGTTAGGGTTTCGACGTGATCGCCGAGCTCGCCGCCCACACCGTCGGGGTACCGCTCCTGCTGGGGCTGGACTGGATGGACCCCGAGTGGCTGCTGGAGCAGTTCGGCTCCCAGATGTTCTGGGTCGCGGTCGTGATCGTGTTCGTCGAGTGCGGGCTGCTGTTCCCGATCCTGCCCGGCGACTCGCTGCTGTTCAGCGTCGGCCTGTTCGTGCACCGGGCCCAGGCCGGCGAGGCCGGCATCCACGTCAACATCGTGCTCGCCTGCGTGATCCTCTCCGCCGCGGCCTTCCTCGGCAACGTGGTCGGGTACGAGATCGGCCGCGCCATCGGGGAGCCGCTCGCCCAGCGCGACGGCCGGTTCCTGAAGAAGCGCTACTTCGACCAGACCCACGAGTTCTTCGAGCGGTACGGCGCCCGGGCGCTCGTCCTGGGCCGGTTCGTCCCGATCGTGCGCACCTTCATCACCGTGGTGGCCGGGATGGGCAGGATGGACCGCCGGCACTTCTTCACCTGGTCGTTCGTGGGCGCCGTCCTGTGGGCGACCAGCCTGACCCTCCTCGGCTACTTCCTCGGCGGCATCGAGCTCCTGCAGCACAACATCGAGGCGGCGGTCCTGGTCATCGTGGCCGTCTCGGTGCTGCCGATGGCGATCGAGTGGCGCCGGCACCGGCGCGCCGCGCTGCGCTGACCCACCCGACCGGGACCGGACGGGGTCCGACCGGCGCGCCCGGCTGGCCGCCCCGTGAGGGGACCGGTCGCTCTCCGGGCCCGGACCGCGGACGCCGTACCTGCGCTCCGGGCGAGTTCTGGCAGATTGTGCGGGTGGACCCGACCACCCGCCTCGACCGTGCCGTTCACCGCAGCCGCACCTCGGCGGCACAGCGGGCCGCCCGGCTGCGCCAGAACGCCTGGCACATCGTGCAGTGCGCGCTCGCCGCGGGCGCGGCCTACTGGGTCGCCGCCGAGGTGCTGGACCACCCGACCCCGTTCTTCGCGCCGATCGCGGCCGTGATCAGCCTCGGCACCTCCTACGGCCAGCGGCTGCGCCGGGTCGCGGAGGTCACGCTGGGTGTGGCCATCGGGGTCTTCGTCGCCGACCTGTTCGTCAGCGTCGCCGGGTCCGGCGCGTGGCAGCTGACGCTGGTCGTCGCCATCGCCATGTCCACGGCGTTCCTGCTCGACGCCGGCCGGCTGTTCGTCACCCAGGCGGCCGTGCAGTCGATCGTGGTGACCACGTTGGTGCCCGACCCGGGCGCCGGGTTCACCCGGTGGACCGACGCGCTGGTCGGCGGCGCGGTCGCGCTGGTCGCCGCCACGGTGGTGCCGCGGGCCCCGCTGCGGCGGCCGCGGGAGCAGTCCGCGGTCGTGGTCCGGACCACCGGCACGCTGCTGCACGGCGCCGCGGAGGTGATGCTCAGCGGTGACCCGGAGGACGCCCTGGCGCTGCTCACGGACGCCCGGAGCACCGAGACGCTGGTGCGCGAGCTCCAGGACGCCGCCGACGAGGGGCTCGACGTGGTGGCCTCCTCCCCGTTCCGGCGCCGGCACCGGGAGCCGCTGCGGCGGATGGCCGAGCTGGTCGAGCCGATGGACCTGGCGCTGCGCAACACCCGGGTGCTGGTGCGTCGCGCCGCGGTCGCCGCCCACCGGCGCGAACCGGTCCCCCGCGGCTACGCGGTGCTCTGCTCGGAGCTGGCCGACGCCGCGGACAGGGTGGCCGCGGAGCTGGAGGCCGACCGGATGCCGGTGGCCGCGCAGCCGGCGCTGCTCCAGGTCGCCGCCGGCAGCGCCCAGCTCGAGCGCAGCCCCGACCTCTCGATCGAGTCGATGCTGGCGCAGATGCGCTCGATCGTGGCCGACCTGCTGCGGATCACCGGGATGGGAGTCCTGGAGTCCACCGACGCGATCCCGCCCGCCGCCTCCTGACACCCCGATTCGTCCGCGGTTGCGAGCCAGTCCGCCGCGGGGCGGGAGCGGACGAATCGGGGTGGGGTCAGCGCAGCCGGGCCTCCAGCTCGGCGAGGCGCTCGTGCAGGGCGGCGAGCTCGCGCAGGATCTCCTGGTCCGCGCTCCGCTCGCCGCGCTCGAACGGCTCGGTGTCCGCCTTGACGAACAGCGACGCCAGCGCCGCGCTCACGTAGGCCAGCAGCACGAAGCCCGCCAGCATCAGGGTCACCGACACCAGCGCACCGGGGACGGTCTCGGGCGGCTCCCCGATGAAGCCGACGGTGGTCATCAACGACGTCGCCCACCAGAGGCCCCGCCAGAAGGACCCGACGGTGCCGGTCTCCAGCGAGGCCGCCGCGCCGGCGCTGAGCACCACCAGGGCCAGGCTGATCGCGAGTATCGGGCCCAGCCAGGACCGCCGGATCCGTGGCCGCTGTCGCATGGGTCTCTCCTCTCGGGTCCCCCACCCCGATTCGTCCGCGGTTGCGAGGCGGCCTGCCGCGGCGCAGGAGCGGACGGATCGGGAGTCGGGTGGGCAGGCGGGGCACTAGGCTCCTCGGGTGAGGATCATCGTGCCCCTGATCGCCGGGATGGACTGGCTGGACCCGGAGAAGATCCTCGACCAGTTCGGCGACTTCGCGCTGTGGGGCGCCGCCGCGATCATCTTCGCCGAGTGCGGCCTGCTGGTCGGCTTCTTCCTTCCCGGCGACTCGTTGCTGTTCACCGTCGGGCTGCTGCTGGCCGAGGAGAAGATCAGCTACCCGGTGTGGCTGTGCTGCCTGGTGCTGTGGCTTGCCGCGATCGCCGGGAACGCCTGCGGCTACGCCATCGGGGCCAAGGCCGGCCCGCGGGTCTTCGCCCGGCCGGACTCCAAGATCTTCAGACAGGCCTACGTCGACAAGACCCGCGACTTCTTCGACAGGTACGGCAACCGGGCCATCGTCCTGGCCCGGTTCGTCCCGGTGGTGCGCACGTTCATCACCGTCACCGCCGGGGTCGGGTCGATGCGCTTTCGCCGCTTCCTCACCTACTCCGCCCTCGGCGGGCTGCTGTGGGCGACCGGCGTCACGCTGCTCGGCTACTACCTCGGCTCGATCCCGTTCGTGAAGAACAACGTCGAGGTCATGCTGCTCACCTTCGTGCTCGTCGCGGTCGTTCCGGTCGCGGTGGAGTTCCTCCGGGACCGGGCCGCCCGCCGGCTCGCCGAGGCCCACGACGACTGAACGACCGCCCGATTCCTCCGCGCCGGTGCCGGCCCGCGCCTCAGAAGACCGCCAGTGACTGCGGTGCCCGCTCGCGGCGGGTCAGCGCCCTGAGCACGTCGGGCTGCCCGTGCTTGCGCACCGCCAGGGTGGTGAGCAGCGTCAGCACCGGCCGGATCACCGTCCGCGGGAACTCCGGGGTGGGTACGTCGAGGCTCACCGCGAGGTCGTCGCAGTGGACGACCACCTCCATCATCCGGGTGAGCAGGAAGTCGTCGGTCGACAGGGACCACTGCCACCACGGCATCCGGACGATCGGCGGCGTGTCGCCGGACCAGCCGCGCAGCGAGGACAGGGCGCGCTCGCACCGCTCGACGACGGCGTCGCGCCCCTCCTCGGCGGTGTGCTCCGCGCCCGACCGGATGCTGACGTTGGTCTCGCCGTCCAGCCCCTCGTCGATCCAGCTCGAGCGGCCGTAGTGCTCCAGCACCGGCAAGGGGGTCTCACGGGAGGCCGCGGCCGGCGAGGCGAACGCGGCGTGCGCGCTGACCACCTGGCCGGCGAGGTGGGTGGCGAGCGCGCCGATGCTCATCCGCGGGAGCGCGCTCGGCTGGTCCCAGTGCTTGGCGACCAGCTCGTGCTCGATGACCGGCAGCGCGGTCTCGGCCGCCTCGACGAACACCTCGCGGCGGCTCACAGGCCCAGGTCCTCCGCGTCGAAGGCCCACCGATAGTCGAGGCCGGTCTCCTTGACCGCCTCCCGTGCACCGGTGTCACGGTCGACGATCACCGCGACGCCGACCACCTCGGCGCCGGCCTCGCGCAGGGCCTCGACCGCGGTCAGGACCGATCCCCCGGTGGTGGAGGTGTCGTCCACCGCCAGCACCCGGCGCCCGGCGACGTCCGGGCCCTCGATGCGCCGCTGCAGGCCGTGCGCCTTCTCCGACTTGCGCACCACGAAGGCGTCGAGCTCGCGCCCCCGGGCCGCTGCCGCGTGCAGCATCGACTGCGCGACCGGGTCGGCGCCCAGCGTCAGGCCGCCCACCGCGTCGTACTCCCAGTCCTCCGTGAGGTCCAGCATCACCGGTCCGACGTGCGGGGCGGCCTGCGCGGCCAGCGTCACCCGCCGGAGGTCGACGTAGTAGTCGGCCTCCCTGCCGGAGGAGAGGACCACCGTGCCGTGGACCACGGCCTTGCGGGTGATCTGGTCGAGCAGGACCTCGCGCGAACTCATGGTTCCACCCTAAGCGCCGACTCCCCCGTGTCCTCGGCGGACACCGCGTGACCGACCGAGACCATCCGCGGCCGAACCGCGGGCGGTGGCTAGAGTCGGAGCCATGCCGGCTCCCAGCACCCGCACCGCCCAGCGCCTCCGCGGCATCCCGCCGACGATCTTCGCCGAGATGTCGGCACTGGCGCTGCGCACGGGGTCGGTCAACCTGGGCCAGGGCTTCCCGGACGTGGACGGCCCGGCGTCCGCGGTGGAGAAGGCCGTCGAGGCGCTGCGGGCCGGACGCAACCAGTACGCCCCCGGGCCCGGCGTCCCCGAGCTGCGGTCCGCGGTGGCCGCCCACCAGCAGCGGCACTACGGCATCGTGCTGGACCCGGACGCGGAGGTCACCGTCACCGCGGGCGCGACCGAGGGGATCGCCGCAGCGATCCTCGCACTGGTCGACCCCGGTGACGAGGTCGTCGTCCTCGAGCCCTTCTACGACTCCTACCTCGCCTGCATCTCGATGGCCGGCGGGGTACGCCGGCCGGTGACCCTGCGGGCCCCCGACTTCCGGCTCGACGCCGACGAGCTGCGTGCCGCCGTCACCGACCGCACCACGATGATCCTGCTCAATACGCCGCACAACCCGACCGGACGGGTGCTGACGCGACCTGAGCTCGACGCGGTCGCCGAGGTGGCCATCGAGCACGACCTGGTCGTGGTGACCGACGAGGTCTACGAGCATCTCGTCTTCGACGACCGCCAGCACGTGCCGCTGTGCACGCTGCCCGGGATGGCGGAGCGGACGGTCTCGCTCTCGAGCGCGGGGAAGACCTTCTCGTTCACCGGCTGGAAGGTCGGCTGGGCCACGGGCCCGGCCGACCTGGTCGCCTCGGTCGTCGCCGCCAAGCAGTGGCTGACGTTCAGCAACGCCGCACCGCTGCAGCCGGCCGTTGCCTGGGCGCTGCAGCACGAGGCCGGCTTCTACGACGTCCTCGCGGCCGAGCTGCAGAAGAAGCGGGACCTGCTCTGCGCCGGTCTCGAGGAGCTCGACATGGACGTCTTCCCCCCGGAGGCGACCTACTTCGTGACCACCGACGTCTCGCGCTACGGGCACGCCGACGCCCGAGCCTTCTGCCTGGCGCTGCCCGAGCGCGCCGGAGTGGTGGCGATCCCCTCCCAGGCCTTCTACGACGACCAGGAGGAGGGCCGGCACAAGGTGCGGTGGGCCTTCTGCAAGGACGCCGCCGTGGTCGAGGAGGGGCTGGACCGGCTCCGATCGGCCGATCTCGGCGCCTGACGGGCCGGTCCGGGGCCGGCGCGGGGCCGGTCCATCGAGGAGGAGGAAGCGCGTGCGGGACTGGTGGCGGCGGGCCCTCGCCCGGGAACGGGCGCGGGTGCGCAACGACGGTCGTGGCGCGGTGCTGTGGGCGCTGCGGATCACCGTCGCCGCGGTGGCCAGCTACGTGGTCGCCACGGCCTTCTTCCCCGGCACCCAGCCGCTGCTCGCGCCGCTCACCGCGATGCTCGTCGTCCAGGTCACGCCGGTCTCGCTGCTGGCCAGCGGCGTGGACCGGGTGGTGGCCGTGGTGTCCGGGGTGTTCCTGGCGGTGGTGTTCTCGGTCGCGGTCCCCCTCGAGTGGTGGAGCCTCGGCCTGCTGATCTTCCTGTCCATCAGCATCGGTCAGGTGCTGCGGCTGCGCTCCAACCTCATCGAGGTGGCCATCAGTGGCATGCTCGTGCTCGGCGTCGGGTCCCTCAGCGCGGAGTCGGCCGCCTGGCAGCGGATCGCCGAGACGCTGGTGGGCGCGGCGGTGGGCATCGCCGCGAACCTGCTGTTCCCGCCGAAGGTGGCCTCGGCCGATGCCGGCGAGGCGATCGACGGCCTCGCCGACTCGCTCAGCGAGCTGCTGACCCGGTCCGCGGACCAGCTGGAGACGCTGGCCGCCGAGGGCGGTGAGGTGGCGCCGGTCGCGCGGGACTGGCTCGACGACGCCCGGCAGATCACCTACGACATCCCGCGGGTCGGCGCGGCGCTGCTGCATGCGGAGCAGGGCCGCCGGCTCAACGTCCGCGCCGTCGGTACGCCGGACGTGGGGCCCGGCCTGCGGCAGGGGCTCGAGGCGCTGGAGCACTCCTCGGTCGCGATCCGCGTGATGTTCCGGGCGATCCTCGACACCGCCTGGCCCGAGGGCCCCGGCACGGAGGCGGCGCTCGGCGGCCTGGCGCAGACGCTGCGGGACATGGCCGCCGGTGTGGACGCCTTCGGGCAGCTGGTCCGCGACGAGGCCGAGGCCGGCGGGCGTCTCGGCTCCGCGGACGTCCAGGAGGTGGGCGAGGCGCTCGAGGGTCTGCGGGAGGCGCGCGCCCGGCTCGACGACCTGATGACGGCCGGTGCCCCCACGGAGCTGCTGGAGCTGCACGCGGTCGTGCTGAGCACCTTGAAGCGGCTGCTCGTGGAGATGGACCTCGACCAGCGCATCCGGCGTCAGGTCCGGCTGCTCGCGCCACGCCGCTCACGGCTGCCGTCCTCCGGCCGCCCGAACCGAGCGGCGCCGGCCGGCGCCACGCCGTACCCCGGTGACGAGACGCAGGAGTCCGACTCCGAGGCGGAGACCCAGGTGCTGCCGACGGTCCCCCGCGTGCCGCGGAGCAAGCGGCGCCCCTGACCGTCGGCCTGCCGGCTCAGCGGCGGGCCGACGTCACCAGACGGGCGGCTTTCCGTCCGGCCGCGCGGTGGGCTGCTGGTCCGGCGCAGGCCCCTCGGCGTCGCCGTGCGGCGGCCGTCCCGGCGGGTCGGCCGGCCGCTGCCCGCTCCAGGGCGTACCGGTCGGCGGCCGGGTCCCGCCCGACCCGGGCGGGTACGGCGGGCCGCCCGGCCAGTCGGCCCCGTCGGCAGCCAGCCAGGCGTTCGTGGCCGGCCTGAGCAGCAGCCACGCCGTCGCGCCCGCAGCCAGGGTGACCACCAGGCCGAGCGGGAAACCGAGGATCCCGAGGATCGCGGCCGTCACCGCGGAGACCAGCAGCAGCGCCCGGGCCCACCGCACCCGCTGCAGCAGCAGGACGCCGAGCGCCATCGCCGCGAGGCACCAGAAGATGCACACGGCGCTCATCACCCAGAGCACCGAGAGCAGGTCCCGAGCGCTCAGGTCGGTGCCGGACAGCTCCGGCGTCCGCTCGATCGTGTCCAGGACGGTGTCCTTGGCCAGCAGCATGCCGGCCACCATGAGCGCGAACACGAGCAGCACCAGCCCGGCGGAGACGAACGTGAGGACGGCGGCCGCCAGCACGCTCGCGGGTCGACGCGTCGGGTCCGCCGCGGTCGCCGGCCAGGCGGCGGCATGAGCCCCGGTCGAGGCCGGCGGGTTCGCGGCGGGCGGGCTCCAGCCCGGCGCGGAGCCGTCCGGCGCGGACCCGGCCGGCGCGGACCCGGCCGGCGCGGAGACCGTGCCGGGACGCTGCCCGAAGGGGTACGCCGCCGCGGCGGGTCGCTCCCGGCTGCCGGAGGCCGGGTCGTGCGCGGGAGCGGACGGCTCGGGGCGCGGCGGCGGCGGCCACTGCTCGCGGCTCGGCTCCCGCGGCGGCGGCCACTGCTCGCGGCTCGGCTCCCGCGGGGGCGGCCACGGCTCCTGCCGGACCCCCGCACGGGAGGCGCCCTCGCCGCCGGCGGGCTCCGGGCGACGTCCGGCGAACCAGTCGCGGGCCGGACGACCCCACAGCAGCATCGCCGCGAACGCGACCAGCAGGGCGAGCGCGCCGCCGGTCACCGGTGAGGTCAGCAGCAGCACACCGGCGGCGACGGTGAAGCCGATCCGTGCCACGCGGTGCCGCTGGGCGACGTACACCGCGAGCACCGCGGCGACCGCGGCCACCGCGCCGTTGAGGAACACCAGTCCCCGCAGCAGCTCCGCGACCGAGTCGGCGTCCAGACCGAGCCCGCTGCCCGGCTGGTCGGCCAGGAACTCCTCGATCGCGGTGCGCATCTCGATCGAGCGCAGCCGGGTCAGGGTGTCGAAGAGCGACAGCACGAGCAGGACGCTGGCCACCACGCCGACGACCGCAGCCATGGTCACCTGACGCGGGCGTGGCGGCACCTTCGACCCATCCATGTCACTCATTCCACCATGCCGCCCAAGAGCCGTCCCACCCCGATTCGTCCGCGGCCACCCCGCTCAGGGTCGGCTCGCAACCGCGGACGAATCGGGGTTGGGGGTGAGCGTGAGGGCGTCGCCCGCGGGGTCGGTGTCGACCCGGACGGTGGAGCCGTCGAGCACCTCGCCGGCCAGCAGCAGCCGGGCGAGCGGGTCGCCGATGGCGCTCTGCACCAGCCGGCGCAGCGGCCGGGCGCCGTACGCCGGGTCGTAGCCGGTCCGCGCCAGCCAGCCGCGCGCGGCGTCGGTGACCTCGACGGTGATCCGGCGGACCGCGAGCCGGTGGCCGAGCTCGGCGATCTGCAGGTCGACGATGTGGGTGAGCTCGTCGGGGCTGAGCGCGTCGAACATGACGATCTCGTCGAGCCGGTTGAGGAACTCGGGCTTGAACGACTGCCGGACCACCGACATCACCGAGTCGTGCTTCGCCTCCTCGTCCAGCGTCGGGTCCACGAGGAACATCGAGCCCAGGTTCGAGGTCAGGATCAGCACCGTGCTGCGGAAGTCCACCGTGCGGCCCTGCCCGTCGGTGAGCCGGCCGTCGTCGAGGACCTGCAGCAGGATGTCGAAGACCTCCGGGTGCGCCTTCTCGACCTCGTCGAGGAGCACCACGCTGTACGGGCGCCGGCGGACCGCCTCGGTGAGCTGGCCGCCCTCCTCGTAGCCGACGTAGCCGGGAGGCGCGCCGACGAGGCGGGCGACGCTGTGCCTCTCGGAGTACTCGCTCATGTCGATCCGGACGATCGCCCGCTCGTCGTCGAAGAGGAAGTCCGCGAGCGACTTGGCCAGCTCGGTCTTGCCGACGCCGGTGGGGCCGAGGAACAGGAACGACCCGGTCGGCCGGTCGGGGTCGGAGATGCCGGCCCGGGACCGCCGTACGGCGTCGGAGACGGCCGTGACCGCCGCGCGCTGGCCGACCAGCCGCTTCCCGATCACATCCTCCATGTGCAGCAGCTTCGCGGTCTCCCCCTCGAGCAGGCGTCCGGTGGGGATCCCGGTCCAGGCCTCCACCACGTCGGCGATCTCCTCCGGCCCCACGGACTCGCGGACCATCGGCTCCTCACCGGAGAGCGCCGTCTCGGCCTCCTCGGCGACCTCGATCTGCTTCTCGAGCTCGGGGATCCGGCCGTAGAGGATCTCGCTGGCCTTCGCCAGGTCACCGTCGCGCTGGAAGCGGTCGGCCTCCATGCGCAGCTGGTCGATCTCCTTGCGCAGCTCGCCGGAGCCCTCCAGGGCGGCCTTCTCCCGCTCCCACCGGGCCTCGAGACCGCGCAGCTCCTCCTCGCGGTCGGCGAGGTCGGCGCGCAGCCTCTGCAGCCGGTCCTTCGACGCCTCGTCGGTCTCCCTGTCGAGCGCGAGCTCCTCCATCCGCATCCGGTCCACGGCCCGACGCATCTGGTCGACCTCCTCCGGCGAGGACTCGATCTCCATGCGCAGTCGCGACGCGGCCTCGTCGACGAGGTCGATCGCCTTGTCCGGCAGCTGCCGACCGCTGATGTAGCGGTCCGACAGCATCGCCGCGGCAACCAGGGCCTGGTCGGTGATCTTGACCCCGTGGTGGGCTTCGTACTTCTCCTGCAGCCCGCGCAGGATCGCGACGGTGTCCTCCACCGACGGCTCGCCGACGAACACCTGCTGGAACCGCCGCTCGAGCGCCGGGTCCTTCTCGATCCGCTCGCGGTACTCGTCGAGCGTGGTGGCGCCGATCATCCGCAGCTCACCACGGGCCAGCATCGGCTTGAGCATGTTGCCGGCGTCCATGGCCGAGTCGCCTCCGGCGCCGGCGCCCACGACCGTGTGCAGCTCGTCGATGAACGTGATGACCTGCCCCTCGGAGTCCTTGATCTCCTGCAGGACGGCCTTGAGCCGCTCCTCGAACTCGCCGCGGTACTTCGCGCCCGCGACCATCGCGGCGAGGTCGAGCGACAGCACGCTGCGGCCCTTCAGCGAGTCCGGCACGTCGCCGTCGACCACGCGCTGGGCGAGCCCCTCGACGACCGCGGTCTTGCCGACGCCGGGCTCCCCGATCAGGACCGGGTTGTTCTTGGTGCGCCGCGAGAGCACCTGCACGACGCGACGGATCTCGGCGTCCCGGCCGATGACGGGGTCGAGCCTGCCCTCGCGCGCAGCGGCGGTCAGGTCGACGGCGTACTTCTCCAGGGACTGGTACGTCGACTCGGGGTCCTGGCTGGTCACCCGCCGGTTGCCGCGCACGCTGGTGAGCGCGCCGCGCAGCGCCTCCTCGGTCGCACCGGCCCCGGTCAGCACTGACCGGACCGGGCTGTCGACGACGCTGGCGGCGAGCAGCAGGTGCTCGGTCGAGACGAACTCGTCCTTCATCTCCGCGGCGACGTCGCCGGCCCGGCTGAGGATCTGCAGTGCGGCGCGCGAGTACGACGGGGCACCGACCGTCGATCCGGAGGCGGCCGGGAGCTTCTCGAGCTCACCCTGGATGCCGTCGATGACGGCGGTGGGCTGCACCCCGGCGGCCTCGAAGAGCGGCCGGGCGATGCCGTCGGGCTGGGCCAGGATCGCCGCGAGGAGGTGCACCGCCTCCACCTGGGCGTGGCCGCTCGAGGCCGCGGTCGAGATGGCGGTGCTGATGGCCTGCTGGCTGCGGGTAGTGAAGTTGGATGCGTCCATGCGGGTTCCCCTTGTCGTGCGACTGGTGCTGATCGGTGCGGACCCCGATTCGTCCGCGGTGGCCCCGCGGCGGGTCGGCTCGCTTTCGCGGACGAATCGGGGTTCTCAGGCGCGGCCGCGGCGCCAGACGATGACGGAGCCGGCCGCCGCGGTGGGCCGCAGCGCCGGAAGGTTCCTGCTCGTGGTGCTCGAGCCGGTGGGGGTGCGCAGGTTGGCGCGCAGCGCCAGCTCGGCGCCGGCGAGCTCCTCCTCGAGCTCCCCGACCCGGCGGCGCAGCGCCTCGACCCGGTGCTCGAGCTCGAGGATGCGCTTGACCCCCTCGAGGCCGATGCCGGCCGCGGTCAGCTCGGCCACCTCGCGCAGCACCTCGATGTCGCGCCAGGAGTAGCGCCGGCCGCCGCCGCCGGTGCGGCCAGGGCGGACCAGCCCGAGCCGGTCGTAGGAGCGCAGCGTCTGCGGGTGCAGGCCGGTCAGCTCTGCGGCCACGCTGATGACGTAGACCGGCGTGTCCGGCGCCGGCTGCCCGAACCCCGGACGCTGACGAGTCATCGGCTGCCTCCGTCGGCGAACAGGTTGGCGCGCAGGTCACCACCCGGGGAGGCGTCGCGCACGGCCTCGACGGCCTTGCGGGCCTCCGCGGACAGGTGCGCGGGAACCTGGACCTCGACGGTCACCAGCAGGTCGCCCGTGCGGGGCACCCCGCGGGCATCCTTGCCGGCCACGCCCTTGCCGCGGACCCGGAACGTCCGCCCGCTCGGGGTGCCGGGCGGGATCCGGACGGTCACCGGAGCGCCGCCGAGCGTCGGCACCTTGACCTCGGCACCGAGCGCGGCCTCGTGGAAGGCCACCGGCACGGTGAGGACCAGGTTGTCGCCCTTGCGGCTGAACAGCCGGTGTGGCGCCACCTTGACGGTGACCAGCAGGTCGCCGGCCGGGCCGCCGCGCTCACCGCTGGCTCCCTTGCCGCGCAGCCGGATCTTCTGGCCGTCCTTGACCCCGGCCGGGATCCGGGCGGAGACGGTGCGGTTGGACAGCCCGCGGCCCGAGCCGTGGCAGGTCGGGCACGGGTCGTCGACCACGAGGCCCCGCCCGGCGCAGGTGCGGCAGGTCTCGTTCATGGTGAACGCGCCGCCGACCGAGGCCGCGCGCATGCCGACGCCCTCGCAGTCCGGGCAGACCCGCGGGACCGTGCCCGAGCGGGCGCCGGTGCCGGAGCAGTCCGGGCAGGGCGCGTCGGAGGAGAGCCGCAGCGACACCGTCACGCCGTCGATCGCCTCGACGAAGCCGATCGTGGCCTCGGTCTCGAGGTCGGCACCGCGCCGTGGCTGCGCCGCGCGGGTGCGGCCGCCACCGAACATCGTGCCGAAGAGGTCGCCGAAGCCGGCACCACCGCCCTGGCCGCCACCGGTCCCGCCACCGAACAGGTCCTCCATGTTGAAGGTCCCGCCGGTGGGAGCGCCGGTGCCCGTGAACGGGCCGAACCCGCCCCCGAAGCCGCTGCGCATCTCGTCGTACTTCTTGCGCTTCTCGGCATCGCCGACGACGTCGTAGGCCTCCGCGACCGCCTTGAAGCGCTCCTCGGCGGCCTTGTCCCCCGGGTGGGAGTCGGGGTGGTTGGCGCGCGCGAGCTTGCGGTAGGCCTTCTTGATCTCGTCGGCCGACGCGTCCTTGCCGACGCCGAGGACCTTGTAGAAGTCCTTGGTCGCCCAGTCGGTGCTGGTCACGTGCCCTCCTCCCGGCGCTCCTGGTTCCTACTGTCCCTGCTGATCATGCTGGGTCGTGCTGGGTCGTGCCCGGGGATCCCCGCCCCGCCGGGGGCGGGGCGGGGGACCGGGTCGCGGCCCGGGTCAGGCCGGCTCCGGGTCGACGACGGTCACCCGCGCAGGGCGGACGACCCGGTCTCCGATCTGGTAGCCGGCGCTGACGATGTCGCGGCACGTCGTGGTGGTGACGTCGGCCGAGTGCGCGTGCATCAGCGCCTCGTGGAAGCGCGGGTCGAACTCGTCGCCGGGGGCGCCGAACTTGGCCAGCCCCTGGCCGGCGACGATCCGCTCCAGCGCCTCGGCGACCGCCTTGAAGCCACCCTCGAGCTCACCGTGCTCGCGGGCCCGGTCGACGTCGTCGAGGACCGGCAGCAGCGAGGAGAGCACCGTGAACCGGGCGTTCTCGAGCACCAGCTCGCGGTCGCGGTCCACGCGCCGCTTGTAGTTGACGTACTCCGCCTGCAGGCGCTGCAGGTCCTCGGTCAGCGCGCCGACGCGCTTCTGCGCCTCGGCGAGGTCGGCGAGGAGGTCGGTCGAGGACTCCTCGGCGACCGCGACGTCGGGGTCGCCGACGTGACCGGCAGGCCCCTCGGCCGCCGACACCTCGTCGGTGTCCGGCCCCGGGGCCGCAGCAGCCTGCGTCCCCGGGTCCTGGTCGGTCTCCGGCGCCGCGGCCCCGGCCGGAGCTGCCTCCGGGCCGGTCCCGCGAGCGTCGTCGGGCGTGGGCTGGTCGGTCCGGTCGGTGTGCTCCGGGGTCACTTGCTCTCACCCTCGGCGCCGTCGGTGCCGGCGTCCTCGTCGACGATCTCGGCGTCGACGACGTCCTCGTCGGCGTCACCTGTGCCGGCGGTGCCCCCGGCGGCGGCCGCGTCGGCCTCCCCGGCGGCGTACATCGCCGCGCCCATCTTCTGGCTGGACTGGTTCAGCTTGTCCAGCGCGGCGGAGACCGCGGAGAGGTCGGACTCCTCCGTGCCCTCACCGGCGCTCTCGAGCGCCTGCCTCAGCGCGTCGACGTCGGCCTGGACCTCGGTCTTGACGTCGTCGGGGACCTTGTCGCCGTTCTCGGCCAGGAACTTCTCGGTCGAGTAGACGACCCCCTCGGCCTGGTTGCGGGTCTCGACCGCCTCCTTGCGGCGCCGGTCCTCCTCGGCGTACTGCTCGGCGTCCTTGACCATCTTGTCGATCTCGTCCTTGGACAGCGCCGAGCCGCCGGTGATGGTCATGGACTGCTCGCGGCCGGTGCCGCGGTCCTTGGCCGAGACGTGCACGATGCCGTTGGCGTCGATGTCGAAGGTGACCTCGATCTGCGGCACCCCACGGGGGGCCGGCGGCAGGCCGGTCAGCTCGAAGTTCCCGAGCGGCTGGTTCTGCGCGGCCATCTGGCGCTCGCCCTGGTAGACCTGGATCATCACCGAGGGCTGGTTGTCGTCGGCGGTGGTGAAGACCTCGGAGCGCTTCGTCGGGATGGTCGTGTTGCGCTCGATGAGCCGCGTCATCACGCCGCCCTTGGTCTCGATGCCCAGGCTCAGCGGGGTGACGTCGAGGAGCAGCACGTCCTTGACCTCGCCCTTGAGCACGCCGGCCTGCAGGGCCGCGCCGACCGCGACGACCTCGTCGGGGTTCACGCCCTTGTTGGGCTCCTTGCCGCCGGTCAGGTCCTTGACGACCTGGGCGACCGCGGGCATGCGGGTCGAGCCGCCCACCAGGATGACGTGGTCGATCTTGGCGACGTCGATGCCGGCGTCCTTGATCACCTGCTTGAACGGCGACTTCGTCCGGTCCAGCAGGTCCTGGGTCATCCGCTGGAACTCGCTGCGGCTGATCTTCTCCTCGAAGTGCAGCGGCCCGGACTCCGAGTGGGTGATGTAGGGCAGGTGGATCGTGGTCTCGCTCGAGGACGACAGCTCGATCTTGGCCTTCTCGGCGGCCTCCTGCAGCCGCTGCCGGGCGATCTTGTCGGCGCCGAGGTCGACGCCGTTGTTGTCCTTGAACTTCTTGACCATCCACTCGACGAGGCGGCTGTCCCAGTCGTCACCACCGAGGTGGTTGTCACCGGAGGTCGCCTTGACCTCGACGACGCCGTCGCCGATCTCGAGCAGCGACACGTCGAACGTGCCGCCACCGAGGTCGAAGACCAGGATGGTCTGGTCCGACTCCTTGTCCAGCCCGTAGGCCAGCGCCGCCGCGGTCGGCTCGTTGACGATGCGGCTCACGTTCAGGCCCGCGATCTCGCCGGCCTCCTTGGTGGCCTGGCGCTGGGCGTCGGAGAAGTACGCGGGAACCGTGATGACCGCGTCGGTCACGGTCTCGCCGAGGTAGGACTCGGCGTCGCGCTTGAGCTTCTGCAGGACGAACGCCGAGATCTGCTGCGGGGTGAAGGACTTGTCGTCGATCTGGGTCTTCCAGTCGGTGCCCATGTGCCGCTTCACCGACCGGATCGTCCGGTCGACGTTGGTCACGGCCTGGCGCTTGGCGACCTCGCCGACGAGCACCTCGCCGTTCTTGGCGAAGGCGACGACGGACGGCGTGGTGCGGGCGCCCTCCGCGTTGGCGATGACGGTGGGTTCGCCACCTTCCAGGACGGAGACGACGGAGTTCGTCGTACCGAGATCGATTCCGACGGCGCGAGCCATGTGTGACCTCCAGGGTGTACGTGCCCCGCGCGGACCGCGGGGAGGTGGTGTTCGAGTTCTCGACTACGTGGTGGGGGCGGCCCGGTGGGCCGCTGCCTCGAGTGTGTCAAACAAGGTGAGTCGGTTCAACTCAACTTCTGACACAAGTCACAACGCAGGCAGACGCGTGCTTTGTTCCCAGCCGCAGGAGTCAGTCGGGCCCGGCGCGCCAGCAGCTCGGACAGGCGCTCGGCCGGCGCGTCCGGCCACCGTCCGACATGCACTCGGCCGGCCCGATGCCCGGTTCGTCCGGGGCTGCCCCGGCTCCGCGCCCACCCGCCGCGACGAGTGCCTGTCCGACGGGCGCGGCTCAGCCGCCGATCTGGACGGCCACGACGTTCGAGGACTTGCCGGACCCGGTGTCGGTCACGCGGAACCGGTTCTTGCCGGTGTGCCCGGAGTAGATGTAGGTCGCGAAGGTGCCGTCGCGCACCGTGGCGGTGACCGGGAAGTCGACCCACGACCCCTCGAAGCGCTGCACCTGCAGCGTCGCGCCGTCGCCACGCGGGTAGGCGCCGGTCAGGTTGATCCGCTCGCCGCCGGCCACCTCCGCGGGCGAGGCCTTCAGCGTGATGGGCCGGGCCGCCCGCTTCTTCTTCTTCTCTTCCTTCTTCTTCGGCTCCTGGGCCTTGGGCGAGGCCGACGCCCCCTGGTCCTGCGAGGACGCTCCCGGCGGGTCGGGGTACGCCTGCGGCGTCGTGGTGGGGGCGCGGGTCGGGATGTAGACGCTCGGCTCGGCCGGCGCGGCGCGGGTGGTCTCCCCGACACCGGTCAGCCGGGCGGCCCCGAGCGCCACCAGGCCGACGACCCCGCCGACCAGCAACGAGACCACGGCGAGCGCGCCGAGTCCGACCAGGACCTGGCGGATCCAGGAGGAGTCATCGTTGGTGGGTGCCATGGCTCGATCATCCTTCACCGACCAAGGCGTCGCGAAACGACCTGTCGCGACGCCGACGTGCCCGGGACGTACGACGCCCCGCGGCCGGCCGGTCCACGGAGGACCTGCCGGGCACGGGGCGCCTCCGGAGGACCGGCATCGGGCCGCGCAGTGTCGGCTCGGCCTGTCCTCCGGTCAGGGTCAGGAGGGCAGCCGCTCGCCCGACTCGGTGGAGAACAGGTGCACGTGCCCCTGCTTCGGGGCGAAGTGGACGACGTCGCCCTTCTTCGGGGGACGCCGACCGTCGACGCGGGCGATGATGTCCTGGTCCTGGCCGTTCATGTCCGCGGTGCCGAAGACGTAGGCGTCGGCGCCGAGCTCCTCGACGAGGTTCACCGTGGCCCGCAGGCCGCGGCCGTCACCGGTCGGCTCCATGTCCTCGGGGCGGACGCCGACGGTGACCTTCTGCGAGCTCCCCGCCTCCTCGACCGTCTCCCGGGGCACGGGCAGGTCGGCGCCGCCGAAGTGCAGGGTGCCGCCCTCCACGCTGACCTCGAGCAGGTTCATCGCCGGCGAGCCGATGAAGCCGGCCACGAACACGTTCTGCGGGTTGTCGTACATCCCCCGCGGGGAGTCGACCTGCTGCAGGATGCCGTCCTTGAGCACCGCGACCCGGTCCCCCATCGTCATGGCCTCGACCTGGTCGTGGGTCACGTAGACCGTCGTGACCCCCAGCCGCCGCTGCAGCGCGGCGATCTGGCTGCGGGTCTGCACGCGCAGCTTGGCGTCGAGGTTCGACAGCGGCTCGTCCATGAGGAAGACCTGTGGCGAGCGGACGATGGCGCGGCCCATGGCCACGCGTTGGCGCTGACCGCCGGAGAGCGCCTTCGGCTTCCGGTCGAGGTACTCCTCGAGGTCGAGGATCTTGGCCGCCTCGCGCACCCGCTCGGCGATCTTGTCCTTCGACTCGCCGGCGATCTTGAGCGCGAAGCCCATGTTGTCGGCGACCGACATGTGCGGGTAGAGCGCGTAGTTCTGGAACACCATCGCGATGTCCCGGTCCTTGGGAGCGAGGTTCGTGACGTCACGGTCGCCGATGCGGATGGCGCCCTCGTTGACGTCCTCGAGCCCGGCGAGCATGCGCAGCGAGGTGGACTTGCCGCATCCGGAGGGACCGACCAGCACGAGGAACTCCCCGTCGCCGATCTCGATGTTGAGCTTGTCCACAGCGGGCCGCTCGGCACCGGGGTAGAGGCGGGTGGCGTCGTCGAAGGTGACAGTTGCCATGGGGATGAAACTCCCTTCACCGGCAGGAACGTGCCGGACGATCCGAGTAAATGGAGCGATGACAGGCCTCACGGTAGTGCCCCTCGTCACATCCGTACAGGACAGGTCCGCGCCCACGGGACGGGCCTGGCCGCGCCCTGCGGCGTACGGCGGCACCCTGCCGGGCCGGATGCCGGCCACCGGAGCGACACCGGTGTGACACCGGGGCGACATCGCGTCGGTAAAGGCGTCACGCCGTTCTGGTCGTTACCGAACCGTGACCACGCCGATTGTTGACCGTTCATTGCGTAAACGTTTACATCAGATAACCCCCGGGACGCGGGATTCCGCCCACGACGGAGTTCCGGACCGGCGTCCAGGCAAGGAAGAGGAGCACATGCACATGCGATCTCCCAAGGCACGCAGGGGTCTGGCGTCCGTCGCCATCCTGCTCAGTGCCGGTATGACGCTCGCCGCCTGCGGCGGCGACGACGGTGGCGGCACCAACACCGCCGGCGGCACCTCGCCCGGCGAGGGCAAGGCCGAGTGCGCGGACCTCACCCAGTTCGGTGACCTGAGCGGCACCGAGGTCAACGTCTACACCTCGATCGTGGCCCCAGAGGACCAGTCCCACAAGGACTCCTACAAGCTGTTCGAGGAGTGCACCGGCGCCACCGTGGTCTACGAGGGCTCGAAGGAGTTCGAGGCCCAGCTCATCGTCCGGGTGAAGAGCGGCAACCCGCCGGACATCGCCTACGTCCCCCAGCCGGGCCTGCTGGCGACCCTCGTGCGCGACACCGGCAAGGTCGTCGAGGCTCCGGACTCCGTCGCCAAGAACGTCGACGAGTTCTTCGGTGAGGACTGGAAGAACTACGGCAGCGTGGACGACTCGTTCTACGCCGCCCCGCTCGGCGCGAACGTGAAGTCGTTCGTGTGGTACTCCCCCTCGACCTTCAAGAAGAACGGCTGGGAGGTGCCCAAGACCTGGGACGAGCTGATCGCCCTCTCGGACAAGATCGCCCAGAGCGGGAAGATGAAGCCCTGGTGCGCGGGCATCGGCTCCGGTGACGCCACCGGCTGGCCGCTCACCGACTGGCTCGAGGACCTCATGCTCCGCACCGCCGGACCCGACGTCTACGACCAGTGGGTCAACCACGAGATCCCCTTCAACGACCCGCAGGTCGTGAAGGCGCTCGACGAGGTCGGCAACATCTTGAAGAACGAGAAGTACGTCAACGGCGGCTTCGGCGACGTGAAGTCGATCGCCACGACCGAGTTCACCGATGCCGGCCTGCCGATCCTCAAGGACGAGTGCGCGATGCACCGCCAGGCGAGCTTCTACGCGGCCAACTGGCCGGAGGGCACCAAGGTCGCCGAGGACGGCGACGTCTTCGCCTTCTACCTGCCGGCGATGGGTGACGAGTTCGGTCAGCCTGTCCTCGGAGGTGGCGAGTTCGTCGCCGCGTTCAGCGACGAGCCGCAGGTGCAGGCCTTCCAGACCTACCTGGCCAGCGACACCTGGGCCAACGAGAAGGCGAAGGCGACTCCGGGCGGCGGCTGGGTCAGCGCCAACAAGGGCCTGGACGTCAACAACCTGGCCAGCCCGATCGACCGGCTCTCGGCGGAGACGCTGCAGAACCCGGAGGCGGTCTTCCGCTTCGACGGCTCCGACCAGATGCCGGGCGCCGTGGGCGCCGGGTCGTTCTGGAAGGAGATGACCTCCTGGATCACCGGTCAGAGCACCCAGGACTCCCTCGACAACATCGAGTCCTCCTGGCCGTGAGCCACACCGGCCACCGCCGGACCTCACCTGACGTCCGGCGGTGACCCGGGACCCGGGCCGGGCGTGCGGTCCTCCCTCGGGACGCCGCACGCCCGCCCGGAGCCCGCCACGGCGCTCACGGGGTCGCCGCCGTGGTCCGGTCCTCGCGCACCGCTCGACCGGGCCCGCAAGCTCGTCCAAGCTCGTCCAAGCTCGAGGAGGCGTCGGGATGTCGACAGCCGAGAAGTTCATTCAGCTCGTCATCGCAGTCGGACTGTTCGTGGGGGTCATGGCGGTGGTGCTGTTCATCGCCGACCGCGTGAAGTCACGGCAGGGTGAGAGGTTCCAGACGACGGCGTTCGTGCTGCCGGCCGTCGTCATGATCGCCGTCGGCCTGCTCTACCCAGGCCTGCGCACGATCTACGAGTCGTTCCGCAACTCGGCATCGACCGAGTTCATCGGGTTCGAGAACTACCAGACCATCTTCACCGACAGCGCGCAGCTGACCGTGCTGCGCAACACCGCGATCTGGGTGATCCTGACCCCGATCCTGGCCACGTTCATCGGCCTGATCTACGCGATCCTGATCGACCGCTCGCGGTTCGAGAAGTTCGCCAAGGCGCTGATCTTCCTTCCCATGGCGATCTCCCTGGTCGGCGCCTCGCTGATCTGGAAGTTCGTCTACGACTACAAGGCCACCCAGAACGACCAGATCGGCCTGCTCAACGCGATCCTCAAGGGCATCGGACTGGACACCTACCGGTTCCTGCTCACGAGTCCGTGGAACACGCTGTTCCTGATCGTCATCATGATCTGGGTCCAGGCCGGGTTCGCGATGACCGTCCTGTCGGCCGCGATCAAGGCCATCCCCGACGACATCGTCGAGGCCGCCCGGCTCGACGGGGTGAGCGGCTTCCGCATGTTCCGCTACATCACGGTCCCGAGCATCCGACCGTCCCTGATCGTGGTGCTCACCACGATCAGCATCGCCACCCTCAAGGTCTTCGACATCGTCAGGACCGCGACCGGCGGCAACTTCGACACCAGCGTGCTGGCCTACGAGTTCTACGTGCAGAGCTTCCGCTCCTTCAACGTCGGGCTCGGCGCCGCGCTGGCGGTGCTGCTGTTCGTCCTCGTCATCCCGATCGTCGTCTACAACATCCGTCAGATGCGCCGGCTGGAGGCACGATGAGCACCACCACCCCTGAAGCTCCCGCCCCTACGGTCGACGCCAAGAGGCGGCGGCGGGCCGCCGCTGCCGAGGAGGCGCACTCAAAGCTCTCCTCGCCGTGGGCGTCCCTGGCCGCCGTGGTCATCGCGGTCCTGTGGACCATCCCCACCCTGGGGCTGTTCATCTCCTCGTTCCGCCCCGAGGACCAGGTCAAGAGCTCCGGCTGGTGGACGTGGTTCACCGACCCGTCCTTCACCTGGGACAACTACCGCGAGGTGCTCACCGGCAGCAACACCGACCTGGCGACGTACTTCGTCAACTCGATCGTGATCACGATCCCGTCGGTGATCATCCCGATCACGCTGGCGACGATGGCGGCCTACGCCTTCGCGTGGATGCCGTTCCCGGGGCGCGACCTCCTCTTCGTGGCGGTCTTCGCGATGCAGATCGTGCCGATCCAGGTCACGATGATCCCGTTGCTCTCGCTCTACGTCTCGCCGCCGTTCGGCCTCCCGTCGCTGGCCGGCTCCAACGCCTTCGGCGGCGGCTTCTACACGATCTGGCTCTCGCACGCGATCTTCGCCCTGCCGCTGGCGATCTACCTGCTGCACAACTTCATGCGCGAGATCCCGGCGGAGCTGATCGAGGCGGCCCGCGTCGACGGCGCCGGGCACGTCAAGATCTTCACGCGGATCATGCTTCCGCTGATGATGCCGGCCATCGCTGCCTTCGGCATCTTCCAGTTCCTGTGGGTCTGGAACGACCTGCTGGTGGCACTGGTGTTCGGTGGCGGCAACCTGGACGTCTCGCCGCTGACGGTCCGCCTCGCGGAGCTGTCCGGCACGAGGGGCCAGGACTGGCACCTGCTGTCCGCCGGTGCGTTCGTCTCGCTGGTGGTGCCGCTGATCGTGTTCCTCAGCCTTCAGCGGTACTTCGTGCGCGGCCTGCTGGCCGGAAGCGTCAAGGGCTAGTCCGAGGGGGGACCTCCCCGGGAGGTCCCCCCTCGGTTCTCGGAGCGTCGCGAGGTGCGGTCGTGAACCGAGGCATGCCCGTTCTCGGTGGCGATCAGCGGAAGGCGGTGCGAGCTCATGACCAGCATCAAGGACGTCGCCCGCGAGGTCGGCATGTCGACTGCGACCGTCTCCCGTGCGTTGCGAGGTCTCCCGCGGGTCTCGGAGGACACCCGGCTGCGGGTGCTGCAGGCCGCCGAGCGACTGGACTACGTCGCCTCCCCCGCGGCGGCCGGTCTGGTCAGCGGCCAGACGCGTGCGGTCGGCGTGGTGGTCCCGTTCGTGACCCGCTGGTTCTACGGCTCGGTGGTGCACGGCGCCGAGGAGCTGCTGCGTGAGCGCGGCTACGACCTGCTGCTCTACAACCTCGCCGGCGACCATGCGGCTCGCCACCGGGTGTTCCAGACGCACCTGCTGCGCAAGCGCGTCGACGCCGTCCTGATCCTGAGCCTGAGTCCCACCCCGGCGGAGATCGCCTCGCTGACCGGGCTGGGCCGACCCGTCGCCACCGTGGGAGCGGTCGTCCAGGGCTGGTCGAGCGTGAGCATCGACGACGTCTCCGCCGCGCGTACGGCGGTGCAGCACCTGCGCGACCTCGGACACTGCCGGATCGGCTACGTAGGCGGGGACCTGGCGGGCCAGCTCGACTTCACCGCGCCTCTTGACCGGCTCACCGGCTACCGGCAGGGCATGCAGGCCGGCGGGCTCCGCCGCGACCCCGCCTGGGAGGTCACCGGAGACTTCACCGTCCGCGGCGGACTCGCCGCGACCCGGCTGCTGCTGGAGGCCGAGCCGCGGCCGACCGCGATCTTCGCCGCCTCCGACGAGATGGCGATCGGCGCCGTGCACGCGATCCGCGAGGCCGGCCTGCGCGTGCCCGAGGACCTCTCCGTGATGGGCGTGGACGACCACGAGATGGCGGAGTTCTTCGAGCTCACCACGGTGGCTCAGCCGGTCCACGAGCAGGGCCGGCTGGCCGCGCAGCTCCTGCTCCAGGCCATCGAGCGCGGCGACACCTTCACCCCCGAGACGCTCACGGTCCCCACCCGGCTGATCGTCCGGGGCACCACCGCGCCGCCGGCGCGCTGACCGCCGGGGTTTCCCTGCCGGAGATCGACGGGGTTGATCGAGGGACAGACCCTCAGGAGCGGGCGGTGAGCGAGACGACGGCGCCGCCGCGCGGGACGCTGGTAATGTTGCGCACCTTGGGCCGGTCGGCACGGCCGCCGGTGCTCACGTCGTAGGCCGTCAGCACCTCGCGCAGCACCACCACGCCCTCCATCAACGAGAAGCCGGCGCCGATGCACCGGCGCACGCCGCCCCCGAACGGGATCCAGGTGTGCGGCGCCACCTCGTCGTCGAGGAAGCGCTCCGGGCGGAAGCGCTGCGGCTCGGGGAAGCTCTCGGCGCGACCGTGGCCGATCAGGATCGAGGGGCCCACGTTGGCCCCGCGGGGCAGGTCGACCCCGCCGATCGTGGCGGGCTCCATCAGGTGGCGCACCACCATCGGGATCACCGGGTGCAGCCGCATGGACTCCTTCATCACGGCCTCGAGGTGGCGACCGGCGTCCGGGTCGTGAGCGCCGGCGTCGGCGGCCCGCTGCGCCCGGGCCAGCTGCGCCGGGTCGCGGCCGAGCTCGTAGAGCGCCCACGACAGCGCCGTCGCCGTGGTCTCGTGGCCGGCCAGGAGCAGCGTGACCAGCTGGTCGCGCAGCTCGGCGTCGCTCAGCGGCTGCTCGCCCGCGTCCTCTCCCACGCTGAGCAGCCGGGAGAGCACGTCGGTGCGGTCCGCGAGGTCTCCGGCGCGGCGGCGCTCCGCGATCTCGTCGTACATCAGCCGGTCCAGCTCGCGCTGGTTCTGCACCGTCGCCCGCCAGGGCCCGATCCGCCGCAGCCACGGGTAGCCCCAGCCGAACAGCACCGCCGGGCTGACGTCGACGGTCCTGGTGACCCGGGGCCGCAGCTCGCGCAGCCGCGCCTCGTCGGTGACGCCGAAGACGACGCGGAGGATCACCTCGAGGGTCAGTGCGTTCATCCGGTCCAGCGAGCGGAACGGCTCGCCGGTCCGCCACCGGGCCACCTCGTCGCGGGCGATGGTGGTGACCAGGTCCTCGTAGCCGCGCAGCGCGGCCCCGTTGAAGGCGGGCATCAACAGCTTGCGCGCGCGCTTGTGCTCGGCCCCGTCCTGGAGCAGCAGCGAGTGCTCCCCCATGATCGGGCCGAGGATCGCATTGCCCTTGCCGGCGTGGAAGGTGTCGGGGTTCCCGGCGAAGATCTCGCGGGCGGCGTCCGGGCGGGTGAACAGCACCAGCGCCGACCCCTTCGGCATGATCCGCACCGTGAACACGTCGCCGTAGCGTCGGTGCATGGCCGGCACGAACCGGTGACGGAACCGGATCAGGGCGATCGACTGCAGCACCGTCGGCCAACGTGGCCCGGGTGGCAGTGCTGCGTCGCCCACTACCCCACGCTGGTCGCGGGGGCGCATCCGCGCGAGCCGCTCGTCGGTCACCGACACGCCGCGCCTCCTCCGGCAGGGTTGGGAGAACGTGTTCCACATACTACGGGTATGCCGTCGGGGCGGGAACCCCGTCCGGACGACTGCACCGGCCCGCTGGGGAGCGCGGCGCGGGCGCGACTGCCCCGGCCCGTGGAAGGGTCCGGCGGACTGCCGGTCCCCCGCCATCCCCACGTCACAACGCAGAGGCCTCGGGGTCGCCGGCGAGCGAGGCACGGGCCGCGCGCTCGGCGACGGCGTGCTCGTCGGTGCGGCTGTCGTAGTTCCAGAACCCGCGCAGCCACGCCGCGGTGCAGCCCACCGCGACCACGCAGGCGACGCCGCCGCTGACGATCGAGCCGCGGACCGCCACGCATCCGCCACGAGACCGGCGCGGGTCTGGCCGCCGAGCGGGCCCACGGAGTACGACAGCATCTCGACGCCGGCGAGCCGACCGCGCATCGCGTCCGGGATGGTCTGGTTCCAGATCGTCGAGCGGAAGATCCCGCTCACCATGTCGGCCGCGCCTGCCACCGCCAGCAGGAGCGCCGCCACCCAGAGGCTCGGCGCCAGGCCGACCAGTGCGATGGCGGCGCCGTAGCAGGCGGCAGCCACGACGACGGCGCGGCCGTGGTGGTGCACCCGCGAGACCCATCCCGACGTGGCGGTGGCGACCATCGCCCCCACGGTCTCGGCGGAGTAGAGCAGGCCGAGCAGCCCCGGCTGCTCGAAGACGTCCTCGACGAGGGCCGGGAACAGCACCACGGGCATCGCCATGAGCATGGCGGCGATGTCCACCAGGTAGGTGCCGAGCAGGTCGCGGCGCCGCACGGCGTAGCCGATCCCCTCCCGGATGCCGGCCAGGCTCGGCGGGGTGGTCTCGCCGGCGTGCGGGTAGGGCCGCAGCGCCAGGAACAGCGTCGTCGCGACGAGCAGGCCGGCGACGTCGACCACGAAGCACCAGCCGACGCCGACCGAGGCCACGAGCAGGCCGCCGACGGCCGGCCCGGCGCGCCACCGAATTCAGCGGGAGGTCACGGCAGGAGGCCGTCGCGCCGGCCGATGGCCGCGGCCTCGGTCCGCCCGGAGGCTCCGAGCTTGGCCAGGATGTTGGAGACGTGGACGCTGACGGTCTTCACGCTGATGAACAGCTGGCGCGCGATCTCGCCGTTGCTCCGGCCGGCCGCGACCAGCACCAGGATCTCGTGCTCCCGGGCAGTGAGCGCGGCCCGTCGGGCCGATGCACCACGCACGTCGTCGCCCCGACCGCGGGGGCCCGAACCGCCGGCTGCTCGTGGGGGCCGGCGGGTCCTGCCCTGCACGCGGTCGAGCTCGACGAGCAGCGGCCGGGCGCCGAGGCGTTGCGCGGTCGCCCGCGCGCCCTCCACCAGCGGGGCGGCCCCGGTCACGTCCCCGGCCGCGAGCAGGACCGCGGCCAGCCGGGCCTGGGACCGGGCGGTCTCGAAGGGGTGTCCGAGCCGCTCGAACAGCGTGACGCTCTCGAGCCAGGCGCCCACCAGCACCGCCTCGGCGGCCGGGTCGTCCCCGGTCAGCCAGCGCAGCCGCAGCTCCTCGGCCCGGACCCGCGCCGCCCATGCCTGCCCTTCGGGCCCGAACGGCATCGCGCGCAGCCGCAGCCGCTCGACGACGCGCTCGACCGACCCGAGCAGCTCGGGGAGCCGGGCGGTCAGCCACGTCCGGTCGACGCTGCCCAGCGCTGCCGCGGTGCCGAGCTGGCCGAGCAGCAGCGCGACCAGCCGGACCCGGGCCTGGAAGTGCTCGGTCCAGACGCCGGACACGACGGCCACCAGGTCGTCGTAGAGCGCCAGCGCGTCCGGAACCCGGCCGGCGTCGCCGAGGGCGTCGATGCCGGCCGCCCCGCTGGTGATCGCCAGCAGGCTCTCACGGGGCCACAGGGCCCGTAGTCGCGGCAGCCGCTCGAGCGCCGCCGGGTCCCCCCGGCCCGCTGCGACGGCGAGCGCGACGGCGTCCAGCAGCGCCTCCGCCACCGGCGGGCCCCCGGTACACCGGCGCAGCACGTCGTCCACCTCGTCCCAGTCGCCGAGCTGGTAGGTGACGAGGGCCTGCACCAGCCGGGCGTCGAACCCGTAGGGCGCCCACGGCCGCCCGGCCGAGCTGGCGGCGTCGGCGGCCAGCCGGAAGGCGTCGCGCGCCTCGACCAGCTCGCCGCGGTCGTAGTGGACGTCCCCGAGGAGGAACAGCCCCCGCATCTCGCCGCTGGTGTCCGCGGCCTGCCGGGCCCGGTCCACGATGCCGGCCAGGGCGCGGATCGCGGTGTCGGGGTCACCGGTGAGCGTGTCGACGCCGGCGAGGGTGGTCGTCGCGTCGGCGACCAGCGTCGGCAGGTCGAGCATCCGGGCCAGGGTGTGCGCCTCGGAGGCGAACTGGGCCGCCTCCGAGGCGTTGCCCCGGTCGAGGTGTGCCCGGGCGTGGACGCCGAGCAGCTTGGCTCGCAACTCCGAAGCCTCGGCGGGCACGAGGACGAGCGCCTCGGTGGTGGCGGCCAGCGCCTCCTCGGGGCTCGCCGGGGACTCGACCAGCAGCGTCGCGGTCGCGAACGCCCACAGCAGCCGCGCCCGGTGGTCCGCGGGCGCGTCCCGGGACAGCCGGAGCAGCTGCTCCTCCACGACCTTGCGGGCTCGCGCGGGCCGGCCGGAGGCGATCACCGCCTCGGAGGCGCGCACGGCCACCGCGACCCGGTCCACGCCGTCGGGCAGCCGGCGCGCGGGATCGGCGAGCAGCTCCAGCGCCGTCTGGTAATGCCGGGCCGCCTCGTCGGGACCGCCGATGGACAGCGCGTCGTCGCCGGCCTCGACGGCGGCGCGCACCGCGGTGTCGAGGTCGTGGGCGGCCCGGGCATGGCGGGCGAGCTCCGCGGCAGTGCCCGCGACCCGGCCGTCGGCGAGGGCCGCGGCGTAGGCGGCGTGCAGCCGGACCCGCTCGCCGGGCAGCAGGTCGTCGTACACGGCCTCGGCGAGCAGCGCGTGCCGGAACGCGTACCCCTCATCGCCGACGCGGACCAGAACGTGCGACTCGACCGCCGCGCGCAGCGCCCGGTCCAGCGCGGCCTCGTCGAGGTCGGCGACCACGCTCAGCATCCGGTGCGAGACCCGGCGGCCGGCCACGGCGGCGGCCCGCACCGCGTCACGACTGTCCTCGCCGAGGCGGTCCAGGCGGACCAGCAGCACGTCGGCGAGGTTCTCCGGCAGTCCGTGGCGCCCGCCTTCCCCGAGATCGGCGTTCACGAGCTCCTCGGCGAAGAACGCGTTGCCCTCCGCCCGCTCCACGATCGCCCGGAGCTCGAGCGGGTCCGGCTCGCTGCCGCGCAGCAGGCGGACGAGGTCGCGTACGTCGTCGTCGGTCAGCGGCGCGAGGGCGAGCCGCTGCACGCCCGGCAGGCGCACCCACTCGGCGACGGTGGCGCGCAGCGGGTGCCGGCGGTGCAGGTCGTCGGAACGATAGGAGGCGACCACCGCGACCGGGGTCAGGAACGGCCGGCTGAACAGGTAGGTGAGCAGGTCGCGCGTCGACTGGTCGGCCCAGTGCACGTCCTCGACGACCAGGAGCAGCGGAGCCTCCCCCGCCAGCTGTTCCAGGGCGCCGTGGACGGCGGCGAAGATCTCGCCGCGAGCCACGCTGTCGACCGGCGCGGCGGCGCCGCCGGCGAGGATCCGGCGGCCGGGCTGCAGGTGGTCCAGCGCCGGGTGCGTCTCGGCCAGGGTCCGCGCTACCTCGGGGTCGGTCTGCGCGAGGCGGTCGAACAGCTCGGAGAAGGGCAGGTAGGGAAGTGCGCTGTCGCCGAAGTCGAGGCAGTGGCCCACAGCGGTGCGCCAGCCGGCGGCGCACGCCCGGTCCAGCAGCTCGGTGATCAGCCGGGTCTTGCCCACCCCGGCGTCGCCGGCGAGCAGGAGCGCCCCGGAGCGTGGCTGCCCGCCGACGCCGAGGTGGTCGACGAGCTGGGACAGCTCGCCGTCGCGCCCCACGATCGGCGCGCGCGTCCCGGTGTCGGTGAAGGCAGCCACGGCACCCATCATGTCGCCCGGCGCCGTCCGGCTCCCGGGAATTTCCGCTCCGGCCATGGCTCCGGCGCGCTCGCCGGTCCGCGACGCCGGCTCAGGCGATCGCGACCGGACGGCGGCGCTGCTGGGGCAGTCTCAGCCCCGGGCGGCGCGGCAGCCAGTGCCGGCGCACCCGCGGGCCGGCCGGCCGGGTGCGGTCCGCCTGCTCGCGGCGGTACGCCAGCTCGGCGGACCAGTACGGCTCGTAGGCGACGACGGCGAACTCGGACATCCTCATGACCACTCCTCCACGCTTCCTCAGGTTCGAGGTCGATCCTGCGCGTCTGAGGTAGGCGCCCACATCGGAAGTACTCCCTATTCGGGCCTCGGAACCGCCTTACGCGATGGACGTTCCCGGGAGCGCGAGATGTCCCCACGAGATCCCGTGGGCTCATGGCGTCGTCGCCCGCAACCGCCACGGACCCAGTGCGGCAGGGATTTGTGGCAAACATGTGACACAAGTGCGCGGGTTGACGTAGGTTTCCTTGTATCAACCTACTGCTACAAGGAGCGTGTCGTGTCGAGCGGTCTTCTCTTCCTCATGCCGCTCCTCGCGGTGGCAGCCACCACTCTTGTGGTTCTGCTGACAGTGCCGCGGCGCCGATCCTTGGTCGCCATGGACAAGGCCGCCTTCCCCCGTCTTGCTCGTCTTCACCGCTCGATGCTTCTCGCACGGTTGGCTGGGATCCTGCTCGGACTCGCGGTGATCGTGCCCGTCGCCACGTCGGGTCGACTCGGGCGCGGGCTGATGCTCGTCCCGGCCGTCTTCGCCGCCGTCCAGATCCTCGCGGTGCTGACCGGTGACGTCATCGCCCGCCACGACGCGCGCACTCCCGGCTCTGCCGGGATCGAGGTCAGGCGGGTGCGCGACTTTCTCCCCGCGGGGCTCACGCGGTTGACGACACTGGCCGCCGCCGCCCTGACGGTGCTGCTGGCGTGGGCGACCGTGGTCGCGAGCCCCGACGACGTCGGGCGTCCGGGTCGTTCCCTGGCGTACACCTGCACCGAGGACTGCTCCTCGGGACGCCTCGGGCCGTGGCCAGGGTCGTTCTACTCCGTCCCGATGGCGCTGGCACTGCTCGCGGTTGTGGTGCTCGGAGGAACGGCGGTGCTGGGGACGGTTCGGCGACCACGCAACGGATCAGACTCTGAGATCGTGCGTGTCGACGACGCGGTGCGGCGACGCTCCGTGGAGTCCGTAGTCGCCAGTATGGGCATCGCGGTGAGCGCCAGCTTGGCGGGCGTCGGCGTGTTCGCCGGTTTCGGGCTGGCGGCTGAGAACCGAGCTCCGGTCGACCTGCGAATGGTCGGATGGTTCGCCTTGGGCGGAGGTCTTGCTTCGCTGGTCCTCCTCGTGTGGTGCCTTGTCATTCTTCTGCTCCCCGGCGGCCGGGCTGCAGATGGCCGACTCGCGGTGCCTCTCGAAGGGCCACACGCCCCCGGGGCTAGGAGCCAGCTGAGGAACACCGGCCGGCCGGGATCGCATCCATGATGGTCGGGCTGCATGTCGACGAGACCGATCCGACGCCGCCTTTCGAGCAGCTGCGTCGACAACTTGTGGCGCTGATCGAGGCTGGAACTCTCGGGGAAGGCGCAAGG
The DNA here is from genome assembly GCA_963835385.1 of uncultured Actinomycetota bacterium. GTDB lineage: Bacteria > Actinomycetota > Actinomycetes > Propionibacteriales > Nocardioidaceae > Nocardioides_B. Next base: position 513,219 of record CAWIFK010000010.1, read on the forward strand.
CTGCCTCCGGTGCGGCAGCTCGCCTCGGACCTCGCACTGGCAACCGGCACCGTGGCCCGCACCTACCGCGAGCTGGAGAAGGCTGGTCTCGTGCGCTCAAGGCGCGGTGCCGGGACCGTTGTCACCTCCGCCCAGAAGGTGCTCACCGACGCCGCCCGGCGCGAACGGATCAGAGTCCTGGCCAGGGGGGCGGTGCTGCAGTCCAAGCTGATCGGTGCGAGCGACGAGGAGATCCGCCAGGCCATCGATCTCGCGCTGCGGCACCCAGAAGCAACCCGCACAGGCCAGTCCTGAGGAGTGGGGTCCGGCGGCCTCTGGCATTCGAGATCAGGCATCGTCGCCGAAGTGCGAACACCGCCGTTGCCGAGTTCCGGGCATCCGCGGGAACCGGCCGGACGGTCCGGAGTGCGATGCTGGGGCATGGCCCTCACGGATGCCGCGCCCACTTCACTCCCACGCACCCTGGCCCGCTGGGTGCTCGGCGCCACCCTCGTCGGCGCAGGGGCCAGCCATCTCACCTTCGCCCGCGACGACTTCCGCGCACAGGTCCCGGCCTGGTTCCCCGTCGACGACGCCCCTGTCGTGCTGGTCTCTGGTCTCGTGGAGATCGGCCTGGGAGCCGCGCTTCTGGCCTGGGGGCGTGGCCGCGTCACCGTGGGATTCGTGGTCGCGGCCTTCTTCGTCGCAGTCTTCCCCGGGAACATCGCGCAGTACGTCGAGGGCAACGACGCGTTCGGCCTCGACACGGACCAGAAGCGGCTCATGCGGCTCTTCTTCCAGCCGGTGCTGGTTGCCTGGGCGCTGTGGGCCACAGCGGCCTGGCGGGACCGCCCCCGCGGTAGGTGACCGGGCAGGGCAGGGCAGGGACGAGAATGTGGGCCGCGCGACCGGCGGCGATTGAGTGCACCTCCCTCTAAGATCTTGGAACCATGAAGCGCATCTCGGTGGTTGGCAGTTCCGGCTCCGGCAAGACGACTGTCGCCCGGCGGCTGGCTGATGCGCTGTCCGTGCCCCACGTCGAGTTGGACGCCTTGCATTGGGGAGCGAAATGGAGCGCCGCGACGAAGGACGAACTGTCCGAGCGTGTGAGGGCCGCGACCGCCGGTGAGGCGTGGGTCGTGGACGGAAACTATTGGAGCAAGCTCGGTCCCCAGGTGTGGACCATGGCCGACACTGTCGTGTGGGTCAGCCCGCCGCGATGGCGCGCGATGTGGCAGTCCGTCACCCGGACAGTGCGTCGCGCGGCCACCCGTCAGGAGTTGTGGGGCGGCAACCGCGAGAGTTGGCGTGGTCTCATGTTCTGGCGCGGTGAGGATTCGATCCTCTGGTGGGCCTGGACGACGTATGCACGCACACAGGAGCGCTACGCGCAGGCGATGAATGATCCCGCTTGGACGCACATCACCTTTCATCGGCTGCGAACGCGTCGAGAGATTGAGCGCTTCATCGCCCAGTTGAGCGCACACAGCAGAGCAACGACTGAATAGTTGCCCACCGCCTGCGGCTGGCTGCGCGCACGAGCTGTCTCAGCCTTGGCACGACCGCGCGGATCGCGGCAGAAGCGTGCGTCTCCGAGCACACGCTACGCGGCTCCGGGCAAGCCCAGCGCCCTTCAACGTGCAGCGCGTCGAGCCTTGCGGCGTCGGTGGCGGCGCACCACGCCCAGGCCGAACCACACGACTGCGCCGAACAGCGCCACCACGATCGTGTACAACCAAAGCGGCCACGTGAAGTCGAGAAAGAGGAAGTGGAACCGGACCTCCTGGGTGTTCTGGATCACGAAGATGGCCAACACCGCGAGGCCGGACAACGACGCTATCGCTCCCCCACCAAGTCGACTTGGTCCCGGCGCAGGCTCACCTTGCTGACTCATGACGACAACCTCCCGTGAGCAAACGCTATCGTCAACGCTGGGCCACTGGAGCATCGTGGGTAGGCAGACATTTTCTGCGGATCGGCGACGGTGGGGCGACCGGCGATAGCGCGCTCATCGGCATAACAAGCAGATCCGGTACATGCGCCTGACTGGCCCGGCAGTCACAAGGAGCTCACCAGCGAGGACGGCCTGCCGCCCCGGAATGTCTCGCGCACCAGCGGCACTCCGGGCCGGTAGGCGAGGTGGAGGTACGACGGCGCCTCCAGGACGGCCAGGTCGGCCCGCGCTCCGGGGCGGAGGTGGCCGACGTCGGCACGGTCCAGCGCCGCCGCGCCGCCGATGGTCACGGCCGCGAGCGCCTCCGCCGGGCTCATCTGCATCTCCCGGACCGCCAGCGCAAGGCAGAACGGGATCGAGGAGGTGAAGCACGAGCCGGGGTTGCAGTCGCTCGCCACCGCCACGCGCACACCCGCGTCGAGCAGCGCCCGCGCGTCGGGGTAGGGGGAGCGGGTGGAGAACTCCACGCCCGGCAGCAGGGTCGCGACGGTGCCGGAGTCCCGCAGCGCGTCGACGTCGGCGTCCGACAGGTAGGTGCAGTGGTCGACCGCCGCCAGCCCGAGCTCGCAGGCCAGCTGCACACCGGGCCCGGGCCCCAGCTGGTTGGCGTGCAGCCGCCCGCGCAGCCCCGCTGCGGCGCCGGCGGCGAGGATCGTCCGGGCCTGGGCGGCGTCGAACGCGCCGGCCTCGCAGAACACGTCGACCCACTTCGCGTGCGGCGCGCAGGCCTCCAGCATCGGACCGGTCACCAGGTCGACGTACTCCTCGGGGGTGGTGCCCTCCGGGACCACGTGCGCGCCGAGGAAGGTGACCTCCTCGGTGACCCGCCGCGCCAGGGCGACCGAGCGCGCCTCGTCGCGGACGGTGAGGCCGTAGCCGCTCTTCACCTCGACGGTCGTCGTGCCCTGCCGCCGCATCTCCGCGACCAGGGCAGTGAGGTTCGCGGCGAGCTGCTCATCGGTGGCGGCCTGGGTGGCGGCGACGGTGGTGCGGATCCCGCCCGCGGAGTACGGCGTCCCGGTCATCCGGGCCGCGAACTCCGCCGACCGGTCGCCGGCGAACACCAGGTGGCTGTGGGAGTCGACGAACCCCGGCACCACCGCGCGCCCCCCGACGTCGTAGGCGGTGTCGGCGGCCGGCGCCGCGGCCGCCGGACCGGTCCACGCGACACGGCCGCCCTCGACGACGACGGCGGCGTCGCGCAGCGGCCCGGGGCCGTGGTCGGGGTCGTGTGTGGTGAGCTCGCCGACGTTCGTCAGCAGCAGCGTCGGTGCGGTCCCGGTCGGTTCCACTCAGTCCTCCCACACAGCACGGATCGTCCGGTCGAGCTCGTTGCCGAGGGCGTGTCGGTCACCGGGCTCCACGACCAGCCTGCCCTGCGCGACCACCTGGACCACGTCGGCCGCGCCGGCGGCGAAGACCGCGGTCTCCAGTGACGCACCGGTGCCGGCGGTGCGCGGTGAGGCGACGTCGACGGTGACCAGGTCGGCCGGTGCTCCCACCGCGATCCGCCCGGCGTCGTCGAAGCCGAGCGAGCGGTGCCCGTCGACGCTCGCTGCGGCCAGCAGCCCGGCCGCCGACCAGGTGCCCCGCTGCTGCGAGGCCAGCCGCTCGTCGAGCTCGACGGCGCGCATCTCCTCGAACGCGTCCACCACCGCGTGGCTGTCGGTGCCCAGGGTGAGCACCGCGCCGGCGTCGCGGAGCAGCCGGGACGGCCCGATCCCGTCGGCGAGGTCGCGCTCGGTGGTGGGGCAGAAGCAGGCGTGCGTCCGGGTGCTGCCGAGCAGGTCCACGTCGGCGTCGGTGAGGTGGGTGGCGTGCACGACGGTGCTGCGGGCGCCCAGCGCCTCCGCCTCGGAGAGCACGCCGGTGGGCGTCTGCCCGTACGCGTCGAGGCAGGCGACGTTCTCGGCGACCTGCTCGGACAGGTGCGCGTGCAGCGGCGCCCGGTGCCCGACCGCCCAGGCCGCCACCTGGGGCATCTGGTCGCGCGGCACCGCCCGCACCGAGTGGATCGCGGCGCCGACGACGACCGCGCCGCCGGCGACGTGCTCCAGCCGCTCCACCCGCGTCGCCCAGGCGTCGACGTCGCCGTCGGCGTACCGCAGCTGCACGCCCTCGGCGGGCCGGCCGATCCCGGCGGTGAGGTAGCAGGTGTCGAGGAGCGCGATCCGGATGCCCGCGTCGCGGGCCGCCTCGACGAGCGCCAGCCCCATGGCGTTCGGGTCGTCGTAGGGCGTGCCGCCGGGACCGTGGTGGAGGTAGTGGAACTCCCCGACGCTGGTGAAGCCGGCCGCCAGCATCTCCCGGTACGCCGCCCGGGCGAGGTCGTAGTAGCGGTCGGGGTCGAGCCGGTCGGCGACGGCGTACATCTGCTCGCGCCAGGTCCAGAACGTCCCCCGCCCGGTCTGGGTGCGCCCGCGTAGCGCCCGGTGGAACGCGTGGCTGTGGCAGTTCGCCAGCCCCGGCAGCGTCAGGCCGTCGAGCCGGTGCGCGCCCGGCGGCGCCGGCACTCGTTCCTCCACGCGGGCGAACCGGCCGTCCTCGACGCTGACCAGCATGCCGTCGACCACGTCGCGGCCGGGGCCGGGCCAGGCGCGCGCGAGCCAGTAGGTCTCAGGCACGCGCGCCGTCCGGATCCGGCGCGGCGCCAGCGGGCCGGTCGGGGGTGAAGCCGCCGGCGATCCCGGCCAGCGACCGGGCCAGCGCCTCGACGCCGGCCAGGCAGTCGGCGGTCTCCGCGTGCTCGTCGGGACTGTGCGAGACGCCGGTGGGGTTGCGCACGAACAGCATCGCGCTGCGCCGGCCGGACGCCTGCAGGACCCCCGCGTCGTGGCCGGCCGCGGTCGGGATCAGCGGCCACGGGTCGGCGCCGCCGAGCTCGCTCAGGCGCCGTGCGGCGTCGGCGTCGAAGACCACCTCCGCCGAGGTCGACTCCGTGGTGAGCGCCACGGCGGTGCCGTCCCGCCCGGCTCGCTCGGCGGCCAGGCGCTCCACCTCGGCCAGCATCGCCTCGAGGTGCTCGGTGGAGTCGGCGCGGGCGTCGAGCCACGCCGAGACCGCAGACGGGACGGCGTTCGTCCCGTTGGGGCGTACGTCGACCCGGCCGAACGTCGCGCGCTGGCCGGCGAGCCGCGCCTGCTTGTTCGCGGCCAGGGCCGTCATCGCGTAGGTCAGCATCGGGTCGCGGCGGTCCTCCATCCGGGTGGTGCCCGCGTGGTTGGCCTCGCCGGTGAAGTCGAAGCGGTAGCGCCCGTGCGGCCAGATCGCGCTCGCCACCCCGACCGGGGCGCCGCGGTCCACGAGGTCGCGGCCCTGCTCGACGTGGAGCTCGACGAAGCAGTCGATGCCGTCGAGCAGCGTCGACGGGCCCAGGTCGGGCTCGAGCCCGGCGGCGGTCATCGCGTCGAGCAGGTACACCCCGTCGCCGTCGCGCAGCTCGCGCGCCTGCTCGGGGGTCGTGGTGCCGGTCAGCAGCCGCGAGCCGAGGCAGGCCAGCCCGAACCGGCTGCCCTCCTCCTCGACGAACACCGAGACGCCGATCGGCGCCGCCGGCTCGAACCCGCGCTCGCGCAGCAGGTCCACCGCGGCGAGCGCGGCGACCACGCCGAGCGGCCCGTCGAAGGCGCCCCCGTCGAGGACCGAGTCGAGGTGGGAGCCGGTGACCACGCCGCCGCCGGTCCCGGCCGCCTGCTCCGGGGTGGGGCGCCACCAGCCGACCAGGTTGCCGTTCCCGTCGGACTCGACCTCGAGGCCCCGGGCGGCGCACTGCTCCCGGAACCAGGCCACGCTCTCGCGCTCCGCGCCGCCGAACGGCTGCCGGTAGTAGCCGCCGGTGGCCGCCGAGCGGCCGATCGGCGCCAGGTCCCGCCACATCTGCTCGAAGTCAGACAAGATCGCTCCCATGGAGTTCCAAGAGGTGGTACGTCGTCGTCGCATGGTCCGCAGCTACGACCCCGAGCGGCCGGTGGACCCCGCCGCGGTGGACCGGCTGCTCGGCAACGCGGTCCGGGCGCCCAGCGCCGGGTTCAGCCAGGGCTGGGCGTTCCTGGTGCTCGACACCCCCGCCGACGTGGAGCTGTTCTGGGCGGCGACCACGGACCCGGCCGCCGGCGAGGCCGACTCGTGGCTGCGCGGAATGCGTACCGCGCCGGTCGTGATCGTGCCGCTGTCGTGCAAGGAGGTCTACCTCGAGCGCTACGCGCAGGCCGACAAGGGCTGGACCGACCGCGACGAGTCCCGGTGGCCGGTGCCCTACTGGGACATCGACACGGGGATGGCGTCGCTGCTGATCCTGCAGACCGCCGTCGACGAGGGCCTCGGCGCGTGCTTCTTCGGGGTACCCCCGGAGCGGATGGCGGCCTTCCGCGAGGCCTTCGGCGTGCCGGCGGCGTACACCCCGATCGGCGCCATCACGGTGGGCCATCGGGTCGCCGACACCGGGGCGGCCGGGTCGCCGACGCGGCGTGCGCGCCGGCCGGTCGAGGAGGTGGTCCACCGGGGCGGGTGGCGGGACGGCTGACGGCATGGGACCACCCTGACCCACCGGGTGCCTCGGGGCCACCGTCGCCGGAGCCGGCGTGTCTGGCATCCGAGACGCCGGCCCGGTGTCGTATCGCGTGGACTCCCCGTCCCCTGGTCGGGCGGCCCGCGTGAACCGCCGACGTAGCCTGGAGGGCACCCGCGTCCAGGAGGTGACCCCGTGCCACGGTCCGAACACACCGACGAGGAGCGCCGGCTGCGCGAGGCGGCGGTCACGAAGGCGATGGGCACGCCGCCACCGCCTCCGGCGCCGGACGACGAGGTCGATCCCGAGGACGACGCCGCCCGGCACCGCATCGAGCAGCAGACGCTGTGGGTGGAGCACCAGGTGCGCGCGGCGATGGAGCGAGGCGAGTTCGACAACCTGCCCGGTGCCGGCAAGCCGCTGCGGCTGCCGGACCGGCACGACCCCGACTGGTGGGTGAAGGGGCTCATCGAGCGGGAGAAGATCACCGGGGTGCTGCCTCCGGCGCTCGGGCTGCGCAAGGAGGACGTCGAGCTCGACGCCCGGCTCGACCGCCTGGCCGGCGAGGCGGAGGTGCGCCGCGCCGTCGAGGACTTCAACCGCCGGGTCGTGGAGGCCCGCCGCCAGCTGCAGGGCGGCCCGCCGGTCGTCACGGCCACCCGCGACCCGGAGCAGGAGGTGCTCGCGTGGCGCGAACGGCGAGCCGAGCGGCGGCGCGCCGCCGCCGAGGTCGCCGCCCGCGCCGCGCAGCCGGCCGAGCGGTCCGAGCGGTCCGAGCGCCTGCGGCGGCGCTGGTGGCGCCGCCGTACCCCCTGAGCCCACGATTCGTCCGCTCCTGCCCCGCGGCGGACCGACTCGCTTTCGCGGACGAATCGGGGTGGGGCGGCGGCGGTCAGCCCTCCTGCATCGGGATCCGCACGCCGCGCTCGCGGGCGACCTCGTCGGCCCGCTCGTAGCCCGCGTCGACGTGCCGGACGACGCCCATGCCGGGGTCGTTGCTGAGCACCCGCTCGATCTTCTGCGCGGCGAGGTCGGTGCCGTCGGCCACGGTGACCTGGCCGGCGTGGATCGAGCGGCCCATGCCGACACCGCCGCCGTGGTGGATCGAGACCCAGGTGGCGCCGGAGGCGGTGTTGACCAGCGCGTTCAGCAGCGGCCAGTCCGCGATCGCGTCGGAGCCGTCGAGCATCGCCTCGGTCTCGCGGTACGGCGAGGCGACGGAGCCGCAGTCGAGGTGGTCGCGGCCGATGGCGATCGGACCCTTCAGCTCGCCGCTGGCGACCATCTCGTTGAACTTCAGCCCGGCACGGTGGCGCTCGCCGTAGCCGAGCCAGCAGATCCGCGCCGGCAGGCCCTGGAAGTGCACCCGCTCGCCGGCCATCGTGATCCACTTCCGGAGGCGCTCGTTCTCGGGGAACAGCTCGAGGATCGCCTTGTCGGTCGCCGCGATGTCGGCCGGGTCGCCGGACAGCGCCGCCCACCGGAACGGGCCCTTGCCCTCGCAGAACAGCGGCCGGATGTAGGCCGGCACGAAGCCGGGGAAGTCGAAGGCCCGGGCGAACCCGCCCTTGCGGGCCTCGTCGCGGATCGAGTTGCCGTAGTCGAACACCTCGGCGCCGGCGTCCATGAAACCGACCATCGCCTCGACGTGGCGCGCCATCGACTCCCGCGCCCGCTCGGTCAGCCCGGCCGGGTCCTTCTCCCGCAGCGCCGCCCAGTCCTCGAACGCGACGCCGGCCGGCAGGTAGTAGAGCGGGTCGTGCGCGGAGGTCTGGTCGGTGACGATGTCGATCGGCGCGCCCTGCGCGAGCAGCGCCGGCACCAGGTCCGCGGCGTTGCCGAGCACCCCGATGGACAGCGGCCGCCGCTCGTCGCGAGCCTCGACGGCCAGCGCGACCGCCTCCTGCAGCGACCCGGCTCGTACGTCGAGGTAGCGGTGCTCGAGCCGCCGCTCGATCCGGGAGTCGTCGCACTCGATGCAGATCGCGACGCCGTCGTTCATGGTGACCGCGAGCGGCTGGGCGCCCCCCATCCCGCCGAGGCCCGCGGTCAGCGTGATGGTCCCGGCCAGGGTGCCGCCGTACCGCTTGTCGGCGACGGCGGCGAAGGTCTCGAAGGTGCCCTGCAGGATGCCCTGGGTGCCGATGTAGATCCAGGAGCCGGCGGTCATCTGGCCGTACATCGTCAGCCCGAGGTGCTCGAGCCGGCGGAACTCCTCCCAGTTCGCCCAGTCGCCGACCAGGTTGGAGTTGGCGATCAGCACGCGCGGCGCCCACTCGTGGGTGCGCATCACGCCGACCGGCTTGCCCGACTGCACGAGAAGCGTCTCGTCGGACTCGAGCGTGCGCAGGGTGCGCACGATCGCGTCGTAGGCCTCCCACGAGCGGGCCGCCTTGCCGGTGCCGCCGTAGACGACGAGGTCCTCGGGGCGCTCGGCGTTCTCGGGGTCGAGGTTGTTCATGAGCATCCGCAGCGGCGCCTCGGTCTGCCAGCTCTTCGCCGACAGCTCGGGACCGCGCGGCGCCCGCACCGCACCCCGATTCGTCCGCGTTTCCGAGCCATCGGCACGCGGGGTGACCGCGGACGAATCGGGGTGGGGGCTCATGACAGTGCTCCGATCGTGTCTTCGACCACGCGGACGAGGGCACCGCTGGTGACGTCCTCGACGGCGTGCTGGATCTCGGGGGCGAGGTGCCGGTCGGGTCCCGGCCCCTCCACGTTGCGGCGCAGCAGGTCCCGGGCAGCCGCGGTGGCCGACGAAGGCGCCAGCGGTCCCCGCAGGTCCAGGGCGCGGGCGGCGGTGAGGTACTCGATCGCGACCACCCGGGCCAGCCCGTCGACCGCGCGGCGCAGCTTGCGGGCCGCCGACCAGCCCATCGACACGTGGTCCTCCTGCATCGCCGAGGAGGGGATCGAGTCGACCGAGGCGGGGGCGGCCAGCCGCTTGAGCTCGGAGACCACCGCGGCCTGGGTGTACTGCGCGATCATGTGGCCGGAGTCGACGCCGGGGTCGCCGGCCAGGAACGGCGGCAGCCCGTGGTTGCGCGCCCGGTCCAGGAACCGGTCGGTGCGGCGCTCGCTGATCGAGGCCACGTCGGCGGCGACGATCGCGAGGAAGTCCAGCACGTAGCCGACCGGCGCCCCGTGGAAGTTGCCGTTGGACTCGACCCGGCCGTCGGCGAGCACCACCGGGTTGTCGATCGCGCTGGCCAGCTCGCGCTCCGCCACGACGGCGGCGTGGTCGACCGTGTCGCGGGCGGCGCCGTGCACCTGCGGGCTGCACCGCAGCGAGTAGGCGTCCTGCACCCGCGTGCAGTCCGGCCCGCGGTGGCTGGCCACGATCGCGGAGCCGTCGAGGAGCCGGCGCAGGTTGCCCGCGCTCGCGGCCTGACCCGGGTGCGGCCGCAGCGCCTGCAGGTCCTCGGCGAAGACCCGGTCGGTGCCGAGCTGTGCCTCGACCGACATCGCCGCGGTGACGTCGGCGGCCTTCAGCAGCATCCGGAGGTCGGTGATCGCGAGCACCAGCATGCCGAGCATCCCGTCGGTGCCGTTGATCAGCGCCAGCCCCTCCTTGGCGGCGAGCTCCACCGGTGCCAGGCCGGCCTCGCTCAGCGCGACCGCGGCGGGACGCCGGACCCCGTGCCGGTCGGTCACGTCACCCTCCCCCATCAGCGCCAGCGCACAGTGCGAGAGTGGCGCGAGGTCGCCGGAGCACCCGAGCGAGCCGTACTCGTGGACCACCGGGGTGATCCCGTGGCTGAGCATCCCGGCGAGCGTGCGCGCCGTCTCGAGGCGTACGCCGGTGTGGCCGGTCGCCAGCGTCGAGAGGCGCAGCAGCATCAGCGCCCGGACGACCTCCCGCTCGACCTCGGGGCCGCTGCCGGCGGCGTGCGAGCGGACCAGGGAGCGCTGCAGCTGGGCCCGCTTGGCCTCGGGGATGTGCCGGGTGGCCAACGCGCCGAACCCCGTGGAGATGCCGTACGCCGGCGTGGGCGCGGCGGCGAGCCTCTCGACGGCCGCGCGGGCCGTGCCGATGGCCGCGACCGCGTCCGCCCCCAGCTCGACCGGCGCGCCGCCCCGGGCGACCGCGACGACGTCGGCGAACGGGAGCGGACCGACGCCGACGGTGACTGTGCTCTGCATGCCTCCATTGCACTCCCGTCGCGGCGCCGGCGCGCCCGTTCGCGCACCGTTGTCGTCTCGGATCCGAGACCGAGCCGACAGGTCCGCCGCCGCCCGCGGGCCGTAGCATCGCAGGGGTGAGCAACGTCCCGGCCGCGACCCGGACGCTGCGCGTGCTGCGCTACCTGGCCGCCCAGCCGGAGCCGGTGCCGCTGGAGCAGGTCGCCCGCGCGGTCGGCCTCCCCCGGTCCACCGCGTACCACCTCCTGGGCACGATGGTGGCCGAGGGCTTCGTGACCCACCTGCCCGACGAGCACCGCTACGGGCTGGGAGTGGCCGCGTTCGAGGTGGGCAGCGGCTACACCCGTCAGGCACCGCTGCAGCGGATCGCGCGGCGCCCCCTCGCCGCGCTCGTCGACGCCGGCGGGCACAGCGCGCACCTCGCGCTGCTGCACGGCCGCGACGTCCTCTACGTGCTCGAGGAGCGGGCGCCGGGCCGGCCGCCGCTGGTGACCGACGTCGGGGTCCGGCTGCCGGCCCACCTGACCGCCAGCGGCCGCGCGATCCTGGCCGCCCTCCCGGCCAACCAGGTGCGCGCCCTCTACCCCGACAAGGGCGCCTTCGTCTCGCGGCACGGCACCGGCCCCGCGACCCCCGGCGCGCTGCGCACCCTCCTGGTGGAGACCCGGCAGCGCGGCTACGCCGCCGAGAACGGCGAGGTCACCCCCGGCTTCGCCTCCGTGGCCGCCGCCGTGGTCGACCACAACGGCCACCCCGTCGCCGGTGTGGCGCTCACGTACCCGGTGGAGGCGGACCCGGAGGTGCCGCTGCTGGCCGACCAGGTCCGACGTACCGCCGACGGGCTCAGCCGCCGCCTCGGCGGCACCCCTCACCCCGATTCGTCCGCGGTTGGGAGCCAGGTCCGCGCGGGGCCGGAGCGGACGAATCGGGGTGCCGATCGACCCTGATCGGCGCGAACCGGTTGCCGGCCGCACGGCGACGGACGAACATGCACCCATGGGCGGTCCGTGCACCGCCGGGCTGGAGCGCGTGGTGAGCAAGCAGATCGTCCTCCCCGAGGGCGCGGACGACGTCGGTCCCACCCCGAGCCGGGCGCGCCCCGGCGACTACACCTCCCGGGGGAAGCTGAGGTCGTCGGTCTACGAGGCCCACATGACCCGGCTGCAGGAGCAGCTCGTGCTGCTGCAGTACTGGGTGCAGTCCCAGGGCCTCAAGGTGGCGGTGATCTTCGAGGGCCGCGGCTCGGCCGGCAAGGGCGGCGCGATCAAGACGATCACCGAGCGCACCAGCCCCCGGATCGTGCGGGTCGCCGCGCTCCCGACCCCGACCGAGCGGCAGCGCACGCAGTGGTACTTCCAGCGCTACGTCGAGCACCTCCCGGCGGCCGGGGAGATGGTGCTGTTCGACCGCAGCTGGTACAACCGCTCGAACGTCGAGCGGGTGATGGGCTTCTGCACCGAGGCCGAGCACGAGGAGTTCCTGCGCAGCTGCCCCGAGTTCGAGCGGATGCTGGTCCGCTCCGGCACCGTGCTGGTGAAGTACTGGTTCTCGGTCAGCTTCGAGGAGCAGCGGCGCCGCTTCGAGGCCCGCAACCTCGAGCCCGTGAAGCGCTGGAAGCTCTCGGCCATGGACCTCGCCGAGCACGAGCTCTACGTGGAGTACTCCAAGGCCAAGGACACCACCTTCCAGTACACCGACATCAAGCAGGCCCCGTGGTACGTCGTCCCCTCCGACGACAAGCGCGCCGCGCGGCTGAACTGCATCAGCCACCTGCTCTCGCAGATCGACTACCGCGACGTCGCGCCGGAGCCGGTGACGCTGCCGGCGATGCGGCCGACGGGGTACGTCCGCCCGCCGATCCAGGAGCAGACGTTCGTGCCGCAGATCTTCTGAACCCCGATTCGTCCGCGGCCGCCCCGCCCGAGCCTGGCTCGCTTCCGCGGACGAATCGGGGTGGAAGTTACTGACTGGTAGAATCAGCCGCACAGCGGTGCCCCCTGACGGGGCTGCGACACGGGGCCCTAGGCTCCGACCGACGCCCAACCGCTCAGCCGCTCGCCTGACGTCGCTCTCGAGGAGCCTTGATGCAGATCTTCGCCATCGTGGTGTCCCTGGCCTTCACCGCCGTGGGACTCGCCCTGTTCGTCAAGGCGATCAGACAGATCATCGCGGTGGTGAAGGTCGGGCAGCCCGCACCGAACCGCACGAACGATCCCGGCGCGCGGACCGTGACCACGCTCAAGGAGACGCTCGGCCACACCCGGATGCTGCAGTGGACCAAGGTCGGCGCGGCGCACTGGTTCGTCTTCATCGGCTTCGGCCTGCTGTTCGCGACGCTGGTCAACGCCTATGGCCAGCTCTTCGACCCGCACTTCATCCTGCCGGTGATCGGTCACTTCTTCCTCTTCGAGTGGGTGACCGAGCTGTTCGCCTGGGCGATGATCATCGCGATCCTGCCGTTCATGGTCTACCGCGCCACCCGCCCGAAGGACAGGGTGCGCGGCGAGCCGGGACGCTTCTACGGCTCGCGGATGTGGCAGGGCTACTTCGTCGAGTGGGTGATCCTCACCGTCGGCATCTGCATCCTGCTGCTCCGCTTCTTCGAGTACGCCCTGCAGCAGGTGGGTGGCCGGACCGACAACGCCTCAGCCTTCCACTTCCCGCTGACCTTCTGGGCCGGCGAGCTGTTCACCGGCCTCTCCGCCTCGACGCTCGAGAACCTCATCTGGCTCGTGGCCATGCTCAAGATCGTCATCTCGATGACCTGGATGATCGTGCTGGGGCTCAACCCGGACATGGGCGTGGCCTGGCACCGGTTCGCGGCGTTCTTCAACATCTGGTTCAAGCGCAAGGCCGACGGCGGTACGGCGCTCGGCGGCCTGCAGCCGATGATGGTCGACGGCAAGCCGATCGACTTCGAGAACATCGAGGAGCTCGACGAGGACGCGCCGATGGGGGTCGGCAAGCTCGAGGACTTCGCCTGGAAGGGCATCCTCGACTTCACCACCTGCACCGAGTGCGGCCGCTGCCAGTCCCAGTGCCCGGCCTGGAACACCGAGAAGCCGCTGTCGCCGAAGCTGCTGATCACCAACCTGCGCGACCACGCCTACGCCAAGGCGCCGTACCTGCTGGCCTCCTCCGACGAGGACCGCGAGGCCCTGCCCGACGCGGCGAAGGCCGAGGCCGAGCGCGAGCTCGTCGGCGCGACCGAGGGCGACGCCTGGATGCCCAGCGGCGGCGCGGTCATCGACCCGGACGTGCTGTGGTCGTGCACCTCCTGCGGCGCCTGCGTGCAGCAGTGCCCGGTCGACATCGAGCACGTCGACCACATCGTCGACATGCGCCGCTACCAGGTGCTGATCGAGGCGAACTTCCCCTCCGAGCTCAACGGCCTCTTCAAGGGCCTGGAGAACAAGGGCAACCCCTGGAACATGTCGCCCAGCGCCCGGATGGACTGGGCCAAGGACCTCGACTTCGAGGTCAAGCAGGTCGGTGTGGACGTCGAGGACCTCGACGAGGTCGACTGGCTGTTCTGGGTCGGCTGCGCCGGCGCCTACGAGGACCGCGCCAAGAAGACCACGCGGGCGGTCGCCGAGCTGCTCGACCTGGCCGGCGTCTCCTTCGCCGTCCTCGGCGACGGCGAGACCTGCACCGGCGACCCGGCCCGTCGCGCCGGCAACGAGTTCGTCTTCCAGCAGCTCGCGATGCAGAACGCCGAGGTCTTCAAGGAGACCAAGGTCAAGAAGGTCGTCTCCACCTGTGCGCACTGCTTCAACACCCTGAAGAACGAGTACGCCGAGTTCGGCGTCGAGCTCGAGGTCGTGCACCACACCCAGCTGCTCAACCGCCTGGTCCGCGAGGGGAGGCTCACGCCGGTCGCCGACGGTGCGGCTGCGAAGAAGACGCTGACCTACCACGACCCCTGCTACCTCGGCCGGCACAACCAGGTCTACACGCCGCCGCGCGAGCTGCTGAACGTCATCCCGAACGCCGAGCTCAAGGAGATGCCGCGCAACAGCGAGCGGTCCTTCTGCTGCGGCGCCGGCGGTGCCCGGATGTGGATGGAGGAGAAGCTCGGCGAGCGGATCAACCTCAACCGCACCACCGAGGCCGTCGAGACCGGCGCCGACCAGATCGCGGTCGGCTGCCCGTTCTGCCGGGTCATGCTCTCCGACGGGCTGACCGCCAAGCAGGCCGACGGCTCGGCCCGCGAGGACGTCGAGGTGCTCGACGTCGCCCAGCTCCTGCTGGAGTCGGTCAAGCGCGCACCGGCCCCCGCGCCGGCCGGCAGCGGTACGGCGGCCTCCGCCGCCGCCGAGGGCGGGGCCGACGGGGCGGCGCCTGCCGCGACGGCGGGCGCCACCAGCACCGCCGTGCTCGACCGGCCCGAAGGCGCGGTCGACGAGGCGACGCACGCCGAGCCTGAGACCGGCGACGCCACCCAGACTGAGGCGATCGACGCCGAGCCCGCGGCGGCCGAGGCCGGCACCACCGACGAGGCGACGCACGCCGAGCCTGAGACCGGCGACGCCACCCAGACTGAGGCGACGCACGCCGAGCCCGAGCCGGGAGACGCCACGCAGACCGAGGAGACGCTGACCGACCAGTCCGAGACAGGCGCCGCCGCCGAGGCGCACCTCGATCCCGACCCCGCGCCGGAACCGACCACTGCCGAGGGCGCCGGGCAGGAGCTCCCCGCGGACGACGCGCCGACCGAGCCGGCGGCGCAGACCGAGCCGTCGAACGTCACCGGCGCGGCTGCCACCGATCCGGACTCGACCCGGGACCGGTCCGACGAGGCCACCACGGCTCCCGAGAACGACGCCGCGGTCCAGAACGAGCGGTCCCGTTCGTCGAACGGCCAGGGCACCGAGCCCCCCACGTCGTCGAGGCGTCGGCCCGCCGACACCGAGGACGACAAGCTGTTCTGAGCGGCCAGCCGTCGCAGACGGACCTGCAGAACCGACTCCCGCCGGCCCCGCGCCGGCGGGAGTCGGCCGTCTCGGGCCACCCATGCAGGTCCGTCTACGGCAACGCCTGGGGGGTGGGCCGTCCGCGCCCGGCGACCAGGAGCACAGGCCCGTCGGGGCATCCACGACAGCCCGACCGATGCCGTCCATGCGGGCCAGCAACGGTCGCCGCATCCCGCCGGACGGCTGCCGATTCCGTCCATGTGGCCGCCAACCGTCGCGGCATCCCGCCGGACGGCTGCCGATTCCGTCCATGTGGCCGCCAACCGTCGGGGCATCCCCCGGACGGCCGGCAGCACTATCGATGGCGTCCATGTGGCCGCCAACGGTCGCCGCATCCCGCCGAACGGCAACCGATGCCGTCCATGTGGACGGCAACGGGCGGCCGGCGCGTGTGGGCCCCGCCAGCCACATCGCTCCGGCATCGCTCCGGCATCGCCCACCCGCGCCACCCTGCGTCACCCCGCGTCCATCCGGCGTCACCCGGAGTCACTCTGCGTCAAGATGACGTCACCTAGCCCTTGACGTGACGTCACAATGGTGTCATCGTGGTGCACATGGACATCACCCCCTACGTCGAGAGCCTCCGCCGAGACCTCACCGCAGCCGCCGAGGCCGGCGGCCCCGACATCCAGGCGGCCGCCGAGCGGCTCGCCCTGGCGCTCGACCCGGCCGTCCGGCTGGCGCTGATGGACGCGCTGTCACAGGCCGCCGCCGAGATCACCAGCGAGCTGCCGGCCGGCGTCGTCGACGTCCGGCTCCGGGGCCGCGAGCCCGAGCTGGTCGTCGACGTACCCACCATGCCGATCCAGGCCGCCCCTGCCCCGCCCGGCCCGCCGGCACCGCCGTCCCCTGAGGACGCCGAGGAGGGCGACGAGGACGGCGCGGTCGCCCGGATCACCCTGCGCATCCCCGAGTCCCTGAAGTACAAGGCCGAGGAGCTCGCCGCGCGCGGGGGGCACTCGCTGAACGCCTGGATCGTCAACACCGTCCGCAACGCCACCCGGGAGCGCGCCATCAACGTGGACATCGACCTGTCCAGCGTGCCGTTCATGGACGGTCCCGGGTTCCCCTCCGGCCGCAAGGGCGCCAAACGGATGACCGGCTGGGTCTGACCCCGCCGCTCTCCCCTCACCCCGTCACCAGCCGACCGGCAGCCGCCGGCCGGGTGGACCAGCACACCCTCTGAGGAGCACACGATGCACAAGACCTTCGAGACCCCCGGCCCGACCTCGCTGTACGTCGAGCTCGGCAGCGGCGACCTCGCCATCCGGTGCGACGAGGTCGACCTCACCACTGTCGAGGTCACCGGCAAGCTGGCCGACGAGGTCACCGTCGAGCAGCGCGGTGAGCAGATCGTCGTCCTCGCGCCCAGGAACCGCGGCGGCATCTTCGGCGGCGGCGACAAGCTCGACGTGCACGTCACGATGCCCAGCGGGAGCGAGCTGGCCACCAAGCTCGGCTCGGCCGACGTCACCTGCACCGGCCGGCTCGGCGAGACCCGGATCAAGACGGGGTCAGGCGAGGTGACGCTCGACCTGGTCGACGGCGAGGCACTCGTCGAGTCCGGCTCCGGCGACGTGGAGATCGGCGAGTCCGCCCAGGACCTGCGCGTGAAGACGGGGTCGGGCGACATCGAGATCGGTCGGGCCGGTGCGCAGGTGTCGGTCAGCACCGGCTCCGGCGA
The DNA here is from genome assembly GCA_963835385.1 of uncultured Actinomycetota bacterium. Classification (GTDB taxonomy): domain Bacteria; phylum Actinomycetota; class Actinomycetes; order Propionibacteriales; family Nocardioidaceae; genus Nocardioides_B. The sequence goes on from CAWIFK010000010.1 coordinate 530,459, forward strand.
CATCGAGATCGGCAACGCCGTCCACGCCGTCGCGGTGAAGTCCGGCTCCGGCGACATGCTGGTCCGCCAGGCCCACGACGACGTCGCGCTCAGCACCGCCTCCGGCGACCTCGTCGTCGAGACGATGCGCCGGGGACGCCTGCAGGCCAAGAACGTCAGCGGCGACATCCGCGTCGGCATCCCGGCCGGCGTACCCGTCTGGACCGACATCAGCACGGTCACCGGCCAGGTGACCTCGTCGCTGCAGGGGGCCGGCCAGCCCGAGGAGGGCCAGGACCACGTCGAGCTGCGCGCGAAGACCGTCAGCGGAGACATCGCGCTGGTCGAGCAGCCCTGAGTCTCACCGGAACCGCGAGCGCCGGGAACGGCACGCACGATCAGGCGGTCGTACGGCGTCCCGCAGCACGATCGAGGCAGCCCAGCAGCACCACGCCACCCAGTCAGACGCAGCACCAGCCGGAAGGAACCCACCATGTCAGAGCTCACGCCGTACCTCGACCGCCTCGCCGAGCAGCAGATCCGGGAGCGGATCGCGACCCGCCGCCAGGCCGGCCCGCAGCGGCGCCGCCCCCGCGGCCGGCACGCCCTCGCCAACCGACTGCACACCCTCGCGGACCGCATCGAGCGCTGATGCCGGTCTGCCCCGGGACCCACGGATCCACCACCGGGACCGGCTCCCGCATCAGCCTCACCGGCCCGGGCCCGCTGCCGCACCACCACCGGCAGCGGGCCCGTCGCCGTCTCGACCACCCGCAGGCGGACAATGGACCCATGCCACGCACCTTCCACCGCTTCGTCGCGCTCGGGGACTCCTTCACCGAGGGCGTCGGCGACCACGACGCCGCCCGCCCCAACGGGGTTCGCGGCTGGGCCGACCGGGTCGCCGAGGCCCTGAGCGCCCACACCCGCGACCTCGGCTACGCCAACCTCGCCATCCGCGGCCGCAAGATGGACGCCATCCTCGCCGAGCAGATCGACCCGGCGATCGAGCTCGAGCCCGACCTGGTCACCATCTATGCCGGCGGCAACGACATCCTGCGCCCCAAGGTCGACATCGACGCCATCGTGGCGCGCTACTCCCGCGCCGTGAGCCGGATGGCCGCGACCGGCGCCCACGTCGCGGTCTTCACCGGCTTCGACCTCGGGTTCGCGCCGGTCTTCCGGCATCTGCGTGGCCGGGTGGCGACCTACAACGAGCTGGTCCGGGAGCTGGCCGACGACCACGGCGCCACCGTCGTGGACTTCTGGCGGCTGCGGGAGTATCGCGACGCCCGGCTGTGGGACGTCGACCGGCTGCACATGTCGGCCGCCGGCCACCAGCGGATGGCGGTCGCGGTGCTGGACACCCTCGGTGTGGAGCACGACCTGCCGATGCCGGACCTGGGCCCGCTGCCGGAGATGGACCGCCGCCAGAAGCGCGACGCCGACCTGGCGTGGGCTCGCGCGCACGCCGCGCCGTGGGTGCGCCGCCGGCTGACCGGTACGTCGTCGGGCGACGGTCTCACGGCACGCCGCCCGACCCTGCAGCCCGTCGACCGGCCGGCGGACCTGAGCGACCCGCAGCCCGCGTACCAGTGAGCGGCCGGCCGACCGTGCCGGGTGTGCCGACCGCGGACCAGGGACCGGCCGGGTCCACCGACACCGGGCCGCTGGAGACCGGGCCGACTGCCTACGTCGCCGTGGTCGGTCCCGGCGACACCACCGATCCGGAGGTGCTCGACGACGCGCGCCTCGCCGGCCGGCTCCTCGCCGAGCACGGCTGCGTGGTGCTGACCGGTGGGCTCGGCGGCGTGATGGCCGCCGCTGCTGCCGGGGTCGCCGAGGCGGGCGGCACCGCGGTCGCGCTGCTGCCCGGCTCCGCTCGCGAGGACGCCAGCCCGGGGCACACGGTCGCGATCCCCACCGGGCTCGGGGAGATGCGCAACGCGCTGCTCGTGCGGTCGGTGGACGCGGTGCTCGCCGTGGGCGGCGCCGGCACCAGCTTCGGCACCCTGTCGGAGATCGCGCTCGCCGCACGAACGAGCGTCCCGATCGTCAGCGTCGGGTCGTGGGACCTCGGCACGCCCCCGGTCGTCGCGTGCGACGACGTACCCGAGGCCGTGCAGCGGCTGCTCCCCCTGCTCGGTCGCTGACCGGGTCGCCGCCCGCCGGTCCGGCGCGGGGCCGGGAGACCCGAAGGCCGCGCCGCCGCCGATCCGCCGCGGGAGAGTCATGACCTCCGTCCGCTACCCGCTACCCGCCGGCACGGTCGTCGCACGACCGGCGTAGCGGCCCCTGCACCCAGCGTTTCGCCTCGTCGTGGCTGCGCAAGCGAACGACGACGAGGTCGGGGCGCTGCTGCAGCAGGGCGCTGACGCGGGACGCGGACTTGTGGTGCGTGGCCCAGGCCCACCGCACGATGTGCTCGCGGTCGGTGAAGATGGTCCGCAGGGGCGCCTCCACGTTGTCGTTCCACAGCCGTTCTCGCCGCCACCGACGGCTCACCGTGCGCCGGACGACCTGTCGCATGACCGTGGCTCTGGGCAGGTCGAGCCAGACCACCAGGTCGGCGCGGTCGGCGAGGCGCGCCCGGACCGAGCCGTACTGCCACTCGGTCACCCACGCGGGTCCGGCACTGAAGCGGTGCACGTCCTCGAGGAACGACGGACGTGGCGTCCACCCCGGGCCATGGAAGAGCGCGTCGATCTCCACGTGCGGCACCGCCAGGGTCTCGGCCACCAGGGCCGACAGGGTGGTCTTACCCGAGCCGGAGGTGCCGGCGACAAGCACCCGGCTCGGCCGGGACGGCAGCGGGTCCATGGCACCGAGCAGGGGCATGGGGCTCACGCTAGTCAGCCGGGGGGACCCGCTGGCGTGGGGCGTCCGAAACCGGTGGCGACGTGCCCCTCACCATGGGGGCGGGTCAGACCCGCGTGCGGTGGAAGTTCAGGAAGGAGCGCGAGGGCGTGGGACCGCGCTGGCCCTGGTAGCGCGAGCCGTACTTCTCCGAGCCGTACGGGTGCTCGCTGGGCGAGGAGAGCCGGAAGAAGCAGAGCTGGCCGATCTTCATGCCGGGCCACAGCTTGATCGGCAGCGTCGCGACGTTGGACAGCTCCAGCGTCACGTGGCCTGAGAAGCCGGGGTCGATGAAGCCGGCCGTGGAGTGGGTGAGCAGCCCGAGCCGACCCAGCGAGGACTTCCCCTCCAGGCGCGCGGCCACGTCGTCGGGCAGCGTGACGACCTCGTACGTCGACCCGAGCACGAACTCGCCCGGGTGCAGGATGAACGGCTCCTCCCCCTCGGGCTCGACCATCCGGGTGAGGTCGGGCTGGTCCGCGGCCGGGTCGATGTGCGGGTACCTGTGGTTCTCGAAGACCCGGAAGAACCTGTCGAGGCGCACGTCGACGCTCGACGGCTGGATCATCACCGGCTCGTAGGGGTCGAGGCCGACGCGGCCCGCCTCGAGCTCGGCCTGGATGTCGCGGTCGGAGAGCAGCACGGGTAGAACCTAACGGACGAACCCACGGTGCGCGTCGGGTACTATCTGCATCCGGCGGACCCGCAAGGGCCGTCGTGCGGATGTAGCTCAGTTGGTAGAGCGCGACCTTCCCAAGGTCGATGTCGCGAGTTCGAGTCTCGTCATCCGCTCCAGATGCCTCACGCGAGGCGATGCCCTCCGCTCCACGCTCCCGGGCCCCCGACCTCGACCGCCTCCCTACGCCGGCGGGTCCGGCGGGTCCGGCCGCAACCGGTGCGCGGCTAGGGTCGAGGCCATGTCGACGCCCGCTGCGTTCTCCGGCTTCCCGGTCGCCGCGCTGGACTTCTACGACGACCTCGAGGTGGACAACACCAAGTCGTTCTGGACCGCGCACAAGGACACCTACGAGTCCGCGGTCCGTGCCCCGATGACTGCCCTCGTGACCGCTCTCGAGCCGGAGTTCGGCGCGCCGAAGGTGTTCCGGCCCTACCGTGACGTGCGGTTCGCCAAGGACAAGACGCCGTACAAGACCCACCAGGGCGCCTTCGTCGCCGTCGGCCCCTCGTCGGGCTGGTACGTCGAGGTCGCCGCCCCCGGGGTACGGGTCGGTGCAGGCTTCTACGAGGCGAGCGGCGAGCGGCTCGGCCGGTTCCGCGACGCGGTCGCCGACGACCGGACCGGGCCGCAGCTGCGGCGGATCCTCACGCGGCTCGAGAAGGCCGGTTGGGAGGTCGGCGGCGACCGGCTGAAGACGACTCCTCGCGGCTACGAGGCCGACCACCCCCGGATCGAGCTGCTGCGGCACCGGTCCCTGACGGTCGGCCGTTCCTACGGCTTCGAGCCGGTCATCCACTCCGCCGAGCTCCTCGACCGGGTGCGGGCCGACTGGCGAGCCTTGAGGCCTCTGGTCGACTGGGTGGTCACCCACTCCGGTTGACGCCGGGGTGCCGGCTTCGCCCCGCACGGCTCGAGCGACCGCGCGGTCGGCCCGCCGCCGGGGCGGCGTGTCCGGACGGGGCCGGGCTACCCTCGCCGCGTGCCGGTTCCCTCGAAGTACGCCGTCGTGGAGCGTGAGCGTCGCTTCCTGCTTGCGCGCCTGCCAGACGGCGTGTCGGAGACCAGGGAGATCACCGATCGCTACGTGACCGGGACCCGGCTACGCCTGCGTGAGGTGCGCGGCAGCGATGGCGCCGTGGTCCGCAAGCTGGGCCACAAGGTGCGCCTCGCCGAAGGCCCCGGCGAGGTCGCCTGCACGAACTTCTACCTCGACGACGCCGAGTGGGCGGCCCTTGCCGCGCTGCCCGCCCGAACCGTCCACAAGTTGCGGCACATCATCGTCCGGGGCGAGTGGTGCGTGGCCGTCGACGAGCACGAGGACGGCACGCTCGTCGCCGAGATCGACGACCGCGAGGAGCCCTCGGACGTCGTTCCCGACTGGCTCGACGTGGTGAGCGACGTGACCCATGACGAGGCGTGGACCGGAGGACGGCTGGCCCGGTAGCGCCGTACCGGATCCGACGCCGGCTCGAGGGCGGCCACCGCCTTCCGGCGTCGTCAACCGTCCAGGTCGTGCACGCGCGCTCCCGGCGCCGCTCAGTGCGGCTGCCAGGCGTCCTCGGACTGGGTGCGGCTGGTCACCGCGTCGGGAAGCTGTCGATCGGCGAGAGCCCGGATCGTGACCTGCTCGAAGACGTCGCGCAGGCTGCTGCGGGCCGCGATCCACACGTGCTGGAGGACCTCGGCGGACTCGTTGTAGGTCACGGCCTCGGGGCGCAGGCCGTAGACGCTCACCAGCGGTCCGTCGACGGCGCGGATGACGTCGGCGACGCTCACCTCGTCGGCCGCCCGCGCCAGCCGCCATCCCCCGGACTGGCCCCGCTGGCTCACGAGGATGCCGGCCCGGCGCAGGTCCGCGAGGATCGCCTGCAGGAAGCCGTGCGGGATGTCCTGCTGCTTGCCGACCTCCTCGGCGCTGACGGCCGTCCCGTCGTCGCGCCCGGCGAGCTCGATGAGCGCGCGCAGTGCGTAGTCGGACTTGGCGGAGACGCGCATGCCCGCAGTCTTCCAGAGCCGTGCTCGACGGGTGCGCCGGATGCTCCCCGACCGACCGACCGACCGACCGGCCGACCGACCGGCCGTCCGCGCCGGGCGGCCTGCTGCCCGGCGCGGGCACCGGCTCAAACGGGCTCGGGCTGCGGCACCTGCTCCGCCAGCACGCGCGAGAGCCGCTCCTGCTTGACCGCCCACGTGATCAGGGTGACCCAGACGAGGAAGAGGGCGGCAGCTGCGACCACCACCATCGAGCCGGTGGCGCCCAGTGACTCCATGATGGTCTTGACGTTGGTCAGCACGATGACACCGCCGGCCGCCACCCCGAGCACGCGAGCCGGCAGATGCCGGACCAGCCAGGCGGCGATCGGGGCCGCGATGACGCCGCCGACCAGCAGCGCGCCGGCGATCGACCACGGGATGTCCTGGCTGCCCAGCGCCATCAGGAAGCCGAGCGACCCGCCGACGGCGACCACGAACTCGGCGGTGTCGATCGAGCCGACGACCTTCCGCGGCTCGAGGCGACCGGAGGAGAGCAGCGAGGTCGTGCCGACCGGTCCCCAGCCACCGCCGCCGATGGCGTCCATCAGGCCGGCCACCACACCGAGCGGCGCGAGGAAGGCGGCCGAGAGCCTGCCCCTGAACTCGGGCCGGCGACCGCCGAGGACCAGGAACCGGTAGATCACGTAGACCCCCAGCGCGAGCAGCAGCGCCGCGACCCAGGGCTTGGCGGTGTCGCCGGGGATGTTCGAGAGGAACGTGGCGCCGGCGTACGCCCCGATGCCACCGGGCACGGCGATGATGCCGACGGTGCGCCAGTCGACGTTGCCGAGGCGGTGGTGGCTGATGCCGGAGACCAGCGTGGTGCCGAGCTCGGAGAAGTGGACCGCGGCCGAGGCGGCCGCCGGGGCGAACCCGGTGGCGATCAACAGCGTCGAGGAGGTGACGCCGTAGGCCATGCCGAGTGAACCGTCGACGAGCTGGGCCGCGAGGCCGACGAGTCCGAGCACGATGAGGCTGCGCATGGCCTCCCCCTTTCTTCACCGCCGGTAGCCCCCGGCGCTTGTGGTCGTCGGGTCGTGGACCGATCCCGCCGGCAACGAGTGAAGGCCACCTTCTTGCCTAAGTCAACTTAGACACTCGACTTTATCGAGACAGCGGTGGAACGGCACCGGCAGCATTCCGCTCGAGAGACGAGCACGGACGGCCCTCCGCCCTGGGAGGACCGTCCGTGCTGAGGAAGGCGGGTACGCCGGGGAGCTCCGGCCCGGCAGTGGGGGCCGGAGGTTCAGCGGCGCCCGAAGAACCGGCTGAACAGGCCGCCGCCGGATCCGGACTCCTCGGCCGCGTGGCCGGGGCACCGGTCGGAGCTCGGCACGCCGGCCATGACCTGGTTGACGTGCTGGCCGCAGCCGGCCCAGCTGGTCTTGCCGCAGGTGCGACAGGTGACTGCTCGACACATGGTTGTTGCTCCTTCTCGGGTGGGTGTGGGGACTCGGTACAGGGAGGGACAGGAAGGGGTGGGAAGGGGTGGGAAGCCGATGCGGGATCGGCCGGACCCGTCACGGGCGTCAGGTCAGGGCGGGCACCGACTGCCAGGCGCTGTAGCCGGCGACCAGCACGAGCAGCGTGGTGAAGGCGACCTGCAGGTGAGCGGTGCTCACCCTGCCGGCCAGCCGCGCGCCGGCGTACCCGGCCGCCACCGCCGAGGCGGTGAGCAGCAGCACGAGACCCCAGTCGGGAGCGGCACCCGAGCCGACCCGGACGGCGAGGGCGACCGAGGAGGTGACCGCGATGACGACCAGCGAGGTGCCGGCGGCGCGGCGCATGTCCAGGCCGAGGGCCAGGACCAGGGCAGGCACCACGAGGAAGCCGCCGCCCACGCCGAGGAAGCCGGTGAGCAAGCCGACCGCGGTGGCGGTCACCAGCACCTTCAGCGCCCGGGGGCACTGGCAGGCGAAGGTGGGGCTGAAGGTGATGATCGGGTCGTCCAGACCAGGGCGGGGACGGTCGATGTCGGTCGTGGGGGTACGCCGGGAGCGGACCTGCCGCGCCACCATCACCGAGGCCACGACGACCAGCAGCGCGGCGAACGACACCAGCAGCACCGCGCCCGGGACGAGCGAGGAGGCGCGGGCACCGACGACGGCGCCACCGGTCGCCACCGCGCCGAACGCGAGGCCGCGACCGACCAGCACGTTCCCGGCCCGGCGCGCCGCGAAGGCGCTGACCAGCGCGGTGGTGCCGACGACCACGAGCGAGCCCGTGGTCGCCTGCACCGGCGTCTGGTCCAGCCCGTAGACGAGGACCGGCACCGCGAGGATCGACCCGCCGCTGCCCAGGGCCCCGAGGCTGAGCCCGATGAAGGCGCCGGCCACGACCGCGATCAGCACGAACGTCGCACTCACAGCGACACCACCGTCCCGCCCGGGCAGCCGCTCACGGCGCCTCCGGCCCGACCAGGTGCAGGCCGACCGTGCGCGCGTTGTCGAAGCTGTCGTCGATCGCGACCAGCCGGATGCCGGCGGCGTCGAGGAACGAGGCGGCCAGCGAGGCGCGGTAGCCGCCGGCGCAGTGCACCCAGACCTCGGCGTCGGGACCACCGGGCACCTCGTCGAGGCGTCGCGGGAGCTCGTGGATCGCGATGTTCACGGCACCTTCGATCCGGGCGGCGTCGTACTCCTCCGCGCGCCGCACGTCCAGCACCGTGACCGCCCGGTGGTGCCGCACCTGGGCGAGGTCGGCGAAGGTGGCGATCGGGAAGGTGGCGAGCTCGCCGTCGGTCCAGGCCTCCGGGCCGCCGGTGGCGGCTGCCGCCGGCCGGTCGATGCCGATCCGCACGAGCTCGCGCTGGGCCGTGGCGACGTCCTCGGCGCTGCCGCCGAGCAGGGTCAGCGGCGTGCCCCAGTCGATGAGCCAGCCGACGTAGGTCGAGAAGGCGCCGTCGAGACCGAAGTTGAGGGTGCCGCGGACATGGCCGGCGGCGAAGACCTGGCGGCTGCGCAGGTCGACGACCCACTCCCCCGCCTCGATCCGGCGGCGGAGCTCGGTGGGGTCGGCCTGGCGCGGCAACGAGAGGTCCGGCTCGGAGGGGCCGGCGGCGTTCGAGGGCGCCATGTGGGCGTAGTAGGCCGGGTAGGCGCCGAGCCCGTCGAGCAGCTCGCGGACGTAGGTCTCCTCGTCCCGGGTCAGCACCGGGTTGGCGCGCTTCTCCTGGCCGATGGTCGACTCGGTGGCCTCGGACTGGGTGGCCGAGCAGAACGAGCCGAAGCCGTGCGTGGGGAAGACCCCCGCGTCGTCGGGCAGCGTGTCGGCGAGCTTGTGCGCGGACGCGTGCTGCAGCCGGACCAGCTCGTCGGTGTGCGCGGGCCCGAGCAGGTCCGGCCGGCCGGTGGCGCCGTAGAGCAGCGACCCGCCGGTGAACACCGCCACCCGCTCGCCGCTCGACTCGTCGAGCAGCACGTAGGACAGGTGCGTGAAGGTGTGCCCGGGGGTGGCGACGGCGCGCACCCGCATCCGGGAGCCCACCTCGAGCGTGTCGCCGTCGCGCACCGGCTGGCGCTCGAAGGAGACGGTGTCGTCGCCGTTGACGAGGTACGCCGCCCCGGTCCGCTGCGCCAGGGCGAGCCCACCGGTCACGTAGTCGTTGTGGATGTGGGTCTCGAAGACGTGGGTGAGCCGGACCTGGTGCTCCTCGAGCAGCTCGAGAACGCGGTCGATGTCACGCTGCGGGTCGACCACGAAGGCGACCTCGCCGTCGTGGACGAGGTAGCTGCGGTCACCGAGCGAGGGGGTTTCGATCGAGACGACCTGCAGCGAGGTCCCCCCCGCCCCCTGGCCGCGCTCCGGCCCGGTCACGACCGGACGTCCCGAACGGACCCAGGCTTTGGTGCCACCCGCAACGTTGTACGCCGTGAAGCCGCGCTGCTGCAAGAAGTCGGTCATCGCCGCGCTGCGGTTGCCGGTGGCGCAGATGACGTGCACGGGCGCCTGCCGGTCCAGCTCCTCGACACGTGCGGGCAGCTGGGACATCGGCACGAGCAACGCACCGGGCACGTGGCCCTCGACGTACTCGCGTGGCTCGCGCACGTCGATGACGGTGGCGCCCTGGGTCAGGGCGGCTTCCAGGTGGTCGGTGTCGATGGTCGGGGTGCTCTGCGACATGCAGACTCGTCCTCTCGCTCGGGTTTCCATGTCAGTGATACCCACTGGGGTATGTCGCATGCAACGGTAACACCCCCTGGGGTATTCCCCCGACCCGGGCGGTCCGGCGTCGCGCCCCCAGCCGTGACCCTGCGCACCGGCTGCGACCGCCGCTCCGGACGCAACGAGGCCCGTCCCCCGGGGTGGGGGACGGGCCTGCGGGGAGGAGGTGCGCGAGTCAGCCGTGGGCGGCACCGAGGTGCCCGCTGAGCCGGCCGTGCATCGCCGCACTGGCCTCGTTGAGCCCGACGATCGAGACCGACCTGCCCCGCGACTCGAACCTGTGCGTGATGGCATCGAGGGCGGCGACGGTGGAGGCGTCCCAGATGTGCGCCTCGGAGAGGTCGATCACCACGTTCTTCGGCGCACCGACGAAGTCGAACTGCGCGTCGAGGCTGTTGCTGGTGGCGAAGAACAGCTCGCCGGTGACGGCGTACACGTGCGTGTCGTCGTCGAGGACCGCGACGTCCTTCACGCTCGTCAGGTGTGCGACGCGACGGGCGAACAGCATCATGGCCACCAGGACGCCCACCACCACGCCGATCGCCAGGTTGTGGGTCAGCACGACCACCGCCACCGTCGAGAGCATCACCGTGGTCTCGGCCCGCGGCATCCGCCGCAGCGTGGCCGGGTGCACGCTGTGCCAGTCGAAGGTGCCGACCGCGACCATGATCATCACCGCCACCAGCGCGGCCATCGGGATCAGCGCGACGACGTCGCCGAAGCCGACGACCAGCACGAGCAGGAACACGCCGGCCAGGAAGGTCGAGATCCGGGTGCGTGCCCCCGAGACCCGCACGTTGATCATCGTCTGGCCGATCATCGCGCAGCCGCCCATGCCACCGAAGAAGCCGGTGACGACGTTGGCCACGCCCTGCCCCCAGACCTCGCGGGTCTTGGCCGACCGGGTGTCGGTGATGTCGTCGACCAGCTTCGCGGTCAGCAGTGACTCGAGCAGGCCGACCAGGGCCATGGCGAGGGCGTACGGCGCGATCGTCGTGAACGTCTCGACCGTGAACGGCACGTCCGGCAGGAGCAGCGACGGCAGGCTGCGCGGCAGCGCCCCCTCGTCACCGACGTCGGGAAGGGACAGCCCCCACCACAGCGCGGCCCCGGTCAGCAGCACGATCGCCACCAGCGGCGCCGGTACGACGGTGGTCACCTTCGGCAGCGCCACCATCACGGCGATCCCGACGGCCACCATCGGGTAGACCAGCCACGGCACGTCCACCAGGTGCGGAACCTGCGCGAGGAAGATCAGGATCGCCAGGGCGTTGACGAACCCGACCATCACCGAGCGCGGGATGAACCGCATCAGCCGCGCGACCCCCAGGGCGCCGAGGGTCACCTGGAAGATGCCGGCCAGGATCACCGTGGCCAGGAAGTAGTCGAGACCGTAGTCGCGGGCGACCGGTGCGATCACCAGCGCCACGGCACCGGTGGCCGCCGAGATCATCGCCGGCCGGCCGCCGACCACGGCGATGGTGACCGCCATCGTGAAGGAGGCGAAGAGGCCGACCCGCGGGTCCACGCCGGCGATCAGGCTGAAGGAGATCGCCTCGGGGATCAGCGCGAGAGCGACCACGAGCCCGGCCAGCACCTCCGTGCGCAGCCGCCTCGGGGAGCGCAGGGCGGCCCGCACGCTGTTGTCCTCGCCGCCCCTTCGGTCCACCGGCCCGGAGGCTGCTGGGGACGGCTCGGACGGCGGAGGGGCAAAGGTGTCGTGGGTCAAGAGTGATCCGTTCCAGGTCGAGAGACGGCGGCCGACCGGCGCACCTGTACGCACGCAGTCACCAGGGGAGGGGTCGGGACAGGAGGAGGGCGACGGGGCGCGGCCGGACGCCGCGCCGCTCCGTCACTAGGAACACGCTACTCTCACGTCACGTCAGAGTGCGAATCGCCGACCGCCGTCTGGCACGTGATTCCGAGCACGTCCCACCCGCCGGCACAGCACAAAGCGCTCACTGTGCGCGCTCGATGCTGCCCAACCGGGCCCGGCACAGCACAAAGCGCTCACTGTGCGCGCTCGATGCTGCCCAACCGGGCCCGGCACAGCACAAAGCGCTCACTGTGCGCGCTCGATGCTGCGCGGGTGCCCCCGCCCGGGCCGACGCCGGCCGACGCCGCCCGGTCGCCGGATCAGGCCGGCCGAGCCGAGTCGTGCTCGCCGGCAGCCTCGGTGCGCGACCCGCCGTGCAGGTCGCTGAGCACCTCGTTCTCGGCCAGCAGGGACGTGAACGTCTGCAGAGGCGCGTCGATCAGCCCGTCGACGGCCTTCTCCGTCTTTGCCTGCACGGTCTCCTTGTCTGCGTCGATGGCGGGCCGCTGCGTCACCTTCTCGGTGACCTCCTCGACGATGCGGTCGCGGTACGAGTCGTCGGTCATGGCCTGGTCCTCTCCAGCAGGGAACGGTCCTGGGCACTGTTCCCGGCGCGCCGCGGGCACCATGCCGCCGCGAGCCCGAGTTCGCCCAAGGTTCACCTTGGCCGAGGGACCCGATGCCGGGTGCGTCCCGGCAGCGCACCGCGGGCGGCGTGGACGGTGGCGGCTGCCAGGTCGCTCGGCTCAGACGTCGCCGGCGACCAGCGGCTCGAGGGTGAGGTGCGGCCGGTCCCGCTGCACCGACAGCACCCGCCACTTGTCGAGGGCCAGCGCGAGCAACGTGCCGTCACTGCGCTCGAGCACCTCGATGCCGCGCTGCTGGTCGAGCTCGACGGCGGAGGCACCGTCGGTGCGGCGCGCCTGGGTGTAGGACAGCGGCTCCAGCCGCACGGGCGCGCTCAGCTCGGTCGCCATCCGCGCTGCGGCGACCTCGAACTGCATCGGTCCGACCGCGGCCAGCACCGGCGCCTGCACCCCGCGCAGGTCCGAGCGGAGCACCTGGACGACACCCTCGCTGTCGAGCAGCTCGATGCCGCGCCGGAACTGCTTGTAGCGGCCGGTGTCCACGGCCCGGACCACCGCGAAGTGCTCGGGGGCGAAGCTGGCGATCGGGGGGTAGGTGACCGGCTCGTCGAGGTAGATGGTGTCGCCCACCCGGAGCGCGCCGGCGTTCACCAGCCCGATCACGTCGCCGGGATAGGCCTCGTCGAGCACCGCGCGCTCACGGCCGAACAGCGACTGGGCGTACTTCGTGGCGAACGGCCGGCCGGTCTGCGCATGCGTCACGACCATCCCCCGGTGGAACACCCCCGAGCAGACGCGGGCGAAGGCGACCCGGTCACGGTGGGAGGTGTCCATGCCGGCCTGGACCTTGAACACGAAGGCGCTGAAGGGAGCCTGCACGGGCCGGGTGCGCGCCGGGCCTGCGGAGGCCTCGACCTCGGTGAACGGCGCCGGTGCCGGCGAGAGCTCGACCAGGGTGCTCAGCAGGGTGGCGACACCGAAGTTCAGGATCGCGGAGGAGAAGATCACCGGGGTGGTGACGCCGTCGAGGTAGGCGGCCTGGTCGTGGTCGGCGCCGTCGGCGCCGAGCAGCTCGTGCTCCTCGACCGCGTCGGTCCACGCCTCGCCCTCCCGCTCGGCTGCCTCACCGGCGCTCAACCGCTCCTCGGGGGCGCGGGTCGCGCCGCCGGCGGTGCGGGTGTAGGCGATCATGTCGCCGGTGCTGCGGTCGAGGACGCCGCGGAAGTCCCCCGCGATGCCGACCGGCCAGGTCAGCGGCGTCGGCCGCAGGCCGATCTCCTGCTGGATCTGGTCCATCAGCTCCAGGGCGTCGAGGCCGGGCCGGTCCCACTTGTTGATGACGGTCAGGACCGGGATGCCGCGGTGCTTGCAGACCTGGAACAGCTTGAGGGTCTGCGGCTCGAGGCCCTTCGCCGCGTCGACCAGCATCACCGCGGCGTCCACGGCGGAGAGCACCCGGTAGGTGTCCTCGGAGAAGTCGGCGTGGCCCGGTGTGTCGACGAGGTTGACCACGTGCCCGTCGTAGTCGAACTGGAGGGCGGCGGAGGTGATCGAGATGCCGCGGGCCTTCTCCATCTCCATCCAGTCCGACACCGTCGAGCGCCTGCCGGCCTTGCCGTGCACCGCGCCCGCCTCGGAGATCACCTCGGCGTGCAGCGCCAGCGCCTCGGTGAGCGTGGACTTGCCGGCGTCGGGGTGGCTGATCACCGCGAAGGTACGTCGGCGCGCGGCCTCGGCGAGCACCCGCCCACCGTCGCCGGTGGGGCTCTCGGCCGACGGCGCGCCCTCCGGGTCGCCGGGCGGAGCCTGCGCGTCGGGCTCGGTTGCGGGGGTTCCGGTGGTCGAGGTCACGACGGTCTGCTCGCACTCCTTCATGGGGTCGTCAACGACCGACTCTAACGCGGCGGCAGGTCTCCTTGTTCCCGGCGGTGCTCCGGCTCACCCCTCGGGGGAGGTCACCCGGCGCTGGCGGTCCAGCTCGTGGCGCAGGTCCTCGGAGAACCCCTCGGCCTGCTCCAGCTTCGCGCGCAGCGTCTCCACCCGCGCCCCTGCGGCCTCGCGCCACATCTCCAGCCTGCCCAGCAGTGACTCCCGCTCCTCGGGGGAGGCAGCCTCGCCCTCCAGCCCGTCGAGGACCGCGAGGACGTCGCGCATCTCCTCGAGGGAGAAGTCGAGCGGCTTCATGCGTCGGATCAGCATCAGCCGGGCCACGTCGGAGTCGGTGTAGAGCCGGAACCCGCCGGCCGTGCGCGCGGAGGGCGGGACCAGACCGACCTCCTCGTAGTACCGGATGGTGCGCAGGCTCAGCCCCGTTCGCTCGGCGACCTCGCCGATCTGCATGTGGGACCCGACCATGCCGCTCCTTGCTCGTCCGCGTCTCTCCCCACGCTACGCGAACGGTGTCGAGGCGCGGACCGGCCGGAGCGTGCGCTCAGCCGTCCAGCTCGCGCTCGGCCCACGCGTGGATGTCGTGACGGTGCACCCGACGGGCCAGCTGGTCCAGCCGCCGACGCCGGTCCTCGGGTGCGGCCGCCAGGGCCTGCTCGACGACCTGGCTGACCCCGTCGGGGTCGAACGGGTTGCACAGGTAGGCCTGGTGCATCTCGGTGGCCGCCCCGGTGAACTCGCTGAGCACGAGCGCGCCGGCACCCTCCGCGGCCGGCCGGCCGGCCAGCGCGGCGTGCTGGACCGTGACGAACTCCTTGGCCACCAGGTTCATGCCGTCCTTGAGAGGCGTGACCAGCATCAGGTCGGCGAGCCGGTAGTAGGCGAGCAGGTCCTCCCGGGCCACGCCGCGGTGGAAGTAGTGCACCGGCACGTCCTCGCCCGGACGCGTGAAGCGCCCGTTGATCCGGCCGACGAGCTGGTCCACGAGGTCGCGCAGCTTCTGGTACTCCCCGACGTCACCGCGGCTGGGCACCGCGATCTGGACCAGCGCCACCCGGCCGTGCAGGTCGTCGCGCTCCTCGAGCAGCCGCTCGAAGGCCAGCAGCCGTTCGGGGATGCCCTTGGTGTAGTCGAGCCGGTCCACCCCGAGCAGCACCCGGCGGCCGCTGAACTGCGCACGGAGCCGCTGCAGCCGCCCGTCCACCTCCTCGGACCGGGCGTCGGTGGCGAAGTCGGCGGTGTCGATGGAGATCGGGTTGGCCTGCGTGTGCACGATGCGGCCGTCGGGCAGGTGCACGTCGCGGCCCCGCAGCGTCACGTCGTCGAGCAGACGGCCACAGGCGCGCACGAAGTTCTTGCGGTAGCGCTCGGTGTGGAAGCTCACCGTGTCGGCGCCGAGCAGTCCCCGCAGCAGCTGTCCGCGCCACGGCATCCGGGCGAACAGCTCGGGAGCCGGGAACGGGATGTGCAGGAAGAAGCGCACCGGCTCGTCGCCGGACGCCAGGCCCTCGCGCAGCATCTGCGGGGTCAGCATGAGGTGGTAGTCCTGCACCCAGTACGTCGGCGCGCTCAGGCCGCCGCCGGCCTCGAGTGCCGCCTGCGCGAAGGTGCGGTTGACCCGCTCGTAGGCCTCCCACCACGTCCGCTGGAACTCGGGCGTGCCGACCAGGTCGTGGAACAGCGGCCACAGCGTGGCGTTGGAGAACCCGTCGTAGTAGGCCTTGACGTCCGTGCGGCTGAGGCCGACACCGGCCAGGCGCGCGTCCGTCCCGGGGAGCTGGTCGGGGAGCTTGTGCGCGCCGCCGTCCCAGCCGACCCACGCGGTCGGTCGGCGTGCGACGACCGGCTTGAGGGCCGTGACGAGCCCGCCGGCCGACGTCTCCCAGCGGTTCCCGACGCGGCTGACCGGCAGCCTGTTGGAGACCACCACCAGCCCGCGCTCCTGCGCGGCTGACGCGGCGCTCATGGGGTCGTCCCTGCGGTCGATCGGGTCTGCGTGGCCCGCATGGTCCCTCCTCCTGGGCCCGGGGGCCGTACACCCTGCCGGCTCGGCAAGGTCGTACGGCGGCGTACGTGCTCGCCGGACCACGCCTTACCCCTACCTCCCCGGCCGGTCGGGGAAACCACACCGACGGGGTGAGGAGAGGTGGTCAGCGCCCGCCGGTGGACCCGGCGCTGCCGGCGTCGGCGACGGCCGCCTCGACGGAGTCGTGGAAGCGCATCACCTGGTTCAGCCCGGCGACGTTGATCACCAGCATGCAGGTGGGGTTGTTGCACACCACCGACATGGATCCGCCCTGCCGGGTGGCGCGGCGATGGATGGCCACGAGGACGCCGAGACCGGTCGAGTCCAGGAAGTCGACCCGGTCCAGGTCAACGACGAGGTCGCAGGCGCCCGCCTCGAGCACCTCGGCCGCCTTGTCGCGGAACGCGCCTGCGGTCGCGACGTCGACGTCGCCGGCGACGGTGAGCACCCGGGCGTCGCCGTGCTCGTGGACGTCGACGGAGAAACCGTCGCTCGCCGGTTCGGGACCCGAGTCGGAGTGGTCGGGGACTGGGGTGTCCAAAGACATGGTTCTACCCGTCTGTTCGGAGCCGCTGGACCGCTGCTTGGTCGATGGCGTCGCTGGGGCGGCCGGGAGAACGCGGTGGCGCACGAGCGGCGTGACGGACCTCCCCGACGAAACTCACCCTAATCCCGTCGGTCGCGCGGGTCAACGGACCCTCTCAGCTCGGTGTCTCGAGGTGTTGCCCTTTCCTACTGGCGGGTAGCATACTGTTGTTACTGACGAGTATTCCGCGGGCGTGCCGCTTCCCGCAGCGGCTGCGGCCCGGGAGAGCCAGGGAGCAGGTGCGCTGCACTCGCGACCGAGATCCGAAGGTGGAGCCGTGACCCACTACAAGAGCAACATCCGCGACATCGAGTTCAACCTGTTCGAGGTGCTGCGCCGCGACGAGGTCCTGGGGCGGGGCCCGTTCGAGGAGGTCGACACCGACACCGCCAAGGCCATCCTCGGCGAGGTCGACCGGCTGGCCCGCGAGGACCTGGCGGCGTCGTACGAGGACAGCGACCGGCACCCACCGGTGTTCGACCCCGAGACCAGCACCGCACCGGTCCCCGAGGCCTTCAAGAAGAGCTACCAGGCCTGGATGGACGCGGAGTACTGGCGGCTCTCCCTTCCCGCCGACCTCGGCGGCCAGCCCGCCCCCTCGACGCTCAACTGGGCGCTGGCAGAGCTGGTGCTGGGGTCGAACGCGCCGGTCTGGATGTACGCCTGCGGCCCCAGCTTCGCCTCGATCGTGCACCGCAACGGCAACGACCGCGACAAGCGGATCGCCGAGCACATGGTGGAGCGCGGCTGGGGCGCCACGATGGTGCTCACCGAGCCGGACGCCGGCTCCGACGTCGGAGCCGGCCGCACCAAGGCGACCCTGCACGACGACGGCTCCTGGCACATCGAAGGCGTCAAGCGCTTCATCACCTCGGCCGAGCACGACATGAGCGAGAACATCATCCACCTGGTGCTGGCCCGGCCGGTCGGCGTCGAGGGCGTCGGCGGCCCGGGCACCAAGGGCCTGTCGCTGTTCATCGTGCCGAAGTGGGACTTCGACCCCGAGACCGGGGAGCTGACCGGGGAGCGCAACGGCGCCTACGTCACCAACGTCGAGAAGAAGATGGGCATCAAGGTGTCCAACACCTGCGAGGTGACCTTCGGCGACGCCTCGGTCGGCGGTGGCCAGCCGGCCAAGGGCTGGCTGCTCGGTGAGGTCCACAACGGCATCGCCCAGATGTTCCAGGTCATCGAGAACGCCCGGATGATGGTGGGCACCAAGGCGATCGCGACGCTGTCCACCGGTTACCTCAACGCCCTCGACTACGCCAAGGAGCGGGTGCAGGGCCCCGACCTCACCCGCGCCTCGGACAAGACCGCTCCGCGCGTGGCGATCACGAACCACCCCGACGTCCGCCGCTCGCTGATGACCCAGAAGTCCTTCGCGGAGGCGATGCGCTCGCTGGTGCTCTACACAGCCTCCTGGCAGGACCGGGTGCAGGTCGCCGAGGCCAACGGCGAGCACGACGAGCTCGCCGAGCGCGTCAACGACCTGTTGCTGCCGATCGTGAAGGGCTACGGCTCCGAGCGCTCGTGGGTGCTGCTCGGCACCGAGTCGCTGCAGACCTACGGCGGCTCCGGCTTCCTGCAGGAGTACCCGGTCGAGCAGTACGTCCGCGATGCCAAGATCGACACCCTCTACGAGGGCACGACCGCGATCCAGGGCCAGGACCTGTTCTTCCGCAAGATCGTCAAGGACCAGGCGAAGGCGCTCGGGTTCCTCGCCGGCGAGATCCAGTCCTTCCTCGACAACGAGTCCGGCAACGGCCGGCTCAAGGTCGAGCGCGGCCTGCTCGCCCAGGGCCTCGAGGACACCCAGGCGATCGTCGCCACCCTGGTCGACCACCTCATGTCGGCCGACCCGAACGCCGAGGGCGGCGACCTGCGCAACATCTACAAGGTCGGCCTCAACACCTCGCGGCTGCTGATGGCGCTCGGCGACGTCGTCTGCTCGTGGCTGCTGCTGCGCGGCGCCGAGGTGGCGCTGGAGCGGCTGTCCGACGACAGCGGCAAGGACCACGCCTTCTATGAGGGCAAGGTGGCCGCGGCGCAGTTCTTCGCCCGGACGGTGCTGCCGAAGCTGGCCGCGGAGCGCGCCATCGCCGAGGCCACCGACCTGTCGGTGATGGACCTCCCGGAGGCCTCCTTCTAGTCCACACCGCCGTACCGCTCGAAGCTCGAGGGCCGTCCCGACCGGGGCGGCCCTCGCTGCGTACGGGCGGCGCGGTGGCCGAGGACCGCGACCACCCCGCTCCGCAGGTTTTACCGGACTTCGGGGTTGATTCGAGTCCGGCCGGGTACCACGCCCGCGAGGGCTGACCTGCCTCTCGCCACCGTGCGGCTCCCAGCCGCGACAGAAGGAGTGCACATGGGTATCGGTCTGGGCATCGTGCTGCTGCTCGTCGGCCTCATCCTCGTGCTGGGCGTCGTGAACATCGACCTCAGCTTCATCGACGACCAGGGTCTCGGCTGGATCTTCGTGGTGATCGGCGCCTTGGCGATCGTGCTCGCGCTCGTGATGAACCAGCAGCGTTCGCAGACCCGCCACGTCGAGGAGCGGCGCTACGACGACCCGCACCGCTGACGCACCGTGCGCCGGGCCGCACCCGGTCCGCAGCCCGCCGCACTTTGACGAAGGGCCGCCCACCTATCTCGGGGGCGGCCCTTCGTGAGGTCCGGGGCCGGTTGCCGCAAGGGCCCGGCCCTGCGCTCAGGCGGACCAGCGCGAACGGCCGCCGGAGCGTTCGGCGTTGCCGCGACGGGCACCGTTGCCGCGGCCGCCGTACGACGGCCGCCCGCTCCCGCGCCCCTGGTATCCCGAGCCGCCGGGACGGTGACCGCCCGGACGTCCACCCGGTCCCCGCCGGCCGGCGCTCCGCACGCGCGGCGCCGCCTCACCGGAGGCGGCGAGGGTCGCGGACGTCATCGGCCGCGGCGTGGTGCGGATGTCGTGGTGCCGCGACTCGACCCCGGCCCGGGACTGCAGCCGGACCACCTCGTCGACCTGCTTCGGAGTGGTGATCGTGACGACGGTCCCGGACTCGCCGGCGCGCGCGGTGCGGCCGGAGCGGTGCAGGTACGCCTTCGGGTCGTTCGGCGCGTCGAAGTGCACCACCAGGCCGACGTTGTCGACGTGGATACCGCGGGCGGCGACATCGGTGGCCACCACGACGCGGGCCCGGCCGGAGGAGAACTTGTGCAGGTTCCGCTCGCGGACCCGCTGCGAGAGGTTCCCGTGCAGGTCGACGGCCTCGATCCCCGCCTCGGTCAGCGCGCCGGCCAGCTCGGTGGCCCCCTCGCGGGTGCGGGTGAACACGATCGAACGGTCGTTGGCCTCGACCAGCGCCGTGGCCGCGTTGATCTTGTCGCGGAACCCGCCGACGACCATCACGTGGTGCTCCATGGTGGTGACGGCCCCGGCGTTGGGGTCGAGCTGGTGCAGCTGCGGGTCGCGCAGATGGGCGCGGACCAGCCGGTCGACGTCGCCGTCCAGGGTCGCCGACAGCAGCATCCGCTGCCCCCCGCGGGGGATCTGCGACAGCAGGGCGTCGACGGCGGGGTAGAACCCGAGGTCACACAGGTGGTCGGCCTCGTCGAGCACCGTGACCGCGATGTCGTCGGTGCGGCAGTGCCCCTTGTCGATCAGGTCCTGCAGGCGCCCCGGGGTGGCCACGACGATGTCGGCCCCGCCGCGCAGCTGCTTGATCTGGCGGTCGTACGGCGACCCGCCGTACACGGTCGTCAGCCGGAGCCGGGCGGCCGACGCCAGCGGTTCGAGCGAGCGGCGCACCTGGGTGGCCAGCTCGCGGGTCGGCACGACCACCAGCGCGCGAGGGTGCTTGGGGCGGCTGCGCTCGCCGGCGAGCCGGGTCAGGATCGGCAGCCCGAAGGCCAGCGTCTTGCCGGAGCCGGTCTGGGCCCGGCCGAGCACGTCGTTGCCGGCCAGGGCATCGGGAACGACGGCGGCCTGTACCGGGGTCGGGTGCGTGATGCCCTGCTTGGCGAGGGCTGCGACGACCGCAGGCGGCAGGCCGAGCTCGGCGAAGCCGGGGCCTGCCGGGGCGGTGCCCGCCTCGGGCGTCCCGGCCTGGGGGGCCCCGGCGGCCGCGGGCTGACGGGCGGCCGCGGTCTCAGCCGCCGTGGCCTGGGGGTTTGCGGAAGGGGTCAGGACGTCGTTCGACGACACAGGGTGCACGGGGGCATTGCTCCATCGGTGGGGTGGCGCGACCTGGCCCCGTCCACGGTGTGGACAGGGTGAGCCGGCAGGACGCAGGTGACTTCCTCAACACCCGATCACTGGCCTCGCGCACACCATCTCGACGGTTGCGCACCACACCGGGCGACAAGAAAGGCCGGGAACTCCACGAGAGCCCCTCGGCCTTGGCTGTCTCCAGTCTAGCAGCGCGCCAGGACCCCTTCGGCCGGTCGAGCGCCGGCCGGAGGAGACCTTCGACACCCTGGCCCGCGTTGCGCTGCGGCGCGGGCGCGGCTGCCCGGTGCGGGGTGCGCGGTTCGCCAGGGCGAGCCGCGCGGTGCCGGCTGCGGGCTGCGCTGCGCGCCGGGCGCCGGGCGCCGGGTGCCGGGTGCCGATCAGGTGCGCCCGGACAGCGGGAGGTCCAGCCGCGTCGCCGCACCCGCGACCACCCGGAGCGGCACTCCCCAGTCCTGCTGGTGCATGTGGCAGGCGGCCCCCTCGCGGGCGTCGGCGTCGCACGAGGCGGCGCGCGCCGCGACGTGCAGCACCCCGTCGCCGACGGTGGGATCGATGACGAGCGTGCGGGTGAGGTCCGTGCCGCTCCCCTCGCCCGCCTTCAGCAGGGCAGGCGGCGTGGCCTCGACGAACAGCTGCGACGGCGGCCCGGACCTGTCGTCGACCTTCTGGCCGGGCGGCGGCTCGAAGGACACGACCAGCTCGAGCTCGCCCGGTGCCACCTCGGTGACGGGTCGCTGCGTGGTGCGGGCGAAGCCGTCGACCTGCGCGGCGGCACCGACCGCCACGCGGCTGATCCGGTGCGCCGCCGACTCCACGACGAGGAGCGTGTCGCCGTCGAGGAGCAGCCCGCTCGGCTCGGCGAGCCCGGTCACCAGCGTGGTCATCACGCCCGCCACCGGGTCCCAGCGACGGACCGCGCCGTTGTAGGTGTCCGCGACCGCGACCGAGCCGTCCGGAAGCACCGCGACCCCGAGCGGGTGCTGCATCAGCGCCTCGTCGGCGGGGCCGTCGGCGAACCCGAAGTCGAACAGGCCGCGGCCGACTGCGGTACCGACCGTGCCGGTCGAGCCGGCGGCGTCCAGGTGGCGCAGCGAGGACGTCTCGCTGTCGGCGATCCAGAGTCGGTCACCGGCCACGGCGAGACCGGACGTCTGGGCGAGCCACGCCTCGGCCGCGGGTCCGTCGACGAGCCCCTCGTTCGTGGTGCCCGCCGCCACGGCGACCTCTCCGGTGCGCGGGTCGAACGTCCACAGCTGGTGGATCCCGGCCATCGCCACCCAGACCCGGTCGCGCCACCAGACGACGTCCCAGGGGCTCGAGAGGCTGCCGTCGTCGCCGCCCTGCATCCACTGGCGTCCGGTGCCGGCGACGGTCCGGACGGCTCCGTCCTCGAGGCGGACGCTGCGCAGGAGGTGGTTCACGGTGTCCGCGACCACGGCGTCATAGCCGACCTGCACCGCGACCTCGTCGGGCAGCAGGCACAGGCCGTTCGGCTCGTTGAGGCTCGCGCTCGCCGCCGGTCCGTCGGCGGAGCCGCGCTCGCCCGACCCGATCCGACGTACGACGTGCCAGCCGTCGGCCTCGCCGGCCGCGCCTGCCCCGTCGTCCCCGTCAGCGCAGTGGGGCCGGAGCTCGACCAGCGAGTGGTGGCCGGCGTCGGCGACCAGGACCGTGCCGCCGGGCAGCCGGATCGCCTTGGCGGGGAAGCGGAGGTCACCCTCGACGACCGGCGGCGGGACGTAGGGCGAGTCCCCCGGCTGCAGAGTGCCCTTCGCCTGGTGCTCCGCGCGCAGCTCGGCGAGCAGCGCGTCGATGGCGTGGGCGTGTCCCTCGCCGGCGTACTGGGCGACGACGTACCCCTCGGGGTCGACCAGCACCAGCGTCGGCCACGCCCGAGCGGTGTAGGCCTGCCAGGTCTCGAGCTCCGGGTCGTCGAGCACCGGGTGGCGCACCTCGTAGCGCTCGACGGCTGCGGCGAGGGCCTCCGGGTCCGCCTCGTGCACGAACTTCGGCGAGTGCACACCGACCACGACGAGCTCGCCGGCGTACTTCTCCTCCAGCTCCCGCATCTCGTCGAGGACGTGCAGGCAGTTGATGCAGCAGAAGGTCCAGAAGTCGAGCAGCGTGAAGCGGCCCCTGAGGTCACCGAGGCTCAGCGGACCGTCGGTGTTGAGCCAGCCGCGGCCGCGGAGCTCGGGCGCGCGGACACGGGCGGTGCGACCGGAGGGCATGCCCTCATTCTCCCAGGGGGCACCAGCCGCTCGCCCGGGTCGTCGCGGCAGCGGACGGTGCTCAGGGCCGGGTCGCCCTGCCGTCCAGCCACAACAGGTCGGACTCGTCGCGGTGGGAGCCCGTGGTGCCGACGTGCTTGGCGTCGATCGTCGGCCCCTTCTTGATCACCTGGGTCATGGCGGCGGCGTGCCCGTGGCCGAGACCGTGCTCGCTCTTGAGCCACGCGGTGATCTCACCCGACTTGGTGGACTCCTCGAAGCCCCTCTCGTGAGCAAGGGCGATGAACTCGCGGGGGGTGCGCCCGGTCTTGTCCTCGATGTTGTCCAAGTAGGCCTGGAAAGACATGGCGTCCCCTCACGTCGTCGGGCCTGCCGGTCGCCGGCCACTGGGATCATGCACCACCCAGACCCTGGCGGCGGCGAAGAGTCACCGGTCGTTCGGCGCCCGTTCGGCGCGCGCTCGCGCCGCTTCCGACGGCTCGGTTGCTGGTCGGGGCGGTGTCAACCACGGCCGAGCGGAGCATGATGTGCCCCATGGCCGACTCAGCGCAGAGCAGGGCGGGGCAGCCCGCGGAACCCCAGGACCTCGTGGACGTCGCGCATCTGGTGACGGCGTACTACACCGGCGTCCCCGATCCCGACGACGTCGACCAGCAGGTCGCCTTCGGCACCAGCGGCCACCGCGGCAGCAGCCTGCGCACCGCCTTCAACGAGACCCACATCCTCGCCACCACGCAGGCGATCTGCGACTACCGCAAGCAGCAGGGGTACGACGGACCGCTGTTCATGGGCCGCGACACCCATGGGCTCTCGGAGCCTGCCTGGGCCACGGCACTGGAGGTCCTGGTCGCCAACGACGTCACCGTGCTGGTCGACGACCGAGACGGCTACACCCCCACGCCCGCGGTCTCCCACGCGATCCTGCGCGCCAACAAGGGCAAGGCCCTCGACGGCCCGGGGCTGGCCGACGGGATCGTGGTGACCCCGTCGCACAACCCGCCGAGCGACGGTGGCTTCAAGTACAACCCGCCGCACGGCGGACCGGCGGACTCCGACGCCACCTCGGTCATCGCCGAGCGGGCCAACCAGCTGATCGCCGCCGGGCTCGACGGCGTGCGGCGCGTTCCGTTCACACGGGCGCGGGCGGCCGCGGGGGCGTACGACTTCCTGGGAACGTACGTCGACGACCTGCCGCACGCCGTGGACCTCGAGGCCATCCGGTCCGCGGGGGTGCGGATCGGCGCGGACCCGCTCGGCGGCGCCAGCGTCGCCTACTGGGGCGAGATCGCCGAGCGGCACAAGCTCGACCTGACCGTGGTCAACCCGCTGGTCGACCCCACCTGGCGGTTCATGACGCTGGACTGGGACGGCAAGATCCGGATGGACTGCTCCTCGCCCAACGCCATGGCGTCGCTGATCCGGCGCAAGGACGACTACGACCTGGCGACCGGCAACGACGCCGACGCCGACCGGCACGGCATCGTCACGCCCGACGCGGGCCTGATGAACCCCAACCACTTCCTGGCGGTGGCGATCGGCTACCTCTTCGGTGGTGCGCGACCGGGCTGGCCCGACGGCGCCCAGATCGGCAAGACCCTCGTCTCCTCGTCGATGATCGACCGGGTCGCCGAGGAGGTCGGCCGGCCGATGAGCGAGGTCCCGGTCGGGTTCAAGTGGTTCGTGCCGGGGCTGATCGACGGCTCGTTCGGGTTCGGCGGCGAGGAGTCGGCCGGCGCGTCGTTCCTCCGCCGGGACGGCGGCACGTGGACCACCGACAAGGACGGGATCCTCCTGTGCCTGCTCGGCTCGGAGATCCTCGCTACGACCGAGAGGTCGCCGTCGCAGCACTACGCCGACCTGGTGGCGCGCCACGGCGACCCGGCGTACGCCCGCATCGACGCCCCGGCCGACCGGGAGCAGAAGGCGAAGCTGGCCGGCCTCTCACCCGACGACGTCAGCGCCTCGGAGCTGGCGGGCGAGGCGATCACCGCGAAGCTGACCGAGGCCCCGGGCAACGGCGCGAAGATCGGCGGGCTCAAGGTGACGACGGAGTCGGCCTGGTTCGCCGCGCGGCCGTCGGGCACCGAGGACGTCTACAAGATCTACGCCGAGTCCTTCCAGGGTCCCGAGCATCTCGCCCGGGTCCAGGAGGAGGCCAAGAAGGTGGTCGACGCCGCGCTGGGCTGACCCGCCCGTCGCCCACGCCCGTCGGACATGCACTCGCGACGCGCCCACGCCGCCCACCCGCGGCCTCCGGGCGCCTGCCCTCGACCACCGGGCTCGAGTGCATGTCCGACGGTCTCGGCGCGGGCACCCGCGGCCCGACCCAGCGAGTTCTGCGCCGCCTCAAGCCGAATCCGCGCCGCCTCAACAGCGCACGAACGCCGCCTCAAACCCAAATCTGCGCCGCCTCAACGTTGTGCGGGGAGACGGCTTTGGACGCCCCGGTCAGCCCGACGTCGTGGCCGCCGTCGTCGCCGCGACGATGCTGGCCGTCACCGCGGCGTTCATCGCGTCGATCGCCGACCTCACCGCGGCGGACCCCCAGTCGCCCTCCGCGATCTCCTTCGCGCGCCGGTCGAGCTGCTTCTTGGGCACGCCGGCGGCAGCGGGGTCGATCACCTTCGGCACGGCCCTCAGCGCGCTCAACAGGGAGACCAGCGCGGCAGTCGGCGGGTCCGGGGTGAGCCCGTGCACCAGCGCCGCCTCGAGCCGGCTCCGGACGTCGCGCTCGTGGCCGGCGTCCTGGGCCGGCCACCGGTGGGAGGGGAAGATGCCGAGCACCCTGCCCTGCTCGCCGCGCAGCACACCGCGCTCCACCAACCGGCCGTAGAGGCGTGTCCTGAGCTTGCGGCCGAGCGGGCCCACGGCGGCCGACGGCTTCTTGCCGGACTTGGCGGCGACGACCTGGAGCGCCTCGTCGAGCAGCTGGTCGCCGGCCGGACCGGCGTCGCGCACGACCAAGCGACCCGGCTTGCCTTCGTCCTCGCTGGTGAGGTCGACCCGGCCGTCGAGCGTGAGCTCCATCAGCAGGGCGCCGCCGAGGGCGAGGTCGACCCCGGCCCCGGACACCACGAGCTTGCCGCTGTCGTCCTCGGTGAGCAGCAGCAGCAGGTCCTCGGCCAGCAGCATGCCCCGAGGCTACGACGCCCGGTCCCGTTCCGCTGCCGCTCGCCGCAGAGGATCGGCGTTCCGTCGCCCGGCCCGTTCGGGGGGTGGCGCATCGACGTGCGACAGGGTGGAATCGAGGGTGGGCGACGAACCCGACCACACCGGGGCGCCCGGCCGACCCGACACCGGAGGTGCTGTGTGTACTACCCGCTGACCGTGCGTGACTTCCTCGACCGCGCCGAGAGCGTGTACCCCGACCGGGTGGCGGTCGTCGACGAGCCGGACCAGCCGGCGCCGAGCAGGGGCAGCCTCACCTACCGCGAGCTGGCCGCCGATGCCCGGGCGCAGGCGGCGAAGCTGGACCAGCTCGGGGTGCCGCGCGGCGGCCGGGTCGCGGTGATCTCGCAGAACTCCGCGCGGCTGCTCACGTCGTTCTTCGGGGTCAGCGGATGGGGCCGGATCCTGGTGCCGGTGAACTTCCGGCTGAGCCTGGCCGAGATCGAGTACATCGTCGGCCACTCCGGCGCCGACGTGGTCTACGCCGACCCCGAGCTCAAGGACAAGCTCGACGCCCTCGACGTGCGGCACAGGTTCGTGCTCGGCGAGGACGACGACCTGTTCCTGCGCGGCACCGAGCCGCAGGAGTGGGAGGAGCCGGACGAGGGCGCGACCGCGACGATCAACTACACCTCCGGGACGACCGCGCGGCCGAAGGGCGTGCAGCTCACGCACCGCAACCTGTGGCTGAACGCGACCGTGTTCGGCCTGCACCTCGGCGTCAGCGACCGCGACGTCTACCTGCACACGCTGCCGATGTTCCACGCGAACGGCTGGGGGATGCCGTTCGTCGTCACCGGGCTCGGCGGGCAGCACGTCGTGCTCCGCAAGGTCGACGGCGCCGAGATCCTCCGCCGCATCGACGAGTACGGCGTCACCCTCATGTGCGCGGCCCCGGCGGTCGTCAGCGCCGCGCTCGAGGCCGCCGCCGACTGGGACGGTGCGATCCCCGGCCGCGACCGGGTCCGGATCGTGGTGGCCGGCGCCCCGCCGCCGACCCGGACCATCGAGCGGGTCCGCGAGGAGCTGGGCTGGGAGTTCAACCAGATCTACGGCCTCACCGAGACCTCGCCGATCGTGACGGTGAACCGGATGCGGGCCGAGTGGGACGACCTGTCGAGCCACGAGCAGGCCTCCCGGCTGGGTCGCGCGGGCGCCCCGGCCCTCGGCGTACGCGTCACCATCGACCAGGGCGGCGAGGTGCTGACCTCCTCCAACCACAACCTCGACGGGTACTGGGAGCAGCCGGAGGAGACCGCCCGCGTGCAGGCCGGGAACACCTTCCACACCGGCGACGGCGGGTACGTCGACGAGGAGGGCTACCTGGTGATCAGCGACCGGAAGAAGGACGTGATCATCTCCGGCGGCGAGAACGTCTCCTCGATCGAGGTCGAGGACGCGCTGATGTCGCACGCCGCGGTCCGCGAGGTGGCGGTGATCGGCATCCCCGACGAGAAGTGGGGCGAGCTGGTGACCGCGCTGGTCGTCCCGGGCGAGGACGTGTCCGCCGACGACCTGATCGCGCACTGCCGGGCGTACCTCGCCGGCTACAAGTGCCCGAAGCGGATCGACTTCGTCGAGGAGCTGCCTCGCACGGCCACGGGCAAGCTGCAGAAGTTCAAGCTGCGCGAGCCGTTCTGGGAGGGGCAGGACCGGCAGGTGCACTGAGCGCTCACTCGGCGGCGAGCGCGCGCTTCAGCCCGTCGAGGACGAGGTCGAGCCCGAACCGGAACTCGTCGCCGAAGTCGTGGCCGGGCCGCCAGTAGTAGGACGAGGCCATCTCGACCAGGCGCGGGTACTCCCCGGCCGCCATCAGCTGCATGATCGGCTCGGCGACTTCGCCGATGCTCTCAGGCCCCTCGAACGGCAGGGCTGCCTCTTGCCGGGCTCTTGCCGGGCGAACCCGTAGACGTAGGTGCCGACCAAGGCATAGGCCTGGGCCGTGAGGACCGGCGAGAACCCGGCGGCACGGAAGGTGGCGATCACCGCGTCGTGGTGGCGCAGGGTCGCCGGTCCCGGGCGGGTGCGCGACTCCAGCAGCCCGATCGACCACCACATGGACGGCAAGGTTGCCGGACGAGCTCGACGCGCCGGTACCGGCCACATGGACGGCAACGGTCGCCAAACCAGCGCGAGACGCCACCGGTAGCGGCCACATGGACGGCAACGGTCGCCAAACCAGCGCGAGACGCCACCGGTAGCGGCCACATGGACGGCAACGGTCGAGCGGACCGCGACGCCCTAGGGTGGCGCCCATGACCGACGCGGAACGGCTCGAGGAGTACGTCGACGTCTGGGCCGGCTGCGTCGACGACGTGGTCGCCCTGCTCCGCGGGCTCGAGCCCGACGACTGGGACCGGCCCACCGACCTCCCCGGCTGGGACGTCCGCGCCGTGGCCGCCCACCTCGCCCACCTGGAGTCCGACCTCGCCGGCAACGTGCAGGAGCGCGTCGAGGTGCCGGAGCTCGAGCACGTCGTCTCCCCGATGGGCCGCTACACCGAGCGGGGCCCGCTGACGCGCCGGGAGTGGCCCGCGGAGCGGATCGTCGAGGAGCTCGAGACCTCGGCGGCCACGCGGCTGGCGGACCTGCGCGCGGCCCCGCCCACCGACGGGTCCGCGGAGGCGCCCCGCTCCCCGGCCGGGCTGGGCTGGACCTGGTCCACGCTCCTGTCGAACCGGGTGGTGGACGTGTGGATGCACGAGCAGGACGTCCGGCGGGCCGTCGGGCGCCCCGGCGGGCTCGACTCGCGCGGCGCCCGGCACACCGTCGGCTCGTTCCTCTCTGCGCTCGGGTACGTCGTCGGCAAGCGAGTCGCACCGCCGGCGGGGACGACGATCGTCGTCGAGGTGACCGGGCCGCAGGCACGGGTGGCCGCCGTCGGGATCGGTGCGGACGGCCGCGCCGCACCGCTGTCCGAGCCGCCGGCCGACCCCACCACCCGGCTGCGGATGGACACCGAGGCCTACGTGATGCTCTCCGGGGGGCGGCGCGACCCCGGGGCGGTGGAGGTGGACGTCGCCGGCGACGCAGCCCTCGCCCAGCAGATGCTCGCGGCGATGCCCGTGACTCCCTGACCCACGCCCGCCCACCCTCCTCACCGCTCACCGAACCGATCCCCGCAAGCGCGCGTCGGCTGCGCCGCCGGCGAGGTGCGGGACTCTAGGGTGGCTCCGTGACCGACCCGACGCAGCCCGACGCCCCACAGCCCGCTCCCGACGCCGCGGAGCGGCAGAGCAAGCCGTCCGAGCCGGTCGACGACGTGGTCGCCACCAAGCACCACCTCAAGGTCGGCCGCCGCACGCTCGACTACACGGCCACGACCGGCCGCGTGGTGCTGCGCGACGAGGTCACCGAGGACGGCAAGTTCGCGGGCTTCAAGGCGAAGGCCGAGATGTCGGTGACCTCCTACGTCGTCGACGTCGCCGACCCTGACGAGGCGCGCCGCCGGCCGGTCACGTTCGCGTTCAACGGCGGCCCCGGCAGCTCCAGCGTGTGGCTGCACATGGGCCTGTTCGGTCCGCGCCGCGTCCTGATGGGCGACGCGGGTGACCTGCTGGCGCCGCCGTACGGCCTGACCGACAACCCCGAGTCGCTGCTGGCCGTCAGCGACCTGGTCTTCATCGACCCGGTGTCGACCGGCTACTCGCGGGTGCTGGAGGGCGAGAAGCCCGACCCGTTCCACGGCTACCAGGGCGACATCGAGTCCGTGGCCGAGCTGATCCGGATCTGGACCTCGCGGCACAAGCGCTGGATGTCGCCGAAGTTCCTGGCCGGCGAGTCCTACGGCACGCTGCGCGCCGCCGCGCTGGCTGAGCACCTGCAGACGCGGCACAGCTTCTTCGTCAACGGGCTGGTGCTGATCTCCAGCGTCCTGGACGTGTCCTCGATCGACTTCGAGAACCAGCGCAACGACCGCGCGCACGCGCTCTACCTGCCGACCTACGCCGCCATCGCGCACTACCACGGCAAGCACGGGCGCACCTCGCTCAAGGCGGTGCTGGCCGAGGCGGAGGAGTACGCCGCGCGCGACTATCCGTGGGTGCTCTCCCGCGGGGACCGGCTGACCGCCAAGGAGCGCGCCACCGCCGTACGCCGGGTGGCGCGCCTGAGCGGGCTGAGCGAGGGCTACGTGGACCGGGCGGACCTGCGCATCGAGCACTGGCGGTTCTTCGGCGAGCTGCTGCGCGAGCAGCGGCGCACGGTCGGCCGGCTGGACGGCCGGTTCTCCGGACCGGCGCGCAGCGCGATCGCGGAGGAGATGGACGCCGACCCCTCGCACGACGCGATCATGGGCCCGTACGCGGCGGCGTTCAACCACTACGTGCGCGACGAGCTCGGCTACGAGAACGACCTGCCCTACGAGCAGATCTCCCGGCGCGTGCACCCCTGGTCCTACAAGGACTTCGAGGGCCGCCCGATCGACGTGACGCCCAAGCTGGAGCGGGCGATGCGGCAGAACCCGCACCTCAAGGTGCACGTCGCCTACGGCTGGTACGACGGCGCCACCCCGCACTTCGCCGCCGAGGACGTGATCGCGCACCTGCAGCTGCCCGAGGAGCTGCGCGCCAACATCGAGCACGCGTACTACCCGGCCGGTCACATGATGTACGTCCACGAGCCGTCCCGGGTCCGCCAGAGCCGCGATATCGCCGAGTTCGTCACCCGCACCACGCACGGGCGCTGATGCGCGGCCTCGGCTCGGTCGTGCTGCTGGTCCTCGGCGCGCTGATGGTCCCGGTGGCGACGGCCGGATGGTGGATGAGCGGCACGCTGGTGCCGAGGGCGGAGTACGTCGAGACCGTCGCGCCGCTCGCCCAGGACCCCGAGGTGCAGGACGCCGTCGCGCGACGGCTCAGCGCCGAGGTGCTCGCCGTGATCGAGGAGAAGGGCATCGTCGAGGAGGCGGCCGCCGCCCTCGACCAGGGTGACCTGCCGCCGGCGGTGGTCGCTGGCCTGAGGTCACAGCAGGGCGAGCTGCCAGTGCGCATCGAGCGGCTGGTCCGGTCGGCCGTGGGTGACGTGGTGCAGAGCCCGGCCCTCGCGGAGGCGTGGCGCATCGCGAACCGCGAGGCCCACGACGAGAGCGTGGCCATCCTGTCCGGTGACTCCGACGCCGTCGACGTCCG
Source organism: uncultured Actinomycetota bacterium (assembly GCA_963835385.1). Lineage (GTDB taxonomy): Bacteria > Actinomycetota > Actinomycetes > Propionibacteriales > Nocardioidaceae > Nocardioides_B. The sequence continues at coordinate 561,814 of CAWIFK010000010.1, forward strand.
GCGCGGCGACCAGGTGGAGATCCGGCTGGCGCGCCTGTCGAACCCGGTGGTCCTGGCGCTGATCGAGGCCGGCGTCCCGTTCGCGGACACCATCCCGCGAGTGCAGGCGTCGTTCACGATCGGCACCGTGCAGGATCTTCGCAGGGCCCAGCTCGCCTACACCGCGCTGGACCGGTGGGGCCGGCTGCTGCCGCTGGTGGCCGGGCTGCTGCTGGCGCTCGGCCTGGTCGCGGCGCGGAGCCGCCGCCGCGGCCTGATCGGTGCCTGCCTGCTGTCGCTGCTGGGCCTGGGGCTGCTGGCGATCGGCGTCGTGGTCGCGCGGGAGGTCTATCTCGCGAAGCTCCCCTCCGCGGTGCCGTCCGCGGCCGCGCAGGCCTTCTACGACGTCCTCGCCCGGGGCCTGTGGCGCGACATGGCGTGGGTGGCCGGCGTCGCCGCGGTGCTGCTCCTGCTGGCCCTCGTCGTCCGCCGTCCCGCGCGGTCCGGCGACCTCTGACCCGAGCGTGGGGGTCGTGCCCCCGGTGAAGAAGCGGCCGGAGGGGCAGGCGGAATCGCCATTCCGATTCGTCCGTTCTGAGTGGATTTCTCCGAAAAGGCCGAGCCCGGCAGCCTTCGGGTGGATCAGACAGATCGCAGATAACGGTTAATTCGCGGGTACCGACAGCCGATGTTCACAGACATGAGGTCTTCCACGCTTCGCTCCGCAACGCCCACCCGGTCCCGCCTGCTGTCCGGGCTCACGGCAGCCCTCCTCATGGTGTCCTCGGTGACCGTGGCCGCCGTCACGACCGAGCAGGCGGCGTACGCGGCGACCGCTCGGTTGTCCGTGACACCGGGGAACTTCGTCGGCGGCCAACGGCTGCACTGGAGCGGCAACGTCGGGCACACCGGAGTGCGACCGCTCGTGCTGCAGTTCCACATGGGTCGCGCCGGGGACATGTGGACCACGGTGGCCGGCTTCCGGTCCCGGACCCGCGCCGACGGCGGCTTCTCCTTCGGCTACCGCGCGCCGGGCATGATGAACATCCGGTACCGGGTCAAGGCGGGTCGCTACGTCACGCCGTCGAAGCTGCTCGTCGCGAAGACGCAGGAGCTGACCATCCGGGTGGCCGGGCAACGGGAGAACAACACCAACGAGCCGGGACGTGTCGCCGCAGGCCGCAACTTCGCGATCACCGTCGACACCACCCCGGACAACGTCTACCGCAGCCCTACGTCGAAGGGCCTGCCGGTCTTCCGGGGGCGCACGCTGACGCTGCAGGAGCGGATCGACGGTGACACCTGGGCCACCGTCGGCACGACGACCGTCGGAACAGGGGGGATGGCTCAGTTCACCGGGCTGAACGAGAAGGCGGGAGTGGTGGTGTACCGGGTCCGCGAGGAGGACTACACCCCGAACGGGAACCGGATCGGCTGGACCCAGTCCTTCCCGCTGTACGTGTACGTCGGACCGGACGCCTGGGCGCGACACCTGCGCAAGCAAGCCGCCGCGCGGATGGTGCGCTCCACCACGCCCAGAAGAGCCGCATCGCGGGGCAGCGCACCGACCGGCACCGCCAGCGCGCGCAACCACTGGTACCCCTCGTTGTGGGACTTCGCCTGGGAGTACGGCGAGTCCTTGACGAGTCCCCCCGCTCGGGGGTCGCGAGTCCAGGGTTCGTGGCTGGACTACACCACCGGAGCCGGCCGGGTCAGCAAGCAGAACGGCGGCCTGGGGCTGGACAGCAAGCGCTACCACGGTGCGGGAACCGGCGACTTCGGCACCACCCGGGTCACGATGCGCGGCAACGACTCCGCCCAGGGCCGGTGGGAGGCCCGCATGCGCATCCGCGCAGCCTTCGAGAGGGGCGGCCCCGACTACGGCATCTTGGCCGAGCTGGTCCCGGCGAACGAGGCCGACTACGACTGCGGTCAGCACAACATCACGATCGCCAGCATCTCGCCGTACTCGCAGCGGGTCGACTTCGGTGTCCGCTCGCCCGGACGCCGATGGAGCGGCACCACCTTCGCCTCCTCCACCCCCAACTCCACTGCCTACGCCGTGGCCGTGGAGGTCTCGAACAACCACATCACCTGGTTCCTGAACGGCTCGCCGATCGGCTCGGTCACCGACGGCGCGGCGCTCTCCGGGCTGCCGATGACGCTTCGGTTCTCGTTGGTCGGCGACGGGCAGAAGGAGATGAACCAGGTCAGCCTGGTCTCCGACTGGCAGCGTGGGTTCCCGATCACGACCGGTCACCAGACGGTCAGCGACAAGCGGCTGGGCTCCTCCGCGGCATCGGGCTGCTAGGCACCTGCGGGCACGAGCGCGGCGCCGGGAACGGGGGGCGGGCCGCTCGTGCTCAGGCGGGCAGGGCGGGGATGCGGTGAGCTGCCCGGTGAGGAACGCACCCACCTCCCGGGACACGGCACCCCGTCCTCCACGACGAGCAGCCGGGCGCCCGCACCGGTCGGTCGACCGCGGAGCGGGCGGCTGCCCGACGGTCTAGAGCCGCTCCACGAGCTCGTAGAGATGCCCGTCCGGGGCGGTGAAGTGCACGTACCGCTCCTGGCCGTTGCTCGCGGCGGCGTCCGTGGCGATCCCCGCCGCGGAGAGCTCGGCCACGGCGTCGTCCAGACTGGCCACCAGGAACCCCAGGGACCGCGCGCTCTCCCCCATGCCTCCGGGCGACGCGACAGCGAACAGGCTGCCGTCGGGGAGCTCGAACAGGTCAGCCTCGACCCCCTCCGCCTCGCGACGGGGCAGGCCGAGCACGCCGTCGACGAACTCGACCATCGGCTCGCGCTGCGCGGTGGAGGTTCCGGCGAAGCAGATGCCCAGGATGTCCACCCGACGGATCGTAGGGCAAAGCGCCGTCAGTCCTGACCGAGTCCCTCGTCGCGCGCACGGATGATCGCGGCCGCCCGGTCCCGGGCACCGCTCTTGGCCGGCACGTTGGCGACGTGGTGGCGGACGGTCTTGGGGCTGAGCACCGCCCGCCGATGGTGCCGACCCAGTGCCCGAACAGGACCCGATGTCCCCGCAGTGGTGCGCCCGGCGTCCCGGGTGGCAGGTCGCGGTGTCCCGGCCTCCCGGGCGGTTGCGCCGGTCAGCCGACGTGCCGGCGCGACTGCACGACGCGGAAGCGGCTGGCGACGTAGGCGGTGTCGGTGAAGGAGGAGTTGGCCGCCGGGTTCGCGCCGGTGCCGTGGAAGTCGCTGAACGCGGCGGACTGGTTGACGAAGACCCCGCCGGTCAAGTTCTCCGAGAGCGCCACGCCGGCGTCGAGCGCCGCCTCGCGCATCGCCTCCACGACGCGCTCGGAGGTGGAGTACACCGAGGCGGTCATGGCGCCGTGCTCCTTGACCGTGCGCCGGAAGAGCGCGATCGACTCGGCGGTGTCGTCGGTCTGGATCAGGTAGGCCACCGGGCCGAAGCACTCCTGCTCGTAGAGCTCCCGGTCGGCGGTGGTCAGGCCGATGATCGTCGGCGTGCGGACGACGGCGTCGTCGTACGACGGGTGCCGCACCGCACGCGACCCGACCAGGACGCGGCCCGCCGACGAGGCCGACTCGAGCCGGGAGAGCACGCCCTCGTTGACGACGCCGCCGAGCAGCTCGACCGCGCGGGCGTCGTCGCCGAGCAGCTTGCCGAGCGCGGCATCGATGCCGGCCGCGACGTCCTCGACGCTCTTGTGGCCCTCGTCGGTCTCGATGCCGCCGGCGGGGAGGTACACGTTCTGCGGAGCGGTGCACATCTGGCCGGTGTAGAGGGAGAACGAGAACGCCAGGTTCATGCACAGGCCGCGGAAGCTGTCGGTGGAGTCGACCACGACGGTGTTGACGCCGGCCTTCTCGGTGAACACGACCGCCTGCCGGGCGTTGTCCTCGAGCCAGTCGCCGAAGGCGTTGCCGCCGGTGAAGTCGACGAGCTTCACCTCCGGCCGGGTGGCGAGCACCTTGGCCAGCCCGTCGGCGGGGTCCTCGGCGGCGAGCGTCACGAGGTTGGCGTCGAAGCCCGCCTCGGCGAGCACCTCGCGAGCGACCTGCACCGTGATCGCCAGCGGCAGCACGGCGCCCGGGTGCGGCTTGACGACCACGGGGTTGCCGCAGGCGAGCGAGGCGAAGAGACCGGGCCAGGAGTTCCAGGTCGGGAAGGTGTTGCAGCCGATGACCAGCGCAACGCCGCGCGGCACCACCGTGAACGTCTTCTCCATGCGCAGCGGCTCGCCCTTGCCCGGCTTCTCCCACACGGCCGTGGGCGGCACCCGGGTCATCTCCTCCCAGGCGTAGGCGACCGACTCCAGCGCGCGGTCGAGCGCGTGCGCGCCGCCGGCCTGGAAGGCCATCACGAACGCCTGCCCGGAGGTGTGCTGGACCGCGTTGGCGAGCTCGAAGATCCGCTTGTGCAGCCGGTGCAGCACCTCGAGGCAGACCCCCGCGCGGGCGTCGGGGCCGGCGTCGCGGAACGCCCGCAGGCCGTGGGTCGAGGCGGCGATCAGGGCGTCGACCGCCTCGGGCGCGACCCGGGGGTAGGAGACGTCCAACGGCAGCCCGAACGGCGACTTCTCGGTCGCCACCGTGCCCTCGGCGCCGGGGAGGTCGAGGGGGAAGGTGGTGCCGACGTACGCCTCGAACGCGGCCTTGCCCTCGGCGGCCGCGCTCTCGCCGTAGAACCGCGGCGACGGCGACTCCTCGTAGGCCGAGAAGTACTCCCGGGTGTGGGTCGCCTCGACCGCCCGGCGCAGCGTGTCCTCGTGGGCGGCGAACAGGGCGGGGGCGTCGGTCATCGCAGGGGTCCTCACATGTGACAGGTCAGGGTCTGATCGGTCCTCATCCTGTCACAACGGCGCGCTCCGCGGCAGGGCGCGAACCTGGTCCCGGGTCGACCTCCACGCGGTCCACCTCCATCTCGACGTAGGCGAACTCGCCCTCCGGCTGGGGCGCGTGCCAGCGCGCCTGGGCGCGGGCCGCGATCAGACCGCTGCCGACGTCGGCGAAGCCGGTGGCCGGGGTGGACCAGCGCATCGGGGCGAAGGACCGGCCGTCGCTCGAGGCCCGCGACCGGTCGTCGGAGACGAAGTCGAGGAGGCGGTCCTCGTCGTCGAAGAGCAGCTCCCCGGTGACCGTCTGGCCGAAGGCGGTGAACCGGCCGCGGACCCGGCGCGCGTCGACCTGCTCCCAGGTCACCGGGGCGTCCACGAGCGACGCCGGCGCAAGGAGGCAGAGGTCGTTGAAGACGGTGACGGTCTCCCCGTGCAGCAGCTCCGGACCGGACGCGTCGAGCACCGGCACGAGCGAGCACACGCGGGCGCGCATCGAGGCGTCGCCGTCGCCGTAGACGTGCAGCACGTCGACCGGCAGGCCCCGCATCGTCGCGTCCAGCAGGAACAGCCTCCTCGGCTGCTCGCCGACGGTGGTGAGCTGCTCGCCCGTGAACGGCATCCAGGGTGCGTCGGGGCCGCTGCGGATCCGGCCCCGCAGCGTCGCGCGGAAGCTGCGCACGCGCGGTCTGCCGACCGTCCCTGCGGTGCGGAGGTACGCCGCCAGCGGCTCGGGCAGCCGGGCCAGGTCGCTCTCGGTGACGACGGACCGGCCGGCCGAGGGCCCGGGGACGGCCTCGACGGCGGCGGCCTCGCACCTGCCGCGGTACTCCGCCCGCAGACCCCGCGGCCCCTCGGCCGCGTAGCCGTAGCCGGCGGCAGCCAGCATCAGCACGTTGACGACCGTGCCGACCCAGGCGTCGGACCAGGACGTGACGATCGCGACCTGGGAGACGATCGCGGCCGGCGCCATGACCTGCCACCAGTGCGGCGATCTCATCGCGAGCAGGACCCCTGAGGTGGTCACGAGAGCGGCCGCGAGCAGCCACAGGACCCCGTCGGGCCCGGAGACCGGCTCCTCCAACGCATCGACGGAGGCCCATCCCCACCCCTCGACGACCCCGAGCAGGTGGAGGGCCCCGTGCAGGACCACGACCAGGCTGACAACGTACCGAACGGCGGTGCGCATCCCGCCTCGCTCCTTCCCCGGCCCTGCGGGCCGTCCCTCAACAAGCCTGCCGCGTCCTGGCGGGAGCGTCCCAGGGCCACATGTCCCCGGCGGCCTGTCTGCACCGGCACGCTGCCCACCATGTCGGGCCGTCGGGCCGTCGGGCCGTCGGCGCACCGGGCCGATCGGCACTGGCCGCCCCTGCCCTCGCGGCCGACCGTGGAGGGGACGGGCGATGACGGAGGTGCCATGGGCAGCCAGGCGACGCCGCGGACGGTGCACGACGCCGACGGAGGTGTGGCGCGGCCCGCTCCGGCGCCGGTGCGCAGCGGGCCGGAGCGGCGACGACACCCCTGGCTCACCGCCGCCGTCGCTGGAGTCGGCGGCACGGCCGCACTCGGCGTCGGCGCCGGGGTGGCCGTCCGTTGGCTGCCGAGGACCGGCCCCTCGTGGACCGCACTGCTCGGCCTCTGCCTCGTCGTCGCCGGCGTGGTCCTGCTCGGGTACGCCCTCCGCCTGGCGTGGGTGCTGCTGCGCCGCTGGTGGCGGCTCGTCCTGGTGCCGATCGTCCCGGTCGTCCTGACGGTCGCCTCCTCCCTCATGATCGGGGTGGTCGCGACCGTGGTGCCGCCGACGTCGCTCGCGGCGTCGACACCGGCGGACGAGGGGCTGACCTTCCGCGCCGTCCGGATGACGACCGACGACGGGGTCCTGCTGGCCGGGTGGCTGGTGCCGTCGCGCAACGGCGCCGCCGTCGTCGTCCGGCACGGGTCCGGGTCGACCCGGACCGCGGCTCTGACCCAGGCCGGCGTGCTGGGGCGGGCCGGCTACGGGGTGCTGCTCGTCGACGCGCGCGGACACGGACGCAGTGGCGGCAGGGGCATGGACTTCGGCTGGTACGGCGACCAGGACACCACCGCCGCCGTCGACTTCCTCACCGGCGCCGAACGCGTCGCTCCAGGACGCGTCGGCGTGCTCGGGCTGTCGATGGGCGGCGAGGAGGCGATCGGGGCGGCCGCCGCGGACCCCCGGATCGGTGCCGTGGTGGCCGAGGGCGCGACCGCACGGACCGCCGCGGACAAGGCCGGCTGGCTGCCCGGCGGGGTCAACGGCACGCTGCAGCGGGGAATCGACGCGATGACCTACGGCTTCACCGACCTGCTGACCCCGGCGGCGCCGCCGCGTGCGCTGCCCGACGCGGTCCGCGGCGCCCCGGGTACGTCGTTCCTCCTCGTCACCGCCGGCGACCTGCCCGACGAGCGGCGCGCCGCCGACGCCATCGCCGCCGCAGCGCCGGACCGGGTCTCGGTCTGGACCGTTCCGGGAGCCGGCCACACCGAAGGGCTGCGCACCGCGCCCCGGCAGTGGAGCAGCCGGGTGCTCGGCTTCCTCGACGCGCACCTGTCCCCCAGCGGGTGAGCCCGCCTCGGCTCGGCGCTGCCCCCGCCCCAACCCGACAGCACGATCCGCGCACCGTGAGCGATCCGCGCCGCCCCCACCCCGCACCGACAGCACGACCCGCGCACCGTGAGCGATCCGCGCCGCCCCCACCCCGCACCGACAGCACGACCCGCGCACCGTGAGCGATCCGCGCCGCCCCCACCCCGCACCGACAGCACGATCCGCGCACCGTGAGCGATCCGCGCCGCCCCCACCCCGCACCGACAGCACGATCCGCGCACCGTGAGCGATCCGCGCTGTCGAGCGGTGCCGGACCTTGGGCCCTGCCGACCCGCCCGGTCCGCGCAGCAGGGTCGGATCGGAGGAGGCCACCATGCCCAGACGCTCCCCGAGAGCCGGCGCCCGTCCCGCGGGTCAGCCCACCCTGCGCGAGGCGACCGGGACCCTCGACACCCGTGAGACAGCCGAGTCGCCGAGCGGCCCGGAGGCCGCGGTCGCCGCGGGACCGCTCGCGCTCGTGCGCGGGACGGTCGTCGTCGTCGGCGGACCGCTCGCCCTCGCTCTCGCCTCGGCGATCGCCCCGGTGGCCGCCGTGCGCCGCTGGCCCGGACGGCTGCCGGCCGGCCGGTGGCGCTCCCTGGGGTGGGCGGCGACGGCGGCCGGGGTCGCGACCCCGTGGGTGTACGGCCTCGCGATCAGGCCCTGGCTGCAGCACTGGGGCTCGACCCGGGCGGAGCGGACCGCGACGTACCCCGGCGACGAGCCGGGCGGAGCCCCGTGGTTCCGCACGACCCGCGCGGTCACGGTGGCGGCGCCCGCAGCGACGGTGTGGGCCTGGCTGGTCCAGATCGGCCAGGACAAGGGCGGCTTCTACTCCTACGACTGGCTGGAGAACCTCGCCGGCTGCCGGCTGCGCAGCGCCGACCGGATCCACGAGGAGTGGCAGGACCTGCGCCCCGGCGACCCGCTGACGATGTTCCCCGGGTTCAGCACCCGCATCGTCGAGGTGGACCCGGCCCGCTCGGTGGTGATCGAGAACTGGGGCTCCTACGTCATCGACCCGATCGACGACGGACGGTGCCGGCTCGTCGCCCGCTCGCACCAGGACCGGGACCCCGCGGGGCTCGGCTACGTCGCGGCCATCGAGCTGCCGCACGCGGTCATGGAGCGCAAGATGCTGCTCGGGGTCAAGCACCGCGCCGAGGCAGAGGTACGGCGCCGGGGCGTTCCCGCCTGGTAGCGGCGCGACCGCGCGGACGACCGCCGCCGTCCGGCGGCCCGGGTCCTAGGGTGGGGGCCGTGCCCGTGCTGCGAACGATGTCCCCCGACGACGTACCCGAGATCCTGGCGCTGAACGAGCGCAACGTGGTCAAGCTCGCCCCGATGGACGAGCCGCGGCTGCATGCGCTGCGCGAGTGGACCGAACGGTTCGACGTGCTGGAGGTCGACGGCGCGTTCGCCGGCTTCGTCGTCACGTTCCCGTCGGGGACGGCGTACGACTCGGAGAACTACCGCTGGTTCGCCGAGCGCTACGCCGACTTCGCCTACCTCGACCGGATCGTGCTGCACGAGGACTTCCGCCGGCAGGGACTCGGGACGTTCGTGTACGACGCCGTGGAGGCCGACGCGCGTCGGCACGGCCGGCTGCTGCTCGAGGTGAACCTGGTCCCGCGCAACGACGGCTCGCTGGCCTTCCACGCGCAGCGGGGCTACAAGGAGGTCGGCCGGCTCGGCGACGCGGAGCACCTCGTGTCGCTGATGGAGAAGCCGCTGTGACCCAGGAGCTGACGCCGCAGGAACGGGCCGAACGGGCGGCCGCCGCGATGTGGGCCGGTGACGCCGCCAGCCAGGCGCTGGGCATGCGGATCGTCTCGGTCGCACCCGGCCGGGCCTCGCTGGAGATGACCGTGCGGCGCGACATGCTCAACGGCCAGGCGATCGGCCACGGCGGGCTCACGTTCACGCTGGCCGACTCGGCGTTCGCCTTCGCGTGCAACTCCTACAACCGCCGCACGGTGGCGCGCATCTGCGAGATCAGCTTCCTCGCGCCCACCCGCGAGGGCGACCGGCTCGTGGCGGAGGCGGTGGAGGAGTCGCGTGCCGGACGCGACGGCCGCTACGCGGTGACGGTCACGTGCCGCGGCACCGACGTGGCCCGGTTCGTCGGGCAGAGCCGCGAGGTCCGCGGCACGCTGTTCGACGAGGAGGGCTGATGCTCGACGACGTGCTCGTCGTCGACCTGACCCGCGCTCTGGCCGGCCCGCACGCCGCGATGCTGCTCGGTGACCTCGGCGCCCGGGTGATCAAGGTGGAGTCGCCCGACGGCGGGGACGACTCCCGGTCGTGGGGCCCTCCGTTCGTCGGGCCGGCCGAGGCACCGGTCTCGACGTACTTCCTCTCCGCCAACCGCAACAAGGAGTCGGTCACCGCCGACCTGAAGTCCGACGACGGCCGTGACCTGCTCACCAGGCTGGTGCGGCGCGCCGACGTGCTGCTGGAGAACTTCCGTCCCGGCGTGCTCGACCGCCTCGGGTTCTCCGTCGAGCGGCTGCACGAGCTGAACCCGCGCCTGGTGGTCGGCTCGATCACCGGCTTCGGGCATGACGGCCCCGAGGGCGGCCGCGCCGGCTACGACCAGATCGCCCAGGGCGAGGCAGGGCTGATGTCGCTGACGGGCGCCGACGAGGACCACCCCACGCGGGTCGGCGTCCCGATCGCGGACCTGCTGGCCGGCCTGCACACGGCGTACGGCGTGGTGGCCGCCCTGCACGAGCGGAGCCGGACCGGCCGGGGCCGGGTCGTCCGGGCCAGCCTGCTCGCCTCCGTGGTGGGCGTGCACGCCTACCAGGGCACCCGGTGGACGGTGGCCGGGGAGGTGCCCCGGCCACTGGGCAACCACCACCCCTCGATCGCACCGTACGGGCTCTTCCAGGCCGCAGACGGGCCGATCCAGATCGCCTGCGGCAACGACTCCATGTGGCGCGCGCTGGCCGCCCTGCTCCGGATCGACGACGAGCGGTTCACCCGCAACTCCGACCGGGTGCTGCTCCGCGAGGAGCTCGTCGAGCGGATCGAGGCCGCCCTCGCGCGCGAGACCGCAGAGGAGTGGCTGCTCCGGCTCGCCGACCTCGGCATCCCGGCCGGGCGGGTGCGCTCGCTCGACGAGGTGTACGGCTGGGAGCAGACCCGCTCCCAGGGGCTGCTCCTCGACGTCGAGCACCCGACCGCCGGCCCGCTCACCCTGCCGGGGCCGTCCCTGCGCCTGGACGACCGTGCCGTCGCGGGTGCGCGCAGCGAGCACCTGCCGCCGCCGCTGCTGGGCGAGCACACCGCCGCGGTGCGCGAGTGGCTCGGGATGGACCCGGAGCGCTGAGCCGCTCCCGGTTCCCCGCCGGCAACGCCCGCTCGGCGCCCCAGGGTGCGGGTCAGCGGGACGTCATGCCCTTGAACACCTGCGGCTGGGTGGCCTCGAGGTGGGCGCGGGCGAGACGGCGGAACCGCCACACCAGCAGCCCGCCGCCGATCCAGCCGACGTACTGCACCGACATCGCCGCCCGGTAGGCGCCCGCGGAGTAGTCGGTGGACTGCCCCGGTGTGAGCACGTCGAGCAGCAGCCCGACGGTGAAGATCACCATCAGCGACGCCACGAAGCCGCCGACGTTGACGATGCCGGTGGCCGAGCCGAGCCGGGAAGCGGGGTTGAAGGTGCGAGCCACGTCGAAGCCGACCATCGACCCCGGACCGCCGAGCCCGGTCGTCACGACCAGCGGCACCAGGACCCACAGCGGCGCGTCTCCCGGCCACAGCAGCACCACGGCCCAGGCGACCATCATGGCCGCGACGATGCCGAGCACGACCGTCGAGCGGTTCCACGGGTTCCGGGCGATGTAGCCCCCGATCACCGGCCCCCCGATCATCATGGTGACGACCAGGAGCGAGAGCAGCAGCCCCGCGGTGGTGGTGCCGGTGTGCTCGGCGTGCAGGAAGAACGGGTAGCCCCACAGCAGGCCCATCACGTTGGCGCCGAACTGGGCGGTGAAGTGCGACCAGAGTCCCAGCTGGGTGCCCGGGTCCGACCACGCCGCACGCAGGTCGCGGCCGACCGTGCGCACGTCCTTGACCGAGCGCGACGGCGGGGCGCCCGGGGGTACGTCGCGGACCAGGAGCACCACCAGCAGGCCGAGCACCAGGCCGACCGCCGCGCTCGCCGCGAAGGTCGTGGTCCAGCCGAGCTCGCGCAGCGACCGGGCCAGCGGGATGGCAGCCACCAGCGCCCCGCACTGCCCGAGCAGCGCGGTCCAGGCCGTGAGGACCGGGTTGCGCCGCGGCGGGAACCAGGACGCGACGAGGCGCAGCACGCTGATGAAGACCATCGCGTCGCCCATCCCGACGAACACCCGCGCGGCGAGCGCCCCGGCGTAGGAGCCGGTGTAGGCGAAGCCGAGCTGCGCGGCGGTCATGAACACAGCCCCGAAGATCAGCAGCCGCTGCGGCCCGAACCGGTCGATCAGCACGCCGACCGGGATCTGCATCCCGGCGTAGACGAGCAGCTGGAGCACGGTGAACGTGGACAGCTGGGAGGCCGAGATGTCGAACCGCTCGGCCGCGGCGATCCCCGCGACACCGAGGGAGGAGCGGTGGAAGACCGCGAGGAAGTACACCGCGACGGCGGTCAGCCAGACCAGCCAGGCACGTCGGCCGCCGGTGGGAACCACCGCGTCCGCAGGAGTGGCGTGACTCAATGCGACTCCAGCGCGAGGCGGGTCGACCAGCGCAGGTGCTCGTTCACGACCGCGCAGAAGTGGTCCACGTCGTCGCCGCGCAGGGATTCGATGATCAGGTCGTGCTCGGCGATCGCGGCGTCCATCCGGTCGGTGCGTCCCCGCACGACCGCGGAGGTGAACAACGTCTGCTGCTCGCGCAGCATGCGGTAGACCGAGGACAGGATCGAGTTGTCCGCGGCGTCGACGATGAGCTCGTGGAAGCGCCGGTCGGCGTCGGTGAAGCCGGCGGTGTCCTGCTCGCGGCGGCGCTGCTTCATCTCCGCGTGCGCCTTCTCCACACGCGGGAGCAGCGCCTCGCGCGCGGCGAACGAGCGGGCAGCGGTGTGGTTCTCCACCAGGACGCGCGCCTCGAGGACGTCCTCCACCTCGTGCATCGTGAACGCGTTCACGACCGCGCCGCCGTGCTCCAGCAGGCTCACCAGGCCTTCGCACTCCAGGCGCACGAGCGCGTCGCGCACCGCGGTCCGGCCGACACCGACCTCGCGTCCGAGGCCGGCGACCGTGACGGTCGACCCGCTCTCGTAGACGCCGCTGAGGATCGCCCACTTGGCGAACTCGTAGGCGCGCACGCGCGGAACTGGGGAAGTTACGGTGGAGTCGGTCATCGCCGATCCATGGTAGGTGCCCGAACCCCGGCGTACCGCGTCGAGCCCCCACCCGCCCGCACGCCGGTCCGCGCCGGCCGACCCTTCGAGCCGGCCGGCGCGTCCCCGGTGGTCAGAGCAGCAGCGCGCTGGCCGGGTCCTGCAGGACCGTGGCGACGTCGGAGAGGAACCGGGAGCCCTTCTCGCCGTCGACCAGCCGGTGGTCGAAGCTCAGCGCCAGCGTGGTGATCGACCGGACGGCGATCTTGTCCCGACCCTTCTTCGTGCGGACCCACGGCTGCTTGCGGACCGCCCCGAAGCACAGGATCGCGGACTCGCCCGGGTTGATGATCGGCGTGCCGGCGTCCACCCCGAACACCCCGACGTTGGTGATCGTGAACGTGCCCCCGGCCATCTCGGCCGGCTGGGTCCGTCCGTCGCGAGCGGTGCGGGCCAGGCCGTTGATCGCCGCGCCCAGCTCCGGCAGCGACATCGAGTCGGCGTCCTTGACGTTGGGGACCACCAGCCCTCGCGGCGTGGCGGCGGCGATGCCCAGGTTGACGAAGCTCTTGAAGACGACCTCCTGCGCCGCGTCGTCCCAGGTGGCGTTGATCTCGGGGGTGCGCCGCATCGCGAGCATGCACGCCTTGGCCACGACCAGCAGCGGGGAGACCTTCACGTCGCGGAAGTCGCGGTGCTCGCGCAGCCTCTCGACCAGGCGCATGGTGCGGGTCACGTCCACGCTCACCCACTCGGTGACGTGCGGCGCCGAGAACGCGGAGTCGACCATCGCCTGCGCCATCATCTTGCGCACGCCCTTGATCGGCTCGCGGCTCTCCCGCTGTCCGGCGGGGACGGCGCGCACGGCGCCCCCGTCGGCCGCCCCGGACGGCTCGGCGGGCCCGACCGGTCCACCGGCCTGGTCGGCGGCAGCGGAACCGTTGGCCGCGGCCTCGACGTCGGCCCGCGACACGGTGCCGTTCGGGCCGGTGGCGGTGAGGGTCGCCAGGTCGACGCCGAGGTCCTTGGCGAGCTTGCGCACCGGCGGCTTCGCCAGCACGCGGGCGGCCGCGCCAGCCGCCGGCTCACCGGACCCCGCCGACACCGCGGAGACCGCCGGCACCGCGGGCTCGTCGGACTCGACGACCTCGGGCGACTCCGCGCCGCCCTGGCCGAAGGCGCCCTGCACCTGGAGCTGCGTGGAGGCACCGGCGGTCGAGCCCGGCGTGGCAGCGCGACGGGCGCGCCTGGTGACCGAGCCCTCCCGCGGGCCGTAGCCGACGAGCGTCTGGTTCTCCCCGCCGCCGGTCGCGGCCGGGTTGGACAGGTCGATCTCGCCCGGGCCCGCGGAGCCGGCTGCCGCTCCCTCGGACTGAGCCGCCTCGACGGGAGCCATCTCGGGGGCGGGCCCGGTGGCCGTCGCGTCGGCACCGTCGTCGGCACCGTCGCCGATGCGGATGATCGGGGTGCCCACCGCGACGGTCTCGCCCTCGGGGACCAGCAGCGCCGCGATGGTGCCGGCGTAGGGCGAGGGCAGCTCGACCAGCGACTTCGCGGTCTCGATCTCCACGACGATGTCGTTGACCTTGATGACGTCGCCGACCTTGACCTTCCACGACACGATCTCGGCCTCGGTCAGGCCCTCACCGACGTCGGGAAGCTTGTACTCGTTCATGCGAATCCTCCGGTCGGTGGCCGCGACGCCGCGACCACCGGTGCTTGGGTCGGCGTGGGTCAGTAGGCGAGGGAGCGGTCGACGGCGTCCAGGACCCGGTCGAGGTCGGGGAGCCACTCCTCCTCGATCCGGCTCGGCGGGTACGGCGTGTCGAACCCGCCCACCCGCAGCACCGGCGCCTCGAGGGAGTAGAAGCACTCCTCGGTGATCCGCGCGGCGACCTCCGCGCCCATGCCGAGGTTCACGTGGGCCTCGTGGGCCACGACGGCGCGGCCGGTCTTGCGGACCGACTCGAGGACCGGGCCCATGTCCAGCGGCGACAGCGTGCGCAGGTCGATGACCTCGATGCTCTGCCCGTCGCCGGCGGCCGCCTCGGCGCTCTGCATGCAGGTCTTCACCATCGGCCCGTAGGCCAGCAGGGTGAGGTCGCTGCCCTGGCGCACGACGCGGGAGGTGAACAGCGGCGCCGGCTCCACGGTGTCGTCGAGCTCGGCCTTGTCGGCGTGGTACTGCCGCTTCGGCTCGAGGAAGATCACCGGGTCGTCGCAGGCGATGGCCTGCTGGATCATCCAGTAGCCGTCGACCGGGTTCGAGCAGGCCACGACCTTCAGGCCCGGGGTGTGCGCGAACTGCGCCTCCGGGCTCTCCGAGTGGTGCTCGACCGCGCCGATGCCGCCGCCGAAGGGGATCCGGATGACGATGGGCATCGGCAGCTTGCCCTGCGACCGGTAGTGGATCTTGGCGACCTGGCTGACGATCTGGTCGTAGGCGGGGTAGACGAAGCCGTCGAACTGGATCTCGCAGACCGGCCGGTAGCCGCGCATCGCCAGCCCGACCGCCGTACCGACGATGCCGGACTCGGCCAGCGGGGAGTCGATGACCCGGTCCTCGCCGAAGTCCTTCTGCAGGCCGTCGGTGATCCGGAAGACGCCGCCGAGCTTGCCGACGTCCTCACCCATCATGAGGACCTTGGGGTCATCCTCCATGGCCTTGCGCAGACCTGCGTTGAGGCCCTTGGCCAGGGTGATCTTCGAGGTGGCCATCAGTGCGCTCCTGCCGTGGTGTCGAAGCTGTCGAGGTAGGCCGCGAAGCCGTCCCGCTCTGCGGCGAGCTCGGCGGTCTGCTCGGCGTAGACGTAGTCGAAGGTGTCGAGGATCCGCGGCTCGGGCAGCGCCTTGCACCCCGCGCGCAGGTGCTCGCCGAGCTTCTCGGCCTCGGCGTCGACCTCCTCGAAGAAGTCCTGGTCGACCAGGCCGTTGCGGGTCAGGTACACCTTCACCCGCTGGATCGGGTCCTTGAGCTTCCAGCTCTCCACGTCGGCCGAGAGGCGGTAGCGGGTCGGGTCGTCGGTGGTCGTGTGGGCGCCCATGCGGTAGGTGTAGGCCTCGACGAGGGTCGGGCCCTGACCCTCGCGGGCGCGCTGCAGGGCGGCCTGGGTGACGGCGTACGACGCGAGCACGTCGTTGCCGTCGACCCGCACGCCCGGGAAGCCGAAGCCGAGGGCGCGCTGGTAGAGCGGGATCCGGCTCTGCCGCTCGATCGGCTCGGAGATCGCCCACTGGTTGTTCTGGCAGAAGAAGACGACCGGGGCGTTGTAGGAGGCGGCGAAGATGAACGACTCGTTGACGTCGCCCTGGCTGCTGGCGCCGTCACCGAAGTACGCCACCACGGCCGCGTCCCGGTCCGGGTCGCCGGTGCCCACGACGCCGTCGCGCTGCATGCCCATCGCGTAGCCGGTCGCGTGCAGCGTCTGGGCGCCGATCACGATCGTGTAGAGCCCGAAGTTGTCGTCCGCGGGGTTCCAGCCGCCCTGGTCGACGCCGCGGAACAGCCCGAGCAGGCGCAGCGGGTCGATGTCGCGGCACCAGGCGACGCCGTGCTCGCGGTAGGTCGGGAAGACGAAGTCCTGGGGACGCAGGGCCCGCCCGGAGCCCACCTGGGCGGCCTCCTGGCCGAGCAGCTGGGCCCAGATGCCGAGCTCGCCGTGGCGCTGCAGCGCGGTGGCCTCGGTGTCGATGCGCCGGGTCAGCACCATGTCGCGGTAGAAGCCCTTGACCAGGGCCGTCTCCTCGTCGGCGCTCAGACCGGCGCCGAAGGAGAAGTCGGCGTGCTCGACCCGCTCGCCCTCCGGGGTGAGCAGCTGGACCAGGTCGGCCTGCCCCAGCTCCTCGATGGCGGCCTGCGGCCCGCCGAAGTCGCCCGTCGCGGGCGCTGCACTGCTCTGGCTCACCTGCACTCCTTCGTGTCGTCGGCGTCGCGGGGTCTCCGCTGCCGGCTCGGGGAGCTGACGACCCCGCCGCGAGGCCAGGCCAGGACGCGGGGGGTGGTGCCTCCTCGCCATGACTCCGCCAGGGGGTGTCGCTGTGACCGGTGCCACATCGCCCGGTCTGCGGCCTAAGGTACCCGTCGGCCGAGGACGCTGGCGAATCGCCCCGGCGCATGGGAGCGGACAGATCTGTCCGGATGTCGAGTACCGGTGGCGGGAATCGACACGGCCGGGGGCGGCCCGCCGTCGTACGCTCTGACAGCAGCAACAGGAGGAGACGGTCATGACGGCACCGGCGGCCAGCGCCCCACGGACGGCGCCGGGCTTCGGCCTGGTCATGACGGCGCTCGTGGTGGTGTACGTCGTCTGGGGCTCGACCTACCTCGGTATCCGGATCGTCGTCGAGGAGGCGCCGCCGCTGACGTCGATGGGTCTGCGCTACCTGACCTCCGCCGTGCTGCTCGGCGGCCTGCTGTCCCTGCGTGGCGGCCCGGGCAGGCTGCGGCTGACCCCGCGCCAGGCCCTGGGTGCGGCGACGCTCGGCCTCTGCCTCCCGCTGCTCGGCAACGGGATGGTCTCCGTGGCGGAGAACCTGGGCGCCCCGTCCGGTGTCACCGCCCTGCTGATCGCGATCGCCCCGCTGCAGATCGTGGTGTTCCGGCTGGTCGAGCGCGACCGGCCGCGGGCGCTGACGCTGGTCGGGGTGCTGATGGGCTTCCTCGGTCTGGCCGTGCTCGTGCTCCTCGGGCGCGGCGGAGCCGACCCGTTCCCGCTCGGCGCCGCACTGCTGGTGCTGTTCGCGTCCTCCTGCTGGGCGCTGGGCTCCTACCTCCAGCCCCGGCTGCCGCTCCCCGAGGACGTCTTCGTCACCACCGTCTACGAGATGCTCTTCGGCGGGCTGATGCTCGTGACGCTCGGTCTCGTCTCCGGGGAGCGGTTCACCGGCGACTACGGGGCCCGGACCTGGCTCGCCCTCGGCTACCTGGTGGTGTTCGGCTCGGTCGTGGCGTTCACCTCCTACGTCTGGCTGCTGGCCAACGCCCCGATCTCGCTGGTGGCGACCTACGCCTACGTCAATCCGGTCGTCGCGGTCTTCCTCGGGTGGCTGGTGCTCTCCGAGGTCGTGACCGTCCCGGTCCTCGTCGGTGGCGGGATCGTGGTGGCCGCCGTCGCGCTGGTGATCACCGCGGAGCGGCCACGACGCAAGCCCGAGGTGGCCCTGGCGTCCTCGGGCGAGCCGGCGCCCGATGCCGCCGCCGACGGAGAGCTCGATCCGACGCGCTAGGTCATCACACCTAGACGACGGCGAGGAAGGGAACCGCACTCTCCCAGCCGTGGGCGAGCGAGACGCCGAAGGAACCGATCACGACCGGTCGCCATGCCTTGGCGCTACGCCGGCCTCGACGTGGGCTTCGTCCCGGGGCCGCCGTCCGCGAGACCGCCTCCATCGCCACGTCGCCGGCGAGGCCGAGCCACGCGATCCCGGCTTCCCCGACGTGACCGCGGGCCGATGCGGGCGCGGCCGCCGCGTCCACCGCCTCTCGATGCGGACCCGTGGCGAGGTCGAGCCGGGGCAGACTCAGCGCGCCCAGCGCCTCGACGACTCGGTGGCGGACCATCGGTCGCACCCACCCGGCGAGCTCCCCGGCCAGCGCCGGGCTGGGCAGCTCGTAGCCGTCGTCGACACGGTTGACGAACCCGTGATCGACCAGCCGCTCGAGGACACCGCGCGGTGCGGCGGCGTCACGGACCGACGCGAGCACCGCATCGACCTCCTCGGAGTCCAGCGCCCGGTCGGCGAAGGCGAGCACGGTGAGGACGTCGAGCGCCGGCGCCCCTAGGCTGCGCAGCCCGGTGCGCAGCACCGGGCCCGGCGGCGGGTGCCGCAGCGTGTTCGCCGGCGGGGCCAGCACCAGCCCCTCCTCCTGCCACACCAACCGCCCCTCGCCGAGCCAGCCACGTGCCAGCTGGCAGGTCCTGCCCGCCAGGCCGCCGGACTCCCCCCACAGCCGCTGGAGCAGCGCGGCGCTGGGCTCTCCCTGCACCACCATTCGCACGAGCCGCTCGAAGTCGTCGGCGGAGAGCGGCTCGACCGGCACCCGCGCGTCCGTGCAGGGCAGGTCGGGCCGGGGCTCGGGGGCCTCGGTCGACTTCACCAGCACCACCCCGTCGTACCGGGCCGCCACCGCGTGCACGATGCCGACCGACCACGCCGGCGGCATGCTCGAGGACTGCAGCACCACGAGGCCCGGCTCGGCGCCCGGCGACCGGGTCCCGGAGAGCCGGCCGGCGAGCTCCTCGTCGAAGTCGATCATGCTCATGTCGTGGACCGGCACGCCCAGCTCCTCGGCCGCCAGCGCCACCACGGTGGACCGCCCGGAGCCGCGGGGGCCGCAGACCCAGACGACGCCGCAGCCGTCCGGCTGCTCCGACATCCGGCGCACGGCGCTGACCAGGCCACCCACCGCCGCCTCGACGCCGACCGGCCGGTGCTGCACCTGCGGCAGGGCGGTGCCGCTGAGCACGAGCATATGCAGCGCCCGCGTCTGCGGTGCCGGGTCGACCCCGAGCCGGGTGTCGAGATGGTGCCGCAGCTCCTCGTACACGTCGAGGGCCCGGTCGGTGGCACCGAGTCCGGCGTAGGCACGCATCAGCGCCCGGGCGACCTCCTCGGTGAGGTCGATCTCACGGGCCCGCAGGGCGAAGTCCAAGCCGTCGCGGACCCAGCCGCACCGGCCCGCCGCCTCGGCGCCGTCGAGCAGCAGCCGCAACCGGCGGTCCCGGAACCAAAGGGCGGCGTCCCCGTCCCACTCACCCGAGGTCACCTCCACGTCGCCGGCGTAGAGCCCCTCGGCCTTGCGCACCAGCGCGACCACCCCCTCATGGTCGCCGGCCCGTCGGGCCAGGTCGCTCTCGTGTGCCAGCTCGGTCCACGCCCAGGCGTCGACCCACACCCGCGCCAGCTGCAGAGAGCCGGTCTGCCGCTCGATGCAGTCCACACCGAGGACCTTGCGCAGCTGGCTGGCCGCCGTCCGGAGGCTGGCCCGCCCGCGGTCCCAGTCGACGTCGGGCCACAACCGCTCGATCACGGTCGGGACCGGCACCGGCCGGCCGCCGCTGAGCGTCAGCAACCGCAAGAGGTCCAGCGTCTTGCTCGTGCGCCACTCGTCACCCCCGACGACGCTGCCGTCCGGCCGCCGCACCAGCAGCGGCCCCAGAACGCGCACCTCAACTATATCCATGCATCCCACCCCAAGGTCCCGCATTTCCACCCATCCCGAGATCCCGCACCTGTTGTACGCCTCGGACATGCCCCGCCGAAGCCGATCCAGGACGAATGGGTACCGCAGGCACGCGGCATGGCCGGACGGTGGACGGCGCAGGGCCCCGACGGTGGACGGCGCACCGCCCACCCGGGTGGCGTCCCATCCCTCCTACTGACCAGCCGGTGCGGGATTTGACGCTGCCGTCACGAGCCCGGTCGCTGCGTTGACGCGCTGATCACGGGCCGGTGCGGAAATCTCACCGGCGCGTCGGACCGCATGCGCTGTTCGCCTGACCTGGGAGATCCAGATGAAGACACACTTTCGACGCCGGGGGGCGTCCGCTGCCGGTGAGGCCGCGGGCAGTCGACGCTCCCGGGCACTCATCGGCAGCCTCTGCGCGGCCCTGACCGGCCTGTCTCTCGCTGCCGTGCCGGCGGGCGGCAGCTCCGCGGCCGTCACCGACACCCATCCCTCCTTCGAGGTGAGTGTCGGCGACCTGAAGTTCATCCTTAAGCAGATCCGGATCTCAGAGGCCCACAAGGCCGACGGGAAACTGCTCTGCGTCGGAGCCGACGACGGCACCTGCGTGCCGGACGCCAAGCTTCCCTGGGGGCTACGCACGGTCGACGGTCGGTTCAACAACCTGATGCCGGGCCAGAGCAGCTTCGGGGCCGCCGACCAGCCGTTCAAGAGGATGCTGCCGGCCTACGACTGGACCACCGGAACCGGCGAGACCTACTCGCGCTCCGGGAACGTCGTCGACGCCAGCATCCGCACGATCAGCAACCTGATCGTGGACCAGACCACGCGGAACCCCGCGGCCGTCGAGACCGCCTCCGGTGCGAACCCGGTGCCCGGCTCGGTGGTGGAGGACGACGGCACGATCTTCATCCCGAACGAGGCGCCGGACGAGGGGCTGTCCGCGCCGTTCAACTCGTGGATGACGATCTTCGGCCAGTTCTTCGACCACGGCCTGGATCTCGTGAACAAGGGCGGGGCCGGCACCGTCACTGTGCCGCTCAACCCCGACGACCCGCTGATGGCGGTGCCCGGCCCGCCCGGACCCCGACAGATGACGCTGACCCGGGCCACCGTCACCGACCCCGACGGCGCGCGGTCGCACAACAACCAGACGACGCCGTTCGTCGACCAGAACCAGACCTACACCTCCCACCCCTCGCACCAGGTGTTCCTGCGCGAGTACGAAGCCTCCGCCTCCGGGCCTCGGAGCACCGGGAAGCTGCTCGACGGCATCAACCCCGTCGACCCGGCCGAGCGGCAGGGGCTGGCGAGCTGGAAGGACGTGAAGAACCAGGCCCGCACGCTGCTGGGCATCGAGCTGAGCGACCAGGACGTCCTCAACGCCCCGCGGGTGCTGACCGACTTCTACGGCCAGTTCCAGCCCGGGCCGAACGGCTACCCACAGCTGGTGGTCCAGGAGGAGACCGGTACCGAGCCCGCCGTGGTCGTCGAGGGCGACCCCGCCAACCCGGTCTCCCCGTCGGCGGTCGGGGCACTCGGCACCGACCACGCCTTCCTGGACGACATCGCCCACACCGCGAGCCCGGCCGGCAAGGTCGCCGACGCCGACACCGACGTCAACGGACCCGCACCGCGTCCGGCGGGCACGTTCGACAACGAACTGCTCGAGTCGCACTTCGTCACCGGTGACGGCCGCGGCAACGAGAACATCGGGCTCTCGGCCGTACACCACGTCTTCCACGCCGAGCACAACCGGCTCTCGGACTCGATCCACCAGCTGATCCAGGGCGACCCCCAGCTCAAGGCGGGCTTCGAGGCGCACACCGCGGACCCCGACGACTGGGAGTGGACGTACGGTGACCGGTTGTTCCAGGCGGCACGGTACGTCACCGAGATGCAGTACCAGCACCTCGTCTTCGAGGAGTTCGGCCGGACGCTGTCCCCCACCATCGACCCGGCACCGTTCAACGAGTCGACCTACCACACGGACGTCGACGCGGTGATCCCTGCGGAGTTCGCCCACGTGGTCTACCGGTTCGGGCACTCGATGCTCAACGACACGCTGCCGCGCCGCGGCTTCGGGACGAGCGACATCAGCCTGTTCAACGGCTTCCTGAACCCGCCGGCGTTCACCAACAACGGCACCCTCAGCCCCGACCAGGGCGCGGGAGCGCTGATCAACGGGCTGGTCGCGCAGACCGGCAACGGCATCGACGAGTTCGTCGACGACACCCTGCGCAACCAGCTGCTCGGTCAGCCGCTCGACCTCGCCACGCTGAACATGGCGCGGGCGCGGGAGACCGGCACCCCACCGCTGCAGACGGTCCGGGCCTGGCTCCACGACCAGACCGGGGACCCGGCGCTGAAGCCCTACGACGACTGGGCCGACTTCGAGGCCGCGCTCAAGCACCCGGCGTCGCTGCTCAACTTCGTCGCGGCCTTCGCCGTACCGGAGAACGCCTCGGCCCCGCTCAAGACGGTGGCCGAGCGGCGTACCGAGGCGGCCACCCTCATCGCCCAGCCCGGCTTCATGAACAGCGACACCGGACTGGACCGGATCGACTTCTGGGTCGGCGGCCTCGCCGAGGAGGGCATGCCGTTCGGCGGCATGCTGGGCAGCACCTTCAACCAGGTCTTCGAGCGCACGCTGGAGAACCTGCAGAACGGTGACCGGTTCTACTACCTGAACCGCAACATCGGCCTGAACCTGTTCCACCAGCTCGAGGCGAACTCGTTCTCGGCGCTGGTGCAGCGGACCACGGCTGCCTCCGAGGTGCCCACGAACATCTTCGCCTCGCAGGACGGGACCGTCTTCGACCTCGAGGTCATCGTCCCGGCGTCCCTCGGTGGCACCGCGCTGCCCGAGAGGCTGACGCAGATGGGCAACGGCACCTACCGCTACATCGGTGAGGACCACATCCAGATGCACGGCCAGCGCACGGCCGCGGACAGGATGCGGGCCGACATCGGCGACGACGCCCTGTGGGGCTACGGCGGTGACGACCGCATCGAGGGCGAGGCCGGCAACGACCAGTTCGTCGGCGGAGCCGGCAACGACGTCCTCACCGACCTGTTCGGCGACGACACCATCAAGGGCAACTCCGGGCACGACGCGATCCACGCCGGGCCGGGACTGGACCTGATCCACGGCGGCAGCGGCGACGACTTCGTGGTGCACGGCGAGGACGACACCCAGAGCTTCGCGGGTCAGGGTGACGACAAGCTGATCGGCGGCCACGCGCACGACATCTTCGCCGGCAACGAGGGCGACGACTGGATCGAGGGCGGGAGCGGGTCCGACCTGCTCCAGGGCGACAACGGCAACGGCTTCCAGGACGACCCCTTCGGGGGCGACGACATCCTCATCAGTGGTCCCGGCAACGACGACTACGACTCCGAGGGCGGCGACGACATCATGCTCACCGACCAGGGAACGGACCGGCACGAGGGCATGCTCGGCTTCGACTGGGTGACCCACAAGGGCGACCCGTTCGGCGCCAACGCCGACATGGACAACACCGTGTTCCAGCCCCCGTCGGTGCAGAACATGCGCGACCGCTACGACCTGGTGGAGGCACTCTCCGGGTGGCAGCACGACGACGTCCTCCGCGGCGTCAGCAACGTCGACGTCCCGCCGAGCATCCTGGGCGACGCGGTCTGCGCCGAGCTCGGCCGTCCCGCAGGCTGCACGGGTCACGAGCTCACGCAGGCCCACCTGGACACGGTCGAGGGACTCGAGGAGCTGCTCGGTGGCACCACCGGCCCGTTCCTGGCGAACAACACCACCAACGACATCCTGGTCGGTGGTGAGGGCAGCGACCTGTTCGAGGGCCGTGGCGGTGACGACTTCATCGACGGCGATGCCTGGCTCGACGTGAAGCTGGTCCACAACGGCACCGAGTACGACAGCCTGGCCCAGCTCCGCGCCGACGTCTTCAAGGACACCGGTGACCGGGTCGTGCCCGACCAGATCGGCTACGTCCGCCGGATCGTCACGCCCACCGCCGGGGCCGTGGCCGGCGACGTGAACACCGCGGTGTTCACCGGTGAGCGCGGCGAGTACGACGTGGTCGACAACGGCGACGGCACGATCACCGTCACCCACGCCTCTGGGACCCAGGTGGACGGCACCGACGTGCTCCGCAACATCCAGCGGCTGCAGTTCGCCAACAACAGCCAGGTGGACGTCGTGGACGCCACCAACACCCCGGCGACCGGCGTCCTGGCCCTGAGCACCCTCGCTCCGGTCCAGGGCCAGGAGATCGCGGCCGACCCGACGGGTCTGACCGATCTCGACGGCATCGACGAGCAGAGCCTCGTGGTGACGTTCCAGGCCGCCGAGGTGGTCGACGGCGAGCCCGTCTTCAACCAGGTGGGCACCGGCGAGCCGTTCACCCCGGGTGCGGCTCTGGTGGGTCTGCGACTCCGCGCGGTGGCGACGTTCACCGACGGCGACGGCGTCCTCGAGCAGGTGGTCAGCGATGTCACCGAGCCGGTGGCGGCCGCTCCGGGGACTGACCCGCAGCCGGTCAACACCCCGGCCGCGGGTGCTCCGAGCATCATCGTCGACGGCGCAGCCCTCCGGGTGGTCACCAGCCAGGTGTCCGACGCGGACGGCATGCCCGCCTCGGGGGCGCTGGACTTCCAGTGGCAGCGCGCGAGCGCCGGCCGGTTCGCCGACCTCACCGGCGCCACCGCACCGCAGCTGCGGATCACCGACGGTCTGCGCGGCTCCAACGTGCGGGTCGTGGTCTCCTTCACCGACGCGGCCGGGGCGGCGGAGTCGCTCACCTCGTCGGCCATGAAGGTGCCGACCACGGTGGCCGGCAGGCCGAGGATCACCAAGGTGGTCCCGGGCGCCCGCGGCGGCAGGGCCACCGCCCAGGTGCGGTGGGTCCCGCCGGTGGTGACCGGAGGCCTGCGGGTGACCGGATACAAGGTGCAGGCGGTCCGCGCCCCGGGCAAGTGGCGCAAGGCGGTCACGGTGCCCGCACACCGGCGAGGCGTCACGATGACCCTGCCGCGGGCGGGATACCGGTTCACCGTGCAGGCGATCAACGCCGACGGCACCAGCAAGGCCACCGTCAGCAGGGTGGTGAGGTCTCGCTGACCGTTGCCGGAGACCTCCCTCCGGACGCGCCGGGCCACCACCCGCTCGAGCGACGTCCCGGAAGGAGGGGTCGGCCCCCATCTCGCAACCGCGGGATGGGGGCCGGTTCCCTGTCCGCGGGCACGCGTGTTCCCCGGGCGGCCACGGCGGGGTAGGAAGGACGGCATGGCTGACACAGGTGACAAGCAGGTCTCTGCCCGCACGGTGATCGACGCTCCGCCCGGGGTGGTGTTCGCGATCGTCGCCGACCCGCACCAACACCCGCGCATCGACGGGTCCGGGTCCGTGCAGGGCACCATCGAGGGCCCGTCCCGGCTCGCCAAGGGCGACGAGTTCCACGTCGCGATGAGGCTGTTCAACGTGCCGTACCGGATCACGAACCGGGTCGTGGAGCTCGAGCCGGACCGGCGGATCGCCTGGCGACACTTCGGCGGGCACCGGTGGCGCTACGAGCTGGAACCGACCAGCGACGGCCGCACCCGGGTCACCGAGACCTTCGACTACTCGCGCTACAACCGGTTGTGGCGCGGCTTCATCGAGGTGACCGGCTTCCCCGCCCGCAACCGGCACGGCATCGAGCAGACCCTGGTGCGGCTCAAGGCCGCCGCGGAGGCCGACCACCGCGGTACTGCGGACGGCGCGGCCTCCTGAGCCCCTTCTGAGCGGGGCCTGCCCCGACGGCGTACCCGCTGCCACCGCTACGGTGTGTGCTCATGACGAGCTCCGCCGAGGTCCGACCCCGGTCCGGGGCACCGGGCTCCCCCGATCCCGTGTTCGCGGCGAGACTGGCCGCGCTCTGGCCCGACGTGGTCCGCACGCTCCGGCCCTTGTACGGCGACCGCCCCGACTTCGAGCAGCTGCTGCACCGGCTCACCGGCACGTTGTCGCAGGCCCACGACCGGCGGCCGGCGTCGCTGCGCCGGCGCGACGAGGAGCGCCTGGTCACCCCGGACTGGTTCCAGCGCACCGACCTGCTCGGCTACGTCTGCTACACCGACCGGTTCGCCGGGAGGCTGGAGGAGCTGCCCGGTCGGATCGACTACCTGCGCGAGCTCGGCGTGAGCCTGCTGCACCTCATGCCGCTGCTGACCCCCCGGCCGGGTCCCAACGACGGCGGGTACGCGGTGGCCGACTACCGCTCGGTCGACCCGCGGATCGGCGACGTCGCCGACCTGGAGGCCGTCGCCGCCGCGCTGCACGACCAGGGCATCAGCCTGGTGCTGGACCTCGTCTGCAACCACACCGCCCGCGAGCACGAGTGGGCGCAGCGGGCGTTGGCCGGCGACCCGACGTACCTGGCCTACTACCGCAGCTATCCCGACCGCACCGAGCCCGACCGGTGGGAGCGGACCCTCCCGGAGGTGTTCCCCGACTTCGCGCCCGGCAACTTCACCTGGGTACCCGAGCTCGACCGGTGGGTGTGGACCACGTTCAACGACTACCAGTGGGACCTCGACTACACGAACCCGGACGTGTTCGTGGAGATGCTCGACGTCATCTGCCACCTCGCGAACCTCGGGGTCGACGTCGTACGCCTGGACGCGGTCGCGTTCATGTGGAAGCGGCTGGGCACCAGCTGCCAGAACCAGCCCGAGGTGCACCTGATCCTGCAGGCGTGGCGGGCCCTCACTCGGGTGGTCGCTCCGGGCACGATCCTTCTCGCCGAGGCGATCGTGTCCCCGGAGGACCTCGTCGGCTACCTCGGTCAAGGTGAGGGGACCGGCAAGGAGTGCGAGCTGGCGTACCACAACGTGCTGATGGTGAGCCTGTGGAGCGCGCTGGCCGAGCAGAACGCCACGCTGCTCACCCAGACGGTCCGGGCGATGCCGCAGATCCCGCCGAGCAGCGCGTGGCTGACCTACGCGCGGCTGCACGACGACATCGGCTGGGCGATCACCGACGAGAACACCGGCGCTGTCGGCCTCGACGCCTTCGCGCACCGCTCGTTCCTCTCCGACTTCTACTCCGGGACGTTCCCGGGCAGCTTCGCCCGTGGAGCGGTCTTCCAGGAGAACCCGCGCACCGGCGACCGCCGGATCAGCGGCTCGCTGGCCTCCCTCGCCGGCCTGGAGTCGGCGCTGGAGGCGCAGCGCGCGGGCGTCGTGCACGCCGAGGAGTACCTCGACGCGGCGATCGGCCGGATCCTCCTGCTGCACCACCTGATCCTGACCTTCGGCGGCATCCCGCTCGTGCACATGGGCGACGAGCTCGGGATGCTCAACGACCTCTCGTACGTCGAGGAGCCCGACCATGCCGACGACAACCGGTGGATGCACCGGCCGCGGATGGACTGGTCGGCCGTGTCCCGCCGCCACGACCCCGGCACTGTGGAGGGCCGGATCTTCCCCGAGCTGGCCCGGCTGGCCGCGCTGCGCGCCGCGACCCCGGAGCTGCACGCCCAGGCCGGCTCCGAGGCGTTGTGGAGCGAGAACCGCCTCGTGTTCGTCCTGCTGCGCTCGAGCGCCCGCGGGCGGCTGCTCGTGGTCGCCGACGTGTCACCGCACCCGACGACGTACCGGCTGCCGCAGGGCTGGGGTCGCGTCACCGACCTCGTGACGGGCGAGACCGCCGAGGGCGAGGTGTGGCTGCGGCCGTACCAGGTCCGCTGGCTGCGCCCCGCCTGACCTCGGCGCCGGTCCACGGACGGTCGCGACACCCGACGCCGCCGCTCGTAGACGGACCTGCAAAGGTCACCCCGGCACGCCTGCGTCCCGCCTGGAGCCGACGCGGCCGGCACCTTGTGCATGTCCGGCTACGGAGCCTCCCCGGCGAGCCCGCCTCGACAGCCGAGACTCCGCACGTGCGCCGCGGCTCTCCAGCCCGGGGAGACGGGGGCGCGTCGGACGCCGTAGTCGCGCGGATCAGGCCAGCGAGTCCACCCAGGCGTCGTGCAGCGCGGCGAACCGGCCGGTGCCGGGCTGCCCGTCGGCGCCCGCTGCGTGGCCGGCCTCGATCAGCTGCGAGGGCGAGCCGTCCTCGAGGATCCGGCCGTGCTCCAGCACGAGCACCCGGTCGGCGATCTCCACCGTCGAGAGCCGGTGCGCGATGATGACCGCGGTCCGCTCGGCGAGGATCGTGCGCAGCGCGCGCTGCACCAGCCGCTCGGAGGGCACGTCGAGCGAGGACGTCGCCTCGTCGAGGATCAGCACGTCCGGGTCGGCCAGGAACGCCCGCGCGAACGCGACGAGCTGCCGCTGACCGGCCGAGAGCCGGCCGCCCTTGTTGGCGACGTCGGTGTCATAGCCCTCGGGCAGGGCGGTGATGAACTCGTGCGCCCCGATCGCGCGCGCGGCTCCCTCGACGTCCTCCATGGTGGCCTCGGGCCGCCCGAACCGGATGTTGTCGGCGACCGAGCCGCCGAACATGTAGTTCTCCTGCGTCACCATGACCACCGAGCTGCGCAGCGTCGGCTCGTCGAGGTCGCGCACGTCGACGCCGTCGAGCGTCACCCGACCGGCGGTCGGGTCGTAGAACCGCGAGAGGAGCTTGGCGATCGTCGTCTTCCCGGCACCGGTGGTGCCGACCAGCGCGACGGTCTGGCCCGCAGGCACCACGAGGTCGAGCCCGGGCAGCACCGGCGTACCGCTGACGTAGGAGAACTCCACGCCTTCGAAGCGCACCTCGCCGTGCACGTTCGGCATCGGCACCGGCGAGACCGGCTCGGGCACGTCCGGCTCCTCCTCGAGCACACCGGACAGCTTCTCGAGCGCGGCGCTGGCCGACTGGAAGGTGTTGTAGAACTGCGAGATCTCCTGCATCGGCTCGAAGAACTGCCGCAGGTAGAGCAGGAACGCAGCCAGCACGCCGACGGTGACCTCGTCGTGGAAGGCGCGGTAGCTGCCGTAGAGCAGCACCACCGCGATGGTGATGTTGCCGATCAGCTTGATCCCGGGCATGAACCAGGCGACCAGCCGGAACGCCCGCAGGTTCGCGCGCCGGTACTGGTCGTTGACGTCGTCGAAGATCTCCTGGTTGCGCGGCTCGCGCCGGAACGCCTGCACCGCGCGGATGCCGAGCATCGACTCGACGAAGTGCACGATGACCAGCGCGACCTTCTCGCGGGTGACCCGGTACGTCGAGGCCGACGCCTTGCGGAACCAGTTCGTCAGCCACAGCAGGAACGGGAAGCACAGCAGCGCCACGAGGGCGAGCTTCACGTCGAGCACCAGCAGCAGCACCGCCGTGCCGGCCAGCGTCAGGACGGCGGTGACCAGCCCGTCGAAGCCGGTCTCGAGCATCTCGTAGATCGCGTCCATGTCGGAGGTCTCGCGGGAGATGACGCGCCCGGAGGTGTACTCGTCGTGGAAGGCGGGGCTGAGCTTCTGGAAGTGCCGGAACACCCGGCGGCGCACCTCGAAGAGCATGTCCTGGCCGATCCGGCCCGACAGCACCAGGAAGGTACGGCGGCTGACCGCCTGCGTCACCGTCGCCAGCAGCGCGACGCCGACGATCGTGTAGAGCACCGAGGTGTCGCCGCTCTCGCGGATCGGCGGGATGCCGTTGTCGATGCCCTCCTTGACCAGGAACGGGATCGAGAGCCGCGAGGCGTTCTCGATCAGCACGACCGCGACGAGGATCCACACCCACTTCTTGTGCGGGCGCAGCAGCTGGCCGAGCAGCCGGCGCGACCGCGCCTGCAGCAGCCCGGAGACCTCGTCGCTGACCTCTTGGCCGTCGGCGGCGACGCCGCGCCAGTCCTTGTCCTGGGCCTTCTGCGCGCGGGGGTTCGCAGCGCGGGGGGCAGTGTGCTGCGTGCTCACGCGCTCACCTCCTCGAGCTCCTCGACGTCGGCCGCCAGCAGCTCGCGGTAGGCCGGGACCTCGGCCAGCAGGTCCGAGTGCCGGCCCACGTGCGTGATCGTCCCGTCCTGGAGCAGCGCGACCTTGTCCGCGAGCAGCACGGTCGAGGCGCGGTGCGCCACCACGATCGCCGTGGTGTGTGCGAGGACCCGCCGCAGCGCCTCCTCGACGAGCCTCTCGGTGTGCACGTCGAGCGCGGACAGCGTGTCGTCGAGCACCAGGATCTTCGGCTGCGACAGCACCGCACGGGCCAGCGCCAGCCGCTGCCGCTGCCCACCGGACAGCGACATCCCCTGCTCGCCGATGCGGGTGTCCAGACCCCACGGCAGGTCGTGGACGAACCCCGCCTGCGCCACCTCGAGCGCCTCGAGGATCTCCGCCTCGGTGGCGTCGGGCCGGCCGAGCGCGAGGTTCTCCCGGGCGCTCATCGAGAACAGGGTCGGGTCCTCGAAGGCGGTGGCGACGACGGTGCGGAGGTTGGTCAGCTCGAGGTCGCGCACGTCGACGCCGTCGATGCTCACGCGCCCGGCGGTCACGTCGTACAGCCGTGGCACCAGGGCGGTCAGGGTGGTCTTCCCGGAGCCGGTGGCGCCCACGACGGCGACGGTCTCGCCGGGTTCGACGGTCAGGTCGACGTCACGGAGCACCGGGCGCCCGGGCTCGTCGGGGAACGCGAACCCGACGCCCTCCAGTCGCAGCCGTCCCTGCGGGTGCTCGAGACGCTGCGCGCCGGACACGATCGCCGGCTCGGTGTCGAAGATCTCCAGGATGCGAGCGGCCGCGGTCATCGCCTCCTGGGCCATCGCGAGGATGTAGCCGAGGGCCGCGATCGGCCAGACCAGCGAGAGCATCAGCGTGATGAACGCGACCAGGGTGCCCGGCGTCAGGTCGCCGCGACCGACCCCCTGGGCGCCGAGCAGGAGCACCACCACGACCGCGACGTTCGGGATGATCTCCAGGAAGGTCCAGAACTTCGCCGAGAGCCGGACCTTGTCCATCGAGGTGTCGTAGAGCGTCCGGGCGGCGCCCTCGTACGCCTCGGACACGTGCCGGCCGCGGCCGAACGACTTGATCACGCGGATGCCGACCGCACCCTCCTCAGCGAGGGTGGCGAGGTCGCCCTGCTCGTCCTGCACCCGCCGCGAGACGAGCACGTAGCGACGCTCGAAGCGGTTGGACAGCGCGATGATCGGCACGGCCGTCGCCACCACGACGAGCCCCAACGGCCAGTACATGTTCAGCAGCACGACCGTGACCACGACGAGCTGGACGATGTTGATGACCAGGAACAGCATCCCGAAGCCGAAGAACCGGCGGATGCTGCTCAGGTCGGTGGTCACGCGCGAGAGCAGCTGGCCGGACTGCCAGCGGCCGTGGAAGGCCATCGGCAGCTGCTGGAGCCGCTCGTAGAGGTCGTGGCGCATCCGCGTCTCGACCGTGAGGACGGTGTTGGACTGCACCCAGCGACGCCAGAAGATCAGCACCGCCTCGAGCACACCGAGGGCCAGGGCGAGCAGACCCAGCGGAAGGACCGGGTCGATCTCCTTGTCGGTGATCGGGCCGTCGATCATCGCCTTCGTCACCAGCGGGATGGCGATGGAGAGGCCGACCCCCACCAGCGCGGTGGTGAGCATGATCGCCAGGGAGCCCAGGTGCGGCCGGAGGTAGCCGCGCAGCCGCCACAGCGAGTGCGCGCCGGCAGGCGGCTGGGCGTCGGGATCGGGACCGGTCGGGACTGGCTGCGCTGCTGGCGCTGTGGACGACATCTGCTGGTGGCAGTCCCCTCGTATCGTGCGGGCACACGGGATCGCCGGGCCCAGCTGATGGTTGTAAGGCACAGATTACGCCGTGCTGCTGACGCTCCCAAACTGGATATTCGTCACCACACGTCATCCCGGGCCCGGCCGGCCGCCACCCGGTCGCCCGGCTGCGGGCTCAGTCGGCGGGGACGAATCCCTCGGTCCGCTCGCCGTCGATGCGGTAGCGACCGTCGGCGTACTCGAGTTCGAGGACCGTCGGCCGGCGGCCGGTCCCGAAGTTCTCGAAGCGGACCCGGTAGCTCACCACCAGGGTGTCCGGGTTCGCGGAGATCTCCAGGATCCGGCCGGGGCCGACTCCGGCCCAGAAGTCGCGGTAGGTGGCCAGGCCGCCGCTCTGTGCCTGGAACCTGGGCGTCAGCATCTGCCACGCGGCATCCGGGTCGGTGGAGACGGCCCGCACGTAGTCCCGGACGAACTGCTCCATGCCGCGCCTGGTGGGTCCGGCGGCCCCGGACGATCGGACCGCGGCGGCCGGCTCCTTCGAGGCGCCCGGCTGGCTCGAGGGGCCAGGCTCGCTCGAGCGGCTCGGCCCCCCAGAGGCGTCAGAGGTGGCCTCCGTCGGCGACGCGGGGGCACCGGCCCGCTGCTGGTCCGCGCCCTCGTTGCGACCGACCGTCAGCAGCACCCCGGCCGCCACGACCGCGACGACCAGCACGACGAGCCCGACCACCCTCGTGGTCGGGTGCCCCCGGCGGTCCGTCGCCGCGCGGCCTGCGTCGACACTCTGCGTCGCACCCGGCACGTGCTCCTCGTCAGGGCGCGCGGCAGGCCGGGACGTGTCAGTGCCGTCGGCGCCGGCGGCGTCCCGCTGCTCGCCGAGGAAGTCGCGCACGCGCTCCATGGTCCAGCGCTGCGACGGGTCCTTGACCATCGTGTGCTCGAGCAGCGGTGCCAGCCGTCCGGCGTGCGGCAGCCGCGGTGGCTCCTCGTTCACGACGCGGTACAGCCCGCCGAGCACGCTGTCGGACATGTCGTACGGCGGCCGCCCCGACAGGACGTGGAAGACCGTGGCCCCCAGCGACCACACGTCGGCCGCCTGGTCGCCCCGACGACCGGAGGCGACCTCCGGTGCGAGGTACGCCGGGGAGCCGGTCAGCAGCCCGGTCTGGGTGAGCGCGGGGTCGGCGACCACCCGGGCGATGCCGAAGTCGGTCAGCTTCACGCGACCGGTCCGGTCGACCAGGATGTTCGACGGCTTCACGTCGCGGTGGACGATCCCGGCGGCGTGGGCAGCCACCAGGGCGTCGGCCGCCTGCCACAGCAGCGGCGTCGCCTCGTCCGGCGCCAGGCCTCCTTCGGCGCGGACGAGATGGGCGAGGGTGGAGCCGTCGACGTACTCCATCACCAGCCAGCGGGCGTCAGTGTCCCCGTCGGCGACCACGTTGAGCACGGCCACGATGTGCGGGTGGCTGAGCCGTGCGGCCAGCCGCGCCTCCCGCTCCGCCCGGGCCAGGTCGGTGGTGTCGGCTCCCGGCAGCAGCCCGATCCGTTTGAGGGCCACCGACCGGTCCAGCACCTCGTCGTGACCGAGCCACACCGCACCCATGCCGCCCCGGCCGATCTCCTCGACCAGGGTGTACCTGCCTGCGATCACGGCTGCCCTTCGCCTCCGGAGTCCGGGGTCCCGTCGCGCCGATCCTAGGGGTGCGCGCCCCGACGTCCGGACGCGACGGGTCGGCGGCTGCAGCAGACGGGCCGGGCCGGCGGTCGCGACGCGAGCGCGGGCGCGTCGACACGCCCGCTCTGTGGCGAGGCGAACGCCTCGCCACAGAGCAGGGTCGAGTCCCCCACCAAGGCCCCCCAGGGTGGTGACTTGCCGATCGGCTCTGCCCCCAGGACCGATCAAGAACAGTGTGCCCGCTCTCGTCTGATATGGGGAGGGGTGGGACGATCCAGACCCCGATTTCACCCGAAGGGGCCGTCAAGGTCGCACCTGGGTAGTCAGTCCTGACTATCCGAAATCGGCGGCGACCTTCAGCAGTACGTCGTTGCCGGCCGGCTCGCCGATGCTGACCCGGACGCCGTCACCGGCGAAGGGCCGCACCATCACGCCGGCCTGTTCCGCTGCGGCGGCGAAGTCGGTGGCACGGTCCCCCAGGGGCAGCCAGACGAAGTTGCCCTGCGCGTCCGGCACCGGCCAGCCCTGCTCCCGCAGCGCGGCCACCACCCGGTCCCGTTCGGCCACGATGCCCTCGACCCGTTCGAGCAGCTCGGCCTCCCGCTCCAGCGACGCCACCGCCGCGGCCTGGGCGACCGACGAGACGCCGAACGGGAGGGCGCAGGCGCGTACGGCCGCCGCGATCGGCTCCGGCGCGACGACGTACCCGACCCGGAAGCCGGCCAGCCCGTACGCCTTGGCGAAGGTGCGCATCGCCACCACGTTGGGCCGGTCGCGGTGCAGCTCGACCCCGTCGACGGGCTCCCAGTCCGGCGTCGGGCGCACGAACTCGCGGTAGGCCTCGTCGAGCACCACGACGACCCGGGTGGGAACCCGGTCGAGGAACGCCTCGAGCTCGGCGCGCGTCACCGCCGGACCGGTGGGGTTGTTCGGGCTGCAAACGATCACCACCTTGGTCCGCTCGGTGATCGCGCGCGCCATCGCGTCCAGGTCGTGCCGCGCCGCATCGGTGAGGGGCACGGTCACCGACGTGGCGCCGGTGACCGACACGGCGATCGGGTATGCCTCGAACGAGCGCCAGGCGTAGACCACCTCGTCGCCGGGCTCGCAGAAGGCCTGCAGCAGGTGGTAGAGCACCGCGACCGAACCGGTGCCGGCGGCCAGGTGCGAGGCAGGGACCTGCAGCCGGTCGGCGAGCGCCGCGTAGAGCGCGGTGCAGCCCATGTCGGGGTAGCGGTTCATCCTCGCCGCCGCCTCGAGCGCCGCCTCCAGCACCCCTGGCAGCGGGGCGTTCGGGTTCTCGTTCGAGGAGAGCTTGTACGTCGTCACGCCGGGTCGCGTGGCCGGGGGACGACCAGGGACGTAGGCCGGCAGGGCCTGGACGGCGGGGCGCACCTGGGGTGTCTCGGCGGACGTCATGGACCGCACCTTAGCGGCCGCTCGGCGTTTCGCGGACGGCGAGTGGTCAGGAGTGAGGACGACCGACACCCCTTACTCTCGTGCGGTGACCACCCTCGCCGACCGGACCACGCGCTCCGTGCCCACCGGCTTCGTGCTGGTGGTGGGCGGCGCGCTCCTGTTCATCGTCAACGCCGGCGTCTCGCGGGTGGCGCTGCGGGCGGGAGTGGACCCGCTGACGCTGACGTCGGTGCGGGTCACTGGGACCGCGGCCGCCCTGGTGCTGGTGGCGGCCGCGCTCCGGCGCAGCGCCCTGCGGCCGCCCGGCGGCCGGCTCGGCCTGGTGCTGGTGGTGCACGGCCTGGTCGGCGTGGCGGCACTGCAGTGGACGTACTTCGTCGCGATCGACCGGCTGCCGGTCGGGATGGCGCTGCTGCTGGAGTACCAGGCGCCGATCCTGGTCGCGCTGTGGGCGCGCCTGGTGCAGAGGGAGAACGTCCGCGGGCGGATGTGGGTGGGCCTGGCCCTGGCGACGGTGGGGCTCGGCGCCGCGACCGGCATCGGGCACGGGCTCGCCTTCGACCTGGTCGGTGTGGTGGCCGGTCTGGGCGCGGCCGTCTGCTTCGCGACGTACTTCCTGATCGGCGAGCACGGGGTGGACCGGCTCGATCCGGTGCGCGTGATCCTGTGGTCCTTCCTGGTCGCCACCGTCGCGCTCAACGTGGTCTCGCCGGTCACCGACTTTCCCGCCGGGCTGCTCACCGCCGACGTCTCGATGCTGGGCCGGCTGGCGGACCGGCAGGCGCCGGTCTGGACGCTGCTCGTCTGGGTGGTCCTGCCCGGCACCCTCGTCCCGTTCGGCGTGGAGCTGGCCGCGCTGCGGCACCTCCCGGCGACCACGGTCACCATGGTGGCGATGCTCGAGCCGGTCGGGGTGATCGCGCTCGGCTGGGTGTGGTTCTACGAGTCGCTCGACGCGGTCGCGGTGCTGGGCGGGGCGGCGGTCGTCGTCGGCATCCTGCTCGCGCAGTCGGCGCGCCGGGCCCCTGCCCTCGTGGAGCCGCCACACCTGGGCTGAACCCCGATTCGTCCGCGGTCACCCCGCCGGGGACTGGCTCGCAAGTGCGGACGAATCGGGGTCGGGGGCCGGGCCGACGCACATCGCCAGCAGGCCGAGCGCCACCCGGCACAGCGCCAGCGCGACCAGGAACCGGGTGAGCGCCACGGATGCCGGAGTGCTCCCTTGCAGGGCGTGCCAGATGGCCGGCGACGTGACCAGGGCCGCGGCCGCCAGCACCGGCGCCCAGGACAGGCCGGCGCCGGTGCCCGGCAGGGGGTTCGCGGCGGGGCTCGTGGTGGGGCTCGTGGTGCTGTCCGGGGTGCTGTCCGGTGCGCTGGTCGCGTCCACCGGCTCCCCGTCCAGGCCGGCCATCACCGGCCCGCCACCGCGGGCGCCTGGCCGGTGACGACGCCGACCGAGCGGATCTGGACCGGGCCGTCGAGCTCGCTGTAGGAGAGCACCGGCAGCCGCGGCAGCGAGGGCGCGGTGAGGCGGCGTACGGCCGGACGGATCTGCGGCGCGCACACCAGCACCGGCGACAGGTTCTGCTGCTCGGCCTGCTCCGCGAGCTGCATCGCCTGGTGCAGCACCGCCTGGGCCAGGTCGGGATCGACGGTGAGGAAGCCGCCGGCGTCGCCGACCCGCAGGCCCTCGAGCAGCCGCTGCTCGAGGAGCGGTTCGAAGCTGATCACGCTGAGCGAGCCGTCCTGGACGTACGGCGCCGCGACGGCCGGACCCAGCGTGCCGCGCACCGCCTCGACCAGGCCGTCGAGCTCCTTGCCGGTCCGGGCCCGCAGCGAGAGGGCCTCGAAGATCCGCGGCAGGTCACGGATCGAGATGCCCTCCTCCAGCAGGCACTGCAGCACCCGCTGCACCTCGCCGAGGCTGAGCTGCGACGGGGTGAGCTCGTCGACGACCGCCGGGTGCGTCCGCTTGACGGCGTCCGTGAGCAGCTTGACGTCCTCACGGCCGAGCAGCCGGGCGGCGTACCCCCGGACGATCTCGGCGAGGTGCGTGGTGAGCACCGAGGACCGGTCCACCACCGTGGCGCCGGCGAGGTCGGCCTGGCTGCGCAGCTCGACGGGCACCCAGACCGCGGCCAGCCCGAAGACGGGCTCCTGGGTACGGCGGCCGGGGAGGTTGTCCAGGTGCTCGCCGATGGCCAGGACGGTCCCGGGAGGCGCCTCGCCCCGGGCGACCTCGATGCCGAAGACCCGCAGCGCGTAGTGGCCCAGCGGCAGGTCGAGGTTGTCGCGGGTGCGCACCGGCGGCACCACGACGCCGAGCTCGGTGGCGACCTTGCGGCGCAGCGCCTTGACCCGGTCGAGCAGGTCGCCGCCGGAGGTGGTGTCGACGAGGTCGATCAGGTCCGCGGCGAGCTCGATCTCGAGCGGGTCCACCCGCAGCTCCTCGAGCAGCGCCTCCACCGAGTCCGGGGACGGGGCGGCCTCGAGCGCCGGCAGGTCCGGCACCTCCGGCTGCTCGTCGGCGACCCGGGAGGAGAACAGCAGCACCGCACCGCCCGCCAGCAGGAACGGCAGCTTCGGCATGCCCGGGATCAGGGCCAGGCAGAGCGCCGCGAACCCGGCGATGCGCAGCGGCTGCCGGTGCCGGCCGATCTGGCCGATCAGGTCCGTGCCCATGTCGGCGTCACCGGCGGCGCGGGTGACGATGATGCCGGTGGCGACCGAGAGCAGCAGCGCCGGGATCTGGGAGACCAGGCCGTCGCCGATGCTGAGCAGGCTGTAGGTCTGCACGGCGTCGGAGAAGGACATGCCGTGCTGGGCGACGCCGATGGTGAAGCCGCCGACCAGGTTGACCAGCGTGATGATGATCGCCGCGATGGCGTCGCCCTTGACGAACTTGGAGGCGCCGTCCATCGCGCCGTAGAAGTCGGCCTCGCCGGCGACGTCGGCCCGGCGGCGGCGGGCCTCGTCGTCGTCGATCAGGCCGGAGTTCAGGTCCGCGTCGATCGCCATCTGCTTGCCGGGCATGGCGTCGAGGGTGAACCGGGCGCCGACCTCGGCGACCCGGCCGGCGCCGTTGGTGACGACGACGAACTGGATCACCACGAGGATCGCGAACACGATGATGCCGACGATGAGGGACCCGCCGATGACGAAGTGTCCGAACGTGTCGATCACCTTGCCGGCGTAGCCGTCGAGCAGCACCAGCCGCGTGGCGCTCACGTTCAGCGCGAGCCGGAACAGCGTGGCGACCAGGATCAGCGCGGGGAAGGAGGAGAAGTCCAGGGGCCGGTGCACGAACATCGCGGTCAGCAGGATCAGCAGTCCTGCGGTGATGTTGGCGGCGATCAGCAGGTCGAGGACCACGGCCGGCAGCGGCACGACCAGCATGACGACGATCGCGACGATCGCGACCGGCACGCCGACCTGGGCCATCCGCCGCTGCGGGCTGGGCGGGACGGTCTGGGGCACGGTTCGCCTCTCGAGGTGCTCGGCTCACGCGAGCGCCCCGCAGGGGCCCGGTGCGTGTGGTGTCGCTGGTCGCGCACCCTCCGTGGTGCCTGTGCCGCCGTCCTGGCTCGCCGGCTCCTATCGGCCGGCGCCGGCGGCACCTGAGGAGTTGGCGGCGGCGACCCGGCTGCGCTCGCGCGCGGTGCGCGGCACCGGCGGCAGCGGGGCCGCGTCGCGCGGGGTGCGGTAGTGCCCGGGCGGCGCACCGGCGGCCCGGCGGCCGAGGACGAAGGCCAGCACCTGGGCGACCGCGTGGTAGAGCTCGGCGGGGATCTGCTGGCCGACCTCGCAGCTCGCGTGCAGCGCCCGCGCCAGGGGCACGTCCTCGACGAGGGTGACCCGGCTCTCGGTGGCGACCTGCCGGATCCGCGCCGCCACCACGCCGGCGCCCTTGGCGACCACCTGGGGAGTGCCCTGCTCCGGCCGGTAGCGCAGCGCGACGGCGACGTGCGTCGGGTTGACCAGGACGACGTCCGCCTCCGGCACCGCCGCCATCATCCGGCTGCGGGCGGCCGCGAGCTGGCGGGAGCGGATGGCGCCCTTGAGCATCGGGTCGCCCTCGCTCTGCTTGTGCTCGTCGCGCACCTCCTTCTTGGTCATCCGCACCTGCTTGCCGGTGCGGCGTCGGGCCACCGCGTAGTCGGCCCCGGCCGCGACCAGCCCGGCGAACGCGACGTCGCGCAGCAGCCCGGTGGCCGCCTCCGCGGCCGCCCCGAGGGCGACCGGCAGGGGCACCAGCCCGCCGACCAGCGGGAGCAACCCGTCCACGGCCCGCCACACGAACACACCGACCAGTGCGCTCTTCACGAGCATCTTGGCGCCCTCCCACAGGGCGTGCGGGCCGAACAGGCGCTTGGCGCCCTCGAGCGGATTCACCCGCGACCACTTGGGCTTGAGCGACTTGGTCGCGAAGAACAGGCCGCCCTGGGCGAGCGCGCCGGCGACGGCGACCGCGAGCACGAGCAGCCCGAGTGCCAGCGAGATCACCAGGAACAGCGAGAACCCCTCGCCCAGCAGGGTCAGCGCGATCTCCTCGTCGGCCCGGCCGGTCAGGGCCAGGGCGCGCTCGAGCAGCGCCTGCACCGAGTCGATCGCCCGTGTGGCCAGGCCGTGCAGCAGCACCGCGACCACCAGCACCGCCGCCCAGGCACCCAGCTCCGGGGTGCGGGCGACCTGGCCCTCCTTGCGGCTCTTCTTGAGCTTCTGCGGAGTCGCCTTCTCGGTCTTCTCCTCCGACCCGCTCACCCGATCGCCCCCGTGGCCTCGGAGACCAGCTCGACCAGCCGCGACAGCGCGTCGGGCAGCCCGGCGAACGACATCCCGACGATCAAGAGCGTGAGCCCGATCTTGGCCGGGAACATGATGCCGATGGCGTTCAGCTGCGGGGCCACCTTCGTCAGCAGCGCCAGGCCGAGGTCGGCGACGAACAGCACCGCGATCAGCGGCAGCGCGATCTGGACGGCGGTGACGAAGAAGACCGAGAACGCGGTGACCACGACGTCGGTGACGTCGGCGGGCTGCCAGGCGGTGCCGAGCGGCAGCGTGTCGAACGAGCGCAGCAGCCCGCCGATGATCAGCAGGTGCGCGTCGCTGGCGAACAGCAGCATCATCGCCAGCATGCTGAAGAGCTTGCCGTGGACGGAGTTCATGTTCTGCGACAGCGGGTCGAAGGCCGCGGCGAGGCTGAACCCGCCGAACACGTCCACGAGGTCACCGGCGGCCTGCAGGGCGGCGAAGATCAGGAACGTCACGAACCCCATGGAGGCGCCGATCATGGCCTCCTGCACCGCAGCGACCAGCAGCGGTCCGGCGTCGACAGGCGGGTCGGCCGCCGCGAGCTTCGGCGCCACGGCGAGCGCCAGGCCGACGGCGAGCAGCGTCTTGACCAGGGTCGGCACGGCGCGCGAGGAGAACGGCGGCACGATCAGCAGCCAGGCGACCAGCCGGATGGAGGCCAGCACGTAGGCCAGCAGCGGCACCCCGTCGAGCGTGATCACCATGGGCGTCTCAGCCGAGCAGGGAGGGCAGGCGCGCGAACAGGTCGTGGGTGTAGGCCACCAGCGTGTGCAGCATCCAGTTGCCGGAGATCAGCAACGAGACGCCGACGGCGATCAGCTTCGGCACGAAGGCGAGCGTGAACTCCTGGATCTGGGTCATCGACTGCACCAGCGAGATCACGAAGCCGACCCCCAGCGCCGGCAGCAGGATCGGCGCGCACAGCTTGAGCGCCACGACCATGGTCATGAGCGCGATCTCGATGACGGCGCTGTCGCTCATGGCGTGCCCCCGTAGCTCTGCACGAGGGACCTCACGATCATCCCCCACCCGTCGACCAGCACGAACAGCAGCAGCTTGAACGGCAGCGACACCATCACCGGCGGCATCATCATCATGCCGAGCGACATGAGGCCCGCGCTGACGACGATGTCGATCACGAGGAACGGGATGAAGATCATGAAGCCGATGATGAAAGCCTGCTTCAGCTCGCTGAGGATGAAGGCCGGGATCAGCGTGGTCAGCGCGACGTCGTCGGGGGTCTCGGGCTTGTCGCGCCCGGCGACCTCGGTGAGCAGTGCGATCTCCTCGTCCCCGGCGTGGTCGACCATGAACGCCCGCAGCGGGTCGATGCCGTCGTTCCAGGCCTGGCTCTGCGACTTCGACCCGTCGAGGTAGGGCTGCAGGCCGTCGTCGTTCATCTGGCCCAGGACCGGCGCCATGATGAACAGGCTGAGGAAGAGCGCGAGTCCGGCGAGCACCTGGTTGGGCGGGATCTGCTGCAGCCCCAGGGCATTGCGGGTCAGCCCCAGGACCACCAGGATCTTGGTGAAGCTCGTGCAGGTGAGCAGGATGGCCGGGACCAGCGAGAGCAGGGTCAGCCCGAGCAGGACCAGGATCGGGGTGCTGGGCTTCTTCGTGAGGTCGTCGAACTCGACCGTGACGTCGCCGGCTCCGTCGTCGGGCTGCTGCGGGCCACGGGGACCTTGGGGGCCGTCGCTCGCGTCGGGCTGCGGCGGCAGCGTCGGCTCCGGCGCCGCGTAGGGCATCGTGTCGGAGACACCCGCCGTCCAGGTCGTCGCGGCGGTCGTCACCGACGCCGGTACGACGCCCGCCTGCGCGACCGTCCCGGCGCCCGCCTGCGCGACCGTCCCGGCGCCCGCCTGCGCGAACGCTCCGGGGGACGCCGACGCCGGCGACCCGAGCAGCAGCTGGGCGCCGAGGACGGTCACGAGCAGCAGGCCGGCAGGCAGCAGCCGCCGGGCCGCGTGGCGGCGGCCCCGGGGCAGGTCAGCCATGGACGCGGTCACCCGGCCGGGGCGCTCCGACCGCGAGGGACGCCGCGACCGAGTCGGCGATGGGCGTCCCGGAGCGGCTGGTCGCCGCCGCCCACGCCTGGCGCCAGGTCTGCGGCGCGAGCAGCGAGCCCGACAGCGCGCCGGTCTCGGCACCGGCCGACGAGAGCCGCGCAGCCGCAGCCGCGGCCGGGGCCGGGGTACCGACGGAGCCGGGGGCCGCGGAGGCGCCCGCGTCCGACGCGTCCGGCACGGCCTGGCTGGGGAGCGCGACAGGAACGGGGACCGCGACAGCCGCCCCCGGCGTCCTGGCAGGGGCCGCGGGCGTGACGGGCGCGACGTCGTCGACCAGCCCGTCCACGTCTGCGGCGACCAGTCCGTCCACGTTCGCGGCGACGGTGCCGCCTCGGCCCGTGAGTCGGCTCGCGAGCAGGCCCGCCAGGCGTGCCGTCGGGCCGGAGGCGGCGGCGACGGGAGCCGGCGTGGGCCGGGTCGCCTCGACGGCGATGTCCTCGGGGTCCAGCTCGGTCAGCAGCCGCACGCCGCCGTCGCTCACGCCGACGACCAGGACGCGGGTGCCGACCTCGACGACGGCCACCGACGCGGTGCGGCTGAGCGTCTGCCGGCCGTGCACCCGCATCAGGCCGCGGGTGCCGCCGAGGCGGCGCGCACCGGTACGCGCGACGAGCCAGAAGAGCCCGAGGACGACGGCCAGGGAGATCCCCAGCCGGAGGACCAGCTCGAGCACCGGCTCAGACCGCAGCCGAGTGCGCGACGATCTCGGTGACCCGTAGCGCGAAGGCCTCGTCGACGACGACGACCTCACCCCGGGCGATCAGCCGGCCGTTGACGAGGAGGTCGGCCGGGCTGCCCGCGGCCCGGTCCAGCTCGAGCACGTCGCCGGGCGACAGGGCCAGCAGCTCGCGGACGGCCAGCCGGGTGCGGCCCAGCTCGACGGTGACCTCCATGGCCACCCCGTGCAGCAGCTCCACGCCGCGGCCGGTCACCGCTGTCGGTGCCGCCCCGAGCGAGGTGAGCCCGTGAGCGCCGAGCGGGGTGGCACCGGGCGCCGCCGTACCCACGGCCGGGACGGCGCCACCGAGGAAGAGCACGGCTGCCACCTCCTCGCCGGCCAGCAGGGGCACCGCGACGGACGCGGCGCCGACGATCGCGGCGAGCTCCTCACCGGCGAGCGGGCGGGCGGCGGACGCGGCAGCGCCGAGGGCGGCCGCCGCGCCGTCGATCGCGGGCTGGAGGGCCGCCCCGAGGTCGAGGGCGCCGGTCGGCGCGGTGGCCAGCGCGTCGGCGAGCTCGGTGGCGACGAGCAGCCCGACGACGACGTCCCCGGCGCCGCTGAGTGCCGCGGCCGCGCCTGCGGTCCAGCCCGCGGTCGTCGCGGACGGCTCCTGCGCGGGCCCGGGCACGAGCTCGACCCCGGCCGGCACCAGCGGTGCCGCGGCGGTGGCCGCGGCGGCGGCGAGCCCGACCATCCGGGCTACGGCGGGGTCCACGGTGGTCTCGGCCGGGCCGGTGGGGACGGTGATGCTCATCAGTTCTCCTGACGCGGGGACGCGACGACGAGGGCAGCGAGGTGGGTGCCCTGGGTTCCGGGGGTGGCGTGGGCGAAGACGACGTCGGCGGCGGTCACGTCGAGCGGGGCCTGAGCCGGGTGCCGCAGCCGCACCACGTCGCCGACGGCCAGGCCGGAGAGCTCCAGCGGGTCGGCCGGCGTCGCACGGAACCGGACCGAGACGTCCACGGGCACCTCCTGGATGCCGGCGGCGAGCAGCGCCGAGGCCTCGGCACGCGCGGCGCGCTCGAGGGCGGAGACTGCCTGGGAGGAGCCGGCTGCGAGGTGCGGGAGCAAGCCGTTGAACGACATGGCCAGCGTCATCGGGTGCTCGCCGCCCTCGCGCAGGAGCACGAACCGGGCGACGACCATCGCGTCGGTGGCGTGGGCGAGCTGGGCCAGCTGCGGGCTGTACTGCACGCCCACGACCGCGGGCTCGAGGGCGACCAGCGAGGAGAAGGCGTAGCGGACCTCGGTGACCAGCCGTTCGAGCAGATCGCCGACGACGGTGCTCTCGAGGTCGGTCAGCGGCCGCTGCGGCTGCTCGACCGGGCCGGGACCACCCAGCAGCCGGTCCAGGCAGCCCATCGCGACCTCCAGCGGCATCTGCAGCACCGCCG
Source organism: uncultured Actinomycetota bacterium (assembly GCA_963835385.1). Taxonomy (GTDB): domain Bacteria; phylum Actinomycetota; class Actinomycetes; order Propionibacteriales; family Nocardioidaceae; genus Nocardioides_B. The sequence continues at coordinate 605,504 of CAWIFK010000010.1, forward strand.
GCTGCTGCACGGGCTGCATCGAGAACACCGTCATGTGCGTCAGGTCCGGCAGCGTCTCGACATACTCGGTGTAGGTGCGCTGCTCGAGGTCGACGAGCTGGATCTGGCACACCGACCGCAGCGCGGAGGTCATCACCGTCGAGGTCTGCCGGGCGAACGTCTCCAGCGCGATCTGCAGGGTGCGCGAGTTCTCCCGGGACAGCTGGACGGGTCGACGGAAGTCGTAGGGCGTCACCTCACCGGAGGTACGCCGACGGCGCTCCCGTCCGACGGCGGGCACGACGCGGCCCGGAGCGATCCCTTGAGGTGCGTTCACGCCCACAGGTATCGGACGGCCGGACGCCGACCTGAGCGAAAGTCAAGAACCGGGTCGCTTGCCGTGTCGCTCCCCCGGCGGTCCCTGGTCGCCCGGGTGGGTCCGCGCCCGCTCCCTGCGGCGTCCCGGCGGCCTCCGCGCCGTCACTGGGTGACGAAGTCGGTGAAGTAGACCCCCATCACCTCGCCCTCGTAGGCCTCGTCGAGGCGGTGCTCGAGCTTGCGCTTGAGCTGCTCGCGGTACGGCTTGCGGGCCAGGTCCTCCATCCGCCGCCCGGTGAACAGCTCGATCGTCGCGTCGAGCGCCTTGCTGCCGTCGAGCTCCTCGGCGACCTCGTCCGTGGCCTGCAGGGCGATGCCGATGCGCAGGTAGTGGCTGCCGGCGAGGTTCACCTGGATCGCCTCGAGCGTCATCACCTCACCGGGGGCCGGCGCCTCCTGCGCGGCCGCCGGCCGCAGCAGGAACCACCACCCCGCGCCGGCGCCGAGCAGCACCACGAGCAGCCCGACCAGCACCACCCGCCTCCGGCCGCCTCGTGCGGGCGCCTCCTCGGCCGGCACCACCGGCGCCGTCATCACGTTGGTCATGTCCCTTCCTCCTCCCGGCAGCGGGTCACAGCCCGGCCCCGTCCTTCAGGACCTGGGCGAACAGCCGCCGTACGTCGTCACTGGCGGCCGACAACACCACGATGTCGACCCGCTTGTTCAAGGCCTGGGAGCGCGGCTCGGACGGGTCCACCAGCGGTTGCTCGTGTCCGTAGGCCACCGCGGACATGTGCCGCGACGGCACGCCCTTGCGCTCGTCGAGGTAGCGCAGCACCGTCACCGCCCGTGCCGCCGAGAGCTCCCAGTCGGTGGGGTAGTACTTGGGCTGCACCTTGACCTGGTTGGTGTGGCCGGCGACCTCGATCTGGTTCGGCAGTCCGCGCAGGATCGGCGCCAGCACGTCGAGCACCCGGCGCCCGCGCGGGCTCAGCTCGGCGAGGTTGGCGCGGAACACGATGTGCCGCGAGACCAGGCTGATCCGCAGGCCGCGTCCGTCGACGGCCATCGACACGTCCGCGAGGTAGCCGCGCCTCGACAGCTCCTCGGCGATCTGGCGGCGCAGCGCCTCCAGGCGGGCCACCTCGGCCCGCGCCGCGGCCATCGCGTCCGCCTCGGCCGGGTCACGGACGGGCTGCTGCTCGCCGGCGCGGGGGTTGTCCTGGGTGATCGTGCGGACCGCCTCCTCGATGCGCGGCTGGATCGGCGAGAGCGGCTGCGCGCCGGCCTGCTCCAGCACGGTGGCGTCCCCCTGGAACGGGGACGGCTGGTTCCCGAACCCGGCAGCCATCCCCTCCTTCAGCTGCTCGAACCGCTTCTGGTCCACCTGGCTCACCGCGAACAGCACGATGAACAGGACCATCAGCAGCGTGATCATGTCGGCGTAGGTGATCAGCCAGCGCTCGTGGCTGCTGTGCGCCTCCGGCTGCTGGCGGCGCTCCCTGCGGCGGGGCATCTCAGGCGGCTCTCTGCTCGGCGTTGACGCGATCGGCGACCGGGAGCAGCGACTCGAGCCGCTGGGCGACCACCCGGGGGTTCGCGCCGGCCTGGACGGCGAGGATGCCCTCGATGACGATCTCCATCCGCGCCGACTCGATCTCGCCGAGGCGGGCGAGCCGGCTGCCGATCGGCAGCCACACGACGTTGGCCGTCATCACGCCCCACAGGGTCGCCACGAAGGCGCCGGCGATCAGGTGGCCCAGCTCGTCGGGGTTGGAGAGGTTCTCCAGGACGTGCACCAGGCCCATGACCGTGCCGATGATGCCGATGGTGGGGGCGTAGCCGCCCATGTCGTTGTAGAACTTGGCCGCGTGCCGGTCCGCGCTGCGCTTGGCGTCGAGCTCGGCCTCGAGGATCTCCCGGAGCTCCTCGGGGTCGGTGCCGTCGACGGCCAGGCTGACGCCGCGGCGCAGGAAGTCGTCGTCGACGTCGGCCACCGCGTCCTCGAGCGTCAGCAGTCCCTCACGGCGGGCCTTGTCGGCCAGCTTCACCACGATCGGGACCAGGTCGCTGGTGGGCGTGTGCTTCCAGGTCAGCGCCCGCTTGAGCGAGGTGACCGCGTTCTTGGCGTCGGCCATGGTGCCACCGGCGATCGCGGCGCCGATGGTGCCGCCGAACACCAGCAGGATGGGAGGCAGCAGCAGCAGCGAGGTCGGGCTGCCGCCCTCGAGGATGTTGGCACCGATGATCGCGGTCAGGCCGAGGCCGAGGCCGATCTGGGTCGCGCGGTCCATCACGAGTTCCTGCTCAGCGTCGGCACGTCGGCGGCCGGCACGTCGTCGGAGTCGGGCACCGCGCTGAGCCGGCTGCGGCGGCGTACGGCGTGCTCACCGGCCGCCTCGAACGCGCTCGCGGTGGCGAGCACCTGCGCCCGGTAGCTCAGGACCGCCGCCACGACGGCGTCGACGCTCTCGCGCACGAGGTACTTCGTGCCGTCCACGAGCGTGATCACCGTGTCCGGGGTCGCGTCGACGCGCTCGATGAGGTCCGGGTTCAGCGCGAACTGCGCTCCCGTGAGACGGGTCAACGACACCATCAGTGCACCATCCTTGTGCGGTTCCACGTGCTGGCCTTCCGTGGCCGGCACCTCTTGTTTCGGCAGCCGGGCCGCCGACCTGAGCCCTCAACCCCGATTCGTCCGCGAAAGCGAGCCAACCTGCCGCGGAGCCACCGCGGACGAATCGGGGTGGGGTCGGGTCAGCGCTTGATGTTGACGAGCTCCTCGAGCACCTGGTCGGAGGTGGTGATCACCCGCGACGTGGCCTGGAAGCCGCGCTGGGCGATGATCAGGTTGGTGAACTCCTGGGCGAGGTCGACGTTGGACATCTCCAGCGAGCCGCCGACGAGGTCGCCGCGGCGGCCCGTGCCGGGCGCGCCGACCTGCACCGGCCCGGAGTTGGTGGTCGCCCGGAACGCGGTGTCGCCGACCTTCTCCAGCCCCTCGGGGTTGGCGAAGTTGGCCATCGCGATCTGGAACAGGGCGCGCTTGTCGCCGTTGTCGTAGATGCCGGTGATGACGCCGTCGCCGCCGATCGTGTAGGAGCGCAGCGGGTTCGGGCCGGCCTCGTTCACGATGTCGGGGATGGTGATGTCGCCCGGCGCCCCGGTGGCGTTGACGGTGCCGTCGGCCGCGGCCGGGTAGCCCTGGACGATGTCGCCGTCGACGGTGACCAGGTTGCCGGCGCTGTCGAAGTTGAACGCGCCGGCGCGGGTGTACATGTCGACGTCGCCGCGGCCGACCACGAAGAAGCCGTCGCCCGAGATCATCAGGTTCGTCGCCCGGCCGGTGATCTGCGCCGACCCCTGGTTGAAGTTGGTGGTGACGCCGCCCACCTGGACACCGAGCCCGATCTGGATCGGGTTGGTGCCGCCGTTGACGCCGTTGGGCGCACCGGCGGCGGTCAGCATCTGGCTCAGCGTGTCCTGGAAGACGATGTTGCTGGACTTGAAGCCGACCGTGTTGGCGTTCGCGATGTTGTTGCCGGTGACGTCGAGCATCGTCTGGTTGGCCCGGAGGCCGCTGATCGCGGAGAAGAGGGAGCGCAGCATGGGGGTTTCCTTTCGAGGGGTGCAGCGGAGTGCTGCGGGGAGCGGATGAGGGGGGTCGGCGTCAGGCCGGCGTGAGCGTCGGTGACGTCACGCCGGGCCGGCCGTGACGGCGACGACGTTGCTGATCGGGACCTCCTCGCCGCCGACGGTGAGCACCGGGCCGGTCGCGGTGAACCGCACCGTCTCCACGGTGCCGGCGGACTCGGTGACGCCGTCGGCACCCAGGTAGCTGACCGTGCGACCGGCGAGGCCGCTGGCGCCGAAGGCCATCTGCGCGGCCAGTGCCTGCCCGGTCTGCTCGGCCACCTGCTGGAGCTTCTCCAGGGAGGTGAACTGGGCCGTCTGGGCCAGGAACTCCGCGGAGTCCTGCGGGTTCATCGGGTCCTGGTTGCGCAGCTGGGCCACCATCAGCTGCAGGAACGTGTCCCGGCTCAGCTGGTCGGTGGGCAGGGCCGCGGCCGGGTCGGTGCCGACGGTGGCACCGGCCGTCCCGACCGGGTTGGTCGGCACGGTGGCCGGGGTGGCCGGGGAACCCAGGCCGAGGGGCATGATGCTCATGGCGGTCTCCTAGATGGTCAGGTCGAGGCCGGGGCGGCCGCGGTCGGTGCGAGCGGTTGCCTCCGCCGGCTGCCCGCGACGGCCGGGTCCGGTCGTCGCATCGCTGCCCGCGGCACTGTCGGGGCCGGAGCGGTGGCGCTCGCGCCCGTCCCCTTGGTACGTCGTCGTGGTGTGCCCGCCGGGGTGACCGGAGGACGGCTGGCCGGCCCCTCCCTGCAGCGGCGTGGCCGGTGCGCCGCCGGAGGGCAGGTCGCGCAGCACCAGCTGCCCGGCGGTCCGGCCGACCGACTCGAGCAGCCCGCGCAGCTGCGTGGAGCCTTCGTGCAGAAGCGCCCGCGCCTCGGGCCGGGCGGCGATCTCCACGTCGACGCGGTCACCGCGCACCGTCACGGTCAGGTGGATCTCGCCGAGGTCGGCGGGGTGCAGCCGCAGCGACATCTGGTGCACCCCGTCGCCACGGGCGGCCACCCGCGCCAGCGACGGCGCGAGCTGCTCGAGCACCGGGGCCGCGCCCGCGGAGGCAGGGGCCGGGGCGTCGGCGGCGGCGAGCACAGCCGCCCCTACCGGCGCGGACACCCCGGCCGGCGCTGCCACGACGGCCGCCCCCGTGGCGGCGTCGTCGGCAGCGGCGGCGGGGGCGATCTCGACCGGGGCTGCGCCTCCGGTGGCCTTCGTGGCGGCGGGTGCGCGGTCGCCCGGGGCCGGCGCTGCGGATCCCAGGTCGACCACCGTCGCTCCGGTGCCCGGGTCGGCGATCGCGGTCCCCGTCGCGGTCCCGGCAGCCGGGTCGACGGTCGCGGTCGCGGTCGCGGAGGCCGCGCCGGTCCCCGCGTCCGTCCGGCTGCCGAGGGAGAGCAGCGCGGCGTCCGGCCCCGTGGCAGCCGGGCTCCCGTGGACAGGCACCGCGACGTCCGGCCCGGCGGCGGCCGGCGCCCCGGCAGGTCCGGCGCCGGGCGCCCCCGCCGTCGTACCGGCACCGTCGGAGCCACCCCCGGCGCCGGGGGTGGCAGCCGTCAGGCCGGCGCCGGTTCCGGCTGCGGCTGCGGGCGCCACGACCCCGAGCCGGGCCGCGCCGACGGCAGCGACGTCCCCGGCGGCCCCGGTGGCAGCGACACCTTCGCCTGCGCGCGGGTCCCCGGCAGCGCCTGCGGACCGGGCGGGCACCACCGAGCCGCCGGCGGGCTGACCGGCCGTGCCGACCACGCCGGCGTCGGACGCCGGGTCCGTCGCGGCGGCCGGACGCTCGCGCACGACGGCGGCGGTGCGGCCCCTCGACGGCTGCGGAGTGGCGCCGAGCAGCCGGTCGAGCAAGGGCCCGAAGGGATCGGCACCGTCGCGGGGCCGGCGGTGCGTCGAGCAGGGGCGCTCGGATGCGGGAGACGCCGGCGGCGGCGCCGGCAACGGGGTGATGCTCACGCGTTCTCCAGTCGTCGTTGGTAGCCGAGGACCGCCGGCACGTAGGCCTGCGTCTCGCGGTAGGGCGGCACGCCGTTGTAGCGGTGCACCGCTCCCGGTCCGGCGTTGTAGGCAGCGAGCGCCCAGTCGACGCGCCGGAACTCACCGATCAGGTCCTTGAGCAGCCGGGCGGCTCCGTCGACGGCGTCGGCCGGGGACATCGCGTCGACGCCCAGTGCGCGCGCGGTGCTCGGCATCAGCTGCATGAGGCCGCGGGCGCCGGCCGGGCTGACCGCCTGCGGGTTGTAGCCGGACTCCTGGTGGGCGACGGCCGCGAGCAGGGTCGCCGGGACGCCGTACCGCTGCTGCGCCCGGCCGAACAGGTCGGCGTACGGCGTTCCCGCAGGCAGGTCGCCGCCCACCCGGGACGCCCCGGCCGACGCCACCGACGCGACCGACGCCACCGACGACGAGGAGGAGGCGGCGGCAACCGGCTGCTCGGGCAGCACCCGCCGGATCGCGCTCGGCGTCTCGTAGACCTCGGTGATCTGGACGTTCTTCCCCGGCCGGGGCGCCTCGATCATCTGGTTGTCGCCGAGGTAGATCGCGACGTGGTGCACCGGGCTGCCGAAGGCGAGGAGGTCGCCGGGCCTGGCCTGGGCCAGGCTCGCCACCGCGGTGCCCTCGCGGGCCTGCTGGTAGGAGACCCGCGGCAGCTCGACCCCCGCCGCGCGGTAGGCCAGCTGGGTCAGGCCCGAGCAGTCCAGGCCGGTCGCCGGATCCGTGCCGCCCCAGACGTAGGGCACGCCGAGATGCTTGCGAGCCTCGGCGATCACCCGCTGGGCGGCGTCCGCGGCGCCGCCCCCCTGACCGGCGGGCTGGGGGCGCTCGAGGGCGGCGGCGCTGTCCGCCCCGGCCAGGGCTTGGGAGAACTGCGCGGCCTGCGCGGCTCGCGTGGCCGGCGTGCCCTCGACCGGGCGGGGAGTCGCACCGCCGGCGAGGACGCCCCCGCTGCGAGCGGGCGCGACACCGAGGAGCGCGAGCTGCCCCTGCAGCTGCTGGATGCGGGCGGTGACGTCGGTGACACTCATCGGGTGCTCTCCGGCTGGTCGGTGTGGGGGACGGTCCGGGCGTCGGCTCGAGCCTCGGCGGTACGGCGGCGCAGCCACCCGGCCGCGGCGAGGTCGTCGAGCTCGGCGGCCTCGCGACGGGCCCGCTCGACCGCGCGGTCGGCGGCGCGGCGCTCGAGCAGCAGCTCGACCACCCGGACCTCGGCGCGGTCGTGCTGCCAGCGCCGGGTGGCCTCCTCGGCGACGTGGACACCCGAGACCGCGGCCTCGTCCGCCCGCAGGCTCGCCCGGGCCAGCAGACCGAGATGCTGCAGGTGGCCCCGGAAGGAGGCCGCGGAACCGGCGTCGAACCCCTCGGCCGCCGCGACCTCGGCCCGCAGCCGTGCGGCGTGCTCGGCCTTGCGGCGGCTCTCGGCGAGGGCGTGCTGCAGGCCGATCCGGCTGTCCTGCTCGCGGACCTCACGGACCCGGCGCACCGCGAGCAGTCCGCGGTCCTCGGCGTGCGCCCGTGCCGGCGCGCTCACCGGGCACCGACCAGGTCGTGGAGCCGCTGCCAGGTCTCGGCGGCCGAGCCGCCCTCGTCGAGGCGCTGCCGCAGGAAGGCGTCGATCCGGGGCAGCAGCTCCAGCGCGCGGTCGGCGTCGGGCGACCCGCCGGGGACGTACGCCCCGATCTCGACGAGCTCGCGCACGTCGCGGTGCGCGGCGAGCAGCCGGCGCAGCTCGAGGGCGTCGGCCCGCTGCTGCTCGGTCGTGATCGAGGGGACGACCCGGGAGATGGACTCGAGGACGTCGACGGCCGGGTAGTGGCCGCCGGTGGCGAGCCGGCGGGAGAGCACGACGTGCCCGTCGAGGATCGAGCGGGCGGTGTCGCCGATCGGGTCCTGCAGGTCGTCGCCCTCGACGAGCACGGTGTAGAGGCCGGTGATGCTGCCGCGCTCCCCGGGCCCGGCGCGTTCGAGCAGCCGCGGCAGCAGGCCGAACACGCTGGGCGGGTAGCCCCGCGTCGCCGGCGGCTCGCCCGCGGACAGGCCGATCTCGCGCTGCGCCATCGCGACCCTGGTGAGGCTGTCCATCATCAGGACGACGTCCTCGCCCTCGTCGCGGAACCACTCGGCGATCCGGGTGGCGACGAAGGCGGCGCGCATCCGCTCGACCGGCGGCGCGTCGGAGGTCGCCACGACGACGACGGAGCGGGCCAGGCCCTCGGGGCCCAGGTCGTTCTCGAGGAACTCGCGCACCTCGCGGCCGCGCTCGCCGATCAGGGCGATCACCGACACGGCGGCGTCGGTGCCGCGGGCGACCATCGACAGCAGCGTGGACTTGCCGACGCCGGAGCCGGCCATGATCCCGAGCCGCTGCCCGCGGCCCACGGAGACCAGCGCGTCGAGGGCCCGCACCCCCATCCCGACCTGGGTGTCGACGCGGCCGCGCAGCAGTGCGTGGGGCGCCGATCCCTCGACCGGCACGTGCGGCAGCCCCTGCAGCGTCGGGCCGCCGTCGATCGGGCGGCCGAGACCGTCGAGCACGCGGCCGGCCAGGGCGCGGCCGACCGGGATCCGCAGCGGCGCCCCCGTCGCGCGCACCGCGGCCCCGGCCCGCAGGCCGTGCGTGGCCCCGAGCGGGAGGCACACCGACCCGGCGGAGGTGCTGGAGACGACTTCCGCGCACACCGGGTCGCCTCCGGTGAGCACCTCGACCACGTCGCCGATGGCTGCCTCGACGCCCCGGCAGAGAAGGTGCAGTCCCCGCAGCTCGACGAGCCGTCCGAGCCGCTCCGGCCGGGCAGCGTCCAGGGCGCGGCGACGGGTGTCGTCGTCGAGGAGCCTCAGCATCCGAGCACCTCCCGCACCCGGGCCAGCGCCCCGTCGACGGTGGCGTCCACGAGACCGTCCTCGGTCTCGGCCACCGCGTCACCGCGCCGCAGCCCGGCATCCGGGACCAGCGTCACCGACCGCCCAGCCGGCGCGGCCCCGTCGAGCTCCGCGAGGTCCTCGGGGTGCAGGCGCACGACGACCTCGCCCGGCCGCTCGACGGCTCGCAGGGCCCGGGCCAGGGCGTCGCGCCCGGGCGCGGCGGCCACGGCGAGCTCGTGCCCGACCACTGCCTCGGCGATCTGGAGGGCCAGGTGCAGCGCTCCTTCCGCCAGCTCGTCGTGCCGCGCGGCGACGGACCCGCGGACCTGCTCGGCCGCGGCCGCCAGAGCCTCGAGGAGCCCCGCCTGCCGGGTGGCCAGCTCGCGCCGGTCCTCGGCCAGGGTGGCGGCGGCACTGCTGGCGGCGTCCTGCGACGCCAGCGCGACCCGCCGCCGCCCCTCGGCCCAGCCGGCCGCGTAGCCCTGGGCGTGCCCGGCGGCCCGTGCGGCCTCCGCGACGGAGCCGAGCGCCGCCTCGGTCACGGCGTCGCCCAGCACGGTGCCGGTGCCGAGCCGGGTCCAGGTGCCGGTGCGCAGGTCGCCGGCGGTACCGGCCGGGGTGGTGGCCTGCGGCGGCAGCCCGCGCAGCACCCGCCCGCCGGCGCGCTCAGTCGACGTACTCGTCATCGGCGTTCCTGCGCAGCACGATCTCGCCGGCGTCCTCGAGCCGGCGGATGCTGAGGATGATCTTCTGCTGGGCCTCCTCGACCTGCCGGAGCAGGACCGGGCCGAGCAGCTCGAGGTCCTCGAGCAGCACCGCGGAGGCGCGCTCGGACATGTTCGCGGTGATCTTGGCGCGGACCTCGTCCGAGACGCCCTTGAGCGCGAGCGCCAGGTCGCCGGACTCCACCTGCCGCAGCACCAGCTGGACGTCCTTGTTCTCGAGGAGGGTGAGGTCCTCGAACATGAACATCCGGCTCTTGACCTCCTCGGCGAGCTCGGGGTCGCGTGCCTGGAGGCCCTCGACGATGAGCCGCTCGGTGGCGCGGTCGGCGCGGTTGATGATCTGGATCAGGGGGTCCAGCCCACCGATGGCCGACATCTCCATCGGCTGCAGCACCGAGGACATCTTCCGCTCGAGCACGCCCTCGAGCCGTGCCAGGACCTCCGGCGAGGTCCGGTCCATGACCGCGATCCGGTGGGCGACGTCGGCCTGCAGGTCCGGGTCCAGCCCGGACACCACCCAGCTGGCCTTGTCGCTGGGCAGGTGCGCCAGCACGACGGCGATCACCTGGGGGTGCTCACCGGCGATGAAGGACAGCAGCTGACGGGGGTCGGCGCGGTGCAGGAACTGGAACGGCAGCTGCATCGCCGAGGCGGCCAGCCGGTTCATGATCGACTCGGCCCGCTCGCGGCCCAGGGACTCCTCGAGCAGCGCCCGGGCGAAGGCCGGACCACCGCGCATGATGTGCGCCTGGGCCGTGGCGAGCTGGCGGAACTCCGCGAGCACCTCCTCGGTCTCGTCGGCGCCCAGGGACTCCAGCGCCGAGATCTCCGCGGAGATCGCCTCGACCTCGTTCTCGGGGAGGTGGCCGAGCAGCTTGGCGGCCTGCTCCTGTCCGAGCTGGACCAGGAGGACGGCGGCCTTGCGCACGCCCCGCTCGTTGAGGGTCAGCGTCATCAGCGGTTCGCCTCCACGAGCCAGCCGCGCAGCAGCTGGGCGACCTCTTCGGGCTGCCGCTCGACCAGCGCCGCAATCTCGTCGCGCGCGGCCATCCGCAGCTCGGCGGTCGTGTCCGGCGCCGGCAGCTCGGCCGGGATCGGCGCGGCCGCGACCGCCTCGTTGCTGCGGCGCAGCTGCTCGACGACGTACGTCGTGGCCTGCTCGCGCAGCCGGGAGCGCTTGCGCGACTGCCGCCAGGCGGCGAGCAGGACCAGCAGCAGCAGGAGCACCAGGCCGCCGGTCTTGGCCAGCGACATCGTTTGGGCCTTCTGGTCGGCCTCCGCGGCGGCGGCCAGCGCGGCGGCCGCCGCCTCCTCCTGGCTGCGGTCGAACGGCATCGAGGTGACCTCCACCGTGTCGCCGCGGCGCTTGTCGATGCCGAGCGCGCTGGTGACCAGCCCCTCGACCTCCGAGGGCGTGATCGCACCCAGGGCCTGGGCGTCCAGCACCACGCCGACGTGGAGGCTCTCCACGTTGCCGGGGGCGGCCTCGCGGTCCTCGACGGTGGTCGCCACCGGGTTGTCGGCGGTGCGCGACTTCGACTTGTAGCTCGACCCGCCGCCGGCCCCGCCCGCACCGGGGTCCAGCTGCCCGTCCGGACCGACCACACCGCCAGGGCCGGCGGCGCCGTCCGGCGCGGTGTAGGTCTCGGTCTTGGTGGTCTCGCTGACCGGCAGCGCCTTGGGGTCGGTGAACAGACGGGTGGTCTTGGTGGTGGTCTTGTCGAAGTTCAGGTCGGCGGTCACCTGCACCGCGGAGTTGCCGGTGCCCAGGACCCGGTCCAGCACCCCGGTGACGGCGGTGCCCATCCGGTCCTCGAAGGCCCGCACCTGCTGGACGCGGGCGTCGCCGAGGGCGCCGGCCTCGTCGCCGGCGGCGGAGAGCACCCGGCCGGTCGAGTCGGTGACGGTGACCTGCTTGGCGTCGAGCCCTTCCACGCTGGAGGCGACGAGGTGGACGACGGCCTGCACCTGGCCGCTGTCGAGCGAGGCTCCCGGGCGGGTCTGCAGCAGCACCGACGCCGTGGTGGGCTCCTGCTCGCTCTCGAAGAGCTTCTCCTGGGGCATCGCCACGTGGACCACCGCGGTCTGGACCGCGTCGAGGGCCTCGACGGTCTTCTCCAGCTCTCCCTCGATGGCGCGCTTGTAGCTGGTCTGCTCCTGGAACTGCGAGGTGGACAGGCTCTGGCTGTCCAGCAGGCCGTAGCCGCTCGAGCTCTGGCTGGGCAGACCCTCGCCGCTGAGCTGGATACGGGCGTCGTACACCTCGTTGCGCGGCACCAGGATCGTGCCGCCACCGTCGGTGAGCTCATACGGCGTGCCGGAGGACTCGAGCTGGTCGATGACCGCGGAGGCGTCCGCGGGAGCGATGTTGGTGAACAGCGGGGCGTACGACGGGGTCGAGGCCCACCGGAACACCATGACGCCGGCGAGCAGCAGCGCGAGGCTGCCCACCACGGCCACGGCCTTCTGCCCCGCGGTGAAGGTGCCGAACGTGCGCTGGAGCGACTGCAGCCGCCCGGTGATCTGGTGCCGCATCAGACCGACATCCGCATGATCTCCTGGAAGGCCTCGAGTGCCTTGTTGCGAACAGCGGTCGTGAGCTGCGTGGCGACCCCGGCCTCGGTGGCGGTGACGGTGTAGTCGTGCAGCGCGGTGAGGTCACCGGTGGCCGCCTGGACCGCGAGCTGGTCGGCCCGGTCGTGCAGTCCCTCGAGGTTCTGCAGGCCCTGGCTGAGGATCTGGGAGAAGTCGGCACCGGCCGCGCCCTCGACACCGGTGGCCGAACCGACGCCGGCGACACCCGCGGTCGGGGCGACCGCACCGGCCTGGAGCGTGGGAGGGACCATCGGCGTGAAGCCGCCGATCGCCTCGATGCCGCCGATGCTCATGGGCGGTGCTCGCTGGCGGTCGAGGGGCTCGTGGGGGTGCTCATGCGTTCCTCCCGATGGAAAGCGCGGCGGAGTAGGTGTCCTGGGCGTTGCGGACCACGGCGGCCTGCGCCTGGAAGCCGCGCTGGGCCATGACGAGCTGGCTCATCTGGCTGCCCATGTCGAGGTCGGGCATCCGGACGTCGCCCGCGGCGTCGGCCAGCGGGTGGTCGGGCTGGTGGACCACGCGGCCGGCAGGGTCGCCGAGCGAGATGCCGGAGACGCGGACGCCGCCGCTCTCGACGGTCTGCGCCATGGCGTACTGCGCCTGGAAGGCGCTCTCCCCCGTCGACCGGGCGGTGTTGACGTTGGCGATGTTGTAGGACAGGCAGTCCAGCCACGTCTGGTGCATCGCCAGGCCGGTGCCGGCGATGTTCATCATGTCGAAGGCGCCCATCACATGCCGCCGATCGCGGTGGTCACCAGCGCGGCGCGGTCACCGACCGCACGGGAGAGCAGCTGGTAGCGGAACGTCGCCTGCATCGCGGTCATCGTCTCGGCGGCCAGGTCGACGTTGTTGCCGTCGGCGCCGGGGGTCGCGGTCGACGCGCTGTGCACCGGGCCCGCCTCGGAGCGGGTCACCACGCCGTCGGCCAGGGCACCGCGCAGCGAGGACTCGAAGTCCACCCGCGAGGCGATGAAGCCGGGGGTGTCCATGTTCGCGATGTTGTCGGCGGCGACCCGCTGCCGCATCGACAGACCGTCGAGGGCGGCCCAGAGCGCGGAACCGACGGCGTCCGTACCGGAAAGAAGCATGACCGGCTTTCGTGCTGGTGCGGGGCGCCGGTCCGTCGGCAGAGGGGCGAGCGATCCGTGCTCGCCGATGTCAGTCGGCCGGGTGCCGCCCGACCTGAGGGTTTCCCACAACAACTGCGCGTGCCGGCGTGTCGCGGGCCCGAGGACCGAGGACTGGCGGCAGGGCGCCGCGCATCCGTCCACACCACCGCGCCGGTGCGCGGCCGGTCAGGCCTTCAGGTCGACGTACGCCGCGGTGTCCGGCCGCCGGGCGGCGTGGAGGCCGGTCAGCCTGTCGAGCAGCCCCAGCTTCTGCCGGGTGCCGAAGGTCGCGGTGACGGTGCGGGCGATCAGCTCCTGTTGCCGCCGGTGCAGGCCTCGCGCCCGGGGGCCGAGGTCGGTGGGCATCGCGCCGGCGGTGACCGGCGGCATCCACGCTGGTACCGCGTCGCCCGGCTCCTCGCCGTCGAGCAGCCGCTCGACCGCGTGCAGGGTGGACTCGAGCTCGTCCAGGACGTCCGCCCAGACCGCCCGGTCGCTCGGTCCGCTCATCCTGCCGCTGCGCTGACCAGGGCGGCCTCGCGCCAGGTCTCGACCAGCGGGTCGACGACGCGCTGCGCGTCGCGGGTGACCGCGACGTCGCGGCTGGTGTTCGCGCGGACCAGCTGGGTGTGCAGCCAGGCGTAGATCGCGTCGAGGCCGGCGGCGCCGTCCCACAGGTCGTGGCGCAGCGACGTCCGCAGCTCCATGAGGATCTCCTGAGCGTGGATGAGGTGCTCGCTCGCGGCCGCGAAGTCGCGGCCCTCCTGGCAGGCGACGGCGCGCTGCACGTCGAGGGAGAGCCGCTCGAAGAGGAGGACCAGCAGCCGGGCCGGGCCGGCAGTGCTGACCATCTGGCCGACGTAGGCGTTGCGTGCGTTCATGATGGCCTTCCGTTAGCCGTTGCTCATGCGCGGGAGCGAGCTGATCTGACCGGCCAGCCACTGCGACTGGCTCTGGAGCCTGCCCAGCGCGACCTCCAGGGCGCCGTACTGGCGCTCCAGGCTGGCGCGGCGGACCGAGAGCCGGGAGTCCCAGCGCTCGATCGCGTCGTTGAGGCCCTCGAGCGTCGAGCTCCGGCCCTTCACCAACGAGGTGACCAGTCCGTCGGAGGAGTTGCTGAGCTGCTTGCCGAGCGACTCCAGCCCGGCGGCGAGCCCCCCGTCGCCGGCCCGCACGACGAAGGCGTCCCCGACGCGGGCGGGGGCGGCTGCGTACGCCGCGGCGAACCGGTCGGCGTCGAAGGTCAGCGTGCCGTAGCGGTCGACCTCCATCCCGAGGTCCGCCAGGGGCTGGCCGTCGACGCTGCCGACGAAGGTCGACAGCAGCTGGTCGCGGACCGAGCGCAGGGTGGAGTCGCCGGCGGCCAGGCCCGCCCTCTTGGTGACGGGGTCGTAGTTGGTGAGCTTGTCGATGTCCGACACCGCCGAGCCGACCGCCTCCAGGAGCGCCTTGACCTTCTCGGCGAGCGCGGTCGCGTCCGGCGTGACGGTGACGGTCACCGGCGCGGTCGGTCGGGCACGCAGGGTGACGTCCACCCCCGGCACCAGGTCGGTGAAGGTGTTCGAGGCGGACGTCAGGGTCCCGGGCATCCCGCTGACCTGGATCTCGGCGTCCTGGCCGGTCACCGCGCTTCCGGTGACCCCGCCGAGGAACGCGGCGGGGTCGCCGCCGACGGAGAGGGTGAAGCCCGTGCCGGCGCCGGTCGCCGCCGAGGAGACCGAGAGCCGGTAGGTCGGCGTGACGCCGTCGGTGTCGGTCCCTGCCCGCACGAGCGCCGCGGTGAGTCCGGTGCCGGTGCCGTTCAGGGCCGCCGTCACGTCCTGCAAGGACCCGGTGCCGACGTCCAGCACCTGGCTGGAGCCGTCGGCGCGGGCGACCTCGAGCGTCGCGCCCGCGGGCACGACGCCGGCGGCGGCCGAGGTGGCAGCCGTGGCGTAGGAGGCCTGGCTGCGGGTGGCGAGCCGCACCACGTCGAAGGTCACGGTGGCCGCCGCCGTGCCCGCACGGGTGCTCGCCGTGACGTGCTCGCTGTCGGTGGCGGCCTTGGTGGCACTCCAGGTGGATCCGCTCGCCAGCTCGGCGGCCTTGGTGGCGATGCCGGCCAGCTTGGTGTTCAGGGCCTGGAGCGAGGTGATCGCCGTCTCCTCGCCGGCCGCCCGGACCTTCAGCCGGCTCTGCGGCTGCGCCTCGAGCTGCATGAGCTGGCTGATGATCGTGGCGGTGTCGAGGCCGCTGACGAGGCCGCCGATGCTGGCGTTCGCCATGGTCGTCTCCTCCTCCGGGCCGCGGCTGTGGCTGTGTAGCTGTCGAGGACGGTGGGAGTAGGTGCTGCGCACCTGCTCCCACCGTGGTCCCCGCCCGGCGCGACCGGCGTCCTCCCGACTCGTCAGTCGCGCCGGGTCATCACTGGAGCAGGCGCAGGACGCCCTGCGGCGCCTGGTTGGCCTGCGCGAGCATCGCGGTGCCGGCCTGGGACAGGATCTGCGAGCGGGTGAAGCTCATCATCTCCTGGGCCATGTCGGTGTCGCGGATGCGGCTCTCCGACGCGGACAGGTTCTCCACCGCGACGTTGAGGTTGTTCACCGTGTGCTCGAACCGGTTCTGCAGCGCGCCGAGGTTGCTGCGCAGCGTCGAGGTCTCGGTGATGACGCCCTGGACCGCGTCGCTCGACGAGGTGGCGATGTCCAGCGCGGAGGCGTCGATCTTGCCGCTGAGGTCGACCGTGATCTTGTCCGAGGATGCGTAGCCGACCTGGAAGTCCGTGGTCGCCGAGCCACCGAAGAGGGCAACGCCGTTGAACTTGGTGTTGTCCTGGATCCGACCGATCTCGGTCTTCAGCGCGTCGTACTCACCCTTCAGGGCTGCCTTGGAGTCCGCGTTCTGGGTTCCGTTGGCGTACTGCACGGTGAGGTCGTTCATCCGCTGCAGCATCGAGTGCACCTCGGTGAGCGCACCCTCAGCGGTCTGCACGACGCTGATGCCGTCCTGGGCGTTGCGGGCGGCGACCTTGAGGCCACCGACCTGCGAGCGCAGGCCCTCGCTGATCGACAGGCCGGCGGCGTCGTCGGCCGCCCGGTTGATCCGGAAACCGCTGGACAGCTTCTCCAGCGACTTGGCCATCTGGCCGTCGGTGACGGACAGGTTGCGGTACGAGTTCATCGCCGCGATGTTCTGGTTGATCTGAAGACCCATGATGATTTCCTCCCTGAGTGGGTCGAACGGCCCGTCCATGGGCCGGTGATGCCGGTGTCATCGGCCGGGACGGTCCCGGCCTGAGGAATGTGGTGGACTTTTTCTCGCGCCTGCTGCTGCGGCTCAGGCGGAGAACGGCTCGCCGCGCCGCGGCGCCAGACGGGCGGTGTAGCTGCGGTGCGCGGCGACGCTGGCGTAGTAGGCCTCCTTGCGGCGCGCCGCGCAGCCGGAGGGCGGCTCGCGCCGCTCGGCCGCCTGCGGCTCCAGCGCGGAGGTGAGCGCACCGCGCAGGAGCGTCACCGCCTCGGCCCGGAGCTGCGAGATCCGCGAGTCTGTGACCCCGAGCTCTGCGGCGATCTCGGCCATCGGCCGCTCGGCGAAGAAGTAGCCCTCGACCACGGCACGCAGCCGCTCGGGAAGCTGCTCGACCGCGTCGTGCAGGTAGGCGATCCGCTCACGCTTCTCCAGGACGTCCTCCGGGGTGGGGCCGCCCGACGGAAGGACGTCGCCCCGCGACGCCTCCTGGTAGCCCTCCAGCGAGAGCACCGCGGCCCGACTCACGTCGTCGTGGTGGGCGGCGAGCTCGGAGACCGCGATGCCCAGCGACGAGGCGACCTCCGCGTCGCTGGCCGGACGCCCGAGCACCACGGCGAGCTCGCCGCGCGCGTCGTCGACCTCGCGGGCCCGACGCCGTACCGAGCGGCTCGCCCAGTCCAGGCTGCGCAGCTCGTCGAGCAGCGCCCCGCGGATCCGGGTGGAGGCGTAGCCGGTGAAGCTGACCCCGCGGGCGGGGTCGAAGGACCGGGCCGCCTGGGCCAGCGCCAGCATCCCGGCACTCACCAGCTCGTCGCGGGAGACGTGCGCCGGCACCCGGCCGAGCAGGCTCCGGACGAGGTGCCCCACCAGGGGGAGCGCGCTCCGGACCAGCTCGTCCTCGGAGGGGCGCTCCGCGACGCCCTCGGCGGAACGGGAAACCGAGGGGTCACCGGAGAGGGGGGAAGCGGCCGCGGCCCGAGTCATCAACACGTGAGGAACGTCGGTACTCGGTGCAGAACTCTTGACCGAGATGTCCGTTTTTAGTCCGAACGTCCAGCGCCCGCCGGTGGCGGGCTACGGGGGCCCTGACCCGTTCGGGCCATCCCTGCTCACCCATCCCGCGACCCACGAGACGCACCAGGCGAAAAGAGTTCGCTGTGATCCCTCAAGGTGCGGGCCCGGCCGCCGATAAGGCGGCAACCCATCCGACCAGCAGCACTGGAGCCCCCGATGTCCATGGAAGACCTCTCCTCGGTCCTGTGGCACGAACGCGAGCTGCTCGAGACCTTGGCCTACAAGCTCGAGGTCGAGCAGCTGGTCCTGGAGAACGGCCGCACCCACTGGCTGGCCGCCGCCGCCCGCGACGTCGAGACGGTGCTCGAGCGGATCCGCGACTTCGAGCTGCTCCGGTCGGTCGAGGTGGAGGCGGTCGCCGAGGAGCTCGGCCTGGAGCCGAACCCCAGCCTGCGCGAGATCGCGGAGTGCTGCGACGAGCCGTGGCGCAGCATCTGGCTCGACCACCGCGAGGCGTTCACCACGACCGCCGCCAGGATCACCCGGCTCTCGGAGTCCAACCGCGAGCTGCTGACCGCCGGCTACCACGCGGCCCAGGCCACCTTGCTCTCGCTCTCGGAGGGCGCCGGCACCTACGGGTCCGACGGTGCCGTCGCCACCGACCGTCGCGCCTCTCTCCTCGACAGGAGCCTGTGACCATGACCGGCACCTTCTCGTCGCTGAACACCGCCGTCTCGGCGATGCGCCACCAGCAGGTGGCCATGGACGTGGCCAGCGGCAACGTCGCCAACGCCGGCACTCCCGGCTACGCGCGCCGCCAGGTCGTCGGGCAGGCCACCGGAGCTCCCGCCACGCCGGCGCTGTGGTCCCGGTGGGGCGTGGGCAGCGGCGACGGCGTGCAGTCCGGCCCGATCACCCGGATGGTCGACCCGCTGCTCGACGCCCGGGCCCGCACCGAGCACGCCGGCCTGTTCTTCGCCGACGCCCGCGCCGCCTCGCTCGTGCGCTTCGAGACCACGATCGGCGAGCCCGGCGACAACGGTGTCGGCGCGGCACTGACCGCGTTCAAGGCCGGCTGGCACGATGTCGCCAACAACCCCGGTGACGCGGCCGCCCGCAGCCAGCTGCTGGCCCGCGCCGAGACGCTGCGGGCCGCGGTCACCGCCCAGGACCGCGCGGTCACCACCGAGTGGGCCGACCAGCGCGACCGCCTGAGCGCGCTCGGCGAGGAGGTCGACGGCCTGGCCGCCCAGCTCGCCGACGTCAACAAGGGTCTTCGCAGCGCGCACGTGGCCGGGACCGACGCCGGCGTGCTGCTCGACCAGCGCGACCAGCTGACCATGCGACTGGCCGAGCTCACCGGGAGCACGGTGACCCTCAACGCCGACACCACCGTCGACGTCCGCATCGGCAGCGTCGCGCTGGTCGCCGGCGCCACCGCCTCCGCGGTGACGGTCAGCGGCTCCGGCTCCCTCGACGGGGCGGCCGCCGCACCGGTCCGGTTCACCGTCGGCGGCACCGCCGTCGTACCGCCCGCCGGCGAGACCGGGGCAGCGCTCCGGGTGCTCACCTCCGACCTGCCCGACTACCGCGCCGGCCTCGACGCCTTCGTCGCCACGCTCGTCGCCGCGACCAACGGACGGCACCAGCAGGGCGCGGACCTCGGCGGCGCGCCGGGCGGCGCGTTCTTCGGCGGGACGACGGCCGGCTCGCTCAGCGTCCTGGTCACCGACCCCGCCGCCGTCGCCGCCGCCGATCCCGCCCGCGGCACCCTCGACAACACCAATGCCTCCGCGCTGGGAGCTCTCGACCTCGGGTCGTCCGACTACCGCCGCCTGGTCACCTCCTTCGGCGTCACCGTCGGCGCCGCCCGGCAGTCGGCGGCCAACCAGGCCGTGATGGCGGCCCAGGTCGACGGCTCGCGCGAGGCACTCTCCGGCATCAGCATCGACGAGGAGATGGTGAACCTGCTCGCGGCCCAGCGCGCCTACGAGGGCGCCGCCCGGGTGCTGACCACGATGGACTCCGTGCTCGACACCCTCATCAACCGGACGGGAGCTCGCTGATGAGCAGCGCGCGGATCACCCAGCGGCTCATGGTCGAGCGGTCGCTCACGTCCTTGCAGACCGGGCTGAACCGGCTGGGCCGCACCCAGGAACAGCTGTCCTCGGGCCGGGTCATCAACCGCCCCTCGGACTCCCCCACCGGGACCAACGACGCGATGCGGCTGCGCGCGCAGCTCGCCGCCGACGCCCAGCACGCCCGCAACGCCTCCGACGGCCTGGCCTACCTCGGCCAGACCGACGGCACGCTGACCTCGATGGTCGACAACGTGCGCAAGGCGCGCGACCTGGTCGTCCGGGGCGCCTCGACCGGGTCGACGAGCGTCGACGCGCGCGCCGCCCTGGCCACCGAGCTGACCCAGATCCGCGACTCGCTGCTGTCGCTGGCCAACACCCAGCACCTGGGCCGTCCGCTCTTCGGCGGCACGACCGGCAGTGCGGCGGCGTACGACGCCGCCGGCACCTACGGCGGCGAGCCGACCGGCGTGGTCCGCACGATCGGCGCCGGGCTCACCGTGCGGGTCGACATCACCGGGCCCGAGGCGTTCTCCGTCGGCGGCGACGACCTCTTCGCGGTGCTCGACGACACCATCGCCGCCATGACCGGCGCCCCCGACCAGCTCGGCGGCTCCCTGGACAGGATCGACGCCGTGAGCAAGCAGATGCTCAGCGCCCTCGCCGACGTGGGCACCCGCTACGGTCGGGTCGAGGGCGCCCAGCGCACCCTGGCCGACGCCACCCTCGGCAACACCGCGGCGCTCTCCGAGGTGGAGAACGTCGACATCGCCAAGGCGGTCGTCGACCTGCAGCTGCAGGAGGTCGCCTACCAGTCCGCTCTCGGTGCGACCGCGCGGGTGCTGCAGCCCTCGCTGCTGGACTTCCTCCGGTGACCCGCATCGCCGCCGTACGCCCGACCCAGGAGACTGTGCAGATGACCGCCGAGCTGACTGCCGACGTGACCGAGGACCTGCCCGTGATCGAGATGGTCCGGCCGCTCGCCGGGTTCCCGGAGCTGCAGCGGTTCGCGCTCGCCCGGCTCGTCGACGACGGCACGATCTGCGACCTGCGCTCGCTGGAGGATCCCGCGGTGAGCTTCGTGGTGGTGCCTCCGGCCGAGTTCTTCGGCGACTACACCCCCGAGGTCGACGAGGAGGCCGTCGCCCCGCTGGAGGTACGTGACGTCGAGGACCTGCTGCTGCTCTCGGTGGTGACGCTCGGTGCCGCGCCCGCGGATGCGACCGTCAACCTCCGGGCCCCGCTGCTGGTCAACCACCGCAACCGCCGGGCGCTGCAGGTGATCCTGGACGACCCCGAGCTGCCGATGCAGGCCCCGCTGGGTGGCCGCCGCGGCACCGTGCCCCCCGGCACGAGAGACTAGGGGCCGACCCACCCGCCGCACGCGACAGGAGTGACCATGCTGGTGCTGAGCCGCCGTCTCGGCGAGAGCGTCGTGATCGGCGACGACGTCGAGGTCACCGTCCTGGAGGTCCGCGGCGACGTCGTCCGGATCGGGGTGGACGCCCCGCGCAGCGTGCAGGTCCGCCGGCGTGAGCTGGTCGAGGAGGTCGCCGCCACCAACCGGTCGGCCGCCTCCCCCGACCCGGCCGCGGTGGCGAACCTGTCGGCCGCCGTACGCCGCCCCGACAGCCCCGACTGATCACCCCGATTCGTCCGCAGTTGCGAGCCCGCCTTCCGCGGGGCGACAGCGGACGAATCGGGGTACGGCGGCTCAGGGCACGGTGCGGACCTGGTGTCGCCTCCCCGCGAACCGGTGCGCGCCGGCCCCGCTGGGCTGTCGGCACTCGGATGCTGTCGCGGCTGCGCAGCACGACCCGCTCACCGTGCGCGCTTGATGCTGTTCCTCAGCCCCGCCCACAGCACGACCCGCTCACCGTGCGCGCTAGATGCTGTTCCTCAGCCCGCGGACTCAGGGGGTGGATGCACCATCTCGATCTGAGTGGGTGTTGGTTGATGGGTCGTCCACGTCTTCGCCGGGAGCTGGAGTACCACCGGGCGCTGCTGCACCTGCTGGAGCGCGGCGACGTCGAGGCCGGCCACCGTGCGGACACCGGCCCCTCCACGCTGACAAGGTCTCGCCCTACCTGGCATCATCGAGCCCTCGGGCGACCCACCACCGACGGACCATCCACCACCCACGACCCCACGACCCCACGACCCCCCGACCGGAGCCGAGGAGGCGACGAGCTGATGAGGTTCCTGCTCCGCGTCGCCGTCGACGCGCTGGCACTCGCCGCCGCCGCCTGGCTGCTCGACGGGATCCGCGTCACCGGCGCCACGACGGAGGACCAGGTCCTCACGCTGCTCGTGGTGGCGGTGGTCTTCGGCCTCGTGAACGCGTTCGTCGCGCCGGTGGTGAAGCTGCTCAGCCTGCCGTTCATCGTGCTCACGCTGGGGCTGCTGCTGCTGGTCATCAACGGCTTCATGCTGCTGCTCACCGAGTGGATCGCGACCCGGCTGGACCTCGGCTTCTCGGTGGACGGGCTCTGGACGGCCGTGCTCGGCGCGGTCGTCATCACCGTGGCCACCTGGATGCTCGAGATCGTGCTCCCGGACGGGGACTGAGCCGTGGCCGCCGTCGACCCCGCCCGCGCCACCGGTCGCACCGCCCCCCACGATCCGGCGGAGCCAGCCGGCGCCGGCCTTCCCGCGCCCCGTCGACCGGGCGGGGCGCCGTACCGCGTGGCCCTCGTGTGCCTGGGCAACATCTGCCGCTCGCCGATGGCCGACGTGGTGCTCAGCGACCGGGTCGCCGCAGCGGACCTGAGGGTCGAGGTGGCCAGCTCCGGGACCGGCGACTGGCACGTCGGCGACCCGATGGACCGGCGCGCCGCGGCGCTGCTCACCGCGCACGGGTACGACGCCAGCCGGCACGAGGCGCGGCAGTTCGACAGCAGCTGGGTCGATGACTGCGACCTGGTGCTGGCCATGGACCGGCAGAACCTCGCCGACGTGCTCGAGGCCGCCGGGCCCGACGCCGAGCGGCTGCAGGCGGAGGGACGGGTGCGCCTGTTCCGCGACTTCGACCCCCGGGCCGTGGGCGCCGACCGGGAGGTCCCCGACCCCTACTTCGGCGGCGACGACGGGTTCTCCGAGGTCCTCGCGATGATCGAGCGTACGTCGGACCGGCTGGCCGGGCTGCTGGCCGACGCCGCGGGAACCTCCCGCTGAGATGGCCCGGGCCGGCGCACTGTCCCAGCGGGTGGAGGGGCTCCTCCGCACCGCCGTCGTGGCGACCACTCCGGTGGCCGGCGGCGACATCTGCACGGCCACGCGGCTGCGACTCTCCGACGGCCGCTCCGCGCTGGTGAAGACCCGGCCGAACGCGCCGCCGGGCTTCTTCGCCGCCGAGGCGCGCGGTCTGCGGCTCCTCGCCGAGACCGGCGGCGTACCGGTGCCCGAGGTGCTCGCAGCCGAGGAGGACTGCCTGGTGCTGGCGTGGGTGGAGACCGGCCGGCCGGGTCCCGAGGCCGCCGAGGGCTTCGGCCGCGACCTGGCGCGCACCCACACCACCGGGTCCCCGGTGTTCGGCGCCGAGGACGGCCACGACGGCTGGATCGGCGCGCTCCCGATGCCGAACCGGACCGCCCCCACCTGGCCCGAGTTCTACGCGACCCGGCGGGTGCTGCCCTACCTCAAGCTCGCGCGCGACCGCGGCCGGATCGACCCGCGCGACGCCTCCGCCGTCGAGGCGGTGGTCCGCCGCATCGTCGACCTCGCCGGCCCCCCGGAGCCACCGGCCCTTCTGCACGGCGACCTCTGGTCGGGCAACCTGCTGTGGTCGGTCGACGGCCCCGTGCACGTCGTGGACCCAGCCGCTCACGGCGGGCACCGCGAGAGCGACCTGGCGATGCTCTCGCTGTTCGGGTGCGCGCACCTGCCACGGGTGCTGGAGGCCTACGACGAGGTGGCCCCGCTGGCTGAGGGGTGGGCCGACCGCATCCCCCTGCACCAGCTGTATCCGCTGCTCGTGCACGCCTGCATGTTCGGCGGCGGCTACGGAGCCCGGGCCGGCGATGCCGCCCGCAGCCTGGGGTGAGGCGTTCTCAGGGCCGACTCAGGTCGAAGTGGCACAGTGGTCGCGTGAGCAGTGCTGAGACCTCCCGCGTGCTCGTGGTCGACGACGACCGGTCGGTGCGCGAGTCGCTACGCCGGTCCCTGGAGTTCAACGGGTACGCCGTCAGCCTCGCCGGCGACGGCGCCGAGGCGCTGGCGGCCATCGCCGTGGGACAGCCCGACGCCCTGGTGATCGACGTGATGATGCCGCGCCTCGACGGCATCGAGACGACCCGGGCGCTGCGCTCGGCCGGCAACGACCTGCCGATCCTGGTGCTCACCGCGCGTGACTCGGTGGGGGACCGCGTCGAGGGCCTCGACGCCGGCGCCGACGACTACCTCACCAAGCCGTTCGCGCTCGAGGAGCTGCTCGCCCGGCTCCGAGCTCTGCTGCGCCGCAGCCACGCCGCCCCGGACGGCGAGCCGCACGAGGTGCTCTCCTTCTCCGACCTCTCGCTGGACGTCGCCACCCGCGAGGTGCGGCGCGGATCGCGGATGATCGAGCTGACCCGCACCGAGTTCGCACTGCTCGAGATGTTCCTGCGCCGCCCACGGCGGGTGCTCGAACGCTCGTTCATCCTCGAGGACGTGTGGGGCTACGACTTCCCGACGACGGCGAACTCCCTCGAGGTCTACGTCGGGTACCTGCGGCGCAAGACCGAGGCCGAGGGCGAGCCGCGGCTGATCCACACGGTCCGCGGCGTGGGGTACGTCCTCAAGGAAGCCTGATGGTCGACCCGCGCACCTGGCAGTACCGGAGGTCGCTGGCCAGCCGGGTGACCCTGCTGGCCACCATCGCCGTCGGCCTCTCGGTCGCCCTGGTCGCGGCGGCGGCGTACTTCACCGTCCGGCACCAGCTGCTCGACACGCTCGACCGGTCGCTGCGCACCCGGGCCAGCGCCGCCGCCCAGTCGGGCACGCTGAGCCAGCTGACCGCCAACGCGGTGCCGTCGTGGATGGTCGGTGCCGCGGACGTGAAGATCGGCATCGTCACCGCACGCAACCGCGTCGTCACCACGCGGGTCCCCGGCGAGGACCCGATCACGCTGGGTGCGCCGGAGCTCGCGGTGGCGCAGGGAGCCAGCAGCTACTCGGTCCGCACCATCCTCACCGGCGACGACGTCTACCGGGTGGCCGCGGTGCCGGGCAACGAGCCGGGCACCGCGCTGGTGCTCGCCCAGTCGCTGAAGAGCAACCGCTACACCCTCGAGAAGCTGGGCTTCGTGCTGTTCGTGTTCGGGGCGCTCGGGGTGATCGCGGCGGCGCTGGCCGGCTGGGCGGTCGCCCGCAACGGCCTGCGGCCGGTACGCCGCCTCACCGAGGCCGCCGAGGAGATCGCCCGCACCGAGGAGCTGGACCCGATCGAGGTCGAGGGCAACGACGAGATCGCCCGGTTGGCCACCGCGTTCAACGCGATGCTGGCCGCGCTGTCGGCCAGCCGCGACCGGCAGCGCCAGCTCGTCGCGGACGCCGGCCACGAGCTGCGCACCCCGCTCACCTCGCTGCGCACCAACCTCGACCTGCTCATCCAGGCCGACTCGCGCGGCGGGCTGTCGCCGGAGTCGCGTGCCGAGCTGATGGACGACGTCCGGTTCCAGATCGAGGAGCTGACCACCCTGATCGGCGACCTGACCGAGCTCGCCCGGGACCACCGCACCCCCGCTGCCATCGAGCTGGTGGACTTCTCGGAGGTCGTCGACCGCGCCGTGGAGCGGGTACGCCGCCGCGCACAGGGCCTGCACTTCGACGTCGAGACGTCGCCGTGGTGGCTGACCGGTGAGCCGGGTGCCCTGGAACGTGCGGCGACGAACCTCCTCGACAACGCCGCCAAGTGGAGCCCGCCCCTGGGGACCGTGACGGTGCGGCTGACCTCCGGCACGCTCACCGTCGAGGACGAGGGCCGCGGGATCGACGAGGCCGACCTGCCGCACGTGTTCGACCGGTTCTACCGCTCCCCGGAGGCCAGGACGCTGCCGGGGTCGGGGCTCGGGCTGTCGATCGTGGCACAGGTGGCCGAGCGGCACGGCGGCACGGTGACGGCCGGCCGGGCGGGCTCGCGGGGCGCGTCGTTCCGCATGACGCTGCCGGGCGCCGCCGTACCCCCGGACGCCGAGGACGCCGCCGGCCGCCGTCCGGCCGCCCACGCCTGAGCCGGCCACCTCACGCGGTAGTCAAAGCCGCCTCTCAGTGCTGTTTCAGACTCACCGGCCATGCTCGATGCATGAGCGAGCAGACACCGCACCCGCAGCCTCCCGAGCGCGACGACACCCAGCCCCTGCCCGGCACGCACCACCACTACGTGCCCCAGCAGGAGTTTGCCCCCGAGGCGCGACGGGAAGGACCTGCTGCGAGCAAGAAGGGCGGCACCAGGATCGTGGTCGCCTCCCTCCTCGTTGGAGGCCTCGCCGGCCTGGCTGGCGCCGCCGGGTTCTCCGCCGTGGACGGCATCGTCGGGGGTGACGCGGGCACCGCGTCATCCTCGACGGAGTCGCGGGTGAACACCCCCGTCGTCGCCTCCCAGGACACCCCAGCCCCGAGTGGCTCCGTCGAGTCGGTGGCCGCGTCGGTGCTGCCCTCCGTGGTGAAGATCAACGTGCAGGGCGCCGACGGCTCCGCCGGCTCGGGCTCCGGCGTGCTGCTCAGCGCCGACGGCGAGATCCTCACCAACAACCACGTGGTCGAGGTGGCCGGCAACGGCGGCCGGATGGCGGTCGCGTTCAACGACGGCAGCACCGCTGAGGCGACGCTGGTCGGGACCGACCCGCTGACCGACCTCGCGGTGATCAAGGCCCAGGGCGTCTCCGGGCTCACGCCGGCGGCGATCGGCTCGTCGGGCAACCTCGACGTCGGCGAGAACGTCGTCGCGATCGGCGCGCCGTTCGGCCTGGACTCGACGGTGACCAGCGGCATCGTCAGCGCCCTGAACCGGCCGGTGTCCGTGGGCGAGTCGCAGGGCACCGCGACGACGTACCCGGCGATCCAGACCGACGCCGCGATCAACCCCGGCAACTCCGGCGGCGCGCTGGTGAACATGCGCGGCGAGCTGGTCGGCATCAACTCCTCGATCCGCACCGCGACCAGCAGCGCCGCGGGTCAGGGCGGCTCGATCGGCCTCGGCTTCGCGATCCCCATCGACGAGGTGCTGCCGATCGTCGACCAGCTCCGCAACGGCGAGACGCCCACCCACGCCCAGCTCGGCGTCAGCGTCTCGGACTCCACCAGCACCGACGGGCTGGTCACCGGGGCCCGCATCGAGCGGATCGTGCCCGGCTCCGCGGCGGCCGACGCCGGCGTCCAGGTCGGCGACGTGGTCACCAAGGTCGACGACCAGCTGGTCGGCGACTCCCAGTCGCTGGTCGCCACGATCCGCGGCCACCGCCCCGGCGACAAGGTGAAGCTGACGGTGATGGACCGCAGCGGTGACCCCTCGACGGTGACGGTTACGCTCGGGAGCGACAACGGGAGCCCCACCTCCTGACGCTCCCCGGCCGCCGGGTCGGCGCGGACGCAGATTCCCAGGCTGCGGACCCCGCGCCGGCCCGGCTTCTTCACGCCCTCCGGACGCCCCGGCGCGGCCGCGCCGCTGGGGTGGCGGCGCCGGTCAGCCGAGCGCGGCGCGCAGGTACTGCTGCGGCCACTCCACCCCGGCGCCGACCGGCACCCCGAGCTCGTGGGCGGCCCGCAACGCCCAGTGCGGGTCGCGCAGCAGCGCCCTGGCCAGCAGCACCGCGTCGGCAGCGCCGTCGGCGAGGACCTCCTCGGCCTGCTTGGGCTCGGTGATCAGACCGACCGCGCCGGTCGGGATGCCCGCCTCCTCGCGGATCCGGCGGGCGAACGGCACCTGGTAGCCGGGCCCGACCGGGATGTCGGCCGGCGCGTTGCCGCCGCTGGAGACGTCGACGAGGTCGACGCCGGCCTCGCGCAGCATCGCGGCGAGCGCAACGGAGTCGTCCGCGCTCCAGCCATCCTCGACCCAGTCGGTCGCGGAGATCCGGACCAGCAGCGGCGTCCGCTCCGGTACGGCGTCCCGCAGCGCCTCCACCACCCGCAGCAGCAGCCGGGACCGGCCGGCCAGGGAACCGCCGTACTCGTCCTGGCGCTGGTTCGACAGCGGCGAGAGGAACTCGTGCAGCAGGTAGCCGTGCGCGCCGTGGACCTCCAGCACGTCGAAGCCGGCATCGAGCGCGCGCTGCCCGGCGGCCACGAAGTCCGCGACCACCTGGTCGATCTCGGCGGCGCTGAGCGCGTGCGGCTCCGGCAGCCCGGGGAACGCCACGTCGGAGGGCCCGACGGTCCGCCAGCCGCCGTCACCGGCGGGAACGGCGCCGCGGCCGGCGAACGGTGGCCGGGTGGACGCCTTGCGGCCGGCGTGGGCCAGCTGCATGCCCGCGGTGGCGCCCTGGCCGTGCACGAAGTCGACGATCCGGCGCCAGGCGTCGCGCTGCTCGTCGTTCCAGATGCCGGTGTCCTGCGGGGAGATCCGGCCCTCCGGGCAGACCGCGGTCGCCTCGGTGAGCACCAGACCGGCGCCGCCGCGGGCGAACGAGCCGAGGTGCACCAGGTGCCAGTCGTTCGGGACGCCGTCGACGGCGGAGTACTGGCACATGGGCGCGACCCACACCCGGTTGCGGATGCTGGCCCCGCGCAGCCGGATCGGGGTGAACAGGTGCGTCATGCTCCCCACGGTACCGACGGACGGCTCGCCGAACTTTCGCGGCTCAGCCGCGGTCCGGCTCGAGCGCCGTCAGCAGCCGGGCGGCCTTCCACCGGGTCTCGGCGTACTCCTCGGCCACCTCGGAGCGGACCGTGATCCCCCCGCCGGTGCCGAGCTCGTAGCTCCACGTGGCGGCGCCGGTTGCGACGCCCGGGGTCGCGGCGCTGCCGCTCTCGGCTCGCGCGACGAGGCTGCGGATCACCACCCCCAGGTCGGCGCGCCCGTCCGCGCAGATCCACCCGAAGGCTCCGGCGTACACGCCGCGCGGCGTCGACTCGACCCGGTCGATGATCTGCATCGTGCGCAGCTTGGGCGCCCCGGTCATGGACCCGGGCGGGAACAGCGCCCGCAGCGCCTCGACGGTGCCGACGTCGTCGCGCAGCCGGCCCCGCACCGTCGAGACGAGCTGGTGCACCGCGGCGTAGGACTCGACCTGCATCAGCTGCGGCACCGTCACCGTGCCGACGTCGCAGACCATGGACAGGTCGTTGCGCAGCAGGTCGACGATCATCAGGTTCTCGGCCCGGAACTTCACGTCCCCGGCGAGGTGCGCGCGCAGCTCCTCGTCCTCGGCGCGGGTGCGGCCGCGGGGGGTGGTGCCCTTGATCGGCTTGGCCTGCAGCCACCGGTGCCGGTCGATCGTGGCGTAGCGCTCCGGGCTGGAGCTGAGCAGCGCCACCCCGCCGTGCCGGAGGAAGCCGGCGTAGGGCGCGGGGTTCGCCGCCCGCAGCCGCAGGTACGTCGTCACCGGGTCCGACCGGGACAGGTGCCGCTCGCGGTAGGTCAGGTTCACCTCGTAGCTGTTGCCGCGCCGCAGCTCGGCCTGGACCTGCGCGAACGCCTCCGCGTAGTCCGCCGGCACCCCACCCCGATTCGTCCGCGGTTGCGAGGCAGGTTCACGCGGGGCGGCAGCGGACGAATCGGGGTGGTCGAGCACGACCGGGTCGCGCACGCGCATCCACACGGCGTCCGGTACGCCGGTGCCGGGACCGGCAGGTCGGGACGGCAGGTCGGGACGGGCCGCGTAGCCGAGGTAGCCGACCCAGTGCACCGACGGGTCGCCGGCCTCGGAGGCGATCTCCGCCGCGAGCACCGTGAAGACGTCGTCGCCGACCGGCTCCGCCCGGCCCGCCCGGTGCCGGTGCACCACGCGGGCGCTCGCGTCGTAGGTCAGCGAGACGTCGTCGGGCCCGAGGAAGCCCAGGATCGAGCGGTGCCCCGACCAGGGACGCGCCCCGCCGCCGTCGAGCCAGAACAGCCGGTCGTGGCGCCGGGCGCGGGCGTCGAACAAACCGGCGGGGTCGGCGCTCACGCGCTCGCCACGAAGCTGCCGACCAGCCGGGCGCCGTGCTCGCTCAGCACCGACTCGGGATGGAACTGCACGCCCTCGAGGGGGCGCGCGGTGTGGCGCACGGCCATCACCGAGGCGGGCGCCCCCTCCTCTGCCGCCGGGCAGGTGGCGCTCACCTCGAGGCACTCCGGGACCGTCACCGCCTGCAGGGAGTGGTAGCGCACCGCCGCGAAGTCCTGCGGCAGACCGGCGAGGACGCCACGGCCGTCGTGGCGGACCCGGGCGACCTCCCCGTGCGCGGGCACGCCCTGCTGCACCGTGCCACCGAAGCAGGTGACCAGCGCCTGCATCCCGAGGCAGACGCCGAGAACGGGCACACCGAGGTCGAACACGGGGCGCCCCAGCGCGAAGTCGGCCGGCTCGGCGGGGTGCCCGGGGCCGGGCGAGAGGATGACATGGGTGTAGCCGGCCAGCTGCCCCACCGTGGTCCGGTCGTGCTCGAGGACCGTGGGCAGGACACCGGTCACCGAGGCGACCAGGTGCACCAGGTTCCAGGTGTAGGAGTCGTAGTGGTCCACCACGACGACCCGCGTTCGGCTCATCGCACGAGGTCGAGGACCAGGTCGTGGATCAGCTCGTAGCCGTGCTCGCTGAGGATCGACTCGGCGTGGAACTGGATCCCGCGGTAGTGCGGGCCGCAGACCAGGTGCACGTCGCCGGTCACCGGGTCGGCGGCGACCTGCACGCCGTCG
The DNA here is from genome assembly GCA_963835385.1 of uncultured Actinomycetota bacterium. Lineage (GTDB taxonomy): Bacteria > Actinomycetota > Actinomycetes > Propionibacteriales > Nocardioidaceae > Nocardioides_B. The sequence goes on from CAWIFK010000010.1 coordinate 635,853, forward strand.
GGGAGCGGCCGGCGGGCCCGCCCGACGAAGGTGTTGTAGAAGCCGACCACCTCCTCGCGGTCGGCAAGCGCCGGGCCCAGGTCGACGCGCGACTGCGTGCCCTGGAAGACGATGTCCTTGTAGCCGAGCTCGACGCCCAGCTTCGCGCACAGCGCCTGGTGCCCGAGGCAGACGGCGAGGAACGGCTGTCGCGAGGAGAGCAGCCCGTCCAGCGCCGCCGAGTACGCCGCCATCTTCGGCTGCTCGACGTCGCGCGGGTCGCCGGGCCCCGGCCCGACGATCACCAGGTCGTGCCCGTCGAGGCAGCCCGGCGCGAAGTCCTCGTGGCGCACGACGGTCGAGGTCATGCCCATCACCCACAGCACGTGCCGCAGCATGTTCACGAAGTCGTCCTCGCCGTCGAGGATCACCACCGACTTGCCCTTGAGCTCGGGCGCCGGCGGCGAGCCGCCCTGGTCGGTCAGCCAGAACTTGCTCAGCCGCTGGTTGCGCGAGGCGAGCGCGATCAGCACGTCCTCGTCGCGGGTCAGGTCGGCGACGTCCCCGGCCGGCTCGGTGCGCGCGGGCACCAGGCCGAAGGCGGAGAGGATGCCGCCGGCCTTGGCGTGGGTCTCGGCGACCTCGCTGGCCGCGTCGGAGTCGCGCACGAGGGTCGCCCCGGCGGTCACGGTCAGCTCGCCGTCGAGCGAGACGTCGGCGGTGCGGATCACGATCGGGGAGTCCGCGGTGGGGCGGCCCTGCTCGTCGCGGCCGAGCAGCGCCAGTGCCGCGCCGTAGTAGCCGCGGCCGACGGACTCGTACTTCCTGATCAGCCGGCAGGCGTTCTGCACCGGGCTGCCGGTGACCGTGGCGGCGTACATAGTGTCGCGCAGCACGTCGCGCACGTCGCGTCCGGTCCGGCCGGCGAGGAGGTACTCCGTGTGCACCAGGTGCGTCATCGGCTTGAGGAACGGCCCCAGCACCTGGCCGCCCTCGTTGCAGACGTCGCACATCATCTTCAGCTCCTCGTCGACGACCATGAAGAGCTCGTAGATCTCCTTCTCGTCGGCGAGGAAGTCCAGCAGCCGCCGCTTCAGCTCGGCCGCCCCGACGCCGTCGGTCGCACGGGGCAGGCGGAACGTGCCGCTGATCGGGTTCATGCGGACGTCGCCGCCGTGCACGGACACGTGCCGCTCGGGGCTCGCACCCACGAGGTAGCGGTCTCCGGTGAAGAAGCAGTAGGTCCAGTACGCGCCGCGCTCGCGCTCGAGCAGCCGGCGGAAGACGGTCAGCGCCTTGGCCGCGCCCCAGTCACGCAGCCGCGCGCGGTAGTGCCGTCCGACGACCAGGTTGGCGCCCTCCCCGCGACCGATCTCCTCGGCGATGATCCGTTCGACCACGGCGCCGTACTCCTCGTCGGAGGTCTCGAAGCCGCCCCGGTCCTCGAACTCGACCGGCTCGTCGGGCAGCGCCCCCAGCAGGTCGGCCAGGGGCACCTCGGTCTCGTCGTCGATCTCCACGACCGTCAGCGGCGTGCCGTCGTCGTGCACGTCGAAGCCGCGCTCGGCGGCCTGCCGGAACGGGACGGCCAGCAGCCGGTCGAAGCGGCGCGGCCCCCCGGACGTGGCGGTGCCCGGGACGCCCTCCTCGAGGGGTACGTCGCCGAGCCGCTCGAGCACGCTGCGCCGGCCGCCCACGAGCGTCACCGTGCCGGAGTCGCGCAGCCGGATGGCCGCCCACGCCTCGTGCCTTCGGAGCGCCTCGAGAGCGGTCACGGCGGCGGGGGCGGGGGCCTGCGTCATGCGCGGAACTCTACCGACGGCGCCGACGCCGACCGGCCGCAGCGTCTTCCGGTCCAGCCGTGCTGGACCGGGGTTCCGCGGCACCGCGTCGAGGTCCACCGTGAAGCCATGGCCAGGAAGTTGAGGTGCCGGGTCGGGTGGCACCGCTGGGCCCGCAGCTACACCAGCGACGGCATCCGCTACGTCGCCTGCCGCCGGTGCGGCAAGGTCGACGGCGGCGGACTGTGGATGTACCCCCCGATGGGCTGAGCCGCGGCGCGAGGAACGGGACCGGTCCACGCCGGCCCTGCCACGAGACGCGTCACGCCGAGACAGCCACCATCCGTTGCGTGGCCCGGGTGAGCACGACGTACAACGTGGCCCGACCGGTGGCCGACTCCGCCTCGATCTCGGCGGGCTCCACCACGACGATCCCGTCGAACTCCAGGCCCTTGGTGTCCAGGCCGGTGAGCACCACGATCCTCGCCTCGGCCCCGCCGGCGGCATCGGCTGCGTGCTCGGTCCACGCGTCCAGCCAGGCCTGCACCTCGGCGCGCCGAGCCACGGGGACGACGATGCCCACCGTGCCGTCGACGGCGGCCGCGAGCTCGTCGACCGCCGCCCGCACGCCCGCGGCCCGGTCGCCCACCTGCCGCTCCTCCGGGGCGATCCCGGTCGAGCGGACGGCGTGGGGCAGGTCCGCGTCGAGGCCGACACGCTCGGCGTAGGCGGCGGCGTACTCGTAGATCTCCGCGCTGTTGCGGTAGTTGGTCGAGAGGTGGAAGTCGTGGCGCGCCTTCTCCCCGAGCGCCTCCTCGCGCGCCGCGGCAGCCTCGGGCGGCACCGGCCACGACGACTGCGCCGGGTCGCCGACGACCGTCCAGGTGGCGGTGCGCCCGCGCCGACCGACCATCCGCCACTGCATCGGGGTGAGGTCCTGGGCCTCGTCGACCAGCACGTGGGCGTAGCCGTCGTCCTCGGTGCGGATCATCGCCGGGCCTCGGCTGAACTCGCGGTCGGTGACGGTGGTCAGCTCGGGCATGTTCTCGTCCACGAGGTGGGCGAGCGGGTCGTCCTCGTCGGCGCGGCTCTCCGGGGCGTCGCCGAGCAGGTAGCGCAGCTCGTCGATCAGCGCGACGTCCTCGACCGACCAGTCCCCCGCACCACGGCCGGTCCACGAGCGGGACAGCGTCGCCAGCTCCTCGCGGGTCAACACCCCCTCACCGACCCGGTCGAGCAGCTCGGGGTCGCGCAGCCAGCCGAGCAGCTGCGGGGCGTCCAGCGCCGGCCACCAGGCCAGCGCGAACTCGACGAACGCCGGCGTGCCGAGCATGTGGTCGACGAACTCCTCCTTGCCGCGCTCACGCCCGCGCTCACCGGTGACCTGGCGCCACATCACGTCGAGGAGCGCATGCGCGACCCGCGGCACCTGCCGGTTGCGCTTGCCCTGCGCGAGCAGCTGCCGGCGGATCCGGGTGAGCTCGCGCGGGCCGAGGACGAGGGTGTCGTCGCGGTAGAAGATCCGCAGCTCGCGGGGTGCGCCGGGCACCGCCTGGCGAGCGGTACGGCGCAGCAGCTCGGCCATCCGGGCAGCACCCTTGACGTCCGCGACCGCCGGCTCGTCGTGCCGGGTGGCGCGGATCCCGTCGACGACCTCGCCGAGGGAGCGCAGCGCCACGGCGGTCTCGCCGAGCGAGGGCAGCACCCGCTCGATGTAGCGCATGAACACCCCCGACGGGCCGATCACGAGCACCCCGCCGGTCTCGTAGCGACGCCGGTCGGAGTAGAGCAGGTAGGCCGCGCGGTGCAGCGCCACGACGGTCTTGCCGGTGCCGGGGCCGCCGGAGATCGAGACGACGCCCTTGCTGGGCGCCCGGATCGCGCGGTCCTGCTCGGCCTGGATGGTGGCCACGATCGAGTGCATGGTGCGGTCCCGGGCGCGGGACAGCTGCGCCATCAGCGCGCCCTCACCGACGATCGGCAGGTCGTCGGCCAGCGCGCTGTCGGGGTCCAGGAGGTCGTCCTCGACCGCGGTGACCCGGGCCCCGGCGCAGCGCAGGACGCGTCGCCGGACGACTCCCTGGGGGTCGGCGGCCGTCGCCTGGTAGAACACCGCGGCCGCGGGCGCTCGCCAGTCGATGAGCAGGGTGTCGCGGTTCTCGTCGCGCAGGCCGATGCGTCCGACGTACCGCGCCTCTCCCTGGCCGGCCTCCTCGTCGAGGTCGAGCCGGCCGAAGACCAGTCCCTCGTGCGCGGCGTTGAGCGTCGCGATCCGCTTCGCGGCCTGGAAGACCATCGCGTCGCGCTCGACCAGGCCCCCCTCGTGGCCGAGCCGGCCGCGGCCGTAGCCCTCGCGGGCGAGCTCCTCGGCGTTCTTCGTGGACCGCTCGAGCTGCTCGTAGACACGGTCCACGAAGCCCTGCTCGTGGGCGATCTCGCGCTGCTCGACGGTGTCGGGGGCGGCGGCGTCAAGGTGGTCGACGGACAAGCTGTTCTCCGTTGTTCCTGTCGTTCTGCGCAGACGTGCGGGTGCGTGGCACGGAGCCGACAACTCTACCCCGGTCGATCTGCCCCGGTGGGCCGGTTTCGGCAGGTGCGCTCCGATAGCCTGCGCAGGCCGAGGGAGGCTGACTCTGGCTGACCATGCCCGAGCATGGTGGTGAGCCGCCCCGACGAAGACGGGGAGACCCGAGAAGACGGGGAGTGTGGTTGCGATGACCGGAGCGGCCATCGTCCTGGTGCTGGTGCTGGCTGGCGCGATCGGCTTCCTGCTGGGCCGCAGCACAGCGGTCACCGGCGGCGTGGACCCGGCCACCGTGGAGGCGGTGCGCAGGAAGGACCTGGAGCTGCGCGAGCTGGTGGCCCGGATCAAGGACATCGCCTGGGACAACCGCGAGCTCGACCCTGCCCTGTCCACCATCATCATCGACGAGATCCGAACGTACGAGAAGAAGGAGCTGGGTTCGTGAGGCGCCCCGATTCGTCCGCGGTGGCCCCGCGGCCGGTTGGCTCGCTTCCGCGGACGAATCGGGGTTGATGGGGCGGGTCGGTCAGTGCACCAGGGTCGAGAGGACCATCCCGACCTGCACCTGGTCGAGCCGGCCCTGAGTGACCCGGTAGGTGAGCACCGGCGACTCCCCCGGCTGCAGGATGTAGCCGCTCTGCATCGACGACGGCTCCCCGGTGGTCATCGACCGCTCGTGGGAGGGCTTGCCGTCGCGGAGCAGCATGGTCGTGAAGGAGCCGCTCCCCTTGCCTGTGACCATGGCCGTGACCATCCGGGGAACGTCGCTCGGACGCAGCCGCAGCGTGACCTCCCGCTGGCCGGGCTCGGACTCGCGCACCGTGTCCACGACGTACTCGTGCCCTCCCTCCTCGAGGACCGGGGGGATCCGCCAGCCCGCCACGACTCGGGTCTGCGGCGACTCCGCGTAGACACCCACTCCGATCACCGTCGCCGGGTCCTGCACCCGCCGCTCGGTCGGCAGGTCGGCGAGGTGGGCGGTGACCCGCACGGTCTCGCCGGGGACGGCTCGGCGCAGCGCGTTGCGGAAGCTGCTCCCTCCGGTCGGCGGGTCGTAGTACGGCGCCCGGCCGCAGCCGACACCGCCGGCCGGCCGGCCGTCGATCTCGACGAGGACCAGGTGACGGCGCGCCTCGCCGCCGTAGCAGATCGGGAAGATGCTCACCCCGCCCTCGGGCGCGGTGAAGTCGAAGGCGATCCGCGAGTCGCCCGGCTCGCCGATCGCCGCGCCGAGCAGCGGCTGCTCGGCCACCCGCTCGCGGTAGGTGGTCTCGCCGTTGCTGACGCCCGGCGGAGGCTCCTCGACCCGCTCGAAGACCGCCATCGCCAGGCGGGCGTCGCCGGGGGCGTCCACCCCGCGCAACACCAGCTCGTGCGCCACGTCGCCCGGCAGGTAGGTGAAGCGCTCGAACCCCGGCGTCAGGCTTCGCTCGTTGATGTCGTGGGCCCGGTCGCGCAGCCGCAGGTCGGGGTCACGGTCGCTGCTGGCCCACATCACGAGGTAGGGCTCGTCGGTGCGGGCGAGGCCAAGGCGCAGCGCCTCGTCGCCCGGCTCGGACTCCACGCCGCGCACGTAGCGGTAGGTGAAGCCGGTCGCGGTCTCGGTCCGGGGGACGGTGAGCCCGGCCAGCTGTTCGGGCGCCTGAGCAGGACCCGGGGGGCGGTCCCGGAGCATCGGCACGACCCCGACCGTGCCGACGGCGAGCGCGACCACGGCGACCGCCGAGACCGCCGTACGGCGTCGCCTGCGGACGGTCGCGACGCGAGCGCGGACGGAGCCCACCCGGTCCAGCGCGTCGCCGGAGCCGGCCGTGTCGGCGTGTCCCTCGAGGGTGCTGCGCAGCTCGTCGATCCTCATCGTCCCTGCCTCGCGTTCGTCTCGTGGTGCTCCTGCTGCTCCAGCGCCGGGTCGACGCGCAGCTTGGTCAGTGCCTTGGACGCCTGGCTCTTCACGGTGCCGACCGAGCAGTCGAGCACCCGCGCGGTCTCGGCCTCGGTCAGGTCCTCGAAGTAGCGCAGCACCACGACCGCCCGCTGCCGGCTCGGCAGCCGGCCCAGTGCCGACCACAGGTCGTGGGCGGTGTCGCTCGCCGGCGCATGCCCGTCGTACCCGGGACCCTCCGGCAGCTCGTCGGTCGGCTGCTCGCCGCGCCACTTGCGCCGCCACCACGACGAGTAGGTGTTGACCAGGACCTTGCGCACGTAGGGCTCGGGCTCACCGGCGATCCGCTGCCAGGCGAACCAGGACTTGGTCAACGCCGTCTGCAGGAGGTCCTCGGCGAGCGCGTGGTCCCCGGTGAGGAGGTACGCCGTCCGCAGCAACCGCCCCGAGCGGGCCAGGACGAACTCGTCGAAGTCGGGCCGCTCGTCCATCGCTTCCCCCTGTACGGACCGAGCCACGGCCGGCCCCGCGGTCGCGACGTCCCGGGCCACCGGGACACCCTGTCTGCTCACACCGACCTCCATTGTCGACCGGCGTCCGCCCGTCTCATCGTTGAGGACCCGCTGGGCCACCCAGATGGTTGCACCCCGATTCGTCCGCGGTTGCGAGCCAGTCCTCCGCGGGGCGACTGCGGACGAATATCGGGTTGACCTCAAGTGACCTTGAGGTTGCAGTCTTCTCTGCCATGACCACCGTCTCCGCCGACCGCCCGCCACGAGCCTCTCGCCCCGCCGGGGAGCTCGACGCCGCGCGCTCCCGGCTGCTCACCGGGCGACACCTGCCGCTCACCGTCGGCGCGGTCGCGCTGGTCACGCTCGCGGCCTTCGAGAACCGGGCGATCACGACCGCGATGCCGAGCATCGTCGCCGACTTCGACGCCCTGGCCGCCTTCGGCCTGGCCACCGCCGCCCCGACCGCGAGCTTCCTGGCGGTGCTCGGCCCCGCCGGCGCCTGGGCGGACCGCCGCGGACCGGGGCCGGTGCTCCGCGCCGGGATCGCGGTCTTCGCGCTGGCCCAAGTTCTGGTCGGGCTGGCCGTGTCGATGCCGATGGTGGTCGCCGGCCGCCTGCTCAGCGGCGTCGCGGAGGCGCTGCTCGACATCGCACTCATGGTGCTCGTGGCGCGGGTGCTCCCCGCAGCGCTGCGCCCGCGGATGATGGGCGTCTTCGCCGCGGCCTGGGTGCTGCCGTCGGTGCTCGGGCCGGTGCTGACCGGCGTGGTCACCGAGCAGGTCGGCTGGCGGTGGGTGTTCCTCGGCGCGTTCGTGCTGCTGGTGCCGGCCGCACTGGCGCTGCGGCCGGCGGTCCGGCTGGCCGCGGGTGGTACGGCGGTGCGCGGTGAGGCGGCCACGGGCCGGCGTACCGCCGGCTGGTCGCTCGCGGCGGCCGGTGCACTGCTCGTGCTGAGCCTGGCCGGGACCGGGCTCGGCAGTGCCGGCGCCGCGACCTACCTGGTGATCGTCGCCGCCGCGGTCGGTCTGGCCGTCAGCGTGGCCCGCCTGCTGCCGCCGGGGACGCTGCGGGGTGCACCGGGCCTGCCCTCGGTGATCGGCGTGCGGGCACTGCTGTCGGCGGCCTTCGGCGGGGCGGGCGCGTTCCTGCCGCTGCTGCTGACCGTGCTGCACGGCTTCGGGCCGTCCCGCGCCGGGGTGACGCTGTCGATCACCGGCGTCATGTGGGGCGTCGGCTCCTGGCTGCAGGGCCGCGACCACCGGCTGCCCCGGGTGACGGTGCTGCGGACCGGGCTGGCCACGCTGTCGGCCGGACTGGTGGGCACCGGTGCGCTGGCGGCGACCGGCCTGTCGGTGTGGTGGGGCCTCGCCGGGTGGGCGGTCGCCGGCCTGGGGATGGGCATCTCCTCCTCCACCACCGCCGTGCTGGTGCTGGACCTGTCCGCGGACCACGAGCAGGGCCGCAACAACGGGGCCGCGCAGACCGCGGCCTCCACCAGCATGGCGATCGCCATCGCGGTCGGCGGCACCCTTCTGGCGCTCGCCGAGAAGGGGAGCGCTGCGGAGTCGGGCGCCGGCGCGACCGGCGGACAGGTCCTGGCCTTCGCGCTGATCCTGGCGGCCGGTGCTGCCAGCGCGGTGCTGGCGCTGCTGCTGTCGCTGCGGGTGCGGGCTACTTCTTCTTCCGGTTGAGGAAGGCCAGCATCGCCTGCTTGGCCTCGTCGGAGCCGAACAGACGCGCGGAGAGCGCGGCCAGGTCGGCGCCCTGCTCGTCGATGCGGGCGACGAGGTGGCGGCCGAGCAGCCGCTTGGTCTCGCGGAGCCCCTGCGGGTTGCCCTTGGTGAGTGCGGCACAGACCTCCCGCACGCGGGTGCCGAGGTCGGTTTCCGGGACGGCCTCGGTGACCAGCCCGATAGCGGCGGCCGCCTGGCCGTCGAAGACCTCGCCGGCGAGGAACGTCGCCGCGGCCGCCCGGTCGCTCATCCGGGGCAGCACGGTCAGCGAGATCGCCGCCGGGGTGAGTCCGAGGCGCACCTCGGTGAAGGCATACGTCGCGTCCTCGGTGCTGACCGCGATGTCGGAAGCCGCCACGATGCCGATGCCACCGGCCCGCACGTTGCCGTGGACCTGGGCGACGACCGGCTTCGCGCAGGTGACGATGCGGCGCTGCAGGTCGACCAGCACGCCGGCGGCCTTCTCCATGCCCTCCCCAGCCGCCTCGGACAGGTCGGCGCCGGAGCAGAACGTCCGGCCCTCGGCCCGGATCAGCACCACCTTGACGTCGCCGGCGGCCTCCGCCCGGTCGAGTCCCTCGAGCAGCTCGCGCACCAGCTGCTTGGACAGCGCGTTGCGGTTGTGCGGGCTGTCCAAGGTCAGCGTGGCCACCTCGTCGGCGACCTCGTAGTGCACCAGCTCGGTCATGCGCTTCTCCTCGCCTGCTCGGCGGCTCAGTAGGACTTGGGCAGGCCCAGGCTATGGGTGCCGACGAAGTTGAGGATCATCTCCCGGCTGACCGGGGCGATGCGGGTGGCGCGGGCGGCGACGAGCAGACCGGCCATGCCGTACTCGCTGGTGATCCCGTTGCCGCCGTGCACCTGCACCGCCCGGTCGGCTGCGGCGCAGGCGGCCTCGCCGGCGGCGTACTTGGCCATGTTGGCCGCCTCACCGGCTGCCATCTCATCGGCACTGCCCCCCGCGACGGCGTTGTCATAGAGCGCTGCGGCCTTCTGGGTCATCAGCCGGGCCAGCTCGAGCTCGATCTTGGACTGGGCCAGCGGGTGCGCGACCGCCTGGTGCGCGCCGATCGGGGCGTCGAACACCTCGCGGCCCTTGACGTAGTCGGTCGCCTTCGCGAGCGCGAACCGGCCGATGCCCGTGGCGAACGCCGCGGCCATGATCCGCTCCGGGTTGAGACCGGCGAACAGCTGCACCAGCCCGGCGTTCTCGTCACCGACCAGCGCGTCGGCGGGGAGCCGGACGTCGTCGATGAAGACGGTGAACTGCTTCTCGGGGCTCACGATCTCCATGTCGATCGGCTGGTACTCGAACCCCGGCGCGTCGGTCGGCACCACGAACAGGCACGGCTTCAGCTTGCCGGTGCGGGCGTCCTCCGTGCGCGCGACGACCAGGACGGCCTGCGCCTCGTCGACGCCCGAGATGTAGATCTTGCGGCCCTTCAGCACCCATCCGCCGCCCTCGGACTCCGGCACGCGCCGCGCAGTGGTGGTGAGCTTGTGGGAGTTGGAGCCGGCGTCGGGCTCGGTGATCGCGAAGGCCATCGTCGTGGTGCCGTCGGCGATCCCCGGCAGCCAGCGCTGCTTCTGCTCCTCGCTGCCGAACCGGCCGATCACGGTGCCGCAGATGGCCGGCGAGACCACCATCATCAACAACGGACAGCCCTGCGCGGCCAGCTCCTCGCACACCGCCGCGAGGTCGCCGATCCCGCCGCCACCGCCGCCGTACTCCTCGGGCGCCGCGACGCCGAGGTAGCCGTGCCGGCCGATCTCGAGCCACAGGTCCGTGGTCTTGCCACCGCCGCGTGCCTGGCGCACGAAGTAGTCGCGGCCGTAGCCGCCGGCCAGCTTGGCGACCTCCCTGCGCAGGCTCCGCCGCTCCTCGGACTCGGTGAACGGGACGGCGGGCGTGGTGGTCATGGCTGGGCTCCTTGGGTGGCTGCGGCAGGGGGTACGACGACGGCGAGGACCGCTCCGGCGGCGACCTGGTCGCCCGGCCCCACAGCGAGCTCGGAGACCGTTCCCTCGTGCGGGGCGGCCACGGTGTGCTGCATCTTCATCGCCTCGAGCACGAGCACCGGCTGGCCCGTGGCGACCTCGGCGCCGACCTCGACGGCGACCGAGACGACTGCTCCGGGCATCGGCGCGAGCAGGGACCCGGCGGCGACCCGCTGGGTGGGGTCGGTGAAGCGGGGCAGCCGCCGCAGCGCGGCGTGGCCGAGGGCGGACTCCACATCGACCCGCTCCCGTCCGGGCATCCGGTCGGCCTGGTCGGCGTCGACGTGCACGGCGAACGTGTGGCGCAGGCCGTCGACGTCGAGCACCACCCGGTCGGGCCCGGCCTCGACCACCAGGGTCTGGGACAGGTCGGGGCCGTCCGGGGCGTCGCCGACGGGACGGGCGTCGTTCGACCGGTCGCCGGCCGACCCGTCGCCGGCCGACCCGTCGCCGGACGGCAGGATGCCGGCACAGCGGTAGCCGTCCCGTCCGCCGTACCAGCGCACCGTCAACCCCGATTCGTCCGCACCTGCCCCGCCCGAAGATGGCTCGCCATCGCGGACGAATCGGGTGTGGTGGGGGGTGGCGACGACGTTGCGCCAGCCAACCGGTACGCCGCGCTGGACCGGCCGCCGCGCGGCGTCGCGCTCGGCGAGCGCGACCGTCGCGGCGAAGGCGCTCAGCTGGAGCGCGGTCTCGTCGCCCGGCGGGGCCGCGAGCACCTCGACGCCGTGCCTCTCGAGGAAGTCGGTGCCGACCTCGCCGGCGACGAACGCCTCGTGCCGCAGCACGTTGACGAGCAGGTCGCGGTTGGTCCGCACGCCGTGGATCTCGGCGCGCTCGAGGACGCCCGCGAGCCGGCGCAGCGCCGCCTCCCGCGACGGCGCCCAGGCGACCACCTTGGCGAGCATCGCGTCGTAGTGGGTGCCGACCTCGTCCCCGGCCCGGAAGCCGGCGTCCACGCGGATGCCGCACTCGCGCAGCGGGCGGAGCTCCGCGTCCACCTCGGGGATCGCGAACCGGGTGAGCCGGCCGCTCTGCGGCTGCCACCCGGCCGCCGGGTCCTCGGCGTAGAGCCGCACCTCGACCGCATGCCCGGACGGCGTCGACGTGGGCGCGTCCAGCGACCTGCCCTCTGCCACCGCGATCTGCAGCTCGACCAGGTCCACGCCGTGCACGCACTCGGTGACCGGGTGCTCGACCTGCAGGCGGGTGTTCATCTCGAGGAAGAAGAAGCGTCCGGTGTCCCGGTCGAGGAGGAACTCGACCGTGCCCGCGCCCTGGTAGTCGACCGACCTCGCGGCCGCCCGGGCCGCGTCGTACAGCGCCTGCCGGGTCTCCTCGGACAGGCCCGGCGCGGGCGTCTCCTCGATGACCTTCTGGTGACGCCGCTGGATCGAGCAGTCCCGCTCACCGAGCACCAGCACGCGCCCGCCCGGTTCGACGACGACCTGGACCTCGACGTGCCGGCTGCGCTCGACGTACGGCTCGCAGAAGACCGTCGCGTCCCCGAACGCGGACGCGGCCTCGTCGGCCGCCCGGGCGACCTGGGTGGGGACGTCGTCGAGGTCGCGCACGATGCGCATGCCGCGTCCGCCGCCGCCGGCCGACGCCTTGACCAGCACCGGCAGGTCGCGCGCCGTCAACGTCTCCGGCGAGAGCTCGCCCAGGACCGGGACGCCGGCAGCCGCGACCAGCTTCTTGGCGCCCACCTTCGAGCCCATCTGCTCGATGGCCTCCGGGCCCGGCCCGACCCAGACCAGCCCGGCGGCGAGCACCTGCCGGGCGAAGTCGGCGTTCTCGGAGAGGAACCCGTAGCCGGGATGGACCGCGTCGGCACCGGCCCGCAGGGCGGCCGCGACGATCAGGTCGCCACGGAGGTAGGTCTCGGCCGGCGTGCTGCCGGGCAGCCGCACCGCGACGTCGGCCTCCTCGACGAACGCAAGCCCTGCGTCCGCGTCGGAGTGCAACGCGACCGTGCCGATCCCGAGCCGCCGGCAGGTCGCGAACACCCGCCGGGCGATCTCGCCGCGGTTGGCGACGAGCAGCCGATCGATCGTCATGCTAGCCCCTCCAGAAGACCGCTGTGCGGACGACGGATGCGAGGAGCGTCCAAGGGCTTGGCCGCGGCGCCGGCAGCGCAAGTGGCCCACGCAGGGAGCCGCCCGAGCGACGCGCCGCCCAAGCGACCGCAGCCGTCGGCCGCGGAGCGGCCAACGGTGGCTGGGGTTGGCATGAACACCCTCCTCACATCCTGAAGACGCCGAAGCGGTCGGTGCCCTCGATCGGGGCGTTCTCGATGACGGACAGGCAGATGCCGAGCACGGTGCGGGTGTCGCGCGGGTCGATGACGCCGTCGTCGTAGACCATCCCCGACAGCACGAACGGCAGGCTCTGTTCCTCGACCTGCTGCTCGACGTAGGCCCGCATCTGCGCATCCGCCTCCTCGTCGTACGCCTTGCCCTTGGCCTCCGCGGCCTGGCGGGACACGATCGACAGCACGCCGGCGAGCTGGGCGGGGCCCATCACCGCGGACTTGGCGCTCGGCCAGGTGAACAGGAAACGGGGGTCGTAGGCGCGCCCGCACATGCCGTAGTTCCCGGCGCCGTAGGAGGCGCCCATCATGATCGAGAGGTGCGGCACGGTGGAGTTGCTCACCGCGTTGATCATCATCGCGCCGTGCTTGATGATGCCGCCCTGCTCGTAGTCCTTGCCGACCATGTAGCCGGTGGTGTTGTGCAGGAACAGCAGCGGTACGTCGACCTGGTTGGCGAGCTGGATGAACTGGGCCGCCTTCTGGGACTCCTCGGAGAACAGGACGCCCTGGGCATTCGCCAGGATGCCGATCTGCCGGCCGTGCAGGCGGGCCCACCCGGTCACGAGCGAGGTGCCGTAGAGCGGCTTGAACTCGTCGAACGCGACAGCGTTGTCACGTTGCCCGGCCTGAGCGCCGTCGCAGATCCGGGCGACCACCTCGCGCGGGTCGAAGGGCTCCTTGAGGTCGACCGGGATCAGGTCGAGCAGCTCCTCCGGGTCCGCATCGGGCTCCGCCCAACCCCGATTCGTCCGCGGTTGCGAGCCCACTCCACGCGGGGCGGGAGCGGACGAATCGGGGTGGCGGTGGTGGAGGCGCGCGACGATCCGTCGCCCGATCCGGATCGCGTCGGGCTCGTCGACGGCGAGGTAGTCGGCCAGGCCGGAGGTCCGCGCGTGCATCTCCGCCCCGCCGAGCGACTCGTCGTCGGACTCCTCGCCGGTGGCCATCCTCACCAGCGGCGGTCCGCCGAGGAACACCTTCGCCTGCTCCTTGACCATCACGACGTAGTCGCTCATGCCGGGCACGTAGGCGCCGCCGGCCGTCGAGTTGCCGAACACCAGCGCGATCGTGGGGGTGCGGGCGGCGCTGGCCCGGGTGAGGTCGCGGAACAGCCCGCCGCCGGGGATGAAGATCTCCTTCTGGGTCTGCAGATCCGCGCCACCGGACTCGACCAGGTTGATGCTCGGCAGCCGGTTCTCCCGGGCGATCTGCGCGGCACGGAACACCTTGCGCACCGTCCAGGGGTTGCTCGCGCCGCCCCGCACGGTCGGGTCGTTGGCGATGATCACGCACTCGACCCCCGACACCACCCCGATCCCGGTGACGACCGAGGCGCCGACCGGGAAGTCGGTGCCCCAGCCGGCGAGCGGGGACAGCTCGAGGAAGGCCGAGCCCTCGTCGACGAGCAGCTCGATCCGCTCCCGGGCGGTCAGCCTGCCCCGCGCGCGGTGCCGGTCGACGTACTTCTCGCCGCCACCCGCGACCGCCTTCGCGTGCTCGGCGTCCAGCGCGGCGAGCTTCTCCAGCATCGCCGCCCGCCGGCTCCCCTCATGCACCGCGGTCACCGGGCGTACCCCAGCAGCCGCGCGTTCAGGTCGGTCAGCACCTCGGTCGCTCCTCCTCCGATTCCGAGGATCCGGGCGTCGCGGTAGTGCCGCTCCACCTCGGTCCCGTGCATGTATCCGGCGCCGCCGAACAGCTGCACCGCCGCGCTGACGACGTGCTCGGCGGTCTCCACCGCGGTCGCCTTGGCGTGCAGCGCCTCCACCAGCGGCGTGTCCCCGGCGACGTGCCGTCGGGCGACCTCGCGGGTGTAGGTCCGCGCGACGTCGACGCGGCGGTGCAGGTCGACGAGCGCGTGCTGCACGACCTGGTTGGCAGCCAGCGGCCGGCCGAACGTCTCGCGGTCGCGGGTGTACGCCGCCGCCAGGTCCAGCGATCGGCCGGCGATGCCGTAGCCGTGCGCCGCCAGCGCCAGCCGCTCCACCACGAAGGCGTCCGCGATCTGCGCGAAGCCGGTGCCCTCCCATCCGACCAGGTGCGCAGCCGGCACCCGCACGTGGACGTACGCCAGCTCGGCGGTGTCGGAGCAGTGCCAGCCCATCTTCGCCAGCCGGCGCGTCACCTCGAAGCCGGGCGTGCCCTTGTCCACCACCAGCAGCGAGAGCCCGCGATGGCCCGGCCCGCCGGTGCGGACGGCGGTCGTCACGAAGTCGGCGCGCGCCCCGGAGGTGATGAAGGTCTTGGCGCCGTCGACGACGTAGTGGTCCCGGTCGCGGACGGCGGCCGTCCGGAGGTTCGCGACGTCGGAGCCGCCGCCCGGCTCGGTGATCGCCAGCGCGCCGATCAGGTCACCGGCGAGCGTGGGCCGGACGTACCGTTCGATCAGGTCACGGTTGCCGGAGGCGACGATGTGCGGCAACGCGATCCCGCTGGTGAACAGCGCCGCGAGCAGCCCGCTGGAGGCGCCGGCCTCGGTGAACGCCTCGCTCACGGCGAGCGCGTCGAGGAACGTCCCGCCGCTGCCGCCGTACTCCTCGGGCACGCCGAGGCCGAGCAGCCCGAGGTTCGCTGCCCGCTTGTGCAGCTCGCGGGGCACCTCCCCGGCGTCCTCCCAGTCCTGCAGGTGCGGCACGACCTCACTGCGCACGAACCCCCGCGCGGTGTCCCTGAGCGCTTCCTGCTCCGCGGTCCAGAACCCGTTCACCGCGCCTGCCCCTCGCCCGGGGCCGTTCCGGACGGCTCGTCGAGCAGCGCCTCCGGTACGTCGACGTGACGCGAGCGCACCCACTCGCCGAGGGCCTTGGCCTGCGGGTCGAACCGCGACGACGCGGCGACCCCGTCGCCGAGCAGCCGGCGGAGGACGACGTTGACGCCGCCGAGGTTGCGCAGCTCGGCCACGTCGATGCGCAGCTGCGCCGCCTCGGGCACGAGCTCCCGGATCCACGACCCCGTCACCGTGTCCAGCAGCCACTCCACCCGGTCCGGGCGGCGGGCGGCGTCCTTCGCCCACAGCCCGAGGTTGGCGTCGCCGCCCTTGTCGCCGCTGCGCGCATGCACGATCGTGCCGAGCGGCACCCGCCGGGTGCGCGCGGAGCGCCGCGGCCGCAGGTGCTCGAAGTCCCCGTGGTAGGTCACCACCGACGGTTCGAGCGGGGCACCGGCGGCGAGAGTCACCTGCGCCCCGTCGAGGCCCACCCGCTCCTCGACGGCGTCGCGGGGCACGTAACCGGCCCGGTAGACGCCGTACGGGGTCCCGGCGGCGGGCGGCGCGGTCAGCGTGAACCCCGGGTAGGACCCGAGCGCGAGCTCGACCAGCGGCGCGGTGAGCGCCTTGCCGACCACGTCCGGGTCCGCGTCGCGCACCGTGAGCCGGAGCCGCGCGGACGCCTCCTCCTCCGAGGCCGCGTCCGGCCGGTCGGTGCGGGCGAGCGACCACTCGAGGGAGGCAGGCCGGCGCCGCAGCGCTGCCTCGACCTGCGCACGCGCCCACGCGGCCTTCTCCTCGACGTCGAGCCCGGTGAGCACGAGCTCCGCGCTGTTGCCGAAGCCGCCGAGGAAGTTCAGGCACACCTTCAGCTCCGCTGGAGGGGCGGATCCCCGGACCTGATCGACCCGCACGCGGTCGGGTGCCTCCTGCGTCAGTCGGATCGTGGGGAGGTGGGTGGTCACGTCGGGACCGAGGTAGGCGGCGTCCTGGATCTCGTACATCAGCTGGGCGGTCACCGTGTCGACCGTGACCGCGCCGCCGGTGCCGTCGTGCTTGGTGATGACGCTGGACCCGTCGGCGGTCACCTCGGCGACCGGGAAGCCCAGCGGCCGGTCGTCGCGCGGCAGGTCGAGGAAGCCGGAGAAGTTGCCGCCGGTGGCCTGGGTGCCGCACTCGATGACGTGCCCGGCGACGGTCGCGCCGGCCAGCTCGTCGTACGACGTGCGCGTCCACCCGTGGTGGGCGACCGCGGGACCGACCACGAGTGAGGCGTCGGTGACCCGGCCGGTCACGACGACGTCGGCGCCCGCGTCGAGGGCCGCGGCGATGCCGAAGGCGCCCAGGTAGGCGTTGGCGGTCAGCGGCTTGCCGAGCCGGGCGTCGGCGAGGCCGAGCTCGTCGACCCGGTCGAGCAGGCCGTCGCCGGCGACGTACGCGATGGACGGCTCCAGTCCGAGACCGCCCGCCACCTCCCGCAAGCGCTCCGCGAGGCCGACCGGGTTGAGTCCGCCGGCGTTGGTCACCAGCCGGACCCCGCGCTCGAGGGCGAGCCCGAGACAGTCCTCGGCCTGGCGGACGAACGTGCGGGCGTAGCCGAGCGAGGAGTCACGCATCCGGTCCTTGCCCAGGATGAGCATGGTCAGCTCGGCGAGGTAGTCACCGGTCAGCACGTCGAGCGCGCCGCCTTCGAGCTGCTCGCGCATCGCGGAGAGCCGGTCGCCGTAGAACCCGCTGCAGTTGCCGATCCGCACCGGGGGCGTCGGCGGGGCGGGCGTCAGCGGCGTGATCATGCCGCACCTCGCGGGGCGCGGCCCTCGCCCGCGGGGCCGGCGAAGGCCTGGGCCACGTCGAGCCAGCGGTCCGCGTCCGGCCCGTCGGCGACCAGGTCGAGGTCGACCCGGTGGGCGCGCTGGGTGACCAGGAGCGCGAAGTCGTACGCCGGCCCGCGCACCGACTGTGCCGCGTCGGCCGGACCCGCCTCGAACGGCGCGCCACTCGGCAGCACCAGCGACACGCGCACCGGCTCCTGCGGCACCTCGAGACCCCGGTTGGCGAAGGAGAAGCCGCGCGTGCGCACGCCGATGTGCGCGACGTGCCGCACCCGGTCGGCGCGGGGCAGCTCGACGCCGAGCGCGTCGGCGACGTCACGGGCGTGCGCCCAGGTCTCCATGAACCGGGCGGTGGCCATCGAGGTGGCGCTCATCGGTGGGCCGTACCACGGGATCTTCTCTCCCTCCGGCCGCTCACGCAGCACGTCGGCGAGCCGCTGCCGGGCGGCCCGCCAGCGGGCGAGCAGCTCCGGGGGCGCCGACTGCGCGCCGGCCTCCGCCTCGGCGTCGACGAAGCCGTCCGGGTCCTCGAGGGCGCGCAGCACGGTGGCGTCCCAGGCCGCCTGGTCGGTGGCGGCCGCGGCGGCGGTCTCGTCGGTCCAGGCGAGGTGGGCGACCTGGTGCGCGACGGTC
The DNA here is from genome assembly GCA_963835385.1 of uncultured Actinomycetota bacterium. GTDB lineage: Bacteria > Actinomycetota > Actinomycetes > Propionibacteriales > Nocardioidaceae > Nocardioides_B. The sequence continues at coordinate 653,751 of CAWIFK010000010.1, forward strand.
CAGCCGGGCGCGGGCGTGGGCGTGCGCCAGCCACCGTCTGCGGTGCCGGGCAGGTCGGCGACCAGCCGGTCGAGCTGCTCGCTCTCGGCCGCCAGGTCGGCCAGGACCTCCTCCAGAGCGCTCATCAACCGCTCCCACCCCGATTCGTCCGTCCCTGCCCCGCTCGGAGTTGACTCGCGTTCGCGGACGAATCGGGGTGGAGGCGGTCGTCGAGGACCTGCGCCCACTCGTCGAGGATGCGGGAGCGGCGGGCGGTGTCGTCGGTGATCGTGTTCGCCAGGCCGAGGCCGCGGACCAGGTCGAGCGTGGCCTGCACCAGCTCGCGCGCGCCCGGTCCGGACTCGTCGACACCGAGCAGCTCGACGGTCATCCGGTGGGTCTCCCGGCCGATCCGCTGCTCGAGCGGCGCCACCGCCTCGTGCAGGGCCGGGTCGGTGCGGCCGGCCACCCAGAGCTCGAGCGCGGCGGTGAACACCGGGCTGGTGAAGTGGTCGGCGAGCATCTGCAGGACGGCGCGGGTACGCCGCGGCCCGTCCGGCAGCGCCGCGGCCGCCTGCCGGAGCTCCTCGCCGCGCATCTCGGCCAGGTGGCCGACCGCCGCCACGACGAGGTCGTTCTTGCTGGGGAAGTGGTGCAGCTGCGCGCCTCGCGACACGCCTGCCCGCCGGCTGACCAGGGTCGTCGACGTACCGCTCCAGCCGTGCTCGCCCAGGCATTCCACCGTCGCCTCGAGAAGCCGCTGACGCATCGCCCGGGTGCGCTCCTCCTGGGACACGCGGCCGTTCGACGCCGCGGCGCGTTCGGACGGTGCCCGCGTCTCGGCGACGAGGTTGAGCGCGCGGGTGTCCGTCACGACGCCATCGTGGTGCCGCCACCAACAAACAGTCAACCCTGACTTTATCTGGTAGCTCGTCCGGTCTGCGCGGCACCGGGGGCGCAGATCGCGCAGGTGCGCCGGCATGGCCCCGCCCCGACCACGCCGAGGGCGCACATCGCGCACCGTGCGCCGGAGGCGCCCCGCACCCCCTCCCTCCGGGCTGCCCCGCCACGACTGCCGCGACCGCACCGGCGCGTACGCCCCTGTCGGCTCGGCGAGGTCCCGAGAATCCGGGCGCCCATTCCAGCGTCTGACCAGGGGGACCCCGATGGTGAACAGCCCGAGCTACCCACCACCGCCGCCGGACCCGTCCGGCTACGGCCCCCAGGGGTACGGCGCGCAGCCGGGCTACGGCACACCGGCCGCTCAGGGCTACGCGACCCCTGACCCCACGGTGAGCTCGACACCGGGTTCAGCGGGACGGCCCTCACCGTGATGCTGCTCGGTTACGCCTTCGCGTTCGGTCTGCACATCTGGAACCGCCACCTCCGCATGGGCCGCACCGGCTGGAGCGTCGGCAAGCAGGCCGTGCGGATCCGCCTGCTCGGCGAGCACAGGCCCGCCGATGGCCGCCGAGACGGCCTTCGTCCGCGACCTCGCCCACGTCCTGGACTCGGTGGCCTGCCACCTCGGCTGGCTCTGGCCGCTGTGGGACCAGAAGCGGCAGACCTTCGCCGACAAGATCGTCGGCACCGTGGTCGTCCGGCAGCGCCGCGACTGAGGCACCGCCGGACCGCTCGAGCTGCGGGGAACGGTCCGCCAGGCGACGGCGCCCCGGACAGGCCGGGCCGGCGGTGTCAGGATGGGCGAGTGTTCCGGCAAGCAGCGCCCGAGGACCTGACCGCTCTGCGCGACCTGGAGCGGGAGTCGAACCTCGCCGCCCTCGGCCACGTCTTCGCACCCGAGCGGTTCCCGTTCCCCGACGACGCGGTGCTGGCCCGGTGGTCGCTGGTCCTCGACGACCCCGACTGCGACGTGCTCGTGCTCGACGACCCCGAGCCGGCCCGCTCCCGCGCCCCGCTGCTCGCCTACGCGGCGTACGACAGGGCCAGCCTGCGGCACCTGGCGGTACGCCCGGACTGCTGGGGGCAGGGCCTGGCCTCGGCCGCGATCGACATCGCGCTGCATGCGATGGACCAGCGCGGCACCACGGTGGCGTCGCTCTGGTGCCTCGAGGAGAACCGGCGCGCCCGCCGCCTCTACGAGTACCTCGGCTGGCGGCCCACCGACGACCGGCAGCAGGCGCCGTGGCCGCCGCACCCGACCGAGATGCGCTACGAGCGCCTCATCGTGGCGTCCGAGCGATGACCGTCCGCGGCGGCAGCGGGACCACCTGCCAGGGCACCGGTCAGCCGTTCGTCGAGCCCGGCACGGCGCCGGCGCGGTGGCTGCTGCTCGCGGCCGTGCTCGGCTCCGGGATGGCGCTGCTCGACGGCACCGTGGTCAACGTCGCGCTGCGCAGCATCGGCGAGGACCTCGACGCCTCCGTGTCGCAGCTGCAGTGGGTGGTCAACGCGTACCTGCTCACGCTCGCCTCGCTGATCCTGGTCGGCGGGGCGCTCGGGGACCGGTTCGGCCGCAGGCGGATGTACGTCGTCGGGGTGGCCTGGTTCGGGCTGGCCTCGATGCTCTGCGCGGTCGCGCAGTCGCCCGAGCAGCTGATCGTCGCGCGGCTGGTGCAGGGCGTCGGCGGGGCGCTGCTCACGCCGGGCAGCCTCGCGATCATCCAGGGGTCGTTCCCGCCGGCCGCCCGCGGCGCCATGATCGGCCGCTGGGCGGGGCTGGGCGGGATCGCCGCCGCGATCGGTCCGCCGCTCGGCGGCTGGGTGGTCGACGTCGCGACCTGGCGCTGGATCTTCTGGTTCAACGTGCCGGTGGCGGTGGCGGTCGTGCTCATCACCGTGCGCCACGTCCCCGAGAGCCGCGACACCGAGTCCACCGGCGGCCGCGACGTGCTCGGCGCGGCACTCGCCGTGACGGGACTGTTCGGGGTCACCTACGCCCTCATCGAGGCGGGCTCGCCGACCGCCGTACCCCTCGGCCTGCTCGGCGCCGCCGCCCTGGTCGGCTTCGTGGTCGTCGAGGCCCGCGCAGCGCACCCGTTGATGCCCGTGCAGCTCTTCGGCTCGCGCGTGTTCAGCATCGCCAACGCGATGACGCTGCTGGTCTACGGCGGGCTGGGCGCCATGATGTTCTTCCTGGTGCTGCAGCTGCAGGTCACCGTCGGCTACACCCCGCTGCAGGCCGGGTTCGCGACGCTGCCGATCACGGTGGTGATGCTGGCGCTGTCGTCGCGCTCCGGGGCGCTGGCCGCCCGGATCGGCCCGCGCCAGCAGCTCACCGTGGGACCGCTGCTGTGCGCGGCGGGAGTGTGGTGGCTGCGCGGGGTGGGCGACGACCCTGGATACCTGTTCGAGGTGCTGCCGGGTCTGTTGGTGTTCTCCCTCGGCCTGGTGACGCTGGTGGCGCCGCTCACCACGAGCGTGATGGCCGCAGCCCCCGACCGGTTCGCCGGCGTGGCGAGCGGCATCAACAACGCGGTGGCGCGCACCGGGTCGCTGCTGGCCGTCGCCGCGCTGCCGTCGGTGGTCGGGCTCAGCGGTGTCGACTACGAACAGCCGGGCGTCTTCACCGAGGGCTATGTCGAGGCGATGACCATCTGTGCGGCGATGCTGGCCGTCGGGGGGCTGGTCAGCTTCGTCGGCCTGGCCGGAACGCGATCCGTCGTGGCCTCCGCTGCGGCGGACCGCTGACCCGCGCCCGGGCGTCGCGGCGCTCGCGGCCGATCTCCGCGAGGTACTTGTGGAAGTCGACCTGGATCGTGTGCCGCTTCGACGCGACGTAGCGCCGGCGCAGACCCTCGTCGTAGCGCCGGATCTCGGCGCGCATCTCGTCGTACGACGGCAGCGCGGCCTCGCCGCGGATCAGGTCGGCCACCCACTCGGCCTGCGCCTCGGCCAGGGGCATGAGCGCGCCGAGCGGCTGGACCAGCCCGACGAAGTAGAGCCCGTCGTGCTCGGGGTCGACCACCCGGCGGTAGAGGTCTACGTGGTTGTCGGCCGCGCCCAGCACCCGCTCGTCGAGGAACGGGAAGCTCACCTTGTAGCCGGTGCAGTAGACCACGACGTCGACCTCGTGGGCCGACCCGTCGACGAAGAAGACCTTCGAGCCCTCGAACCGGTCGATGTTCGGCAGCACGGTGATGTCGCCGTGGCCGAGCCTGGTGAGCAGGTCGTCGCTGACCGTGGGGTGGGCCTGCAGAACCGCGTGGTCCGGCCGCGGCAGGCCGTAGTCGGTGACCTTGCCCTGCGTCAGCCGCAGCGTCGCCGCCATCGTCAGCTGCTGCGCCCTGGTCGGCATCCGGGCGATGACCGAGTCGGTGAGGTGGTCGGTGGGCACGCCGAAGACGTACTTGGGGACGATGTGCGCCCCCCGCCGCATCGCGAGGTAGGTCCGGTCCGCGACCCGCGAGGACTCCACGGCGATGTCGGTGGCGGAGTTGCCGATCCCCAGCACCAGCACGCGCTTGCCCTCGAAGAGCTCGGGGGTGCGGTAGTAGTGCGCGTGCAGCTGCGTGCCCGGGAACGTCTCGGCCCCCGGGAACGACGGCTCCGGCCAGCGCGGGTCCCAGTGGTGTCCGTTGGCGACCACGACATGGGTGTAGCGCAGCACCTCCGGCTCGGCGGGGCCGTTCTCGTCGCGACAGCGGGCGGTGACGACGTACGTCCCTCCCCGCCTCGCCGGCGGCTCGACCTTGACCACCTCGGTGCAGAAGCGGATCTTGTCCCGGAAGCCGAAGTGGTCGACGAAGTCGTCGAAGTACGCCGCGATCTGCCAGTGGCTGGGGTAGTCGGGCAGGTGCTGGGGCATCGGGTAGGCGGCGTACTCCATCAGCTGCCGGGACGTGTTGATGTGCAGCGAGCGGTAGGCCGAGGACATCCCGTTGTCGTTGCCGTAGCGCCAGTTGCCGCCGACCTCGCTGCCGACCTCGAAGCAGTCGAACTCGATGTCGCGCGACTGCAGCACCTGTGCGACGGCGATGCCGGAGGAGCCAGCCCCGATGATGCACACGCGCTGCTCCATGCCGTGCCGTCCTGTCGCCGCTCGCCTCGTCCGGCCGGCGCCGGGAGGTCACCGCCAAGCCTGCCAGACCTTGTTCTACTGTTCGAGGGTGCCGTTCCCCTCACCGCCGTGGCTGATGCGCGCCGAGGTCTGGCTGTCGGCGTTCCGCGTCGGCTCCACCGGACGCGAGGACCGGCCCGCCGGCGTGTACGGCGCCGCCTTCCTCGACTACGGCGCGGGCAGCGTGCTGACCTACCGCGAGCTCCTGGTCGCCCGGCTGCTGGACGCACCGCGGCGCACCATGAGGATCACCGACATCTGGGTCGACTCGGAGGTCTCGCGCGACGGCGGGCGGACGCTATGGGCGATCCCGAAGGATCTCGCGCAGTTCTGGCTGCACGACCGGGCTCGCGGACCGGTCAGCTCCACGTCGCTGTCGGCCGCGGTCGGAGGCCGGCCGATCGCCTCGGCGCAGTTCCGGGCGCTGTCGGGCGCCGCGCTGCTGCGGACGCCGTACGCCGCTCGCACCTCCCAGCTGCGCCAGGACGGCACCGAGGTGCTGACCTCGATGAGCGGCAGCACCCGGACGGCGCCGGCGCGAGCGACCTGGAGCTTCGACGACGAGGGCCCGTTGGCGTTCCTGGCGGGGCGCCGGCCGCTGATCACCCTGCGGCTGACCGACGTGCGCCTCACCTTCGGGAGCTGAGCCGGACGCCGACTGTCCGACCGCGTGCGCCCGCCCCACACCGCCACCTTCGACGCAGCACGGACTCAGCGGGGCGCGACAGTGGCGGGCCGGCGTGACCGACGTGACCGACGTGACCGACGCGGAAGTACTCCACCCGTCGTCGTGCCTAGTCGGCGATCGCATCTCCCATGATGATGGCCACCACTGCCACGACGCTCAGTGCACCGAGCGCCACGGTGACGATTGCGGGCGTCCGATGCTCGCCTGCCTCACGCAGTCGCCAGCCCACCACGATCGCGGCTGCGGCGAGCGGCAGCGTCACGCCGGCCCAGAAGATGACGGTGCTGAGAACTGCGACGACGCCGAGCACGATGCCGGTCATGGCGCCGCCGTGGGGAACGGCCAACGCAAAGACGAGCAAGCCGACCACCGTTGCTCCCCCTACGAGTAACGATTCTCGACTGCCCAGAGCGGCAGCGGTATCCCCTGACTGGGCGGGCCCGTGTGCACTACTGGCGCGGTCCGGTCCTGCGTCGGGTGCGGTGCGACTCATGTGGCCCGAACACTGGTCACGCTTGACGCACGTGATCGCGTGCAGCTGGTAGTCATCGCACACACTGCGGCCGCCAGGGCTCGTGCTCGTGCGAGAGCCAGACCTTCCCGGGGTGGAGCGCGCGGACCAGGCGCTGGCCCTCGGTGCGTGGCTCGTCGAGGTCGGCGAAGAAGACCGCGGTGTCGCCCGCGATGACGACTGGACGCCGGTCCGTCTGGACGACGACCACCTGCGAGCCTCGGGTGTGGCCTGGCGCAGGGACGAGCCGAAGCCCGGGCAGCAGCTCGAGCGCACCGTCGACGGGCAAGTAGTGCACACCGGGGGCGTCGACCCACTCGCGGATCGTGTAGTCCTCCTCGCTGCGCGCGTCGTCGAGCTCGCGGCGCTGGACGTAGACCGGCCTGCCGGCAAAGAGGTGGTTGCCGCCGCAGTGGTCGAAGTGCAGGTGCGTGTTGATGACGATGTCGACGCTGGCGGGGCTGAAGTCGGCCCGCCCGTCCAGTGGGACCAGGCGCGGATCCATGTCTGCCACCGCGGGGTGCAGCTGCGTCATGCCGGTGTCGACGAGCACGCGCGCGTCGGGATGGTCGATGACGTGAACGTAGACGGGCATCCGCTCGCCGTCGGCGAGCAGCTCGGCCACGAGAACCGGGGTGACGGTCGACGGCGGGACCTCGCTTCCTGCTCCGTCGCCCAGTCGCGGTCGTGGATCACGCATCACGAACGCCTTCTGCAGGTGCGTCGTCGTACCCACCGCGATCGCCGTCACCGGTGTTCATGTTCATCACCATGCTTGCTCGATCCTGTTCGACACTGCGCCTCTGGCCTCTGACACCACGACTTCGTAGCCGAGCAAGAATCATCGGTCTCCCGGCGGGGGAGCACACCGTGCCGCACCCGGAAGAGCCCGGCGAGCGCCAGCTCGCGGGGGTGATCGCGAGGGCGTCCTACCGCGTCAGGGTCGAAGAGGTCTGCCCATTCGCACGTTGCGCGATCAGGGTGCGGAGTCTGTCGGCTTGAGCTTCTCCTCGAAGAAGGCCAGGACCCGGTCGACGCCCGCCTGTTGGCGGTGCTCGGTGAGGGTCGCATGCCTCCTGCCCGGGAACTCGACCGCGATGAAGTTGTCCCCCAGCTCGCGCCGCAACGTGTCGAAGCGCGTGCCGACGGCCGGATCGTCTTCGTAGCGCAGTCCGAGAACCTGGCAGCCCGCCTGGACCTTCTCCCTGACCGACACCAGGTCTCCCTCGCTCAGACCGAGGTCTGCTCGCCGCGCCTTGCCCACCGGGGCGGGCGACGCTGGCTGGGCCAGCACCGGCGCCGCCACGGGTGCATCGGCGAGCATCGCCAGGGCGTAGCCGCCGGTGAGGCACATGCCGACCGCACCGACCCCCGGGCCTCCCAGCTCACGATGCAGCTCACGGGCCAGCGATCGCAGCCACGTGGTCACCGGCGCCGTGCGCTCCAGGGCGAACATCGTGAACTCCCGGCTGACACACACTGCCGCGACGCTCCGAACGGACTCGAGCACCGTGGACTCGGCCCCCGGCCGGCCGAACAGCGATGGCATCACCACGGTGAAGCCCCGGGCCACCAAATCCTCGCCGAACTCGAGCACCGCGGGCGTGATTCCAGGGATCTCGTGAATCACGATGACGCCAGGCCCGCTGCCTTTCCGGTACGTCGGGTGCGTCATCCCGTCCGCGGCGTGGCTGGCAAGCGTCCAAGACTCGAGCGAGCTCATAGAAGCGACCATATGTCGAGCGAAGGCCGGTCGACGAGGGTGCGGTCATTCCGCGCAAGGGGCCCACGGCGACGTACCCGCCGACACTCGCTGGACAAGGCACCGAAGCAGCCCGCAGGGCCGACGCGCCGCTGTGGTGCTCGGCTCAGCGAGCGCCGAGCGACCGCCAGTAGTCGTTGAGCGCGCCATTGGTCTTCACGAACCACACGATCGCACCGACGAGGAAGAACCAGCCGAGAAGCAAGAACCACAGTCCGGTCACGGCACTGACCGGCTTCGCCTGGCCTCGCCGCTCGTAGAGGCTGCCCACCTCGTTCGAGCTGAGGAACGGCATCACGATGCTGACGAAGATCGCCAGCAGCAACGCTATTCCTCCCCCGATTCCCTGACCGGTGTGCTGCCTCATCTCCTCGTGCGTCTTGTAGTACCAGTACCAGGTGTAGAAGCCGAGGGTGACGATCGTCAGCAGGATGCAGGTACCTGTGTCGCGCACCTGGCCGATCGCTCCCGTTCCCGTCGGTGCGCCATGAGGCGCCGGCGGCGCGCTGGTAGTTGCGGCAGGCACCGACGGGACGTCCGACACTGGAGCTTCCGGGGTCTGCGCTGGCCGGGTCGGCGTGTCTGAGGCCTCTGAAGGGGTGTTCGAGTCAGTCATGACAGTCCCGATCGATGCAGGAATACGACCCTCAACTGTAGGCACGGGGGCGCCACTGCGGGCGCACAATTCGGAACTCCTGAACCCCCGGCACCGTCGCCGCCGCGGGTGGTGAAGGATCCGCCGATCAGCGGCCACTCGGCCACGACGAAACAGAGCACGCGATGGGGCTGGTCGGCTACACGATCAACGTCCGCGCTCACCGAGACCAGCGTCCCGCGCCTTGACGATGGCGGCCGACCGGTCGGACACCTGGAGCTTGGTAAAGATGTTGGAGACATGGTTGCGCACCGTCTTGAGGCTGATCATCAGCTCGTGCGCGATGGTGGCGTTGCCCTTGCCGGCGGCGACCAGGTCGAGCACCTCTCGCTCCCGCTCGGTCAGCGACGGGAACGAGTCCGGGGCCGACCCCGCACCGGTCGCGAAGTGTGCGATCACCCGCCGCGCGATCTCCGGGCCGAAGATCGCCTCCCCGGCGGCGGCAGCCCGGATCGCGCGTACGATCTCGTCCTGATCGGCTCCCTTGAGGAGGTAGCCGAACGCGCCGGCCCGCATGGCCGCGAAGACCGAGTCGTCGTCATCGAACATGGTGAGGACCACCACGGCCGAGCCGGGAGACCCGTGGGTGATTCGTCGGGTCGCCTCGATGCCGTCCAGGTCGGGCATGCGCAGGTCCATCAGGATCACGTCGGGGGACAGCTGTTCGGCCAGCTCGACCGCACGCTGCCCGGTCGCGGCCTCGCCGACGAGCTCCACGTCGTCGACGTCCTGCAGCATCAGGCCGAGCCCCCGGCGGAAGGCAGGGTGGTCATCGGCCACGAGCACACGGGTCACGCGAGCGCCTCCGCGTCCGCCCCCAACGCTCGCTGATGCTCGATCGGGAGCACCGCCCGCACCAGGAGGCCACCCTCGGCACGATTGGTGATGGTGCAGCTGCCGCCGAGCTCGGCAGCCCGTTCCCGCATGGACGTCCATCCCACCCCGCGCTCGGTCGCACCGTCAGCGCCGTGGCCGTTGTCGGCGACGGTCAGCTCCAGGCAGTTGTCGGCGCGGACGTCGATCCGGCAGCGAGTGGCCCCGGCATGACGGGCGACGTTGGCCATCGCCTCGGAGGCGATCCGGAACGCTGCCACCTCGACCGCGGCGGGAAGCTCCGGCATCGGGTCCGGCCCGGACACCTCGACGGCGAGACCCACAGAGAGGGCTGCGGCGCGCTGGCGGATCGCGGGGACCAGGCCCACCTCGTCGATCGCCGGAGGCCTCAGGTCGTCGACCACGCGTCGTACCTCTGCGATCGCGGCTCTGACCTCGGTACGCGCCTCGGCCAGGAGAGAGGACCGTTCGGGGCCGTCGGTGCGGGACTGGGCCGCATTCAGCTGGAGCACCACAGCGGCCAGCGACGGACCGACCCCGTCGTGCAGGTCCCGGCGGAGCCGACGCCGTTCCTCCTCCCGACCGGCGACGATCCGCGCCCGCGACTCGCGCAGCTGGTGCCCCTGCCGTTCGGAGCGGACGAGCACCGCGGCGTAGCGCGCAAGCTCCCGGAGCAGGGACAAGTCCGACGCGGACAGCCGCCGGCCCGGGGGGACGTCCACGGCGAGGTCGCCGAGCCGCTCTCCCCGATGCAGCAGCGGGGTGCGGACCACGCGAGTGTCGGTGTCGTGGTCGCCGGTGTCGATCCAGACATGGTCGACGCGCAGGGCTTCGGCGACCGCCTCGGTGACCGCGGCACCCAACGCCTCGGGACGGGCGGACTCCGCGCGGTCGGCGAGCAGTCGCAGCGCCTGGTGGGGCTGGGAGCGGTAGCCGTAGACCCAACGCTCGACCCGCTGTCGGAGCCAGGAGTACGCCGGGTTCACGGCGACCGCGACCACGACCACCGCGAGGAGGCCGCCCTCGTTGCCGTTGCCGCCGGCCTGTTCTGCGACCACCAGCAGCAGCGCGTAGAGCGTGACCACGCCGAGCACCAGCGCGCCGTAGGTGAGCGTCCGGCTCAGCACGACCCGGATGTCGAACAGCTGATGGCGAAGGATCGCGATCGCGATCGTGACCGGCAGCGTGACGCTGATCGCCATGAGGGTGAGGTCGGTGAGCCACGCGTGGTCGCCCAGGACGAAGTGGTTCGCCCAGACGAGCAGCAGGCCGAGCGGCATGGCGAGGGCACCCCAGACCAGCCACAGCAGCTGCATCCTCGCCACACCGGTCGAGGTCCGCAACCGGCTGCGCATGTCGACCACGGATCCGAAGAAGAACACCACCACGAGAACCAGGCCCGCCAACCCGAGCGCGCCCGAGAGCACCTCCGGGAGCCACGCGAGCGGCGGTTCCCGGCCCGCGTGCTCCTGCCGGAATCCCGCCTGGTCGCCGGCGGCACCGATCAGGAAGAGCACTGCACCGAGGAGCCCGAACAGGATCACCCGCCGCGAGAGCCCCGTGCTGGGGCGCCCGTCCGGGAGGAGGTAGGCGATCAGCACCAGCCACAGGAAGAGGAAGATCCAGCTCCCGGCGAGCAGTTGGTCGGCGGCCAGGCTCGCCGTACCGGTGCTGGTGACGCGCGAACCGCCCAGCAGGGCTCCGACCGATACCCCGTGGGCGACGAGCAGCCAGCCGATCTGCCGCTGGCCGCCCCGGACGACGAGGAGGCCGAGCACGACCGGGAGCGCCGCCGCGATCGCGACGGCTGCGTAGAACATGCGTTCAGTGTCGCGCCCGCGGCGGCGTACGTCACCCGTCCCGGGAACACTTCCCGGCCCACCCGGGACGTCGGCACCGTGCTCCCGGGTCGTCGAGCCGGGGACCCTCGCGGTGTCGACGAGAGCCGTCGGCGAACCAGCCGGAAGGGAGCGGTGAGATGTCGTACAGCGCGTTCGAGAGGTTCCTCCCCTGGACCGGAGCGATCGCAGGGTGCGCCTGGATCGGCCAGGCGTTCCTGTTCAAAATGGACAGCGAGGACTCCCCGGGCAAGGCGACCACAGCCATGATCCACGACCACCTAGCCCTCAACTACGCCGCCGTCGGCTGTCTGGTCGCCATGGGCATTGCCCTGGTCTTCTTCGCGACCGCGCTCCGCAGCCACCTGCGGTCGGGCGAGGCCGGCGAGTCGACCCACTCCAGCATCGCCTACGGCGGCCTCCTGCTCACCTCCGCCGGACTCTCCCAGATGGTGATGTGGAACTGGGGTCTGATCAACGGCGCTGCGGACGCGAAGGACGACGCCGCCCTCCACGTCCTCAGCTTCGTGGGCTACTTCGGCTTCGCCGGCATGGGAATCGGCCTCGCGACCACGTTCCTCGCGACCGGGCTGGCAGGACTGAGCAATGCGGTTCTTCCGCGATGGTTCGCCATTGTCACGCTCGTGATGGCGGTCCTGAGTGCTCTGGGTGCGGCCGGGATCCCTCCGGGAGGACTGGTGAACTACCTCCTGCTTCCGTTCTGGCTGATCGCCACCTCGGTCATCGTTGCCCGCAGGCGCGAGGGTGCTGCCTCCGAGGCGGGCCGGGTCACGAGCCCGGCGCTCCCCGCGGCTGAGCTCCCTGACCACGAGGCGCGCCCCGCCAGATGACCGGGAACCCGTCAGACGGCTGTCCAGTCCGAGTACGTGGTGAACGTGGGCGCTGCTGTCGCCGCGGGCAGGCACCGCCGGGTACCGCGCAGCCGGAATCGGCGGGCCGAACCGCGGTGGCATCGCTCAGACGCCGCCCGGTTTGCGCCACACCGAGACGTGACTCGAGGTCGTAGCGGTCGAACACGATGTGGCGGTCGTCCTCGAGATACACGGGCGCGAGTTGCATGCCAGGCGCCATGCGCCGGCCCTGCGGCACCCACAGCTCGGCGACATCAACTCCACGTCGTGCCAGCGTTACGGTCACCGTCCTCCGGCCTTGGAGCTACCTGCTCTTCCGAGGCCCACTCGATGAAGCAGGCCGTTGGGGCGCCGCAGACCCCGCACCCGCGCACCCCCGACCAATCAACAGCCCCAACCTCTTGTGGCCCTTCGACCGCGCATGGTTCGTGGCCAGCGAGATCGACATGCCCTGGACCGGTCTCGCAGGCAGCGCCGAGCTCCTCGAAGAAGTCATGGCGGACGATCTCCTCGACGCCGAGCTTGTCGATCCACGGTGAAGGTGCCCTACTGGTGCCACCCGTAGGAGGCGGCCACCGGCAGTTCGTCGACAGCGTGGGCCCGCCTTTCGACGTCAGGGGCACCGTCTCCCGCTGGTGGCGGCGGTCATTCGGCAGACGTACCTGGCGCCGAGCACCACGAGGACTCGTGGCTCCACGATGATGCCGCCAGGCAACTCCAGAACCGCTCTGAGCCGTGGTCAGGCCTTTCGCAAGTCCATGAGACGCGCTGCGAGATCCTCCGACACGCGGGCCTTGCTGCCGGCGGCGTAGTCGAAGGTGACGATCAGCGATTCGCCGTCTGCAGCGACCCCGCCGTGTTGGTGGCTCACCGCCCGGTACCGCATGACGAACCGGTCGTCGCCCACCTCCCCGATCTGCGCGCCCACGGTCACGGTGTCGGGGTGAGTCAGCGGGATTCGGAACCGGCAGCTTGCCGAGTGCAGGATCGGTCCGACGCCGTCCGACTGCTCGATCGAGCCTAGGCCGAGCTCCGCGAAGCACTTGATCCGAGCGGTCTCGAAGTAGCGGAAGTAGACGGCGTTGTTCACGTGGCCCATGGCATCCATGTCGCCCCAGGCAACGGGAATCTCCACTGTCACAGGGCAGTCGGCGAGCAGTTCGCCGATCCGGTCGTCGTCAGTCACCGGCACAGGCTAGCGACAAGTGACGTCCACTCAGCGTCGGCCCCGACGCCTCTGCTGAGACCGATTGCGGACCCCGCACCTTCGCGCGACACCGGTCGAGTGAAGGGGCCGGTGCGCCAAGCGAGTCGTTCCGCCGCGTCATGCCCCGCGCAGCGAGTCGGCGCGTCGGATACTGGTGACCAATCTGCAGGGAGCCCATTGCCACAAGTGATCGAGGACACGCCGATCGATATCCTGCGCCGGTGGTGAGCCCAAAGAATCGACGGCGTTGTTGACCGAACTGCGCATCGGCACCTGGAATGTTCAGTACGCGCGCGGCGTGCCGAAGAACCGGGCCAGGATCGAACTCCTCCATGACTGGAATGCTGACGTCTGGGTTCTCACCGAGACCCACGATGACCTGGACCTGTCGCCCAGTCACACTGCCGTGCATTCTGAACACCGGTACGCGACGCCAGGAGGTCGCTGGACGACGATCTGGACGTCGCTTCCGGTGGTCGAGCGAGTTCCGACCGACGACCCACGACGATGTGTCGCGGCACGGCTCGACGCCGGCAAGGCAGGAGAGCTCATCGTCTACGGCACGGTCCTGCCATGGAACGGGGACGTCGGCCCGGATGCCACCCAACCGGCAAGGGGGTGGGAGGAGTTCCACCGAGTCGTCCCTCAGCAGGGCCGGGAATGGGCAGGCCTGCGCGAAAGGTATCCCGACGCGACCCTCGTTGTCGCGGGTGACCTCAACCAGGACTTAGGCGGCCGGCACTACTACGGCACCAAGGCGTGCCGAGCCCTGCTCGGCACCCAGCTCGCGAACGCCAACCTTCATTGCCTCACGACCACCGAGCGCTTCGATCCCGGGGTTCTCGAGCACCCGCCGATCGACCACGTCTGTGTTGGACCCGGCCGGGACAAGTCATTCACGAGCAAGGCGCGCGCGTGGAACACGGTCGTCAACGGCGTCACCTTGAGTGACCACGGCGGGACACTGGTGAGCCTCGAGATCGACCCCCGTGGCACCGACCTCCTCTGACGCACCTTCCGCGCGGCTGACAGGTCCTACGGCAATCGACTGGTGGGTGGCCTTAGCCTGGGGCCAGCCCGCCCATTGCTGAGGGCAGTGCAGGCAACTCGGTGACGGGGGCGGACCAACGGCGATCTGCGGAGGCCTGTGATGAGTGTTTCCTCGACCACATCTGGCCCGGATGTCACCCATTCGGGCGCCCCCTTGCCGGACGCGACGATCTCCACGTTGGTGGTGTTGGGCGCCAGTGGCGACCTCGCCAACCGCCTGTTGATGCCGGCGCTGGGCAAGCTCTTGGACGCCGAACCACATCGGCATGGGCTGGTGCTGCTCGGGGCAGGGGCGGAGGCCTGGGACGACCAAGCCTGGAAGGAGCATGTCCGGACGTCGTTGCGCGGCGCCCAGGTGTCCGGCGAGACCATTGATGCGTTGCTGGCCGCCACCTCCTACCAGCAGGCCGACGTCACCCAGGCAGAGGACCTGCAGCGGCTGATAGATGAGGCCACCCCCGCGCCCGCCCTCTACTTTGCACTGCCCCCCGCGGTGACGGCCAAGGCGTGCGATGCGCTGAGCGAGGTCGACCTCCCCGCGGGGACTGTGCTGGTCTTGGAGAAGCCATTCGGCGTCGACGAGGACACCGCGAAGGACCTGAACACTCGGTTGGCCAGGTTGGTGCCGGAGGAGCGCACGTTTCGCGTCGACCACTTCCTGGGCCGCTCGACGGTGCTCAACCTTCTCGGGGTGCGGTTCGCGAACCGGATCTTCGAACCGCTGTGGAACTCCGATCACGTCGCCAGCGTCGATATCGTCTACGACGAGCAGCTCACGCTGGCGGGCCGGGCGCGCTATTACGATCGCGCCGGTGCGCTCGTCGACATGATCCAGAGCCACCTCCTTCAGGTGATGGCGCTGGTCGCGGCGGCCCCGGTCGCTTCGATCACCGCCGTCGACCTGCGCGAAGCCAAGGCCGAAGTCCTGCGCTCCTGCCGAGTCTGGGGCGATGACCCGGCCCGATCCTCCCGCCGTGCCCGGTACACCAGCGGCACAGTGGACGGCCAGCAGGTTCCCGATTACGTGGACGAACCCGGCGTGGACCCCTCACGCGACACCGAGACCCTGGCTGAGGTCGTCTTGGAGGTGAACAACTGGCGCTGGGCCGGAGTGCCGTTCCGGTTGCGCTCGGGCAAGTCCATCGGTGTGGCGCGGAAGGAGGTGGTGCTGACGTTCAGGCCCGCGCCACACGTGCCGACCGGGCTGACGGGCGAGATCGCGCCCGACCGACTTCGGCTGATTCTGAATCCGGACGCCATGGCGTTGGAGGTGAATGTCAACGGCGAGAACGACCCGACGACCATTGACCGGGTAAGCCTCGATACCAACCTCGACCCAGGTCGGTTACCGGCCTACGGAGAGGTGCTCGCCGGAGTACTCGACGGCGACCCACTGCTCGCCGTACGCGGAGACACCGCGGTCGACTGCTGGCGCATCATCGAACCCGTCCTCGCAGCCTGGCGGGCCGACCAGACTCCGCTCGAGTCCTACCCGGCCGGGTCGCAAGGACCCGAAGGCTGGCCAACCTGAAGCCGCCATGCTGTCTGTGACCAACGCTGTTGCTGAGGAGGTCATCCATATGCGTGTCGCAGTAGCGGGAGGTACCGGGGTCGTGGGCAGTCATGTGGTCACCGTCCTCCGTCGGACAGGTCACGCCCCAGTCGCACTCGCCCGCTCTGAAGGCGTCGATGTGGTGACCGGGCGTGGGATCGCTGCGGCCCTGTCCGGCGCGGACGCCGTGATCGACGTGACCAACATCGAGACACTGAGCCGTCGTCGTGGGCGCGGACCGGGTGGGCATCGGTTACTACCGAGCGAAGGTCGAGCAGGAGCGACTGGTGGAGACCAGCCAGCGGCCGTTCACCGTCCTCCGCGCCACCCAGTTCCACGAGTTCCCCGGTCAGCTGCTCGCACGGTCCCGGGGCCCCGTCGTTCTCCTGCCCAGGATGCGCATTCGTCCTGTGGCCGCGGTCGAGGTGGCCGAGCGGCTAGTCGCGATCGCCACCGGCGATCCGCTCCGCACCCGCCGGGAGATCGCCGGACCGCAGGTGCACGACCTGGTCGATCTGGCCAGGCGTGTGGAGGCCCGTCACACCAGGCCGCGCAGAATCATCTCGCTCCCCGTCCTCGGCAAGTCCGCGCGCGGACTTGCCGGAGCGGCACTGCTTCCTAGCACCGACGCAACCCTGGGCACGGTGACGTTCGACGACTGGTTGACCGCAGAGCGACCCTAGCGGCGCGGGGGCGGGGCAGCTGCCTGTCGCGGCGGGACGCGACAGGGGTCACTTCGCGTGTACCGGCCGGCTGCACCTTCTCGTGGCCATGCCGCCGGCACCCCTTGACAAGATTCCTTGTCAGGCGGAGCGTAGCGACATGCGAGACGTCGAGGTCATCGAGAGCGCCGAGGCGGCCGCCGCTGCGCTGGATCCGATCCGGGCTCGGCTGCTCGGCGAACTGGCCGTCCCGGCCTCCGCCGCCGGGCTCGCCGCACGAGTCGGCATCGCGCGCCAGAAGGTCAACTACCACCTCAAGGCGCTCGAGGCGCACGGGCTGGTGGAGCTGTCCGGCGAGCGCCGGCACGGCGGCATCACCGAGCGAGTGCTGCAGGCGTCGGCGGCGTCGTACGTCGTGTCGCCGGCGGCCCTCAGCGCGTCCGCGGCAGACCCGGATGTCAACGCCGACCACCTGTCGGCAAGCTACCTCGTCGCGCTGGCCGGCCGTCTGGTGCGCGAGGTCGGTGCCCTGGCGCGCCGGGCAGGCGCGTCCGGCAAGCGCCTGCCGACGCTGACCATCGACACGCAGATCGGCTTCCGGTCGGCCGCCGACCGCGCTGCCTTCGCCGACGACCTGACCGCCGCGGTGCTCGACCTGGCCGCTCGCTACCACCACGACGACGGGCGCCCGCACCGGCTCCTCGTTGCCGCCCACCCCCTTCCCGAGGAGAAACCATGAGCACTACCCCGAACGTCCCGTACCGCCTGGAGTTCAGCGTCGAGGTCCCGGGCACCCCCGAGCAGGTCTGGCAGGCCATCGCCACCGCCAAGGGCATGAGCGCCTGGTTCACGCCGACCGAGATGGAGGAGCGCGAAGGCGGCTTCCTGCATTTCACCATGGGACCGGAGATGGGCTCGGACGGCCAGGTCACAGCATGGGAGCCGCCGCGCCGCCTCGTCTACGAGGAGGACTGGGCCGCTCTCATGGGCAAGGACCCCGATGCGCTCAGCCCGCTGACGTCGGAGTTCCTCGTCGAGGCACAGTCCGGCGGAACCTGCATCGTGCGCGTCACCAGCAGCGGCTTCGGAACGGGCGCCGCCTGGGAGTCGGAGTTCTGGGACACCATGGGCCCGGGCTGGATGCCGTTCTTCGACAACCTGCGCCTGTACCTGTCGCACTTCCCCGGCCAGGGGGCTACACACCTGGAGGCCACCGCCTCCCACCCCGGCAACGCGGAGGCGCTTTGGTCAACCCTGCACGACGCGCTCGGGCTGGGCCAGGAGGGCGCCACGGTCGAGGTACGCGGGGCCACTGGCACCGTCGAGCGCGTCGGTGAGCGACAGACGCTGATCCGACTCACCGCGCCGGTGCCCGGAATGCTCAGCGTCTTCGCGTGGGACGAGGGCTCCGGCAAGGCGACGGCGGGCGTACGCGCATACCTGTTCTCCGCCGACGCCGCGGCATACGCGCGACGCGAGGAGCCGGCCTGGCAGGCCTGGTTGCAAGGAATCTCCGTCCCTGCCTGAACGTGCGCAGTTACCGAGGGCGCCCTGTCGATGCAGTTGCGTCACTCCACCGGGAGCTGGTGCACGCCTCCCGGCCAGGCGCATTACAGCGCCCGCCGAGCCGACCACAGCGCCTCGTCACCATTCCCACGGCCGCGCTTGCCCGGGGCTTGAACAGGCTTCGAGCACTAGAACGGGAACGGGTCCACACCTGGTCCGGGGTCGAGCTCCCCCGGGACAGTCCGCCCATCACCCGGATGCAGTCGCCCTGGTTCTCGATCAGGTAGCCGTAGGGCGAGAACGGGAAGAACCTGCTGAGCACCTCTGAGCACTGCTTGGTGATGGCTGCAGAGGTCATCTGCCCGGTCGCCCAGGCGCTCGCGCACCCGCCGTGGGTGGAGGTCGTCCGGGTGACCGGCTTTGTCCATCCGTCAGACGGATGGGTGTACAGGATCGTGACCGTGTCCTGTTCACCGCACAGCTGGGACGGGATGCCCGGGGCAGGCGCGGCTGACGCCCCCGCCGTCGGCACGACCAGGAGCGCCGCGCCGAAGGCGACGGTCGCCGCGACCAGTCGCGCCCTCACGGTTGCCTCCTCGGCAGACACTCCTGCTCGGCCGGCGCCACCGGATGCTCCCGGGCCCGCACCTTGTACAGCTCACCGGGGTTGGACAGGGCGTCGGGCTGGAGCTCGCCATAACGAATGATCAGCTGGTTCACTCCGCTGCGCGCGTTGCCTCCGAGCACCTCCCCGGTGACGGGGTCGACTGGCGCAGGTAGCCCCGCGAGGAACGGCGAGCACAGCCCCATGTTGCTGGGCGTGCCGGCAGGAGCTTCGGGCGCTGCCTGTGCCGGACCGGCCACGAACCCGGCTCCCAGCACGCCGAGGAGCAGGCACGTCAGTCCGGCCGACCGCGGGTCGACAGAGGTCACTCCAGGGCCTCGGGCGGGAGGTACGGCGCGATCTCGGTGAAGATGGCGTGGAAGGCGTAGAGCGCGCTGCCGCACTGCTTGCGGTTGTTCGCCTTGAGGTCAGGCAACAACATGTCCTCGAGCGAGTCGGTGTCGTGGAACACGTAGGGGTACGGGATGCCCAGCGCGTCACACTGGACGTAGGGGCTCCCGAAGATCTCTGCGGGTTCCACGAACGCCTCGCCGCGGGCCAGTGTGGTGACGCAGCCGCTGTAGTCGAAGCCGGAGGTGTCGATCGTCTGGCCGGCCATCGCGGCGAAGTGCTGGATGCTTCCTGGGATGGACTTGCACGTGTTGGCGGGGTTGGCGATCCGGGTGACGTTCGGGTCGTAGCTCTGGGCTGCGGAGGCAGGCGCTGCGAGGAGAACTGTCGACGCTGCCACCGCGACGCTGGTGATCAATGCATTCAATCCCATGGGAACTCCCTGCAAGGTCGTCGATGCGGCGCTGACCAATGACCGCCTTTGCGATCGTCACGCTAGGGCGCAGCAGATGCTCGGCGCCATCACCCGAATGGGCCGTCACTGGCGCCCCCCTGCGGGCGCTCCCCACGAGCCTTGCGCACCCGCTGCGCCGACAGCGCGTCCGGGCGCGGGCTCCAGCAGCGCCGAGCGGGATGCCATGCTGTCAGCGTGGCGTGGGTCGGGACCTCAGGGTGGAGCTATGACCACTGGGACGGCGTGCTCTACCCGCCCGGGACGTCGCCGGCGAGGCGCCTCGACCTCTACACGCGGGAGTTCGGGACGGTCGAGCTGAACGCAAGCCACTACCGGTGGCCGCGCAATGCCACGTTCGCAAGCTGGCGCAAGCGACTGCCGCCCGGGTTCAGGATGTCGGTCAAGGCGCCCAGAGGGCTGACGCATGCCAAGAAGCTCTACTCTCCCGAGGTCTGGGTGGACCGGATCGCTGCGTCGTGGCACGAGCTCTACGACCGGCGCGCCGTGCTGCTCGTGCAGCTGCCGCCGACCCTGGAACGCGACGACCTGCGGTTGAGCTGGTTCCTGGACCGGTTGCCCTGGTGGATCCAGGTCGCCGTCGAGCTGCGCCATCCCAGCTGGCACGACGAGGAGGTCTTCGGTCTCCTGGAGCGGCACGGTGCCTCGTACTGCGTGATGAGCGGAGCCGGGCTGCCCTGTGTGCTTCGCGCTACAGCGCCGTTCGTGTACGTGCGGTTGCACGGGCCCTCCGACGACTGGCTGTACGGCGGGTCGTACTCCGACGACGACCTGGACTGGTGGGCCGACCGGATCCGGGAGTGGGAGGGGTCGGGTCGTGAGGTCTACGCGTACTTCAACAACGACGGCGAAGGGAACGCCGTGCGCAACGCCCGGCGGCTACGCGACCTACTGAACCACTGAAGCCTGACGGTCCCGCATACCTGGGCCCCTAGCCTGCGAGGTGGCTCCACGCAGGTGCCAGTTCCTGCCAGGGGCCGGTGGCGACGACCTCGCCGCCGACGAGGACGACGACCCGGTCGGCCTGGGCGAGGGCTGCCCGTTTCGCGGTAGCGCCGATCACGGTCGCCCGCCGCTGCCGGAGGGCAGCCCACAGCTCGATCTCGGTGGCGGCGTCGAGTGCGCTGGAGACGTCGTCAGCCAGGAGCAGCTCGGCGTCAGCAGCCAGCGCTCGCGCGAGGGCAAGCCGCTGGACCTGTCCGCCGGAGAGCCGGACGCCACGGTGCCCGACGAGGGCGTCCTTGCCGCCGGCTTCGTCGATGTCGCGTGCCAACCGGGCGGCGGAGACAGGGTCGTCGAAGTCCCGCCGGTGGCCCAGCAGGACGTTGTCGGAGAAGCTGCCGGACAGCACCCGCGGCACCTGCGCGACGTAGGCGACCTGCGCCGGCCGGAGGAACGCCTGCGGGTCGGTGACCTCCCGACCGTTCCAGAGCAGTACGCCGGAGTGCTCGATCAGGCCGGCGAGGGACGAGAGCAGGCTCGACTTGCCGGAGCCCACCTGCCCGACCAGCAGCACCAGCTCGCCGGCGTCCACGGTGAGGTCGACGCTGCTGACGCCGATCGTGCCGTCGTCGTGGACCGCTGAGAAGCCGGTGAGCTCCAGGCGCTCCAGCGGCACCCGCCGGATCGGCTCGGGCTCCGGGGCGTACCCACTGACGAGGTCCACCCGCGACGGAAGGTCCATCAGGTCGGCGCCGCCGGCGAACCGGCTGGTCTCCTTCTGCCAGGCGCGCGTCCCCGGCGCCTCGGTGACCACCATCCCGGCGACCCGGCCGAACCAGTCGAAGCCGCCTACCGCGTTGGCCACGAGCAGGGCGATGGCCAGGCTCCAGCCGCCGGAGAAGTAGATCGCCCAGGCCGTCACGACACCGCACTGCACCATGACCGTGGGCACGCCGTCGAGAAAGGCCTGGACCCGGTGTTCCTTCACCGCGGCAGCGACGCGGCCGGAGTCCACCTGGCGCAGGTGGGCATGGACCTCGGGGACGGCGGCCGCCAGCTTGATGGTGCGCGCGGAGTCCAGCGCCGAGACGAGGGCGCGGCCGAACCCCGCCCGGGCTGTGGACGACGCGGCCGCCGAGCGGCCCGCGAGGGGCCGGCCCAGCGTCGAGGCCAGTGCCGAGGCGACCATCACGGCGAGCAGCACCGCGCCGGCCACCCAGGTGCCGGCGAGAAGCGCGGTGACGCCGGCGATGATCAGGCCGTTGACGAAGTCGACCCAGCGGTCGGCGTACCTGGCGTAGCGGTCGGCGTCCATCGAGCGTGCGACGACCTCGCCCGGCGGAGTCCGCGCGAGGCGGCGCTGGCTCGTCTGGCCGTAGAGCACCGCCATCCGGGCGCGGAGCATCACCTCCACCCACCACTGGGGGTAGCGCCAGAAGGCGTTGGCCAGCAGGACGGGCGCGGCGAGCAGGCTCACCACGACCGCGCCGGTCAGCCACGTGGGGCTCGCGCCACGCTGGAGGTCCTCGACGACGCGTCCCCAGAGCAGCCCGGTGACGGCCCCTTGCGCGCCGACGAGGGAGGCGACCAGGAACAGGAGAGCTCCGAGGAGACCCCACGCCGGACGCACCGCGAGCGCGTGCGCGATGCCGCGCGCCAGGGAGGGACCCGTGCCGACGTCCTCGACCTCCGGCGGCGGGCCGGAGCGACGCCGCCCCCCGACTCCGGAGCGCTCGGTCTCGGAGAGGTCGGCCGCGACAGCGCCCTTGGCGTCGATGCCGTCCCCCGCGGGCACGGCGTCACCGTGCTCGTTGTGGCTGGCCCCCAGCAGGTCGCGGAACGGCCCGGGCGCCACGGCGAGCTCGGTGCGGACGCCTTGCTGGACGATGCGCCCGCGCTCCAGCACGGCGACCAGCGGAGCCCGCTCGATGGTGGACAGCCGGTGGGCGACGAGGATGCCCGTCCGGGTCGCGAGCAGCCGGTCGGCCGCTGCCACCACACGGCGCTCCGTGAGCGGGTCCATGCGCGCGGTGGCCTCGTCGAGCACCACCACGCGCACGTCGCGGACCAGCAGGCGGGCGAAGGCGACGAGCTGCTCCTCGCCGGCCGAGAGGGACGTGCCGCCGGGACCCAGCAGCGTGTCGAGGCCGTCGGGCAGACCGGCGACCCAGCCGTCCAGACCCAGTTCCACCACCGCCGCCTCGACCGTGCTGCGCGGGATCTCGGCGAAGAGCGTGATGTTCTCCCCGAGGGTGCCGGCGAGGATCTCCGTGCGCTGCGTGACCACCCCGACCGCACGCCGGAGCTGCTGGAGGTCCAAGTCCCGGACGTCGGTGCCGCCGAGGAACACCGTCCCCCGGGGCGGCTCCATCGCGCGGGAGACGAGCGCGGCCAGCGTCGACTTGCCAGAACCCGTGCGACCGACCAGGGCGACGGTCTGGCCCGCAGGGACCTGCAGGTCGACGCCCTGCAAGGCGAACGTGCCCTCGGCGTAGGAGAAGTGGAGGCTTCGCAGCTCCAGGTCGCACGGACCCTCAGGCAGCGGGCTCCCGCCCTCGGGCTCGGGCGGGACGGCGAGCATCTGCCGCAGTCGGATGATGGCTCCGAGGCCGGCCTGCAGGTCCGGCAGGTGGTTGGCCACCATCGCGATCTGGCCGACGAAGGTCGAGGTGACCAGGAACAGTGTCACCAGCTGGGCGACCGAGAGGCTGCCGCTGGACGCGAGCGCCACCCCGGCGACCGCGATGCCCGCCAGCAGGGCGTGGAGCAGCACACCGGCGCGGCGGACCAGGCGGCTCTCGACACCGACGACGGCCTTGAACTTCCCGTGCACGTCGGCGGAGAGCCGCGCGACGCGTCGTACGACGTGGGGCTGGCCGAGGCTGGTGCGCAGGTCGTCGCGACCGGCGATGCCCTCCTCGAGCACGGCGGCGTGGTCGGTCCACGCCATCTCCTCGACGACCTTGCGACGCGCGATCTCGCCGAGCAGCGACCGGATGGCGAGCCAGGTGAGGCCCGCGAGCACCGGGAAGAGCACGAACGACGGCCACCAGGTGAGACCGGCGACCACCCACATCGGCAGCGCGGCGAAGAGGGTGCGGGCCAGCATCCAGATCTGCCACCGCAGCAGGTTGCCCACCTCGTGGGAGTCGTCGTCGATCCGGTCGAGGATCTCGCCGACTGCCTGCTCGCTCAGCGCGGACAGCGGCTGCCGCAGCGCCGCCCGGAGCAGGTCCTCGCGCAGCCGGCCCTCGGCGCGGTCCGAGCAGCCGACCCAGGCGATCTTTCCGGACGTGTCGACCACGGCTGCACCGACGAGGCAGATCGCGAGCAACCAGACCAGGGCCCGGGTCGGGTCCTCGGCGAGCTTCCCGGCCACCACGGTGCCGAGTGTCATCCCGACTGCTCCCACCGCCGACGCCGCCAGTGCGGCCAGCGCCACCGGGCTCTTCATCCGTGCCGCGTCTATCCTGCGGGACGGGTCGGTCCCCTCGGGCGCCGGGAACGGCTGGTCGGGTGTGACGGGTTCGGTCGTGAGCGCGGTCATGATGCGACCACGCTATGCGGAACCCACGACGGTTCTCTCCTGCTTTTCCGCGCCGAGGGGCCACCCCGCCGACGCCGGGCATCCCTGCCGCGAGGTGCGGAGCCGACGCTGGAAGGACCTCAGCCCACGTCGCCGGCCCCAGGGTCGGCCAGCACGTCGCGCCAGGAGTGACGCGGGGCGAACCCAAGGAGGTCGCGAGCCTTGTCGATGGCGTAGAAGGTCTCGTCACGGCTCATGTCCCGACGCACGTCCACCCCGTTGTAGAAGCGGTCCCGGACCTCCTGGGTCGTCGCAGCCACGGACATGTCGGCGTTGGCGACGTTGAAGACCTCGTAGCCCAGCCCGTCGACCTCCAGGCAGCGCTGCACCATCTGGCCCAGGTCACGGACGTCGATGTAGGCGAACAGGTTGCGGCGTCGCAGCGACGGGTCCGCGAGGAAGGGAGGGAACATCTCGGCGTACTCCTGCGGCTCGATGACGTTGTTGATCCGCAACCCGTAGACATCCGCGCCGGTGCGGGCCTGAAACGACCGCGCCGTCACCTCGTTGGCCACCTTCGACATGGCGTAGGAGTCCTCGGGGACGGTCGGGTGGTCCTCGTCCACGGGCACGTAGAGCGGTCGCCGCTCTCCCTGGGCGAAGCAGACCCCGTAGGTGGTCTCCGACGAGGCGAACACGACCTTGCGCACGCCCAGGCGCGTCGCGGCCTCGAGCACGTTGTAGGTGCTCAGGACGTTGGTCGCGTAGGTCGCTGCATCCGACCTCAGCAAGATCGCCGGCACCGCGGCGAAGTGCACCACCGCGTCGTAGGTGGGCTTCGCGGGCAGGTCCAGCTCGTCGAAGCTCGCCAGCCCAGCGAGCGCAGAGTAGGTCTCCCCGGCATCGGTGAGGTCGACGCGGAGGTCGGCGACCGCCGGGTGCCTCAGCGCGACGAGGTCGGCGTTCGTGACGTGGTGGCCCTGCTCGGCGAGGTAGGGGGCGACGTGCTTGCCGGCTTTGCCGCTGCCGCCGGTGAAGAAGATGCGCATGGCTCCTTCATACCCGCGTGAGCGTGAAGCGAGTCCCCCCGGCCGAGTGGGAACGGTGAGCGCTGCGCAGCCTGGGTTGGCACCGGCTCACGTCAGCCGGGCGAGCTGAGCCAGTCCCGGCTTGGTGTGCCTCACCAGACGTTCCCGCGCGTCGTCCAGGGCTGCGGACCCACGATGCCCGGGTGGGATCCGAGCAGGGTTGAGCGCCACCTGGTCTGACCACTCCTTGATGTCCCGCTCGGCCGAGAACGACAGGACCGCCTGGGTGCCCAGGACGTTCATCCTCGCCCACGTCGCCATCGAGTCGGGCAGGGGAGTCGGCGGACAGAGCCTGTTCTTCTCGGCATCGTCGTCGCGGGTGGCCTCCACGTATCCGACGAGTGCGGCGCCGAAGCAGGGGAAACCGGCCCTGATGGGCTGCACGGTGATCGCCTCGGAGCCCCAGACCGGGACCAGTGGCGGGTACTTCAGGCCGTCCGCCGCGCAGTGCACGACCAGGGCGTCGTGGGCGATCGCGACAGAGCCGTCGGCGAAGGTCAAGGTGCCGCGTTCGACGCCTTCGATGTGGCCACGTCGGACGACGTTCTCGAGGGTCCGCAGCTGCTCGAGCTCCCACGTCGCCAGAGTCGGCGCCTTGGCCATCGTCGGCATGGTCGTCGGGTCGACCCGCAGCATGATGCCGGCGTCCTCCAGGCGGAGGAACAGCGCCTCGAGCGACGTCGCCTCCGCGGCCGCCTCCATGGTGTCGGCGGCCATGCCGAGGAAGATCGCGGGATCGGGCTGTACGACGGCCCGGTTGAGCATCCAGGGCTCGCGGGGCCGCACCCAGCAGATCGCGTCGGGGTCGACGCCGCGCGACAGCAGCCAGATGCACGCGTCGGTGGCGGTCTTGCCGGATCCGACGACGACGTACTGACTCGGGGCCCCCTCCAGTGCTGCCAGGTCGTTGACCGGCAGCACGTGGGCGTCCTCGGCCACGCCGAACGGGGGCGGCTTCTCGGCGGGGATGCTGGGGGCCAGGTAACGGGCGTCGACGATCCGGCACCCGGGGACCTCGAAACGCTGGCCCGAGACGCGCGAGACGACTGTGCTGTCGCCGACGTACTCGCTGTTGGGGAAGAACTGGACCCTGCCCGACTCCAGCATCCGGTCAAGGATCCGTGCGTAGTAGACGCAGATCTCCGCCTGGGTTGCCCGCTCCTGGAGACCTTCCTCGGGGCCGCGCTGCTGCAGCTGGCCACCGCCGAGCAGAGTCGAGGCGACGCCGTAGAAGGCGGAGGCCTGGTGCAGGCGGACGAAGGGGTACGCCTGCAGCCAATGTCCGCTGACGCCGTGGCGACGGTCGACCAGGGCCACACGCACGTCGGCGTGCTCGGTCAGCGCGTCGACGAACGCCATGCCCATGGCGCCGGCTCCCACCACGAGGTAGTCGACGTCCACAGAACGACTCACCCCTCCACCAAAGCACGGGCAGGCTCGGCCCCGTCAATAGACACATGTGGCCATGCCGTGCACCCCCGGGCGAGGTCGTCCAGCAACCTCCGGTCACGCCGGGCCTACGAGCGCATCGACATTCGGCGCAGCACGCTCGTGTCTCCAGCTGCTCGTTGGTCAGACCTCGTGATCCACCCGCGGGCGGGCGGCCGCGTTCTCATCGGGTTCCCAGCGCAGCAGGTCACCTGGCTGGCAGTCCAACGCCTCACACAGCGCTGCCAAGGTGTTGAAGCGGACGGCCTTGGCGCGACCGTTCTTGAGGACGGCGAGGTTGGCGGGAGTGATGCCCACCCGCTCCGCGAGCGCGCCGACCGCCATCTTCCTCCTGGCGAGCATGACGTCGATGTCGACGATGATCGGCATCAGATCACCTCGTCCAGCTCGGACCTGAGGTGCTTCGCCTCAGAATCCAGCGCCACCGCCTGCACGAGCAGCGTCCGCATCACGTAGACCACCAACGCAACACCGGCGATCACCAGCGCGAGTCCGCAGATCAACCCCACCAGACCGGGAGCGACCTCATCGCCTGGTGCGGCATGGTTGGCGAACCGGGCAACCACGGCGATCGAGAGCGTCAACACCGCGGCGGCGCCGATCGCGCCGATGGTCAGGTCGACGAAGCGGAAGGACGCGTGGGAGAAGACGGTCCCGTGGCCCACCATGGTGAGCAGCCGCCAGATGCAGACGCCTATGACCTGCAGGGCCGCGACGCCGAGAACACCGATGACCACGAGTGACACCGAGGTCCAGGTCGGATCCTCGTCGGTGTCCCACCACAGCAACGCCACGATCGCTGCCTGCACGACCAGCGATCCCGTCAACGCGATCCCGATGACCACGCGCAAGGTCCGAATCACCCAGGTGCTCATTTGCCGACTCCTTTTTGCCGTTCGTCGGCTAGAACCTATCGTTTTTCAATCGTCCGAGCAAGGGACCAGCGCCTCCGCAGGAGGAGGGACGGCAGCACAGGCAAGGGCTCGAGGACTGCGCCGCTGACCACTCCGTATGACGACGCGCCTGCATGGGGATCGAGGGTCGGCGCGCGAACGGTGACTCAGAACCGTTGGAGCCCGGGAAATCGCCAACCGCCCCAGGAGAACGCCGTCGACTCGCTCAGCGGGTCCTTGACGGTTGAGCCCATCCGGTGCCAGGCGCCGTCGCTTCCCCACCGGAACGTGGTGACGACACCCCGGAACCGGCCGTTGGCCCTCCGCTCCGCGACCCGCTTGCGAATCACCCCGACCGGGTCAGCGGTTCGGTGCTTCCATCCGAGAGTGATGTTGTAGGCGCCATCCACCACCCAGTGCCTTGCGCCACCGGGCTGGTGCAGCATGACGAGGTGGCCTTTGCGCCAGGTCAATGTGGAGAAGAAGAGCGTATGCGCCCCCGAGGTGTGCCCGACGACGAGCTCGTGACCCGACCGGCTGTCGATCTTCGCGGCGCCTTGCCAGAGCGCGCCGTACCAGAACGATGTTCTGCGGGTGACCGACTCGACATGGTTTCGGCTGGTCTTGACCCGCACGATGACCGACCCCGACCGCGCGCCATCGGCGCCGCGCCGAGCGACGGCGACGGTGTCACGTCGCCCGTCACCATTCACGTCCACCTTGGTCACGATGTGACAGCCGGCGACGCCGCTGCACACGCCGACACCCGCGGCCGCCGGGCTCGCGGCGCCGAGCGCCGCCACACCGCTCACCACACTTGCGCCCAGCAGGCCGGCGAGAGCTCTCCGAACACGCATGCCGCTTCCCCTGTCTCGGCTGGTCGGCCTCGACGCCACCGTGTGGCCCCTCAGAACACGCTAGTCACGGCGGTGAGACCGTGCAGGCGCTTGAGCAGATTCGCCACAGGGCCGCGAGCCGCGAAGCGCATGGTGGTCGGGAAGGCTCTGGTTTCGGAGCCTCAGCCGCCCTCGACGCTGACATGCCCGCGCGCGTACCTGCGAGACCACCAGTGGTCGCCGCGCTCGGGCTGGCGCTCCCAGCCGTCCTCGACCAGTTGCCGATCCATCTCCTCGAGCCGCTCCTCCGCGACCTCGATCCAGGCATTCGGATGGCGGCGGTCGTCGAGGTCTTGCATGCGCATCACCGGGAACGTGGCTCCCAGTACGTGGTCGGCAAGGCCATGATCCAGGCCTGGAGGTCGAGCGACGAACCGGAACTGAGCGCTGCCGAACCCTCCGCCCAGCACGTTCAAGAGGCCCGTCAACCACGAATGCTGACCGACTTCCTCGAGGTGGATCTCCAGCCTCGATCTCATCGCATCATCTCCTTGCCACAGTTTCTCCCGGACGGGCCGCGCCGTCGTCCGCGACAGCGCGACGCAGGTCGACAATCCAACAGCGCGACGCAGGTCGACAATCCATCCGTGGGTGCGAGCGCGGAAACCGACTACGGGTCGGGTCCCTTCTCGGGCCTCGTACTCCGCGAGCCGACGAAGCAGCGTGACCGCCGCCAGCCGGCCGTCTCCTCTGCCTGCGCGGTGCCGTCCATATGGACGGCAACGGTTGCGGGAACAGCCCAAAGAACGACCGTTCCCATCCATATGGACGATGTCGCTGGCGCGTCGCGTTGGGTGCTCCCAGGCCGCAGTCGTTCGGCTCCATGATTCGCCGGCAAGGCCCTTGCCGCGGGCGGACAACGCCGGAGGCCCCCTGTTGGCGTCCGCACCGCGACACCGCGACACCTATGGTCGGCTCATGAGCGCGACGCGGGAGCCGGTGCCCTTCGAGGTCTACGAGCCCGGCGTGTACCTGCACGGCACCAAGGCGAAGCTCGCAGTCGACGAGCTGCTCGTGGCCGGCCGCGAGTCGAACTTCGAGACGGGCCGGCTGATGAACTACGTCTACTTCACCGCGACCCTCGACGCCGCGGTCTGGGGCGCCGAGCTCGCTGCCGGTGAGGGTCGCGGGCGCATCTACATCGTGGAGCCGACCGGCGAGTTCGAGGACGACCCCAACGTCACCGACAAGAAGTTCGCCGGGAACCCGACGCAGTCCTTCCGCAGCCGCGACGCGCTGCGCGTCGTGGGCGAGCTGCAGGACTGGGTCGGCCACTCACCGGAGAAGCTGCAGGCCATGCGGGACGGACTGGCGGCGTTGCAGCAGCGGGGTGCGGCGCAGATCGAGGACTGACCCGGACCCGCTCCGGGGACCGATGAGGTCCGGCGAGGGCATAGCATCGCCCGGGCACAGGCGGGCGACGACAGAGGAGAGCAGTGCAGGCCAAGTACGCAGGACGGTGCGGCGTCTGCGCGGAGCCGATCCGACCAGGTGACAGCATCGGCAGCGCCGCTGGAGACTCCCGCTCGTGGGCTCACGCGGCCTGCCACTCCCGCTCCGGCGGGGACGCGGCGCTGGCCGAACCCTCGCCGGCGCGGGCAGCCGGCCGCAGCACCAAGGCGGCGCGGAAGACCCGAGCGCCGATGGCCGCCCCGGAGGGCGCGGTGCTCGTCTACACGGACGGAGCGTGCTCAGGGAACCCCGGCCCCGGCGGTTGGGCGTGGGCGACCGACCGCGACACCTGGGCCTCGGGGTCGGAGGCTCCCACCACCAACCAGCGGATGGAGATCCGGGCGGCGCTGGAGGCGGTCACTGCCCTGCAGGGGCCCCTGGTGGTGGTGAGCGACTCGACGTACGTCGTCAACTGCTTCCGCGACCGGTGGTGGGCCGGCTGGATCGATCGCGGTTGGACCAACTCCCAGAAGAAGCCGGTGGCGAACCGCGACCTGTGGGAGCCCCTCGTCCGCGCGGTGAACGACCGGGGTGACGTGGCCTTCCAGTGGGTCAAGGGACACTCGGGCCACGAGATGAACGACTTCGTCGACGAGCTCGCGGTCGCGGCAGGCCGGGCAGGCTCCACCGGGGATCAGGTTCCGGCGCAACCCTGAGGAACGGCCTCGAGGGCGAAGAAGATGAACCCGATGAAGCGGGTGGGGTCGGACTCGCTCGGCGGCAGGAGCTCGGGCGGCGTGTCGGGCGACACCGGCGGCTCGCTGATCGCTGAGATCCTGAAGCCGGCGGCGGTGAACGACTCCGACATCGCGCTCAGCGAGCGATACCAGATCGTGAGTGTCGCCGAGACGCCGTCGAAGTCGTACTCCTCCTGGTTCGGCACGGTCGCGAAGTAGTCCACCTCGGGGTACATCACCGGCGGGATGACCGGGTGGTTGACCACCACCACCAGCCGACCGCCGGGCGTCAGCACCCGGCGGAGCTCAGCCAGCGGTCGCGACCAGTCGGCGATGTAGTGCAGCACAAGCACGGCCAAGGCGTCGTCGAAGGCCTCGTCGTCGTAGGGAAGCGGCAGGGTGAGGTCGGCCACCCGCAGGTCGACCTCCTCTCCGAGCCGCTCGCGGGCGAGCCGGATCATCGCGGGGCTGGCGTCGAACCCGGACACGCTGGCGCCCCGCTCCCTCAGGTCCGCGACCAGCGGGCCCGAACCGCAGCCAGCGTCCAGAATCCGGCGCCCGGTGACGTCACCGAGCAGACCCAGCACCGCCGGCCGTGCGTACCACCGGTTGAACAGGCCGTTCTCGTTCGCTCGCGCGTACGCCTCGGCGAAGGCGTCGTAGTGGTCCGGTTGCTGCTCGGCGGTCTGCGGCTCGGAGGTCATGCCGCGCGAGTGTGCCACGTTCGATGCAGCGCGGGCGTCGACGAAACCAGGGACGGCACCCTTCTAGGAGTCGACCGCGCCCAGCCACGCCTGGTAGCCCCCGACGAGGTCGGTGGCGTTGACCAGGCCGAGCCGTTGCAGCGTGTGGGCGGCGAGGCTGGAGCTGTAGCCCTCGTTGCACACCACGACGATCCGCCGTTCGGGGTCGTCGGCCACCGGCAGCCGGTCCGGACTGGTCGGGTCCAGCCGCCACTCGAGGACGTTGCGACCGACCACGATGGCGCCGGGCAGCTCGCCGTCGCGGGTCCGCTGCTCCACTGGCCGGACGTCGACGACCAGCGCTCCCTCGGCCCTGACCTGCTCGAGGTCGGCGGGCTCGACGCGCTCGAGGCTGCGCCGGCTCTCGTGGAGCAGCAGGCTGATGGCGCTTGGCTCCCCGGTCGTCACATCAGCACGATACGAGACGAAGCGCCTCCCCAGGAGGCAGGCGGCGGCGTCGCAGCGTCGAGCCGCACCGGTCAGCTCAGCGGCGACCGATTGCCAGGTAGGCCAGCGGCCCGATCGGCTGGACCACCAGCGACGCATGCCACAAGAGCTTCGGCCCGCGGACCTGCGCTGCCGGTCGGCTCCTCAGGTCGCGGGACACCCACGCGCTCAGGGCCAGCTCGGCGACCGTCCCGGCCACCACGAGCGCGCGCTGCGACGATGACATCTCCGCCCAGGTCTTCTTCTTCGCCATTGCGTCATGTTACGAACCATGGGCGCGCAACACCACGGCCCGCTGTGTCGCGCCCCGGCCGAAGTCACCGCATCTGCGACACAACCTCCAGACCCTCTGAAGGAGTCAGTCCAGGAGAAGGGGGTGGTGTCGAATGGACGCCGTGACCACGGTCCCGGAGGCACCGACGTTCGAGGAGTACGCCGCAAGCGCGTGGCCGTCGCTCTACCGCTACGCGTACCTCCTCACCGGCAACCACGCCGACGCCGAGGACGTCGCCCAGCAGACGCTGATGAAGGCGTACCGCTCGTGGTCCCGCGTCGAGAAGTCGGACTCGCCGGCCGCCTACCTGCGACGCACGTTGACCAACACCTACCTGTCGCACCGCCGACCCAAGGCCCGACAGCTGGAGCTGCTCACGGACGCGCCGCCCGAGACCGGGGACGTCACCGGCACCGGGCCCGAGGACCGGTTGGCGATGTGGCCGTGCGTGAAGTCCCTGCCGCCGCGCCAGCGCGCCGTCATCGTCCTGCGCTACTACGAGGACCTGAGCGAGCAGGAGATCGCCGACGTCCTCGACTGCTCGCGCGGCAACGTGAAGTCCACCGCGCACCACGCGCTGAAGTCACTCCGGACCGCGCTCGCCGCCGGCGGCGCGGATGCATCGGACGGGAGGGAGAGCTGACATGCGCGCCGACATCGAAGAGACCCTGGCTCGTGAGCTCCGGGAGGTGGCGGAAGGTCTGCACGTCCCGCCCATGCCCCGGTTCCCCGAGGACTCCAGCCGCACCCGGCACCGGCGCCCGCTGTTGGCCGCCGCCGCAGTGGTCGCCGTCATCGCCGGCGCGGCCGGGGTCGTGGCGACGCTGCCCGGCGGTCAAGACATGGAGGCTCCGCGGCACTCGCCGGTGCGGTCGGCGGCGCCCTCTCCCTCGTCGGGCCGCACCGGCCCGGCCGCGCCGATCCCGACCAGCGCGCCGACGCTCGCGCACGTGGTCGACGGGAGGTTGTACGTCGACGACACCGAGGTCCCGGGGACGTGGTGGTCGGTGGTGCCCGCGGGAGAGGCCTGGATCGCGCTGCGCGACGACTACACGTGGTGGTGGGGTCGTGGCCCTCAGCCGAACGAGCTGCCCGGCGGCCGAGACGTCACCCCCCGGATCTCCCCGGACGGCAGGTACGTCGCCGTGGTGCGTGCCGAGACCGGGGCGGGGATCCTCACCATCCTCGACACCGGCAGCGGCCGAGACGTCAGCGGCACCCCCACGGACATCGGCCCCGTGCCACGGGACGCCGGTGCCTTGGTCGTGGCGGTCACTGACAGGCCCACGGTCGTCGTCCGGTCGGGATCGAGCTACCTCACCTGGTCGAAGACGGTGGTGTCCGCCAACTCGTCGGAGCAGATGGTGTTCGGCTCGACGCCCGCCGGTGTGGTCGCCGGGAAGGTCGACGGCGACGCGCGGTACCTCGCGGAGATCTCCGAGACAGGCCGGCTCACCCGCGTCGGCGACCTGCCCGACCACGACGACGTCACGGTGAGCCCGGACGGCACGTGGCTCGCGTGGACCCCGATCGGCACCACGGGCGGCGAGGTGACCTCGGTCCCCTCGCTCGAGGTCGGCACGCTGGACGGAGAGCAGTCGGACACGCTGACTCCCCCGGACGGCTGGCAGTTCAAGGTGCGGACCTGGACCTGGGAGGACGGCACCCACCTCGTCTCCACCGTGACCGACGACCGCGGCACCGAGCGGATGGCCCGCTGCAGCCCGCTGCCGGCCCGCTGCCTGCTCACGCGGACCGACTGACGGGACGCCCCGTCAGAAGACGGTCCAGTCGGAGTACGTCGTGAACGCGTCGAGGGCGGCCAGCCCCGCTGCAGAGCTGCCCGAGGTGCCCAGGGTGGGACTCCACACGCAGGCGACGCCCCGGTCGGGGATCACGGCGAGGATGCCGCCACCGACGCCGCTCTTGGCCGGCAGCCCGACCCGGTAGGCGAACTCGCCGGCCGAGTCGTAGGTGCCGCAGGTGAGCATCACGGCGTTGACCCGCTTCGCCTGCCGCTCGCTGAGCAGCCTGCTCCCGTCGGAGAGCAGGCCGTCACGGGCGAGGAACAGCCCGGCGAGCGCCAGCTCGCGGCAGGTCATCGCGAGGGCACACTGCGCGACGTACTGGTCGATCACCTGGTCGACGGGACACTCCAGGTTCCCGTAGCTGGCGAGCAGGTGTGCCAGCGCCGACGTGCGGTGCCCCGCCTCGAGCTCCGAGCGGGCCACCTCCGGGTCGCTGCCGACGTCGGGGCGCCCGCTCTCCTGGCGCATCAGGTCACGCAGCGTGCCGCACGCGTCGCCGGTCAGCGCCTGCAGCCGGTCGGTGACCACCAGGGCGCCGGCGTTGATGAACGGGTTGCGCGGCCGCCCCGCCTCCTGGTCGAGCTGGAGCAGGGAGTTGAACGGGTTGCCCGACGGTTCCCGCGACACCCGTTCCCAGATGCGCTCCCCCTCGACGGCGATCACCAGCGCCAGCGTGAAGACCTTGCTGATGCTCTGCACCGAGAAGCGCACGTCGGCGTCACCGACGACGTGCACCTGGCCGTCGCAGGAGGCGATCGCCATCCCGAACTGGCGCGGATCCACCGCCGCCAGGCTCGGGATGTACTCCGCCAGCCGTCCGCGGCCCACCTCCGGCTCGGCGGCCTCCTGGGCACGCAGCAGTGCGTCCTCGATCTCCACGCCCTCATCCTGGCGCAGCCGACCATGGAGCAATCAGGCCGGGGCGGCGGCTCTTCTCGGCGGGCGCCGACGCGGGTGGCAGCAACCGCCCCTAGG
Organism: uncultured Actinomycetota bacterium; assembly: GCA_963835385.1. GTDB lineage: Bacteria > Actinomycetota > Actinomycetes > Propionibacteriales > Nocardioidaceae > Nocardioides_B. Next base: position 688,484 of record CAWIFK010000010.1, read on the forward strand.
AGCGCGCCTGGACGGGGAAGCGATGCACCTCCTGCGGCCAGCCCACCGCGACGGCGATCCGGCCGGCCCAGTAGCGCGCCGCTGCGTCGCCGGGCACGTCGACGACCGCGAAGCCGCCGAGGTGCTCCTTGGTCTCGACGTACGGCCCGTCGGTGAACACGGGCGACCCGCTGCTCGGGTCGACGCTGCACACGACGGTCGCCTCGTCCAGGCCACCGTCGCTGAAGAGGAAGACGCCGGCGGCCTTCATCTCCTCGATGACGGCTCTGCCGGCCCGGCCCCTGTCACCGATCTCCGCCGGCGTGAGCTCGGGCACCCACTCGTCGTTGAACGCGATCAGATACTGCGCCATGCCTGCGCTCCTCCCCTGCCGAGCAGCCCGGACGGCTGCCTCTCACCTTCTCCACGATCGTGCCCTCCTGGATACGACAGGCGGGCCGATCTTCTCGATCCGAACCGCGCCGCGCATGCACCGGCTCGCGGCATGATGGAGCGCATGGGAACCGCCGACACGACAGCGACCGGGGTGGACGAGCGCAGTCTGCGCTCGCTTCGCGGCTGGAACCTCACTCTGACGGTGCTCCATGCCGCGCAGGCGGTCGCCGTGCTGGTGCTGTCGACGGACTTCGCCATCACGGTGACCCGCTCGCTGCCCGCCGGCCCTCCGGGCACGCCACCGGCGTCACCGGAGCCGCTGTTCGACCTCCCGATCGGCCCCGCCATCGCGGTCTTCCTGGCGCTCGCGGCCCTCGACCACCTGCTCTGCGCCACTCTCGCCCGCCGCACGTACGACGACGACCTCCGGGCCGGGATCAACCGGTTGCGCTGGGTGGAGTACTCGTTCAGTGCCACGCTCATGGTGATCCTGATCGCCTTGTACACCGGGATCGACGGGATCTCGGCGCTGATCGGCATCGCCGGCGCCAACGTGGCGATGATCCTGTTCGGCTGGCTGCAGGAGGCCGCCAACCCGCCCGGACGGTCCACGCTGACCATGAAGCCGTTCTGGTTCGGGTGCATCGCGGGCATCGCGCCGTGGGTGGCGATCGGCTACAACCTGGTCGCGGCCGAGCAGGTCCCGGGGTTCGTGATCGGCATCTTCGTGTCGCTGTTCGTGTTCTTCAACAGCTTCGCGCTGAACCAGTGGCTGCAGTACCGGCAGGTGGGGCCGTGGCGCAGCTACGCCTTCGGCGAGAAGGTCTACCTGGTGCTCAGCCTGGTGGCGAAGTCCGCTCTCGCCTGGCAGATCTTCGCCGGCTCGCTGGCGTCGTAGCGACGCTCCCCGTCGGCGGACGTCGCCGGCAGGGCGGGCACCGGCACCTGGGCCCCGGCCTGCTGCCCCTAGTGTGAGCGCATGCAGACCACATCACTGACGGCACTGGCACGGGCACAGCTCGAGATCGCTCGCGCGGCCGGCGCCGGCAGGTCGGCCGTCACGCTGTACGGCGGCCAGCAGCACGACCTGCGGCAGACCCTGATCGCGCTCACGGAGGGGACTGTCCTGGCCGAGCACGAGTCGCCCAACGAGGCGACGCTGCAGGTGCTCGAGGGACGGGTGGTGCTGCGTGCCGACGACAGCGAGCAGTGGGAGCTCGCCGCCGGGGACCACGCCGTGATCCCCTCGCAGCGCCACGATCTCGCCGCGCAGGCCGACTCGGTCGTGCTGCTGACCGTCGCCACCCGGGGTTGAGCCGGCTGGCCGCTCAGGTCGCCGACCTTCCCGCCGGACCGGGCCGTCGGCCGCCCCCGCCGGTGGGCTCGAGGACGACCACGGCGGTCTCGCCCGGTCGGCGGGCGGCGTACTCGTCGAGGTTCTTGTCGATCTCGGCCCACCGGGACCACAGCCGGGCGCGCTCCTCGCCGTCCGCCCGGTGCGCCCGGACCTGCCTCGGCCCGTCACGGGTCTGGGCGACGGCGTCCGGGTGGTCCTGCAGGTTCAGCCACCATGCGGGTTCCGCGGGACCCCATCCGTTCATCGCCATCGTGACCAGGTTGCGACCGTCCTCGAAGTAGCCGACGACGACCTGTCGCTGCCTGCCACTGCGTCGCCCCGTCGTGGTGAGCCGCAGCGTCCCCCACCTGCCCGGCTTCGGCCGCCACAGACCGAACCGGCCACCGGTCGCACGCAACAGGGCCCGATGGCCGTGCCAGAAGGCCAGCACGAACCAGCGCGGTGGAAGTCGGGCGGGCCGACGCCGCGACGGCGCGGCCGACTCTCGATCACGTGTCATGACCCGCAGCGTGGCCCTGCGCGGGCGACCCTGCCAGGGCCGGGAGGCCCCAAGCGGCGACCGGTTCTCGTCGCGAGGATGTCGAGATGCCGTGGTCCGCTCCGTCCCCGGGGTGAGCGCGGCCAGAATGGGCCGCACCAGCACCGAGGAGACACGATGGCCAAGTACCTGCTGCTCAAGCACTACCGCGGCGCCCCGGCGGGGGTCAACGACGTGCCGATGGACCAGTGGACGCCCGAGGAGATCTCGGCGCACATGCAGTACATGGACGACTTCGCCACGCGGCTCGAAGGCACCGGCGAGTTCGTCGACGGGCAGGCGCTCGCCGCCGAGGGGACGTTCGTGCGGTACGACGGGGAGGGGCGCCCACCGGTCACCGACGGTCCGTTCGCGGAGACGAAGGATCTCATCGCCGGATGGATGGTGATCGACGTCGACAGCTACGAGCGCGCCGTCGAGCTGGCCGGGGAGCTCTCGGCCGCACCGGGCGCCGGTGGCAAACCGATCCACGAGTGGCTGGAGCTGCGGCCGTTCCTGACCGCGCCCCCCACGATCAGGGAGTGACCCCGGCGTGGACCAGGCGCTGATCCGAAGCCTGACGCCGAGCGTGCTCGCGATCCTCGTCCGCCGCGGAGCCGACTTCGCGGCGGCCGAGGACGCGGTCCAGGAGGCGCTGCTGGAGGCGCTCCGCGTGTGGCCGGACCAGCCGCCCCGGGAGCCCAAGGGCTGGTTGGTCACCGTCGCGTGGCGCAGGCTGATCGATGCCGCCCGGTCCGAGGCGTCCCGCCGGCGGCGCGAGGAGCTCGTCGGGGAGGAGCGCTCGCCGGGCGCGGTCCCCTCGGCCGACGACACCCTCGAGCTGTACTTCCTGTGCGCCCACCCGGCCCTGACACCGTCCTCGGCGGTCGCGCTCACGCTGCGCGCGGTCGGGGGGCTCACCACCCGCCAGATCGCCGAGGCCTATCTCGTGCCCGAGGCGACCATGGCGCAGCGCATCAGCAGGGCCAAGCGGACCGTCTCGGGTGTGAGTCTCGACCGGCCGGGTGACCTGGCCACGGTGCTGCGGGTCCTCTACCTGGTCTTCAACGAGGGCTACTCCGGCGACGTCGACCTCGCCGCCGAGGCGATCCGGCTCACCCGGCAGCTCGCCGCCACCACCGACGACGAGGAGGTCGCCGGCCTGCTGGCCCTGATGCTGCTGCACCACGCCAGGCGGCCGGCGCGCACCGGACCCGGCGGCAGCCTCGTTCCGCTCGACGTGCAGGACCGCAGCCGCTGGGACACCCGGCTGATCGCCGAGGGCGTGCAGGTCCTGCAGGCCGCGCTCGCGCGCGACCGGCTCGGGAGCTACCAGGCGCAGGCCGCCATCGCCGCCCTCCACGCCGACGCCCGGACCGCCCGGGAGACCGACTGGGTCCAGATCGTCGAGTGGTACGACGAGCTGCTGCGGGTCGGCGACACGCCCGTCGTCCGGCTGAACCGGGCCGTCGCGGTGGGCCACGCGGACGGCCCGCGAGCGGGTCTTGCCGCACTGGCGGGCCTCGATCCGGACCTTCCTCGGCACACCGCCGTGGCGGCGTACCTCCACGAGCAGGACGGAGACCCGGTGACCGCCGCACGTCTCTACGCAGAGGCTGCCCGCCGCGCCGGCAACCGCGCGGAGCGCGACCACCTGACCCGACAGGCGGCCCGGCTCAACGCCGGGCGCCGGGGCCCGGACCCCGGCGAGGCGGCGCTGCAGCCCGGCTAGGTCGTCGGCCGGGGAGCGATGTTGTGGTTGCCGCTGAAGATGTTCTCGGGGTCCCACTGCTCCTTCAGTGCCGCGAGCCGTTCGTACTTGCCGCCGCTGAAGCCGGCGCGGACGTGCTCCTCACTCGTCTCCGGCTCGAAGTTGAGGTAGACGTGACCGGTCCTGGCCGCGGCGACCGCGTCGGTGAAGTCGTGCACCCAGGCGATCTCCCGTTCGGTGTCCGCGGGGTCGGCCCAGCACGCGATGGGGTGGGCCATGTAGGGCGCGCTCCGGTCGCTGACGGCCGTGTCGTCCTCGCCGACCCGGCTGATGGCGCCGCCGTGGTGGAAGATGACTCCCGCTGTGAGCGGGGAGCCGATCTCGCGGCCGTTCGCGAGGTAGCGGTCGATCACGTCGTCGGGCAGGGACGTGAGGTGCATGCCCCGGTGGTAGTTGAGCATCCCGGGCGGGTTGTTGGGATCGAGCATCGCCTGCAGGGTCGTGTAGGGCATCGGCTGCACGAGGTCGATCCCCCCGGCCGTCAGCTGCCGGACCGGCCGGATCGCGTCGTCGGCGTCGGCGGGGTCGCCCAGCCAGGCCAGCGCGATCATCAGCACCGGTGTGCCCACCAGCTCCGGCGGCACGAAGTCCTCGCGTGGGGCCAGCGCGGTGAAGGTGGCCGCGGCGAGGTCCTCCGGCGCCTGCTCGACGTAGTCGCGCAGGCCGTAGGCGACCTCGCGGGCACCGTCGCCGTCGTTGGGTACGGCGATCAGCCCGCCGAGCATCAGCGGCCGGATCGCGTGGAGGCGGAACTCGAACGAGGTGACCACCCCAAAGTTCGCGCCGGCACCGCGCAGGCCCCACATCAGCTCGGGGTTGGTCTCGTCGGTGACGTGCAGGAGCTCGCCGCTCGCGGTGAGCAGGTCCGCGCTCACCAGGTTGTCGCAGGTGAGGCCGTACTTCGTCGACAGCCACCCGTAGCCACCGCCGAGGCAGAAGCCGCCCACTCCGGTCGTGGTCACGCGACCGCCGGGGGTGGCCAGCCCGAACATCTCGGCGTCGCGGTCGAACTCGCCCCAGAGGGCTCCCGCGTTGCAGATGGCGGTCCCCCGCTCCGGGTCGATCTGCACGCCCTTCAGGCTGGACAGGTCGATCTGCACACCGCCCTCGGTCATGCTGACGCCGGCCACGCTGTGGCCGCCGCAGCGCACGGCGAGCGGAAGCCGCTGCTGGCGGGCGAACGCCACCGCGTCCCGGATGTCGGCGGCGCCCGTGGGGCGGATGATCACCGACGGGCGGCGGTCGATCATCCGGTTGTAGACCGCGCGCGCCGCGTCGTACTCCGCGTCGCCCGGTCGTATCGCCTGTCCCTGGTAGCCGTCCGGCAGGCCGATCTCTGCGGCGACACTGGTTCCAGTGCTCATGTGGGGACTCCTGTGTAGGGCCGATCCCTTGCGGGCTGCCCTCGCGGGTGCACTCCCCCGTGGAACCCGTCAAGTCAACGCCCCTGCCGGGCGGGGTGCAAGGAGTTATCCGCACCGTGGCGCACGCGTGCTCGGGGATGCCCGACAGATGCGCGGATGACGGAGACAGCACCGATCCGGGTATCGTCACGCTTCGTGACGACACTCCACCCGACGTACGAGCAGCTCGCGGTCCTCCCGGCCTACGCCCAGCAGCCGGTCCCGGTGGCCTTCGAGGACGTCAACGGCCATCTCAACGTCCGTCACTACACCGGCATCGCGAGCGAAGGGCTCGACGAGTCGCTGGTCGAGCAGGGGATCCCGCAGAACTGGCCGGCCAGCGGGCACGCGTGCTTCTCCGCCGAGCACCACCTGACCTACCTCGCCGAGCTGCGCACCGGCGACCGCATGTCGGCGCGGGTGCGGCTGCTCGGTCGCGCCGAGCGCGCAGCACACGTGCTGGTCTACCTGCTCGACGAGTCACACCAGCGGCTGAGCTTCGTGATGGAGGAGATCTTCCTGCACATCGACATGGAGACCCGTCGGACCGCTCCCTGGCCCGAGGACGTCGCGGCTGCCCTGGACCGTCGCGTCGCCGCGGACGCCGAGCTGCCCTGGAAGCCGGACGTGTCCGGCTCGATGGGCCTGCGCTGACGCCGGCGGTGCTGTCTCAGTAGTCGTCCCCTGCGTCCCGGCCGCTGCCCCCGATGCGGCCGATGTGGACCAGCCGGGCCAGGCGGATCGCCGGCCGCATCAAGAACTCCACGCTGCCCAGCAGGAAGCACCAGGTCGCCGCGACGCTGGTCGCCTCCCAGAAGAAGAGGACGCTGCCCACGAGGAACCACAGGGCGATCAGGACGTCGTTGGCGATGCTGAGAGCTTCGTACCGCCGCCGGATGACGAGCTCGTCGTGACCGATGTCGATCTTGAGGGCTCTTTGGTTGGTCATCGCTTTCCCTAGGGATCGAGGAGGCCTCCGTCCTTCCCATGCCCACCTGGCGATGACCCTGAAACCGATGGCACCGGCCCGGTGCTGTGGCAGGCGGGGCAGTGGGGCAACCGGAAGGCGGCGGACCGCGCCGGCGGCCGGTGAGCGACGGGGCAGGGGTGGGTCCGGGACGTAGGGCCCTGCCGGCACCGAGCCGGGCGCCCGACGCTGGGACAGCCGCACCGAGCGGCGCAGCGAGATCTCGCCGCGTCAGTCCGTGGGGGGCCACCATGCGGGTCGCGTCGATGCACCGCCGCCGAGATGCGGCCGACCGCGTCAGCGCCTACGACATGAGCAACCTGCGCATCGAGGAGCAGGGCCTGTCGATGCACCTGGCCGCGCTCGCCTTCCTCGCCGGAGCGCCGCTGCGCGACGCGAGCGGAGCGCTGCGCCTCGACGAGATCCGCGGCCACGTCGAGGAGCGGATCCGGGGCGCGGAACGCCTGCACCAGGTGCTGGACAGGCCCTCCGCGGGGCGCCGGGCACCGGCGTGGGTGCGCGACCCGCACTTCGACATCGCCCGCCACGTCACCACCCGGACCGTTCCACCTCCCGGCGACGAAGGGGCGGTGCTCGAGCTCTGCTGCGAGCTCACCGCGCCGCCCCTCGACCGCAGCCGGCCGCTGTGGGAGCTCCGGCTGCTCGACGGGCTGGCCGACGGACGGGTCGCCCTGCTGCTGCGGCTGCACCACGTGGTGGCGGACGGCGCCGGGGCGCTCGAGCTCTTCTCCACGCTCTTCGGCCCCGCCACACCGCCTCCGGCGCCGACCGACCCCGTGGCTGCGGAACCGTCCCGGCCGCCGGACCGCCACGTCGGCCCCCCTCCTGCTCCGGCCGACCGGACCAGGAGCCTTGCCTCCGGCGGCGCGGCGCGGCTGAGCCGCACCTGGACCCTCGCCCGGCTCGGCCGGGCCCCGGCGCTGTCGTGGAACCGGCCGGTGGGGTCCCGCCGGATCCATCTCCTCGTCCGCGGCGACCTCGCCCGCGCCAAGGCGACGGCGCACCAGCAGGGTGGCAAGGTCAACGACGTCGTGCTCGCGGCCGTCGCCGGAGGCGCCCACCGGCTGCTGGCGAGTCGCGGCGAGCTCGAGCCGGGGCTGGACCTGCACGTCTCGGTGGCGGCCTCGGTACGGCGTCCCGGCCAGATCGGCGGCAACCGCGTCGGCGTCCGGGTGGTCGCCGTACCGGTCGACGACCCCGACGCCACGAGCCGCCTCCACACGATCAGCACACGCACCGCAGCGCAGCGCCACCACCCGCCCCTGCAGCCCAACGGGCGGTTCCTGCAGCGCGGGATGGTGCGGATCATGAAGCATCAGCGGCTGATCAACCTGGTCCTCAGCAACATGCCCGGACCACCGGCCCCCTTGTGGTTCGCCGGCGCAAGGGTCGAGGAGGCGTTCCAGCTCACGCCGCTCCAGGGCAACTGCCCCCTCGGTGTCGCCGTGCTGTCCTACGCCGGTCAGCTCAACGTCGACATCGCGGCCGATCCCGGCATCGTGCCGGACGCCGACGTCTTCGCCCGGGGCGTCGCCGAGACCCTCGATCGTCTAGGAGCCGCCCGCACGTGAAAGCCCCCACGCCTCGGTCGTCAATGCCCTAGTTCGTGGGGTCGCCGCCCATCGCACCCAGGAGGTCGACGTCGCCTGGGCGGACACGCTGCGCTGCACCGGTGCTCACGTCGGTGAACGACGGGGAGACCCCGTCATCCATGCCCGGCGCGGGACGCCCGCCGACGACACCGACGCGGTGCGGATCCTCGACACGACGCTTGCTCCGGGGAAGCGGGTCAGCTTCGACATCCCGCTCGTCTTCCGGGACCGGGGGTGCTCGGGTCAGGGCGGAGGCAGGATCACCATCACCGGGTTCCCGTCGGTCACGGTGACGTCCCTGCGGTTGTCGTTCGAGCGCCCCGCGGTCGACGACCTGGTGCACACCCAGGCCGGACCGGCGCGCGGGTGCGCGAGCTAGGTGGCAGGCCTCGGTCGCTGAGCTACCCCGTCGCTACGGAGGGGGAAGCACGCACAGCTCGTTCCCGTCCGGGTCGGCGAGCACCACCCAGTCCACGTCTCCCTGACCGATGTCGACGCGGCCCGCGCCCAAGGAGATGAGCCGGTCGACCTCCGCACGCTGATCGCCGCCGGCGTGAGGAGCGAGGTCGAGGTGCAGCCGGTTCTTCCGCGGCTTCGGCAGCACCGGCGGACCGCCCCACGCGAACTTCGGACCGCCGTGCGGCGAGCGGATCGCCGTCTCCTGGTCCTGGTCCCAGACCAGCGGCCATCCGAGCGCCTCGCTCCAGAAGTACCCGACCTCCTGGGGACCGTCGCCGTTGACCGCTCCGATGAAGTCGCAGTCGGCGAGGAACGCGTTGCCCGGCTCGATCACACAGAACTCGTTTCCCTCGGGGTCGGCGAGGACCACGTGGTCCTCGTCCGGTCGCTGGCCGATGTCGAGGTGCGTGCGGTTGCGGCCCACCTTCGGCTCCTGTGTCGGCAGGAACCGCAGGTTGAACCCAGTGTCGTCGCTCGGCAGCAGCACGACGCCGTCGCGCGGGTCGTCGGCCGCCTCCCAGCCGAGCAGGCCGCCCCAGAACCGCGCCAGACGACGCGGGTCCTGCGCGTCGAAGCAGAGTGCGACGATCTCGGATGTCATCCCCGTGCTCCCTCCAGCCACAGGCGTCCCCGCGCGGGCTCCTGGTCGGCCGATCCGTCGCCACGCTAGGGCGCGGCACGAGCGGGCCGCAACGCGATGTGCCGCGGCCGGTCGGCGTAGGCGTAGAGGTCCCAGCTGACCGCAGCCACGTTCCTGCCCTAGCACCGTGGATCCCCACGGGCGCCGACGCACAATGAACAGCATGGTGGACGTGGAGCCCGAGCAGTTCGAGGCGATGGTCGCGGAGGCGCTCGACGGACTGCCCCCGAAGCTGGGCGAGCTCATGAGCAACGTGGCCGTCACTGTGGAGCACGACGCGGGACCGCGAGGGTTGCTGGGCCTCTACCGCGGCATCCCGCTGACCCGTCGGACGACGTCGTACGCCGGTGTCCTCCCCGACCGCATCACGATCTACCGCCGTGCCATCTGCGCGGTCTGCCGCAGCGACCAGGACGTCGTGGAGCAGGTCCGCCGGACCGTGGTCCACGAGGTCGGCCACCACTTCGGCATCGGCGACGAGCGGCTGCGAGAGCTCGGCTGGTGACCGGAGGGTGCGCCCAGCAGTGGCGCGAGAGCGGGACCGACGCGGGACGCCGCGCCGCTGCGGCGGTGGGGTCGCCGGCGTAGCGTGCTGCAATGACGTACCTGGCAGGCGATGTGCCGGTTCACTACGTCGAGAACGGTGCGGGCTTCCCCGTTCTCGCCCTGCACGGCGCCGGCGTGGACCATCACGAGATGAGGGCCTTCCTGGAGCCGGCGTTCGGTGCGGTGGACGGCTTCCGTCGGATCTACCCGGACCTGCCGGGCATGGGGAAGACCCCCGCGCCGCAGTCGGTGGCCAGCGCTGACGACGTCCTCGGGGTGCTCCTCGCTTTCGTCGACGCAGTCATCGGCGACCAGCCTTTCCTGGTCGCCGGGCACTCGGTGGGCGGCTACTACGCCCGGGCGATCGCCGACCGCAGGCGCGAGCGGGTGCGGGGACTGGCGCTCCTGTGCCCGCTGCTGCCCGGCCTCCACGACGTACCCGAGCACCAGGTCGTCCACGGCTCGGAACCTATCGGTGGGGCCGAGTTCCGGGCCTACTTCACGGTGCAGACCGACCAGACCTTGGATCGCTACCGGAGGTACGTCGAGCCGGCCATCCCCTTGGTCGACCAGTCCGCACTCGCCCGGATCGGTGAGCGATGGGAGATCAGCCCACCCGCGGAGGAGGTTCCGTACCACTCCCCGACGCTTCTGGTGACCGGCCGCCAGGACTCCACGGTCGGCTATGCACGCGCCTGGGAGCTGCTCGAGCTCTACCCCCACGCCACGTTCGCAGTGCTGGACAGGGCCGGTCACGCGCTTCCCCACGAGCAGCCCGAACTGCTCGTAGCTCTGGTCGGCGAATGGCTCCACCGGGTCCGAGAGAACCGTCCTGGCTGAGGCCCGAGCGGGCCGCAACGCGTCTGGCCGCGCTCCCGTCCACACTCACTGCCGCAGCCGCAGCGTCTCCCGGCCGAAGTCCACGACGGCCTGCTCCTGCACGAGCCACTCGCAGCCCAGGAAGCCGTCGACCCCTCCCGCGGACGGGCGCGGCCGGTCGGCGTAGGCGTAGAGGTCCCAGCTGACCGCGCCCGGGACCGCGCGTGTGCCTCCGTGGACCTCCACGCTCCACGGGGCGGCGACCGGCCGGACCTCGACGACCGTGCCGGTCGGCCCACCGTCGCGGCCGGCCACGGCGCCCCGTGCGAGGCCGAGCCGTTCGGCAGCCACGGTGTCGACGACGACGCCGGCCACGGTGGACACCACGAAGCGCGCGAGCCGACCGCCGACGGTCGCCACGACGACGTACGCCTGCCACGCCTCGTCCCACTCGAGGCCCCTGCCTCCGGCGGGCGGTCCGTGGAAGCGCAACCGGCCGTGGCCCAGGTCGACGACGGCGCCACGCTCGCGAAGCCAACCGACGCCGAGCATGCCGTCGACCGGCTCGTCCTGCGGTACGTCGAACACCGCGATCTCGACGTCGGCGGCGAGGTCGTCACCGACCCGGACGCTCCCGACCGCGGTGGTCCGGCCGCGACCACCGAGCCGGCCCACCGCGTCGATGCCGTAGTCGCGCCGCTGCACCGGAGCGCGCCGCAGCCCGGCGCGCGTGGCGACGTCATGGGTCACCATCGCCCGGAAGCCGGCGTTGGAGTGCACCATGAGGCTGACCGGAGCGTCGTCGACCTCGGCCGCCACGAACGGGCGCAGCCCCGAGACCTGCCGGAAGCTCAGCTCGACGCCGTCGCTGTGCACGGACCGACGCTACCGGTCGCCGGCCCGTCCGTACGGGCGCCGCTACGCCCCGCGCGCCTCGATCACGTCGAGGTCGCGCACGGCGTAGCGGTGGTGCTCCCACTCCTCCTGCAAGATCACGTGCAGGCACGACAGCACGGTCTCCTCGTGGTCGGGTGCCCACGGGTTCCGCCGGCTCTCGGCGAGGTCGGCCGGAGTGACGCCGTCGATGAGGTCGCCGACCATGGCGACCCGGTCCGCTCGCGCCTCCAGCACCTCGTCGTACGTGGGGGTGCTGCTCGCGAAGACCGAGAGGTCGTAGCCGTCGGTGGCGTACTCGGCGTTGGGCTGGCCGAACGGGTGGTAGGGCTGCTCCAGCCCGAGGATCGCCTTGCGCAGCCAGACGTCCGTGGCCATCACGAGATGCCGCAGGGTCTGCGCGAAGGACCACTCGCCGTCCACCGACACGTCGACCGTGCCCGGCGGCATCGTCGCGGCGCGGGCGACCGTGGCCGCCCAGGTGCGTTGCAGGACGGCCCAGGCGTCGCGCAGGCCGTCCGGGTCGGTGGCGCGCCGGTCGGCTCGGCCCGGGAACCGGCGGTCGAGCTCGGCCTCGACGAGGGGCGCGACGTCGACGCCGTTGACGTGGAAGGCCTCGCCCTCGGACAGCCACGGAGCGTCGATGTCGGCGCGGGCCACGTCGACGCCGCGCATCACGACGTCGGAGAGGTCGGCGCGGTCGAACCGGGCACCGCTGAGGCTCGTGCCGACGAACTCGGCTCCGCGCAGGTCGTCGGACTCGGTGAAGCGTGCCATGGCTCGGAGCCTCTCACGCATCGCCCTGCTGCATGGCCTGGAGCGCGATCGGCGGGGGCGCCTCGAAGTCGTAGGCACGGAACAGCACCGCGTTCGCGACGCCCATCCTGGCGCCCTGCACGGCGGTGATCCCCGTGATCATCGGCCGCGGCGGAGGGTGCCCGGGGATGCCGGCGAGGTACTCACGGTGCGCCTCCAGAGCGGCGATGCCCCGCTCCAGCGACTCGCCCGACACGTCGACGCCGTGGGTCGCCCGGGCGTCGCCGGACACCAGCAGCCACCGGGTGGACCACGGTTCGAGCCCCTCGTCGAGGAGCTCGGGGAACACCCACCGGTTGCCCGCGTCGCGCAGGGCGTCGAGCGCGGCCAGACCCGCCACGCGGTGGTCGGCCTGGTTGAGCCCGGCGACGAACTCCACCTCCCACGTCCCGGTCACCAGCGCGTCCGGCCGGTACCGCCGGATCGCCCGTGCGATGTCGCGGCGCATCTCCAGGGAGTGGACGAGGACGCCGTCGGGGTAGTCGAGGAAGTCCACCTGCGACACGCCTACCGCCGCCGAGCCGGCCACCTGCTCCCGCATGCGCAGGGGAGCGGTCCTCTCCGGCGGGCTGGCGTCCATCCCGGCCTCGCCGCGGGTCAGCAGCAGGTACGCCACGTCGACGCCCGCACTGGTCCAGGCGGCGACCGCCGACGAGGTGCCGTACTCCACGTCGTCGGGGTGCGCGACCACGCACAGCACCCGCGCGAACGCGTCGTCGGGGAACGCGGACACGGCCACCGCCGCAGACATCTCACCCATGCGAGCTCCCTCCTGAGCGACCTCGGCAGGCCATGGATCCTCAGTGTCCGACCGGATCGGCGACGGCGCACCCGAATTCACGCGACCACGTGGGCGCCGGCCTCGTCACTGTGGCGATGGTGACTCCGCCCGGCGCACCGTCCGACATGCACTCGCGTCGCGGCGCGGTCCTCCGCACGCCTGGCCCGCCCGGCGAGGAGGGGCGAGTGCCTGTCCGAAGGTCCGCCGGGCGCCCGCACTAGGCTCCCCGGCATGGCCCCCGCCCCGGACTCCAGCCGCCTTGCCGTCCTCATCGACGGCGACAACACCACCCCCACCATCATCGAGGCCCTGCTCGCCGAGATCGCGAAGTACGGCAGCGCGACCGTGAAGCGGGCCTACGGCGACTGGACTACCACCAACCTGCGCGGCTGGAAGGAGGTCATCAACGCCCACGCGATCCAGCCGATGCAGCAGTTCGCCTACACGACCGGCAAGAACGCCACCGACAGCGCGCTGATCATCGACGCGATGGACCTGCTCTACACCGGCAACCTCGACGGGTTCTGCCTGGTCTCCTCCGACAGCGACTTCACCAAGCTCGCCTCGCGGCTGCGGGAGTCGGGCAAGACCGTCTACGGCTTCGGGGAGCCCAAGACCCCGCACTCCCTGGTCGCCGCCTGCGACAAGTTCGTCTACCTCGACGTGCTGCGCCGGGCGGGGAAGCCCGAGGAGCCGAGCGAGGACGACCCGGCGCCCGCCCCCGCGGCCCCGTCGCGCAGGACCACCAACGAGCTCCGCGGGGACGCCAAGCTGGTCAAGCTGCTGCGCGACGGCATCGACGTCGCCTCCGACGACGACGGCTGGGCCAACCTCGGCGGGGTCGGGTCCTACGTCGCCAAGCAGGCGCCGGACTTCGACTCCCGCAACTGGGGCTACGCCAAGCTGGTCGACCTGGTGACCGCGATGGAGCTGTTCGAGGTGGCGCGCTCACCGGAGGGCGTCCGGGTGCGCGAGAAGCCGAAGGGACAGCCGGCCAAGAAGTCGACGGCGAAGAGGTCCGCGGCCAAGAAGAGCGCCAAGAAGGCGGGCACCGCGACGTCCTGAGCCGCCGGGCACCATCCAGGCCCGGTGGCTCAGCGCCGCACCGCGTAGCGCACGTGCGTGGCCAGCGGACTGCTCCAGGTCTGCAGCTTCTCGAGGTCCACGTCGTGGTCGAAGCCCTCGAACAGCCGCTTGCCGCGTCCGAGGATCACCGGGGCGACCGACACGGTCAGCTCGTCGAGGATCCCGGCCGAGAGCGCCTGCCGGATCAGGTCGCCGCCCCCCATCAGCAGCACGTCCGCGCCACCCGCGACCTCCCGCGCCCGTCGTACGGCGGTGTCCAGGTCGGGCACGAAGACGAAGCCGGCCGCCTCGTCGGGCTGCTCCTCGACCCGGTGGGTGAGCACGAAGAACGGTGCCGTCCAGGGGTTGTGCCCGCCCCACGCCTCCGCGGCGTCATAGGTGCCCCGGCCGCACACGACCGCGCCGTGGGTGGTCACCGACTCGTCGAGGTAGCGCTTGTCCTCTCCGATCGCCTCGCCGGTGGCCTCCCCCGGGCCGCCCCCGGCCGCGTAGGTCCAGGGCCCGCCGAACACCCAGTGGTGCAGGCGCTCCCCGCCGGCGCCGAGCCCGCAGCCCGGGCCGTCGTCAGGCCCTGCGTAGTAGCCGTCCACGGACGTGGTGATCCCTGCTACCACCTTGGCCATGGCTGCCTCCTCGTCGCGCTGTCCCTGCCCTGTCTGCCCCCCACCGGGATCGACCGGGCCGGGAGCAGCAAGTCATCGGCTCGTGTCCGCGTGCCAAGGGCGACGGGGGCGAGGGTCAGGTCGACTGCCACAGGCCGATGACGTTGCCCTCCGGGTCGGTGAAGTACGCCGAGAAGCCCATCTCGCCGACGGGGGTCCGGCCGAGCACGGTGGCGCCGCCGAGCCGCTCGACGTCGGCCAGTGTCGCGTCGATGTCGTCGACGTCGAGGACGACCGTCGGGTGGCGCAGGCCCTCGCTGCGCCGGCTCATCCCGCCGTTGATGAAGCCGGTCTCGGTCGGCGGGCCGGAGCCGGCGCCGGAGGGGCCGGTCGAGGCGACCAGGTAGTCGAAGCCGGGCAGCGACGCCACCTCCCACCCGAAGGCCTCCGCGTAGAAGGCCCGGGCGCGCTCGGCGTCGTCGAACGGGATCTCGAAGTGCACGACGCGTCCTGGCATGGCCGCACTATCCCATCAGCCGGCGCGCCAGCGGCAGCGGCAGGTGCCGCAGCGCGAAGCCGACCGGCACCCACGGCCAGGCCGGCACCTGCGCCCGGGGCTTCTCCTTCTCCACCGCCTCGACGATGGCGGCCACGCCCTTCTCGGTGGGCACGATGAACGGCGCGTTCCTGACCCGTTCGTTCATCTCCGAGCGGATGTAGCCGGGGTAGATCACCGACACCTTGATCGCGGTGCCCATCACGTCGGCTCGCACGCCCTCGGCGAGGTGCGCGACGCCGGCCTTGCTGGCGGCGTACGTCGTCCCGCCCCCGGGCATCCCGCGGACCGCCGACATCGACGAGATCACCACGAGGTGCCCTGCCTGTTGGTCGCGGAAGGTGTCCAGCGCGGCCTCGACCTGGGCGAGCGCGCCGACGAAGTTCGTCGTCGCGGTCTGCCGGTTGACCTCGAAGCGGCCGGTGCCCAGCGGGGCGCCCTTGCCGAGGCCGGCGTTGACGATCACCCGGTCGAGTCGGCCGAGGTCGTCGCGGAAGGCGCGGAACACCTCGAAGACGGCGGCGTGGTCGTCGACGTCGAGCGCCCGGACCTCGACCCGGCGGCCGGGGTGCGCGGCCAGGATCTCCGCCCGCAACGCCTCCAGCCGGTCGGTGCGGCGCGCGCACAGCGCCAGGTCGTGACCGAGGGCCGCGAACTGTCGCGCCATCTCGGCGCCGAGGCCCGAGCTGGCACCGGTGATCAGGATCGTCTTCGCCATCGTGGGTCCTTGCTCAGCGGTAGGTCAGGAGGCTGGGGTCGACCTCGAGGTGGCTGTGGTCGTTGAAGGTGACGAGCGTGGTGCCGCGGCGGCCGACCACCAGCTTGGTGACCGACGCGTTGACGGTGACGGGGTTGAGCCGCATCCACACCGACGCGTCGCCACCGAGCAGCGCCGTCGCCACCCAGGCCGCCGGTCCACCGGAGGTGAACACCACCGCCGTGCCGCTGTCGTCGGGTCCCTCGCCGTCCCCGGAGCCCTGAGCGGCCAGGGCTTCGAGACGCTCGGCGGTACGTCGCAGCGCCGCCTCGACCCGCGCGCCGAAGGCCACGAAGCTCTCGTCGTACTGGTGGGCGAACTCGCCGCCGGTCCACCGCAGCGTCGCCTCCTCGAACCACTTCTGGAAGGCCTCGCGCTCGAGGCCCTCGCCGGTGGTGTTGCCCGGCCCGGCCGGGTGCAGCGAGAGCATCTGCTCGTGGTCGAACTCGTTCCAGCCCTCGTCCTGGACCGTCTCGACGTCCCAGCCGGCGCCGCGCACGGCCCCCTCGGCGGTCTGCCGGTGCCGCCGCATCGCTCCCCGCACGACCAGGGCGGGACGCACCCCGCGCGCGGCGAGGGCAGCGCCGACGACCTCCGACTGGCGCTCACCGGTCTCGGAGAGGACGTCGTAGTCGGCGGCGCCCCAGGAGGCCTGGCCGTGCCGGACCAGCAGGATCCGGCTCATCCCGCCTCGCCGATCAGCCGCACGCACCGCTGCTCGAGGTAGTGCACCATCGGCAGGAACCGGGCGTAGGCCTCGTTGGTGGTCTGGCCGTGGTAGTAGCGGTAGTAGATCTGCTGGGCGATCACCGCGAGCCGGAACAGCCCGAACACCTCGTAGAACAGCCACTGCTCGCGGGTCATCGACCGGCCGGTGCGCTCGCAGTAGGCCTGCACCATCCCCCACCGGGTCAGCATGCCGGGCAGGTCCGAGGGCTGGCGCCGCAGCTGCCGGAAGGTCGCGTCGTCGTCGGCCTCGACCCAGTAGGCGAGGGCGCCGCCGAGGTCCATGAACGGGTCGCCCAGGGTGGCCATCTCCCAGTCCAGGACGCCCTTGATCTCCAGCGTCCGCTGCGACAGCACGAGGTTGTCGAGGCGGTAGTCGTTGTGGATCACGCAGGTGTCGACGTCGTCGGGCTGCTGCTGGTCGAGCCAGGCGATCACCGGCTCGTAGTCACCCACGTCGTCGGTGCGGGCGCGGCGGTAGCGGTCCGACCAGCCGGCCACCTGGCGCCCGACGTACCCGGCCCCCCTCCCGAGGTCCTCGAGACCGGCGGCGGCCGCGTCGACCCCGTGCAGCTCGACGAGCACGTCGAGGAACCGGCCGCACAGCGCCGCCGCACCCTCGCCGTCCAGGGTGACGCCCTCGGGCGGGTCGCCGCGCAGGATCAGGCCGTCGAGGCGCTCCATGACGTAGAAGTCGGAGCCGATGACCGACTCGTCGTCGCAGAGGGCGAGCATCGGTGCGACGTAGGGGAACACCGGCGCGAGCCGCTGCTGGATGGTGAACTCGCGGCGCATGTCGTGGGCGCTCTTCGCCTTCGCACCGCGCGGCGGGCGGCGCAGGATCAGGTCGCGGTCGGGGTAGCGCAGCAGGTAGGTCAGGTTCGAGGCGCCGCCGGGGAACTGCCGCACGTCGGGACGCGTGGCCGGTACGCCGGCGTGCTCGGTCAGCCACGCCGCGACGCGCCGGACGTCGAAGGCGTCCTCCTCGCGGACCGGTCCCGCGGGGTTGCCGGCGTCGGCGGGGGCGCCCTGACGGGGGTCGGTCTCAGGCACTGGCGGGCTCCTTCGGGAAGGTCATGGTCCGTCGCGTCCGCTCGGCGCGGGTGACCGGGCGGCGAGTCGTCACAGGTACTTCTTCAGCTCGAGCTTCGCGATCACGCCGCGGTGCACCTCGTCGGGGCCGTCGGCCAGCCGCAGGGTGCGCGCCGAGGTCCAGGCCGCCGCGAGCGGGAAGTCCTCCGACACCCCGCCTCCGCCGTGCATCTGGATGGCCATGTCGATGACCTGCTGGGCCATCGAGGGGACCGCCACCTTGATCTGGCTGACCGCTCCGAGGGCGCCGCGCGACCCCGCGGTGTCGAGCATCCAGGCGGCGTGCAGCACCAGCAGCCGCGCCTGGTCGATCGCGATCCGCGCGTCGGCGATCCGTTCGGGGTTGCCGCCCAGCCGCGCCAGCGGCTTGCCGAAGGCGACCCGCGACAGCGAGCGCCGGCAGGCCAGCTCCAACGCCTTCTCGGCCAGCCCGATCAGCCGCATGCAGTGGTGCACCCGCCCGGGTCCCAGCCGGCCCTGCGCGATCTCGAAGGCGCGTCCGGGCCCGAGCAGGATGTTCGACGCCGGCACCCGCACGTCGGTGAAGGAGATCTCCGCATGGCCGAGCGGCTCGTCGTACATCCCCATCGCGGTCATCGTGCGCTCGACGCGCACCCCTGGGGTGTCGCGGGGCACCAGCACCATGGTGTGCTGCGCGTGCCGGTCGGCGTCGGGGTCGGTGAGACCCATGAACACGAAGATCGCGCAGTCGGGGCTGCCGGCGCCGGTGGACCACCACTTGCGGCCGTTGACGACCACGTCGTCGCCGTCGAGCACCGCGGTGGCGGCCATGTTCGTGGCGTCGGAGGAGGCGACGTCGGGCTCGGTCATGCAGAAGGCGCTGCGGATCCGGCCGTCGAGGAGCGGCTCGAGCCACGTCGTGCGCTGCTCGTCGGTGCCGTACTTCAGCACCACCTCCATGTTGCCGGTGTCCGGGGCGTTGCAGTTGAAGACCAGCGGCGCGAGGAAGGAGCGGCCCATCTGCTCGGCGACGGGCGCGTAGTCGAGGTTGCTCAGCCCGGTGCCGCCGTCGGTGCCGAACCTCGCGGCGTAGTCGCGCTCGTGGCTGGCCGGCAGGAACAGGTTCCACAGCCCCTGCTCGCGCGCCTTGGCCTGCAGCTCCGCGACCAGCGGCAGCGGCGTCCACGGATCGCCGCCGGACTCGCGGAGCCGGGTGATCTCCTGCTGGTACGCCGGCTCCACGGGCTCGATCTCGTCGTCGACGAAGGCGCGGACCCGTCCGGCGAGGTCCGCCGCACGCGGTGAGGGGCTGAAGTCCATGTGGTTGACCCTAGATTCTTGTTGAGCAATGCTCAACAGCGTGCCCGAGACGTCCTCGCCCCGCCGCACCCGGCTCGCGCACGCCGACCGGCGCCGGCAGCTGATCGGGATCGGGCTGGCCAAGCTGGTCGACAAGCCGATCCAGGACCTGCCGCTCGACGAGGTGGCCGCCGAGGCGGGGATCTCCCGCGGCCTGCTGTTCCACTACTTCGCCACCAAGCGCGAATTCCACCGGGCGTGCATCGAGGCCGCCGGCCGGCGGATCCTGCGCACCACCGCCCCCGACCCCGCGCTCGCCGCCGAGGAGCAGGTGCGCGCGATGGTCCGCGCCCTCGTCGCGCAGATCGACCGGCGCCGCGACTTCTACCTGTCGCTGCTGCACGGGACCGGCGCCGCGGACCTGTCCCTGGTCGAGGTCTACGACGCGATCTGGGAGGAGTCCACCGGCCGGGTGGTCAGGGCCCACGCCCTGCCCGACGCCACCCGGCCGACGGTGCATGCGTGGTGGGCCTACGTCGAGGACCACGCCCTGTCCTGGTCTGCCGACCCGCCCGGGCGGCGTACGCGCTCGCTGGAGGAGCTGGTCGACCACTGCGTGCACGCCCTCGACGCCCTGCTGGCCCTCGACGCGCGGTACCGCGCGCGGGCCCTTCTGCCGGGCGTCCCGGGCGCGAGCATCGACCGTCGGACATGCACTCCGCCCGACTGATGTCCGGTTCACCCGGATTTCGGTTGGTTCCAGGCGCCGCAGCCGCAGCGAGTGCCTGTCCGACGGACGCGTCCGCCGGACCCGGCCGCCCACCCGCCGGGCACACGAGCCGGCACCCCCCGCCGCCGGCCTCAGCTGGCGACGGTCGCGACCACCGAGGACCGGGTCTCCGGGTCCGCCCACTCGCGTGCGGTGCCGGCCAGCTTGGCGGCCGAGAACAGCAGGAACGGCAGCGCGAGCAGCACCGACCACTGCCACGAGGCGTAGCCGGCCGCGCCGAAGAGCATCCCGGTCAGCGTCGTGGCCAGCGCCAGCCGGGCCGAGTAGCCGACCATCACCACCGGCGGCGCCGGGGTCGCCCGGGAGCTGCGCAGGTCGACCGCGAACGGTCGCTTGACCGACCACCGCAGCGACGTGGCGACCACCTGCACGGTGACCACCACCCCGCAGCAGAGCACCGCCGCGAGCTGTCCCGTGCTCGGCGTGCCCGCGCGCAGGGCGCCCAGGACCAGCGTCAGCAGCGTGGCCACGACCAGCACCTCGACGAGCACCAGCACGCGGGAGGCGAAGACCAGGCGGGGCGAGACCGGCAGGCTGTCGCGCCAGAGCGCGCCGCGACCGTCCAGGCACCACGAGTTGACCCCGAACAGCAGCGCGCCACCGGAGGCGACCAGACCCGGCAGGATCGTCATCATCGACCAGTCCAGGTCGCCGGCCAGCGCGACCAGCCCCGGCAGCAGCGCGAGCACGGCCAGGCCCCGCCGCAGCGGCACCGAGCGCCAGATGCCGGCCCGGTCGGTGCGCACGAGCGCCGCCAGGTCCGACGTGGGGTGGCCGCGCGCCGGCCGCGAGGAGGCCTCCTCGCGCAGCTCGTCGCGCGCGGGACGCCTGACGACGCCGGCGGCCACCCACGCCCCGAGCGCCACGGCGACGAGGCCGACCGCCACCAGCGCCAGCACCACCTGCAGCCAGGGCCACACCTGACCGTCGGCACCGTAGAGGACCCCGAAGGTGATCCGGATCGTCGGCGAGCGGTCGAGCAGCGGCACCAGCAGGTCGGCGCTGATCAGCGCGGCCAGCGAGGCCCCGACCAGCAGCGCGAGCAGCCGGACGGCGAGCAGCCCGTTGGGCCCGCGGCGCAGCCACTCGATGCCCCAGGCGACGACCTGCGCCAGCGCGGTGGCCGCCACCAGCCACAGCAGCACCGGCAGCTGGGCGAGCAGCAGCCACCAGGTCGGCCCGACGACGTACGCCGTGGCACCGACCAGCGTCCACGCCTGCAGCAGCCAGGCGATGTTCAGGGGCGCCATCAGCAGCGCCCCGAGGTGGTCGGTGGTCGGGCTGACCGGGAACGCCACCGCCTGCTCGCGCGGCAGCAGCTCCCGGCCGCCACCGGAGGCCGCCGCCGAGATCGTCGCGATCACCAGCAGGCCGATGTAGCCGGTCGGCAGCAGCAGCAGCACCTCGGTGCGCCGGTCGTCGCCGGTGGGCAGGTAGCCGGGCAGCCAGCCGACCAGCACGGTGATGGCGAGGATCAGCAGGAGCGCGACGCGCACGGCGGTTCGGGAGCGGCCGCGCAGGCCGCTGGAGCGGAACGCGATCAGCGCCCGGACGTCGGCGAGGTCCCGGCGCAGCCGCCGCGGCCGCGGCGACCTCTCGCGGGCGGGCGCGCCGGACCACTCAGTCGAGGAGGGCGCGGTAGACACCGGCTCCGGCCTCCCCGGTCATCTCGGCGGCGGGTACGGCGGCCACGGCGGACCCGCCGCGCAGCACGATCGCGTCCTGGCAGGCCTCGACCGCGAGCTCGCGCAGGTGGGTGGAGACGAGGACGGCGGCGCCGCGGGCACGGGCGTCGGCGATCACCTCCATGGTGGCCTCGACGCCGAGCGGGTCGACCCCGTCGAACGGCTCGTCGAGCAGCAGCACCCGCGGCTCGTGGAAGGCGGCGAGGATCACCGACATCCGCCGGCCCATGCCGTGGCTGAACCCGGAGGTGACCCGGTGGGCCGCCGCGCCGAGGTCGAAGCGCTCGAGCAGGTCGCGGGCCCGCTCCTCCCAGCCGGCCGGCAGCCGGCGCAGCCGGGCGGCGAGCTGCAGGTGCTCCCAAGGGGTGGCCCGCGGCACCAGCCCACCCACGTCGGGGCAGTAGCCGCTCACCCGCTTGGCGTCCAGGGTCTGCCGGGCGACGTCGAAGCCGCCGAGGGTGACGATGCCGCCGGTCGGGGGGATCACACCGGCCAGGACGCGCATCGTGGTGGACTTGCCGGCGCCGTTGCGGCCGAGCAGCGCGGTGGCGCTGCCGGCGGGCACGGTGAGGTCGATCCCCCGGACGGCGTCCACGGGCCCGAACCGGACCCAGAGGGCGGTGACGTCGACGATCGCGGTGCTCACCCGGTGGATTCTCCCCGTCGCGCGCGGTCCGCGCCCGCGTTTCACCCCGATTCGTCCGCGGTGGCCCCGCTCGCGGTTGGCTCGCTTCCGCGGACGAATCGGGGTTGGGGTCAGGCGGGGAAGCGGGCGCCGCGCTCCACCAGCTCCAGCAGGTACGGCGGCGGGGCGAACCGGTCGCCGTAGGCCGCCGCGAGCTCCCGGGCCCGGGCCACGAAGCCGGCCAGCCCGCCGGGGTGGCCCTGCATGAACTGCACCGCGCCGCCGGTCCGGGGCGGGTAGCCGATGCCCATGATCGAGCCGATGTTCGCCGCGGCGGCCGACTCGATCACGCCCTCCTCGAAGCAGCGGGCGGTCTCGATCGCCTCGATGAACAGCATCCGGTCCTTGAGGTCCTCGATGTCGTCGAACGCCGGCTGCCCCGCGGCCGGCGGGAAGGTGTCGGCCAGCCCGGGCCAGAGCCCGAGGCGCCTGCCGGCCTCGTCGTACTCGTAGAAGCCGGCGCCCTTGAGCTTCGAGGGCCGCCCGACCTCGATCATCGTGTCGATGACCCGCTCGGCCGGGTGCGGCGTCCAGGTCCCGCCCTGCGCCTCGACCGCGGCCTTGCCGGCGTTGCGGATCTTGACCATCAGCTCCATGTTCAGCTCGTCGCTGATCTGCAGCGGCCCGACCGGGTAGCCGGCCTGCAGGGCGGCCCGCTCGATACTCATCGGCCGGACCCCCTCGGCCAGCATCGCCAGGCCCTCGTTGATCTGGGTGCCGATCACCCGCGAGGTGTAGAAGCCGCGGCTGTCGTTGACCACGATCGGGGTCTTCCGGATCGCCTGCACGACGTCGATCGCCCGGGCGACGGTGGCGTCGGAGGTCGCCTCCCCGCGGATGATCTCGACCAGCGGCATCTTGTCGACCGGGGAGAAGAAGTGCAGGCCGATGAAGTCCTCGGGCCGGTCCACCGCGCCCGCGAGGCCGGTGATCGGCAGCGTGCTGGTGTTCGAGCACAGCAGCGCGTCCGGGGCCACGACGTCCTGCACCTCGGCGTACACCCTGGCCTTGAGCGCCGGGTCCTCGAAGACCGCCTCGATGACCAGGTCACAGCCGGCCACGTCGGCGGGGTCGCCGGTCGGGGTGATCCGCGCCAGCACCTCGCGGGCGGCGGCCTCGCTGATCTTGCCCCGCGAGACCTGCTTGGCCAGCAGCTTCTCGGAGTAGGCCTTGCCGTTCTCGGCGTTCTCGGTGCTCACGTCCTTGAGCACGACCTCGATGCCGCTGCGCGCGCAGGAGTAGGCGATGCCGGCGCCCATCATCCCGGCGCCGAGCACCGCGACCTTCGTCGGCGCGAAGGTCTCGAACCCGTCGGGGCGCAGCGACCCGGCGTTGATCGCCTGGAGGTCGAAGAAGAACGCCTGGATCATGTCCTTGGAGTTCTGGCCGGTGATCAGGCTGGTGAGGTAGCGCGACTCGATCCGCGACGCGGTGTCGACGTCCACCTGGGCGCCCTCGACCGCCGCGGCCAGGATCGCCTTCGGCGCCGGGTAGTCGGCCCCCTTGAGCTGCTTGCGGAGGTTGGCGGGGAAGGCCGGCAGGAACGCCGCCAGCTTGGGGTTCGACGGGGTGCCGCCCGGCATCTTGTAGCCCGGCCGGTCCCACGGCTGGGTCGCGGCCTCCTCGTCGTCGCGGTTGGCCTGGATCCAGCCCTTCGCGGCCGGCAGCAGCTCGTCGGGCGAGGCGACCAGCGCGTCGACGAGCCCCTTCTCCTTGGCCTGCGCCGGCCTCACGCGCGGGCCGAGCAGCAGCCAGTCCATCAGGGCCGAGCTGAGGCCGAGCATCCGCACGGTGCGGGTGACGCCGCCGCCGCCGGGGAGCAGGCCGAGGGTGACCTCGGGGAAGCCGAGCTGGGTCCTCGGGTCGTCGACGGCGATCCGCCGGTGGCAGGCGAGCGCGATCTCCAGGCCGCCGCCGAGCGCGGAGCCGTTGATCGCCGCCACCACCGGGCGGCCCAGCGTCTCCAGCCGGCGCAGCTGCGCCTTGACCGTCTCAGCCAGGGCGAAGACGTCGGCCGCGTCGTCGGGACCGGCCTGCACCATGCCCTTGAGGTCGCCGCCGGCGAAGAAGGTCTTCTTCGCGCTGGTCACCACGACGCCGGTGATCTCGTCACGCTCGGCCTCGAGCCGGTCGAGCGCCGCGCCCATCGACGCGACGTACCGCTCGTTCATCGTGTTCGCGCTCGACTCCGGGTCGTCCAGGGTCAGCACGACGATGCCGTCGTCGTCCCGGTCGTAGCGCACGGAGCTCTGCTGGTCGGTGGTCTGGGTCATGGTGTGGCGGGTCCTCGCTGTGGGGTCGAGTGGAGTGGAGTGGTCGGGGGTGAGTGGCCGGGGCCGTTGGTACGGCGCCCCCGCGACGTCAGCCGGGGCCCGGCCCGCGGGGGCGCCGCGCGCGCCTCAGGACAGCCGCTCCACCACGGTGGCGATGCCCATGCCGCCGCCGACGCACAGCGTGGCCAGGCCGTAGCGCTGGTCGCGCCGGTCCAGCTCGTCGATGAGGGTGCCGAGCAGCATCGCGCCGGTCGCGCCGAGCGGGTGGCCCATCGCGATCGCGCCGCCGTTGACGTTGACCACGTCGTGGGAGAGCCCCATGTCCCTCATGAAGCGCATCGCGACCGCGGCGAACGCCTCGTTCATCTCCCACAGGTCGATGTCGGACGCCTCGAGGCCGGCCTTGGCCAGCGCCTTGCGGGAGGCCGGCGCCGGGCCGGTCAGCATGATGGTCGGGTCGGCTCCGGACACCGCGGTCGCCAGGATCCGGGCCCGGGGGGTCAGCCCGAGCTCGGTGCCGACCTCCTCGGTGCCGACCGCGACCAGCGCGGCGCCGTCGACGATGCCCGAGGAGTTGCCGGCGTGGTGGACGTGGTCGATCCGCTCGACCCAGTGGTACTTCTCCAGCGCCACCGCGTCGAACCCGCCCTGGTCGCCGATCTGCGCGAATGACGGGGGCAGGGCCGCCAGGCTCTCCACGGTGGTGCCCGGCCGGATGAACTCGTCGCGGTCCAGCACGGTCAGGCCGTTGAGGTCCTTGACCGGGACCAGCGAGTGGTCGAAGTAGCCGTTGGCCTGTGCCTTGGCGGCGCGGGCCTGGGACTCGGCGGCGAACGCGTCGACGTCCGTGCGCGACCAGCCCTCGAGGGTGGCGATCAGGTCCGCGCCGATGCCCTGCGGCACGAAGGACGTGGTGTCGGCGGTGCGCGGGTCCATCGCCCAGGCGCCACCGTCGGAGCCCATCGGCACCCGCGACATGGACTCGACGCCGCCGGCGAGGACCAGGTCCTCGAACCCGGAGCGGACCCGGGCGGCGGCCTGGTTGACCGCCTCCAGCCCGGAGGCGCAGAAGCGGTTCAGCTGCACGCCCGCGACGGTCTCGGGGTAGCCGGCGGCCAGCGCCGCGGCCTTGGCGATGTCGCCGCCCTGGTCGCCGATCGGCGTGACCACGCCGAGCACGACGTCGTCGACGCGCCCGGTGTCGAGACCCGGGTTGCGCTCCTGCACGGCTTCGAGCAGCTGCACCACCAGGTCGACCGGCTTCACCTCGTAGAGCGACCCGCTCCTCTTGC
Source organism: uncultured Actinomycetota bacterium (assembly GCA_963835385.1). Classification (GTDB taxonomy): domain Bacteria; phylum Actinomycetota; class Actinomycetes; order Propionibacteriales; family Nocardioidaceae; genus Nocardioides_B. The sequence continues at coordinate 714,246 of CAWIFK010000010.1, forward strand.
CCCGCCCCCGGGGCGTGCGGAGGGCGTCGTACACGAAAGCCTGCGGCGTCTGCGCCATGAGGAGGTCCGTTCCTGCTCGGATGCGGGGACTGGCTCTCGATTGTGACACTGCTGCTGTTAGCGTCGTCAACCGCACGGACCCTGTGACCTGGGTCTCCCGAGCGAGCAGCGAGGCGGCATGCCGGAGGAAACGCGTGGAGCGGACACCGACCGGACCGTCCGCGCCGGCGCCGACGAGCTGATGAGCCTGGACCAGCTCACCCGGCGGACCGGGGTCAGCGTGCGCAACATCCGCTTCTACACCACCCGCGGGCTGGTGCCGCCGCCGCTGCGCCGCGGCCGCTCCGGCTTCTACACCGCCGACCACGTGGCGCGGCTGGAGCTGGTGCGCGAGCTGCAGGCGCACGGGTTCACCCTGGCCGCGATCGAGAGGTACCTCGCCCGCATCCCCGGCGACGCCACCCCGCAGACCATCGCGCTGCACCGCACCCTGCTGGCGCCGTGGATGCCGGAGCTCCCGGAGACCATCTCCCGTCGCGAGCTGGACCGGCGGGCCGGTCGCAGGCTCAGCGACGACGAGGTGGACACGCTCAACGCGCTCGGCATCGTCTTCCCCACCAAGCAGGGGAAGCTCCAGGTCGCGGTCGCGCACCTCTCGGTCGGGGTGAGCCTGCTCGACCTGGGCATGCCGCGCGACGCGGCGCTCGACGCCCAGGACATCTTCACCGCCCACGGCCGCGCCATCGCCGAGGAGCTGACCGAGCTGTTCCGCACGAAGGTGTGGCCGGCGTACGTCGAGGGGCAGGCGTCGGCCGAGCAGCTGCAGGAGGCCGTGGAGCGGTTCAAGCCGGTGACCGTGGCCGCCCTCGTCACGGCCTACGAGACCGCGGTCGACGAGACGAAGCGCGAGAGCGTCGCGCGCCGCACCCGCTGAGGAGGCCGGGCATGACCACGGGCACGGGAGTCGCGCTGGGGCAGGGCACCGGGCCGCTGCGCGGCGTGCGGGTGGTCGAGCTGGCCGGGATCGGCCCCGGGCCGCACGCCGCGATGCTGCTGGCCGACCTCGGCGCCGACGTGCTGCGCATCGAGCGACCCGGTGGCGCGACGAGCCCAGGACCGCGGGAGACCGACCTGCTGACCCGGGGCCGGCCGAGCGTCGCGATGGACCTCAAGCACCCCGACGCGGTGCCGGCCGTGCTGGAGCTCGTGGCCACGGCCGACGTCCTGGTCGAGGGCCTGCGGCCGGGCGTGACCGAGCGCCTCGGGATCGGGCCGGAGCCGTGCCTGGCGGCCAACGAGCGGCTGGTCTACGCCCGGATGACCGGGTGGGGCCAGGACGGCCCGTGGGCGACGACGGCCGGCCACGACCTGAACTACATCGGCATGGCCGGCGCCCTGCACGGCCTGGGCCAGACGCGGGAGCGGCCGCAGTTCCCGACGAACCTCCTCGGCGACTTCGGCGGCGGGTCGACGTACCTCGTCATCGGGATCCTCGCCGCGGTGCTGGAGAGCCGCGCCAGCGGGCGGGGCCAGGTCGTCGACGCGGCGATCGTCGACGGCACCGCGCACCTCGCGGCGATGAGCGCCTCGATGCTGGCCGGCGGGCTCGGCCACGAACGACGGGCCGCCGGGCTGCTCGACGGCGGCGCCCCGTTCTACGACGTCTACGAGACCGCCGACGGCCGGCACCTGTCCGTCGCGCCGCTGGAGCCGCCGTTCTACGCCGAGATGCTGCGGCTGCTCGACCTCGGCGACGACGTGCCGGACCGCGACGACCCGGCCGGCTGGGCGGCGCTGCGGGACCGGATGGCCGCGCGGTTCAAGGAGCGCACCCAGTCGGAGTGGGCCGACGTCTTCGACGGCTCCGACGCCTGCGTGACCCCGGTGCTCCCGATCACCGAGGCCGCCCGGCACCCGCACCTGGCCGCGCGCGGCACCTGGCTGGACCGCGACGGGCTGCTGCAGCCGGCGCCGGCACCCCGGTTCTCGCGCACCGCCGCCACGCTCACCACCCCGCCCAGCCGGCCCGGCGCGGACAGCCGGGCGGCCCTCACCGCCTGGGGGCTGGCGGGCGTCGAGGAACTGATCGAGTCGGGAGCAGTGGTGCAGACCTGACCTTCCGCCCGAGGCGCATGAGTCGTGGGTCACAGGGGTATGCCTGGGAAGAACGGCGGAGGGTGCGGGGAGACGGAGCGAGCGACATGGACGAGCGGAACCGGGGTTGGACGACGTGGCGTCGGGTGTGGTTGGTGGTCGGCATCGCGAGTGCCTGTCTGGGCTTCCTGGTCTGGCACCCCGCGACCGTCGTGGGCAGCGCGCTGGTCGGCGCGACCGTCGGATCGATCATCGTCCTCCTCCAGCGCACCGACCCGCGCCTGATGCGGCACCCCGGCATGGTCCGCGACTCCCGCCCGGTCGGTGAGCGGTCCGTCGGGCACCGGCAGATCCCCGGACCGCGCTCGGTGGCCCTCGCGGCGGTCGGCGGCGCGCTGAGCGCGGTCACGCTCGGCGTGCTGGGCACCGTCTCGATCGGCCTGCTGTTCGGGGTCGCCGCGATGGCGGCGTTGAGCACCCCGCCGTCGCGGGCGTTCTGGCGGGCGCAGCTCGGCAGGTCCGCACGGCCGGCCGCGCCGGGCGGGGAGACCACCGCCGGCCAGCCACTGCCCGGGACGCTGGACCAGCTGCGCAGCCAGTCCGTCTCCACCCTCAGCGACGCCGAGCTGTGCATCGCCTGGCGCCGCTCGTTCGGCACCCTGCTCGACGCCCAGTCCCCCGAGGAGAAGGAGGCCGTGGTCTCGCTGCGCCAGGCCTACCTCGACGAGATGGAGGCCCGCGACGCCGCGGCGTTCGGCGCCTGGCTCGAGTCGGGGGCCCGTGCGGCCGGCGGCCCCGAACGGTTCTGGGCGCCTCGCACGGACGGCAGCCAGGACCCGCCGTACGCCGCCTGAGAGCGGCTCGCGCACCATGACCGTGGCGGCGAAGCTGGTGCCCACCCGGGTGCCCGACCGACCTGCGGCGGCCGTCCTGGTGCTGCACGGAGGAGCCGGTCGCCGGCGGCCGATGCGGGTCAACCCCACCCAGCTGTCCGTGCTGCGGATGGTCCCGATCGCGCACCGGATCGCCCGCGCCGGCGGGGACCGGCTCGCGGTGTTCCGGCTGTTGAACTCGGCCCGCGGCTGGGACAGCGCGCACACCCCCGTCGACGACGTCGGCTGGGCGCTCGACCGGCTCGCCGACCGGTTCGGCACCCGGCTCCCCACCGCGTTGGTCGGCCACTCGCTCGGCGGCCGCGCCGCCCTGCTCGCCGGCACCCGTCCCGAGGTCGACGCGGTGGTCGCCCTGAACCCGTGGGTCTACGCCACCGACGGCCGGGTCGGCCTGCGCGGCACCGACGTGCTGATCGTGCACGGCAGCGAGGACCGGGTCGCGAAGTCGGAGAACTCGGTCTTCGTCGCCAGGGCGCTGAGCCGGACCGCCGACTCCGTGAGCTACGTCAGCGTCGACGGCGGCAAGCACGCCATGCTCGGCCGGGCCGGCGTCTTCGACCGGCTCGGGGCGGACTTCGTGCGGGCGCGGCTGCTCGGTGACGCGGTCCCCCCGCCGGTGGGCGACCTGGTGGACGGAGCGTGGGTCACCGTCTGAGGTCGTCCTGAACCGGCCGCGAGGACCGCACGGCACCGGTGGGTGGCCCACCTCGCTTGTGCAACTTGTTGCAGAGCAGGAGGCACCTGCGGCACAGTCGGGGTCATGGCCCTCGAGCACGCGATCCTGGTCTCGCTCAGCGAGCGACCGGCCGCCGGGGTCGACCTGGTCCGCCGCTTCGACCGCTCGATCGGCTTCTTCTGGAGCGCGACCCACCAGCAGATCTACCGCACGCTGAGCCGGATGGAGTCCGACGGCTGGGTCCGGTCCCGCCCGGTCGCACAGCAGGGCCGCCGCGGCAAGGTGGAGTACGTCGTCGCAGCCGCCGGCCGGACCGAGCTGCGCCGCTGGCTCGCGGAGCCGGCACCGGCCGAGTCCTTCCGCAGCGACCTCGCGGTGCGGCTCCGCGCCGCGTCGTACGGCGACCGGCGCGCCGTCCTCGAGGACGTGGCGGCGCACCGCGCCGAGCACGCCACCCGACTCGCCCACTACGAGCACCTCGCCGTCCGCGACTTCCCGGAGGCCGTCGACGCCGGAGCGGGCGCCCTCGAGCAGCAGCGGCGCGACGTCTACCTGGTGCTGCGCGGCGGCATCCGCCTGGAGCGGTTCTGGGTCGAGTGGCTGACCGAGTACCTCCTCGCCCACGGCGAGGACGCGGCCGACGAGCCACCACCGAGCGACCATCCCGCCCGACCCGAGACCACCGGGAGCCACCCATGACCGAGGCCGCCGACCCCGCCGCCGCGACGCCGTACCCGCACCTGCTCTCCCCGCTCACGCTCGGGCGCAGCGGGGTCACGCTGCGCAACCGCGTCGTGATGGGCTCCATGCACACCGGCATGGAGGACCGCGCCAAGCACCTGCCCGAGCTCGCCGCGTTCTTCGGTGAACGCGCCCGCGGCGGGGTGGGGCTGATCGTCACCGGAGGCTACTCGCCCAACGTCCGCGGCTGGCTGCTGCCGTTCGGGTCGATGCTGACCCGGCGCCGCCAGGCCGACCGGCACCGCCTGGTCACCGACACCGTGCACGGCGAGGGCGCCGCGATCGCGCTGCAGATCCTGCACGCCGGCCGCTACGGCTACACCCCGCTCAACGTCAGCGCCTCCGCCACGCAGAGCCCGATCACGCCGTTCAAGGCGCAGGCACTGAGCGCCCGGGGCGTCGAGCGCACCATCGGCGACTACGTCGACGCGGCGCGGCTGGCCCGGCGCGCCGGCTACGACGGCGTCGAGATCATGGGGTCCGAGGGCTACCTGATCAACCAGTTCCTCGCGCCGCACACCAACAAGCGCACCGACCGGTGGGGCGGCAGCGCCGAGAACCGGATGCGCTTCCCGGTCGAGATCGTGCGCCGCACCCGCGAGGCGCTCGGCGAGGACTTCCTGGTGATGTTCCGGCTCTCGCTGCTCGACCTGATCCCCGACGGGCAGACGTGGGAGGAGACGCTGGCCCTGGCCAAGGCGCTGGAGGCCGCCGGAGCATCGGTGGTCAACACCGGCATCGGCTGGCACGAGGCCCGGGTGCCCACGATCCTGACCCAGGTGCCGCGCGCGGCGTGGACCTGGACGACCGCGCGGCTGCGGCCCGAGCTGGGCATCCCGGTGTGCGCCTCCAACCGGATCAACACCCCCGAGGTCGCCGAGCAGGTCCTGGCCGACGGCCAGGCCGACCTGGTGAGCATGGCGAGGCCGTTCCTGGCCGACCCGGAGCTGGTCGCCAAGGCCGCCGCGGGCCGGGCCGACGAGATCAACACCTGCATCGCCTGCAACCAGGCCTGCCTGGACCACACCTTCGCCAACCGGCGCGCCACCTGCCTGGTGAACCCCCGCGCGGGCCGGGAGACCACGCTGGTGCCGGCGCCGACGCGCAGCGCGAAGCGGGTCGCAGTGGTGGGTGCCGGGCCGGCCGGTCTCGCCGCCGCCGTCTCGGCCGCCGAGCGGGGGCACCGGGTGACGCTGTTCGAGGCCGGCCCCGAGATCGGCGGACAGTTCCGGCTGGCGATGCGGATCCCCGGCAAGGAGGAGTTCGCCGAGACGCTGCGCTACTACGCGCGCCGGATGGAGGTGCTGGGGGTCGACGTACGGCGCTCCGCCCGCGCCGACGTCGAGACACTGCGCGGGTACGACGAGGTGGTGGTCGCCTCCGGCGTGGCCCCCCGGGTGCCGGTCCTGGACGGCATCGACCACCCCAAGGTCGTCTCCTACCCCGACGCCATCACCGGACGCGTCGCCGTGGGGTCCCGCGTCGCGGTGATGGGCGCCGGCGGCATCGGCGTCGACGTCAGCCACCTGCTGAGCCACGACCCCGCCGACGTGCTCGACGGCTCGGGCACCGGCGAGTGGTTCGCGCACTGGGGGGTCGGCGACCCGTCGGTGGACCGCGGCGGGCTGAGGCAGAAGAAGCCGCGCGTCTCGCCGCGCGAGGTGTGGCTGCTGCAGCGCAAGACCACGTCGATCGGCAGGGGCCTGGGCAAGACCTCCGGGTGGGCGCACCGCGCGGTGCTGAAGGACTCCGGGGTGCACCTGGTGCCCGGCGTCTCCTACGTCCGCGTCGACGACCGGGGCCTGCACGTGCTCGTCGGCGAGGAGCCGCGGCTGCTCGAGGTCGACCACGTCGTGGTCTGCGCGGGTCAGGAGCCGGTGCGGGGCGTGTACGACGACCTCCTCGCGGCGGGGGTGAGCGCGCACCTCGTCGGCGGCGCCGACGTGGCGGCCGAGCTCGACGCCAAGCGGGCGATCGAGCAGGGCACCCGGCTGGCCGCCGAGCTCTGAGCCCGGCCGGCGGCGGTCAGCGCCCGCGCGCCTTGCCGACCCCGACGATGACGAGCGCGACGCCGAGGCCGGCGACCAGCGGGCCGAGGATCGCCCAGATCTCCACGCCGGTCATCGGGCTGCCCTCGAGGTAGCCCAGCCCCTGGAACGTCCAGATCGCTCCCACGATCACCATCAGGCCGCCCAGCACCAGCGGCAGGCTCTTGCGCATGTCGTCTCCTCGGTACCTCGTCGGCCCCCCGCAGGGGAAGCCTCCCACCGGGGTCCAACCCGGCACGGCGCGGCTCGGCCCGAGATCGCGAGGGAGCGGTGAGATGGGGGAATCTCGGATAATCCTGTCAAGCGCGACATACCGTTCACAGGTCACAAATTCGCCCGCGCCTCAAGGTGGCGGGGGGAACGGACCGATGCAACACCCGCGTGCAGCACCGCCGCAGCACCGCCGCAGCACCAGTCACGGGCGGCCGATCGGGCCTCCCGGGCTGCCAGACCCGGGGACCTCATGCCGCTCGTACCTGCCGACCGACCGCCCTCGACCTGCGCCGACGGGCCGCCCGGGGAGGTCTGCGGATCCGACGCGGGCCGCGCTGCGGCGAGCGCACGGCGCGCCGGCGTCCCCCGGCGGGTGCTGCCTCGGGTCGCGCTGCTGGCCGCCCTCCTCGTGCTCGTCCCGGTCGCCGCTCTCGCGGTGCCGGTCGAGCCCTACGCCAGCTACGACCCCCAGTCGCGGTGCGCCCCGGCCGCCAAGCCGGGAACCCAGTCGCTGGCGCGGTGGCTGCAGCGCAGGTACCCCGGCTCGGGCTCGCTGGGCATCTCCCGCGGCTGCGCGGTGTCGGGGATCTCCGAGCACAAGGAGGGCCGCGCGTTCGACTGGGCGGTCAACCACGGGTCGGCGCGCGACCGCGGCTACGTCGCGGCGTTCCTCGAGCGGATCCTGGCCACGGACGCGGACGGCAACCACGCCGCGCTGGCGCGCCGGATGGGGATCATGTACCTGATCTGGAACGACCGGATCTACGCCTCCTACCGGCACTTCGAGCCGCGGCCGTACCTGAACCCGGGGTGCTCGAGCACGCGTACCTGCTCGGACACGCTGCGGCACCGCGACCACGTGCACATCTCGCTGTCCCGGGCCGGTGGCCGCGGCGCGACCAGCTGGTACCACCGCAACGACCCGGCGCCGACCCCGACGCCGAGCCCCGAGCCGGCTCCCACGCCCACCCCGACCGCGAGCCCGAAGCCCGAGCCCACCGCGACGCCGCCGGCACCGAAGCCGGCGGGCCTACCGCCGCGGACCGTGCCGGCCGGCTTCCTGGACCTGGGACGACGCCCCTACGTCCAGCTCGGGGTCCGGCCGGACGGCACCGAGCGCACCACCAGGTGGAAGCTGCAGGCGGGCCGCACGTACAAGGTGACCGCCGCAGGCATCTACCGGTACGGCGGCCGGCACGAGTACGCCGACGCCTCCTGCGCCTGGTCGGCCGCCACGAAGACCTGGGTCCCGCGGCCGCGGCACGCCGCGAGGCTGGGCGGGCTCAACCTGCTGGTGAACGGGACCATGCCGTTCTCGAGCGCGTGCAGCTCGCACCGCCACGTCTACACCGCGACGATCACGCCGCGCCGCGACGGACCGCTGCGCCTGCGCGTCGCGACCAAGCGCTCCACACCGACGACCGGCCGCCTGGTCGTGACGGTGTCGGCGCGCCGGACCAGCGTCGCCGACGCCCTGCCGACCTACCCCGACCTCGCACCCGCGCCGACGGCGGTCACCGAGCCGAAGCCCGGCTTCGGGCTGCTCGCGGAGAGCCTGCTGCTCCCGGCCGGCAGCCCACAGGCGTGGACCGCGCAGGCGCTGACCGCGGGTGTGGGCTACCGCGTGACCGTCACCGGGACCGTGACGCTGGGCAAGGGGATCTCGGTCGACGCGCAATGCATCAGCACCGACGGCTCCTGGGTCCGCCAGGCCTCGCTGGACGGCCGGTTCCCGGACGCGGACCACGGCAACCTCTTCCTCGACGGCACTGCCTTCGCCGGCGAGCCGAACGGCTTCGGCTGCGAGGCGCACTCCTACACCGCCACGTACGTGCCCGAGCGCAGCGGCAGGCTGCGGGTGTCGCTGTGGGACCCGCTCGCGCGCACCGACAACGGCGGGAGCCTGACCATCCAGGTGCAGCGGCTCGACCCGCTCGCCGTGCCCGCCGCCGCGCCCGTGGTGCGTCCCGGCCGTCAGGCCGCGTGGAAGCAGCGGCGGGAGACGGTGGTGGTCCCGGTGACCCGTCCGGGCGGCCGGCTCACCGCCTCCGCCTTCCGCAAGGACGAGCGCGTCCGCCTCCGGGTCACCGGGGTGGTGCGCTCGGGTGCGACGAGCGCGGACGCGGCGTGCGTGCGCGTCCCGGGCGGCTGGCGGGCGGCCGATCCACGGCTGGCCCTCGCGCAGGACCCGCTCGAGCTGTGGGTCGACGGGCGACGCCCCCGGTGGCGCCCGCTCGACGGCACCTCGTGCTCCCCGCGTCACGAGTACGTCACGAGCCTCCGGGCTGCGGACAACGGGCCGCTCCGCCTGGCCCTGTTCGACGTGGACCACCGCGACAACAGCGGCACGTTCCAGGTGAGCGTCCTTCGTCGCTGACCGCCGGGCCGTCCCGTCCGCTCCGCGCGGGGTCCGCGCCTGCCCGCGACCGGCTTCCGACCGGGCCCTCACCGGGGTGGTGGTCTCGTCCAGGTTCCTGGACGATCACCGACCCGGTGGGCCCGATCGCTTGGCCCCGGGGTGACAATCGTCCCGGGTGGGGACCCGAGGGGGAGGTGGGGGCGGCATGCTGCCCGACGAGCAGGGACGCGTCAGCAGCCTGGCTGCGCTGGCCCGCGCCCTCGGGCGCGCCGACTCCCTGCCCGGGCTGCTGGAGACCGCCGCCGAGGCGGCGCGCCGCACCCTCCGCGCCGCCAGCGTCTCGGTGTCCCGGCTCGAGGACGGCGTGCGGGTCCGCACGCTGGTCAACGTCGGCGACCTCGGCCCGGGCGAGGAACGCTGGCCCAGCGACGAGGTCTACGACATGGACGAGCTCCATGGGCTCGACACCTCCGTCGACGCGCTGGTCACGTGGGCGTGGAACCTCGACGACCCGCACCTCCCGGACGTCGAGCGGGTCCTGCTCGAACGTCTCGAGAAGGGCGCCTCGGTCTCGGCGCCGCTCGTCGTCGACGGGCGCCTGTGGGGTGAGGTCTACGCCACCCGGCACCGCGGCGACGACCCGTTCGACGCTGCCGACATCGCCTTCCTCGACGCGCTCCTGGCGATCCTGGCCGGTGCCCTCTCCCGGTTCACGCGGGAGCAGTCGCTCGAGGCGCTCGCCTTCCGCGACTCGCTGACGGGGTTGGCCAACCGGCGGGCGCTCGACGACGCGGCAGCGCGGGCCTTCCTCGTCCGGCCGGGCCGGCGCCGGGAGGTGTGCGCGGTCGTCCTCGACATCAACGGGCTCAAGAAGGTCAACGACACCGCCGGCCACGGCGCCGGCGACAGGCTGATCTGCGACGTCGCCCGCCGTCTCGTCGACGGCTTCGCCGCCATGCCGGGCAGCGTCGTCGCGCGCGTCGGCGGTGACGAGTTCACGGTGCTGGTGACCGACCACGCGCTGGCCGACGTCGTCGCGGTCGCGGACTGCGTGACGGTCCGCAGCTGGGACAGCTCACCGGCCACCGCCCTGTCGAGCGGCGCCGCCGGCGTGGTGCTCACCGGCCACGACGACGTACTCCCCCCGCAGCTGTTCGCGGCCGCCGACGCCGCCCAGTACGTCGCCAAGCGGCGGCGCCGGCGCACCACCGTGGTCGACACCGGGCTGGCGGCGATGCCCCGCTGACCCGCGATCGGGCACCATGGCGGGCATGACGGGTGAGGTGCGGGTACGGCGGTCCGCCGACCGCTTCGTCACCTCGGCCACCGGTCGCGAGACCCGCCACTCGTTCTCGTTCGGAGACCACTACGACCCGGCCGACACCGGCCACGGCTTGCTCCTCGCGCACAACGACGACCGGATCGCACCGGGTCACGGCTACCCGAGGCACGCGCACGCGGACGTCGAGATCCTCACCTGGGTGCTCGGCGGCGCGCTGCGGCACGAGGACTCGCGCGGCACCGGCGGCCTGGTGACGCCCGGGACCCTGCAGCGGATGGGTGCGGGATCGGGCGTCGAGCACGCGGAGTGGAACGACACGGCCACCGGAGCCGAGACCCACTTCGTGCAGATGTGGGTGCAGCCGCGCGAGCCGGGCCTGTCCCCGGCGTACGACCACGCCGAGGTGCCCGACGGCGACCACGTGGTGCTGGCCTCCGGTCTGCCTCGCGGCACCGGTCCCGCACTCGACGCGGTGGTGGGCATCGCCGCGGACGCGGCGCTGCATCTGCTGCGGCCCGCGGCGAGCCTGCCGGTCGCTCTGCCGGACGCGCCGTACCTGCACGTCTTCGTCACGCGCGGCCGGGTGCTGCTCGAGGATGCAGGGGTCCTCGAGACCGGCGACGCCGTCCGGCTGACCGGTGCGGGGGCGCGCCGGCTCGAGGTCGCGCCCGACGTCGCGGCGGCGGGTGCTGCGGCCGAGGTGCTGGCGTGGGAGATGTGGCCTCCGGCCGGCCGCCGGTGAGCCGGTGAGCCCGCCGTCGGCCCGCCGTCAGCGCGCGAGGCCCTCGACGACCTCGGCACCGGGCAGCTCGCCGAGCAGCGCACCGGGCAGCAGCAGCTTGGAGCGGCGTACCCCGCTGCCGATGATCGCCACGTCGATGTCCGGCACCGCCGCGTCGACCAGCAGCCGCCACCCGGCGGGCAGGCCGACCGGCGTGATGCCGCCGTACTCCATGCCGGTCTCCGCCACCGCCCGCTCCATCGGGTGGAACGACGCCTTGCGCACGTCGAGCAGCCGGCGGACGACGGAGTTGACGTCGGCGCGGGTGTCCGCGCGCACGATGCAGGCGGCGACCCGCTCGTCGCCGGCGCGGACTCCGGAGACGACGACGCAGTTGGCGCTGGCGGTCAGCGGTACGTCGTACGCCTCGGTCATCGCGGCGGTGTCGGCCAGCCCCGGGTCGATCTCGACGACGCCGACGCGGTCGGAGCCGGACCAATCCCCGAGGCCCTTCTCGACCGGGGCCGCGAGCAGGTCGCGCCGGTCGGTCCAGGGCGACGTCTCCAGGGTGCCGATGCGTGGGCTGGTCATGCCGGCCAGCGTAGGAGGCGCCCGGATCCGTCGTCGCGAAAGGTCCCGCTCGCGAGGGATCTGGGTTATGGTCGCTTGTCTTCTGCAGGGGGTCTCTCGGGGTGGCCCACGCGGCCGGTTCACGTGCCGTCCGCGCGACGTGCCCGGGGGCGACTCCTCCGCGCCACGAGAACACCTCACGCTGACCGAGCCGTCCCGGCGATCCACGAGACGACCCTGTCGGCCGTACCCCGAAGGGACCCACCCTTGTCAGCCACCGCATCATCTCGCCGCCTGGCCCTGGCGGCCGCGGCAGCCGGGCTCGGCCTGCTCGCCGGCCCGCTCGCCCTCACCTCGGGCGCCCTCGCCGACGACGCCAAGGCGTCGCACGGCAAGTCGGCTCACGCCACGTCGTCGCACGGCAAGGCGTCGCACGGCAAGCGGGCCCACGCCAAGCCCGTCCGCGCCAAGCGCGGGCACGGCAAGCCTGCCGTCAACGTGGACCTGTACGCGATCAACGACTTCCATGGCCAGCTCGAGGCCGTCGACCCCAACAAGAGCTCCGGCGGCCGGGTCAACTCCACCGTGGCCGGCGGCGCGGAGTACCTCGCCACGCACCTCGACCAGTGGCGCCGGGCCTCCCACAAGCGCGGCGCCCAGCCGATCACCGTCGCTGCCGGCGACCTGATCGGCGCCACCCCGCTGCTGTCGGCGGCGTTCCACGACGAGCCGACGGTCGAGGCGATGAACCTCATGGGCCTGCAGGTGACCTCGGTCGGCAACCACGAGTTCGACGAGGGGTACACCGAGCTGCTCCGCATGCAGAACGGCGGCTGCCTCGACGACGGCGACGGTGCCGACAACCAGAACTCCTGCCCGGACACGGCGGCTCCCTTCGAGGGCGCGGACTACCGGTACCTCGCCGCCAACGTGAAGAAGCAGTCGACCGGCGAGACGATCCTGCCGCCGTACTGGGTCAAGACGGTGCGCGGCGAGAAGGTCGGCTTCATCGGCATGACGCTGGAGAACACGCCGAACATCGTCACCAAGTCCGGTGTCGCCGGGCTGGACTTCACCGACGAGGTGGAGACCGCCAACGCGCTCGTGCCGGCGCTGCGCAAGCAGGGCGTGCAGGCCATCGTCGTGCTGCTTCACGAGGGTGTCGCGCCCTCGCCGACCACCGACATCAACGGGTGCGCCAACGCGACCGGGGCGGGCCTGGACATCGCCCGTGCGCTGGACCCGGAGATCGACCTGGTCGTCTCCGGCCACACGCACAACCCGTACATCTGCACGGTGACCGACCCGGCCGGCCAGCCGCGGCTGATCACCAGCGCCTACTCGACCGGGCGGGTCGTCACCGAGATCAACCTGAAGCTCGACCAGCGCGACGGTGACGTCGACCGTACGGCGGTGACCGCCACCAACCACGTGGTCACCAACCCGCTGCCGTACAACCCGCCGGAGCCAGCCGGGACGCCGAACGTCGACGAGAACGTCAACACCGACACGACGGCACCGGCGCAGGCCATCACCGACCTGATCGACCGCTACAAGGCGCTGGTCGCCGACATCGAGAACACCGTGCTCGGGCAGATCGCTCCGGCCGGCACCGTCAACGCTCTCGACCGGGAGATCGACGGCACCGACTTCGAGCTCGGCAACCTGATCGCCGACAGCCAGCGGCACGACCCGAGTGCGGTCCCGGCCGGGGGCGCCACCCCCGCGGTCGCGTTCATGAACCCCGGCGGCATCCGCGCGAGCCTGGTCGAGAACGACAACGGCGACGTGACCTACGGGGCGGCCTTCGCGGTCCAGCCGTTCAACAACTACGTCACCTCGATCGACCTCACCGGCGCGCAGATCCGCGCCGTGCTGAACGAGCAGTGGAACGGCAAGAACGAGGGCACCCTCGCGAAGAACGCCAAGATCCTCCAGGTCTCCGGCCTGGAGTACACCTACAGCCAGAGCCTCGCCGAGACCGTCGGCGCCGACGCGCTCGTCGGTGACGTCCTGATCGACGAGAACGGCGACGGCCAGGTCACCGAGGTCCTCGACGACGCGAAGACCTACCGGGTCGTGGCGAACTCGTTCCTCACCGACGGCGGCGACGGCTTCGCCACGCTGGCCCAGGGGGCCGACAAGTTCGTCGGCGGCCTCGACATCGACGCGCTGGCCCGCGAGCTGAGCAGCACCGGCGGCGCCTACGTGCCGCCGGCCACCGGCCGGATCACCAAGCAGTGACCGGCTGAGGGACGAGCACTACAGGAGGGGCGGGCCCGGCGGGCCCGCCCCTCCTGCTGCGTCAGCCGGGCCGACCGCCGCACCCGCCCCGCCCGTCGAACATGCACTCGCCACCAGCCGCGCGCACCGTCCCGCGTGGGCGCGGCGCCTCAAGCCCGCGAGTGCATGTTCGACGGTCGCCGCTCAGCCGGTCTCGCACGCCGGGGGCGCGGCTCAGGCAGTCCGGTGCGGTCCGTGCACCTCCTGGCGCAGCCGCAGGCCGAGCAGCGAGGTGCCGAGCAGCGTGACGCCGGTGACCAGCAGGATCCCGGCGGCGCCGAGCGAGCCGTCGGTCCAGTCGCTGAGCGCCTCCGGCACCGCGAGGGTGAGGCCGACGACACCGGTGGCCAGGAAGGCGATCGAACGGGTCCGCAGGTAGCCGCCGAAGGCCACCGCCGCGACGAGGGCGGTGAGCAGGTAGCCGAGCCAGGACACGGAGCCGAAGACCGGGATCTGCGCGCCGACCAGCGCGAGCAGGCAGCCGATCACCCGGCCGGCCTCGCGCTCGGCCCACCACCCCTGCTCCGCGGCGAGCAGCCAGACCAGCCCGAGCGCCAGCACGATCGGGCCGAAGACCGCCGGGCTCACGTCGTCGGTGAGGGCGTAGAGGCCGGGCGGCACCATCGTGAACGCCGCGACCGCCGCGCCGAGCTGACCGAGCACGGTCGGTGCGACCAGGTAGCCGGCCAGCACCGCCACCAGCCCGACGCCCGCCGCCAGGAAGACCGCCAGCTCGCTGGGAGCGACCACGTCGTCGAGCCAAAGCCCCGCCGCGAACGCCGCTGCGGTCGCGGCCCCGGTCAGCAGGACCGAGGTCAGCCGCGCCCGGACATCCTCCTCGGATCGGCGCAGCGCCGCCGGGCCGCCGCTGCTCACGGTCAGCACGCCACCGGCCGCCGCCAGCACGAGGGCGGTCACGACGAGCAGGCCGACCTTCCCGCCCAGCGACAGGTCGGACCAGGTGGTGCTGACGAACAGCACCGCCGCACCCACGACGAAGGCGCCACCGACGTAGCCGGCGACCTCTGCCATCCGCCGGCGCAGCGGCATGGTGCCGGCCGCCCGCGTTCCCCTGGCGAGGACGTCGGCCACCACCGGCCCGGCCTCCTCCGACCGCATCGGGTCCAGCAGGCCCGCCCCGACCAGCGCTCTCACGACCGTACGCGACGTGTTCTCTGTGCTCATGGGCCCAGCGTCGCAAGCCGGGAGGCCGGGCGACGAGAGCCCGATTACCCGACCCGGCAGAGCACGGATACTCAGGCGCGCACCCGGCCGTCGGCGCACCCGCGGCGGTCGGCCCGTACCTAGCGGCCGGGCAGCCGGGCAGCGGGTCAGCCGGTCAGCGGGGTCAGCCGGCGCGGAGCATCTCCTCGAGCAGGGGTCCGGCGGTCTGCGACCCGGACTCACCGACCTCCACGAACGCCGCGACGGCGAGGTCCCCGTGGATCCCGATCATCCACGCGTGGGTCTGCAGCGGCTCGGCGTCCCCGAACTCTGCGGTGCCGGTCTTGGCCATGGCCGGCGGGCCGGGGAGGTCCGCGAGCGCGGCGCCGCTGCCGTCGGTCACCACCGCGCGCATGAGCCCGCGCAGCGTCTGCGCCTCCCGCGGCGTGAGTGGCTGCTCCGGTGCGGCGTCGGGGGCGAACTCGGGCAGCAGGTGCGGTACGACGGTGCGCCCCTGCGCCACCGACGCGGCCACGGCGGCCATCGCCAGCGGGGAGGCGAGCACCCTGCCCTGGCCGATCAGCGCGGCCGCCGCCCCCGTCTCGGAGCCGGCCTGGCTCCGCGACGGGACCTGCCCGAAGTAGGCGGGGAAGCCGAGGTCGTGGTCCACCCCGAGGCCGAGCGCCGCGGCCCCCGCGGGCAGGTCCGCCACCCGGTCGCGAGCCTCGATGAAGGCGGTGTTGCAGGAGTTCGCGACCGCCTCGCGCAGCGTGATCCGGCCGATCCCGGTGGCGGGGTAGTCGTCGTAGTTCTTGAACGTCTTGCCGTCGACCACCGTCGTCGCCGGGCACGAGGCCGGGCTCCGCGGGCTCAGGCCGGAGCGCAGCAGGGCCAGGCTGCTGACCACCTTGAACGTGGAGCCGGGAGCGTACTGCCCCACGGTCGCGGTCGAGTAGCCCTCCGACCCGGGCCCGCTCGCGGCCGCCAGCACGTCGCCGGTGGAGGGCTGCACGGCCACCAGCGCGCTGGCCGGGCCGACGTCGGCCAGGATCTCCTCGGCTCGCTCCTGCAGGCGCAGGTCCAGCGTGGTGGCCAGCGGCTTCCCGGGGACCGGATCCGTGCGGAACAGCTCGCGCCCGGCCGGCTCGGACGAGTCTCCGCCCGCCGGCTCCTCGCTGCCGTCCGCCGGCAACCCGCTGCCGTCCGGGTCCGCGCTCCCGTCCGTGGCAGGAACCGCCTCGACCACCCACCCGGGCGTGCCGCGCAGGCGCTCGTCGTACCGCTGCTGGAGGCCGGACAGTCCCGCCTCGTCACCGTCCTGCAGGGTGCCCCCCGACTTCGTGACCATCTCCGCGGTGACCGGTCCGACCGAACCGAGGATCGGCCGGGCGAACTCGCGCGTCGGGGCGAGCGGCAGGGTGTCGGAGACGACCCCCGCGCCGGGGAGCCCCGCCGTCTCCCGCAGCGCCTGCTGGGCGTCGCCGTGCCGCAGCACGATGGCCTCGACGAACGCCTTGTCGCCCGCCGTCTCGACGCGGGCGGCGAAGGCTGCCGCGTCGACCTCCAGGACGCGGGCCAGCGAGCGCGCCGACGCGGCCCACCGACCGGGCCCGACCTTGGTCTTGTCGATGCCGAAGCGCAGCACCGGCCGGTCCTCGACGATCGCGGTGCCGCTTCTGCCGGTGATCGCGGCACGCTCCGGCGCCGCGGAGGAGAGCTCGAGCGTCTCCCCCGGCTCCAGACCCCAGACACCCTCGTCGAGGGCCACCAGCCACGCGTCGCCGGCACGGGTGAGGTCCGCGGTGCCCTCGTGGGTCCAGGTCTCCTCGGTGCGGGGCAGGTCCCAGGTGAAGGCCAGCGTGGCGGTGGCCGACTCGCCGTCGTCGGCCTCGGTGACCTCACCGACCGTCACGGCGGGCCGGGCCCGGCCCATCCCCTGCGTCACCCGCGTCACCAGCCGTTCCGGCCGCGCCGGTCCGGCGACCGGCACGCCGGCGAGCTTCCCCGACGTCAGCCCCTCGGCGAGCGACTGTGCGACGGCGTCTGGCGCGACGTCCGGCTCGTCGGTGCCCGTGCAGCCGGCCAGGGCCGTGCCCGAGACCAGGAGCAGCGCGGCGAGGGACGCGCGGGAGGTGGGGGCGAAAAGGGTGCGGCTTCTCACCCGGTGATCCGACCACCCCGGCCCGTCGGAGTCAAAGACGGCTCCTCGTCGTCATCGCGCTCGCTGTCCTCGGGCGAGACCCGTCGCGGCCACCAGAACGTCTCGCCGAGCATCACCCCGAGCGCCGGGACCACGACCGTGCGCACCAGCAGCGTGTCGAGCAGGACACCGATGCAGATCACCACACCGAGCTGGGCGAGGACGACCAGCGGCAGCACGCCGAGCACGGCGAAGACCGCGGCCAGCAGGATCCCGGCGCTGGTGATCACGCCACCGGTGGCGGCAAGCGCGCGCAGCATGCCGGCCCGGGCACCGTGCCGGGCCGCCTCCTCCTTGGCCCGGGTGACCAGGAAGATGTTGTAGTCGACGCCCAGCGCGACCAGGAACAGGAACGCCAGCAGCGGCACCCCCACGTCGAGAGCCGGGAATCCCAGCACCTGGGTGAAGACGATCCAGGAGAGGCCGAGGCTGGCGAGGTACGTCGCCAGCACGGTGACCACCAGGAGCACCGGCGCCAGCAGCGACCGCAGCAGCAGCACCAGCGCCCCGAGCACGAGCGCGCCGATCAGCGGCAGGATCACCAGCCGGTCGCGGGCGGCAGCATCCTGGGCGTCGATCGCCTGGGCCTCGGTGCCGCCCACGTAGGTCTGGTCGAGGCCGTCCAGGGCGGCGCGGAGATCGAGCACCGCCTGCGTGGACTCGGCGCTTCCCGGCGCCGCGGAGACGACCGCGCTGATCTCGGCGAGGCCGTCCTGGGACCGGGACACCTCGGCGCTCTGCACCCTGTCGACGGTGCGGACCTCGGAGAGCACCCGGTTCTGGTCGTCGCGGGTGAGCACCTGCACCGGGTCGGAGGCGCCGGCGGGGAAGGACTCGGCCAGCCGCTGGGAGGCGGAGATGGCCTCCGGCTCCTCGAGGAACTGGTCGGCGGTGCCGAGACCGGTGTCGATGCGGAACACGTTGAGGGCGAGCACCCCGAGCAGCACGACCGAGGCGGCGACGTACACCGCCGGGCGGCGGGCGACCGTGTCGCCCACCCGGCGCCACAGCGACCGGGAGTCGGCCAGGGCGGCCTGCCCGACGCGGGGGATCTTGGGCCAGAAGATCCACCGTCCGAAGAGCACCAGGAACGCCGGCAGCACCAGCAGCACGAACACCGCCGCGGTGAGGATGCCGACCGCGCAGGCGAGCCCGAGGCCGCGGGTGGTCGGGATCACCGAGAGCAGCAGCGTCATCAGGCCGAGGAACACCGTGATCGAGCTGGAGAAGACGGCCTCGGCGGTGCGCGTGAGCGCGTGCGCCATCGCGGTGAACCGGTCCTCCTGCTCGCGCAGCTCGTCGCGGTAGCGCGAGATCAGCAGCAGCGCGTAGTCGGTGCCGGCGCCGAACACCAGCACCGACAAGATGCCGACCGTCGACTCGTCCCACGGGATGTCCACCGCGGCGAGGGTGTGGGTGGCGAGGACTGCGGCGAGCCGGTCCGCCACCCCGACGGTGATCAGCGGGATCAGCCAGAGCACGGGGCTGCGGTAGGTCAGCAGCAGCAGGACCGCGACCACCAGCGCGGTGGTGGCCAGCAGGCTGGTGTTGGCACCTTGGAAGACCGCGGCGAGGTCGGCCTGTACGGCGGCCGGGCCGGTCACCTGCGCGGTGACGCCGTCGGGAGCGGCTTGGTCGAGCGCGTCGCGCAGGTCGCCGACGAGCTCGGCGTTCTCGGTCGCGCTCATCTGCGGGACCGGTACGACGGCGAGGGCGGCCGTCCCGTCCTCGGCGGGGGTCAGCGGCGGGCCCGGCGGCAGCGACAGCTCGGACCGGACGTCGTCGACCACGCTCTGCAGCTCCTGCGGCGCCACCGGGAGCGGGCCCTGCTCGGCGGTGAAGAGCACGACGGCGCTCGAAGCGTCATCGGGCAGCTCGTCCTGCAGCGAGGCGGCGACCGTCGAGCCGGCGTCGGTCGGCAGCGCGTCGACGGTGGACGGGCTGCGCTCCGCGTCACCGACCAGACCGACCACGGCGCCGGCGAGGAGCAGGGGGACCAGGGCCACCGCCCAGGCGGTGCGCCGTCCGGTGATCAGGCCGCGAAGCCGGGCCAACAGCCCTGGCACGCCGTCGTCCATGTGTGACACTCCCTCTTGCCGGCCGTTGGGCCAGGTAGTTAACTTGGTAAGTCACCAAGTTAGGAAAGTAGCAGCCCATGGCGCGCGACACCAGCCCGAAGAGCGGCAGCGGGGGTACGCCGTCCCCGGTGGGCGACGGCCGGTCCGGCGCGCCTCCCGCCGCCGCGGGTGCCGGGTCAACCGACACCTCCGGGCCCTCACGGGACCCGGCCGGCGCGGGGGACGCGCCCGGCGCCGGGGCGGGGCCGGAAGCCGGGCCGGGAGCCGGGGTAGCGCCCGGCGCCGGGGACGGGCCGGGAGCCGGGGTAGAGGCTGGCGCGGCCGCGGCCGAGGCGTCCACCGAGGCGCCCGCGAGCGGCTTCGTCGCCGGCTGGAAGCAGACCGAGACCCTGACCGCGCTGCGCGAGCTGGCCGACGTGGCCGGGCGCGTCCGGCCGACGGTGGCCGAGCGCGCGGGCCTGAGCCACTCCGAGATGGTCGCGCTGGAGCACCTCGCCGCACGGCCGATGGGTCCGGCCGAGGTGGCCCGGCTGCTCGGCGTCACGTCGGCGGCGACCACGGGTATCGCGGACCGGCTGGTCAGGCGCGGACACCTGGAGCGGCACCCGGTCGAGGGCGACCGGCGCCGTACCGAGCTCATGCTGACGCCGTCGGGCCGCGAGGAGATCCTCGGGCACCTGCTGCCGATGTTCCGCGCGCTCGCCGAGATGGACGCCGAGCTCGACGACGACGAGCGCGAAGTCGTGCTGCGCTACCTGCACCGGGCCACGGAAGCCTTCCGCTCCGTCCTGTGACCGTCGGCTCCGGCGGGCGATGATTTTCCTGGTCACCCGGGGTCTGCCTGCCTAGAGTGAGCCGAGGAGAAGGGGGCCCATGCCGTTCACCACGTCCACGCAGGACGCACCCGCCACGAAGAGCGACCTCAGCGTCGCGCCCGCCGGCCCGCCGGTGGAGGCGGACGGGGACTTCTCCGCCGCGGCCGACCCGTACCGACGCGAGCTGCTCGCGCACTGCTATCGGATGACCGGGTCGGTGCACGACGCGGAGGACCTGGTCCAGGAGACGTACCTGCGCGCCTGGCGGGCCTACCACTCCTTCGAGGGACGTTCCTCGGTCCGCACGTGGCTGCACCGAATTGCCACCAACGTCTGCCTGACCGCTCTCGAGGGCAAGCAGCGCCGGCCGCTGCCGACCGGTCTCGGCCAGCCCGGGAGCACCGCCGGCGACCCGCTCGACGAGCGCGGCGAGGTGCCGTGGCTCCAGCCGGCGCCCGACGCCCTGATCGCCGACCCGGCCGACGCCGCCGAGGCCCGCGACAGCATCCGGCTCGCGTTCGTCGCCGCCCTCCAGCACCTCCCGGCCCGGCAGCGCGCGGTGCTGATCCTGCGCGACGTGCTGCGCTGGAAGGCCGCCGAGGTCGCGGCTGCGCTCGAGACCAGCACCGCCGCGGTGAACAGCGCCTTGCAGCGCGCGCACGCGCAGATGGAGAAGGTCCAGGCCGCGGGCGAGCTCGCCACCGAGCCCTCGCCGGAGCAGCGGCAGCTCCTCGACCGCTACGTGCAGGCGTTCTGGGACAAGGACATCGACGCGATCGTCTCGATGCTGACCGCCGAGGCCGTCTGGGAGATGCCCCCGTTCGCCGGGTGGTACCAAGGCGCGGAGAACATCGGCCGGCTCATCGACACCCAGTGTCCGGGCGGCGTCCACGACATGCCGATGCTGGCGACGCGGGCGAACGGCCAGCCGGCCTTCGGCCTGTACATGCGCACCCGCGACGGCGACTTCGTGCCGTTCCACCTCCAGGTGCTCACCCTCGAGGGCGACAAGGTGACCCACGTCGGCGCGTTCTTCGACCCGGGACTGTTCGCGCTGTGCGGCCTCCCGGAGCGGATCCCCGCAGAGGCGTACGGCGGTCGCTGATGCCGCCGGAAGCGGCGGTCCTCCTCGGCAGGGGGCCCGCGCTCCTCGAGCGCGCCGTCGGCTACACCCGCGGCTGCCTGATGCTGGCCTCCGGCGCCGACCCGCACGCCTCCACGCCGTGCAGCCGGTGGGACCTCGTCACGCTCCTCGAGCACATGGACGACTCGCTCGCCGCGTTCGCCGAGGCCGCCGAGGCCGGCCGGGTGGCGCTGCCGGACGCGGTGTCGGCGGCGGCCGCCACACCGGGGCGGGGCGGCGCGATGGAGGCGACAGCCGGGGCAGCGGCCGGCGGGACGGACACGATCGACGCCGAGACGGCTGAGGTCGCACTGGGCATGGTCCTACGGTCGCTGCGCGAGCGGGCCTGCGCGCTGCTGGCCGCCTGGGCGGCTGATCAGGTGCCACCGGTCCGGATCGGTAAGCGCCGGCTGGACTCCGACCTCCTCGCCGCCGTCGGGTCGCTGGAGATCACCGTCCACGGCTGGGACGTCTCCACCGCGTGCGGCGCCCCCCGGCCGATCCCGGAGGCGCTGGCCGGGACCCTGCTCGCGGTCGCCGACCTGGTGCTCGAGGAGAGCGAGGAGGGCCGGTTTGCGCAGGCGGTCGACGTACCGGAGGACGCCGACGCAGCCACCCGCCTGCTCGCCCGGCTCGGCCGCACCTGTCCCTGACCTGCCGCACATCCGCCGGCCCGTGCCGTCGGGCCTCAGAGGAGGACCGCGGCCTCGGCTACGAAGTCGGTACCCTGATGGCGCGACGCCGGCTGCTCGGCCTCTTCGGCGGCCTCGGCGCGATGAGCCTGGTGGGCGAGGACTTCCTGCGCGGCGTGCAGGAGTCCGACGCGAGCGGGACGGTGGAGTCCACGTCGATCTTCCCCGGCTGCTACGCCGGCCGGTGGCCGCACCTCCACTTCGAGGTCTACGACAGCACCGCCGGCGCCAACGGCTCGGGACCGATCGTGAAGACGTCGCAGATCGCGCTGCCGGAGGAGGTCTGCGACGCCGTCTACGCGACCCCGGGCTACGAGGCGACCGTGGGGAACCTCGCACACACCAGGCCTGACCCGTGACATGGTGTTCGGCGACGACGGCGCGATCCACCAGCTGGCCACCATGACCGGCGACGTCCGCTCCGGCTACACCGCCGCGCTGACCATCGGCGTCCGACCACGCACGGAGCGCGGCCCATGACCCGTGCAGGCCAGTCCGGGCGGGTGGATTGCGGGGACTCCCTACTCTCGACCTCGTGACCACGACCGGCCCCACCGACGCCTCGCTGGTGGTGCTGGCGGCCGCGGCCGCTCTGCACGCCGGCTTCCAGCTCACCGTGAGCGTCGTGGTCTACCCCGCGCTCGCCCGCGTGTGGCCGGAGCACTGGCAGGTCAACCACGACGCGCACTCACGGCTCGTCGCGCCGCTGGTGGTGCTCACCTACGGCGCGCTGGTCGGCTCCGGCGGCTGGGCCCTGGTCGAGCACCCGGAGAGCGCGTGGGTGTGGCTCACCGTGGTCGCGGCGGGTACGGCGTTCGCCGCGACCGCGCTGGTGGCCGCGCCCACCCACGCGAAGCTCGCCCGCGGGAAGGACCCTGTGCTGGTGGACCGGCTGCTGCTCGCCGACCGGGTGCGAGCCGTCGCCGCCGTCGTCGCCTGCGGGGCGGCGCTCCTCTCCGCACTCTGAGCAGGCCGGCACGAGCAGTCAGCTCCAGAGCCCCGCCGTCTCACGACGACCACGTGACTCCGTCACGGCCGCAGGCAGGGTCACCAAGGTGAGCGTCACGCCCAGAACGAGGGGCGCGAGAACGAGCCCGACGAAGGCGCCCGCCGGCACGCTGCTGGTTTCGTCGATGACCCCCAGGCAGGCCCAATAGACCCCGGAGACGAGCGCGGCGGTAGCGGTGCAGAGCAGGACCGGAACCGCCTGGCTGAGCGCGTGCGCCTTCCCCCGATCACGTCGCGACGCTCCGAGAGTGCCCCAAGGCACGTGAGGCGCGTCGGCGCTCGTCGACACTGCGCAGCGAGGCGGCGACCAACGCGATCAAAGTGCCCAGGGGGCCGGCGCCCACGCCGAGCTGCATGAGCTGGAGGTAGTCGAGGTAGGTGTCCGCCTGCGCGATCAAGGCGCTGTAGTCGTTGCCGAAGTAGGCGGTGGGCGCGGCCGACGCCAAGGCGCTCTCGAACCGCTTCAGGGCATCCTGCCTGGCGCCAGGGTGGTGTTGGTGACCGTCAGGTTGTAGCCGATCCCGGCCGCCAGACCCTGCTCGCCGCGGGTGGTGTCCCCCTTCAGGCTGGCGGCGAAGGGCGTGGTGGCGCCGAGCGCGAGCAGCCCGATCGCCATCCCCAGCGCGAGCCGGAACGTCGCCCCCTGCCGGTTGCCGAGCCAGCGACCGCCGACGAGCGACCAGCCCCGTCGCGCTCGACCTGCCATCCAGCTCGACGTGCGAGAGGTGAGCAGGTGGAGCAGGAACGGCGCACCGATCATCATGAGAGCGGCCGCCCCGATGGCCAGCGGCTTCGTGGCGGCGCCGTCGTGCGCGACGACGAAGGTTGCGCACACGAGCATGGCGGCGCCGACGACGAAGGGTCCGATCCACCACAACCGCGGCGTGCGCGGGACGTGACGAGGCCGCGTCGACCGCGCATGTGCCGGGACGATCGCGAGCCCAGCGACCGCCAGGGTGACCGCGACACATGTCAGCGGCACGCCGAGCTGCCAGACCATCGCGATGTCGGTGTCCTCGGACCAAAAAGCTAACGACGTGCCCGGAATCCGGGACAGGCTGCGCCACCCAGCGGCGTACGACGCCCACCCCAGCAGCGCGCCGACGATGGCGGCAGGCAGCAGCTCCACCCCGGCGATGACGCGGCACGTCGCCTTCCCGACGCCCATCGCGCGGAGGAGGGCGAAGCGCTGGTCGGTCTCGGGGGAGAGCAGGCGGGCGGCCAGGAGGAGGGCCAGCAGAAGGGGCAGGAACGTCATGCATAGGACCAACGGGACGAAGAACGCCAGCGGGCCCGTGAGATCTGCGACCAGCGGCCCAGCCGTGCCGAAGCTCTCCGTCCGGGTCATGACAGAGCGGCGGGTGGAGCTCTCGTCGACACCTTGGACGATACGGAGCTCGTGCGGGTCGACCAGGCCCGGGCGCCCGATCACGCCGGCGATGCGGAAGTCGGCGAGACTCCGGGACAGCAGGCTCCCCGGGCCGCCACTCTCGAGCTGCCTGGCGACTGCCGGGGAGACGTACGCCTCTCCGGCCATCGGCGCCCTGGGGATGCCCGGGGGATGCACATCGGGCAGCTGCTCTCCTCGTGCGATGACCACGCGCGTGACCGCGTGGGAGTCCCACTCGTTGACGAAGCTCCCCACGAGCAGCAGACCATTCTCACCGGAGATCTGCGTTGGCTCGAGCGGGGAACGCGCATCGACGACGGCTTGCTGGCGATCGTCGATCACGGAGGCGGAGACGAGGAGCAGCGCCGCGGCCGTCGTCACCAGCGCGATGAGTGCCACTGCTGCGGTTCGGACCCGAGCGACGTAGTGCCGTGGCCAGGCGAAGCGAAGCCCCAGTCGCAGGACGTTGCCTGCGGTCACGACGTGACCAGGCGGCGCAGCGAGCCGGACTCGAGGGTCAGCGCCCGGTCGCAGCGCCGCGCGACGTCGCGCGAGTGGGTCACCAGGACGACGGCGGCGTTGCGGTCGCGCGCGCTGGCGAGGACCACGTCGAGCACCTGGTCGGCCGCCGCCTCGTCCAGCGAACCGGTCGGCTCGTCGGCGAGGACGATCGACGGCTGGTGGACGACCGCGCGAGCGAGAGCGGCGCGTTGCTGCTGGCCACCGGAGACCTGGTGCAGGAGGCGACCGGACTGGTCTCCGAGACCAACATCGTGGAGGGCTTGCAGCGCTCGCTTGGTCGCCTCACGACGCATAACACCGAGGAACAGCAGCGGCAGCTCCACGTTCTCGACCAGCGTCAGCTCGGGGAGCAGCTCTCCGAACTGGAACACGAAACCGAAGCGCTTGAGGCGGAGGCGGTTGCGCCGGGCCTCATTCAGTCCGCTGAAGTCCTGGCCCTGCACCTCCACCGTTCCTCCGGTGGGGGTCAGCATTCCGGCGAGGATCTGCAGCAACGTCGACTTGCCCGAACCGGACGGCCCCATGATGGCCGTG
This sequence comes from uncultured Actinomycetota bacterium, assembly GCA_963835385.1. GTDB lineage: Bacteria > Actinomycetota > Actinomycetes > Propionibacteriales > Nocardioidaceae > Nocardioides_B. The sequence goes on from CAWIFK010000010.1 coordinate 739,652, forward strand.
GATGTGCCGGCGTTCAGCTCCAGGTGCACGTCTCGCAGCACGGCGACGGCGCCGTAGGAGAACGAAAGGCTCCGCGCCCGAGCACCGGCCCGAGACGCGGGACCTCCATAGTCTCGTGTGCAAGGTGCACGTTCACCCCGGCACCGCGGTGACCGCCGCCGCGGGTGTCCAGGCCGCGCGGACCGGCCAGCGTCGCTGCATGTCATCCCCCGTGTGTCATGGCGAACCGACCGCGTGCCGACCGAGCCACAGCCTCGGTTCGTCGCCCGCTCAAGTCAACGGCGACACGGGAGAGCATCGACAGATCTTCGTGGAGCAGACAGCACGGGTCTGCGGGTGGTGGCCGAGCGGACGGGTCGGGTCGGCAGGATCCAGCCCTGCAGGAGGAATGGTCGGCGGGTGGTCAGGGCAGCTCGACGGTCGTCACCAGCTCGGTGACAGACGGGCGTCGCGGCGTCGAGGAGAAGCCGAACCGGCAGGGCGGGTCCACCGGCGCCAGCCGGCCGAGGTCCTGTCCGTCGAACCGGCCGGCGAGCGCGTCCACGGCGCGCACGTCGGTGGCGCCGTACCACTCCCGCCGTCCCGGCTGCGCCGTGCCACGGGTCCGCACCCCGCGCATGAGCACCCGGCCGAAGGGGTCGGCCGCCGCACTCCACGCGGGTCGGGTCGCGACCGGCTCGGGCACCAGGCGCAGCAGCCGGCCCAGGGCGGTGCGCCCGCCCAGCCGCAGCGTCAGCTCGAGCGAGGCGCTCCGCACGCGCCACTCGTCCGGTCGCTCGTCGACGGCGAACGGCTCGACGCGCACCTCGTCGAAGGTGTACGTCGCCACGACGAACTCGGCGACCTCGTCGGTCGGCGCGAGCAGGACGCGGTGCCCCGACGACGCCTCGACCATCGCGTCGGAGAACTCGCCGTACGGACTGCGTCGCCAGTGCCCGACGACGACCCGGACGCCGCTCGTGGAGCCGACGCCGGCGATCGCGCCGTGGAACCGCAGTCGCCGCACCCGACCGTCCTCCTCGCTGTCCCGTCACTGCGATCCGGTGACCCGGCAGTCCTACCCGCCATCCGATCGGTGAACCGCCGGACGCGGAGGCGCGGCGCCGGACCCACCGGCCCGCGCCACAACCGCTCTCCGTTGCCGTCCACGTGGACGGCAACGGTCGCCTCCGACCGACATTCCACTACCGATTTCGTCCATGTGGACGACGCGCGTCCCGCCCGACGTGGACGGTACCCGCGGCGCCCTTCTGACGGCGGACAGCACCACTCACGCCGGGAAGGGACGTAGCGCGGAGCACATGCCGAACACCCCTTGCGCAATACCCCCTCGGGGTATAGCGTCGAGCGAGCGATAGGGGTTGGGGGTATGCGAACCGGCGGCGACGAGAGGATCAGCATGACCCAGCAGACGAGGCCCGCCCAGGACCGGGTCGCGGAGCAGCCGCCGGCCGAGGCGCCGGCGGACCAGCAGCAGGTGGAGCACGCCCACCACGGGTACATCCACGCCAAGGACGCCTACCAGAAGCGGCTGCGCCGCATCGAGGGGCAGGTCCGAGGCTTGCAGCGGATGGTCGAGGAGGAGAAGTACTGCATCGACATCCTGACCCAGGTCTCCTCGGTGACCAGCGCGCTCCAGTCGGTCGCCCTCGGGCTGCTCGACGAGCACCTGAGCCACTGCGTCGTCGACGCCGCCCGTGCGGGCGGTGACGAGGCTGACGCGAAGATCGCCGAGGCCTCGGCCGCGATCGCCCGCCTCGTCAAGTCCTGACCCGTCCATGTCTCGGCCGTCGGCCACAACCGGCCCGGCGACGCACGGCCTCCCGCAGGCGCCGGCACGCAGCAGCACCCCGAGCCACCACCGGCGATGCACCACCCACCACACGAAGGAGCACCACCATGGCCGACCAGAGCACCCAGACCTACACCGTCACCGGCATGACCTGCGGCCACTGCGTGAGCTCGGTCACCGAGGAGATCCAGGAGATCGACGGCGTCGAGGACGTGCAGGTCGTCCTCGAGACCGGAGCGGTCACCGTGACCAGTGCCCAGCCCCTCGACGACAGCGCCGTGCGCGCCGCCGTCGAGGAGGCCGGGTACGCACTCGCGTGAACGCGCCGGCCCGGGTCGGCGCCTTCGCGCTGGCCCTGGCGGCCGTCCTCGGCGCCTCCGCGGTCGCCGGCAACGCCTGGGGTCCCACGCTGGACTCCGAGGCGGCCGGCGACGCCGGGCACGCGATGACCGGTGACTCCGGCAGCGGTACGGCGGCGGGCCCGGCCGGTCACGGCGACGAGGCCGGGGAGTCTGACGGCCACGCGGACGACGAGGCCGGGCACGGCGACGGCGGCACGGCCCAGGAGACCGCCGACCACCTCCCCGGCGGGCTGATGCGCAGCCAGGACGGCCTCACCCTCGACCTCGCCACCGACGGGGCGCGGGCGGGCGACGCCGTACCGCTGTCGTTCAGGCTGCGGCACGACGACGGCACGCCGGTCACCGACTACGAGACCGTGCACGGCAAGCAGCTGCACCTGATTGCGGTGCGCCGCGACCTCAGCGGCTACCAGCACGTCCACCCCGAGCTCGACCCGGCGACCGGACGCTGGCGCACCACGCTGGACCTGACGCCGGGCAGCTGGCGGGTCTTCACCGACTTCCAGGCCACCGGCGCCGAGCAGGTCACCCTCGGCACAGACCTCGCGGTGCCTGGACCGTTCGAGCCCGCGGCCGACCCGGAGCCGACGCGCACCGACCGAGTCGCCGGCGGCTACGCGGTCACGCTGACCGGCGACCTGACCGCCGGCGCCGCGTCCGACGTACGCCTGAGCGTTTCCCGTGACGGCGAGCCGGTCACCGACCTGCAGCCCTACCTGGGGTCGTACGGACACCTCGTGGCGCTTCGCGAGGGCGACCTGGCCTACCTGCACGTGCACCCCGGCGAGCACGGGAAGCCATCGCCCGGTCCGGACATCGGCTTCACCGCCGAGGTGCCGAGCACCGGCCGCTACCGGCTGTTCCTCGACTTCCAGCACGACGACGTCGTCCGCACCGCCGAGTTCACCGTGGAGGTGACCCCATGAGCACGACCCGCCAGACCGGGCAGGAGCCGGCCACCGGCCCCCTGCAGGAGGTCGAGCTGGCGATCACCGGGATGACCTGCGCGAGCTGCGCCAACCGGATCGAGCGCAAGCTCAACAAGCTCGACGGGGTCACCGCGACGGTCAACTACGCGACCGAGAAGGCCAAAGTCGCCTTCCCGGCCGACCTGCCGCCCGAGCAGCTGCTCACCACCGTCGAGCAGGCCGGCTACGCCGCCACCCTGCCGCAGCCGAAGAACGAGCCGGCCCAGGACGAGACGGCCGGCGGCGCCGACGACCCGACCGCGGCGCTGCGTCGCCGGCTGCTGATCTCCGCCGTGCTGAGCATTCCCGTGATCGCGCTGGCGATGGTGCCGGCGTGGCAGTTCACCTACTGGCAGTGGCTGTCGCTGACGCTCGCCGCGCCGGTCGTCGTGTGGGGCGCCCGGCCGTTCCACCGGGCGGCCTGGGTCAACCTGCGCCACGGCGCCTCCACCATGGACACGCTCGTCTCGCTGGGCGTGCTGGCGGCGTTCGGCTGGTCGCTCTACGCGCTGTTCTTCGGCACGGCAGGCGAGCCGGGGATGACCCACCCCTTCGAGCTCACCATCGGACGCACCGACGGCGGCGACAACATCTACCTCGAGGCCGCGGCCGGCGTGACCACGTTCATCCTGGCCGGCCGCTACGCCGAGGCGCGCTCCAAGCGGCGGGCCGGCGCGGCGCTGCGGGCACTGCTGGAGCTCGAGGCCAAGGAGGTCGCGGTGCTGCGCGACGGTGCCGGCGGCCGGACCGAGCAGCTGATCCCCGTGGAACAGCTCGTGGTCGGCGACCGGTTCGTCGTACGCCCCGGCGAGAAGGTCGCCACCGACGGCGTCGTCGAGGAGGGCACCTCGGCGGTCGACGAGTCGATGCTGACCGGCGAGTCGATGCCGGTCGAGGTCGGCCCTGGTACGGCGGTCACCGGAGCGACCGTGAACGCCGGAGGCCGGCTGGTCGTCCGGGCGACGCGGGTCGGCTCCGACACCCAGCTGGCGCAGATGGCCCGACTGGTCGAGGACGCGCAGAACGGCAAGGCCGCCGCGCAGCGCCTGGCCGACCGGATCTCCGGGGTGTTCGTGCCGGTCGTGATCGCGCTGTCGGTGGCGACGCTCGGCTTCTGGATCGGCTCCGGAAACGGCCTGACCGCGGCGTTCACCGCGGCGGTCGCGGTGCTGATCATCGCCTGCCCCTGCGCCCTGGGGCTGGCCACGCCGACCGCGCTGATGGTCGGCACCGGCCGCGGCGCCCAGCTCGGCATCCTGATCAAGGGACCCGAGGTGCTGGAGAGCACGCGCCAGGTCGACACCATCCTCCTCGACAAGACCGGCACGGTCACCACCGGCCAGATGACGCTGGTCGGCCACGCCGTCGCCGAGGGCGAGACCGCCGCGGAGGTGCTGCGGCTGGCAGGGGCGCTGGAGTCGGCCTCGGAGCACCCCATCGCCCGCGCGGTCACCCGTGCCGCGGTCGACCGCACCGGCCCGCTGCCGCAGGTCGAGGACTTCGGGAACGTCGAGGGCCTCGGCGTGCAAGGCGTCGTCGACGGCCACGCCGTACTCGTCGGCCGCCCGCAGCTGCTCGCCGACTGGTCCCAGCACCTGTCGCCCGGGCTCGAACAGGCCCGCGAGCGTGCCGAGGCGCAGGGGCGCACGGTCGTCGCCGTCGGCTGGGACGGCCGCGCCCGCGGCCTCCTCGTCGTCGCCGACGCGGTCAAGGACACCTCGGCCGAGGCGATCGCGCTCCTGCGGCGGCTGGGCCTGACGCCGGTGCTGCTGACCGGCGACAACGAGACGGTCGCCCGCTCGGTGGCCGCGCAGGTGGGCATCGACGCCGGCGACGTGATCGCCGGGGTGCTGCCGGCCGACAAGGTCGACGTGGTGAAGCGGCTCCAGGCTGAGGGCCGGACGGTCGCGATGGTGGGCGACGGCGTCAACGACGCGGCCGCCCTCGCCCAGGCCGACCTCGGCCTGGCGATGGGCACCGGCACGGACGTGGCGATCGAGGCCAGCGACCTGACGCTGGTGCGTGGGGACCTGCGGGTGGTGGCCGACGGCATCCGGCTGGCCCGCCGGACGCTGGCGATCATCAAGGGCAACCTGTTCTGGGCCTTCGCCTACAACGTGGCCGCGATCCCGCTGGCGATGGCCGGGCTGCTCAACCCGATGCTGGCCGGCGCCGCGATGGCGTTCAGCTCGGTGTTCGTGGTCACCAACAGCCTGCGGCTGCGCCGGTTCCGACCGGTGGCCACCTGAGCGGGCTCCGAGCCGGCCGACCGAGGGCCGCACCGGGTCCCTCCCAGGTCTTGACGCGAACTTGAACACACTGTAGAGGTTGTTGTGTAAGTTTCGTCGAGCTTCCCGGAGGATCAGATGCGCACCACCGCCAAGGCCGCCGCCGCCGTCCTGCTGGCCACCACCGCCGCCGTGCTCCCCGCCGGGGCGGCCGGCGCGGCCGAGTCCGGCTCGAAGCCCGACACCGCCTGCATGCAGGCCGGGATCGCGACCCTGAAGCAGGTGGGCCTGTTCAGCACCGTGGCCGCCGGGGGCCTGCCGATCAGCGTCGCCGTCGACTACGGAGTGACGCCGCGCGAGGGCACCGACGTCGGGTCGCTGCCCGACCCGCTGCCGCTCTCCGTGGTGCTCGCCGACCACCGGGCCGGTGACGACAGCCTCTTCGTCTACCCCTGGTGCTGAGCCGGCTCTGACCCGGTCCGGTCCCGTCGAGGCCGCACCCTGCCGCACCGGGTTCAGCGCCACCCCTGGCCGAGGACCTGCCGACCTTCCCTTCCCTCAGCGTCGGCAGGTCCTCGCCCGTCTTCCCCCACCTGGTTGCCGTGAACGGCCGGGGGCACGAGGCCGGCCCCCATGAACCTGCGGCTGACCCTGCGGCTGACCCAGTGACGTTCGACCGCGCCGCCGAACGCGGTACGCCGCAGCCGCGGACCTTCCGGATCGGCGCCTGACGGGTGAGCGACGTCGACCAGCCCTGTGACGCCCACACGAGCGCCTCGTCGGAGGACGCTGCTGCCCGCCGCTCCGCTCGCACCGACGCCCCGGCGTTGGTGCAGCTGGTGCTCGGCTGCCTCGTGCTGGGCGCCGGCGTCGCGTGCCTGCTCGAGGCCGCGCTCGGGTCCGACGGCTACTCGACCCTGGTGAACGGGCTCACCCTGTCCAGCGGGCAGCCGTTCTGGGTGATGAACGCCGTCGTCGGCGTGGCGCTGATCGCGATGGCCTGGGTGCGCGGCACCGTGCCGGGCCTCGGCACGCTGGTGCAGCCGGTGGCGGTCGGCTTCTCGGTGTCCGCGGCGATGGCGGCGATCCCCGACACCACCTCCCTCGGGCTGCGCGTCGCCGAGCTGGTGGTCGCGCTCGTCCTGCTGGCGCTCGGCGTGGCGGCGTACCTCGGCAGCGACACCGGTGCCGGACCGGCCGAGGCCGCGGCGCTGGCCTGGGACCCGCCGCTGCCGTTCCGGTGGAGCTACAGCCTGGTGCAGGGTGGTGGCGCGCTCGCCGGGTGGCTGCTCGGCGCCGCAGTCGGCCCCGGCACGGTGCTGGTCATCTTCCTGCTCGGTCCGGCCGTGGACCTCCTCGGCCGGCGGCTGGGGCTGCTGCGGGTCGACCCCCGGTAGCGGCGCTCAGGACCCGGCTGCGCCGGCTGACCTGACGCCGTCGGCTGCCTCCAGCGCCTGACCGCGGCGGTCCGGCAGCCCCCAGACCGCGGCGGAACCGAGCGCGAAGAAGCCGGCGAACACCGCGAAGGTGAGCCCGGTGCCGCCGGTGTCGCGCAGCAGCGGCACCGACAGCGGCGCGAGGATCGAGGCGATCCGGCCGAAGCCGGCCGCCCAGCCGGCGCCGGTGGCCCGCAGCGCGGTCGGATAGACCTCCGGGGTCAGGGCGTAGAGGGCGCCCCAGGCGCCGAGGTTGAAGAACGACAGCGCCATCCCGCTCACCAGCACACCGGTCTCGGTGTCGGCGCTGCCGAAGAACACCGCCGAGACCGCCGAGCCGGCCAGGAACGTCGACAGGGTCGCTCGCCGCCCCCACGCCTCCACGAGCACGGCGGCCGCGGCGTAGCCGGGCAGCTGCGCGAGCGTGATCACCAGCGTGAAGCCGAACGAGCGGACCAGGTCCATGCCGTCGGCGACCAGCAGCGTGGGGATCCAGATGAACGCGCCGTAGTAGGAGAAGTTCACCGCGAACCAGACCACCCACAGCGCAGCGGTCGAGCGGCGGGTGTCCCGGTCGAACAGCGTCGCGAGCCCGACCCGACTCCCGGCCGGCACCGCCGTGACGCTCGTCCGGCTCGTCGGGGCAAGCGGGTGAGCGGGTGCGTCGACTCCGGCGGCCGCCTCGAACCGGCGTACGACGGCCTCGGCCTCCGCGTCGCGGCCCCGCGCCTCGAGGAACCGCGCCGACTCGGGCAGGCCGAAGCGGACCACGACCGAGTAGACCGCCGGGACGGCGCCGAGGGCGAGCGCCCAGCGCCAGCCGTCGTCGCCGGCGGGTACGACGAGGTAGCCGATCACCGCGGCGAGGATCCAGCCGAGCGCCCAGAACGCCTCGAGGGCCACCACGACCCGGCCGCGGATCCGAGCAGGGGCGAGCTCGCTGACCAGGGTGGAGGCCACCGGGAGCTCCGCGCCGAGGCCGAAGCCGGTCAGGAAGCGGAAGGCCAGCAGCGCCCCGACCGACCACGACAGCGCCGCTCCTCCGGTCGCCAGGCCGTAGACCAGCAGCGTCACGGCGAAGACCGAGCGGCGCCCGACCCGGTCGGCGAACAGGCCGCCGAGGCTGGCGCCGATGGCCATCCCGACGAAGCCGATCGAGGCGACCCAGGACAGCGTCGTGGCGTCGAGGCTCCACTGCACCGCGAGCGCAGCCATGACGAAGCTGATCAGGCCGACGTCCATCGCGTCGAGGGCCCAGCCGGTCCCGGAGCCGGCGACCAGGCGGGTGTGCTCGCGGGTGAAGGGCAGCCGGTCGAGCCGGTCGGCCCGGGAGCCGGTCCCGGTCGAGGTGCCGGTCGACCCGGGGGTCGATGCAGAGGTCCGTGGCTCGCTCATGACGCCGCGACCGTACCCGCCCTCGACCCGTCGTAACGCGGGTCATGGCCGCGGGTCATGGCCGCGGGTCATGGCCGCGGGTCATGGCCGCGGGCTGCGGCAAACCTCCACCCCACCGTGCACAGCACCGCGCCGGGGCCGACCAGGTGACCTAGGTTTCCTCCCGACCAAGTGGCTTCGGCCAAGACTCCTGTCGAGCCGGACGCGGCCAAGCGGCCTGCCGGGGCACGCGGCGGGCCGAACAGGAGTCCGTCCGACAGGCACTCGGCCTGCGTGATGTCCCGTTCAACCCATTTTCCCCTGCTTTCACGCGCCCCAACCGCGGCGAGTGCCTGTCTGACGGCACCATGCGCGGGGCGGGCCGCCCGACGGGTGCTGTCAGGCTGCGACTCATAGGTAGTTGCCCAGCGCCGTGGCGTTGCGGGCAGCGGACTCTGCGCGGCAGCCACTGATCCAGCCCTGCAGCACGTCCGGGCTGCGCGGTGGCGATGCGATGGGGGCGAGGCACGCCTCGACCCAGCTCGGCGTCGCGGTCGTGGCCTGTGCGGCGGGGACCAACGCGCCGGCCAGCACGAAGGCGGCTGCTCCAACGATCACTCGTGTGCTCGACATCGTGAGGTCCTTTCTCGGAGGACGAGCTGACCTTCCCGTTGTCGCAGGGGCCGGTGTCGCGTCGGTCGCCGACCGGTGTCGCCGTGGTGTCGGCAGGACCGGCGACGGCCGCGGACGTCGAGCACGGCCCGAGCCGGGCGAGACCGCCGCGTCGAAGGCCGAGGTCGACCGGGAGCTGCACGAGGCACGCCGGCGGGCCGACGTCGAGCGCACCGCGGCGAGCCGGACCCGCCGGCTGGCGGTCGGCCTGGCTGCGGCGCTGGTGCTGGCGCTCGTGGCAGCCACCGGGGCGACCTGGTTCCAGCGCCAGGCCTCCGACCGGGCGACCGAGGCCGCCACCGTATCGAACGAGGCGGACGCGAACCGGCTGGCTGCGCTGTCGACCTCGGTGCGCTCGCTCGACCGCTCGCTCCTGCTGGCGGCGCAGGCGCGACGCATCGCCGACACGCCCGCCACCCGCGACGGGCTGTTGACCACGCTGCTGGCCCACGACCGGGCGTGGCACGTGCTGCAGCTGACCGGCCGCCCCTCCTCGGCGGCCCTGGCCGACGACGGGCGGATGCTGTTCCTCAACCTCCCCCTCGAGGTGCTCGCGTGGCCGGTGGGCTCCGACGAGGACCCCAAAGTCGTGCTGCGGTGGGGTCGCAAGTACGGCATCATCGCCGCCTCGCCCACCGAGGACCTGTTCGCGGCCTGGTCCCTCAAGGACGACGACACCAACCGCATCGGCGTCTTCGACAGCGGCGGACGCCGGCGGCTCCTGCTCGACGACTTGCCATACGCCGACGAGCAGCCGCGCGGCCTTGCCTTCAGCAGGGACGGGCGGAGCCTGTACGTCACCATGCTCGACTACAGCGTCCCCGATCTGATCCGCAGCTACCTGCGCGAGTACGACCTCAGGACCGGACGGCTCGTGCGGTCGAAGCTTTTCGACCGGTCCACGGCCGGGGCGTGGCTGCAGTCCGCGCTCAGCGGCAACGGTCGCACCGCGCTCAGCTGGGTCATGGACGGCTCGGGCCCCGCGACGATGCTCAACGTCCGGTCCGGGCGCCGGGCGAGGCTGCGCGTGGTCGACCGTCCGTCCGAGGTGCAGTCCTTCTTCCCGCTCGATGACGGGGCGGCCGCGGCCTGGCAGGACGGCGCCCTCACCCTGTACGACGAGGCCGGCCGCACCACCCAGGTGCTGCAGGCCCACCGGGGAGTGGTCACCGACCTCGCCGTGTCGCCGGACCGGTCGTGGGCGGTCACCGCCGACAACGCCGGGGCGGTGCTCGTGTGGGAGGTCGACCCGGCCACCGGGACGTGGAGCCGCCCCTCTCCGCTGACCGGGCACGACGGTGCGCTCGTGGCGCTCGCGGTGTCCCCCGACGGTCACGACCTGGTCACCGTCGGAGAGGACCGGGCGGTGGTCGACTGGGACATGACGTCGGCTGCCGGGCTCGCTCACCCGCTCCCGGGGCTCGGCGACAGCTGGATGTCGAACCGCCCGGCCGAGGTGGTCCCCGGCGAGCTGCTCGTCGCGCCCACCCGGCGGGCGCCGGGAAAGCTCGACTGGTGGGAGCAGGACAGGTCCAACGTGTTCGCCACCTTCATCGACCCGCGCACCGAGCGCGTGGTGGACCGCGTCTTCGCCGGCCGGAGCATGGGCTACATCTTCGGGTCGTCGGTCTCGGTCAGCCCCGACCGGTCGATGGTTGCGGTGACGTACGGCTTCGGCACCGTCGTGCTCGACGCCCAGACCCACGAAGAGGTGGCCCGGATCGTCCTCGACGACGCGCAGTTCTTCGGCGAGCAGAAACCCGAGGCCGTCTGGTGCTCGGCGTGGACGCCGGACGGTGACCGGCTGCTGCTCTGCGCCGACGGAGACCAGTTCAACTTCACCGACGGCGGTCTCGTCGTCGTCGACACCACCACCTGGCAGCCGGCAGCCAAGCGCGTCGATATCGGGGGCGCCGCGCAGACCCTGGAGTTCTCCCCCGACGGCTCCCTGCTCGCTGCCGGGCTCACCCAGCCCGACGCGGACGACCCGCGGGAACGGTGAAGCTGCTCGATGCGGCCACCCTGACGTCGGTCCGCACGCTCACCCTGGGCCGGCAGGTGTTCCCATACGACCTGTCCTTCTCGCCCGACGGTCGGCGACTCGCCGTCGGGGGAGACACCGGCCTGCTCTACACCTTCACCGTCGCCGACGGCCGTCCCGACCACGAGCCGGCGCAAGCCCACGGCTCGTGGGTCGGACAGGTGGAGTGGCTGCCGGACAACCGGACGGTGGTCTCCGCCGGCGACGATCGCCGAGTGGTGCTCTATGACGCCGACACCGGCCTCGTCGGCGCCACCCTGCCGGTGACGCCAGAGCCGGGAACCGCCCACACCTACCTGACCGAGGTGCGCGCCGCCCGGATCACGGCGCTGAGCGGTGAGCAGCCGGCGCGCCGGTACCCCCTGAACCCGCAGCGGTGGCTGGACCGGGCCTGCAGCATCGCGGCGCGCGACCTCACCCGCGACGAGTGGTCGACCTACCTCCCCGGCCGGCCGTACCAGCGCACCTGCGGCGGACGCGCCTGACCGGCCTCAGTCTTCGCGCTCAGGGTCTTTCATCCGATTCATCCGGAAACCTGGAGATCGGTTCCGCTGGTCCCTACTGTGAGCGCAGCCACACTCGGGTGGCTCCTTCTCGGGAGGTCTCATGCACCTGTCCCTGCGCCGACGCCTGCTCGCCGCGCTCACCGTCGCCCTCACCGGCCTGCTCGGGCTGTCGGCGGTCACCGGCGCAGCCGCAGCCGGATCGTCGTACGTCGCCCTGGGCGACTCCTACTCCTCGGGGACCGGCACCCGCAGCTACCTCGCCGACGGCACGACCTGCCAGCGGTCGGTCTACGCCTACCCGGCCCTGGTCGCGGCCGCCCGCGGCTACACGCTGAGCTTCCGGGCCTGCTCGGGCGCGCGGATCCCCGACGTCACCGACAGCCAGCTGTCGGCGCTGTCGGGCAGCACCGGCTACGTCACGATCTCGGTCGGCGGCAACGACGCCGGCTTCGCCGGCGTGATCACCGAGTGCGCGAAGCCGTGGTGGGCCGGCAACTGCAACCGCGCCGTCGACGCCGCCCAGCGCTACGTCACCGGCACCCTTCCGGCGGCGCTGTCGACGCTCTACGCCTCCATCCGCGCCAAGGCCCCGAACGCGAAGGTGGTGGTGGTCGGCTACCCGCGGATCTTCATGGGCGAGGACTGCAACGCCGCCACCTGGTTCTCCTCCGCGGAGATGAGCCGGCTCAACCAGACCGCCGACCTGATCAACAGCACGACGGCGCAGGCCGCCGCGGCCCAGGACTTCTCCTTCGCCAACCCGACCAGCCGGTTCGTCGGACATGCCGTCTGCGCCGACGCGGAGTGGATCAACGGGCTCTCGTACCCGATCACCGAGAGCTACCACCCCGACCGCGCCGGCCACTCCTCCGGCTACACCCCGGTCGTGAGCCCGGTCCTCACCGGCAGCACCGTGACGGTCACCGCCGCCACCCGCACGGCCGCGCGCGCCTCGGCCGACGAGCTCGCCGCCCGTCAGCGGCCGTACGCCGCGGTCGACCGAGCGATCGAGCCGGAGACCTTCGTCGCTCCGGACCTGACCAGCCGGGCGATGCGGGCCGCCGCCCGCAGGGCCGGCATCGACCTGGACCGCTGGATCGCCCGGCAGCAGGCCGGCTGAGCGCCGCCCCCGCCGGCGCTCTCAGCGCGAGCCGAGGGCGCCGGCGACGGGGTCCGCCGACGGGTCGCTCCACGGTGACGCCAGCGGCCGGGTCCACGGGGTGATCCGCAGGTCCGCGGTGACCAGGTCCACCCGGGGCTCGGTCCCGCCGCCCGGTGACAGGCAGGCCAGGTGGAGCCACTCCCCGCAGACCAGTCGCTGGAGCACCTCCGAGCGCTGCACGACCGCCAGCACCGCCTCCGGCGCCGCGGCGACCAGCACCAGCTGCCGCACCGGCTCGTGAGCCCCGGGCGGCGGGGCGACGGCAGGGTCGGCCGCGAACAGCGCCTGCCACGGCAGCCCGAGACGGAGGTCGCCGTGGGCGCCGGTGAGGACGCCGACGTCGCCCACGACGTTGTGGGTGGTCTTGTCGCCGGCCCCGAACACCTCCGGGGCGACGGTGGAGAAGTAGTACTGCGCGTTGATCCACTGCCCGACCACGGCCGGGGCGCTCAGCAGCACCTCGAGCACCGTGTGGTCGGGGTCGAGCCGCTCGTCGTAGGAGTGCAGGAACACCCGGCCGGCCAGGTCGAGGCCGGCGGTCAGCCGGCGGGGGCCGATCACCATGGCGGCGTTGCCGGCCAGGCCCCACTCCGGCGTCGGCTCGGACCAGTCGCTCGCGCGCCGCGCCACCGCAGCGCTCGTGCGGCCCCGCCGGGTTCCCGGCAGCGTCCCGAGCCGTTCCTCGGCCGCGACCGTCGCGGCGGCCCGGGCGTCCCGCTCCAGCGCCTGCAGCCCGGCGGCGTGCGTGCGCCGGGCCTCCTCCGACGGCTGCAGGAGCAGCCGGTCCGTGGTGGTCTCGTGGACCGCGACCACCGCCACGGTGTCGGCGGGCAGGTCGATGCCGCGGGCGGCAAGGCGACGACGTACGCAGGGCGACCAGCTCCAGGAGCGGAGCGAGGTCACCGGTCCGCCGGACCCGCCACTGGGCGTGCGCCGCCCAGCCGGGGGCGGCCGCCAGGGTGCGGCAGACGTAGCCCACCAGGCACGACCGCGGGACCGCGGCACCCTCCAGCAGCATCGCCAGCGCCGCGGCAGGCTCCTCGGGGAGCTCGCGGACGAGCCCGCTGATCCCCGGCACACCGACCTCGCCGTCGTACGCCGGCCGCACCGCGGCCGCCCGCCAGAGCCGCCACGGCCCGGCGCCGTCGTCGTCGGCGCGGGCCCACGCGCGCTGGGTCCACAGCGCGGCGTGGTCGTCGACGGTCCCGGCGAGCCGTGCCGTCCCCGGCCCGTCGGCGACGGCCTCGCAGAGACGGCGGGTGCCGCCCCGTGCCCCGCCCGCGGGCGCGGTCTCCTCGAGGTCGGCCTCGGCGGCGGACGCCGTCAGGAACTGCTCGACCGACAGGTCCACGTCCAGGGCGGTCCGGTCGGCCGCGCCTGCACTGCCCCCGGTCAGGCCGCCGACCACGGCCGCCAGGTCGCCGCGGGTGATCCGGCCGGAGGCGTGCAGCCGGTGGTAGGTCGCGAGCGGGAGGTACCCCGGGGCACCGTGCAACCGCTCCGCGACCTCGACGGCCTCCTCGAAGGGCATCGTCTCCAGTGCCGCGAGCGGGTTCGAGGCCACCATCTCCCGCAGCGGCCACTGCGGCGAGGCGACGGTCCCGGCCGTCCGCACCAGGACGCCCGCCGCCTCTGCATCGAGTGCGCCGGATGCCGCAGCAGCCTCGTCACGCCCGCTCGGGCGCACCGCCGGCCAGCTCGCCCGGCCGCCGACGCGGGCATGCCACGGCGGAAGCGCGGCGCCGCCCAGCCGGAGGGCGAGCGCGGAGGTGGAGGCCGGCCCCACGCGCCGGGCCGCGACCGCGAGCGCCAGGCCGGCGACGACGACCGCGGCGACCAGCGTCGCCGCGACCAGCCCGTCCCACACCGGCACCGGCGCGAGCGATGCGGCCAGCAGGCCCTCCCAGCCCAGCAGCACCCAGCCGTACGCCGCGGCGCCGGCCCCGGCCAGGACGGCCACGCCGGTCCGCGTGCCGGCCGGTCCGCGATCGAGTCCCGCGGCCCGCCCGGCGGCCGCGGCCGCGGCGAGCGCCAGGAGCGGCGGCAGGAGGGCGGCCGCCCCGAGCAGCTCCACCTGGTGCACGGCCGCCGGTGCGATCGCCACGGCGGCCACCACCGCGGCGACGCCGGCCGCACCGGCGGCCCGCAGACCGTTCCGGCCCGGCCGCAGCCCACCGTCCCCTGCGGCCGAGGGCGCGCGCCGGCTGCGCGTCACCGCACCGCCGGCCCGCAGGAACAGCCACGCCTTGTAGCACCCGTGGCCCACGAGGTGCAGGAGCGCGGCAGCGGGCAGGCCGACGCCCAGCTGGACCGCCATCCAGCCCATCTGCGCCGTCGTCGAGCACGCCAGCCGGCCTTTCACGTCGCTGCGCACCCGCGCGGCCAGCGTGCCCACGACCACCGACGCCACGCCGACGACGACCAGCATCAGCAGGGCGGCGGGTGCGGCCACCATGACCGGCCAGGCCAGCAGTGCCAGGATGCCGGCGCCGTTGACCACGCCGGCGTGCAGCAGCGCCGAGACCGGTGACGGCGCCTCGGCGGTCTCGGGCAGCCAGCCGTGGAACGGTACCAGGGCGGAGCGCACCACGCCGGCGGCCACGAGGCACAGCGCCACCGCCGTCGCGGGCGCGGCGGGGATCGTCGCGTCGGACAGGGCCGCCCGGTCCACGGTCGGCAGTGCCACGACGGCGACCAGCACGCCCAGCCACAGCAGGGCGTCGGCGACCAGCAGCCGGCGGCGGGCGTGCCGCGCGGCGCGACGGGCAGCCGGCGTACCGGCGTGGGCGACCAGCGCGGTGACCGCGAGCCCGCTCACCGTCCAGCCGACCGCGACGACCGGCAGGCTCGCACCGGCGACCATCAGCGCCAGCGCGGCGACCGCCACCACGGCCAGCGCCTCGAAGCGTCGCAGCCGCTGCTGCCCGCGCAGGTTGGTTGCGGCGTAGGTCGTCACCAGCCAGCCGAGGAAGCCGACGAGAGCCAGCAGCACGGCACTGACCCGGTCGACCGAGAGGCCCCAGGCGACACCGCCCGCGGACACCGCCCAGGTCAGCGGCCCACTCGGAACGAGTGCTGCGGCGACGCCCGCGCACCCGATGACAGCCGCGAGCACGCGCGCCCGGAGAAGAGAAGTCATAGGCAGGACGATACATGAGATAAGATTCCGGTAATGCGATACGTCTCTTTGGCTGAGACCCCGGCCTGCTCGACCAGCGGCTACCGTGTGCGCCGTGGCGACGTCCGGTCCGGGAAAGAAGTGGACCTTCCTGAGCAACCACGGGCACGTGCTCGTGGCGCTCTCGCGCAACCCGCAGGCCCGGATTCGCGACCTGGCCGCCGAGGTCCAGATCACCGAGCGGGCGGCCCAGGCGATCGTCAACGACCTGGAGGCCGACGGCTACGTCACGAAGGTCCGTGTCGGGCGACGCAACGAGTACCACCTGCACCCCGAGGGACACTTCCGGCACCCCGCCGAGGACGCCCAGCCGGTCGGCGCGCTGCTGGAGATCTTCGCCGGGAAGCCGCCCCGGAGGCGGTCCGACGACTCAGCGGGCTGACCGGGGCTCCGCGGCGGTACGCCGACTGGAGGAGATGCGCACCGGGACGGCCGGTGTGAACCGGCGACCGGCGGGGAACCCCTCCGGCACTGGGGTGACCCGCGTTCACCCCTGGTGACGATGTCGCCGGCGCTCCGCACGGCCACGCTGGACGCCCGGGGCGCACCACCGGTCCGGTGGACACCGCACCACGACTCCAGGGGGCGCGCGATGACCGACCGCACGGCAGCCGCCTACGGGGTCCTGCTCGTGGTCTGCGCGCTGTGGGGCTCGCTCGGCGCCGCGGTGACCCTGGAGGCGTCCTCGATGCCGGCCGACACGGCGGGCGGCGCGGTCGGCGGCGGCTTCCTGACGGCGCTGACCGTCGCCGGTCTGGTCCTCCTGCTCGCCGCGATGACGTGCTTCGTGCTCGGTGTCGTCGCCGTGCGACGCCTCAGCACCGGTTCGTGGGCGGTCCAGCCGGTGTCGGTCGTCTCGAGCGTGTGCATTGCCGCGAGCCTCGCGCTGGCCCTGGCCGCCGGGCCCGTCGCCCCGCTCATCGGCGCCCTCCTCGCGCTGCAGACCATCGCCCTGATCGTCGTGCCGGCGCTGGCCCGTCCCCGTCTGACCGGCGGGAACTAGGGTCCATCACACCGATGTCGAAGCAGCGACGGCGGCTCCGACGTACCAGGTGAGCACCACGGTGGTGCACGGTGACCGACCGGTCGCCGCTACGACGGAGGAGCCACCCGTGAAGTACGTCATCCTGATCCACTCCAACCCCCGCCCCTGGGGACACCCCACCGCCGACTACCTCCCCGAGCACCAGGCGCTGCCGGCCGCGCGACGGGAGCAGCTGGGCAAGGAGTTCGACGCGATGTTCGAGCAGCTGCAGGCCAGCGGCGAGCTCGTCGGTGCCGAGGCACTGGGGGAACCGACCACGTCGCGGCTCTTCCGGTGGGCCGACGACGCGCCGTTGGCCACCGACGGCCCCTACTCGGAGTCCAAGGAGCACCTGGCCGGGTTCTTCCTCGTCGACGTGGAGAGCCAGGCGCGGGCCGAGGAGATCGCCGCGGTGTTCGCCGGGCCCGGGGAGACCATCGAGCTGCGGCCCGCGATGTGGCCGGGCGGCGACGACCAGTGACCCAGGCGCGCTTCGAGGAGGTGTGGCGCCGCGAGGTGCCCCGCGTCCTCGGGGCGCTGGTGCGGCGGTACGGCGACTTCGACGACTGCGAGGACGCCGTCCAGGAGGCGCTGCTCGACGCGGCCCGTACGTGGGCGCGCGACGGGCTGCCCGAGAGCCCGGGCGGCTGGCTGGTGCGGGTGGCGTCCCGGCGCCTGATCGACGCCCGCCGCAGCGCCGTCGCGCGCAGCGGCCGGGAGGCGGCGGTCGCCGTCCGTCAACCGGAGGACGCGTGGCAGGCACCTCCGGCCGACGCCGTACCGCCCGAGGCCGACGACAGCCTGCAGCTGCTCCTGCTGTGCTGCCACCCGGCGCTGAACCGACCCTCCCAGGTGGCGCTGACGCTGCGCGCGGTCGGCGGCCTGACCACCGCGCAGATCGCGGCCGCGTTCTGGGTGCCGAGCACCACCATGGGCCAACGGATCAGCCGGGCGAAGGCCACACTCCGCTCGGCGGGGGCGCGGTTCGACGCGGTGGCGCCGGCCGAGCTTCCCGAGCGGCTGGCGGCCGCACGGCACGTGCTGCACCTGGTCTTCAACGAGGGCTACACCGCCAGCGGCGGCGACGACCTGATGGATGTCTCGCTGACCCGGGAGGCGATCCGGCTGACCCACGACCTGCGGACCCGGGTGCCCGACGACGACGAAGCCGCGGGCCTGCTGGCGTTGATGCTGCTCACAGAGGCCCGCACCGCGGCCCGCACCGACGAGCGCGGCGACCTCGTGCCGCTGGCCGAGCAGGACCGCGACCGGTGGGACCGTGCCCGGATCGCGGAGGGCACCGCGCTCCTCGAGGACGTGCTGCCCCGCGGCCGGGTCGGTCCCTTCCAGCTCCAGGCCGCGATCGCCGCCGTGCACGCGGAGGCCCTGAGCTGGCCGGACACCGACTGGCTGCAGATCACTCTGCTCTACCGGATGCTCGACCGGGTCGCTCCCGGCCCCGCAGTGACCCTCAACCTCGCGGTCGCGGTCGGGATGGCGCACGGCCCGGACGCGGGGCTGGCGGCGGTCGAGCCGCTGCACGACGACCCGGCGACCGCGGCGTACCACCGGGTGCACGCCGTCCGGGCCCACCTGCTCGAGATGGCCGGCCGTCGCGCCGAGGCACGCGCGGAGTACGCCGCCGCAGCCCGGCTGACCACCAGCCGTCCCGAGCAGCGCTACCTCAACGCGCGACTCGCCCGCCTCGGCTGACCGCGGAGACCACCCGCCGGTGGTTCAGGCCGCTGCGCCAGCCGCTCCGTCAGCCGGCCGGGCAGCGAGGGTAGAGCGCGCGGGTGGGGAACAGCCGCGGCGCCGCGTAGGCGGACTGGTCGGTGAACGCGCAGCCATAGGTCGGCGACGCGACGACCGCCGGGGTCAGCACGTCGTCTCCGGCCGGGCGTGCGACCACCCGCGGGCCCGGAGCCGTCCGGGCGCCGCGCTCGCCGTCCGGACGCGCCCGGTCCAGCGACTCGACCCAGTCGGTGAGGTCCTCCCACGCCGTCCCCACCTCGGTGGGGGTGAACTCGCAGTGGCCGGCGGCACGGATCGCCCGCTGGACCAGCAGGTTCGACTGTCCGTGGGCGGCCACCTCCTGCGCGTAGATCTGCTCCATCGAGAACGGCACGAACAGGTCGCCGAGGCCGTGCAGGGTCAGCGTCGGCACCTTCGGGCGCCCGTCGATGTGCGGGGCGGCGATCAGCTTCTCCGTCGCCCGGGCGGCCGGGTCGAGCGGCGCCACCCTCTCGACGCTGCTGTTCACGTCGACGGGGGTGTTCGGGGAGTAGGTCGCGTCGAGGTTCTGCGCCACCCGGCCCGGGTTCGCCGCCAGCGAGCCGCCGTCATCGGGTGAGCCGAGCGTGAACAGGAAGTCCTTCCAGACCGTGAAGGCGGCGTCGGCGCCGGGTCGCGGACCTCCGGTGAGGTTGGTCGTCACGTCCCGCAGCTGGGCGCCGAGCGGGTTGGTGATCGGTGCGCCGATGCCGCCGGTGAGGCCGAGAGTCTGCTTGATCTGCGGGACCACGGCGGTCTGGTAGTCGTCGGGGAACGGGTAGGCGTCAACGCCGGCCAGGTCCTGGGCGACGAGGTTGTAGCCGAGGAAGTAGTCGAAGAGCTGCTGGTCGCCGAGCACGCCGCACATCGGCAGCGCCCCGTCGTAGAAGTGCGGGTACTCCTCCAGCGAACGGCCGATGACGTGCCCGCCCATCGACACCCCGGCCACGTAGACCCGCTTCGGGTTCCGCGGCAGCACGCGGGCGGCGTAACGCGCCAGCGAGTGGGTGGTGGTGACGCCGGTGGCGACGTCGTAGCCGTTGCGGGCGTAGCTGGACGCGGCCCAGGCGTAGCCCTCCTCGGCGAGGGTCTGCCGCAGCCCGTAGCCGGGCGCGTCGACGGTGAGGACGGTGCCGTCGCCGCGGAAGCCGTGGGCCCACATCATCAGCTCGCCGTTCCAGTTCGGCGGGATCTCGATGTCGTACGCCGCGTGGTCGCGGACGCCCTGGAGCACGCGGGTCTGCTGCCCATCGACCGTCAGCGGCTCGAGCGGCGGGTTGTCCACGGTGTAGCCCGGGAGGGGCTGGCTGCCGTCGGTCCGGTCGTGGCGGATGGCGGGACCCGGTCGGGCGTCGGCCGCCCCTCCGGTGAGGCCGACGGAGGCGGTGACCCCGGCTGCGACGAGCGCCGCGAGGGAGCGGCGGAGCAGGCGGGACCGTGGGTGCGGAGCGGCGGACATGGGTGACCCTCCCGAAGCTGTGCTGCGCCGGACGGCACAGGATCGGACCGTAACCCGACGGTGCGACCAGTGACGACGGCGGAGCGCACAACGCTGTTCGTGCTCGGCGACCTGTCGGCCCGCGTCCGCAGTGAGGATGGGCCGGGGTCGGGTCGGGAGCCGGTCAGGCGGGACCAGGCCGGGGGTGAGTCTCGACGACCGCCCCCTCGGCCGGGACGCCGGCCGCTCTGACCAGCGGCCGGTCCGACCCGCGGGGCCACTCGCGGAAGTCCCGGAACACCATCGGCAGACCCTGCGCGACGGACAGGTCGGCGCTGTCCATGACCTGCAGGTGGACGTGCGGCTGGGTGGAGTTGCCGGAGTTCCCGCACGCGGCCACCGGCTGCCCCGCTCGCACCCGGTCCCCGACACCGACGCACAGCGATCCCGCGCGCAGATGGACCATCGCGACGAAGCCCCGCTGGCCGGGGAGCGCGATCACCACGTGGTTGCCGGCGATCGCCGCGACCCCCTGGCGCAGTCTTTCCCTCTGGCTGAGGGCGTAGGGCACCAGCGTCAGCTGCGAACGCCGGGCCTCGTGGTCGACCTCGCCGTCGTGCGCGACGGCCACAGTGCCCTCGGCAGGCGCCAGGATCGGCAGACCGAAGGCCAGGAACCGCTCGGGCGGCTCCGTCGCCAGGACGGTGCGCCAGTCCCGGCGGTGCGCCGTGCGCCCGCGCTGGCCCACCGCGACGAAGTCGATCGCGTAGCGCTCGCCGAGCAGGTCGACCCCGTGGCTGGGGACGCGCCGGGCCGGGCTGTTCTGTGTGACCCACCGGCCCTCGAACGGCAGCGTGAGCTCGACCTCGGGCTGCAGCCTGCCGGACGCCGACGCCTGCCTCACCCCGAAGTGCCGTTCTCCGACACGATCTGGATCAGGTTGCCGCAGGTGTCGTCGACGTAGACGCTGGTCGTGCGGATCCTCATGAGCGTTTCCTTCCCGGACTCACACGTGCCCTTCGAGGATTCATTCTTCTCAGTTCCCCGGCTATCGTGCTGCACCTGATCGACCACCTGCATGGAGGCAACCGATGGACGTCATCCTGGTCCCCGGCCTCTGGCTCAATGGCTCGAGCTGGGATGCCGTCGTCCCGAGGATCGAGGGGGCCGGGCACAGAGCGCGGCCACTGACGCTGCCGGGTATGGAGAGCCGAGCCGCCTCTCGCGCCGGCATCACCTTGCGCGACCACGTCGATGCGGTGGTTGCCACGATCGACGCGGCTGACGGGGTTGTGCTGCTGGTGGGCCACTCTGCGGGGAGCGGCATCGCTCACGCCGCGCTGGATGCCCGACCGGAGCGCGTTGCGCGGGCGGTCTACATCGGCGGCTTCCCCACGCCGGACGGGAGTCCGCTCCTGGATGGCCTGCCCGTGACGAACGGTGAAGTGCCCATGCCGGACTGGGTCGAGGTCGGCGAGAGCGCCAACATCGCGGACTTCGACGAGGAGCTCTTGGCGCGCTTCTACGCCGAGGCGATCCCGGTTCCCGAGGGTGTCGTGACACAGCCGCAGCAGCTTCGGGACCCGCGCCGCCATGAGGTCCCGGTCACAGCGATCTGTCCTGAGTACACCGCCGAGGACCTGCGCCAATGGATCGAGGAGGGCGCAGAACCGGTGAGTGAGCTCGCGCGTATCCGTGAGGTCGACTACGTCGATCTGCCCGGTGGCCACTGGCCACAGCTCACTCAGCCCGAGCGCCTCGCCGATCTGATCGTGGCGGCCGCAGACCGGGCTACCAGGGACTGAGCCCGCCCGACAGGGTCGTGGCAGGTGCCGAAGCCCGGCGGCCCAGCGCCGCCGTCAGCCGTGGGCCATGTCGACGAACCGGGAGTAGTGCCCCTGGAACGCGACGACGACATCGCGGGTGGGACCGTTGCGGTGCTTGGCCACGATGAGGTCGGCCTCACCGGGCCGGGTCGACTCCTTCTCGTAGGCGTCCTCGCGGTGCAGCAGGATCACCATGTCGGCATCCTGCTCGATCGAGCCACTCTCACGCAGGTCCGACATCATCGGCCGCTTGTCGGCGCGCTGCTCGGGACCACGGTTCAGCTGCGACAGCGCGATGATCGGGACCTCGAGCTCCTTGGCCAGCAGCTTGATCTGCCGGGAGAACTCCGAGACCTCGAGCTGGCGGGACTCGACCTTCTTGCCCGAGCTCATCAGCTGCAGGTAGTCGATGACGATCAGGCGCAGGTCGTGACGCTGCTTGAGCCGCCGAGCCTTGGCCCGGATCTCCATCATCGTCATGTTCGGCGAGTCGTCGATGAACATCGGCGCCGAGGAGACCTCGCCCATCTTGCGGGCCAGCTTGGCCCAGTCCTCGTCGTTCATGTGGCCGTTGCGCATGTGGTTGAGCGGGATCCGCGCCTCCGCGGACAGCATGCGCATGGTGATCTCGTTGCGCGTCATCTCCAGGGAGAAGATCACGCTGCTCATGTTGTGGTGGATCGAGGCCGAGCGGCAGATGTCCAGCCCCAGGGTGGACTTGCCCATCGCGGGCCGCGCCGCGATGATCACCATCTGGCCGCCGTGCAGGCCGTTGGTGAGCTCGTCGAGGTCGGCGAAGCCGGTCGGCACGCCGACCATCTCGCCGTCGCGGTTGGAGATCGCCTCGATCTCGTCGAGCGTGGACTCCATGATCGCGCTCAGCGGCGCGTAGTCCTCCGACGCGCGCTTGTCGGTGACGCCGTAGACCTCCGCCTGGGCGCGGTCGACGACGTCGTCGACCTGCCCCTCGCCGGCGTAGCCCATCTGCGCGATCCGGGTGCCGGCGTCCACCAGCCGCCGCAGGATGGCCTTCTCCCGGACGATCTCGGCGTAGTAGCCGGCGTTGGCGGCGATCGGCACGCTGGCCGACAGGGTGTGGAGGTACGGCGCGCCACCGATCCGGCCCAGCTCGCCGCGCCGCTGCAGCTCGGCCGCCGTCGTCACGGGGTCGACCGGCTCGCCGCGACCGTAGAGGTCGACCATCGCGTCGTAGATCGTCTCGTGCGCCGGCCGGTAGAAGTCGGTGCCCTTGACGGTCTCGATGACGTCGGCGATCGCGTCCTTCGACAGCAGCATCGAGCCCAGCACGCTCTGCTCGGCGTCGTTGTCCTGCGGCGGGGTGCGGTCGCCGTAGCCCCGCGGCTCGGGACTGCCGCCCCCGGCGAACGCCTCCCACGGGGCGCCCGTGAGCTCGATCGCATCCTGCGAGAAGTCCGTTCCCGAGCTCACGAACGCCTCACTCCTTCCGCTCCGCTGTCGACCCGCCGCGCCGTCCGGCTCCTGTCCTGCATGGACTGTAGGAGCAGGCACCCCCAGTTCCCGGACACCGTGCCGACCCACCCGCCGACGGTCCGGCAGGTCGGGCGGCGGGGACTACCGGCGGGGCGACCGCGAGGGACGCTACGTTGACCCGCGCGCGGGAGGGAAGCCCGATATCCACAGGCCCTGGGGATAACTGCCGTTGACGTGTGGAACACGCCCGCAGCGCTGTGCACAGGTTGTTTACACACCTGTGGACAACTCAGTGACTTGATCGATCAAACGGAGCCTGACCTGCACCTTCTCTACGGGTCCGATGTGGATGGTAGAAAGTTCGGGCGTGTCTTGTTCACCGGACCGACACGCCCCGTTACCGGGGGACGGCTCTCCCGAGGTCCGTGCGGAGCGCACCTGTACACAACGGACGGCTGGTTGCACACAGCCCGGATTGACTAGTCACTGTTATCGTCACGGCGCCCTTTCGCTCCTTACCGTCGGGCGGCTAGAGTCGCGGCGTGCCGCGTCTGCCCCGTCCCCGGCCCCGCAGCCGGTCCGCCCAGGACCGGGAGATCCTGCGCCTGGCCGTGCCTGCGTTCCTCGCCCTGGTCGCCGAGCCGATGTTCCTGCTCGCCGACGCGGCGATCGTCGGCCATCTCGGCACCCCGGAGCTCGCCGGGCTCGGCATCGCCGGCGCGGTGGTGCAGACCGCCGTGGGCCTGTGCATCTTCCTCGCCTACGGCACGACCGCCTCCGTCGCGCGACAGATCGGCGCCGGCGACACCCGCGGGGCGCTCGTGCAGGGCATCGACGGCCTGTGGCTGGCCGTGCTGATCGGCGTGCTGACGACCGCGGTCGGGCTGCTGGCGCTCGACCCGTTGATCGGCCTGTTCGGCGCGGACGAGGACGTCACGGCCGCCGCGACGACGTACCTCCGCCTCGCCCTGCTCGGGGTCACGCCGCTGCTGCTCATGCTCGCTGCCACCGGGGTCCTGCGCGGGCTCCAGGACACCCGCACCCCGCTCGCCGTGGCCGTGGCCGGCAACGTCGCGAACGTCGTGCTCAACCTCGCCCTCGTCTACGGCCTGGGGCTGGGGATCGCCGGCGCCGCGCTCGGCACGGATCTGGCGCAGCTCGGCTCCGCGGCCGCGCTGGTCGCGGTCGTCGTCCGGGCGGCCCGCCGGGAGGGCGCCGCGCTGCGCCCCGACCTGCCAGGTGTCCGCCGCGCGGCGCACGCCGGCGTCGCGCTCGTGGTGCGGACGCTGACCCTGCGCGCCTCGCTGCTGGTGATGACGTACGGCGCCGCCACGCTGGGCGCCACCGCCACCGCCACCCAGCAGCTCGCGATGACGCTCTGGACGTTCCTGGCCTTCGCCCTGGACGCCGTCGCGATCGCCGCCCAGGCGCTCACCGGACGCTTCCTCGGCGCCGGTGACCTGCCAGGCACCAGGCAGGTCACCGACCGGATGGTCCGGTGGGGGATGTGGTCCGGCGTCGTCACCGGGCTCCTGCTCGCCGCGGCGGCGCCGGTGATCGGCGCGCTGTTCACCCCGGACGTCGCGGTGCGCGACCTGCTCACTCCGGTGCTGCTGGTCGCTGCGCTCTTCCAGCCGGTCGCCGGGGTCGTGTTCGTCCTCGACGGCGTCCTCATCGGCGCCGGGGACGGACGCTACCTGGCCTGGGGCGGTGTCGTGGTGCTGGCCGTCTTCGCCCCGGTCGCCTGGCTGGCCGTGCTCGCCGCACCCGCCGGCAGCGCGCTGGTGTGGCTGTGGGCCGCCTTCGGTGTCGCGTTCATGGGCAGTCGCGCGGGGGTGCTGCTGCACCGGTCCCGCGGCCGCGCCTGGATGGTCACCGGCGGCACGCGACAGGGAGCCACCGCACGATGAGGAAAGGGCCGCCCCGGCAGGGACGGCCCTTCGCTCGTGCGGTCCTGCGACCGCCGCGTCTCAGGCGGGGACGACGTTGAGGTTGACGGTCGCGTCGAGCTCGTCGTGCACCTTCACGGTCACCTGGTGCGAGCCCAGGGACTTGATCGGGTTGCCGACGAGGATCTTGCGCTTGTCGACCTGGGCACCGGCACGGGTGATCACCTCGGCGATGTCGCCGACGGTCACCGCGCCGAAGAGCCGCCCGCCCTCGCCGGCGCGGACCGGGAGGTCGAACGTGGTGCCCTCGAGGGTGGCCTTGATCTGCTTGGCGTGGTCGAGGTCTCGGACCTCGCGCGAGGAGCGCGCGGCCTTGATCGACTCGACGGTGCGCTGGCCGCCCTTGGTCCACCGGATGCCGAATCCGCGCGGGATGAGGAAGTTGCGGCCGTAGCCGTCGCGAACCTCGACGATGTCGCCGGGGGCACCGAGACCGGTGACCTCCTGGGTGAGGATCAGCTTCATTTCGCTTCGTCCTTCCTCAGCGAGCCGTCGACGTGTAGGGCAGCAGGGCCACCTCGCGGGCGTTCTTCACCGCGGTGGCCACGTCGCGCTGGTGCTGGACGCAGTTGCCGGTGACCCGGCGGGCCCGGATCTTGCCGCGGTCGGAGATGAACTTGCGGAGCAGGGTCGTGTCCTTGTAGTCGACGTAGGACACCTTCTCCTTGCAGAACTGGCAAACCTTCTTCTTCGGCTTGCGGAGTACTGGCTTGGCCATTGTGGTGCTCCCTTTCTGGTGAGCCCGGCTCGCGCCGGAATGGTCGTCAGTGGTGGTGATCTGGCTGTTCAGTTGTCCGGGCTGCCGACCGGGGTGGCGGTCTGCGCCGGTGCGATCAGAACGGAGGCTCCTCCGAGGAGGGGCCCCCACCCGGAGCGGCCCAGGGGTCGTTCGACTGCTGTCCGCCGCCGTACGAGCCGCCGCCGGACTGCTGGCCGCCGCCCTGCTGGCCGCCCCAGCCGCCGCCCTGCTGCTGGCCGCCGGACTGCTGGCCCTGCTGGCCGCCGGAGGCCCACGGGTCGTCCCCGCCGCCGCCGTACGAGCCACCGCCCCCGCCGGGACCGCTGCGCGAGGTCTTGCTGACCTTCGCGGTCGCCATCTTCAGGCTGGGGCCGAC
Organism: uncultured Actinomycetota bacterium; assembly: GCA_963835385.1. Taxonomy (GTDB): domain Bacteria; phylum Actinomycetota; class Actinomycetes; order Propionibacteriales; family Nocardioidaceae; genus Nocardioides_B. The sequence goes on from CAWIFK010000010.1 coordinate 765,948, forward strand.
CTCCTCGACGTCGATCTCGAAGACCGTGCGCTTCTCGCCCTCACGGGTCTCGTAGGACCGGGCCTTGAGCCTGCCCTGGACGATCACCCGCATCCCCCGCTGGAGGGACTCCGCGGCGTTCTCCGCGGCCTGCCGCCAGACCGAGCAGTTGAGGAACAGGGTCTCCTGGTCCTTCCACTCGTTGGTCTGCCGGTCGAACTGACGCGGGGTGGACGCCACGGTGAAGTTCGCCACCGCCGCACCCGACGGGGTGAAGCGGAGCTCGGGGTCCGCGGTCAGGTTGCCGACCACGGTGATCGGGGTTTCGCCTGCCATCTGGAGGCCTCCAGTCTCGATGAGCCGTTCAGCGGATGCTGACTTCTGCGACCGGGGGAATCGGTCGGGTTACCGATGTTCTGACCGTGTCGGGGCCCGGGGGCCCCGGTCGGCGTCAGTGGGCGTCGGGGCGCAGGACCTTGGTGCGCAGCACCGACTCGTTGAGCCCGAGCTGACGGTCGAGCTCCTTCACCGTGGCGGGCTCGGCCTGCAGCTCGACCACGGCGTAGATGCCCTCGGCCTTCTTGTCGATCTCGTAGGCGAGCCGGCGACGTCCCCAGACGTCGACCTTCTCCACCGAGCCGCCGTCCTGACGGACGACGTTGAGGTAGGTGTCGAGCGAAGCACCAACGGTGCGCTCTTCGATGTCGGGGTCGAGGATGACCATGACTTCATAGGCACGCAAAGCGGTCTCCACCTCCTTCGGACTCAAAGCGGCCACGGCGTTTCCGTGGCAGGAGGGCTGTGCGTTCACGTCGTACGGCGTCCTCCCGCTCGTCACGCAGACGTCCGGGGCCGAACCGACGGGTCGACGGCCCGACTTCCACACCTGACGCGGAGGTCGAGCCGAAACGACGTCCCAGGGTAGCAGCGGGGGTCCGACCCCCGGAAATCGTCGTCCACAGCGCCGGCACGGGTCGGCGGGCGGCGACCGGCGGCTCCAGGACGAAGCCGGGTCGGCAGCCCGGCGACCGTCCCTCCCGCCCCGAGAAGCCGTCCGTGGGGCTGCCTAGGCTGGCCCCATGCCAGCGCACACGAACGGGCTCTCGATCGGTGCCCACGTCGACCAGTCCGACCCGATCGCCGAGGCGCAGGCCCGCGGCGCAGACCTCGTGCAGTTCTTCCTCGGCGACCCGCAGGACTACAAGGGCCCTGAGATCCGGTACGCCGGCGGAGCGGAGGCCCTCCGCGCCGCCGCCGAGCGGGCCGGCATCGACCTCTACGTCCACGCGCCGTACATCATCAACGTCGCGACCACGAACAACCGGATCCGGATCCCGAGCCGCAAGCTGCTCCAGCAGCACATGGACGCCGCCGCCTCGATCGGCGCGAAGGGCCTGATCGTGCACGGCGGGCACGTCAACAAGGCGGACAGCCCCGAGAAGGGCTTCGACAACTGGCGCAAGGCGATCGAGGCGACCGACCTCAAGGTCCCGCTGCTGATCGAGAACACCGCCGGCGGCGACAACGCGATGACCCGTTACCTCGAGCGGATCGGCCGGGTCTGGGACGCCATCTCCGCCGCGGAGGGCTTCGACCGGGTCGGTCTCTGCCTGGATACCTGCCATGCGCACGCGGGCGGCAACGACCTCACCACGGTCGTGGAGGACCTCCGGCGGCTCACCGGCCGGATCGACCTGGTGCACGCCAACGACAGCCGCGACGCCTTCGACTCCGGCGCCGACCGGCACACCAACTTCGGCTCCGGCCACATCGAGCCGGACCTCCTGGCCGCGGTCGTCCGCGATGCCGGGGCGCCGGTGGTCTGCGAGACGCCGGGCGGGCCCGCGCAGCACCGGGCCGACTTCGACTGGTTGCGCGAGCGCGTCTGACGACCGCGGGCGCGGCCCGGTAGCCTCGGCCCGGTGACCTCCGCCGCCCTCACCGTCCGCACGATCACGCCCGCAGCCCACCTGGAGCTCCTCCGGTCCCAGCGCTCGGCGAGCTTCCTGCAGACGCCCGCGTGGGGCGAGGTGAAGGGCGAGTGGCGCCGGGAGTCGCTCGGCTGGCACCTCGACGACGGCACGCTGGTCGGCGCCGGGCTCGTGCTCTACCGGCAGCTGCCGAAGCTGCGGCGCTACCTGGCCTACCTGCCGGAGGGGCCGGTGATCGACTGGGACGCCGAGCACCTGTCGGACTGGCTGGCCCCGATGACCGAGCACCTGCGCCGGCAGGGCGCCTTCGGCGTGCGGATCGGACCCCCGGTGATCACCCGCCGGTGGACCGCGGACGCGGTGAAGCGGGGGGTCGCCGACGACCGGGTGACCCGCCTCGGCGACGTACCGCCGACGGAGCGGTCCGCGGCCGGCGCCCGCGTCGTCTCCCAGCTGCGCGAGCTCGGCTGGCTGCCGCAGGCCGTCGAGGGCGGGTTCGCCGCCGGGCAGCCGCAGTACAACTTCTGGATCCGGCTGCGGGACCGCGACGGCGAGCAGGCGGGTGAGCCGCGCACCGAGGACGAGATCCTCAAGGGCATGAACCAGCAGTGGCGGCGCAACATCAAGAAGGCCGCCAAGCAGGGCGTCGAGGTCGCTGTGGGCGGTGAGCAGGACCTCAAGGGCTTCCACGACCTCTACGTCCACACCGCGGAGCGCGACGGCTTCACCCCGCGACCGCTGTCCTACTTCGAGACGATGTTCCGCGCCCTCAACGGCGAGGAGCCGGACCGGATCAAGCTGTTCCTGGCCCGCCACGAGGGCGACCTGGTCGCGGCCACGGTCATGGTCCGCGTCGGCGGCCACACGTGGTACTCCTACGGCGCCTCCTCCACCGAGAAGCGCGACGTCCGGGGCTCCAACGCCGTCCAGTGGGAGATGATCCGCGACGCGCTCGGGTCCGGCGCCGACGTCTACGACCTGCGCGGCATCACCGACACGCTCGACCCGGACGACCCGCACGTCGGGCTGATCCAGTTCAAGGTCGGCACCGGCGGCGAGGCGGTCGAGTACGCCGGCGAGTGGGACCTGCCGCTGCGCCCGCTGCTCTACAAGGCGTTCGCCCTCTACATGTCGCGGCGGGGGCGCTGACCATGGCGCTCACGCTGTACGTCGACGGCGACCGCTGGCGCGCCCACCTCGACACGGTCCGCGACACGCACCCGCGGATCGTGCCGGTGCTCAAGGGCAACGGCTACGGCTTCGGCCTGGCGCGGCTGGCCGAGCAGGCAGTCCGGCTGGGCGTGGACACGGTGGCGCTCGGGCGCTACGACGAGGTCGCCGCCGCCCGGGAGGCGTTCGGGGGCGACCTGACGGTGCTCACCCCGTGGCGGTCCTTCGACGAACCGGTGTACGACCCCCGCGTGATCCACACGGTCGGCCGGCTCGAGGACCTCCGCGAGCTGAGCGCGCGAGCGGACCGTCCCCGGGTCGTGCTGGAGCGGATGACCTCGATGCGGCGGCACGGCTTCTGCGCCGACGCGCTGCGCGAGGCGGGTGACGCGCTCCGGCGTACGCCGGACGGCCCGGTCGACAGCGGGGGCGGCGGCGGTGTCACGGTGGCGGGGGTCTCGCTGCACCTGCCGATCTCCAACGGCTCGCACCTGACCGAGGTGGAGCGGCTGATGACCGACGTGGTCGCCGCCGACCTGCCGACCCGCACGCTGTTCGTCTCCCACCTGACCGACGCCGAGACCGAGCAGCTGCGCCGGCGCTGGCCCGACTACGACATCCGCCCGCGGATCGGCACCAGCCTCTGGCTCGGCGACCGCGCCGGCCTCCGGGTGCGCGCCCACGTCCTCGACGTGCACCCGGTCGAGCGGGGGGAGGTCTTCGGCTACCGCAGCCGCACCGCACCGAAGGCCGGTCACATCCTGGTCGTCTCGGGGGGAACCGCCCACGGCATCGGTCTGGAGGCGCCGACTGGTGGCGCCACGTTGAAGGACCGCGCCGCCCGGGTGGCCAAGGGTGGTCTCGACGCGGCCGGCTTCGTCCGCTCGCCCTACACCGTCGGCGGCAAGCAGCGGCTCTTCGCCGAGCCGCCGCACATGCAGGCCTCGATGCTGTTCCTGCCGCACCGAGCGGCCGTCCCCGAGGTGGGCGACGAGGTCGACGTCCGGGTCCGGTTCACCGCCACGAGCTTCGACCGGACGGTGATCTCCTAGACGGTCCGGACCTGCCCCGGCACGCGGGGCGGCTCCATCGGGTCGTCGGTGAGCCCGTCCGCGCGCACCGGGTCGTGCTCGGGGGCGAGGATGTCGCGCACCACCACGCCGGCCAGCCACAGCTGGGCGGCGACCCGGATCAGGATCGCGAACCAGTAGGCGTGGTCGGGCTGCCCGCTGGCCGCGGAGGCGGTGAACTCCCCGAGGTAGAACCAGACCGCGAAGAAGTAGAGGACCTCGGCCGCCTGCCACACCAGGAGGTCGCGCCACCGGGGGCGGGCGAGCGCCGCCAGCGGCAGGATCCACAGCACGTACTGCGGGGAGTAGACCTTGTTCACCAGCAGGAAGCCGATCACGATCAGCAGCGCGAGCTGGGGGATGCGCGGGGTGCGGGGGGCGAGCAGGCCGAGGGCCAGCACCGCGACGCACACGGCCCCGAACCAGATCCACGACGCGGCGTTGATCCCGGAGGCGCTGAGGGTGTGGCCGGCCTGCTGCCAGATCAGCCACAGCGAGCCCAGGTCGGCGCCCCGCCTGTCGTTGAAGGACCAGAAGACCTGCCACTGCTCGAAGCCGTAGAGCATGGCCGGAAGGTTCACCACCAGCCAGGCCGCCACGGCAGCGCCGGTGGCCCGCGCGAAGTCGGGCAGCCGGCGCCGGCGCAGGCAGACCACCAGCAGCGCCCCGAGGAGGAACAGCGGGTAGAGCTTCGTGGCGGTGCCCACTCCGATCAGGACGCCGCTGAGCACGGGGCGGTCGCGCGACCAGGCCCACAGCGCGCCGGCGACCGCCGCGACGGCCAGCAGGTCCCAGTTCACCAGCCACGCCAGCAGCAACGCCGGGCTGGCGGCGAACAGCATGGCGTCCCAGGGCCGCCGCCGGTGCGTGCCCGCCAGGAACCAGGCGGCGAGCAGGCCGAACCCGGCGAGGAGCACGGCCGTGACCTGGAAGTACAGCCAGGACTCCCCCGCGACGCCGGGCGCGGAGAACACCTGGTCGGGCGGCACCGCCGCGCGCGGTCCGAGGTCGGGCCAGCCACTCACGGCCTGGGTGAGCGCGGCGGCGCCGTAGGCGAACCAGCCGATGACGACCGGGTACTCCAGGACGCGGTAGCGGCCCCCGGTGTCGCTGTAGGGCAGCAGCCGCTCGGCGAACCCGCGCCCGGAGTAGAGGTAGGGCACGTCGGAGTAGCACGCGGCGGCGTAGCGCAGGTTGCCGCCGCCCCAGTCCGCCTGCACGCACGGTGTCTTCTGCAGCATGCCGAGCAGCAGCACGACACAGGTGACGGCGAGGACGACCCGCACGGGCGTCCACCAGGGGTGCGGGGCGGCGTGCTGACCGACGGGGCCCCCGATCCCCTCGCTGGCCGACGCAGCCACCGGGTCCTCGTGCGTGGGACGCACCACGGGCCGGGCACTCTCGGTGCTCACCTGTCCCCCACCTCAGGGTGCCGTGCTCGGGGCCGTGCTCGGGGCCGGGCTGGTGCCGGCGCCGCTTCCGGTTCCCGTCCGGGTTCCGGTGCCACTCCCGTTGCCGGTGCCGTTCCCGTTGCCGTTGCCGTTGCCGTTCCCGTTGCCGTTCCCGTTCCCGGTGCCGTTCCCGGTGCCGTTCCCGGTGCCGTTGCCGTTGCCGTTGCCGCCGGGATTCGGAGGCTCGACCGGGGTGGCCGTCGGCGTCGGGGTCCGCGTCGGGCTCGGCGTCGGGGTCCGCGTCGGCGTCGGGGACGGCGTCGGGGTGGGCGTCGGCGTCGGCGAGGGCGTCCTCGTCGGGGAGGGCGTCGGGGTGGGAGTCGGCTCCGCTGTCCTCGTGGGCTCCGGCTCGGGCGTCGGAGGCGGCGTGTACGTGGGCGCCGGGGGCGGGGTGTACGTGGGCGTCGGGGGCGGCGGGGCGTGGTCGTCGTTCCTCGGGTCGACGAAGGCGGGGTCGGGGAAGTCCTTGACCGGCTTGCCCTTCATCAGCCGCTCCATCACCCCGACCCACGTCTGGGTCGGGTAGCCGGCGCCGAAGTAGCCGTACGGCGGCGGGAGGTAGTCGTTGAGTGCGTCGTTGCCGTCACCGCGCACGTACATCACCGCGGTCGCCATCTGCGGGGTGTAGCCCACGAACCACGACGACGACACGTCGCCGTCGTCGTTGGTCGCGGTGCCGGTCTTGCCTGCAGCCGGTCGCCCGAGCGCCTGCGCGTTGGTGCCGGTGCCGGTGGCGACCACCTGCTGCAGCGCGTAGGAGACGTCCGCGCTGATGTCCTTCCGCAGCACCCGCCTCCCCTTGCCGTCGTGCTGGAAGCGGGTCTTGCCGTCGGAGGAGGTCACCTTGTCCACCCAGAACACGTCGTGCGCCACACCGCCGTTGGCCAGGGTGGCGTAGGCGCTGGCCATGGCGATCGGGCTGATGGTCGCGGAGCCGAGCGAGATGCCGGAGGTGGGCTCGAGCCCCGGGGCGCTCTTGGGCACGCCCATGTCCACCGCGGTGTCGAGGATCTTCTGCGGGCCCTTCTCCATGCTCGTGGTGAGGTCGATGTAGGCGGTGTTGACCGACTCCTCGGTGGCCGTCAGCAGCGAGATCGCCGAACCGTAGTCGTTGCCGTCGCCGGGGCCCTCGTTGACCACCTGGCTTCCGTCGGGGAACTCGTACGGCGAGTTGCCCTGGAAGGTGCTGTTCAGCGAGTAGCCGTCCTTGATCCCGGCGGCCAGCGCGAAGGGCTTGAACGCCGAGCCCGGCGATCCGCCGGCCATCGCCCAGTTGATCTGGCTGTCGAGGTAGTCCTGGCCCCCGTAGAGGCCCCGCAGCGCACCGTTGCGGGCGTCGACCGAGGCGACCCCGACGTGCAGCTGCTTGAGCCCCTGGGGCTTGTTCTGCCGCACCGCGGCCTGGGCGGCTCTCATCGCCCCGCGGGTGAAGGTCGTCGTGATGCGCAGGCCGCCACCCTCGATGTCGGAGTCGGTGAAGCCCTCGGCCCGCAGCGCCCTGCGCACCATCGTCAGGACGTGACCGCGCTGGCCGCCGTACTGGTCCTGGGCCTGCTGCTTGGGGAACTTCGGCAGCCGCTCGCGGATCCTCTCGCCCTTGTCCGGGTCGAGGTTGCCCATGTCCACCATGCCGTCCACGACGTACTGGTAGCGACCGACCAGCCGCTGGCGGGCCTCCTTGCCGTCGGCCGGGTCGTAGTTCTCCGGAGAGTTCAAGATGGCCGCGAGCGCGGCACCTTCGGCGACGGAGAGGTCGGCGGCGTCCTTGTCGAAGTACGCCTGGGCGGCGGCCTGGATGCCGTAGGCGCCCCGGCCGAAGTAGATCGTGTTCAGGTAGCCCTGGAGGATCTCCTCCTTGGAGACGCTGTTCTGCAGCTTCAGCGACACGAACGCCTCCTTGACCTTGCGGGCCAGGGTGCGGTCGGAGGACAGGTAGTAGATCTTGACGTACTGCTGGGTGATCGTGGAGGCGCCCTGCGTGGCGTTCCCCTGGGCGTTGTTGAACGCCGCCCGCAGGATGCCCTTCGGGTCGATGCCACGGTTGGTGTAGAAGGTCCTGTCCTCCGCGGCGATCACCGCGTCCTGGACGTGGTCGGGCACCTCCGAGAGGGAGACCATCGTCCGGTTCTGCTCGGCGAACCGGCCCAGCTCGGTCTTGCCGTCGGCGTAGTAGACGAACGTGGTCTGGGTCTCGAAGTCCTCGTTGGGGTCGGGGACGTCGGTGGCCAGGTAGCCGACGGCGAACGCGGCGCACCCCAGCAGGAAGAGCGTCAGCAGCGAGAGCAGGCCCCACTTCAGGATCCGGCGCGGCCAGGACCTCCGCGCCGGGCCGCCGCCCTTCGCGCCGCCCCCCTTGGCGCCGCCGCCGCCCTTCGCGCCGCCGCCCTTCGCCCCTGCTCCCCCCGAGCGCTGGGGGCGCCCGGAGGTCGCCTTGCTGCCGGCGGGCGCGGTCTTGCGACCACTCTGGGGCGACGCTGCGGGGCGCCGGCCGGGGCCGTTCGCCTTGCGCTCTGCGCTCACGTGCGATCTCCGAAGTCAAGGGGGCATGACACAGCGCGCGGACCCGCTCGCGGGTCGACGCCACCGGCCCAGCGTACGGGGGGCCACCGCACCGCCGGCATCTCCGGGCCGGCCGCGGGCCGGTCCCGGGCCGTCCGGCGGCCCGCCGACACGCCGGGGCTGGCGCGACTGCGATATATCGATACGATAGGTGTGACCGATACGCAGACCTCTCCCCGCCCACGCGAGGAGACCCGACTCCTGGTGGTGACCCGCGCGTGGCTCGACGAGGCGAGACGCTGGAGCTGGCCGTCCTCGGCCTGCTCCACGAGTCGCCCATGCACGGCTACGAGCTGCGCAAGCAGCTCAACGGGGTCCTCGGGTGGGGCCGCGTGCTGTCCTACGGGTCGCTCTACCCGGCGTTGAAGAAGCTGCTCAAGGCCGGCTGGATCGCCGAGGACGTGACCACCGAGCCCGCCACGGCCAGCCGGCGGCAGCGGATCGTCTACGCGCTCACTGCGGCCGGGGTGGAACGGTTCACCCACCTGATGTCCGAGGCGGGGCCCGCGGCGTGGGAGGACGACAACTTCGACGTCCGGTTCGCGTTCTTCAGCAGGACCGACATGGAGATCCGGCTGCGCATCCTCGAGGGCCGACGAGCCCGGCTCCAGGAGCGGCTCGAGCGCGTGCAGGGCCAGCTCGACCGGACCCAGCAGCAGATGGACCGCTACGCCACCGAGCTCCAGCGACACGGGCTCGAGCAGGTGGAGAGCGAGGTCCGGTGGCTCTCGGAGCTGATCGACGCGGAGCGCGACGGCAACCCCAGGCAACGACCACAGACAGCGACCGAGCAACAGTGACACGAGAAGGGAAGGACCCGATGGGTTCGGTACGAGTAGCAATCGTGGGGGTAGGCAACTGCGCCACCTCCCTCATCCAGGGCGTCGAGTACTACAAGGACGCCGACCCCGCCGGCTCGGTCCCCGGCCTGATGCACGTCCGGTTCGGCGACTACCACGTCTCCGACGTCGAGTTCGTCGCCGCCTTCGACGTCGACGCGAAGAAGGTCGGCTTCGACCTGTCCGAGGCGATCACCAGCTCGGAGAACAACACGATCAAGATCGCCGACGTCCCCCCGACCGGCGTGACGGTGCAGCGCGGCCCGACGCTGGACGGGCTCGGCAAGTACTACCGGATGACCATCGAGGAGTCCGACAGCGAGCCGGTCGACGTCGTCCAGGCGCTCAAGGACGCCGAGGCCGACGTGCTCGTCTCCTACCTGCCCGTGGGTTCGGAGGAGGCCGACAAGTTCTACGCCCAGTGCGCGATCGACGCCGGCGTCGGCTTCGTCAACGCCCTGCCGGTGTTCATCGCCTCCGACCCCGAGTGGGCCAAGAAGTTCGAGGACGCCGGTGTCCCGATCGTCGGCGACGACATCAAGTCGCAGGTCGGCGCGACCATCACGCACCGCGTCATGGCGAAGCTGTTCGAGGACCGCGGCGTGGCGCTGGACCGCACCTACCAGCTCAACGTCGGCGGCAACATGGACTTCAAGAACATGCTCGAGCGGGACCGCCTCGAGTCGAAGAAGGTGTCCAAGACCCAGTCGGTGACCTCGAACCTGCACGGTTCGCTGGCCAACAAGGTGTCGGACCGCAACGTGCACATCGGCCCCTCCGACTACGTGCAGTGGCTCGACGACCGCAAGTGGGCCTACGTGCGGCTCGAGGGCCGTGCCTTCGGCGACGTCCCCCTGAACCTGGAGTACAAGCTCGAGGTGTGGGACTCCCCCAACAGCGCCGGTATCATCATCGACGCGATCCGCGCCGCCAAGATCGCGAAGGACCGTGGCATCGGCGGACCGATCCTCTCGGCGTCGACGTACCTCATGAAGTCCCCGCCGGTGCAGATGCCCGACGACGAGGGGCGCGCCCGGGTCGAGGCGTTCATCCGCGGCGACGTGGAGCGCTGAGCCGCAACGCACCACTCCTCGACGGGCTCAGGGCGGGCGAGCACCTCGTCCCTGAGCCCGTCGACGAGCCGTCGGCGCAGCGCATCCGGCACGGGTGGCACCTCACGACGCCTCCGTCTTGCTCACGTCGTCGCGGCGGTCCGCGGTCCCGTTCCAGGTGCCCGTCCGCCGGCCTCGGCGTCGAAGTGACAGCATTCCCGCTATGAGCGCGGCCCGCCACCTGACGCACCTGCTGCACGGGATGTGGTTCCGCCGGCTGTTCACGGTGCGGGTGGCCAGCCAGCTCACCGACGGGGTCTTCCAGACCGCGCTCGCGGCCTACGTCATCTTCTCCCCCGAGCAGGCACCCTCCCCCTCGGCGATCGCCACCGCCCTGGCCGTGGTGCTGCTGCCGTTCAGCGTGCTCGGCCCGTTCGTCGGCGTCTTCCTGGACCGCTGGTCACGTCGGCAGGTGCTGGCCTGGTCGAACTTCACCCGCGTCGCACTGGTGGCGGTGCTCGCCGTCGCCGTGGCCGCGGACCGGCGCGGCGCCGGGCTCTTCGCGCTGATCCTGGTCTGCCTCTCGGTGAACCGGTTCCTCCTGGCGGGGCTTTCCGCCGCGCTCCCGCACGTCGTGGCCGAGCAGGACCTGGTGACCGCGAACGCGGTGACGCCGACCGCCGGCACGATGGCCTTCCTCGGCGGTCTGGCGCTCGGCACCGGCACCCGGCTGGCCTGCACCGCGGTCGGCGTCAACCCCGACGTCGGGGCGCTGGTGCTCGCCTCGGTGCTGTACGGCGTCGCCGGGGCGCTCGCCCTGCGGATCCCCCGCGACCTGCTCGGCCCGGACTTCGACCCCGGCCGGCCGGCCGTGCGCGAGGCCGTCCGGCACGTGGCCCGGGGACTGGTCGCGGGCCTGCGGCACCTCGGGTCGCGCCGCCCGGCGGCGTACGGCCTGGCGGCCATCGGCGCGCACCGGTTCCTGTACGGGGTCTCGACGGTCGGCCTGATCCTGCTCTACCGCAACTACTTCCACGGGCCCGGGGACACCGACGCGGCGTTCGCCGACCTGTCGCTGGCAGTCCTGGTCAGTGGAGCCGGGTTCTTCGCCGCGGCCTTCCTCACCCCGGTGGTGACCGACCGGATCCCGCAGCGCAGCTGGGTGGTCACGCTGCTCGTCCTCGCGGCGGTGGCGCAGCTGCTGCCGGGCGGGCTGTACACCCGGCCCGCACTCCTGGTCTCGGCGTTCTTCCTCGGGGTGGCCTCGCAGGGGATCAAGATCTCCGTCGACACGCTCGTGCAGGTGCACGTCGACGACGCGTTCCGGGGCCGGGTGTTCTCGCTCTACGACGTCATCTTCAACGTCGCTTTCGTGGCGGCGGCCGGCGTGGCCGCGATGGTGCTGCCCGAGAGCGGGCGCTCCTACGCGGTGCTGGTCACGCTGGCGGTCGGCTACCTGCTCACCGCCGCCGGCTACGCCCACGCGACCCGCTCCTCGGCCGTCGCGTCCGCCTGAACCCCGATTCGTCCGCGGTCACCCCGCGTGGGACCCGCTCGCAACCGCGGACGAATCGGGGTGCTCAGCTGAAGAGGCCGCCGATCGCGCCGCTGCTGCTGCTCCCGCTCCCGGACGCCGGAGCCAGGAACTCGTAGGGCTGGACCACGACGAAGCCCGGTCCGTGGAAGGCGTACTGGAAGGCCTCGCCCGAGCCACCGCGCAGCATCGACTTCATGTTCATGCTGGAGACCACCTGCGGGGCCAGGTGGGCCGACCACGCGACCGCCGCCTGCACGTCGACGTACGTCGGCTGGGCGGAGCAGTCGAGCACCACCGGCTTGCCGACCGTGCAGAGCGCCGCCGTACCGGTGCCCTGGACCGTGGTGTTGAACAGGCCGCCCGACATCATCCCCGCCCCCTTCACCCGATGGATGTCCCACTCGAGCGCGGCGTCGAAGGCCAGCAGGTTGCGGCCGTTGACGCTGATGCCGTCGGACCCGTCGAGCTCGATGAGGTAGACGTAGCCGCTCTCGTTGGCGAAGAACACCTCACCCTGGCCCGAGACCCGCATCAGCGGCATGTCCTCGCTGGTGACCATCTTCTTCAACAGCTTCGCCATGCTGCCGGACTTCTCGTGGTCGAAGCGGACCTGGCCCTGGAAGGCGACCATGGACCCCTTCACGGCCAGCACGTCCGGGCCGAGGGAGACCCGCAGCATCTGGGAGTTCTGCAGGGCGAAGCGTTGCGGTCCCTCGACCTCGAGGTTGCTCTGCTCGAACAGCGCGCTCTTCATGCGCGCACCATAGCCCGGCTCAGGCCCGGGCGTCCCACCATGCGCGCAAGGCGGCCTCGGCGTCGGCGTGGCTCATCGGACCGTTCTCCATCCTCAGCTCCAGGAGGAACTTGTAGGCCTCGCCGACCTCGCGGCCGGGGCCGATCCCCAGGATCTCCATGATCTCGTTGCCGTCGAGGTCGGGGCGGATCGAGTCGAGCTGCTCCTGCTCGGCGAGCCGCCCGATCCGGCTCTCCAGGCCGTCGTAGGCACGGCGCAGCCGGTCGGCCTTCTTCTTGTTGCGGGTGGTGCAGTCCGCCCGGGTCAAGACGTGCAGCCGGGCCAGCTGGTCGCCCGCGTCGCGCACGTAGCGGCGCACCGCCGAGTCGGTCCACTCCCCCGACCCGTAGCCGTGGAAGCGCAGGTGCAGCTCGACGAGCTTCGCCACGTCGTCGATGGTGTCGTTGGAGAACCGCAGCGCCTTCATCCGCTTGCGGGTGATTTTGGCCCCGACCACGTCGTGGTGGTGGAACGTGACCGTGCCGTCCTCGGCCAGACGCCGGGTCCGCGGCTTGCCCACGTCGTGCATCAGCGCGGCGAAACGGGCAACGAAGTCGGGAGCGGGGGGGTCCTCGTCGCTCAGCCGGTCCTCCAGGTCGATGGACTGCTCGAGGACGGTCAGCGTGTGCTCGTAGACGTCCTTGTGCCGGTAGTGCTCGTCCCGCTCGAGGGCCAGCGCCGGCAGCTCGGGCAGGACGTGGGCGGCCAGTCCGGTCTCGACGAGGAGGGTCAGGCCGCGGCGGGGGTACGGCGCGCACACCAGCTTCACCAGCTCGTCGCGCACCCGCTCGGCCGACACGATCGAGATCCGCTCGGCCATGTCGCTCATCGCCCGGGCGACGGCGGGGTCGACGGTGAAGCCGAGCTGGGCGGCGAACCGGGCGGCCCGCATCATCCGCAGCGGGTCGTCGGAGAAGGAGTCCTCCGGCCGGCCCGGGGTCCGCAGGACACCGACCGCGAGGTCCACCACGCCGCCGTACGGGTCCTCGACCCGGTTGCCGGGGACCGCCACCGCCATCGCGTTGACCGTGAAGTCGCGCCGGCCCAGGTCGCCGACCAGCGAATCGCCGAAGTCGACCGCCGGCTTGCGCGACTCGGCGTCGTAGGCCTCCGAGCGGTACGTCGTGATCTCCACCTGCCACGCGCCCTTGCGGCAGCCGATCGTGCCGAAGGCGCGGCCCATGTCCCACACCGCGTCCGCCCAGCCCCGCAGCAGCTTCTCGGTGGTCTCCGGCCGGGCCGAGGTGGTGAAGTCGAGGTCGTTCTGCAGCCGGCCGAGCATCGCGTCGCGGACCGGTCCGCCGACCAGGGCCAGCTCCTCCCCGGCCGCCGCGAACCGGGCGCCGAGCTCCTCGCTCACCGGGGCGATGCGGCGCAGCTCGGCGAGCGCGTGCGCCTGCATCTCGCCGATGTTGGGCGGGGAGGCCGGGGCGTCCGGCGAGGAGGTCACGCCGGACCGGGTCTGCTGGGACTGCTCGGACACGGGAGGCAACTCTAGGCCCCCGCTCGTGTCCGCGCCGACCCGCAGCCGGGGGTCGTTAGCCTTGCGCTGTGACCCGTCCCCGCCTTCGCCGTGCTGCCGCATGCCTCGTGGCGGCCCTGGTGACCGGCACGACGACGGTGATCGCCGGCGGGGTCACGACGGCCCCGGTGCTCGCCGGACCGGCAGCCGCCGTACCCGCCACGGCGGCCGCGGCGGCCCGGGCCGCCGCCCCCCTCGAGGTCACGATGGACACGCTCAGGCCCTCCACGATCCCGCGCCGGGGCGAGGTGATCGTCACCGGCGAGGTGACCAACCGCTCCCAGCAGACCTGGCGGGACCTGCAGGCCTACCTGTTCATGTCCGAGCAGCCGATCGGGGACCGGCGCGACCTCGCCGCCGCGGCGGCCTCGGACCCGGCGGCGGAGGTCGGCCAGCGGCTCTACCGGGAGGGCCAGTTCACCGAGGTCGGCGACCTCGAGCCGGGCGAGTCGTCGCAGTACGTCGTGGCGATCCCCCGCGCCGAGCTGCCGATCACCGGCGAGCCCGGGGTCTACTGGATCGGCATCCACGTGCTGGGCGCGGACAGATCGGCCCGTGACCTCGTCGCCGACGGCCGCGCGCGCGCCTTCATTCCGTTGATGGAGCCGGACGCCGCGCCTACGCGGCTGGCCCTCGCGCTCCCCCTGCGCGAGCAGGCACTCCGGGGCCCCGAGACCCGGCTGCTGCGGCTGCGCCACTGGGAGCGGCTGCTCGACACCGGCGGCCGGCTGGACCGGGTGCTCTCCTTCGGCGCGTCGAGCACCCGGCCGCTCACCTGGCTGCTCGACCCGGCCGTTCTCGACGCGGCCGCGTCGGTGGCCGCCGGCAACCCGCCGCTGGACCCCGGCGACGACGGCGGACCGGACGCCGACGCCGAGCCCGCGCCGCCGACCGCCTCCGCGGACGGCTCGGGGTCGCCGTCGGTCGCGCCGACCCCCGCCGAGCCCGCGGCCGGCGGGGACGAGGACGACGAGGGCCCGACGCTGGCGCAGCAGGCCGCCTCCGCCTGGCTGGAGGCCTTCGGGCTCGCCGCCGAGAGGAGCACGGTCATGTCGCTGCCCTACGCCGACGTGGACGTCGCCGCGGTCACGACGTCAGGACGCCCGTGGATCCTGCGCCAGGCGGCCCGCCTGAGCGGCCTCGACGCGCATCGCTACGGCTACCCGGCCCGACCCGTGATCGCGCCCCCGTCGGGCTACCTCCCCGCCCGCACGCTGAACCGGCTCCACGACGGGACCCCGGTGCTGCTGCGCGACGAGGCGATGCCCGGCCTGCAGCGCAGCCTGCTGACGCGGCGGAACGGGGTCGAGGTGGTGCTCTCCGACTCGGCGGCCGGCAGCGGCGGGCCGGGGCCCAACGACCCCGGCAATCCGCTGGCGATACGCCAGCGGATCCTGGCGGAGGCGGCGCTGCGCAGCCTCGCCGCCGACACGTCCGGCCCGCTGGTGATCAGCCTTCCGTGGAACTTCGACCCCGGCCCGGACTGGGAGCGGTCGAGCTTCTTCGCCGGGCTGGAGGTGCCGTGGCTGGTGCAGGTGGACCTGCCCACCGCGCTCGCCCGGGGTGGCGGCACGGTGGACACCAGCGCGCCGGTCTACCCCCGCCGCGAGCGCCGCGCCGAGGTGCCGGTCCCCAACCAGCTGGCCACCGAGCAGCTCGTCGGCGCCGGGGCGACCTACGCCGAGCTGCTCGCCCGCAACGACTCGGTCAAGGTGCAGGTGGCGCGCGCCGCGATGCCTGCCTCCAGCTACCACGCCCGGCGCGACCCGGACGTGTCGCTGACGCTGACCCGACGCGCCACCACGGTGGTCGGCCGCGCCCTCGCCCAGGTGCGGCTGGAGGGGCCGGAGTTCGTGATGATGTCCAGCGACACCGGCCCGATCGACGTCACCGTCTCCAACGGCCTCGACTACCCGGTGACCGTACGGATCGCCGCCCGGAGCGACAGCCCCGAGCTCACGGTCAGAGAGCCGGACCCGATCACGCTCGGACCGGGGCAGCGGGCGCCGGTGCGGATGAGCGCCACCTCGTCCTCGACCGGCCTGCACTCGGTGACGCTGCAGGCGTTCACCGAGGCGGGCACTCCGCTCGGGTCGTCGGTCCGGTTCAACGTCCGCGCCAGCAACGTGGGGCTGGTGATCTGGGTGGTGATGGGGGTCGGCGCGGCGCTGTTCCTCGCCGCGATCGCGCTCCGGGTCCGGCGCCGGGTGCGGACCCGCAAGGCCACCCACGGGCCGCTGCTGGAGCGGGTCCCGTGAGCCAGTCGACCTCGATCCTGTCCTCGAGCGCGGTGATGGCGGCCGGCACGGTCGTCTCCCGGCTCAGCGGCTTCGTCCGCGGCGCCCTCCTGGCCGCGGCGCTCGGCACCCAGCTGCACGCCGACGTCTTCACCGTGGCCAACACCGTGCCGAACATGCTCTACATCCTCCTGGCCGGGGGCATCTTCAACGCGGTCCTGGTGCCGCAGCTGGTGCGGGCGATGAAGGAGCACGCCGACGGCGGGGACGCCTACACCAACCGGGTGATCACCCTGGCAGGGCTCTTCCTCGCCGGTGTCACCACCCTGCTCGTGCTGGGCGCGCCGCTGCTGATGCGGCTGTTCCTGTCCCCCGACTACTACACCGCCGAGCTGGCGTCCCAGCGTGACTCGGTCATCGACTTCGCCCGGTTCTGCCTGCCGCAGGTGTTCTTCTACGGCATGTTCGTGCTCGTCGGTCAGGTGCTCAACGCGCGCGGTCGCTTCGGGCCGATGATGTGGGCGCCGATCGCCAACAACGTGATCTCCATCGCCGTGCTGGGCGCCTACCTGCTGGTCTACGGCGCCGCCTCCGGCACCGAGCTCGTGAGCGGGTTCGGCACCGGCCAGGAGTGGCTGCTCGGTCTGGGCTCGACCGTCGGCATCGCCGCGCAGCTGCTGATCCTGCTGCCGTACCTGCGCAAGGCCGGCTTCTCCTACCGCCCGCGCTTCGACTTCCGGGGCACCGGCCTTGGCCACACGTTCCGGCTCGGGGTCTGGACCGTGCTGTTCGTGGTGGTCAACCAGATCGCCTACACCGTGGTGGTTCGCATCGCCTCGGGCGGTACGGCGGAGGCGGCCACCACGCCCGGGGGACCGGCCGGCGCCGGCTACACGATCTACTCCAACGCCTTCCTGGTGATGATGGTCCCGCACGCGATCGTGACCGTGTCGCTCGCCACCGCGATGCTGCCGCGGCTCTCGGCCCACGCCGCCGACGGCGACCTGCGGGGCGTGGGCGTCAACGTCGCCGAGACGCTGCGCACCACGCTGGCGCTCATGGTCCCGGTGGCGGTGCTGCTGCCGCTCATCGCCACCGACGTAAGCAACCTGATCTGGAACTACGGCGCCGCCAGCACCACCTACAAGGACTTCGCGGTGGCGATCGCGCTGTTCTCCCCCGGGCTGATCCTGTTCACCACCCACTACCTGATGCTGCGTGGCTTCTACGCGCTGGAGCAGACCCGCACGGTCTTCTTCATCCAGTGCGCGGTGGCCGCCACGAACATCGCGCTGGCACTGCTGCTGGCCCGCTCGGCGGCCCCCCAGAACACGGCGGCGGGGCTCGTGCTCTCCTACGGCGGCGCGTACCTCGTCGGCGTCCTCGTGTCCTACCTGCTGCTGCGTCACGTGCTGGGCGGTCTCGAGACGCCGGCGCTGCTCCGGTTCCTCGTCAGGCTGCTGGTGGCCGTCGGGTGCGCCGGCGTGGTCGGCTGGGCCGTCCGTGAGCTCCTGGCTGCGGCCTGGTCCGGCGACGGCAAGCTCAACGCCCTCGTGAGCACCGCCGCGATCGCGGTCGCCGGAGCGGTCGTCTACCTGGTGCTGGGCCGGCTGCTGAGGATCCGCGAGGTCGGCATGGTCACCGGACTGGTCACCTCCCGGCTGCGGCGCTGACCCTCGCGCGACCCGTGCGCGGCTCCGATACCTCGGCGCCGCCACACGTACCATGGGCGGGACGGACGAACCGCCCCCGCACGGAAAGGAGGCACGTGGCCCAGACCCCGATCGGACCCGGAACCCTCCTTGCCAACCGGTTCGTGCTCGAGGACCTCCTCGACGAGACCGAGGGTGCCCGCTTCTGGCGTGCACTGGACCGGGTGCTCGTCCGCGACGTCGCCGTGCACGTGGTCTCCTCGGCCGACCCGCGGTCCGCGGCGTTGCTGTCCGCGGCGCGCACGTCGGCCACCGTGGCCGACGGCCACCTGCTCCGCGTGCTCGACGCCGCCACCGAGGACGGCGTCACCTACGTCGTCAACGAGTGGGGATCGGGCATCTCCCTCGACAAGCTGCTGCTCTCCGAGGGGCCGCTCTCGCCCCGCCGCGCCGCGTGGGTCGCCAAGGAGGTCGCCGAGGCGGTCACGACCGCCCACCGGCACGGCATCGCGCACGGCCGGCTGCTGCCGGAGAACGTCGTGGTCACCGACTCCGGGTCGGTGAAGCTCATCGGGTTCGTGGTGGACGCGGTCCTGCGCGGTCGCGAGCAGCAGCAGGCCACCGGCGGGCCGCCGCTCGCCGAGCACGAGGCAGACGTGCGCAACCTCGCCGCGCTGCTCTACGCCGGCCTGGTCGCGAAGTGGCCCGGGACCGCGGGGACCAAGGTGCCGGCCGCGCCCACCGAGCACGGCCGCACGCTACGACCGCGGCAGGTCCGCGCCGGCATCCCGCGGCCCCTCGACACGATCTGCGAGCGGGTCCTCAACCCCGACCCGCACCGGCACGTGATGCCGATCGAGACCGCCCACGAGATCTATGCCGCGCTCTCGGACTTCATCGGCGACCCGGCGGCAGCGCCACTCCTGGCGCTGGAGGCGACCACCGCGATGCCGGTCGGGGACGTGCAGGGTCTCGCCGACCCGGCCGAGGCCGACCCGGACCGCTCCGACGCTGCGGGACCGGACGGCACCCCCACCGGCTCGGCTGCCGAGGGTGCGGCCCCGGACCTGGGCGGTGGCGCCCACCCGTCCACGTTTGATCCCGAGGCGACGCAGGCGGGGACACCGCCGTGGGAGTCCCCCGCGGCCGAGCGGCCGTCGTGGGGGGAGGACGCGGCGGACTCGCCCGGCGGAGGCGGGCCGGAGGCCACCCAGGCCGGCAGCCCGGTGCCCGACGAGCCACCCGCCGACCGCGCCCCCGCCGACGAGGGCCCGGGGGCGGACTCACAGCCGGGCCGGGACCCGGACGACCCCCAGCCGGATCTGGGCCCCCGGCGGTCCCCGCCGCCCCCGCCACCGGTGCTCCCCGAGCCCGAGCCCCGCCCGCTGTTCGCCTCCGACCAGCGCCGACCGCTGCGCCCGGACCTCCCCGGCGGCATGACCGGTGGCGGCTTCGGGGCACCGGCGGCCATCACCCGCAGCCGCGGCGACCTCCCGCCCGTGTGGGGCCCGGACGCCGACGTACCCCCCGACGACACCGGCGACCTCGAGGCCGGTGCCTGGTCCGAGGAGGACGCCGGCCGCAGCTGGCTGCGGCTGGCGGTCGCCATCGGCGGCGTGGTCGTCCTCGTGGTCGCGCTGGTGTTCGCCTTCACCCTCGGCCGCGACGGCTCGCCGGCCGACGGCGGCGCCGGTGGGTCGGGCGACTCGGCGACGTCGACGCCCCCGCAGCCCGTCGCGATCGCCGAGGTCACCGACTTCGACCCGCAGGGCGACCCGCCGGAGGAGAACTCCGACTCCGCCGGGCTGGCCGCCGACGGCGACCCGTCGACGTCGTGGACCACCTCGACCTACCTGCGCAGCCCCGAGCTGGGCAACCTCAAGGACGGCGTCGGGCTCCTGGTGGACCTCGGCGAGCAGGTCGAGGTGCGCGACGTCCGCCTCACCCTCGTGGGCAGCCCCACGTCGGTGGAGATCCTGGCCACCGACCCCGGGACCAGCTCGGCCCCGACGTCGGCGGAGGGCCTGGCCACCGTGGCCGGTCGCGACGGGGCCGGCACGAAGGTCGACCTCCAGCTGAAGCGCCCGACCACCACGCGCTTCCTCGTGGTCTGGCTGACCTCGCTCCCGCCGACCGGGGACGGCAGGTTCCGCGGCGAGGTCGCGGAGATCGTCGTCCGGTCGTGACCGGTCGACGGGGGCACCAGGCGGCGGCGGGAGCACCGCAGCCGCACGGACCCGGGTCCGGCGACACCGCACCCGGCTCACCCAGCGACCGCGAGCTGCTCGCCGCCCACGTCGACGGCGACCCCGAGGCCTTCGGCACCCTGTTCGCCCGGCACCGCGACCGGCTGTGGGCCGTGGCGCTGCGCACCACCGGTGACCCGGAGGAGGCTGCCGACGCGCTCCAGGACGCCCTCGTGTCCGCGTTCCGCGGGGCCGCGTCCTTCCGGGGGGACGCCGCGGTCACCACGTGGTTGCACCGGGTGGTGGTCAACGCCTCCCTGGACCGGCTCCGCCGCCGCAAGGTCCGCCTCGCGGACCCGCTCCCCGACGAGCTCGACACGGACTCGCCCGAGCCGTCGCCGTACGCCGCGGGCGCCGGTCCCGCGCTGCCGAGCGACCCGGCCGACGTCGCGGTGGACGAGGAGCGGCGCGAGGCGGTCCTGGCTGCGCTCGCGACGTTGCCGCCCGAGCAGCGTGCCGCCCTGGTCCTGGTCGACATGGAGGGCTACTCCGTCGAGGAGACCGCGGCGATCCTGGGCTGCGCCCCGGGCACCGTCAAGAGCCGCTGCTCGCGCGGCCGGTCCCGGCTCGCGCCGCTGCTGTCGGAGCTCGCCGGCGCCCCCGACGCGCGGAACCCCTCGGCCACCTCGCGCGTCCGAGCGACGGGGACCGGACCCGGTGACGACACACGAGCGAGAGGTGGGCCGAGGTGACACGCGAGCAGGAGGAGGCGGTTCGCCGTGCGCTCGCCTCGGCGCCGCCGGTCGGCCCCATGCCGGCTGACGTCGTGGCCCGGCTGGAGGCGACGGTGGGCGACCTGGTCGCCGAGCGGGCGCAGGCCGGGCCCGTTGAGGCGGGCGAGGACCACCCGGGCGGCAACGACCCCACCGCCGACGACGCCACCGCCGAGGGTCCGGTCGTGCCGATCGAGGCGGCCCGTCGGAGGAGGCGCTGGACGGGAGTGCTGGTCGCCGCGACGGTCCTCGCCGTCGTCGGAGCGGGCATCGGCACCGTGGTCCGCGGCGGCGCGGGTGAGGAGTCGGCGTCGACGAGTGCCGGCAGTGCCGCGGACACCGGCGGCGAGGAGAGCGGCGAGGGGGCCGGCGGCGCGCGCGACGATGCGCTTGTCGCGCTCACGGCACGACCGGTTGCGCTGCGGTCCGCGAGCCTGGCTGCCGACGCCGGCGCGGTGCTCGACTCCGGGGCGGTCGTCCCGCTCTCCGCGGTGGAGCGGCTCACCGCGGCCGGGGAGACCGAGCGCCGCGGCACCGCGCGGACCCGGAGCAGGACCGCCCAGCAGCTGGCCGCGTGCGACCTCCCCGACGTCGCCCGGGGTGACCTGGTCGCCCCGGCGGCCCTGGACGGGGTCCGCGCCACGCTGGTGGTGCGGCGCACCGTGGCCGGCACCGGGGAGGCGCAGGTGTACTCCTGTGCCGATGGCGGCCGGCTGCTCGCATCGGCGTCACTGCCTCGCGGCTGAGGGACCGGCCGGCCCGGCTCGCCCCCAGGCGTGCGCCGGGCGGGTAGCGGGTATCCGCCGGGAATGCAGGGGTGCCTAGGATCGGTTGGACCAGGTGGACGCCGTACGGCGCCCGCAGCACACCGCACCAGACCTCGTCCCCAGGGAGCATCCGAACCATGACCACCGCCACGTCCCCGTCGACCGGCACGGACGTCCGCAACGTCATCATCGTCGGCTCCGGCCCGGCCGGTTACACCGCCGCCGTGTACGCCGCTCGCGCCAACCTCGCGCCACTGATGTTCGAGGGCTCGGTCACCGCCGGCGGGGCACTGATGAACACGACCGAGGTCGAGAACTTCCCCGGCTTCCGCGACGGGATCATGGGCCCCGAGCTCATGGACAACATGCGCGCGCAGTCCGAGCGCTTCGGCGCCGAGCTGGTCGCCGACGACATCACCGAGATGGACCTCACCGGCGACGTCAAGGTCGTCACGGACGGCGCCGGCAACCAGCACCGCGCCCGGTCGGTGATCCTGGCCATGGGATCGGGCTACCGCAAGCTCGGCCTGCCCGACGAGGACCGGCTCTCCGGCCACGGCGTGAGCTGGTGCGCGACCTGTGACGGCTTCTTCTTCCGCGAGCAGCACATCGCGGTCGTCGGCGGCGGCGACTCCGCCGTGGAGGAGGCCACCTTCCTGTCCCGGTTCGGGTCCAAGGTGACCCTGATCCACCGCCGCGGCGAGCTCCGCGCCTCCAAGATCATGCAGGAGCGTGCCTTCGGCGACCCGAAGATCGACGTCGCCTGGAACTCCTCGGTGGAGGCGATCCACGGCGAGGACAAGGTGACCGGGCTCACGCTCGTGGACACCGAGACCGGCGAGAAGCGCGAGCTGGACGCGACCGGTCTGTTCATCGCGATCGGCCATGACCCGCGCTCGGAGCTCCTCACCGGACAGGTGGAGCTCGACGACGAGGGGTACGTGCTGGTCGACCACCCCTCGACCCGGACGAACCTGCCCGGAGTGTTCGCATGCGGCGACCTGGTCGACCATCACTACCGCCAGGCCATCACCGCAGCCGGGACCGGCTGCGCCGCCGCACTCGACGCGGAGCGGTTCGTCGCCGCCCTGGACCACGAGGCGTCCACCGCAGGTGACGCGGCCAGCACCGTCGAGGAGCTCGAGAGCCAGGACCCCGTGCCGCACCGCGCCGGAGACGGCCGGGTCGCCGGCGAGCAGGTCACCGAGCAGGTGCAGGCCGCGGGGGCCTGAGCGGCCGTGTCGGGAAGAAACGTCCCCGCTTCCGTGTTCACTGATTCCCACCACATCGAACCCGAGCTCTGACAAGGAGATCCCGTGGCAGACATGCAAGCCGTGACCGACGCCGACTTCGAGACCGAGGTCCTCAAGTCCGACAAGCCCGTCCTCGTCGACTTCTGGGCGGAGTGGTGCGGTCCGTGCCGCCAGGTCTCGCCGATCCTGGACGAGATCAAGGCCGAGCACGGCGACAAGATCACCTTCGTCAAGATGAACGTGGACGAGAACCCGGTCACCCCGGCGAGCTACCGGGTGACCGGCATCCCGACGCTCAACGTCTACAAGGACGGCGAGGTCGTGAAGCAGATCGTCGGCGCCAAGCCGAAGGCCGCCCTACTCAACGAGCTGCGCGACTTCATCGGCTGACCGGCCCACCCGGACCGGGGTCCCGCGCTTCGCCGCGCGCCGGGCCCCGGCCCGGTGAGTGCCGACCGGCGGCACGCCGGTGCCGCCGGGGCCTCAGCGCTCGCGCTCGGTGCGCGGCTCGAACGAGGGCCGAGCCGGGCTCGGCGCCCGCACCGGTCGCACCGCGCCGAGCAGCCGTTCGACGGCCGCCTCCACCTCGCTGCGCCAGGTCACTGCCGACTTGGCCTCCAGCCGCATCCGCGGGTAGCGGAGGTGCGGCCGCTGGGTCTTGAAGCCGACCCGCAGCAGGTACTCGGCAGGCAGCACGCAGCGCTCGTGTGGTCCCACCTCGGTGTCGGCCGCTCGGCTGCGCCGACCCGGGGCCCGCGTGTCACCGAAGGCCTCCACAGCCTGCAGGCCGCCCCGCTTGACCAGGTCCTTGACCACTCCCTGCATCAGCAGTCGGCCGATGCCGCCCCCGGCGTACGCGGGACTGACGTAGGCGGTGGAGAGCAGGACCGCGTCCTCGCCCACCGGCGCGGTCGGCATCGCGGCGGCTCCGGGGAGGTAGGACGGCGGCGCGTAGACGACCAGGCCGACCGCCTCGCCGTCGACGTAGGCCACCCGACCGCACGAACCCCACTCCAGCAGCACCCGCGACAGCCACGCCTCCTTCTCCGCGGCCGCCTCGCCGGTCGCCACGGCGCGGGCCCGGGCCACTGAATCGAGCTCCCAGCACACGCACGAGCGCACTCCTGGGGGGAGGTCGGCGAGCGTGTCCAGCGTCAGGCGGGCCAGGCGGCGGCTCATGGCCGGCCTCGCGCGCTCACCGTTCGGGCGCCAGGTCCCATGTCGTAGCCCCCTGTTCGGGCGTGCGTGGGTGATGCTTCATCCTAGGAGAACGCCCTGAGAGTGGGAGACATGCCCAGCGACGTCCAGCCCAGCCACATCGAGCCCAGCGGTCGACCCGCGCGCCGTGCCGGAAGCACGCGCCTGGACAGCTACGTCGACCGGTACGCCGCGCGCACGCGGGGGATGACCGCCTCCGAGATCCGTGCGCTGTTCTCGGTCGCCAGCCGGCCAGAGGTGGTCTCGCTGGCCGGCGGCATGCCCAACATCTCGGGCCTGCCGCTCGACGTCGTCGGCCGGGCCCTGCACGACCTCGTCGCCGAGCGCGGAACCACCGCCATGCAGTACGGCTCCGGCCAGGGCGACCCGGTCCTGCGCGAGCAGATCTGCGACGTGATGCGCCTGGAGGGCATCGAGGCCCACCCCGACGACGTGGTGGTGACCGTCGGGTCCCAGCAGGCCGTCGACCTGGTGACGCGGATCTTCTGCGACCCCCACGACGTGGTGCTGTGCGAGGCTCCGTCGTACGTCGGAGCGCTGGGGGTGTTCCGTGCCTACGAGTGCGACGTCGTGCACGTGTCGATGGACGAGCACGGCCTGGAGCCGCAGGCCCTGCGCGACGCCATCGCCACCTGCCAGGCGCAGGGGCGCCGGATCAAGTTCCTCTACACGATCCCGAACTTCCACAACCCCGCCGGCGTCACCCTCACCGCGCAGCGGCGCACCGAGATCCTCGAGATCTGCCGCGAGGCCGACGTGCTGGTCCTCGAGGACAACCCGTACGGCCTGCTCGGCTTCGACGCCGAGCCGATCCGGGCGATGCGCGCCGACGAGCCCGACGGCGTGATCTACCTGGGCTCGTTCTCCAAGACCTTCGCCCCGGGGTTCCGGGTCGGGTGGGTGCTGGCGCCGCACGCCGTGCGCGAGAAGCTCGTGCTGGCCCAGGAGTCGGCCACGCTGTGCCCGCCGGCGTTCTCCCAGATGGCGGTCTCGGCCTACCTGCACGAGCACGACTGGCGCGGCCAGATCAAGCAGTTCCAGGAGATGTACCGCGAGCGCCGCGACGCCATGGTGGAGGCGCTGGCCGACCTGATGCCTGCCGCCTCGCGGTGGAACGTGCCCGCCGGCGGCTTCTACGTGTGGCTGACGCTGCCCCCGGGGCTGGACGCCAAGGCGATGTTGCCACGGGCGGTCACCGCCCGGGTGGCCTACGTCCCCGGCACCGCGTTCTTCGCCGACGGCTTCGGGGCCCAGAGCATGCGGTTGTCGTACTGCTACCCGACCCCGGAGCGGATCCGGGAGGGCGTGCGGCGGCTCACCGGCGTCATCGAGGACGAGCTCGAGCTCCGCGACACCTTCGGGACCGTCGGCGGCGCCGGGCCGGACCTGCACCGGGGCTACGAGTCCCCCAACACCGACCTCAGCTAGGAGACCTGCCGGTGGACGACCAGACCGCAGCCGCCCAGGACGGTTCCGGGGGCGGCTCCCCGTCCAGGGCCTCGACGGACGGGCGCCGCGTGCTCGTGCTGGCCGGCGGCCTCTCGCACGAGCGGGACGTCTCGCTGCGCTCGGGTCGCCGGGTCGCCGAGGCCCTGCGCGACGTGGGGGTCGAGGTGGAGGAGCGGGACGTCGACGCCACGCTGCTCCCCCTGCTCGCCGAGTCGTCGCGGCAGCGACCGGACTGCGTCGTACCGCTCCTGCACGGCGAGAGCGGTGAGGACGGCGCGCTGCGCGAGGTGCTGGAGCTGGCCGGGGTGCCCTACCTCGGCGCCCGGCCGGACGCCTGCCGGGTCGCCTTCGACAAGCCCGTCGCCAAGGCGGTGGCGGCGGCCGCCGGGCTGCTGACGCCGCCATCGGTGGCGCTGCCCCACGAGACCTTCCGCGAGCTGGGCGCGGCCGCGGTCATGGAGGCGATGCTGGCCGCGCTCGGCCTGCCGGTGATCGTCAAGCCGACCCGCGGCGGCTCCGCGCTCGGCTGCACGGTCGTGCGCACCGCAGCGGCCCTGCCGCAGGCGATGGTCGACGCCTTCGCCTACGGCCCCACGGCGCTGGTGGAGCGTCTGGTCGAGGGCGACGAGGTCGCCGTACCCGTGCTGGACACCGGGGCGGGCCCCCGGGCCCTGCCACCGGTGCTGATCGAGCCCGACGGCGGCGTCTACGACTACACCGCCCGCTACACGGCGGGGAGCACCGAGTTCGTGGTGCCTGCCAAGCTCACCGACGAGGTGGCCGCGGAGGTCGCCCGGGTCGCCGTCACCGCCCACGAGGCGCTGGGGCTGCGCGACCTGTCCCGCTCGGACCTGATCGTGGACGCCGACGGCCGGGTCTGGTTCCTGGAGGTCAACGTCTCTCCCGGGCTCACCGAGACCTCGACGGTGCCGCTGTCGGTCGACGCAGCGGGCCTGGAGATGGGGCGGCTGATCGCCGACCTGGTGGATCTCGCCGTCGACCGCGACAACCGTCACTGACAGGATCACCTCGTGCGCGACCTCACCTACCCCCCGATCATCGCCACCGCGAAGCTGGCGTTCCGGGCACTGGGCCTGCGGTTCCAGATGACCGGCACCGAGAACGTCCCCCGCACGGGAGGTGCCCTGCTCGCGGTCAACCACGTCTCCTACGTCGACTTCGTCCTGGGCGGCCTGGCGGCCGACCCCTCCGGACGGCTGGTCCGGTTCATGGCCAAGCGGGAGATCTTCGACCACCGCCTGGCCGGGCCCTTGATGCGGTCGCTGCACCACATCAACGTCGACCGGGCCGACGGGCTCGCCTCCTACGAGGAGGCGGTGCGCTACCTCCGCATGGGTGAGATCGTCGGGATCTTCCCCGAGGCGACCATCTCGCGGTCGATGGAGATCAAGGAGCTCAAGACCGGCGCGGCGCGGATCGCCGCCGAGGCCGGCGTACCCCTGATTCCGGTGATCCTGTGGGGCACCCAGCGGCTGATGACCAAGGACCACCCGCGGGACTTCTCCCGCGGCAAGACCATCGCGATCACCGTCGGGGAGCCGATGCACCCCACCGGGGAGAGCCCGGCCGCGGACACCGCGGAGCTCCGGAGCACGATGGCCGCGCTGCTCGACCGGACCATCGACGCCTACCCGGCAGACGAGCAGCCCGCCGGCTCCTGGTGGCTGCCGGCCCGGTACGGCGGCAGCGCGCCGACCCCCGAGGAGGCCGCTCGCCTCGACGCCGAGGAGAAGCGGCAGCGCGCCGAGCGGCGCCGGGCCCGGGCCGCCCAGCGCCGGGCGAAGCGCCGCTAGCCTGCCGACTCGGGCAGCCGGGCCTCCACCATCGTGCCGGGCAGCACGGACTCCGGCAGCGGGTCCGGCTCCCGTTCCTCGACGACTCCCGGGACGGCCTGTGCCATCGCGCCGCGCAGGGCGAGGACCAGGTAGCCGGCGCCTACGAGCGTGCCGACCACCATCAGGCCGAAGATCACCCGGTAGTCCAGGACGGTGACCAACAGGGCTCCGGTGGCGATCGAGAGCGCCTGGGGCGTGGTGGTGAAGACCTCGACGGTCGTGCTCACCCGACCCATCAGCCGCCCGGGGGTCTGCTTCTGCAGGATCGTGTTGAACGCCACGATGAGCAGCGGGATGCCGGCACCGAGCACGGCCGTCCCGACCAGCAGCAGCCACACCTCACCGGCGACGGCGACCAGCGTGAGCCCGGTCGCGAGGATGACCAGCCCGGTCACCAGCGCCCGCGGCTCCCCCAGGCGCCGTATCGTCCGGCTGGCCAGGAGGCCCGCGGTGATCGCGCCGATCCCCTGCACGGTCAGGAGCGGTCCCACGAACTCGACCGGCTTCTCGAACGCGTCGACGATGGCGTACACAGCCGACTCGGAGAACCCGAGCACCAGCAGGCACAGCGCCACCGCCACCGTGGGGTGCAGCAGCAGCGGCGTGCGCCGGATGTGCTGCGCCCCCTCGGCCACCTCAGCCGCCCAGTGCATCGGGACCCGCTCCAGGACCGTCTCGTCGACGCGCAGCCCAGCGATCACGAGTGCTGCCACCACGAAGCTCACCGCGTCGGCCAGGGCGACGAGGGGGCCGGAGCCGACCGCGAACATCGCCGCCCCCGCCACGGGTCCCACCAGTCGCAGCGCCTCGCGGGTCAGCGACATCGACGCGTTGGCCTCGACGAGCGCGTCCTCGGGCAGCAGGTCCTTGAGCAGGCCGTTGAGGGCGGCGGGAACCACCACGAACGAGATGCCGTAGAGGAAGGCGACGGCGTAGATGATCCACACGTCGTCCGCCCCGCCGACGAACATCAAGGGGAGCATCGCCAGCGCGGACAGCAGGTTGGCCACGACCAGGAACAGTCGCCGGGGCACCCGGTCGACGAGGGTGCCGAGCAGCGGTGCGAAGAGGGCCGGGAGGGTGAGCCACAGGAAGGTGAGACCCGCGGCGCCGTTGGACCCGGTCAGCGTCTTGACCCACATGCTCATCACGATCAGCATCAGCGAGTCGCCGAGCATGCTGGCGGTCGTCGCGGTGTACAGGCGTCCGAATCCACGGACGGCGAAGGCGCGTCGCATCATCTCTCCGATCGGTAGGGGTGGCTCGGGACGAGCCAGCCCACGAGCGAGACCAGCCGTGACCCGGCGGGGCGACGCTCCGGGTCCGATATCCGGTCGGTGTAGGTCGAGATCAGCTCGGCCAGCGCGGCCGAGAGCTCCTGGGCCTCGTCGGCCGTCAGCCAGGTCTGCTCCTGGTTGACCGACGTGGCCTCGCGCCACTCCGCGGGCTCGGACGCCGCCGCGTCGCGAACCGTGCGCAGCCGGTCCAGCTCCCGGCTCAGGAAAACGTCGGTGAGCGCCTGCCCTGCGGCGCTCGCCTCCGGGTCCTGCCCGTCGTCGACATCGGGCCAGCTCAGACCCTGCGTCACCGCGCGCCAGGGGCGGCTGCGTCCCGAGACGCCGGGGACCTCCTCGACGAAGCCATGCTCCGCGAGCTTGCGCAGGTGCCACGAGCAGTTGGCGGGAGTCTCGCCGAGCGCTGTGCCGGCCTGGCTGGCGGTCATCGGTCCGTCGAGGACCAGGCGCTCGAGCAGGGAGATGCGCACCGGGTGCGCGAGCGCCTTGAGCGAGGCGGCGTCAGTGACGGTACGGCGGCTCAGTGGCATGCATCGAAGGTATCCTTTCGAAAGAAACGTTGCAATAGGCGGGACAGTAAAGACTCGGTGCCACCTGGGGCGCCCAACCCGGCCCGGTCTGCTTGGGCCGGATCGTGCTCGCTCGACCTCTATACCGTTTGATCGACATGTGGCTTCAACGCTTCATCGCTTCATTGCTCAAACGCTTTGACGCTCTAATGGTTCGTCGCTTTAGCACTACATCCATATGTCGACAAACAACCATCACGGGAACGCCCGACGACCGAGCCGGTCGAAGCGGGACCCGGGCCGGCGCCTCAGCCAGGATGGCGACCGAGGAACCTCACCCGTCGAGGCCGGTGCGCCGGTCCGCCGCGCCGGGGTCGATGATCTCCACGATCCGCTCCAGGTCGGGGATCGAGGCGAACTCGACGGTGATCTTGCCCTTCGCACGGCCGAGGTCGACCTTGACACGGGTCTCCAGGCGGTCCGAGAGCCGCTCGGCGAGATCGGTGAGCGCCGGCGCCGTCGGCTTCTTGCGCCGTGCGCTCGACTTCGCTCCACCGAGGTCACCGACAGCGACGATCTCCTCGAGGCCGCGCACGGAGATCCCTTCGGAGATCACCCGTCCCGCCAACCGGTCCTGGATGTCGGCGTCGTCCACGCCGAGGAGGGCCCTGGCATGCCCGGCCGACAGCACCCCCGCGGCGACGCGACGCTGGACCGGCGGCGAGAGCCGCAGCAGTCGGAGCGTGTTGCTGATCTGCGGCCGGCTGCGTCCGATCCGTGCGGCCAGCTCTTCGTGGGTGCAGCCGAAGTCGTCGAGCAGCTGCTGGTACGCCGCTGCCTCCTCCAACGGGTTCAGCTGGGACCGGTGCAGGTTCTCCAGCAGCGCATCGCGGAGCAGGGCGTCGTCCCCGGTCTCACGGACGATGGCCGGGATCGTGCTGAGACCGGCCTCCTGGGTCGCGCGCCAGCGACGCTCACCCATGATCAGCTCGTAGCGGTCGTCGCCGACGGTGCGCACCACCACCGGCTGCAGCAGCCCCACCTCCGTGATGGAGTGAACCAGCTCGGCCATCGCCTCCTCGTCGAAGACCTGGCGCGGCTGGCGGGGGTTGGGACCGATCGCCGTCACGTCGAGCTCGGCGAAGTAGGCGCCGTCGACGGCGCGCAGGCCCGCGTCGCCCGGATCGCCGGTCCCAGCGGAGTCGATCGCGCCGGTCCCGTCCCTGCTCGCCGCGCCCTCGGACCCGTTGGTGGGTGCGGAGGCAGGCCCGTCGGTCACGCCGTCCACGCTGGGGTCGTCGCGGCGGTCGTCGACCACGGCGTGGATACTCCCCGTGCCGTCGGCCGGTGCCTCGTCGGCCGGTGCGTCGCTGACCGGCCCGCCCCCCGCGATGCCGGACTCGTGGGCGCCGCGGCCCTCACTCTGGGAGCCGTCGACGTGTTCGTCGACCCGTGGCGCCGTGGGGATCAGGGACCCGAGTCCCCGGCCGAGACCTCGACGCTGCTGCGGCCTCTGGTTCACTGCGCTCCTCCGTCGGTCGGGCCGGTGCTGTGCGCAGCGCCCCCGCGCAGCGCCATCTCGCGCGCCGCCTCGAGGTAGCTCAACGCCCCGGGTGACCCCGGATCATAGGTCATCACGGTCTGCCCGTAGCTGGGTGCCTCAGAGATCCGCACGGAGCGGGGGATGGCCGTGGGCAGCACCTGGCCCCCGAAATGGTTGCGGACCTCCTCGGCGACGCCTGCCGACAGCCGGGTCCGGGCGTCGTACATGGTGAGCAGGATCGTGGAGACCCACAACGCGGGGTTCAGGTGGGCCTTCACCATCTCCACCGTCTCGAGCAGCTGACCCAGGCCCTCGAGCGCGTAGTACTCGGCCTGGATCGGGATCAACATCTCCGCACCGGCGACCAGCGCGTTCAACGTCAACAAGCCCAGCGAAGGCGGGCAGTCGATGAGGACGTAGTCGAAACGGTCCTCCGCGGTCCCTCCGATCTGGGGGTGCGCCAGCAGAGCCTTGCGGAGCCGGCTCTCACGCGCCACCAGGCTGACCAGCTCGATCTCCGCGCCGGCCAGGTCGATGGTCGCCGGGACCACCCACAGGCCGTCCACGTCCGGAGACGGCTGGACGACGTCAGCCAGGGGCGTCCCGTCGACCAGCGCGTCGTAGGCCGACGGGGTCCCACGGTGGTGATCGATCGACAGCGCGGTGGAGGCGTTGCCCTGCGGGTCGAGATCGACGACCAGCACCCGGAGGCCGTGCTGCGCCAGCGACGCGGCCACGTTCACCGTGGTGGTCGTCTTCCCCACCCCTCCCTTCTGGTTGGCGACCACCATCACGCGCGTGTGGGCCGGGCGCGGCAGCGGCTCGCCGAACCGCCGGCCTTCCCGGACCAGGAGATCGTGCTCCACGGACCGCGCCAGGGGGGTGGTGGTGTCAGGGGCAGGAGACGGCGCCGACGCCAGGTCGGCGGCCGTGCGATACGCCGGCGCCGGCCCTGCGGAGGGGGCCGGACGAGAGGCGGCATCCTCGGTGGACCGGGCGCCGAGAGTTTCACGTGAAACAGCGGAACCGACTGCGGACCCTGCAGACTCGCCGGTGGACCGGGCGCCGAGAGTTTCACGTGAAACGCGCGTCGCGGCACCATTCAGCGACGCGTCCGCCGCCGGGGTAGCGGCGGAGCCCTGGCCCGGGTCATCAGCGCGGTCATCAGCGCGGTCGTCCACCACAACCTGTGGACCAGCCTGTGGATATTGTGGAGTTCCGGCAATAAGGGTGGTGCCGTCTAGGCCAAATGGCGTGCCCGAACCCGGTGAATCGGACAATACTGATGGCCCGGACGTGTCGCTCGCGTCGCGCGGTGAGGTGGTGGGTGCCGGCGCGACAGCCCCGGGACCGCTCGGCGAGGTGGTGACTGCGGGCTCGGGCGGCTCGACCGGCTCGGCCGGGTCGACCGGCGCAGCGCCGCTCGACACGGGGTCGCTCGGGAGCGGGTCGCTCGGGGCCGAGTCGCTCGCGGGCGGGTCGACCGGCGCAGCGTCACTCACGGCAGAGTCGCTCGGCGCAGGCTCAGTCGACGGCCAGCCCAACCCGCGCGCCCGCGCCGCGTTCGACGGAGGTGCAGAGGAGGACCGGGTCTTCACCACGATCTCTGGCCATCCCAAGCCGGTGACGACGACGGTGGGGCTGGAGACTGGGGAGGTCACGCGTGATGCTCCTTCGAACGGGCGGCCCGGTGGATCGTCGCAGGACTCCACGCCCGGGTGCGAGGTCTCAACCTAACTGGCCGGACCGGCCACTTCCACTTGGACCAGCCTGGTCGGTGGGTCGACCACGGAGTGGCCCACCTCGAGGACCCTCGGCTCGCCGATCCTGAACCGTCGCAGACGCCGACGCTCCTGCAGCGAGTCCCGGATCTCGTCGGCCGCGGAGGACCCCTTCATGGCCAGCACGGCCCCGTCGGGCGCCACCAGCGGTACCGACCAGGACAGCAACCGGCCCAGCGGTGCCACCGCGCGCGACGTCACCACGTCGAACTGCTCGCGGCCATGCAGCTCCTCGGCCCGGGCACGCACGACGCGGACGTTCTCCAGCTCCAGGAGTCGCACGGCGTCGTCGAGGAAAGCCGTGCGCCGCTGCAGCGGCTCCACCAGGGTGAGTCGGAGGTCCGGCCGGGCGATCGCCAGAACCACCCCCGGAAGCCCGGCCCCGGAGCCGACATCGGCCACCGCTGCTGACTCCGGCAGCACCTCACCGACAACCGCGCAGTTCAGGAGGTGCCGCTCCCACAGGCGCGGGGTCTCCCGGGGACCGATGACTCCGCGCAGCACGCCCTCGGTGGCGAGCAGTGCCGCGAAGGCCTCGGCCCGGGGGAGCCGGACGCCGAACACCCCCTGTGCCGAGGTCGGCACAGGGGGCGTTTCACGTGAAACGGGGTCGCCGGCGGGCGACTGGCCAT
Organism: uncultured Actinomycetota bacterium; assembly: GCA_963835385.1. GTDB lineage: Bacteria > Actinomycetota > Actinomycetes > Propionibacteriales > Nocardioidaceae > Nocardioides_B. Next base: position 799,002 of record CAWIFK010000010.1, read on the forward strand.
CGCTCACGCGGGGCGCACCACGACGTATCGCCGTGGCTCCACGCCTTCGGAGCCGGATGCCATGCCGGCGGCCGCCACCGCGTCGTGCACCACCTTGCGCTCGAAGGGAGACATCGCCTGCAAGGAGACGGGTTCGCCCGACTCCTTCACCTGCGCGACGGTCTCCGCGGCCAGTGCCTCCAGCCGGCTGCGCTTGTTCGCCCGATGGCCCGCGATGTCGAGCATCAGGCGGGAGCGCTCACCGGTCTCGCGGTAGACCGCGAGACGCGTGAGCTCCTGCAGCGCCTCCAGCACCTCGCCGTTGCGGCCGACCAGCATGTCGAGGTCACCGCCCACGACGGAGACCGAAGCCCGGTCGCCCTCCACGTCGATGTCGAGGTCGCCGTCGAGGTCGGCGATGTCGAGCAGCTCCTCGAGGTAGTCGGCCGCGACGTCGCCCTCGTGCTCGAGCCGGTCGAGCCGCTCCTGGTCGCTCTCGGCCGCCGCGGGTGCGTCCGGGTCGGCGGTCCCGACCTCGGGGCTCGCTTCCTCGGACCCATGGGCTTCGGGGGCCTCGGCGTCTGGGGCCTCGGCGATGGGCTGGTTGGTCTCGTCGCTCACGAAATCTCCTGGACGGTCGGAACTGATACAAAGTCGGGGGCGGGACGTCGGTCCCGCGGTCGGGAGGTCAGGCCGTGGCGGAGCCGGGCTGGTCCGGCGCCTCGGGATCCTTCGCCCCGGAGCCGTCGGCGGCCCTCGTGGGGCCCTGCGGCTTCCGCGGCGGCCCGCTCTTCTTCTTCCGCTGGCTACGAGTCTGCTTCTTCGGCTGCGGCCGTGGTGCCGTGGCCGCCTTCGGGGTGGCCGCCGGGGACGTGTCGGTGGTGGCGCCGGTCGAGCCCGCGTCGGGCGCCGGGGTGATCCCCTTGCGCTCGGCCTTGCGCTTGTCCCGCTCCTCCTTCGCCCGGAACGCCTCGGTGTTGGGCGCCGGGTTGTTGCGGATCACGTAGAACTGCTGGCCCATGGTCCACAGGTTCGACGTGGTCCAGTAGATCAGCACGCCGATCGGGAACGCGATGCCGCCGACGGCGAACACGAGGGGAAGGATGTAGAGCAGCATCTTCTGCTGCTGGGCGTAGGGACCGCTCATGGCGTCGGCCGGCATGTTCTTGCTCATCAGCTGGCGCTGGGTCAAGAAGGTCGTGGCCGTCATCGCCACCACGAGGCAGGCCGCCAGGATCCGTACGGCCGGGTCCACGTCGGTGCCGGTGAACCGGTCGGCGATCTGCGCACCGAACCAGGTCGCCTGGCTCAGCGAGTCGACCTGGTCCTCGGTGAGCACCCCCTTGGTCGTGCCGTTGGCGGCCGCGTTGATCAGCCGGAACAACGCCAGGAAGATCGGCATCTGCACCAGGATCGGCAGGCAGGAGGCGAACGGGTTGGTGCCCGTGTCCTTGTAGAGCTTCATCGTCTCCTGGGCGAGACGCTCCCGGTCGTGCCCGTACTTCTTCTGCAGCTCACGCGCCTTGGGCTGGATCAGCTGCATGTTCCGGCTCGACTTGATCTGCTTGACGAACAGGGGGATCAGGGCCGCCCGGATCACCAGCGTCAGCCCGACGATCGAGAGCACCCAGGCCCACCCCGAGTCCTCGCCCAGCACCGGGCTCAGCACCCGGTGGAAGCCGGAGAGGATCAGCGAGGTGATCCAGTACAGCGGCGCCATGATCGTGCCGCCGACAGTGGTGAAGAAGTCAATCACTCAGGCTCCTCGAGTCTGAAGCAGTAACGGTGGTGGTGCCGGGGACGGGGTCGTAGCCTCCAGCCGCCCACGGATGGCAGCGCCCGAGTCGGCGCAGGGCCAGCCAGCTCCCCCGCAGGCTCCCGTGCACGGTGACCGCCTCGAGAGCGTAGGCCGAGCACGAGGGATGGTAACGACAGACCTGGCCGTAGAGCGGGCTGATCAACAGCCGGTAGAGCTTCAGCAGACCGATCAGGAGATACTTCATCAACGCTCCCCGGTGGCTGGTAGTGCCCGGGCCAGCGCCCGGTCGAGATCGGCGCCCAGCTCGGCGTGCGTCGCCGACGCCGCCGGCGGCAGCGCCCGGATCACGAGCACAGCAGCGCCCGGGAGCGAGGAGACCCGCTCCCGGGCGAGGTGTCGAAGCCGGCGCTTCACTGTGTTGCGGACGACCGCGCCGCCCACCGCCTTGCTGACCACGAGCCCCACGCGCGCCGGACCCGCCTCGCCCGATCCCGTGACGTGCACGTGCACGACGAGGGTTCGGGCGCCGGCCCGCCGACCGCGGCGGATCGCCGGAGCGAACAGCCGACCCGAGGTCAGCCGGTGCTCCCGTGTCAGCACGGGATGCTCATGCGGTCGGGCTCAGACCGACAGGCTCTTGCGGCCCTTGCGGCGGCGCGAGGAGAGGATCGAGCGGCCGGCGCGGGTCCGCATGCGCAGACGGAAGCCGTGCACCTTGTGACGGCGACGGTTGTTCGGCTGGTACGTACGCTTGCTCACGACATCTTCTCCGTGTGTCGGAAATGGTCAGGTCTGGTGGACCGGCTAGGGTCGGCTGGCACCGCCCACCCGCGGGTCGAGCCTGGGGCCCCCGGGTGGGAGCCCGGGACGCGACGACCAGGCGGGTCATCCGTGGACATGCGGCACCAGTCGACGTACCGGTCCGACCGCCCAACGGTACGGGGTCCGCCACACGGGGGTCAAACCCGCGGGCTGGGCCCCCGAGACCGACCGGGACGTGGCTGGGGACCGGCCCGGACCGGTGCGCACAGCGTTGTCCCGAGCCTGTGGACAACCGCTTGAACCGCGGGCGCGCGGCTTGTTAGCGTTCGGCCGTCCCGAGTTCCCCTCGAGGGACGCCCAGCACACCTCGACCGCTCTGCCGGAGCCGGGGAGACACCGGCCCTCACCGCGCCGACCTGCACGGACGCACGTCGTCCCGAGGGCCCGAGCAGGTCCCCGGCCGGCGCCGTCCCCCCAAGTGGGGTACGGATGCACAACCTGTGGACAACTTTGTGGACCAAGCGGCTTCACCACCGCACCGACACCGCGTTCCAGACTTCCAGACATTCGCGTCATCGACACCGCCGGGCCATGAGCAGCCGGCCGAGAAGGGGAGTGGGTCCTCCGTGGACGACACCTCACAGCCGCCACCGACCCACGACGACGCGGCGGCCGGGGTGGTGCCCGGACCGTCGGTCTCCCTCGACACCGTCTGGCGCCAGCTCGTGGAGGACCTGCCGCCCAGTCAGCGCGCCTGGCTCGCCGCGAGCGCGCCGGTCACCCTCCACGAGCACACGGCGATCATCGCCGTCGCCGACGACTTCACCCGCAACCAGCTCGAGGGCCGCCTGCGGACCCGCCTCGAGGACGCCCTCGGGCACGCCTTCCGCCGGCAGATCCGGATCGCGGTGACCGTCGACCCCGAGCTCGAGAGCCTCAGCCGCGCGGCTCTGCCCAGCGTCGGGGACCCGGTGGGCCCGTCGCCCGCGGATTCGAGCACCAGTGACATGTCGCTGAATCCATCCATCGACTTGTCGACAAATCCCCTCGACGTGCCGACGCCGTACACCAGCGAGCCGGCCCGCAAGCCCGGCAGCGCGCTCGAGACCCGGCTCAACCCGAAGTACGTCTTCGAGACGTTCGTGATCGGCTCGTCCAACCGGTTCGCCCACGCCGCGGCGGTCGCGGTCGCCGAGGCGCCCGGCAAGGCCTACAACCCGCTGCTCATCTACGGCGACTCGGGCCTGGGCAAGACGCACCTGCTGCACGCCATCGGCCACTACGTGCGCAGCCTGTTCAACGGCGCCCGGGTCCGGTACGTGAGCTCGGAGGAGTTCACCAACGAGTTCATCAACGCGATCCGCGACGACAAGGCAGCCACCTTCCAGCGGCGCTACCGCGACGTCGACGTCCTGCTGATCGACGACATCCAGTTCCTCGAGGGCAAGATCCAGACCCAGGAGGAGTTCTTCCACACCTTCAACACGCTGCACAACGCCAACAAGCAGATCGTGATCACCTCCGACCGCGCGCCGAAGCGGCTCGAGGCGCTCGAGGACCGGCTGCGCAACCGGTTCGAGTGGGGCCTGATCACCGACGTGCAGCCGCCGGACCTCGAGACCCGGATCGCGATCCTGCGCAAGAAGGCAGCCACGGAGCGGATGACCGCGCCACCGGACGTGCTGGAGTTCATCGCCAGCAAGATCCAGACCAACATCCGCGAGCTCGAGGGCGCCCTGATCCGGGTGACCGCCTTCGCCAGCCTGAACCGGCAGCCGGTCGACCTCACCCTGGCCGAGATCGTGCTGAAGGACCTGATCCCCGAAGGCGGCGAGCCGGAGATCAGCGCCGCGTTGATCATCGCCCAGACCGCCGCCTACTTCGGCCTCTCGATCGACGACCTGTGCGGGTCGAGCCGTAGCCGGGTCCTGGTCACCGGTCGGCAGATCGCGATGTACCTGTGCCGCGAGCTGACCGACCTGTCGCTGCCCAAGATCGGCCAGCAGTTCGGCGGCCGCGACCACACGACGGTCATGCACGCGGACAAGAAGATCCGCCAGCTGCTCGCCGAGCGGCGCAGCGTCTACAACCAGGTCACCGAGCTGACCAACCGGATCAAGCAGCAGGCCCGCCAGGTCTGACCCATCCACCGCCGCCCCCCCGCACGACCCGGACCGCACACCCCGTTCCTCCTGGGGACGAAGGTGTGCGGTCTTGTCATTTCGTCGTGCACGACCTGTGGACGACTGGGGGTACGCCGACTGGCCGGGAACGGCGAACCACAGGCTCACCAAGTTGTCCCACCGGTTGTCCACATCCGCCTGGGACGGCGATTAGGCGGCTGACCTGCGACGACGAGGGTTTTCCACACTGTCCACGGACCCTGTGAATACGATGAGTCTCTTCATGTCCCCGACCTCCACCAACTCCTGCCCGGCCCCCGACCTGGGGACAACCGGGCCGTGAGCCCTCCCCGCGGCGCACGACCGTGCGGTCGACGAATCACAACTTCGCCCCTCGCGCTGTCCTCGCCCGCTGACCCGTGGCAGGATGCTCACCCCTGGGTGGCGTACGTCGCCGTGAGGGCCCGCGTCCTCGACGGACCACAGGTCCCCCGGGTCCGCAGTCACTCCGCAGGAGGCGAACACCCGTGAAGTTCCGCGTCGAACGCGACGTCCTGGCCGATGCCGTCGCGTGGGCGGCCCGCAGCCTGCCCGTGCGCCCCAGCGCGCCGGTGCTCGCCGGACTGCTCATCGAGACCCAGTCCGACGGGGACGGCCTCTCGCTGTCGAGCTTCGACTACGAGACGTCCGCCCGGGCGACCCTGCCGGCCGACGTCCTGGAGGAGGGTCGCGCGCTCGTCTCGGGCCGGTTGCTCGCCGACATCTGCCGCTCCCTGCCGAACAAGCCGGTGGAGATGTCCATCGACGGCGCCAAGGTCTCGCTGACCTGCGGCAGCGCCCGGTTCAGCCTGCAGACGATGCCGGTCGACGAGTACCCTTCCCTGCCGGACATGCCGAGGGCCAGCGGGACCGTGCGCAGCGACGTGTTCGCCAACGCCGTCGCCCAGGCGGTCACCGCAGCGGGCCGAGACGACATGCTGCCGGTCCTGACCGGCGTCCGCATCGAGATCGAGGGCTCGGACCTCGCGCTGCTGGCCACCGACCGCTTCCGGCTCTCGCTGCGCGAGCTCACCTGGGACCCGGCCGCGACCGACGCCACGGCCGCCGCTCTGGTGCCGGCGAAGGTGCTCGCGGACACCGCGAAGTCGCTGACCGCGGGTGCCGAGGTCACGATCGCCCTCTCGGGCACCGGCGCCGGCGAGGGGATCATCGGCTTCGAGGGCTCGGCCGGCGGCGGCGTGCGGCGTACCACCACCCGACTGCTCGACGGCGAGTTCCCCAAGGTCCGCACGCTGTTCCCCAGCGAGCAGGCCACCGTCGCCCGGGTGGACCGGGCCACCCTCGTGGAGGCCGTCAAGCGGGTCTCGCTGGTCGCGGAGCGCAACACCGCGGTGCAGCTGGCGTTCGCCGACGGGCTGCTCACCCTCGACGCCGGCAGCGGCGACGAGGCGCTGGCCACCGAGCAGATCGACGCCTCGGTCACCGGTGCGGACATCACCACCGGCTTCAACCCCCAGTTCCTGCTCGACGGGCTCACCGCGATCGAGGCGCCGGTCGTGGAGATGGCGTTCACCCAGGCCTCGAAGCCCGCGGTGATGGCCGGCGTCGACGGCCTCGAGGGGGAGGCGGACCTCTCGTTCCGCTACCTGCTGATGCCGCGCCGCCTGCTCTCCTGAGGTCGGGCGTAGGCTCGCAGACATTCGAGGATCCAACGACGAATCGTGCGGGGGAGCACAGAAGGGACAGTCATGGAGCTGGGACTGATCGGCCTGGGCAAGATGGGCGCCAACATGCGCGAGCGGATCCGCCGCGCGGGCCACACCGTGGTGGGTTACGACCGCAACCCCGACGTCAGCGACGTCGACAGCATGGAGGCGCTGGTCGAGGCGCTGCCCTCCCCCCGCGTGGTCTGGGTGATGGTGCCCTCCGGTGACGCCACCCAGCAGACCATCGAGGCGCTCGGCGAGATGCTCGACGAGGGTGACATCGTCATCGACGGCGGCAACTCGCGGTGGACCGACGACCAGGCGCACGCCGACCTGCTGGCCGCGAAGGGCATCGGCTTCATCGACTGCGGTGTCTCCGGCGGCATCTGGGGCCTGGAGAACGGCTACGCGCTGATGGCCGGCGGCGACGCCGAGTACGTCAAGGTCGCCCAGCCGGTCTTCGACGCGTTGAAGCCCCCCGGCGAGTTCGGCTGGGTGCACGCCGGCAAGGTCGGCGCCGGCCATTTCTCGAAGATGGTCCACAACGGCATCGAGTACGCCGTGATGCAGGCCTACGCCGAGGGCTGGGAGCTCTTGCAGAAGGCCGAGATGGTCGACAACGTCACCGAGGTCTACCGCTCCTGGCGCGAGGGCACGGTCATCCGGTCCTGGCTGCTCGACCTGCTCGTCGCGGCTCTCGACGAGGACGCACATCTCGACGGGATCCGTGGTTACGCCGAGGACTCCGGCGAGGGCCGGTGGACCGTCGAGGCCGGTATCGAGCACGCAGTCGCCACGCCGGCGATCACGGCGGCGCTCTACGCCCGCTTCGTGTCCCGGCAGGATGACAGCCCCGCCATGAAGGCGGTCGCGGCGATGCGCAACCAGTTCGGCGGCCACGCCGTACACACCGACGCCCCGCCGAAGACCGGCGACACCCCGACTACACCCGAGGGCTGAGCGGGTCCGGTGCACGTCGTCCACCTGTCCCTGCACGACTTCCGCTCCTACGAGACCGCGGAGGTCGCGCTCGGCCCGGGCGTGACCGCGTTCGTGGGCCGCAACGGCCACGGCAAGACCAACCTCGTCGAGGCGGTCGACTACGTCGCGCGGCTCGGCTCGCACCGGGTCTCCGGCGACCAGGCGCTGGTCCGGCTCGGTGCCGAGCGGGCGATCGTGCGGCTGGCCGCGGTGCGCGACGAGCGGCAGGCGGTGCTCGAGGTGGAGATCAACCCGGGCCGTTCGAACCGGGCGCGGATCAACCGCTCGCCGCTCCCGCGGGCGCGCGAGATCCTCGGCATGGTCCGCACCGTGCTGTTCTCCCCCGAGGACCTGACGCTGGTCAAGGGCGATCCGGGCGAGCGGCGGCGGTTCCTCGACGACCTCCTGGTGCAGCGCGCCCCGCGGTACGCCGGGGTCCGCTCCGACTACGACCGGGTGCTCAAGCAGCGCAACTCGCTGCTCAAGACCGCCGGTCTCGCGCGTCGCGGCGGGCCGGGCAGCAGCCGGGGCGAGTCGGCGCTGGCGACCCTGGGCGTCTGGGACTCCCACCTGGCGCGCGCCGGCGCGGAGCTGCTGGCGGCGCGGATCGCCTTGGTCGAGGACCTCAAACCGCTGGTCGGCTCCGCCTACGAGGCGGTCGCGCGCGGGGCGACCCGTGACGACGCCACCGTGACGTACAAGCCCTCCTTCGAGCTTCCGGAGGTCGATCCGCACGCGCCGGACCGGAGCGTGCTCGCCCAGGCGTTGCAGGCGGAGGTCGAGCGGCGCCGCGACGACGAGCTGGACCGCGGGATCAGCCTCGTCGGCCCGCACCGCGACGAGCTGGTGCTGTCCCTGGGCCCGCTGCCGGCGAAGGGCTACGCCAGCCACGGCGAGTCGTGGTCGTTCGCGCTGGCGCTCCGGTTGGCCTCCTACGACCTGCTCCGCGCGAGCGGGGACGACCCGATCCTGATCCTCGACGACGTCTTCGCCGAGCTCGACACCGAGCGGCGCGCGCGGCTCGCCGAGCTGGTCGCCGGGGCCGAGCAGGTGCTGGTCACCGCGGCCGTCCCCGAGGACCTGCCGCGCGCCCTGGCCGGCGCCCGGATCGACGTGGTCGAGGGCCGGGTGGCCGCGCGTGCCGACTGACGGCGGGTACGACGAGGAGGGTGCTGACCCGGACCAGCCGGATCTCCCGCAGGCGCAGCCGGAGCACGACGAGACCGGCCTGGACCTCGCCCGGAGCGTCGCCCGCGGGCTGGCCGGCGCCCGGCGTACCCCACGGCGCCGGGCGGGCGCGGCCCGACCGGCCGGCCGGCGCCCGCGCACCGACGCCAAGGCGTCGGGAGCGCACCCCGACGACCGGGACCCGCAGCTGCTCGACTCCACGATCGGCCGCTTGATCGCGGACCAGGGCTGGGCTACCGACGTGCGTGTGCACGGTGTCTTCACCCGCTGGGAGCACCTGGTCGGCCCCGAGGTCGCGCAGCACTGCAGCCCCGAGGGGTTCGACGACGGCAAGCTCGTGGTGCGCACGGACTCCACCGCCTGGGCCACCCAGATGAAGCTGCTCGCGCCGACGGTGCTGCGCCGTCTCAACGCGGAGCTGGGCGAGGGGACCGTGCGCGTCATCGACGTCGCCGGCCCGCGGCTGCCGAGCTGGAAGAAGGGGCGTCTGTCCAGCCGCGACGGGCGCGGTCCGCGCGACACCTACGGCTGAGCCGCCCGGGCTTTCGAGGGGCTTGCAGCGGGCCGGGGAGCCCCCACGGGCGTATGGGGACTAGAAACCGCCCCTGCGAAGCGCTCCTATGGCCCTTGCGGGGCCGGGAAACGCCCTTCCTGGTGCGCCGACCCCCCGAATGGCGCGGTGCACAACCGTGTCTGGGGCCCGTAACGGGGTATGATGGAACCAAGGTCGGGCCCTCTCGGGGGTCGGCCTTCGCCATGCGAGCCCTGTCCTGGTGCCGCGTGGGACTCCGACCCGATCGCGAAGGATGGCTCGTGGCCGACCAGACCACCCCTGCGACCAGCTCCGACCCCGACTCCCCGACGGTCGCCCCGGCCACGGGCAGCGCCGACGACGCCTCCGCCTCCGACGGGCAGGCGTCCCCGACGGTGGCGGGCACGGCCGCAGCACTGGCTCCGGCGGGCTCCGCCCACGCCGTCGAGGAGGGCCGGTACGACGCGTCGGCGATCCAGGTCCTCGAGGGGCTCGAGGCGGTCCGCAAGCGGCCGGGCATGTACATCGGCTCCACCGGCGAGCGCGGGCTGCACCACCTGATCTGGGAGGTGGTGGACAACTCCGTCGACGAGGCCCTCGCCGGCTACTGCACCCGGATCACCGTCACCCTGCTCGAGGACGGCGGCGTCCGGGTCGAGGACAACGGTCGTGGCATCCCCACCGACGTCCACCCGACCGAGGGCATCCCCGCCGTCACCATGGCGCTGACGATGCTGCACGCCGGCGGCAAGTTCGGCGGTGGCGGCTACAAGGTCTCCGGCGGTCTGCACGGCGTGGGCGTCTCGGTGGTCAACGCGCTCAGCGGGCGGCTGCAGGTCGACGTACGCAACCGCGGTCACCACTGGCGCCAGAGCTTCCGCCTCGGCGAGCCCGAGGGGCCGCTGGAGCAGGTCGCGGCCCTCGACCCCAAGGTCGAGACCGGGACGACCATCACTTTCTGGCCGTCGGCGGACATCTTCGAGACGACGGTCTTCTCCCTGGAGACCATCACCCACCGGATCCGCGAGATGGCCTTCCTCAACAAGGGCCTCGAGATCGTGGTGCGCGACCAGCGCCCCGAGGCGGGCCAGATCGCCGAGGCGGTCGAGGACGACACCGTCTCCGACGAGGGCGACCAGAACCGCGACGACGTCCGCGGCGTGGCCGGAGGGGCCCTGGAGCAGCGGTTCCGCTACGACCGCGGCCTCATCGACTACGTCGAGCACCTGAACCGGCGCAAGGACAAGGCGAACCCGACGGTCATCTCCTTCGAGGCCGAGACCAACGAGAACGGCATGAGCCTCGAGGTCGCCATGCAGTGGAACACCAGCTTCACCGAGTCGGTGCACACCTTCGCCAACACGATCAACACCCACGAGGGCGGCACCCACGAGGAGGGCTTCCGTTCGGCGCTGACCTCGCTGGTGAACAACTGGGGCGAGGAGTGGGGCCTGATCAAGAAGCGGGAGGACCGGGTCTCCGGCGACGACATCCGCGAGGGCCTCACCGCGATCATCTCGATCAAGCTCGGCGAACCGCAGTTCGAGGGCCAGACGAAGACCAAGCTCGGCAACACCGAGGCCAAGGGCTTCGTGCAGCGCGTGGTCAACGAGGCGCTGGGCGAGTGGCTGGAGAAGAACCCCGCTGAGGGCCGCGACATCATCCGCAAGTCCCAGGCGGCCGCGTCCGCCCGGATGGCGGCCCGCAAGGCCCGGGACCTGGCGCGCTCACGCAAGGGGCTGCTCGGCGGCGGCGGGCTGCCCGGCAAGCTGTCGGACTGCCAGTCCACGAACCCCGGCGAGTGCGAGGTCTTCATCGTCGAGGGCGACTCGGCCGGCGGCTCCGCTCGCCAGGGCCGCGACCCGCGGATCCAGGCGATCCTGCCGATCCGCGGCAAGATCCTCAACGTCGAGAAGGCGCGCATCGACAAGGTCCTGGGCAACCAGGAGGTGCAGGCGATCATCTCCGCGCTCGGCACCGGCATCCACGAGGAGTTCGACCTCGCCAAGCTGCGCTACCACAAGGTGGTGCTGATGGCCGACGCCGACGTCGACGGCCACCACATCAACACGCTGCTGCTCACGCTGCTCTTCCGGTTCATGAAGCCGCTGATCGAGCACGGCTACGTCTACATGGCGCAGCCGCCGCTCTACCGGATCCGGTGGAACAAGCCGCACGAGCACGAGTTCGTGTACTCCGACGCCGAGCGCGAGGCGCTCACCCGCGACGGTCTCGCGCAGGGCAAGAAGCTGCCCAAGGAGAACCCGGTCCAGCGCTACAAGGGCCTCGGCGAGATGAACGCCGAGGAGCTGTGGGAGACCACGATGAACCCGCAGCAGCGGCTCATGCTGCAGGTCACCCTCGACGACGCCGCTCAGGCCGACGAGGTGTTCTCGGTGTTGATGGGCGAGGACGTCGAGCAGCGGCGCTCGTTCATCCAGCGCAATGCGAAGGATGTCAGGTTCCTTGACATCTGATGAGCGCCGCGATGCACGCACGCCGGCGGCGTTGTCCTCGCTCGACGGGCCGCTCCGCTCAAGCCCGCCTTCGCTCCTCCGCCTTGCCGGCGCACGCACCTCACGACGCCCATACCGCGGGACTCTGAACGCCGCGGCCAAGCCCTCTGACGCTCCGCCGGGTACGTCGTGCACCCGCCCCGCCAGGGGCCGCCGCGGCCGAGCTCTCTCCCAGGCCCCTCGACCGGCCCACTCCCGACTTCTTGACTCGACCGAGCCACTGACAAGGACTGAGACGTGACTGACACTCCCACCGAGGTGCCGGACCCCCGCGGTCGGATCGAGCCGATCGAGCTGCAGACGTCGATGCAGCGCGCCTACATCGACTACGCGATGGCGGTGATCGTCGGGCGCGCTCTCCCCGACGTACGCGACGGGCTCAAGCCGGTGCACCGGCGGGTGCTCTACGCGATGTACGACGGGGGCTACCGGCCCGACCGGGGCTTCTCGAAGTGCTCGCGCGTGGTCGGCGACGTCATGGGTCAGTACCACCCGCACGGTGACTCCGCGATCTACGACACCTTGGTGCGCCTGGCGCAGCCCTGGGTGATGCGGGCCCCGCTGATCCACGGACAGGGCAACTTCGGCTCCCCGGGCAACGACGCCGCAGCCGCCATGCGCTACACCGAGTGCCGGATGGCGCCGCTGGCGCTGGAGATGGTCCGCGACATCCACGAGGAGACCGTCGACTTCCAGCCGAACTACGACGGCCGTTCCCAGGAGCCGGTGGTGCTGCCGGCGCGGTACCCGAACCTGCTGGTCAACGGCTCGGCCGGGATCGCGGTCGGCATGGCCACGAACATCCCGCCGCACAACCTGCGGGAGATCGCCGAGGGCGCCCGGTGGGCGCTGGAGCACCCGGATGCCACCCGCGAGGAGCTCCAGGACGCGCTGATCGAGCGGGTCAAGGGCCCCGACTTCCCCAACGGCGCCCTGATCGTGGGCCGCCAGGGCATCGAGCAGGCCTACCGCACCGGTCGCGGCTCGATCACCCAGCGCGCGGTGATCGAGGTCGACGAGGACGCCAAGGGCCGCACCTGCCTGGTGATCACCGAGCTGCCCTACATGGTCAACCCCGACAACCTCGCCCTGAAGATCGCCGAGCTGGCCGACACGGGCAAGATCCAGGGCATCTCCGACGTCCGGGACGACTCCTCCGGTCGCACCGGCCAGCGGCTGGTGGTCGTGCTCAAGCGCGACGCGGTGGCCCGGGTGGTGCTGAACAACCTGCTCAAGCACACCGAGCTGCAGACGAACTTCTCGGCCAACATGCTGGCCCTGGTCGACGGGGTGCCGCGCACGCTGACGATCGACCAGTTCATCAGCAACTGGGTGATCCACCAGATCGACGTCATCCAGCGCCGTACCCGCTTCCGCCTCGCCGAGGCCGAGCGGCAGGCCCACGTCTACCGCGGCCTGGTCAAGGCCCTGGACGCCCTCGACGAGGTCATCGCGCTGATCCGGCGCTCTCCCGACGCCGACGAGGCCCGCGCCGGCCTGATCCAGCTGCTCGACATCGACGAGATCCAGGCTCGCGCGATCCTCGACATGCAGCTGCGGCGGCTCGCGGCCCTGGAGCGGCAGGCGATCATCGACCGCCTCGCCGAGCTCGAGCGCACGATCGCCGACCTCGAGGACATCCTCGCCAACGAGTCGCGGCAGCGCCAGATCATCGCCGATGAGCTCGCCGAGATCGTCGAGCGGTACGGCGACGAGCGGCGCAGCCAGTTCATCGCCGCGGACGGCGACCTCTCGATGGAGGACCTGATCCCCGACGAGGAGCTCGTCGTCACGATCACCCGCGGCGGCTACGCCAAGCGGACCCGCGCCGACCTCTACCGGACCCAGAAGCGCGGGGGCAAGGGGGTCCGCGGCGCCCAGCTGAAGGGTGACGACGTCGTCGAGCACTTCATGGCGACCAGCAACCACCACTGGCTGCTGTTCTTCACGACCGCGGGCCGGGTCTACCGGACCAAGGCCTACAACCTCCCCGAGGCCTCACGCGACGCGAAGGGCGGCCACGTCGCCGGGCTGCTCTCCTTCCAGCCGGACGAGTCCATCGCCCAGGTGCTCGCGATCCGTGACTACGAGCAGGCGCCGTACCTCGTCCTGGCCACCCGCAGCGGCCTGGTGAAGAAGACGAAGCTGGGCGACTACAACAGCCCCCGCCAGGCCGGCGTCATCGCGATCAACTTCCGTGAGGACGACGACGAGCTGATCGGCGCCGAGCTGGTGGACGGCGAGGACGACATCCTGCTGGTCTCCCGCAAGGGCCAGTCGATCCGGTTCCGTGCGGACGACTCGCAGCTGCGTCCCATGGGCCGCGCCACCTCGGGCGTGACCGGCATGAAGTTCCGCGACGGCGACTCACTGCTGTCCATGTCGGTCATCCGCGCCGCCCAGGTCGCCGCCGAGGAGGAGGCCGAGGCCCGCGCCAGCGCGGCCGGCGAGTCCACCGAGGAGCACCTGCCGGGGGTGATCGAGCAGTACGTCTTCACGATCACCGACGGCGGCTTCGCCAAGCGCACCCGCATCTCCGACTACCGCCTGCAGTCGCGCGGCGGCATCGGGATCAAGGCGATGAAGCAGGACGACGAGCGCGGCAACCTGGTCGGCGCGTTCATCGTCGTCGAGGGCGACGAGGTGCTCGCGATCAAGCAGTCGGGCCAGGTCACCCGCAGCGCGATCGACGACAGCCTGCGGCCCACCGGTCGCGACACCAAGGGCGTGAAGTTCGTGGGGGTCAGCGGAAGCGACCTGGTGGCCCAGGTGGCGCGCAGCGTCGAGCGGGCTCCTGAGATCGAGGAGGCCGCCGACGAGGCGGAGGAGGCGGTGCTCACCGAGGCAGCCCAGCAGGCGGCCGTCGCGAGCGAGCCGGTGGTCGTCGACGAGTTCTCGGAGGGCGCCGACGAGGCGTCTTCGACCGGGGATGCCACAATCGACGCAGACCGTGATCTGTCCGAGGCCCCGGAGCAGGCAGATCCTGATGTCGACGGGGAGACCGAGGAGTCCTGATGGCTGACCGACGTGCTGACGACACGCCGCTGGCGCCGCGCCGCTCGCTGAGCCAAGGCGAGGGCGACGGCACCGACCGAGCCCGGCGCCCCCTGTCCGAGCGGGTGTCCGCGGCTGTGACCGCAGCCGGCAGCGCCGTGCAGCAGGCGGCCTCCCCCGACGGCGGCGCGAGCGCGTCCAGCACGAAGTCCGGCTCGGGCTCCGGTGGCTCCACGTCACAGCGAGGCGTCAAGGGCGGCACGTCGGGCAAGTCGGCCACGCGGCCCCGGGGCACCCGGCGCGCGCGGCTGCGCCTGGTGCACCTCGACCCCTGGTCGGTGATGAAGACCTCGTTCCTGCTCTCCATCGCCTTCGGGATCGTCACCGTGGTCTCGGTGGCCGTGGTGTGGGGCGTGCTCGGCGCCGCCGGGGTGTGGGACTCGATCAACGCGACCGTCACCGACGTCATCGGCAGCAACTCCGCGACGACGTTCGACGTCCAGGACTATCTCGGCACCAGCCGCGTGCTCGGGTTCGCCATGATCGTGTCTGTCGTCGACGTCGTCCTGATCACGGCCATCGCCACCCTCGGTGCGTTCCTCTACAATCTCGCTGCCGCCCTCCTTGGCGGTCTCGAGGTCACGCTCGCGGAGGACGACGCCTGAGACCGCCCGGCCCCGTGCCCTGCGTGGTGGCCGGAGCCTCCGCCCTCGGTTTGGGCGGCGTCGATCGCATGCGGTAATCTCTGCCGTCGGCGCGGCACCGCTCGGTGCCGGCCGCCGGTTGCGGGCCTATAGCTCAGACGGTTAGAGCGCTTCCCTGATAAGGAAGAGGTCAGAGGTTCAAGTCCTCTTAGGCCCACCCTTCACCTTTCGTCTCTGCGACCCGCGGGCGCCTTGTGGTGGGCTGTCGCCTCTCGGTGACCGGTATGTCCTGCGACCGGGCCGCCGGCCGCGTCGTCCTCAGCATCGAGGGCGCACGGTGAGCGGTTCGTGCGGTGGTGGCGCGGGTTACGCAGCATCGAGCGCGCACGGTGAGCGGTTTGTGCTGTCGGGGCGGGGGGTGGGCGGCACCGAGGGCGCACGGTGAGCGGTCGTGCGGGTGGCCGGCGGCACCAGCCCGCGCCCGGCGCCGCCCGAGGCTCCGCTGCGGCGCACCGGTTGGTAGAGTTCACGCCGCCGTCCCGGCACCGCGCCGGGGCTGTACGTCGTGGGAAGGACCACCCGTGAAGAAGCTGCTGCTGATCGCCCTCGCCGCCGCCGGCGCCGTCGTCGCGCGCAACAAGATGAAGGCCGGTCAGAACGAGCAGGCGCTGTGGGCCGAGGCGACCGACAGCGTGTCCAGCAACTCGCAGCGCTGAGCCTGCAGACACCGCTACGCCGCGGACCCGTGAGGTCGCGGCGTCCACCCGGGGCCATGGCGCAATTGGTAGCGCACCTGCTTTGCAAGCAGGGGGTTAGGGGTTCGAGTCCCCTTGGCTCCACCACGAGAAACCGCAGGTGAGTCTGCGCCGGCCGTCCGTCCGCCGCTGCATCGCCGCCGGCGAGCTCGACGCCGTTCGACCAGCGAAGCACGTGATGGTGATTGACTGTTCGGCGTGGCCGAACCGACCGACGTCCAGCATCTGGTGAAGCAACTGATGGCGGGAGCCAGCCCCGAGGAGAACAGAGCGCTGCTCGACGCGTTGATGAGTGGGCAGGTGTCCAGCATCTTCGAGAAGCTCGAGCGCGACCAGGAGCCGACCCTGCTCCCGATCCCGACCGAGGTTCGCGGGTTCCGGGTGCGACTGGATCTGCACGGCGCGAAGCCGCCGGTGTGGAGGCGCCTCGACCTGCCAGGCGATCTGACCCTGCCCCGGCTGCACGACGTGATCCAAGCCGCGATGGGGTGGTCCGACAGCCACTTGCACCGGTTCCGCGTCGGACGTGACCACCGATCGCCGTACTTCGTCACTGCCTTCGACCTCGACGAGGGAGAGGAGGGCCTGCTGGAGGACGACGTGCGCCTCGACCAACTCCTCAACGCAGCGGGCACCGAGCTCTGGTACGAGTACGACTTCGGTGACGGATGGGACCACAAGCTGACGGTCGAGGAAATGCTAGAGGAGCCGCCGTCGACGGCGCACTGCACTGGCGGGCGGATGGCGTGCCCGCCCGAGGACTGTGGTGGCCTCGGCGGCTACGGGGAGCTGGCCGCCTGGGTCCGCAGCGGGTACGACGACGCGCTCCTCCCCGGCAACTTCGACGACGCCGCACACGCTCGCGACTGGCTACCACTCGACTGGCACCCCGACCACTTCGACGTCGAGGAGACCAACGCTGCTCTTGCGGTCGCGGTCGCCGAGCCGGCCGAGGTGACCGGGGAGCTGGCCGAACTGGCCGAGCAGCTGGAACACCGCGGCATCCGCCTGCTGCGTGAGGTGCTGGGCCGCCCGTTCTCTCACGGCCCCACCGATGTCAGCGAAGACGAGGCTGCACGGCTCACCGAGACGTACCGGGTCTTCCTTGAGGTCATCGGCGACGGCGTCACGCTGACTGCCGCGGGCTACCTCCCACCCGCGGTGGTCGAGCAGGTCGCCGAACGCACCGGTATCAGCGAATGGTGGATCGGCAAGGCTAATCGGGAGGACCTCACCTTTCCCGTCGCCGACATCCGCACCACGGCGCGCGCCCTCGGGCTGGTCAGCGGCCGCAAGGGCCGCCTGAACCCGACCGCCGCAGCCATCCGATGTGGCCGTGATTCGCAGGCCCTGTGGTGTCACATCGTCGGACGACTCCCCTTGGGAACCAAGGAGGCGGAGCGCCAAGCGGGCTGGATGGCACTCGCCGTGGCCGGCAGCGGAGTACCGACCCAGGAGTGGCACGGCGAGATCAGCGAGCTGCTCTTGGCGCTCGGGTGGCGAAGCGGGCACGACCGGTTCTCGCCTCCGTCCGCCAACAGCGCGACCCTCGACGTCCTCGAGCAACTCGCCGGTGCCTCGCGCGTCCGCTGGCGCGAGATCACGGGCGTCGACCTCGCCGTCGCGACCACCGCCCGCGCGGCGATCCGACCGACCTGACCGCTGTCGGAAATCATCACTACCGGGCTTCGTGCCGGCCCCTCGATCGAGGGTGTCGGAGGGAAGATCTTCGGAGAGAGGCACCCGCTCGACTCGAGCCCGCAGGCAGGCGACGCCGACCAGGGCCAGCGGTTCTGGGAGCTCGCCGAACACCTTGCCGGGGCTCCGAGCGCACCGTGATCGCGCGGGTTCAGCCAGCCGTGCAGCTGGCTCGGTTCCACGCGATTACCGCGCAGTGGCCGTAGGCTTCTACCGCTCGTGGTGCGGCGTATCGGGGGCGAGAACCCGCCCGGGCTTGCGTAGTGTCGTACACGTGACCGAGCAACAGCCGTACGAGCTTGTCGAGCGGTACTCCGGCTTCGAACTGCGGCGTTACCCTTCCCACGTCGTCGCGGAGGTCTCTGTCCGTGGGTCCTTCGAAGGCGCGGGCAGCCGGGCGTTCCGCGCCCTGTTCGGCTACATCTCCGGGCAGAACGAGTCAGCGCGTTCCGTGGCTATGACCGCGCCCGTCGTCCAGGAGGTTGCCAGGTCCGAGCGGGTGGCGATGACTGCACCGGTGGCTCAGACCGAGACCGCCCAGGGCGAGTACCTCATTGCCTTCGTGCTACCCGCGACGCTGACGGCTGAGACTGCGCCTGTCCCCTCCAACCCCCAGGTGCGGGTGCGGGCTCTGCCTGAGCGCCTGGCGGCGGCCCGGCGTTTCTCAGGCCGATGGACCGAGTCCGCTTACCGCCGCCACCTCGCCGTCCTCGAGGCCGAGATCGCCCGGGCGGGGCTGCGTCCGACGGGCCAGCCGAGGTTCGCCAGATTCGACCCGCCGTTCAAGCCGTGGTTTCTTCGGCACAACGAGGTCGTCCAGGACGTGAGGTGGCCGGATCGCTCCTGAGCCCGTGGCCCCCCTCACGATTTAGGTGAGATGAGGAGGCGCGCCGTGAGATGCTGGGAGGCGTGTCCGACGCGCCTACCTGCCCCCGCGGACACCGCGACGTCCGAGTCGTTCGGGATGGCGTTCAGCGCCGAGGTGGCCGGGAGCGGCAGCGCTGGCGCTGCACGAGCCCAGACGGTTCCTATCACCGGTTCCTCGGAGCGATGAGCAGGACACGCGCGGTCGATGCGACATGCCTCGAGTGCGAGAACCATCTCGCCGCCCATCAAGGCCCGGCGGCGCCGGCCGCGATGGAGTACTTGGTGCGCGAGGTAGCGGGTGCGCTGGTCTCGCTCGGCCGAGGGATGAGCTACACCGACGCCGCCAAGCGCGTCCGGATGACCGCGAACGTCGGGAAGACCGGCGAGCTACGGCAGGTCGTCGGCGGGCAGACCGTGGCGGAGTGGATGTCCGACTTCGTGCCGGTCATCGCCACACGCCACCAGGAAGCCGAGTGGCCTGCCGTCCTCGTTCTCGACAGCACCCGGTTCCTCTGGACCAACACTCGCAGCGGGCAGACTTACGACCTGTTCAGCGTCTTGGCCGCCTACGGCTACGACGAACGTGGCGAGAACGGCCGGCTGTGGAAGCTGTGGGCGTCACCCCGCAACGACGGGGCCTCTTGGGACGACTTCCTCAACCTGCTCCCGGGGAGACCGCGGTCGGTGGTCTGCGACCGCGACCTCGGCATCATCGGCGCCGTTCAGCGACGGTGGGGCACTGGTGTGAAGACCGGCGTAGCGCTCCACTTGTGCGAGTACCACCTCATCGAGAAGGGCCGCCAGGCGCTCCGCAAGGACGGCATCGGCTACGAGCACCCGACCTGGGAGCTGCTCCACGGCAGCCTGCAGAGCCGGGCAGGCTGGGACGCGTTCGAGGCGGCCGTCATGACCGACCCACAGGCCCGGAACGGCCAGAAGTGGGTGACGCACTGGATGAAACGACTCCGCGCGCAGACCGACCGACGGCCGAGCATCCCGGCCGTCTACGGCAACGGCGCCATCGAGGCGCCCTTGGCCCGGGTCAGGGCGGTGCTGGAGTCACGCCGGTGGACGTTCCGCAACCGCGCACGGATGAACCTGCTGCTCGAGCTCGTTCGGCTGGCCGACCTCCGCGCCGACGACCCCACGGTCTACGCGACCGACATCAGGCACCACCTTGCCGAGCAGTCCGGTCGGCCCGCGCGGACCTACCGCGCCATCTACGACACCTGGGGCCCCAAGAACGCTGAGCACCGCACCTACAGCCTGTGGGCCTCTCCAGCCGAGAAGGCGGCTCGCGAGCTCCGCTCGAGGGAGCGCAAGGCAACTGGCCGGCCGCCTCAACCTGCCATGTCCAGTGCCGACCCCGACTGGTAGCCGACTACGCGTCGACGAGCGCCGGACGCCTGAGCAGGCCGCTGACGTACCGAACCAGAGGCAGGCCCGCCAATGCCATCACGACCACCACGAGCCGCACCGGCGAGGGGCTCGTGACGTACCGCCCGTAGCTCTCCAGTTCCCAAGTGCAGGTGGTGCCGGGAGGGAGCCAGCTGCGGGACGCCTCTCCGTAGAACGAGCTCCCCGGCGTTAGTTCGCACCCGATGTCGCCAACCACCGAGGGCGCGGCCAGGCAGGCGACGACGTACAGGACGCTCGCGGCCCAGAGCAGGTAGCCCAAGACGACGAGCCAGCGGCCGGGGTATGCGGACATGCCCACATGATGCCTGGTGCCGCGGACCACGCAGTGGACGCCGTACCGACTGAACTCTCCATCTCACCTAAATCGTGAGGGGGGGCCCGTGGTCAGCAGCCTTGGGTGACAGCCTCGCCGCCCGAGCTCCTGACCCAGCGCAGGGCCGACGCCGCCCGTGAAACGGGCGGAGCGTCACTCGCCCGACCGCGCCGCGCGGCGCCCGTCCGCTCACTGCGCGATCCGCGCGGTCGACAGGCGTCGCTAAGACGCGGAGGTGGGCCCGGCTCGCCGGCCCTCAAACCGGAGGGTGTACGCCGTCAGCGCGCTCGGGCCGCCCATTGGTGCGGCACTCGTCACCACCCAGCCCTCTTCCGCTAGTTGGTTCAAGACCTTCTCTGCCTTCCGCGGTCCAAGTAGCGGATCCAGCTTGACGACCTTTACCTCTCCGATGCGCGGCTCACGTCTTTTCTCCATCTCAGCCCGGCGCGTCTCCCTACGAGCTCGCCGACTGGGCCGTGAGTGCGCCTCTGCTCGGTCGCGCACCGGATGCCGATGTTCGGTCCATGTGGTTCCATTCCAGTATCGGAGGAGCCCGGCATTTTCGGGATCCGGATACCAGGCTGCGGGTGGTGGCCGCGAGCGCACGCTACTCGCGGCGCCGTGACTTAAGCTCGGGCTCGTCGCGGTGGTAGGTCCCCGTCCGGGGGCCGGCACTGGTGAGAGCGGGACGCCAGGGCCTACTGTGAACCTCTTTACGTCACTTCCCGGGGGGACTTCATGGCCACCGAGACCGGTGGTGCCACGCACGGCACCGGCTACAACACCACCAAGGTCATCCAGCTGGCCTCCGTCGCGGCGCTGGGCGGCTTCCTGTTCGGTTTCGACACCGCCGTCATCAACGGCGCCGTCGGCGCGATGCGCGACGACTTCGGCATGGGCGCCGCCCTGACTGGGTTCGTGGTCTCCTCGGCCCTGCTGGGCTGCATGGCTGGCGCCTACGGCGCGGGCCGCTTGGCCGACAAGGTCGGTCGTCTCAAGGTCATGTTCATCGCCTCGGCGCTCTTCACGGTCTCCGCGATCGGCTCAGGTCTGGCCTTCGGCCCGATCGACATGATTCTGTGGCGCGTCGTCGGCGGCATCGGCGTAGGCGCCGCCTCGGTGATCGCCCCTGCCTACATCGCCGAGATCAGTCCGGCCAAGATCCGCGGCCAGATGGGCTCGCTGCAGCAGATGGCCATCGTCACCGGCATCTTCGTCGCGCTGCTCTCCGACTACGCCCTGGCCAGCGCCGCCGGTGGCTCGGACCAGACGCTGTGGTTCGGCCTCGAGGCCTGGCGCTGGATGTTCCTCGCCGAGATCCTGCCCGCCGTGGCCTACGGCGCCCTGGCCACCACGATCCCCGAGTCGCCGCGTTACCTGATGGCACTGGGCAAGGAATCCAGGGCCCGTGAGATCCTCGGCCTAGTCCTTACTCGCGGCGTCGAGGAGCGGATCAAGGAGATCAAGCGGACAATGCGCCGCGAGAAGCGCTCCTCGTTCGACGACTTGAAGAAGCCCGGCGGAGGCCTGCTACCGATCGTGTGGATCGGCATCGCGCTCTCGGTCTTCCAGCAGTTCGTGGGGATCAACGTCATCTTCTACTACTCCTCGACGCTGTGGCAGGCCGTCGGCTTCACCGAGGAGGACGCGCTCACACAGACGGTGATCACCTCGATCACCAACATCGCCGTCACCATCGTGGCTATCACCCTGATCGACCGGATCGGGCGGCGAATCCTGCTGATGGTGGGCTCGACCGGCATGACGCTGAGCCTCGGCACGATGTGTTACGTCTTCAGCCAGGCGCCGCTCGTGGACGGGGAGCCCGTGCTCGGCGACACCGCCGGCGTGGTGGCGCTGGTCGCGGCCAACGCCTTCGTGGTCTTCTTCGGCATGTCGTGGGGTCCCGCCGTATGGGTGCTGCTCGGGGAGATGTTCAACAACAGGATCCGTGGGGTCGCCCTCGGCATCGCGGCGGCCGCGCAGTGGCTGGCCAACTTCGCCATCTCTACAACGTTCCCCTCGATGGCCGCCCTCGGGCTCTGGTTCGCCTACGGCTTCTACACCCTCGCCGCAGGCATCTCGCTGTGGTTCGTATGGAAGTTCGTCCCGGAAACCAACAACAAGGAACTCGAGGACATGCACTAGCACGGTGCCAGGCTGACGCGCACTGGACGGGGCTGGCGAGCTAAGGGGTATGTCGGCGGACTAGGTTCCAGGCGAAAGTCCGGGTCTCGCCGCTCCAACTCTTGCTCCCCTGCGAGGAGCAACAGGGCAACCGTGTCGATAGCGGCGAAGTGACTCGCCTTTGCGACACCGTCCGAAGGTCCGCCGTGTCTGCTGGCCGCCGCATGAGGCTCGGCCCGCGTCAGTTCCTCTTCAGCTCCTCGGCAAGCATGACGATGATGCCGCTGGGGCCGCGGACGTAGGTGAGCTTGTAGACGTCCTGGTAGGTCGCCACGCCGCGCAGTGGGCGACAGCCGTGTCTTGCGGCGATCCTGATGGCCTCCTCGAGGTCGTCGACCGAGAAGGCCACGCGGTGCATGCCGATCTCGTTGGGCCGGGTGGGCTCTGTCTCGATCGGGTCGGGGTGGATGTACTCGAAGAGCTCGAGTCGTCCGGTGCCGTCTGGCGTCTGGAGCATGGCGATGTTGGCGTGGTTGCCGTCGAGGCCGACGGCTGTGTCAGTCCACTCTCCGCTGACCGTGTCACGGCCGAGAACCGTGAGCCCGAGGTCGGTGAAGAACGCGATCGCCGCTTCGAGGTCGCGGACCGCGATCCCGACGTTCTCGAGTTTGATGGGCATGCCTTGCACGCTATCGAGTTAGCGCGATCCGCTCAGATCAGCTGGCCGGCGGGTTTGGCTCTGCTGGGTCAGGCGCGGCGGAATGTCGCAGCCCAAGGGCCGAGCCCGTTCCGCGCCAGTCCGGGTCTACGGGAAGCGTCTGCTCCAGTCCCGTAGCATCGGCGCGAGCGAGCGACGTCGGTCGCAGGCAGGGGTCCCGATGCAAGCTGTCATCCAGGACAGGTACGGCCATCCGGACGTCCTCCGGTTGGGCGAGCTCCCGGAGCCCGTCCCCGCCGACAACGAGGTTCTGCTGCGAGTGCGTGCGGTCTCCTTGAACGGCTCGGACCGTGAGAACCTGATGGGAAGTCCGGCGTACGCGCGGTGGTCCAACGGGCTGCGCCGACCGCGGCACCCGGTGCCGGGGTCCGACGTCGCGGGCGTCGTCGCCGCGGTCGGCAGTGCGGTCACGGAGTACGCCGTGGGAGACGAGCTGTTCGGCGAGCTGGCCGGGTACCGGGGCGGGCTTGCCGACCTCGTCTGCACGCGACCCAAGCTGTTGGCCCGGAAACCTGGCGGGCTGTCGTTCGCGGAGGCCTCGACGATCCCGCAGGCGGGCGGCATCGCGCGCAGGGCGACCGCCGATGTCCGGCCGGGAGATCGGGTCCTGGTCAACGGCGCGGGCGGCGCCGGCGGTGTGTTCGTTGTCGCACTGGCCAAGCATGCCGGGGTCGAGGTGACGGCGGTCGACAGAGCCGACAAGACCGACTTCCTGCGTGAGATCGGGGCCGACCGCACGATCGACTTCGCCACTGAGGACTGGGCCGACGAGCGCGACAGCTTCGATCTGATCGTGGATCTCGTGGCCCGTCGCTCGCCGTTCCGCGTGCACCGCGCTCTGCGGAGCGGCGGGAGGTACGCGATGGTGGGCGGCCTCGCCAGGATCCTGCTGGGCACCGCGGTCGCCGGCCCGCTGGTCGGACGTGCCACCGGAAAGAGAGTCGGCGTGCTGGTCGTCCCCCAGTCGCGAGCCGAGCTCGAGGCGGTGACCGCCCTCGTCGCCCAGGGCGCCGTCACGCCGCGGATCGACCACGTGTACCCACTCCGCGATGCCCCCGCAGCATTCGCCCGACTCGCCGCCGGCCAAAGCCGAGGCAAGCTCGTGCTCGAAGTGTCCGACGGCTGACAGCCGGGTCACGCGACCTCCCCGCCCCACGTCGAGGCCGGGGTCCGAACTCGTATTGGGATGGGCACGCGGAGCGTGCCGGTGCGGGATCCAGCCGGATCGCGTTCCGGGTGAAGATCGGCCGGCAGTGCGTGTTCTGGGCGGCAGGGGTGCGCCAAACGGCCCCATGGCAGTCGCCAACGGCACTGCCCTCCTCGTGGCGGAAGGACGCACCGTTGGCCCGCCGTCCACGTGCCGTCGTGCGCCTCCCGGTGCAGACTGGTCATTGCACAGAGGAGGACTGTTGAATGGCGGAGCTGGTCGTCGATCTCATCACCTCGCTGGACGGGTACGCCTCCGCGGAGGGTTGGCCCGGCTGGTGGGGCCTGGAGGGACCGGAGTACCTCGAGTGGTTGGGCGAGAGTCCCGAAAGGGACTACCTGCTCTTGATGGGCGCCAACACCTACCGGCTCATGTACGGCCTGACGAAGGAGGGCGAACCAGGGACGGACGTCTTGGGAGGCATGTCCAAGATCGTCTTCTCGAAGTCGCTGACCGAACCGCTGCAGTGGGAGAACTCGACCTTGGTTGCCGGCGACGCTGCAGACGCTGTGCGGGAAATGAGGGACACCGGACAGTCCATGCGCACAATCGGCAGCCTTTCTCTTTGCCGGTCGCTGTTGGTGGCCGGACTCGTTGACCGGTTCCGGGTGGTGATGTTCCCCGTGATCACCGGCGCGACGGGCAACGAGCGGATCTACGATGGCTACCCCGACGTTGCCCTCAACATGACGGAGAGCCGCACCTTCGACGGTCAGATCCAGCTGGTCGAGTACGTGCCGAAGGTGCTGGAAGGCCCGCCGGGTACGTCCTGAAGGTGGGCCTCCACCGCGACGTCACCCAGGTTGCCGACCAACACGGTCACGACCGGTTCGCGGCGGTATGCCGCACTTCCGGGTGGGCGCGGAATGCGGCTCCGCGTGCACTGACGCGCAGGCACCTGAGCACGACCAGCAAGTGAGGCAAGCAGTGACCGCCTCGCGCCCGCTACCTAGTCGCTACCCGGTTGTCGATGAAGTTGTAGAACTGGAATGGATTTCCGTCCTCATCGATGACGACCTTCTTCGGTTGGGCACACGCCCAACCGTCGTTGTTCCCTTGCTCGTCGACGGCGTTGTCAACTTTGTAGGGCTCGGCGCTGACGTCCCACAGCACGTAGCTCCCGCCACGACCACCCTGCACGGCGTGAACCGCAGCTACCGAGCCGTGCGCTCGACGGCCAGCGTGCTCGGCACTCGTCGAGGGTGGCCGCGCCAACCCTTACCGGTCGCCTGCGGGCGGGAGGCCGAGCGCTACTCGTGGTCCCAGCGCAGCCGCTCGGAGCCGAAACCGGCCGCGTGTGCGCCGTCGTGGCCCGCGGGCCGCCGACAGAGGTAGTGCGGCGAGTAGAGCTCCCGGCACGAGTCCCGGTAGCTGGTGTAGGCGAACTCGAGGTCAAGTCGGTCATCGATGCTCATGGCGTTGCTTCCCGATGTGCTTACGCCCCCGGCGGTTATGACGCATTCGAGAATACGCCGCACCTCGCCGAAATCCGACCAGCCGACCAGACCACCCCATACGTGCGGGAGCCGACGAGTCGGCCCCCGCACGTGTCCCCCTGGGAGGAGTCCTAGGCGATCATCCCGTGCGGGTCGAGGACGTACTTGCGCGCAGCGCCCTTGTCGAAGTCCGCGTAGCCCTCCGGTGCCCGCTCGAGCGGGATCACGGTGGCGTTGACGTTCTTCGCGATCTGCACCCGGTCGTGCAGGATCGCCATCATCAGCTGACGGTTGTAGCGCATCACCGGGCACTGGCCGGTCGTGAAGCCGAGGGACTTCGCCCAGCCGAGCCCCAGCCGGATCGACAGCGAGCCGACCTTGGCCGCCTCGTCGACCGCTCCGGGGTCACCGGTGACGTAGAGCCCGGGGATGCCGACGGCCCCGCCGGCCCGGGTGACGTCCATGACCGTGTTCAGCACCGTCGCCGGCCGCTCGACCTGGGAGTCGGTGCCGTGCCCGTGGGCCTCGAACCCGACCGCGTCGACCGCACAGTCGACCTCGGGCATGCCCAGGATCTGCTCGAGCTGGTCCTTCGGGTCGCCCTGGGTGACGTCGATGGTCTCGCAGCCGAAGCTGCGCGCCTGCGCCAGGCGCTCCGGCTGCAGGTCCGCCACCACGACCACGGCGGCACCGAGGAGGAACGCCGACGTCGCCGCGGCCAGTCCGACCGGCCCGGCGCCGGCGATGTAGACCGTCGAGCCGGGACCGACACCGGCGGTGTAGGCCCCGTGGAAGCCGGTGGGGAAGATGTCCGAGAGCATGGTGAGGTCGCGGATCTTCTCCATGGCCTGGTCCCGGTCCGGGAACTTCAGGCAGTTCCAGTCGGCGTAGGGCACCAGCACGTACTCCGCCTGGCCACCGACCCAGCCGCCCATGTCGACGTACCCGTACGCCGACCCGGGCCGGTCCGGGTTGACGTTCTCGCAGACGCCGGTCTTGCCCTCCTTGCAGTTGCGGCAGCGGCCGCAGGCGATGTTGAACGGCACCGATACCACGTCGCCGGTCTTGATGAACTCCACACCGGGGCCGGTCTCGACGACCTCGCCGGTGATCTCGTGACCGAGTGGAAGGCCCTCGGGAGCGGTCGTGCGCCCGCGCACCATGTGCTGGTCGCTGCCGCAGATGTTGGTCGCCACCGTCTTCAGGATCGCGGCGTGCGGCAGCTTGCGGCCGACGTTGGCCGGGTTGACGCCCGGACCGTCTCTGAGCTCCAGCGTCGGGTAGTCGGTCGTCTCGACGGCGACGCTGCCGGGACCCTTGAAGATGACTGCCTTGTTTCCGGGCACAGGAGTGCTCCTTCCGTTGCGGTGGATGGATCAGGTGCTGGTGCGCGACCGTGGTAGGCCCCCTGGTGAGACGAGGAGGACGATGGCTCCGGGGGACGCCTTCGACGCTAGGTGCGGTCCTCGAAATCGGTCAACGGACAAAGACGACGAGCCGCTGACGAGTTGAATCCCCTTGCAGGGCGGGGCAAATGCACGGTCGTCGCGCACCCGACCCCGCCGGCGTCTCACCCCTGAGGGAGGAGGCGCGCGGCAGTCCGGCCGCGGCAGAGTCGGCAGGGCCGGCCCGTCCAGGACGGGGCCGCGCCTCGACCCCAGGAAGGCGTTCTGCCATGACCACGCAGCTCCAGCCGGACCGTCCCTCCGCCTCGATGAGGCTCTCGGAGCACGAACGGGTGACGCTCGGTCGCGACGCGCGGCGGCTCACGCCCCGCTCCTCCCACGCCGGGTGGACCGAACCTGCCAATCGCCAGGACCCCGTCTCCCTGCTGGAGGGCCAGAACGCCTCCCGGATCCCGTGGCTGGTGCCGGTCCGGCACGCCCGGATGCGGGTGTCCCCGTTCACGTTCTACCGGGGCACGGCCTGCATCATGGCCGCCGACCTGGCTACCACCCCCTCCTCGGGGCTGCACGTCCAGCTCGGCGGCGACGCGCACCTGTCGAACTTCGGTGCCTACGCCTCACCCGAGCGGCAGCTGGTCTTCGACGCGAACGACTTCGACGAGACCCTCGCCGGACCGTGGGAGTGGGACCTCAAGCGCCTCGCCACGAGCTTCACGGTCGCCGCGATGCAGATGGGGTTCGACGCCGAGGCCGGGCGCACCGCCACCCTCGACGTCGTCCGCTCCTACCGCGAGGCGATGGCGCGGTTCGCGCGAATGGGCTTCCTCGAGCTCTGGTACGACTACCTGACCGTCGAGGCCGCCGCCGCGGCGGGAGGCGCCACCGCGTCCCACGTCAAGAAGCGGGTACGCCGCTTCGAGAGCCGCGCCCAGGCCAAGACCAACCTGCAGGCGCTGGCCAAGCTGACCCAGGAGGTCGACGGCAAGCTGCAGTTCCGCAGCGCTCCACCGTTGCTCGTGCCGGTGCGCGACCTGCCCGAGTCGCTGGACCCCGACGCGCTGGGCGACGTCGTCCGGGCGGGCTTCGAGGCCTACAAGGAGAGCGTCGGCGACGACGTGCGCGGCCTGGTCGAGCGCTACACCCTCCTCGACATGGCGGTGAAGGTCGTCGGCGTCGGCAGCGTCGGCACCCGCTGCTTCGTGCTGCTCCTCGAGGGCCGCGACCGCGGCGATCCGCTCTTCCTGCAGATCAAGGAGGCGGGGCCCTCGGTCCTCGAGGACCACCTCGGGCCCAGCCGCTACCCGCACAGCGGCCGCCGGGTCGTGGAGGGCCAGCGGATGGTGCAGTCCCAGTCCGACATCTTCCTCGGCTGGTCGACCGGTCGCGAGCAGCGGGCGTTCTACGTCCGCCAGCTGCGGGACTGGAAGGGCTCGGCCGACGAGTCCGGGGCATCGCCGCGTCGGCTGGCCTTCTACGCCCGGCTCTGCGGACTCACCCTCGCCCGGGGCCACGCCCGCTCCGGCGACCCGGTCGCCATCTCGGCCTACGCCGGCAAGGGAGACGCGCTCGACACCGCGGTCGCCGCGTTCGCGGCGGACTACGCCCGCCAGAACCTGCGCGACTACGCCACCTTCATCGAGGCCATCGCCGCCGGACGGCTCGAGGCGGCCGAAGCGGGCTCGCAGATCACGCCGTTCTGAGCCGGTCCAGCTCCACCGCGTCGTGGGCGGAGAACATCGTGACCTCCGGGTGCGACAGATGCAGCCGGCGCAGCCGGTCCTGCTGGTCGTGCCGGGCCGCCCGGTCCATCTGCACCACTGACTGGAACGCCCGGAGGCCCACCGGGCAGCTGCGGGGGGTGCGCAGCTCGCCGTGGAAGAAGTACGCGTCGCCGCAGTGCAGCAGCCAGCCGCCGTCGGGCCGGCGCACCGCGACGCCGGCGTGCCCCCGGGTGTGGCCGGGCAGCGGCACCAGCAGTACGTCGTCGCCCAGCACCGGCACCGCGCGCAGGCCGAACCAGTCCTCGCCCGCCGCCAGGTCGTGCGCCGCCCAGGTCGCCGCACGCCACTGCACCGGCAGGTAGCGGCCCTTCTCCCTGGGGCTCCGCCGCTCCTGAGCCGCGCGCAGCTCCGCGGCCGCCACGTGCACCCGAGCCGTCGGGAAGTCCG
The DNA here is from genome assembly GCA_963835385.1 of uncultured Actinomycetota bacterium. GTDB lineage: Bacteria > Actinomycetota > Actinomycetes > Propionibacteriales > Nocardioidaceae > Nocardioides_B. The sequence continues at coordinate 828,300 of CAWIFK010000010.1, forward strand.
CCACGCCACCGGCATGGTCGAGGTCGAGGTGGGTGAGCACGACGTCGCGCACGTCGGCCGGGTCCAGGCCGAGTGCCTGCACCTGCGCGAGGGCGGTCTCCGCCGGCTCCAGGGCCGCGCCGACCATCCGGGCGAAGCCGGGTCCCAGCCGCTTCGGGTCCGCCACGTCGCGGGCGCCGAGGCCGGTGTCGACCAGCACCAGGCCCTCCGGCCGCTCCAGGAGCAGGCAGTGCGCCACCAGGCGGTCGGGCATCAGCCGGAGGCGGGCGGCGGGAGGCCGCATCGTGGCGCAGTTGAGGTGGTGGATGCGGCTGGTCACGCCGGCCATGCTGACAGCAGTGGCGCCGCCCACAGCAGCGACCCGCCGGGGCGCGGCCGCTGCGCGCGCCGCCGTACTCTCGAAGTCGTGGTCCGCACCTTGCTCGCCCCCCGGATGCTGGCGCTGCACGCGCTCGGCGTCCTGGCCGTGACCGCAGCGGTGCTGCTGGGTCTGTGGCAGTACGGCGCCTGGCAGAGCCACCGCGAGCTCCAGTCGCGCGACCTCGCCGGCGCGGCTCCGCGACCGCTCGACGACGTGCTGAGCGCCGACGCCGCGTTCCCCAACGACCAGGTCGGCCGGCCCGTCACCCTCGCCGGCACCTGGCTGCCGCGGAGCACCGTCGAGGTCACCGACCGCGCCCTGGACGGACGCCCCGGACGCTGGCTGGTCACGCCGGTCGCGGTCTGTGCAAGTGGCCCCTGCGAGCGAGCTCCCGCGATCCTCGTGGTGCGCGGCTGGCTCCCCGTCGGCGCCGACCGGCCGGCCCCGCCGCAGGGACGCGTCGAGGTCACGGGCTGGCTGCAGCCCGGCGAGGGCCAGGGGCTGCCGGACCCCGACCCTCGCGACGACGTGCTGCCCGAGCTGCGGATCGCCAGCGCCATCCAGCGCGTCGACCAGGACCTGTACGGCGGCTACGTGGTCGCCCGGGACCTGGCGGGACCGGCAAGCGCCGGTCTCCGGCCGGTCCCGCCCGCGGCGCTCCCCGAGCCGACGCCGTTCACCGCGCTGCGCAACCTGCTCTACGCCGTGGAGTGGTTCGTCTTCGGTGGCTTCGCGGTCTACATCTGGTGGCGCTGGGCGCGCGACGAGCTCGCCCGGGCCACGACCGACACCGACGCGGACGAGGGCGACGCGGGCGCGGGTGACGCGGGCGAGGGCGACGCCGGGGCGGACGACCCGGAGGACGGCGCACCGCCGGTCGGGGCCGCTGGGATACGGTCGACCCCGTGAAGGCCGCCCTGCTCCGCTACCGCGTCATGGCGAACGTCGTCGGGGTGCTCCTCGTCGTGCTGGTGCTCGTCGGGGTCCCGCTGGCGAACTTCGACGGCACCTCGATGTGGACGGTGTTCCCGTCCACGCCGATGATCTGGCCCGAGGGCAGCACCGCCCACAGCGTCGGCGAGGCGATCACGACCTACCTCGGCATCGCCCACGGCTGGCTCTACATGCTGTTCCTGGTCACGGCGTTCCTGCTCTCGCGCAAGGCGCGCTGGAGCATCCCGTTCACGCTGGTGACGCTGCTGCTGGGGACCGTCCCGCTGCTCTCCTTCTGGGCGGAGCGGCGCGCCACCCGCCGGGTGCGGGCCCAGATGGCCGCCGGCTCGGAGATCGGCACGCCGGTCGCCTCCGACCACTGAGACCGCTGAGACCGCTGAGACCGCCGAGACCGCCGTGACCGCCCGCCGCACCGCGTTCGTGCTCGGCGGCGGCGGACTGCTCGGGGCGGTCGAGGTCGGCATGCTGCGCGCCCTGTTCGAGGCCGGCGTCCACCCCGACCTGGTTCTCGGCACCTCCGTCGGCGCACTCAACGGCGCGCTGGTGGCCGCCCACCCCGGGCCCGGCGTCATCGACCGGCTCGTGGCGCTGTGGCAGAGCGCGGCGAGCAGCAAGGAGGTGTACGGCGACGGCCCGGTGCGCCAGGTCCGGCGGGCCGTCCGCACCGGCACCCACCTGCACTCCAGCCGGCCACTGCGCGAGCGCCTCGAGGTCGAGCTCGGCGAGCGCACCTTCGCCGACCTCGCGGTGGAGTTCCAGTGCTGCGCAGCCAGCATCGAGCGCGCGGCCGAGCACTGGTTCACCGAGGGGCGGGTCGTCGACGCGGTGGTCGCCAGCGCCGCCGTACCCGGGCTGCTGCGTCCCGCCGAGGTCGACGGCGAGCACTACCTCGACGGCGGCATCGTGAACTCGATCCCGGTGGGCCGTGCCGTCGAGCAGGGCGCGGACCGGATCTTCGTGCTCCAGGTCGGTCGGGTCGAGCGGCCGCTGACCGTGCCGCGCAAGCCGTGGGAGGTGGCCCGCGTGTCGTTCGAGATCGCCCGGCGGCACCGCTTCAACCGCGAGATGGCCGCGTTGCCCCCGCACGTCGAGGCCCATGTGCTGCCCACCGGAGGGCTGGCCGACCGCGACGACGGGCTGCTGTCCTACCGGGACTTCGGAGCGGTGATGCGCCGCATCGACGCGGCGTACGACGCGACGACCGCCTACCTCGCCGGCCCGGCGACGACCAGTGTGAGCGGGGACGCCTCGTGATCGCGCGGGTGTTCCGCCGGGTCGTGCTGGCGCCGCTGGTGATCGTGGTGACCGTGCTGCTGCTCACCACCGTCCCGGTCTGGCTGCTCGTCGCCGCCGTGCTCAGCCCGGTCGTGCCCGGGCGGCTGCGACCGCTGCGGATCCTCTCGCTGCTGCTGATGCACCTCGTGCTCGAGAGCCTCATGCTCGTCGAGCTCTTCGGGCTGTGGATCGCGAGCGGCTTCGGGTTGTTCGTGCGGCGGCCGTTCTTCGAACGGATCCACTACGACATCGTGCAGGGCTACCTCGTGCTGTTCTTCCGGGAGGCGCGACGGGTGCTCCGGCTCAAGATCGTCACCGAGGGCCCCGCTCCGGACGCCCATCCCGGCGTCCCGCTGCTGGTCTGCTGCCGGCACGCCGGTCCCGGGGACTCCTTCACGCTGATGTACGCCCTCATGCACTGGTACGGCCGCGAGCCGCGGGTGGTGCTGAAGGACACGCTGGCGTGGGACCCGGCCATCGACGTGATCCTCAACCGCCTGCCCAGCCGGTTCATCTCACCCGGCCGGCCCGGACAGGACCTCGAGTCCCAGGTCGGGGCCCTGGCGGCGAACCTCGACAGCAACGACGCGTTCGTGATCTTCCCCGAAGGTGGCAACTTCACCCCGCAGCGCCGCGAGAAGGCCATCGACAAGCTCCGCAGGCTCGGTCTCGAGCGGATGGCCCAGCGCGCGGAGCGGATGGAGAACGTCCTCGCGCCCCGGCCCGGCGGCTTCCTCGCCGCGCTGGACGCCGCGCCGGAGGCCGACGTGGTGCTGGTGGCGCACACGGGGCTGGACCACCTGCTCACGGTGGCCGACCTCTGGCGCGAGCTGCCGATGGACAAGCAGATCATCATGCGCTGGTGGCGGGTGGGCGCCGAGGAGATCCCCGCCGGCCGCGAGGAGCGGATCGACTGGCTGTTCTCCTGGTGGGAGACCATCGACGCCTGGGTCGACGAGCACCGCCCGGTCGACCTGCCGCCGCGCACCGCTCGCGGGCGGCGTACCGCGCCCGAGAAGCAGCGGAGCCGCTGACCTCGCGGCCAGCGGCTCCGGAGCCTGCCCGTTCGGGGCGGCGGTTGTCAGTCCCGCTTGATGTCGATCGTCTCGGCGGGGTTGTCCGGCGTGGTCGCCCGGTGCGGCTCGGCGGCAGCGTCGGCGGCGGCGACGTCGGGCGACGCGCCACCGGTGTCGTCGGCCTCTTCGCCCGTGGCGCCGGTCTCGGCCCGGTGCGTGCCGGTGGCGGGGGCCGGCGGCGGCACCGTCGGCGGCTCCCACGTGGTGGTGGCCGGCCGGTCCGACATCTTCTTCGCCGCGAAGGCGACCACCGCGCCCAGGCCGAGCAGCACCAGCAGGGTGCGCAGCTTGTGGGTCTTCTTCGGCGGCTCGACGTCCCCGCGCAGCGCTGCCACGGCGGCCTTGCCCCGCTTGGCGCTCTCGTGGCGGACGTCCTCGGTGGCCTCGTTCGCAGCGGCTACCGCGGCAGTGAGGGCAGGGAGCACCTCGGTGGTGAACTTGGTGCGGGCGTCGGTCACGACCGGGGCAGCCTTGTCGCGGGCATCGGCGAGGACGGGCGCCGCCTTCTCCCTCGCCTCGGCGAGGAGCGGGGCGGTCTTGTCCCGGGCCAGCTCCACCGTCGGGGCGATGCGCTCGGCCAGGTCTGCGGCGATCTCGCTCGCGCGGTCCGCCGCGGTGGCGGTGGCCTTCTTGGACTTCGGCATCGTCGTGATGCCTCCTCTCGTTCTGGTCAACCCTGTCGTCTGCCCTGTCTGGCGCCGATCATGCCCGGTGCCGCGCGCGAGATAAACCCGCAGGTGGCCGCGGTCGGCTCCGTCGAGAGGTGACTTGGCACTCGTGGGAGGATCGGACCGACGCTCACGCGCGCCGTGAGCTGCCCCGAGTCCGAACCAGAAAGGCGCCTCGTGTCCGAGACGTACGCAACGCTCACGACCAACCACGGCGACATCGTCGTGCACCTCTTCGCCGACCACGCGCCGGCCACCGTGGAGAACTTCGTCGGCCTCGCCGAGGGCACCAAGGAGTACGTCGACCCGCAGTCGGGCCAGAAGACGACCGGGAAGTTCTACGACGGGCTGGTCTTCCACCGGATCATCAGCGACTTCATGATCCAGGGCGGCTGCCCGCTCGGAACCGGCACCGGCGGCCCGGGCTACACGTTCAAGGACGAGTTCCACCCCGAGCTGCAGTTCGACCGGCCGTACCTCCTCGCGATGGCCAACGCCGGTCCCGGCACCAACGGCTCCCAGTTCTTCATCACGCTGGCGCCCACCGACTGGCTGAACCGGCGGCACACGATCTTCGGCGAGGTCGAGGACCAGTCCAGCCGGACGGTGGTCGACGAGATCGGCGCGGTCCGGACCGGCGCGGGCGACCGTCCGGTCGAGCCCGTCGTCATCGAGTCCGTGGAGGTGGAGCGGCGCTGAGCACGCCCGACACCCCGCAGCCGGGGACCCCTGCCGCAGGGGCCCCGGTCTGCTATCGGCACACCGACCGCGAGACGCACATCCGCTGCCAGCGGTGCGACCGGCCGATCTGTCCGGACTGCATGCGCTCGGCGGCGGTGGGCTTCCAGTGCCCCACCTGCGTGGCGGAGGGGGCGCGCTCGACCCGGTCGGGCCGGACGGCGTACGGCGGCGCCAGGTCCGACAACCCGGCGCTGACCTCGCAGGTGCTGATCGCGCTGAACGCCGCCGTCTTCCTGCTCATCCAGGTCACCGGGGGGCGGCTGAGCGACCTGATCCTGCGACTCGGCCTGCTGCCGACCGGCCGCTGCGCCGTCGTCGACGGAACCGGCCGCTACTACGGTGGCGGGTCGGCCGCGGCCTGTGAACAGCTGCCCGGCACCCAGTGGCTCCCGGGAGTGTCGGACGGCGCCTACTGGCAGCTGCTCACCTCGGCGTTCACCCACGCGCAGCTGCTGCACATCGGGTTCAACATGCTGGCGCTGTGGGTGCTCGGCCCCCAGCTCGAGCTCGTGCTCGGCCGCACCCGCTTCCTGGTGGTCTACCTCGGCTCCGCGCTCGCCGGGAGCACGCTGGTCTACTGGGCCAGTGGCGTGAACACGCCGACCATCGGTGCCTCCGGTGCCATCTTCGGGCTGATGGGCGCGCTGCTCGTCGTGTCCTACAAGGTCCGCGCCAATGCCTCCCAGCTGCTGGTCTGGATCGGCCTCAACTTCCTGATCACGCTGGTCGGGCGCTCCTTCATCTCCTGGCAGGGCCACCTCGGTGGCTTCCTCGGCGGCGTGCTGCTCGCCGCGCTGCTGGTCTACGCCCCCCGGCGCTCACGGACCCACTGGCAGCTCGCCGGCGTCGCCGCGGTCGGCGTGGTGCTGGTCGGCCTCATCGTGGCGCGCACCGCCGTGCTCGCCTGACGCGCCCACCCCCGAGGAATCGTCCGGGACTCGTCCGGGACTCGTCCCGGGCGGGATTATCCACACTGGGGATAACTCATGTGGATGAATTTCACCGGTGTCATTCCCATGCACATGCCTGTCCACAGATGTGCAGAACCGGCGCCACGCGAGTCGCGTGACGCCGGTTCTCCACAGGCGGGCAAGGATGGGCCGGGGCGGGTCTGGGCCGGATCGGGCCCTACGGTCACTCCCAGCGAGTGGCGTAGACGAAGCCGACGGCCATGAAGCCGATCCCGACCACCAGGTTGTACTGGCCGAGGTTCTTCATCAGCGGGATGCCGAGGTCCTGGCCGGCGATGTAGTACACGACGATCCACACCAGGCCGATCAGGAAGCAGCCGAGCATCCCGACCACCACCCCGCGGTTACGACCCAGGGGGGTACCGGGGTTGGCCGCCACGACCAGCCCGAGGAAGATCAGGCCGAACCCGATCAGGAAGTTCCACCGCTCGAGGTCGCCCATCCAGGTCAGCGAGCCGCCGTCCTGGGCGACGTTGATGTAGACCGCCATCCACACGATGCCGGCGAGCACGAGGGCCGCGGCGGCGATGGTCCGAGGGAGCGAGATGCCGTTCTCGTTCACTTCTCCGGCCCGGGGACGGGACGTGGGGTGGGACACGGGCGGGTCTCCTCGGTGACGGGTGGGTCCGCCGGGTCGGCGGAGGTCGGGCTGGGCCCTTGTGGGCCTCCGATAGCGTAGTCGCGACCCCCGTTCCCTGCGAAAGCACCGCCACCGTGTCCGACCCTCACCCCCACCAGCCCGGCGGGTCCCGCCCACCGAGGCGCGGCGGGCATGCCGGGCACCGGCAGGGCGCACGCGAGCGGGTGTCGGCAGCCCTCAGGGCACGGATGCGGTCCGCCCGCGGACGATCGATGTGGCGACTGGGAGCGCCGGCGGCGTTCGTGGTCGCCGGCGTCCTGTTCGTGACCAGCGCCGTGAGCTCCGGCGGCACCGACCTGCGCGGCGGCCGGTACGACGACCTGCCCGGGTTGGCCCAGGCGGAGGCGCACCAGGTCGAGAAGCTGCGCCAGCGGCAGGTGGCGCTCGCCGCCGAGGTGGACACCCTCACCACGGAGCTCGGGGACGGCAAGGCCACCGTGGCCGAGGCCGAGGCGGAGCGATTCGCCGGTCCGGCGGGCACCCAGGCGGTGCACGGCCCCGGTGTCACCGTCACCCTCAACGACGCGCCCGAGGAGGCACTCGCCCTGGTCGCCGACGACGAGGTGAACAACCTCGTCGTCCACGAGCAGGACATCCAGGCCGTCGTGAACGCGCTGTGGGCCGGAGGCGCCGAGGCGATGACCATCCAGGGGCAGCGGGTGGTCTCGACGACCGGCATCAAGTGCGTCGGGAACGCGGTGGTCCTCCACGACGTGCCCTACGCGCCGCCGTACGTCATCTCGGCGATCGGGCCGACCGACTCCATGCTGGTGAGCCTGGACCAGAGCGCCTACATCGGCTTCTACCTCGATGCGGTCGAGGCCTACGACCTCGGCTGGGACGTGCAGGCCGAGGAGGACATCGTCGCGCCGGAGTACGACGGGTCCACCGAGCTCGGGCACGCGCGGCCCGCTCCCGTCGGCGACGCCGCCACCGCGTCGAGCAGCGACGACCGCACCTGATCTGATCTCGCCGCCACCGGGCGCTCAGGGACTGGGCGACCCCGACGGCGAGGCGGAGGGCTGCGAGGGCGCGGAGCTCGACGGGGTCGGGCTGGGCGACGTCGAGGCCGACGGTGACGGCGACGGCGACGGCGACGGTGTGGAGCTGGGCGGCTCGTAGGAGGAGACGGTGAGCAGGACCCGGGTCCCCTGCGGCTGCTCCGTGTAGGCCTCGGGGCTCTGCTTGAGCACCTGGCCCTTGTCCGCCTCGGTCTCGGAGTCGAAGGTGACCTCGACCTCGAAGCCGGCGCGTTCCAGGATCCGGCGTGCCTCGTCCTCCTGCTTGCCGACCACGCTGGGGACCTCGCGCGGACCGGCGGACCAGAACACCTTGACCGTCGAGCCCTTGGAGACGCTCGCCGCGGGCTCGGGGTCGGTGCGGATCACTGTGTCCTGCTCGCTGTCGGAGCGCTGCCGGACCAGCTGGGGCTCCAACCCGGCGGCGCGCAGCTCGTCGGCGGCCTCGTTCTTGTCCTTGCCGAGGGTGTACGGGACCACCACGGAGGGGGCGCCGGTGGAGACGACCAGGTCCACCTCCGACCCCGGGTCGACCAGGGAGAGCGCGTCCGGGTCCTGGGAGATGACCCGGCCCTTGCGGAACTCGGTGGAGGCCTCCGAGTCGATCGAGCCCAGCGCCAGCCCCGCGTCGTCGAGGGCGCTCTCGGCCTCGGCGCGGGTCATCCCCTGCAGGTCGGGCACCGACTTCTGGTTCGGCGCGGAGCTGAAGAGCATCGGCCCGAGCACGGCGGCGCCGACGAGCAGCGCCAGGATCGCCAGTGCCACCACGACGATCGGCCACCTCCTGCGTGGCCGGTCCTCCTCGCGCCCGTCGGCGCGCGTGGTGAAGATCGAGGTGGCGTCGGTGGGCCGGTCATCGGGCATGAAGTCGGTCGTGGCCCCGGCTGCGACCGCCGGGGCGGCGACGGGCTTGCCCGCGAGGTACCGCTCGATGTCGGCACGCATCGCCGCCGCGCTCTGGTAGCGGTCCTCGATCCGCTTGGCGAGCGCCTTCATCACGATCGCGTCGACCTCGGGAGCGAGGTCCTCGTCGAGTGCCGAGGGCGGCGGCGCCTCCTCGCGCACGTGCTGGATCGCGACCGCCACCGGGCTCTCCCCCACGAACGGCGGCCGGCCGGTCAGCAGCTCGTAGAGCAGGCAGCCGGTGGAGTAGACGTCGCTGCGGGTGTCCACGGTCTCCCCGCGGGCCTGCTCGGGAGAGAGGTACTGCGCGGTGCCGACCACGGCGGCGGTCTGGGTCATCGTGGAGGACACGTCGGCCATGGCACGTGCGATGCCGAAGTCCATCACCTTCACGTCGCCCGAGGGGGTCAGCATCACGTTGGCCGGCTTGATGTCGCGGTGCACGATGCCGGCGCGGTGGCTGTAGTCGAGGGCGGAGAGCACGCCGGAGGTGATCTCCAGCGCCCGTTCGGGGAGGATCTTGCGGCCCTCGCGCAGGATCTCGCGCAGCGTGCGCCCGGCGACGTACTCCATCACGATGTAGGGCTGCGGCACGCCGGAGCCGTCGGTCGCCATCTCCTCGCCGGTGTCGTAGACCGACACGATCGCGGGGTGGTTCAGGGAGGCGGACGCCTGGGCCTCGCGCCGGAACCGGGCCTGGAAGGTCGGGTCGCTGGCGAGGTCGGTGCGCAGCCGCTTGATCGCCACGATCCGGCCGAGCCGGACGTCGGTGCCCTTGCGCACCGCGGCCATGCCCCCACGGCCGAGCAGCTCGCCGACCTCGTAGCGGCCGCCGATGCGGTGCCGCTCGCCTGCGGTTCCGTCGCTCACTGGTGGTCTCGTCCTCTTCCCTCGGTCGTGCTTGCCCTTGCGGTCCCGCGTGCCGGCCCGCCTTCGAGGAGGTGCGCCGAGCTGGTCCTCACTGGTCCATCACCGCCTCCATCACCGACTTGGCGATCGGTGCGGCGAGCCCGCCGCCGGAGATGGCGTCGCGATCCACCCCGGCGTCCTCCACCAGGACCGCGACGGCGACCTGGGGATCGTCGGCGGGGGCGAAGGAGACGAACCACGCGTACGGCGGCCGGCCCTCGTCGCTCTGCGCCGTCCCGGTCTTGCCCGCGACCTTGACCCCGGGGATCTGCGCCGGGGTCCCCGTGCCCTGGTCGACGACCTCGACCATCATCTGGGTCAGGTCGCGCGCCACCGCGGCGCTCACGGCCTCGCGGTACGGCTCGGGGTCGGTCTTGTCGAGCACCGACAGGTCCGGTGCGCGCACCTCGTCGACGAGGTAGGGCCGCATCGCGGTGCCCCCGTTGGCGATCGCCGAGACCACCATGGCCATCTGCAGCGGGGTGGCGGCGACGTCGAACTGGCCGATGCCGGAGTAGGCCAGCAGCGGCAGCGACACCGGCGGCGCCGGGAACCGGCTCGCGACCATGCCGTTGAGGTCCTCGAGGTAGGTGTCCTCCCAGCCGAACGCCTCCGCCTGCTCGCGCAGCGCGTCCTCGCCGAGCTTGAGCGCGAGGTCGCCGAAGGTGACGTTGCACGAGACCATCAGTGCCTGGGTCAGCGTGATCCGGTCGCCGCCACAGCTGCTGCCGTTCTCGTTCGGGAGGGTGTTGTCGGTCTCCGGGAGGTCCAGCTCGAAGCCACCCTTGACCAGCGAGTCCGGCTGGTACTGCCCGCTCTCCAGAGCGGCCGCGGCGGTGACCAGCTTGAACGTCGAGCCGGGAGGGTAGATCTCCTGGATCGCCCGGTCGGTCATGGGGGCGCCGTCGGCCTCGTTCAGCCGCTCCCAGGCCTTCTGCACCGCGCTGAAGTCGTGGGAGGCGAGCTGGTTCGGGTCGTACGCCGGCGAGGACGCCAGCGCGAGGATCTTGCCGGTCGACGGCTCGAGCGCGACCACGGCGCCCTCCTGACCGCCACCGAGGGCTCGCAGACCCGTCCAGGCAGCGTCCTGGGCGGCCGGCAGCACCGTCAGCGACACCGAGCCGCCCTTGGGCTGGCTGTTGCCGACGAGGTCCACGACCCGGTCGACGAACAGCCGCGGGTCGCTGCCCGAGAGGATCTCGTTCTGGGTCAGCTCCACGGCGTTGCGGCCGTAGAGGTAGGAGTAGTAGCCGGTGAGCGGTGCGTACTCGAGCGGCTCGGGATAGGTCCGCTGGTACTCGAACTGGTCCTTGATCGGGACGCTCTCCGCGATCGCCTTGCCGTTGGCGGCGAGGATCGCGCCGCGCTTGCGGGAGAACTCGGCGTCGCGGACCCGCTTGTTGTCGTTGCGCGAGTTGAGGTCACCGGCCTGGACGTACTGCAGGTAGGTCGTGTTGAGGAGCAGGGCGACGAACAGCAGCATGCAGAAGATCGCCATGGTGCGGATCGGCTTGTTCATGAGGCGCTCATCCCAGCTTCACCACCTGGGTGGCGTCGGACTCGCCGGGGCCGGCGTCGGACCCGGAGAGGTCCGGCAGCGGGCGCCGGGCCTGGTCGGAGATCCGCAGCAGCAGCCCGATGATCGCCCAGTTCGCCACCAGTGAGGAGCCGCCGTAGGACAGGAACGGAGTGGTCAGACCGGTCAGCGGGATCAGCTTCGTGACGCCGCCGATGACGACGAACACCTGGAGCGCGAAGACCACGCCGAGCCCGGTGGCCAGCAGCTTGCCGAAGGCGTCGCGGCAGACCAGCGCCGTGCGCAGCGCGCGCTCCACGATCAGGCCGTAGAGCACGATGATCGCCATCGTCGCGGTGAGCCCGAGCTCCTCGCCGATCGCGGCGAAGATGAAGTCCGACTCGGGGATCGGGATCAGCGTCGGGCTGCCCTGGCCGAGGCCGCGACCGACCAGGCCGCCCCACGCCATGCCGAACATGCCCTGCACGATCTGGAAGCCGTTGTTGTCGGGGTCGAACGGGTCCAGCCAGGCGGCGACGCGCGACTGGACGTGCCCGAAGAGCAGGTAGCCGAGGTAGGAGCCGGCCAGGAACAGCGCGGTGCCGACGACCAGCCAGCCCGGTCGCTCGGTGGCGACGTAGAGCATCACCAGGAACACGCCGAAGAACAGCAGCGAGGAGCCCAGGTCGCGCTGGAAGACCAGGACGCCGAGGCTGATCAGCCACATCACGAGGATCGGGCCGAGGTCGCGGGCCCTCGGGAGGTCGATGCCGAGGAAGCGGCGCCCCGCCAGCGCGAGGGCGTCGCGGTGCAGCACGAGGTAGCCGGCGAAGAAGATCACGAGCAGCACCTTGGCGACCTCGCCCGGCTGGAAGCTGAACGGGCCGATGCCGATCCAGATCCGGGCGCCGCGGATCTCACGGCCGAGGACCGGCATCAACGGCATCAGCAGCAGCAGCACCGCGGCGAAGCCCGAGGTGTAGGTGAACGCCTGCAGGCGGCGATGGTCGCGCAGCACGAGCAGCACCAGCGCGAACAGCATCACGCCGATCGTCATCCACATCAGCTGCGTCCGGGCCAGGCTGTTGCCCGTGGCGAGGTCGAGCCGGTGGATCACCGCCAGCCCGAGACCGTTGAGGGCGGCGACGATCGGGAGCAGCACCGGGTCGGCGTACGGCGCCGTCAGCCGGACCACGACGTGCGCGCCGAGGCAGAGCCCGGCGAGCCAGCCGCCGTAGCCGACGAGGTCGACGGGCACCTGGCCCTCGACGCCGAGGCCGACCGCGGCGTAGCCGCCGATCCCGACCAGCAGGCTCAGCAGCAGCAGGAACAGCTCGGCGCCGCGCCGGCGGCGGTGGGTGAAGCCGACCGGGAGGGCGTTCAGCGGGTTCAGCTGGCTCACGGCGCCACCGCCGCACTCGCCTCGATGCAGTCCGGAGGCGCCAGGGTGGGACTGGGCGACGGGCTCGGGCTGGCCGAGGGGCTGGGGCTCAGCGAGGTCTGCAGGCCGGCTCGCGGGCTGGTGCTCGCCTGCGCCGAGGGCCGCCGCGACGGCTGCGGGCCGGCGGACCGGCTGGGGGACGGGAGGAGGGAGGGGCTCGCCGACGGGGTCGGCTCGGGGCACTTGCGCGCCAGGTCCGTGAGGCTGCCGACGATCTCGTGGGCGTCGTCGAGGCTGTCGGCGGCGATGCCGGCGCGCACCTGGTCGGCGCGGTACTCCGGCAGCGACGCGAGCGTCACCGGTGTGGTCTCGGCGAGCGCGTGCGTCTGCACCCCGGGCAGGTCGGCCTGGATGCCGCGGTAGATCGCGACGTTCTCCTCGGCGACGGCGACGTAGTACTGGCTCTGCGACCAGTTCCATGCCAGCATCCCGCCGGTCACCAGCAGCGCCACCGCGACCAGGAGCACCGCGGCGCGGCGGAACCACGCATAGCGCCGCGGCGGGCGGGGTGCGTAGCGCAGCTCCTCGGGGTCGAGCTCGGCGCCCGCGCCGGTGTCGCCACCGACCGGCTCGAGCTCGCCGGTGTCGCCACCGCGGTGACCGCGGAAGAAGCTCTTGGAGGCAGCGCCGGTGCGCCGGGGCTGCTCGGCGGCCGCCCCGACCAGCATCGGTCCGGTGCTGGCCGCTGCGGACGTGTCCGGGTCGGCGGCCGCCGACCCGGCGTCGACCACGTCGGCGACCACGACGGTGACGTTGTCGGAGGAGCCGGCCTCCAGGGCGGCCCGCACGAGCTCGACGACGGCGAAGTCGATGCTGCCGGTGCCGAGGATGTCGGCGAGCCGGCGGGAGTCCAGCACGCCCGAGCACCCGTCGGAGCACAGGAGCAGCCGGTCGCCGGCGGCCAGCTCGACGTCGAAAAGGTCCGGCTCGGTGTCGTGCACGCCGTCGACCGCGCGCAGGATCAGGTTGCGGTGCGGGTGGGTGCGTGCCTCGTCCTCGGTGATCCGGCCCTCGTCGATCAGGCTCTGCACGAAGGTGTGGTCCTTCGTCAGCTGGGCCAGCTGGCCCTCGCGCAGCAGGTAGCCGCGGCTGTCGCCGACGTGCCCCACGGTGATGCTCGTCCCGTCGAACAGCGCGGCGGTGACCGTCGTGCTGGTCCCGTCGAGCTCCGGGTCCTCCTCGACGAGCTCGGCCAGCCGGTCGTGGGTGCGGTGGATGGCGCCGGCCACCGCCTCCTGCATGTCCTCGGGCGCCGGGCCGTCGAGGCGGCGCAGGATCTGCACCGCCGTACTGCTGGCGATGTCCCCGCGGGCGGCTCCGCCGACGCCGTCGGCGATCACCAGCAGGTGCTCGCTGGCGAAGCCCGAGTCCTGGTTGTCCTTGCGGACACGGCCGACGTCGGACAGCGCCGCATAGCGCAGCCCGAGGGGGGAGGAGGTGGGGTCCATGCCGGGCAGGCCCTATTTCCTCAGCTCGAGAGTGGTCTTGCCGATCCGGATCTTGGTGCCGAGCGTGATCGTCGTCGGCTGGGTGACCCTGGTGGAGCCGAGGTAGGTGCCGTTGGTGGAGCCGAGGTCCTCCACGAACCACTGGTCGTCGGAGGCCGCGATCCGGGCGTGCCGGGTGGAGACGTAGTCGTCGTCGAGCCTGATCGCGGCGTCCGACCCGCGACCGATGAGCAACGGGGCCAGGTCGAGGGAGATGTTCTCCCCGGCGTTGGCCCCCTCGCTGATCGCGACGTGCGTCGGCGCGCCGCGTGGTCGTCGGCCGGCCTTGCCGCGGGTGGCGCGGGCGCGCTTCTCGGCCCGCCGCTCTGCGCGCGGCGCCTGGTCGACGCGGGCACCGAACATGTCCGAGCGCACCACCGACACCGCGGAGAGCACGAAGATCCACAGGATCGCCAGGTAGGCGAAGCGGATCAGGATCAGGGTCAGCTCAGACACCCCAGCCGCCCTCCCGGCCGGGCCCGCCGGCCTTCGGTGGCTCCGGGGCAGCGACGAAGCGGATCGTCATCGTGGTGTTGCCGATCTTGACCCGGGCGCCGTCGTCCAGCGTGGCCTGGCCGACCTTGTGCCCGTTGACCAGCATGCCGTTGGTGGAGCCGAGGTCCACCACGCTGACCTGCGGCGCGGCGCTCTCGCCGGGGTAGATCCGGATCTCGGCGTGCCGGCGGGAGACCCCGGGGTCGTTGATCCGCAGGTCGGCCTCGCTGCCGCGACCGATCACGATGCCGGGCGGGTCGAGCGGGTGTCGCATGCCGTTGACCTCGAGGATCACGCGGGCCCGCCGTACGGCGGAGTCGGTGACGGCGCTCGCGGAGGTCGGCGTGACCTGCGCCAGCGCCGAGCTGCGCACCCGGAAGCGTCCGGTGGACAGGTCGTCGCGCTCGTCGAAGCCGATCGTCACCGGACCGGTGAAGACGTAGGACTGGTCGTGCGCGTGCTCGCGCAGCATGTCGACGAGCTCGTCGGCGAGCGTGGAGGAGTACGGCGCGAGGCGCTCGTGGTCGGACGGGGAGAGTTCCACGTGAAACTGGTTGGGCACCAGCCGGCGCTCGCGCGACAGGATCTGCGCGGAGTTGTCGACCTCGCGCTGGAGCGCGGCGGCGATCTCGACGGGCTGCACGTTGCTGCGGAAGGCGCGCGCGAAGGTGCCGGCGACGAGCTCTTCGAGCTTGGTCTCGAACCGTTGCAGGATGCCCATGTCGGTGCCGTCGCCTCCTTCCTCACTCGCGGACCACGCCGGTGCCTGATCCGCACGTGAGCACGGCCCCGCGCCACGGGCGCAGGCAGGGCACCGAAGGTGTTTCCCGGGTTTCCCCGATCGTAACGGCACCGCTCCCTCTCTCCTGCAGCACGCCATGGCGGGTACGGGGTGTCGATTCGGGCGTGGTGGCCGCCTCCCCGCCTCGCCCTGCCTCGCTGAGCCGGCGTCACGGCCCGTTTTGGCCGCCTCGCGTCGCGTGGGCTACCCTGAGCAGGCTTCACGCGCGAGTGGCGGAATAGGCAGACGCGCACGGTTCAGGTCCGTGTGCCCGAAAGGGCGTGGGGGTTCAACTCCCCCCTCGCGCACAACAGCCCCAGGTCTTCTGACCTGGGGCTTTGTCGTTCAGCGCGGGGTGCTCGGCAGCCATGTGCCGAAATATGTGCTAGGCCCCGGCGGGGTTCTCGCCGAGGTGCGCGGCGAAGCGGTCGATGGCGCTCTTCTGCATCGTCGGGCGTGACGTGGCTGTAGATGTTCATCGTCGTGGTGATCGTGGAGTGCCCGAGCCGCTCTTGGACGACCTTGGGGTGCTCGCCGAGTTCCAGGAGCAAGGTGGCGTGCGTGTGCCGCAGTCCTTTAAGGGTGACGCGAGGCAGGCCCTCGATCTCGGCGCAGCGCCCAGTCGAGGCGCCGGGTCCAGCGGCTGGTCACGGCGTCGGGGACGCGGATCGCTCCGTTGTCGTCTCCGAAGACGTAGGCGTCGGCGCGAGCGAGGTCGAGGGAGATCGCGCCGCGGTCGGACTTGTGGGACTTGAGGACGCGCAGGGTCTCGGCGTCGATGTCGATGACTCGGGCACTGCCGGTCTTGGTGACCTTCGTGGTGTTAGGAAGTGTGACGTCGACGGCTCGGCGCAGGCTGATCCGACCGGTGGTGAAGTTGATGTCGGACCAGCGCAGCGCGAGCGCCTCGGAGCGGCGCATACCGGTGTAGGCGAGCGTCCGCCACAGCGGGAACATCTCGTCGCCGAGCACGTCGCGATTCCAGGTGAGGAAGGATTGGAGCTGTGACCCGGTCCAGGTGATGATCTCGGGCTTCTGTGCGCGGATCTGGCTGGACCTGGGCGGGTTGACGGTGCGCGTCTTCTTCGCGGGGCTGAGCAGGATCAGCCCGTCATCGACGGCGGCGTCGAGCATCGCGGCGAGCAGGACGTGGACCTTCGAGACGGTGTTGGCCGACAGCGGCTTTCCGAGGCCGGGCTTGTCCTTGCGCCCCGAGGTCTCCAGCTCGCGGTAGTGCGTGGCGATGCGGGTGGCGGTGAGCTTGTCGATGCGAATCGCGCCAAGGTAGGGCGTGATGTGGTTTCGCAGGATCTTCTTGTAACCCTCGATGGTCGAGTTCTGCAGCCGCAGGGTTGCGATCCAATGGTCGGCGTACTCGCCGATGGTCGGCGTCTTGGTCTGGAACCGCGCGTGGGACCGCTTCTTCTTGAGCGCCTCGTCGAGCGCGCGCTGTGCTTCGTCGAGACTCTTGAATCCACCGCGGGTCAGCCGGGTGTCGCCGAGCTCGGGGCGCTCGGGGTCCTTGGGGACGTAGATCTGGAACTTCCATCGCTGCCCACCCTGGGTTGCGTACGACGTGAGCGACCCCGCGTGCCGGGACCGGGAGCGGCGGACGTGCTTCTCGGTCATGTCAGGTCCACCCCTCGGCGGCGTCGTCGCGGGGCGCGGGGAGCGCGTCAGGGTCAAGGGCGAGCAACCTCAGACGTGCCTCGTCGCGTCGGGCGCCCGCGGCTGCGAGTCGTTGCTCGTAGGTGGCGCGATGCATCGTGTTGCCCTCGCGGCCGTCGGCGTACTGGAGCATCAGGCCCTCGTAGTAGCGGACCTGGCTTACCGCGTTGAAGTACTCGTCCTTCCAGTAGTGCGCGAGGCCCTCAGTGGTGAGCTTTGCCTGGCCCCGGACCCACCCACGGATCTCTTCCGCGTTGTACTGGCCTTCTGGCACGCCGGTTGACGGCTTGGCACCTGTAGGTGGGGTGAGCAGGGCGGCTGGCGTGGTCTGCAACATGTAGGCGAAAACGGTCAGGTCGTCGACATCCACGCGCCGGTCGCCGTTCTCTATCTTGCTTAGCGCCGAGGGTGACATCGCGCGGCCGGTGTCCCTGATCCGGTCGGCGAGCGTGCGCAGGTCCATCCCGATCGCTTGTCGTGCGGTGCGCAGGTTTGCCGCTACGTGTTCGTTGGTGTTGCCGGGGGGGTTCCCCCGCTGCCGTGGCTCCATAAAAGAAACATACAGCGCTGCACTTGATACATCAAGCGCGAACCTGTAGCATCGGGAATCTCCATCCCGCGTGGGGAAGAGACGGGAGACCCGACATGAGGACGGCGACGGTAACGATCGACACGCTGCGAGGTTCGCGGAGCCTTGTCATCACCCGCACGGAGGCAGCAGCTGCCCTCGGGGTGGACCCGCGGACGGTGACGGCGGGCGTCGAGAACGGCACAATCCCCGCGGTCAGGCTTGGGAGGCGCTTGGTCATCCCACGCGAGAAGTTCCTCAGGCTCTTCGACCCCGACGACTGAACTGAGCTGAACCTGACGTCAACGGATGAGCCACACCGCTTCCTGACGGGCACCACGTCGAAGGCCGGTACTTGCAGAGTGGCGCCGACAGGCTTGATCCTCAGGCGAAACTCCGCACCTCGACGTGCGAAACGTGGGTCGCTTCCGTGGCCACACGCGTGCGAGGGCGGCCAAGACCAACCGCGATGTAAGCGCCAGCCGGAATCGCGCTGGCGGCGGAGACCAGTCCGTCTCCGGACGCTCGATATGCGTCCGCAAGACCCCGGGTCCCGGGAAACCTTTCGGACGGGCTAAACGGCGACGGCTGCCGCCACGCCCACGTCACGTCCTCATCGCGCTCCTTTGCATTCGTCAGTTGGGGTTCGCTGAACGGAACAATTTGCAGCCGATAAGCGTCATCAGCCTGGTCCGGTCGCCACGTGTTCTAGGGTGTTATCAGGTTCGGCTGCCTGTCAGTTGGCGGCCAGTGAGGAGGAGTCATGGCTAGGAAGGTCATCCGGTTCCGTACCGATCCCTCCACGCAGGGGTTTGCCTTCTAGGCCTCCTCGCTTGAAACACGTGACCCCGCACGTTGGGTGCGTGGGTTGATGGAGTGACCCCTCGGTCCGATCGGTACGTCGCGGCCTGCGCCGCGGTTCTTGCGCCGTCACGCGCTTCGTACCGACCGAACCGGAGTCCTTTTAATGCTGCCCAACTGGCTGCTTCCATCTGCGCTCACGCCCAACTTTCACCGGCTCTTCGCAGCCTCTGCTTTCACCAACCTCGGCGACGGCGTCCTGCTTTCTGCGGGCCCGCTGCTGATCGCTTCCTACACGAATTCACCGGCCGCGGTGGGCGCTGCGGTGTTTGTCCAACAGCTCCCCTGGCTGCTTCTTGGGCTCCTGAGCGGTGCATTCGTGGACCGCCTCGACGGGCGCCGACTCATCGTCGTTGTCAACGCCTGCCGCGCCCTGACAATGGCGATGTTGGGCGCTGCTGTCGCGGCGGACTACGCCGCAGTCGGGGTCGTTTACGTGGCTCTCTTCATTCTCGGCACCGGAGAGACGCTCGCCGACACCGCGGCCTCACGCCTGCTGGTGTCCACCGTCCCGACTGATCAGCTGGGCACCGCCAACGCTCGGCTGGGACTGACGTTCACCGCCGGCAACCAGCTGGCTGGTCCACCGCTGGGCGCCCTGCTTTTCGGCGTGGGCCACGCCGTCCCCTCGCTCGCTCAGGCAATCACCTTCGCGGCAGGCGCGGTCCTCGTGTCTCGTATGAGGCTGCCATCGACCGCCGCTCGTCAACCGACGAGCGCTAGGTCGGTGCTGCCGGAGCTCCGCGATGGGTTGCGGTGGCTTTGGCGTCACCCGGCGATGAGAACGCTGGTTCTGAGCATCTTGGTGATGAACGTGGCGTTCTCAGCCCCGTTCGCCACGTGGGTGCTTTATTGCAAGTTGCTGCTGGGGCTGACTGACCTTCAGTTCGGCCTTCTGACAACGTGCGCGGCACTCGGGGGGCTTGCCGGTCCCTGGGTGTTCGGCAAGGTCCGGACGAGGCTCGGGTACGCGGGCATCGTGGGTGTCGGCTTCTTCGTCGAGGGCGGCGTCCACCTGATACTCGCGTCGCTCCCGCCGGCCCCGGTCGTCGCGCTCACCATGGTCGGCTTTGGTGTCCACACCATGGTGTGGGGTGCGGCGGCCAGCACGGTGCGTCAGCTCGTCACACCTCCCGAGCTCCTCGGCCGAGTCAGCAGTGTCTATTTCGTTGCCTCGATCGGCGGTTCTGCTGTCGGCGCTGCGATCGGATCGGTGGTGGCACAGTACTTCGCCCTCACCACTGCCTTCTGGGCTTCCGGGTTCATCATGCTCGCCGTCGCGGTCACTGCTCGACCAGCGCTACGAAATCTCGAGCCCTTGCCCGGAACGGATCGTGCGGCCCGATGAACGGCGGCGCAGCTACAGAGGAACTCGCCGCCGAGCTCCGCACAGCTCTGGAGCACTACACCGAAGGGTTCGACGTTGCTAGGGTCACCAGGCGCGTCGAAGCTCTCAGTGCCCGGTACCGAGCAGTCGGGCCTGCCTCCAGCCCGATCCTGCGCACCCCCGAGCATGTAGCGGCATACGCCGTCTACCGCATGCCAGCGACGTTCGCCGCGGCGGCTTCCGCCTTGCGACAGACGGCTCAGGCGCGACTCGGTCTCACCCCTGCCACGCTGCTCGACCTCGGTGGAGGCACGGGCGCAGCGACGTGGGCGGCCGCGTCCGTCTTCCCGAGCCTGGCGCACGCCAGAGTCATAGACCACGCGGCGGCAGCTCTCGACATGGGTCGAGCGCTTGCGGCTCGCTCCAGTCATCTGACCCTTCGCGAGGCCGAGTGGCGAAAGGGAAGCCTTTGGCGGGATCTGCCGAGTGCGGATCTCGTCGTTGTGTCCTACGTGCTGAGTGAGCTGACCGCAGACAGGCAGCGCGCCGTTGTCGAAGGTGCTGCGCAAGCAGGTCGAGTCGTGGTCATCGTGGAACCGGGCACGCCTGACGGCTACGAGCGTGTGCTTGCTGCGCGCGACGTCCTACTCCGGGCTGGCGGGTCGGTGGTCGCGCCCTGCCCGCACAGTCAGGCCTGTCCCCTGATCGACACGGACTGGTGCCACTTTGCAGTCCGCGTCGCGAGGTCCTCCCTACACCGGAAGGTGAAGAGCGCCCATCTTGGCCATGAGGACGAGAAGTTCTCCTATGTCGCCGTGCGCCTGGACAGCACGGAGGACGAAAGTCGACCAAGTCGCGTCCTCCGCCACCCGACCAAACGCAAGGGACTAGTCCAGCTGGAGCTCTGCCGCCCAGAAGGCACTACGACGACCGAGGTGATCTCCAAGCGCCAGGGACCTGCGTACCGCGCCGCCCGCAACGCGGCTTGGGGCGACAGTTGGCCGTTCGAGGCCAAGCAGAACACCTAGGCCGAGGCTGAGGACCGAGTCCTTGTCCTCATAAGCGGTCCTCACAAAAGCGCGCGCCACCAGTCGGCCCTTCGAGGGCCGATCGGCTCGCGGAGCGTCCCAGTGCACGATCCCCGTCCGGGGGATGCGCGCTCAAAACACCGACAGGCCCACGAGTGCCCGCTCACCGCAGCTATCAGCGGGTTGAGACGCCCCCGCAACTTGGGAGGACCGCGCGCTTGGTGGCGCGTTCTTCCGACGCGTAACGGGCAGCCCCGTGCTCGGCATACCGGCAGGTGTCCCTACATGCTGCGGCCGAGCTCGGGGTCGGCTTGTTCGATCCGGTGTTCTGTCCGCAGGTCGAGTCGCGCGTTACGGCCGGCGGCTGTTCGCCCCACGCCGGCCCGCGGGGCTTGAGCGTTGCGAGTTTCGATGAACCTTACGGCTCGTCCGATCGGGAGGGATTCGATGTGGGCGAGGTCGGCGCGCGAAGCGGCGGCGTACTGCTGCCATCGCTGCACACGAGCTTCGGCGCTGTTTGCTCCGCTGATTGTTCGGAGCGAGGCGGCATCGCGTCGACCGTAGACGCCGATGGTCAGTTCCTCGGTCTCGGCGCGGTGCCGCCACCGGGTCTGCTTCAGCACCTTGCCCGCCACTTCGACCTGTTGGCGAGCTGTCGCCACCGAGGGCGCCGCATGGGCACGCTCGTATGCGACCCGCTCGGCCCATGCGTCGAGCCGGTCCCGGGTGTTGGCGGACGACGGGCCGGTGGCCGGCAAGCTGTTCCACTGGTCGAGCACTCGCGCTCGCGCGTCCTGCGCCTCTGCCCGCGCCGCGTCGAGCCTCCGCTTGGCGGACCGCCTGGTCAGTCGGCCTGTCGAGTTGGCCTCCTCTCGCGCGGCGACTTGTTGATTGTGCGCGTCGAGGTAGGCCCGCCCGTCGACGATCGCTTGTGCGAGTAGTGGTCGCACCGCGTCGTCGAGGACCGCCGCCGAGTGAGCTTCGGCTACGGCGAGGGCGTTTCGACCGGATGCCTCCTCGTCCGCGTGGGTCCGCGCTTGGGCGGCCAGAAGACCGGCGGCGTGCTCCCACCGTTCGGCTTCCTGGTCTGCGTGGGCGATGGCCTGGACCAGCCGAGCCCGTTCGTTGTTGACCACCTTGACCGGTCCTTCGGCTGCTAGCCCAGCGATGGCGGCGTGAGCATCGGATGTGGCTGCTTCAAGGCCACGGTCGGCGCGGTCGCGCTCAAGAGCGTCGATGAACTGCCTCCGTGCATCGTCGAGGTCGTCGGCGACGGTGTGCAGGACGTTCGAGTCGCGGCCGCGGGTCATGCCGACGTACACGCCTGCCGCGGCGAGTGACCCTGACAGCAGCGTGTGAGCGGTCGTTGTGGTGACGCCCTGGACGCCGTACCCGGTGGCGGCGTAGGCGAGGTGGGCGTGCTCGGCGACGTATGACGGCGGCAGGGTTACCGAGCGGCGGTGGCGGGCATTCCCGGCGTCAATGACTGACAAAGTGCCGTCGCTGCCGACGTGCTGGACAGCCCAGACCTGCCGGTTGGCGACACCGAGGCCGCTGTCGTTCCTGCGAGTGGCGATGACGTCTCCGACGCCAACGGGAAGGCCGTCGCAGCCTGTGACGGTGGTCGTGTCGTCGACTTCACCCGCCGCAACCCGCTGGCTGCGAACGCGCTCGTTGAGGTCGCGGGCCTCGTCGTTAGTCGCAACCGTCGCGGCCACCGTCGTTCCAGCCTCGATCGCTGCCGTGCTTGCGTTGGCGATCTCTTCGTGCGCGCTGTCTTCGGTCGCGTGGAGCTGGACGAGACTGAGACCGTGGAGCCGATCGAACAGGCTAGCGGGGTCATGGCCTTCGCGCAGCTTGAGAGTGAGGTCGGCGTAGGCGGGATCGGTGAATCGGTGCACGGTGTCGAGATCGTGGACCGTGCCGCCACTCCCGGTGACCAACGCCGCGGCGATGTCGAGCACGCCGCCTCGTCCCACGGCCGGCAGTTGGGCGCGGTCTCCGACAAGGGCGATCGTGGCGCCCGCTTCGGCCGCAGTGGTGAGGAGCGCGATTGCGCTGTCTTGGTCGAGCAGGCCTGCCTCGTCGACCACGATCCGCTCGCCGTGACTGAGCTTCGCCCAGGCCGGCGGATCGCCTGGGTCAACGCGGGACCAGACGCCGTCGTCGTTCCAGCGCCAGCCGTGGGCGTGGAGCAGCTTGGCGACCGACTCGGCAGAAACCCCGAGTTCCTGGGCGGCGACGTTGGCGGCCTTCTTGGTCGGCGTCACAATCCGCGTGGCTCGGCCTTCGGCTGTTGCGGCGGCAATGGCGACGCCGAGCATCGTGGTCTTGCCTGCGCCGGCCGCTCCCTCCACCATCACCAGCGGATCGGTTGAGGCGGTGGCGGCAGCAGCCTGGGCCTGTGCGTCGTCCAGGCCACGTTCCGCGGCGAGTGTTTTCACGTCGGGCTCGTCCCCCTGGCCGTTGTGTTCGGTTGCGGCGGTGAGGAGGTCGCGGAGCTTCGTCTCAACAGCGATGACTTGGAGGCTGGTCAGGTGGGCAACGTGCTCGGGCTGGACGCTCCCGGGCGGGAGCACAGAGAGACAGTCGCCGACGGCGAGGTCGGTGGCCATGTCGACGAGTTCGCGCAGGTCGGCGGGGTTGGCGCGGGCTCCGTACTCGGTGACGATCCGAGTGACCTGCTCCTGCACTGTGTGGCAGGTCCAGGTCGACGCGGCTGCGGCGCAACGGTCAAGTGCGCGGGATGCGATCGTCTGAATCTGCAACTCGTCCACACCGAGCGGAGCGTGGGTGGGGAACTGTCGCTGCAGGAACATGGTCGGGTTATACCCGGCACGAGCGAGCTCGTCCTGCCAGCCCTCCTCGTGAGCGAGGCCCGTTGGGCGCTTCTGTGGCCGGTCCTTGGCCCACGCTGCGGCGATCATCCGGGCATGCACGACCGGGCCGGGCTCCTGGCCGGGATGCGTCTCCTCCCAGACTGCTTCCAGCTCGGCGAGGTTCTTCTCGACCTGGACGCCGCGCTTCGACATGACGGGGTTGAAGGGCTCGAGTTCGGTGACCTCGCCGGTCACCGGGTCGAGCGTGAGGCCATGCCTGTCGAGCGTGTCTGCGAGCGCGGGGTGGGCGGCGAGCACGGCGGTGCCGAGTGCGCGGATCGCTCCCTGCTGCTTGAACAGTGCGGCGGTGTCGAGGCCGCGCCACTTGCCTGCCGCCCAGACGCGGGTGCCGATCTGGAAGTGGACGTGTCGGTGCGGGTCGCCCGCGCGACTTGTCTTGTGGACCACGGCGACGGTCTGCAGCCGCTCGATCGGCACCACCTCCTGGCGTCCGCGCGGGCCGACTCGGGTGACCGAGTGCAGCGCGAGAAATCGGCGGATCTCGGCCACCGCGTCTGCTTGCGCCGCGTCCAGCGCGGCGGATACCTCGGGGTGCAGCGCGGCTGCCACCGAGAGCGACTTCGGGGCGTTGATGACCATCTCGGCGAACCGGGGCGATCCGCGCTTGGAGGTGCCCTCCTCGCCCGGCAGCCTGGGCTTGCCCATCGAGGTCCTGGTCAGCGGGTCGACCCAGTCCACCCAACCGGCGTACGCCTCGGGGTCAAGCTGGGCCGTTGCCCGGACCTCGCCCGTCCCGTCGGTGACGGTGAACGATGCGATGGTGGTGCCGTCCTTCAGGTAGTAGTCGTCAGCGCGGGAGCGGTCCGACTCCAGGTAGCGGCACGCCGCAGCGCCCGTCCCCCGGAACAGGATCACTCCACCTTTCACACGCGACTCCTCGCCTGTTTCTAGAAACGCGTATTATGTCGCTACCACGGTAGCATACGTCCATTCAGAGGGAGCAGAAGTGGGGAGGTGAGAGCAGGGCGAAGGGATGGGTCGGAGAGGGAGACGGTGAGGAGGGTTGGAGCGGAGGTCGCAAGGGCGGAAGCGGAGTAGACGGTAGGCGGAGGGAGCGGAGTAGACGGTAGGCGAGGGAGCGGAAGAATCGCCCCCCGCCGGTGGCCAATCCGCTTCAGTCGCGGTCGTGGATGAACACGCCCGCGCGGTTGATCTCCACGTACTTGTAGACCGTGAGGGCGGCGTCGAGCGCGGGCCACTGCTGGTCGAACAGGACGAGAAGATCGCGGGTCGTGATGTTGCCGCAGGTGACATGGAGGAGTCGCGCGGGCGGCGTGCCCAGCAGGTGAGAGATGCGGAAGTCGTCGTCCTTGGTCACGACGAATCGATCCTCGGAGTCAGCCAAGCGCGCGATGTCCGGGTCGGGCATCGTGGTGCCGCCGTCGTACCCCTTGATGTGACGCGCGTCGTGACCGCGCTCGGCCAAGAACGTCGCCAGCGCCTTGGGAAGCTGCTGGTCGACGAGGAAGGAGGTCACGCCCCGATGCGCTGCAGCCGTGCCGAGGAGTCCAGCGCGGCGAACTCGAGCACCGCGAGAATGTCATCACGCTCGAGCTCGTCGTAGTCGGTAAGGATCTCCTCGTAGGTCATGCCGGAAGCGAGCAGTTCGAGCACGTCCTGCACGCGCAGCCGCATACCGCGGATCGTGGGTGCACCGTGACAGATCAACGGGTCCACCGTGATCCGATCGAGTCGGCTGACGGCTTCGGTCATGGTCGGAGTCTACGCGCTGCCGAGCGCCGCTCATGTGCTAAGTCATGTGCTACCGACCCTGTAGGTCGTCGTATCCCAACGATGTCGTTTGCTGTTCCGATGCGCAGTTCACGCTCAGTTTGAGCGTGAATCGGGGTCTCGGGGGTCCAGGGCGTCGAGCGAGCCTCGGCAGTTCAACTCCCCCCTCGC